>NZ_MTQM01000004.1 GCF_001984105.1 Microbacterium sp. CSI-V | reverse complement strand
GGTTGACGCAGGACGATGCCGGTAAGGGTGCGTTGTTGGTGAATGTGTCGTCGAAGGAATCGGGGGATCGGGCGTTCATCGATGTCACCCTCGCTCCGGCGGGCCGATGAGGAGCGCGTGGATCCGAGTGATCGGTGTCCGTACGTGACCCGGACTTTGGTCTGCTCGTCATTTCCCCGACATGCGCTGCTGGTAGCGTCTTTGCGGCGGGTGCGACGATGCGGGCAGACGGTCGGTACGTGGCTCGTTGATTCCGCCTCGAAATGACGGAGGGGGAGCCGCGTTGACGACAACGCAATCCACGGAGAAGAAGACGGGCCGGCCGTGGCGGCTCATCGTGGTCGCCGGATTTCTGATCTTCCTGGCGCTCCAGGGCTTCGTCTCCTTCAGGGTGTCGCCCGAGCCATATCCCATGATCCGGATGCCGAGCTTCGGTCTGGCGGCCAGCGCACAGGGCACGTACCCGGTGACGTTCATTTCCGGCGAGGTGGATTTCAGCGACGGCACGACGGCCGACATCGACCCCTACGCGATCGTGAACACGCTGCGGTTCTCCACCGCCCGCCCCTCCCTCGACTACGTGTTCAAGCCTCCGAAGGGCGGCGACGTGTCGGATCACCTCCGTGACTGGCTGCGGGGCCGCGTGGAGTCCGTGACCGGACGCGACGATGCCACCGACCTGCGCCTGTGCTGGGAGGACGTCAGCGTCCACGTGGAGGACGCGAGCATCTCGGACCGCCAACCCTGCGAATGGACGGAGGTCGCGCTGTGATCGCTCGCCTCGAGGGCATCATCGCCCGCGCCGCGGACTCGTATCGCCCCGATGCGCGCTTCCTCGCCGTCCTGCGCATGGCCTACGGGCTGTGGATCCTGCTCTTCCCCGTCGACATCCTGTGGATCGCCGCCGTCCCGAACGAGTTCGTCCACCCGCGGCCGGGGCTGTTCGGCTTCATCCACAGCGTTCCGCCGGAGGGGCTGCTCATCGCACTGACGGTCGTGCGCGCGGTGCTGGCGGTCCTCCTCGCCGTCGGCATCCTGACTCTCCCCGTCTCGATCCTCATGACCGCCGTGATGATCACCGCGGCGGGCATCTCGTACTCCTTCTCGAAGGTGGACCACTTCATCCTCTTCGAGCTCGTGCCGCTGTTCCTCGTGTTCGCCGGCTGGGGGCATCGGTGGTCCTTCGACGCGTGGTGGCGTTCCCGCCGGTCGCGTCCGGCGCAGGGGACGCGCGGGATGCCGGTCCTGCTCTACGCCATGACGATCGGCTGGGCGATGCTTTCGGCGGCCGTGCCCAAGGTCATGGGCGGCTGGTTGGACCCGTCGCGTCAGGCGACGCGGGGGTACATCGCCCGGGACATCGCCATCAACGAGAAGCTCGGACCGCTCGGGCAGTGGCTTCTGCCCTTCGACGTGGACCTGTTCTGGAAGCTCCTGGACTACGCGACCATCGCCGCGGAGGGGCTCCTCATCGTCTTCGTCCTCACACCGACTCTCTACCGGTGCTGGCTCCTGCTGCTGGCGTGCTTCCACACGGGTGTGTATCTCACCCTGGGGATCTCCTTCATCGACTACACGCTCGTGTACGCGGTGTTCTTCTCCCCGGTGGTGATGTGGATCATCCACCGGGTGCGCCGTTCCCGGCGTGCACCGGCGGAAGCGACGGCCCGACATGCGTGAGCGGCGCGCGTGAGGGTCAGCGTCGTCGGGAGCGGGCCGAACGGGCTCGCCGCCGCGGTCGTCATGGCGCGCGCCGGGCACGACGTGACCGTGTACGAGAAGGATGCCGTCGCCGGCGGGGGGCTGCGGACGGAGGCCTTCGCGGGGGACGGTGGGCTGTACGACGTCTGCTCCGCCGTGCATCCGATGGCCCTGGCATCCCGGTTCTTCACCTCGTTCGAGCTGGACCGACGGGTCGACTTCGTCACCCCCGACGTCTCGTTCGGGCACGCGCTGCACGGTCGTTCGGCCGTCGCCTACCGCGACCTCGATCGCACCGTCGAGGAGCTCGGCGGGTCGGGACGCGCCTGGGGTGCGGTGATGCGTCCTCTCGTCGACAACATCGGAGCGGTCCGGGCCCTGAGCGGGCTGGCTCTGCGCGGACGACCGAGCGAGGCCGTCGGTGCGCTGGCGATGGCGGCCGCCGCGGTCGGCTTCTCGGCGCTGACGGGGGAGGCGCGCGCGCTGGCCTCGGGCGTCGTCGCCCACGGGGCGGCCCCGTTCGGATCGATGGCGGCCCGCTTCGTGGGTGCGGTGCTCGCCGCGGAGGCGCACTCCGTCGGGTGGCCCGTGCCGGTGGGCGGTTCCGCAGCCATCGCATCGGCCATGGTCGCCGATCTTCGGGCGCACGGGGGCCGCGTCGTGAACGACACGGTCGTCGATGACATCCGCCAGGTGTGGGCGCCGGGCGACATCGCCCTGTTCGACACCGGGCCGCGCCCGTTCGCCGACGCGGCCGCGCCCCTGCTGTCGTCCGGCTACCGCGACCGCCTGCGGCGTTACCGCTACGGAAACGCCGCGGCGAAGGTCGACATGATCCTCTCCGAGCCCGTGCCGTGGACCGACGCCCGTTTACGCCAGGCCGGTACGGTTCACCTGGGCGGGTGGGAGCGGGACGTGTCGCGCGCGGAGAAGCAGGCCCGAGCAGGTCGGCATCCTTCCGCGCCCTTCGTCCTGCTCTCCCAGCCGACGCGCCTCGATCGCTCCCGCCTTCCGGCCGCGTCCGATCGGGAGATCGTCTGGGCGTACGCTCACGTCCCGAACGGATCGAGCAGCGACGCGACGGAGTCCATCCTGCGCCGCATCGAGACCTTCGCACCCGGCTTCCGCGACACCGTCGTCCACCTCGAGGCGCGCCCCGCGACGTCGTTCGCCGAGCTCAACCCGAACTTCGTCGGCGGGGACGTGCTGGGGGGCCGGGTCGACCTGGCACAGCTGCTGACCCGCCCGACGCTGACCGCGCGACCGTGGCGGACCCCGATCCCCGGCGTGTTCCTGTGCTCCGCCGCCACTCCCCCCGGGGCCGGCGTGCACGGGATGGCGGGATGGCACGCCGCGCGGATCGCACTTCAGGAGAACGGGCAGAAGATGCCCGATCTCTCCCCGACCGACAGGAACCACGAGTAATGGCAGATTTCCTGATTTCGATAGCCACCTACAAGCGGCCCGAACTCCTCGCCGACCTCCTCCGGTCGCTGGAGCCCGAGGTCGTCGGCGAGGACGTCCGGATCGCGGTGGTCGACAACCACGCCGAGGGCACGGGTCGGGCGGTGTGCGAGGCTTCGCCCCTCGACATCGAGTACGTCATCGAACCCCGTCCGGGCATCGCCGCCGCCCGCAACCGCGGGCTGGACCTCGTCCGCGAGGACGATCGCTTCCTCATCTTCGTCGACGACGACGAACGCGTGCACCCGGGTTGGCTCCGCAGCCTCGCCGACGCACAGCAGCGCTACGACGCCGACGTGATCTCCGGACCAGTCGTCTCCGTCCTCCCCGCCGACGCGCCCGCCTGGATCGCCCGGGGAGGTTTCATCCAACGGGCGCGCTTCCGCACGGGCGACCCCTCCCTGTCGCCCGCCACGAACAACACCCTGGTGCGGCTGGACTATCTCCGCTCGCTGGGGTCGCCCCGGTTCGACGAGGGTTTCTCGATGACCGGCGGCAGCGACACCGCGTTCTTCCGCGTCCTCCGCGACGCCGGCGCGCGCATGATCTGGTGCGATGAGGCCGTCGTCGACGAGGACGTCCCGGCGGAGCGCGCGAACTTCGCATGGATCTGGCGTCGCGGCATCCGCGAGGGGAACGTGTCGGGGCGCATGCTCCTGCGTCAGAGGTCGCGGACCAAGGTCGTCGTGGCGGGACTCGCGCGGATCGCCTACGGTTCCGCGGCCACCGCACGGGACGTGGTCCTCGGACGGGGCGTCCAGGCGCGCAGCACTGCGTACATCACACGGGGCCTCGGGTGGATCGGAGCGAGCCGTGGTCGGCTCGTCACCGAATACGCCCGCCCCACGGAATCGGTCGAGGGATAGAGAAACACCGCATGACAACGATCTTCGTTCTGGGTTCCGGACAGGAGGACAACATCGGCGATGTGGTCCTGCGCCGCACCATGTTCGACCAGCTCCGCACCCGCGGACCGCTGCACATCTTCCTCGGGGCCGCCTCGGAGGAGTTCGTGACGGCCCTGGAGCTGTCCGATTCCGACGTCGTCTATCACGACAAGGGGGCCTGGCGTTCTGCGCTGTGGGCGTCGATCCGCCGCGGCCGCGGGACCTGGTTCGTCGACAAGCCGGGCGAGCTCATCCTCGGACGCCGGTACCTGCTGGCGCAGCTGCGCATGGTGCCGGCTGCCATCGCCATCCGTCTGCAACGCGGAAGGGTGCTGCGGCTCGGTCTGGGGCAACGCAGCCCCGAACCGCGTCTGACGCCGATCTACCGCGCGCTGTTCCGGCTCAGCAACGTCGTCGCGTGGAGGGACGCCGACACCTACGCGAGGTTCCGTCTGGGTGAGGTCATGCCGGATTGGGGCTTCGCCGAGCGCGGTTCGACCGAGGTGGAGGGCCGCAATCTCCTGGTGCTGTCCTACCGGTCCGACAAGCCCGCATTCACGCCCGCGCTCGTCGCCGCGATCGGCGACGCGGCCCGCGCCCGGGGCCTCGACGTCGTCGTCGTGACCCAGGTGGGGCGCGACTCGCCGCGGTCGCGCGAGCTGGCCGAGGCCCTCGACGCCGAGCTGGTCGACTGGCCCGACGGTCGTAGCCACGGGGAACAGGAGCGTCTGCTCCGCGACGTCTACCGACGCTCCGCGATCGTGCTCAGCGACCGCCTGCACGTACTGATCGTGGCCATGACGGAGGGAGCCGTGCCCCTTGCGCTCTCGCTCGGGCCGAACTACAAGATCGGACGCCACTTCGATGCGATCGGATACTCCGACGTTTCCGTTCCGGTGTCCGACGGCGACGCCGACACGGTCGACGCGGTGATCACCAGCGCGCTCGAGCGCGGTCCGGAGGCACGGCGCCTGCTGGCCGCAGCGGTGCGACGCATCGACGACGTGGCTCGGGATGCCATGGGTGCCCCGACCGGGGTCGAGAATGGCGACTAAGAGTCTCGGCCGGTCAGCGCTCGGAGGCGCGGGGGCCACCATCCTCTGGCAGGGCGTGCGGCTCGTGCTGCTGGCTCTGAGCATCGTCATCCTGGCGAGGCTTCTGGACCCGGCCGACTACGGTCTCGTCGCGATGGTGACCGCCCTCATCGGGATCGGCGAGTTGCTGCGCGACATGGGACTGTCGATGGCGAGCGTCCAGGCCAAGACGGTCTCCGCGGAGGAGAAGTCGAATCTCTTCTGGGCGAACACCCTGATCGGCGCCGTCCTCACCACCGTCGCCTACCTGCTGGCCGAACCCATCGCCGCACTGTACGGACGCGACGAGCTGGTCGGCATCACCCATGCGTTGGCGTTCACGTTCCTCATCAACGGCATCGCGACCCAGTTCAAGGCGCAGATCAACCGCGATCTGCGCTTCATGACGCTCGGCTTCACCGAGGCGCTGCCGCAAGCGGCGGGTCTGGCCGCCGCGATCGTCTGGGCCGTCAGCATCGGTGGCTACGGCGCGCTCGTCGTGCAGGCGCTGGTCATCGCGGTCGGCGGACTGCTCCTGGACCTCGTCTTCGCCCGGTGGTGGCCGCGGGGCTACTTCCGGAGGACGTCCATCCGCCGCTTCCTCCGTTTCGGCGGGGCGCTCGCGGGCACCCAGACTCTGGCCTATCTCTCGAAGAACCTCGACACCGTCGCGCTCGGTCTGACCGTGGGCAGCACGCCGCTGGGATGGTACAACCGCGCCTACCAGATCACGGTCCTCCCGCTCACCCAGCTGACGGCACCCATGTCGCGGGTTGCCGTGCCGATACTCTCGCGCGTCCAGGACGACGCGCGCGCGTTCGGTCGGTTCCTGCGGGCCGGGCAGTTCTTCAGCGTCGGGCTCGCGGCCGTCTGCTACGGAACGATCGTCGGCATGGCCGAACCGCTCGTGCGGGTCGTCCTCGGCGAGACCTGGCTGCCCGCCGCCCCCGTGCTCCAGGTGCTGGCGATCTCCGGCGTCTTCCGCGCGATGGGGCAGGTGCCGTACTGGCTCTTCCTCTCGAAGGGGCACGCGGGACGGCAGTTCCGCTTCTACCTCGTCGCGCAGCCGGTCATCATCGTCGGCATCCTCGCGGGCCTGCCCTTCGGCCTCATCGGTGTCGCGTGGGGTGTCAGCGCGGGCTACGCGATCTTCTGGATCGCGCAGATGCTCTGGGCGGCGCGTGCGACGGACACCCCCACCGGTGGCCTCATCGTCTCGGCGTTGGCGATCGTCCTGTCGGTGGGCGTTCCGATCGCCGGGATCGGCCTTCTGGTAACCTCGCTGCTGGATCAGCCCGTCGTCGTCATCGCCGTCGGTCTCGCGGCATCCGCCGTCTATCTCGCCGTGCTGCTGTTCGCTGTGCCGATCTACCGCAGCCAGGTTCGGGAAGTTCTCACGTTGGCACGGAGGCGCCGATGACATCCACGGTTCCCCGGGCGGGCAACCGTCCGTCGACGCCCCTCGAGCCGGCGCCCCGGAGGCGCCGCCACATCGTCGGCATCCTGCTGTTCAGCGTGATCGCAGCGCTCCTGCCGCTGGACCGCTTCCTCCTCACCGACGCGACCGTTTCCTCCCGCGTCTCGTGGGGTGTCATCATCCTCCTGGCGCTGTGCGTCATCGGAGGGCGGGTGGCGCGGCCGCCGTTCCCCTTCGTGTGGATCTCCGCGCTCGTGCTGATCCCGCTGGGTGGTCTTCTCTCGGGGACGACGACCAACGTCAACTCGAGCCTGCAGGTGGCCATCCCGCTCGCCCTGATGGTCGGATTGGCCCCGTTCGTCCTTCGCTACTACGTCCTGAACAGCCGTGCCTTCCTGTGGGTGGTCGGCGCCGCGTTCGTGGCCGCGCAATCCTTCTCCGCCGCCATGGGCATGTGGCAGTTGCTCGGCGGCACCCCTTTCGAGACGAAACTCATCTTCGGGCGCATCACGGGTCTCGCCGGACACCCGAACGTCCTGGGCATCATGGGCGTCATCTCGATCCTCGGCCTGCTGGCCGCCCTCCCGCGCGCGCGGCGCGGGGCGAAGGTGCTCGTCGTCGCGCTGCTCGGCTTGAACGGACTCGCGCTGGTCTTCAGCGGCAGCCTGAGCTCGATGCTCGCCGCCACGACCGGGCTCGTCGTGATCCTGGCGGTCAAGCGGCGTCTGGTCGCGACGTTCGTGACCATCGTGTTGGGCGGCACCCTCGTCGCGATCTTCGCCGGCGCCGGTGGTCTCGATCCCTTCGGAGCCCTCTCGCCCATCACGACCCGGGTCGAGGTCGTCCTCGGAACGGCCGAGGTCGACGGTGGTGCGGCGTCGGTGAGCACGCGCATCCTCACCTACGAGTGGGCGTGGCGCTTCATCAGCGCCAATCCCCTCATCGGTGTCGGCATGGATGCCACGAACGCGGGCACCTACAACGGCTACACGCCGGTCCACAATTACATCCTGCACGCCTGGTACCGCGGCGGACTCTTCTTCTTCATGTGGCAGGTGTTCGCGACGGTCGGCTACCTGCGCCTGCTGATCCAGGCGATCCGGACGAAGACGGAGGCTGTGCCGGCCGGGCTCATGATGGGGATCGTCGTGTTCGCGGCCACCTCGGCGTTCTACGACCAGCAGTCCTACTGGCTTCCTCTCCTGCTCGCCGTCGCCTGCCAATCCGGAGTGAAGAAGATCGCCGCGCCCGCGCCCGGTCCGTCGCGTCCCGCGCTGCGCGGGACGTCCGCCGGGCGCTGGAACTGACCCCCGACGGGCGCTGCGGCACTCTCAGCGGTGCAGGACGGCTTCGGCGGCGGTTCGCACGTTGTCCACCGCCGACTCGACCGTGAGGCGTTGCGCGTTGGACTGCGCGTGCGCAGCGACCGCGGTGTAGAACGCCTCGTCGGCCGTGAGGCGGGTGATGGCGGCGGTCCATGCAGGGACGTCGGCGGGGTCGAGGACCAACTGCCGCGACAGGGTCTCGTCGGTGTAGATCATCTCCGCGCAGCCGAACGCCCGTGACATCACGACAGGGATGCCGAGCATGGCGGCTTCGACGGCGCTGCGGCCGAAGGCCTCGCGCGTGGACGTGCCGACGTAGACCCGGGCCGACGCCCACACCTCGTCGCGCGACCGCCAACCGCCCATCCGGACGTTGGTGGGGACCTCGGCGCCGACCTGCTCCTCGAGCGGCCCCGATCCGTACATCACGCCCTGCACGGGGGTACCACGAAGCGCGTCCAGGAACAGCGACGGGTTCTTGTCGCGCGAGAACCGCGCCGCCCACACGACGTCCCCGGTGCTCGCCTTCGCGGACGGGGCCCGGGGCGGAACGAGCCCGGGCGGAACGAGACGATCCACGGCAGCGCCGACATCGTCGGCGAGCGTCGGCGTCGTGGCCCACACCTCACGGGCGCGCCGCAGCGCCGCCAGCTCGAGCGTGCGCCAGGCGGCGGTCTTGAGTGCGGAGGCCTCGGTCGGAGCGGGCCAGGGGAGACCGCGCAGATACGCCACCCACGGCGCGCTGCGGAGGCTCAGAGCCATGTCCGTCTGCGGGACCATGCTGACGCGGAGGTCGGCCGCAGCGACCTCGGGGAGCTCGCTCAGATCGCTGCTCAGACGGCGCACACCGCCCAGCCCCGATGGTTCCCGTGCGAACTCCCGGATCCCCTCCTCGACGAGGGGTGATCCCCCGGCCTTGGTGGAGACCCCGAGCACGGCCGTCCACTCCAACCCGGCCTTCCGGCCGGCTCGGACGAGTTCCACCGTGGAGTTGTAGACACCGCTGCGGGCGATGAGAGGTGCGGCGATGAAGCAGATCCGGGTCATGTCGATGCGCTCCGTTCCGCGACGGAGAAGATCCGTTCGCCGACCTGCTGGTCCGACAGGAGGGAGGGGGTCGCTGCGGCGCCGGAGGCGAGCCGGCGACGGAGGGCGAGGTCCTCGACGAGGGAACGGATGGCCGAGGCGAGCGCGTCCGCATCCCGGGGGGTGAAGACGAGACCGTTCTCGCCGTCCGTGACCCACTCGGACGGTCCGCCTTCGCCCGAGACGATGGTCGGCTTCCCGGCGGCGAGGTACTGCAGGACGTTCTGTCCGAGCGGTTCGGGTCGGAGCGAGCACTGGACGCAGATGTCGAGACTCGCGATGGCTGCGTCGACGTCGGCCCGGTGTCCCGCGAACTCCACGCGATCGGCGACACCCAGGCTGACCGCGAGCGCGGCGAGGTCGGAAAGGAAATCCTCGTGTCCGAACGACGGTCCGCCGAAGAAGACGAGTGACGCGCCCGCATCGGGACAGGCGGTGGCGAAAGCGCGCAGCAGCAGCTCCTGACCCTTCCAGGGGTCGATGCGCGCCACCAGGCCGATGCGCGTCACCGGGTCCGGGACGCTCAGCGCCGCCGGGTCGACGGGGTGCAAGCCGGAGGGGCTCGGGATCACTTCGACGACTTCCGTCCGGAGGTACGGGCGGACGGTCTCGAGCGACGCGCGGGAGTTCGCGATGACACCCGCCGCCCGAGGCAGGACGAAGCGGCGCATCAGCCGCGTCGCGGTCCCTCCGATGGCATCCGGGGTCATCAGGTCTCGGATGTGCACGACGAACGGGGTCCGCGTGAGCGCACCGGCGAGGGCCACGTAGACGGCGGCCCGGGTGGTGTTGGCCACGAGGACGTCGGCGTCTCGCACGGCACGGAGTCGGGCAAGGGACACCCCGGATGCCACGATCTTCAGCGCGAGACGGGCGGCGGCGACCGCTCCCGAGCCTCCCTGCCGTCGGGCGACGTGTCGCGGTCCGACGTGCTCGATGGGGACGCGGGACCCGAGGGACTCGGTGAAGACGTCGGTGCCGTCCGTCACCGGGGGCAGCACCACGGCGGGCGACCACGGTTGGTCGGTCTGCAGCAGGCGGACGAGGGCGAACTCCGCACCTCCGCGCTCACTGGAGTGGTCGGCGAACACGACGCGAAGGGGGGCCGATGCCCGCTCAGCCGTCATGAGCTCGCCCGGTCCTGACCGCCTGCGGAGAGCGCGTCGATCCGGGCGATCTCCTCGCGCAACCGAGCCGCGAAGTGCTCTTCGGTGAAGCGCTGCGCGTGGTTCTTGATCGCGTCCTCGTCCCAGCTCCGCGTCTCGAATCCCCGCACTGCCTCGATGACGGCCGCGGCGTCGGGGGAATCGAAGTAGACCCCGGTCGTGCCCTCGTCGATGGTGTCGAGGAATCCGCCCCAGCGCAGGACGATCGAAGGTTTCCCGTGGACGGCGCCCTCGATGGGGGTCAGGCCGAAGTCTTCGAAGCTCGCCGACACCACCGCGCGGCACCGCGCGTAGAGCCACGCGATCTGACCGTCCGTGAGGTCCTTCACCATGGCGACGTTGTCGCCGCGCAGACCGGCCAGCCGGCGCTCCTCGGGGCCGGCACCCACGACGACGAGCGGCAGCCCGAGCTCGTTGAACGCCTCGATGACGACATCCACGTTCTTGTAGGGGAGGAGCCGGGAGATGCAGAGGAAGAAAGGTTCCGCGGCGATGGCGTCGGGCAGGGGGACGGGCTCTTCGGCGATGCTGGTGTCCACCGTGTGCGGAGCGGGAAGTACCTCGGCATCCAGGCCGTAGGTCTCCTTGATGCGCTGCTGGACGACCGTGGAGATGGCGAAGTAGGTCGTCGCGGTCGTCGAGGCGCGCCGGTCCCAGCGCTTCAGGAACGGCGAGAGGACGTCGAGGACGATCCGGCGCGGCGAGAGGCCCGCGGAGCCCATGTAGGCGTCGCGCTGGTACAGCCACCGGGCGGGGGAGTAGCAGTAGACGATCTTCGATCCGGTCGCGGGGAATCCGTGCGCCCACCCGCTCGAACTCACGATCGTGTGCTTCGCGCGCACGCGCATGCGGCTCGCCGCCCATGCCAGGAACGGCAGCGCGAGGCGGTGCGAGCGCCGCAACGGGCCCACCGCGTTCAACGGCGACGTGATGATCCGCGAGTCGGCGAACTCGGGGTACGTCGTCGACGCCTCGTACAGCGTCGTGTAGATCGGAGCGGACGGGAATGCCCGCTGCAGAGCCAGCACGACCTTCTCGGCGCCGCCGCGCTGGGTCAGATAGTCGTGGGCGATGGCCACGTCCACGGTCTCGTCCGGCTGGTGTGTGGTCACGGAGGGCTCCTCGGAGTGGGCGCGTGCGAGCGGATGTCAGGCGGCGGCGGAGGCGATGTACTCCCGCACGGAGTCCTCCCACGCGATGGTGGGAGCCCACCCGAACTCCTCGCGGAGGCGGGAGGAGTCTCCGGCGATGCGGGGAGGGTCGTTCGGACGCATCCGCGCGGGGTCGATCTCCACCCGGAAGTCGTCCCGATGCAGGGTCTCCCCGATGACCCGGAGGAGGTCCTCGCCGCTCTGGGACGTGCCGGTGGAGATGTTGTAGAGGTCGTGCGCGTGCGAGGGGGCCGTGGCCAGAGTGAGGTACGCGGATGCCACGTCGCGGACATCCGTGTAGTCACGGCGGGCGGCGAGATTGCCCACGCGGACAGGGGCGTCGTCCGTCGCCGTCCGCACCGCGGCCGTGAGGTCGGGGACGATGAATCCCCGGCTCTGCCCCGGGCCGATGTGGTTGAACGGTCGCGCCGCCACCACGTCCAGGCCGCGCCCCGCGTAGTAACGGCACTGCTGCTCGACGAGCAGCTTCGCGACGACGTACGGGCTCGACGCGAACGTGTCGCTCCCCTCGTCGACGGTGCCCGAGGGCGTGGGCTTGTAGACGGCGCCCGAACTGACCACGATGAGCCGCGGACGTGTCTCCGAGGCCAGGACGCTCTCGCCGAGATTCGTCATGATCCGGCTGTTGATCTCGATGTACCGCTGAGGCTGCGCGAAAGACGGTCCGACGGCGGCGAGTCCCGCGAGGTGCACGACCGCATCGACGTCGCCGTCCACGGGCCAGCCATCGGCGAGGTCGGCGGAGAAGTACCGGTCGGCGTGGGCGCCGACGGCGGCGGAGGGCTGCGCTTCACGCCCGACCGCCCACACCGACAGGCCCCGCTGCGCCGCGAGAGCGACGACGTGGGAGCCGACGAAGCCGTTGGCTCCCGTGACGACGAGCGTCCGCGTCATCGGTTCTGCAAGCGGCCCTGTTCGGCCAGGTCGTGGGCGACCATGAGCTTCACCAGTCCGGGGAAGTCGACTTCGCGACGCCACCCGAGCTCGTTCTCCGCCTTCGAGGGGTCGCCGAGCAGGATGTCGACCTCGGCGGGACGCAGGAATGCCGGGTTCTGCACCACGTACGGGCGCCAGTCGTCGATGCCGATCTCGGCGAACGCCAGGGTGAGGAACTCCTCGATGGAGTGGGTCTCACCGGTCGCGAGGACGAAGTCGTCGGGGGTGGAGTGCTGCAGCATCCGCCACATGCCCTCGACGTAGTCGCCGGCGTAGCCCCAGTCGCGCTTGGGCCACAGGTCGCCGAGCTCGATGTTCGGCTGCAGGCCGAGCTTGATGCGGGCCACGGCGTGGGTGATCTTCCGCGTCACGAACTCGACGCCGCGACGCTCGCCCTCGTGGTTGAACAGGATGCCGCAGGACACGAACATCCCGTAGCTCTCGCGGTAGTTCTTCGCGATCCAGTGGCCGTACAGCTTCGCGACACCGTAGGGGCTGCGCGGGTGGAACAGCGAGTTCTCGTTGTAGCCGGCGCCGGGACGGTTGTAGTCGAGCCCGCCGAACATCTCGGAGGTCGACGCCTGGTAGACCTTGGTGCGCTCGGCGCGACCGGTGATGCGGACGGCTTCGAGGACGTTGAGGACGCCCTTGGCGGTCACGTCGGCGGTCAGCGTGGGGTTCTTGAAGGAGTACCCCACGTGACTGATCGCGGCCAGGTTGTACACCTCGTCCGCGTCGCTCACCTCGACCGCGCGCACCAGCGAGGTGGGGTCGATCAGGTCACCCTCGATGAGCGTCACGTAGGGGAACTCGGCGACGGTCGCCTCCTTGCGCGGGTTGTTCTGCCCACGGATCAGACCGAAGACTTCGTACCCCTTCGCGTGCAGAAGCTCGGCGAGGTGCCCTCCGTCCTGGCCCGTGATGCCTGTGACCAGCGCGCGGCGGGGAGTTGTCATTGAGGATCTCCAAGGAAATAGCAGGTTCGGATCCGGGCGTCATTTCGCGGGGAGGTCCGCATCATCCCGATGTGCGAAGCGATTCGCTCTCGTTGATCAACGCGTGCCCCCGTCGACCCGACTCGGTGGAACAGTAACAGGTGCGCTGTGCGGTCACGTCACGCTCAGGTGAACCGCACGTTTCGTCATTTCCCGGCTGACCGGGAAAGAAAGGCGATGACGCTCGCCACGGCGGGCGTCAGCTGGGCGAAGGATTCGCGGAACACTTCGTCCGACTGGCGATAGGGGTCGATGACGTCCAGATCGCGCGGATCATCCGGTTGGGGGACCATTCCCCGAACACCCGCCGCATGGAGGACGGCCGCGCGCATCCGCGCCGACTCGTCGTCCGTGTCGATCCGTGGCCCGGGTTCTTCACGGAGGGATTCCGCGACCCGCGCCAGCTCCCGCACCGTGAAGGTGCGTCGCGTCGCCGCGGGCACCAGCTCGACGACCGCCCGCCGGTGCTCCCGGGCCATGGCGAGCACGAGGTCGGCTTCGCGGACCAGCGCGGGGGTCAGCTGCCGGGAGTGATGACCGGCCCCGTCGACACCGTCGGCGCTCAGCAGGCGCAGTGCGGGCTCGGGTATTCCTGCGTCGACGAGCGCACCGGTGCCGGCGCTTTCCACGGCGACGTCGGGGAATTCGGCGAGTCCGCGCGCCAGCAGCAGTTCGGCCACGGGGGAGCGGCAGATGTTGCCGGTGCAGACCGTGAGGATCGTGAACGTCACTCTTCGTCGGGCTTCCGTCGGCTGCGCGCGGACCGGGTCTTGCTCCGCGAGTCCGCGGATGCCGTCTCGGCGTACGAGTACGACCCGTAGGAGTAGCTGTCCGGTCCACGGGAGGGGAGCATGGTCACGATCACGCCGAAGAGGCGCGACCCGATGGCGTCGAGCTTCTCGACCGCCGCGGTGAGCTGCGGCTTCTTGGTCGTGCCTGACGCCGCCACCATGAGCACGCCGCTGGTGAACCGCGAGACCACGGCCGCGTCGGTCACGAGCAGCAGCGGCGGGGCGTCGATCAAGACGTAGTCGAAGGCCGACGCCAAGGCCTCGAGCGTCCGCTGCATGGCCTGGCTTCCGAGGAGCTCAGAGGGATTGGGGGGCGTCCGACCGGACGGGAGAACGAAGAGTTTGCCGGTTCCCCACTGCTGCAGGACGTCGACGAGCTCTGCGCGGCCGATGAGGACGTCGGTGAGCCCGACTCCGCCCTCGATGCCCATGTAATCCGCGACGCGGGGAAGGCGCAGGTCGCCGTCGACGAGAGCCACCCGGGCACCCGTCTCGGCGAGGGCGATCGCCAGGTTCGCGGTCGTGGTCGACTTGCCTTCACCCGGCCCGGCGCTGGAGACGACGAACGAGCGCGTGTCCCCGTCGACATCGATGAACTGCAGGTTGGTCCGCAGGCTGCGGAACGACTCGGCGCGCGGGTTGCGCGGATCCGCGTGCACGATGAGCGGGCGCTTCTTGGCATCCGGGTCGAGGGCGATTCCTCCCAGGACCGGTGCGGCCGTCGCCGCTTCGATGTCGTGCAGCGAGTGGATCCGGGTGTCGAGGACGGACCGCAGGATCGCGATACCGAGTCCGAGAGCGAGGCCGAGGACCACACCGAGGACCACGTTGAGCGGGACACGCGGGGACGACGGCGAGACCGGCACCAGCGCGGGTTCGATGGTTTCGACGCGCACCAGGCTGGCCGTGTCGCCCTCCGGCTTCTCCAGACGGTTCACCACGACGTCGGCGAAGTTCGTGCCGATCGAATTCGCGATGGATGCCGCTTTCTCAGCGTCGGTGTCGGTCACCTTGACGGAGATGATCACGGAGTCGGTCGGCGAGGAGGCCTGCACCGACTGTGCGAGCTGCTGGGCCGTCGTGTCCAGGTCGAGGTCGTTGATGACGCGATCCAGCACCAGAGCACTGTCCACGACATCCACGAAGCTCACCACGGCCTGCCGGGCGAACGTCGTGCCCTGAGCGAGCTCGCTGACCCCCGCGCTGTCGGACCGTACGGAGACGTAGAGCTGGGTGCTCGCCTCGTACGTCGGGGTCTGCAGGAGAGACCATCCGAACGCACCCGCCCCACCCAGGACGGTCAATGCAAGAACGAGAATCCAATTCCGATGCAGGATTCGGAGATAGTCGCGCAGTTCCAAGCCTCGTCCGTTCGCCGATTTACGTGCCGCGGGAGACTCGAACAGATTGCACGAGAAGCGGCCCGAGGTATTCTTCCAAAGACGTTCCGCTGCCTGAGGCACCCACCGACACCATACGACATCTCACCCGCGCACCCGAGAGCAGCGTCCTGGAGACCCCCACACATGGACCGCAAAACAGACTCGTCCGACGATCCTTTCGCGCGCGAAAGGAAGGTTCCTTCCGGTCGCAGCGGTGACGACCTCCGCGCATTGGTGGGTCCCGCGGCGGCATCGACGAGCGGGCCTCCCTCTCCGCGAGATGCCGATCTCCGAGCCCTCGTGGGGCCCGGGGAAGCCGTGCGGGGAGCCGCGGCGAACACGTCGGACACGCCGGACACGCCGAGCGGCTCGGATCTCCGAGCGCTCGTCGGATCGGGCGACTCGACGCGCAGCGTCCGGCCGTCGTCGACCGCGGGGCTGTCGGATCGGGGCGGGAGGTCGACGCCGTCACCGAAGGCGGGGACGGAGCTCGCGGATCTGGTAGGCGCCGCGATGCCGCGCAGTGACGACCGCGGCTGGATGGCCCCCGAACTCGCCGAGGCCGGTCGTCGACCCCGGTTCCCCCGCGGGGGCCGCGGAGGGTCGGTGGGAGCGTTCAGCATCGTTGTCGCGATCGCCGCCGTGGCGATGCTGGCGGGGACCACGACTTTCGCCCTGGTCCAGCGCGCAACGGCGAATCCCGCCGTGGAAGCGATGGACGGCCTGCGTGAGCGCGAGGCGGAGCTGCGCAACGAGATCAAGGGTCTGCAGACTTCGAGCGACCTTCTCACGGCGGTGATCGAGGATGCTCAGGCGGTGTCGCAGTCGGCGGCAGGCGTGTTGCCTTCCCTACGGGGGCGCGTCGAGGACGCGCCGCTGGACGCGGCGGATTCCGCTCGCACGACGCTCGATTCGACAGTCGCCTCCGTGCCGACCGTCGTCGTACCCGACTACCAGCGCGGCGCCGTGGATGAGCAGTCCCTGCAGGCGGTGGGGCACGCGCTCGACGAGGTGCGTCGCGAACGCGACGCCCTGCCCGCCCTCATCGCCCAGGTCCGCACGAGTCGTTCCGGGGTGACGTCGGCGCTCGATGACCTCCGGGCGCGCCTGCGCGATCTGGGTGCGTCGATCGAGACGGCGGCTCAGAGTGTCGTGCAGAGCGAGGACGCCGCGGGCGAGAGCTTCCGTCTCGCCGTGATCGATGCGGTGAGCGAGGTCCGTGCCGCGCAGCAGACCGGTTCAGACGGCCTGACCGAGATGGCAGCCTTCGTCGCGGCCGTCGACGCGCTCACGGCCGAGAACACCCGCGTCCTCGACCAGCAGTCGGGGCGCGTCCCCTCCCGCACGCCCTCCGTGGGGACGCCGTCGCCGACCACCCCCGCGGATTCCGGCGGCACCGGCACCACCGATCCGTCGACGTCCGCGCCGACCGACCCCGCCACGGCTGAGCCGAGCCCGACCTCGAGCAGCACGCCGCAGCCCGGAGACACGGCGACCCCGTGATTTTGGCCGTCCGTTTGCGACGGTTCTTCCCACCGGGGAAACACGCTGTTAACCAGTGTTCTTTACTGTCGCCCTCACGGAGGTTCGCGGCGCACGAGGAGAATCATGTCTGAAAACGCCGCGGGGGCTTGGTATCGGCGCGATATCACCGGAATGCGCTCATTGGCGATCATCCCGGTCGTCGCATTCCACGCGGGAGCGACGGTAATTCCCGGTGGATTCATCGGCGTCGACGTGTTTTATGTGATCAGCGGTTTCCTGATCACCACCATTCTTCTCCGCGAGGCGGAGAAGACCGGTCGTATCGCACTCGGGCTGTTCTGGGCGAAACGCATCCGTCGTCTGGTTCCGGCGCTGGTCGTGACGGTCGTGTTCACCCTCGTGGTCGGGGCGCTCGTCGGCTCCGTCCTCGGGTGGGATTCCCTCGCGCTGCAGGGGGCGGCTTCGGTCTTCTACGTTGCGAACATCCTGTTCTGGCGGGAGTCCACCAACTACTTCGACACCGGGAGCGGGTTGAGCCCGTTCCTCCATATGTGGTCGCTCGGCGTCGAGGAACAGTTCTACGTCGTCTGGCCCCTCATCTTGATCGCCGGCATCTGGATCGCGGCTCGGCGGTTCACGCTGCGGTCGGTCCTCGCCGTGGCGTTCTCGATCGTCTTCGTGGGTTCGCTCGCTCTGTCGGTGTTCCTGACGCCGGTGAGCCCGAACGCGGCCTTCTACCTCCTCCCGACCCGGGCGTGGGAGTTCGCCGGCGCGGGTCTGCTGGCGCTGCTCCCGGTGACGGCGGTCATCCGGAGTCGGGTCGTGGCCACGGTCGTCGGTCTCACGGGCGTCGCCGTGCTCGTCGCCGGTTTCGTGTTCCTGTCCGAAGCCGATGCGTACCCGGGTTACCTCGCCCTCGTGCCCTTCGTGGGGACGATGCTCCTCATCGTGGCCGGCGGCGGAGCCCGTTCCGCTCTCGCGCCCGCACTGGAGAGTCGGCCGGCGGTGTGGATCGGCAATGTCTCCTACTCCTGGTATCTCTGGCACTGGCCGCTGATCGTGTTCGCCAAGGAGCTGTTCCCCGGTTCGGCGCCGGCGATGGCCGTCGCCGCGGTCCTCTCGCTCGGCGTGGCAGCCCTCAGCTACTCGTTCATCGAGCAGCCGCTGCGCTTCCGGCCGTTCCTGGCCGCCTCCGTCCGTCGGACCTATTTCGTCGGACTCGCGGCCACCGTGGCGACGGTCGTCGTGGCGTTCGGGGTTTTCGCGGCGGGCTCGGCGATGTTGCGGACCGAACCGATGCGCACGTACGCGAAGGCCGCCGAGACCCTGCCGGCGCGCGACTGCTCCGGTGGCACGGTCGAGACATTCGGCTCGGTCGACGCCTGCATCCTCGGAGACCCGTCGGGAGAGAAGACGATCGCCGTGATCGGAGACTCGCACGCCGGCCACTGGCGTGGCGCGGCCGAGGCGCTGGCAGAACAGGCCGGATACCGTCTGGTCTTCCGCTGGCTGAGCTCCTGCCCGTCGATGGACGTGCCGGTGACCGACCTGCAGGGTGTGAAGGATCCCCAGTGCGAGCCCTACCGCGCGCAGACGACGAAGATCCTGGATGCCGTCCGTCCCGACGCGGTCATCATCTCCAACGCGAACGCCTATGACGGCCGCATCAGGGGAGCGAACGGCGAGCACCTCGCTCTGAGCGACCAGCAGGAGCGCTGGCGCGACGCCCTCGGGCAGCAGATCGAGTGGGCTCGCGGCCTCGGGGCGCAGGTGGGGGTCGTCCGCGACAACCCGCGCATGCTGTTCAACCCGACTGCCTGCCTGTCGACTCTCCACGGCTCCCAGTCGGAGTGCGAGTCCGACTGGGACAGCGCGCACGAGTTGATCCGCACGTTCGACGAGGCGACGCAGGAGGCGATCGCGGACGAGTCCGTGGCGTCGGTCTTCTCCACAGACGACGCGATCTGCACCGGCGACGTGTGCCGAGCGGTGGACACCTCCGGCGTTCCGATCTACCAGGATCAGTCCCACCTATCGGAGATGTGGACGATGACGCAGGTCTCGCGCCTGGCGCAGTTCGTCGCCGCCACCGAGCGGGGCGAGGCGTTCCCCACCGACTGATCGCACCTCCCGGCGCACGAACACTCGTCGCTGGAGGGTGAGGTTCGGGGTGAAACGCGCCCAGAGCATCGTTTCGTGCGCTTGCATGAGCGTAAGCCGGCACCCGAAGCCGGCGCCGCGGCACGTGCTCCCGAACACGTCGTCGCGACCTCAGTGATGCGTGGAGTGAGCGTCTTTTGTCGACGACACAGCACGGGTATTCGCCGTCGGCGACGCCCTTCGGCAGTGTGCGGGTACGTGCCTACAACGACCCGCGACCCGGCGTGCCCGTTTTCGACGCGCGCGAGGGCGAAGCCTGGATGGTGGTCTCCCTCGACCGGCCCCCGTCGGCCCAGGGAGGCCTGCACGAGCAGCGGAGCTGCGTGGCGCTCGTCGTGTCGGACCGCGATGCGATGCCGTCTCTGCTTCCCGCGCGGGCCTACGTGACCATGGCCTTCCCGGAGCAGGTGCTGCAGGGGATCGGACTCGAGGGTGTCGGAGCGCTCGCCGTCGACGTCGGGTCCGCGCTCTTCTGGCCGTTCCTCACCTTCGCCTGGGTCTGCGCGACGGCGGACCGTCGGCAGACGGGCCTGACTTTGTACTACACGGAGCGCCTGCTGCAGGAGATGCTCGTCGGGGTCGTCGTCGCTTCGTTGCGCGGTGAGCAGAGCCGAACGATCGGCGAGGGTTACTCGGCGGCGCTGTCGATCATCGCGGCGCGGGTCGGGGATCCGGATCTGACGCCTGCAGCCGTCGCTGCGGAGCTCAACACGTCGCTCCGATCCCTCCAGCGCCAGTTCGCCGCGCACGACACGACGATGGACCGCAGCATCCGTGCCGCGCGCGTCGCGCACGCCACATCGCTGCTGGAAGACCCCGTCTACCGGTCGTTGACGATCGAGCGAGTGGCGCACGCCTGCGGGCTCGCGAACGGATCGAGTCTCGCCCGTGCCTTCGCCGCCGAGGGTCTTCCTTCGCCGGCGGCGGTCCGCGCGGCGGCGCGCCGACGCTGACGCGTCAGGGCCCGTTCCGCTCCTGCGCGACAACTTCCATACTCGGCGCGCCAGATCCGGACGCTCTTCGCGAAATCACCCGCGGTACTGGAAAACATCACCTTAGTTCGCACTCGACGCACCCGATCGTGCCGTGTGCATCACCGAACCCTAGGGGGGAACATGACCACCGAGAACATCCCGTCGGTCGGCGCCGGGCTCAGCCGCCGCGCCGTCATCAAGACGGCCGCGTGGGCCACGCCCGTCATCGCCGTGGCGGTCGCCGCGCCGCTGGCGTCGGCGAGCCCGGGCACCGCCCGCACCAACGCCTTCGTCGGCAGCAACATCTCCGCCAACCAGTCCGCGGGTACGGCATCCGGGTCGCTGACCGGCTCCGGCGGCAGCATCACCAACGTCAGCGGTTCGTGGGATTCTGGCAAGTTCACGGGTGTCTACCGCCTCCGCGGGCCCTGGAGCACGGCCACGCTCACCAAGCCCGACGGCTCCAGCTTCGTTCTGGGGGAGACGATCAGCTACTCCGGCACGGCGTGGGTCGTCACCGGCCTCAACATCTCGGACGACGATGCGGAGTGGTTCGTCGAGTTCGAGGCCCCGTCGATCACCGTGACCTCTGACACCACCGTCCTGCTGCCCGGAGCCATCTACTCGGGCACGTTCGTGCCGGGCACTACCGGACCGGGCCGACCCACCAAGTCCAACCCGATCCAGGCCGCCGTCGCCTTCGGCGCCGAACATGTCAACAGCGGCGCCCTGGTGGGTTCGTCCTCCAACTTCCCCGCCGGTTGAGTCGACTTCGTCTCTCCCGCCATCGCCCCCTCCCGGTTCGTTCGGGAGGGGGCGATGTCGTGGGGTGGGAGACTTCCCTCCCTCTCTCTCAGTCGGCACAATGGGCCCACCAGCGGAGAATCAGGTCCGCCCGAACGAGGGGAGCCGCCATGGGCGTCGACGACATCATCAACAAGGGCAAGCAGCTGTTCGAGGAGAACCGCGAGAAGATCGAGGAGGCGCTCAAGAGCGAGAAGGCCGAAGAGGTCAGCGACAAGCTCCTCGACGGGGCCGCGGACGCCATCAAGAAGGTCGTCCCCGCTGAGCAGCACGCCAAGGTCGACGAGGTGCGGGCGAACGTCGACAAGAACATCGGCAACGCCTGACCGCACCCTGCTCTGCGCGGCGCCGCTCCCGGGAATGGGGGCGGCGCCGTCGCGTTGCCGACCGGGGGCTGAGGATATGCCGCACGCGACACGCCCGGGTTTGCGACACGCCCGGGAGCCCCGTAGACTAACCAGGTTCCACATTCCGGCGTGCGCTCGGCGCGCGCCAGGATCACTGCCAGGGCAGTGCACAGGCGGCGCGGAAGCGCAGGGTCCTGGGCCGCGGGCAGCAGAACGCACACCGAACCCCTCATCCTTCCCGGGATCCGCACGCCTGCGTGCGGGGGGCGGGCCGGATGCCATGGCATCCGGTTTGACAGCTGAACAGCGGTGCAGCATCTCTCGCGCGAGCGAGGGGAAGTGCCAGGGCGCGAAAGCGCCACCGTGCGTCCGATGCCCTTGGTCGGGTAAGACGCGAGAAAGAGAGTGAGCAGACAATGGCGGGACAGAAGATCCGCATTCGCCTGAAGTCGTACGACCACGCCGGACTGGACTCGTCCGCGCGCAAGATCGTCGACACCGTGACCCGTGCCGGTGCCACCGTGGTGGGCCCGGTCCCCCTGCCGACCGAGAAGAACGTCGTGTGCGTCATCCGGTCGCCCCACAAGTACAAGGACAGCCGCGAGCACTTCGAGATGCGCACCCACAAGCGCCTCATCGACATCATCGACCCGACGCCCAAGGCCGTCGACTCCCTGATGCGCCTCGACCTCCCGGCCGATGTCAACATCGAGATCAAGCTCTGAGGTTCGACATGGCTGACATCAACTCCAAGATCTCCAAGGGCCTCCTCGGCACCAAGCTCGGCATGACCCAGGTGTGGGACGAGAACGGCAAGCTCGTTCCCGTCACCGTCATCGAGGTCGCCCCGAACGTCGTGACCCAGCTCCGCTCGGTCGAGAAGGACGGCTACAACGCCGTTCAGATCGGCTACGGCCGGATCGACCCCCGCAAGGTGAACAAGCCCCTGACGGCCCACTTCGAGGCCGCGGGCGTCACCCCGCGTCGTCACCTCACCGAGGTTCGCACCGCGGATGCCGCTGACTACTCGCTCGGTCAGGAGCTCACCGTGGACGGCCTGTTCGAGGCCGGCCAGCTGGTCGACGTCGTCGGCACCAGCAAGGGCAAGGGCACCGCCGGTGTCATGAAGCGTCACAACTTCAAGGGTGTCTCCGCTTCGCACGGTGCGCACCGCAACCACCGCAAGCCCGGCTCGATCGGCGCCTCGTCGACCCCGAGCCGCGTCTTCAAGGGCATGCGCATGGCCGGCCGTATGGGTGGCGAGCGCGTGACCGTCCTCAACCTCACGGTGCACGCCGTCGACGCCGAGAAGGGTCTGCTGCTCGTCAAGGGCGCCGTCCCCGGTGCCCGTGGCCGCATCGTCTACGTCCGCAACGCAGTGAAGGGTGCCTGATCTCATGGCTGACTCGACTCTCGCGCTCGACGTTCGTAAGTCCGACGGCAAGAAGGCCGGCTCCGTGGAGCTGCCCGCCGCGATCTTCGACGTCAAGACGAACATCCCGCTGATCCACCAGGTCGTCGTCGCCCAGCGCGCCGCCGCCCGTCAGGGCACGCACTCGACCAAGCGTCGTGGCGAGGTCTCCGGTGCCGGTCGCAAGCCCTTCAAGCAGAAGGGCACGGGTAACGCCCGTCAGGGCTCGATCCGCGCGCCGCACATGACCGGTGGTGGCATCGTCCACGGCCCGAAGCCCCGTGACTACGGCCAGCGCACCCCCAAGAAGATGATCGCCGCCGCCCTGCTGGGCGCGCTGAGCGACCGCGCTCGTGGCGAGCGTCTCCACGTCGTGGAGTCGTTCGGCATCGAGGGTGCCCCGTCGACCAAGGCCGCTGCTGCGGTCCTGACCGCCTTCGGCGCCGTCAAGAACGTCCTCGTGGTCATCGACCGCGACGACGAGCTGACGGTCAAGAGCGTGCGCAACCTCGCGTACGTCCACGTGCTGACCTACGGCCAGCTGAACGCCTACGACGTGCTCGTCTCCGACGACATCGTCTTCACCAAGGCCGCCTACGACGCGTTCGTCACGTCGAAGTCCGGCGCCACCGAGGAGGTCTCGGCATGACCGCCGTCAACAAGGACCCGCGCGACATCATCCTGAAGCCGGTCGTCTCCGAGAAGAGCTACTCGCTCATCGACGAGGGCAAGTACACGTTCCTCGTGGACCCCCGCGCCTCGAAGACCGAGATCAAGCTCGCGATCGAGAAGATCTTCGGCGTCAAGGTGGCTTCGGTCAACACGATCAACCGCGTGGGCAAGGCCCGTCGCACCCGCTTCGGCATCGGCAAGCGCAAGGACACCAAGCGCGCGATCGTCAGCCTCAAGTCGGGCACCATCGACATCTTCACGGCAGTCGGCTGACGGTCGGGATAGAGGACAAGAACAATGGCTATTCGCAAGTACAAGCCCACGACGCCCGGTCGCCGCGGCTCGTCGGTGGCCGACTTCGCCGAGATCACCCGATCGACGCCTGAGAAGTCGCTGCTGCGCCCGCTGTCGAAGACCGGTGGCCGCAACAACCAGGGCCGCATCACGACGCGCCACATCGGTGGCGGTCACAAGCGCCAGTACCGTCTGATCGACTTCCGTCGCAACGACAAGGACGGCATCGACGCCAAGGTCGCTCACATCGAGTACGACCCCAACCGCACCGCGCGCATCGCGCTCCTGCACTACAAGGACGGCGAGAAGCGGTACATCCTCGCCCCCAACAAGCTGCAGCAGGGCGACGTCATCGAGTCCGGTGCCGGCGCCGACATCAAGCCCGGCAACAACCTGCCGCTGCGCAACATCCCCACCGGTACGGTGATCCACGCGATCGAGCTCCGTCCCGGGGGAGGAGCGAAGATGGCCCGTTCGGCCGGCGCCTCCGTGCGCCTGGTCGCCAAGGACGGCCCCTACGCCCAGCTGCGTCTGCCCTCGGGCGAGATCCGCAACGTCGACGTGCGCTGCCGCGCCACGATCGGCGAGGTCGGCAACGCCGAGCAGTCGAACATCAACTGGGGCAAGGCCGGCCGCAAGCGCTGGAAGGGTGTCCGTCCCACCGTCCGTGGTGTCGCCATGAACCCGGTCGACCACCCGCACGGTGGTGGTGAGGGCAAGACGTCCGGTGGTCGTCACCCCGTTTCGCCGTGGGGTAAGGCCGAAGGCCGTACCCGCCACGCGAACAAGGAAAGCGACAAGCTGATCGTCCGCCGTCGCACCGCCGGCAAGAAGCGTAAGTAGGAGTAGAGGAAGATGCCTCGCAGCCTTAAGAAGGGCCCCTTCGTCGACGAGCACCTGCTTCGCAAGGTCGTCTCGCAGAACGAAGCCGGTTCGAAGAACGTCATCAAGACCTGGTCGCGCCGTTCGATGATCATCCCCGCCATGCTGGGACACACCATCGCCGTGCACGACGGACGCAAGCACATCCCCGTGTTCGTGACCGAGACCATGGTCGGCCACAAGCTGGGCGAGTTCTCGCCCACCCGCACCTTCCGCGGCCACGTGAAGGACGACAAGAAGGGCCGTCGCCGCTAAGGCGACCGAGGAGGAGAGAGAAATGGTGGAGTCCATCGCACGCGTGCGACACATCCGCGTGACCCCTCAGAAGGCTCGTCGTGTCGTCGCTCTCATCAAGGGGAAGCAGGCCGAAGAGGCCCTCGCCATCCTGAAGTTCGCGCCGCAGGGTGCGAGCGAGCCGATCTACAAGCTCGTCGCCTCGGCGATCGCGAACGCTCGCGTCACCGCCGACAAGACGAACGAGTACCTGGATGACGCCGACCTGTACGTGAAGAACGCGTACGTCGACGAGGGCACGACGCTCAAGCGTTTCCAGCCCCGCGCACAGGGTCGCGCCTTCCAGATCAAGAAGCGCACGAGCCACATCACGGTCGTGCTCGCGACGCCGGAAGACGCTGCTGCGGCCCCGGCTCGCGCCAACAAGAAGGCGAGCAAGTAATGGGACAGAAGGTCAACCCGTACGGCTTCCGCCTCGGCATCACCACCGACCACGTGTCGCGGTGGTTCTCCGACTCGACGAAGCCCGGACAGCGCTACGCCGACTACCTCGCCGAGGACATCAAGATCCGTCGCCTGCTGACCACCTCGCTCGACCGCGCGGGCGTCAGCAACATCGAGATCGAGCGCACGCGTGACCGCGTCCGCGTCGACATCCACACCGCCCGCCCGGGCATCGTGATCGGTCGCCGCGGCGCCGAGGCCGAGCGCATCCGCGCCGACCTCGAGAAGCTCACCGGCAAGCAGATCCAGCTGAACATCCTCGAGGTCAAGAACCCCGAGGCCGACGCTCAGCTGGTCGCCCAGGGTGTCGCCGAGCAGCTCTCCGCCCGCGTGGCTTTCCGCCGCGCGATGCGCAAGGGCCTGCAGGGCGCGCAGCGCGCGGGCGCCAAGGGTGTCCGCATCCAGGTGTCGGGCCGCCTCGGCGGCGCCGAGATGAGCCGCTCGGAGTTCTACCGCGAAGGCCGTGTGCCCCTGCACACCCTGCGCGCGAACATCGACTACGGCTTCTACGAGGCCAAGACGACCTTCGGCCGCATCGGCGTGAAGGTGTGGATCTACAAGGGCGACCTCACCAACAAGGAGCTCGCCCGCGAGCAGGCCAACGCCCCGAAGTCGCGCGGTCGTGACGACCGTGGCGGCGACCGTCGTCGTGGCCCTCGCAATGAGGCCCCCGTGGCAGAAGGAGCGTCGGCGTAATGCTCATCCCCCGCAAGGTCAAGTACCGCAAGCAGCACCACCCCGGTCGCTCGGGCCAGGCCACCGGCGGCACCCAGGTGTCGTTCGGCGAGTTCGGCATCCAGGCTCTGACCCCCGCCTACGTGACCAACCGTCAGATCGAGTCCGCTCGTATCGCGATGACCCGTCACATCAAGCGTGGTGGAAAGGTGTGGATCAACATCTACCCCGACCGTCCGCTCACCAAGAAGCCGGCCGAAACCCGCATGGGTTCCGGTAAGGGTTCCCCCGAGTGGTGGGTTGCGAACGTCAAGCCGGGTCGCGTCCTCTTCGAGGTCGCCGGTGTCAACGAGGAACTCGCTCGTGAAGCACTGACCCGTGCCATCCACAAGCTGCCGCTGAAGGCACGCATCATCAAGCGCGAGGAGGGCGACGCGTAATGGCGATCGGCACCAAGCAGCTCGCCCCGAGCGAGCTCGACACGTTCGAAGACCAGCGCCTCGTCGAGGAGCTGCGCAAGGCCAAGGAAGAGCTGTTCAACCTGCGCTTCCAGTCGGCCACCGGCCAGCTCGAGAGCCACGGCCGCATCCGTGCAGTCAAGCGCGACATCGCGCGTCTGTACACGGTGATCCGTGAGCGCGAGCTCGGCATCCGCGCCACGCCGGCCCCGGTCGAGGCGACGAAGGCGAAGAAGAGCAAGGCGAAGAAGGCGGATGCCGCTGACGACGCCGCAAAGGAAGAGGCGGAGTAATGGCTACCGCGAAGAAGGCAGAAGCCGAGGCGCAGGTCGTCGGCCACGAGCACGCGGCGAACGATGTCCGCGACGAGAGCGCCCGCGGTTACCGCAAGGCGCGTCGTGGCTACGTCGTCAGCGACAAGATGGACAAGACGATCGTCGTCGAGGTCGAGGACCGCGTGAAGCACCCGCTCTACGGCAAGGTCATCCGTCGCACGTCGAAGGTCAAGGCCCACGACGAGACGAACTCGGCCGGCATCGGCGACCTGGTCGTCATCAACGAGACCCGTCCGCTCAGCGCCACCAAGCGCTGGCGCCTGGTCGAGATCCTCGAGAAGGCCAAGTAAGCCTCGCGGCTTGCTTGGAACCCAAGGAGTAACAAGTGATTCAGAACGAATCCCGGCTGAAGGTCGCCGACAACACCGGCGCCAAGGAGCTGCTGACCATCCGTGTGCTGGGCGGCTCCAACCGTCGGTACGCGGGCCTGGGCGACGTCATCGTCGCCACGGTCAAGGACGCGATCCCCGGTGGAAACGTCAAGAAGGGCGACGTGGTCAAGGCCGTCGTCGTCCGCGTGGTCAAGCAGACCCGTCGTCCCGACGGCTCGTACATCAAGTTCGACGAGAACGCCGCCGTGATCCTGAAGAACGACGGGGAGCCCCGCGGCACCCGCATCTTCGGACCGGTCGGTCGTGAGCTTCGCGACAAGAAGTTCATGAAGATCGTCTCGCTCGCCCCGGAGGTCATCTGATCATGGCGAAAATCAAGAAGGGTGACCTGGTTCAGGTCATCTCTGGCAAGAAGCAGGACAAGGGCGGCGACCGCGGCAAGCAGGGCAAGGTCCTCGAGGTCCTGACCGAGCAGAACCGCGTCATCGTCGAGGGCGTGAACTACGTCACGAAGCACAACCGCGTCGGCCAGTCCCAGCGCGGCACCAAGACCGGTGGCATCGAGACGTTCGAGGCCCCGATCCACATCTCCAACGTCGCGATCGTCGACCCCTCGACCAAGAAGCCGACCCGCGTCGGTCACCGCGTCGAGGAGCAGGTGAAGGACGGCGTCAAGCGCACCGTCCGCGTGCGCTTCGCGAAGAAGTCAGGCAAGGACCTCTGAATATGAGCACCGACACTGCCGCGGTGGCTGGCAAGATCCAGCCCCGCCTGAAGCAGAAGTACAACACCGAGATCAAGAAGGCCCTGCAGGAAGAGTTCGGCTACGCGAACGTCATGCAGATCCCCGGTCTGGTCAAGGTCGTCGTGAACACCGGTGTCGGCGAGGCTGCTCGCGACAGCAAGGTGATCGATGGCGCGGTCGAGGACCTCACCAAGATCACCGGTCAGAAGCCCATCGTCACCAAGGCCCGCAAGTCCATCGCGCAGTTCAAGCTGCGCGAAGGACAGGCCATCGGTGCGCACGTCACCCTCCGTGGCGACCGTGCGTGGGAGTTCGTCGACCGTCTCGTCAACCTCGCCCTGCCCCGTATCCGCGACTTCCGCGGTCTCTCGGCCAAGCAGTTCGACGGCAACGGCAACTACACCTTCGGTCTCCAGGAGCAGTCCGTGTTCCACGAGATCGATCAGGACCGCATCGACCGCGTGCGTGGTTTCGACATCACGATCGTCACCACCGCGAAGACCGATGACGAGGGCCGCTCGCTGCTTCGCCAGCTCGGCTTCCCGTTCCAGTCGGCGGACGCTCAGGCCTGAGCCCCCGGGCCCCCGGGATCCCGGGGGCCTCTCATCGAAGGTCGCCTGTCGTGTAACGGCAGTCGAAACCTCATGATCGAAAGAAGCAACACATGACGATGACAGACCCGGTCGCAGACATGCTGACCCGTCTGCGCAACGCGAACTCGGCGCACCACGACTCCGTGTCGCTGCCGAGCTCGAAGCTCAAGACGCACATCGCCGCCATCCTCAAGCAGGAGGGTTACATCGCCGACTGGTCCGTTTCGGACGCCCGTGTCGGCCAGACCCTCACCCTGACGCTGAAGTACGGCCCGAACCGCGAGCGGTCGATCGCCGGCATCAAGCGCGTGTCGAAGCCCGGCCTTCGCGTGTACGCGAAGTCCACCGAGGTCCCCACGGTCCTCGGCGGCCTGGGCGTCGCCATCCTGTCCACCTCCTCCGGTCTCCTCACGGACCGTCAGGCCGAGCAGAAGGGCGTCGGCGGGGAAGTCCTCGCCTACGTGTGGTGATCTGACATGTCGCGTATCGGACGTCTTCCCATCGACATCCCCGCCGGCGTCACCGTTTCGGTGAACGGCCGGGAGGTCCACGTCAAGGGCCCGAAGGGCGAGCTCGCGCTCACCATCGCGCAGCCCCTCGAGGTTTCGGTCGAGGAGAACCAGGTTCTCGTCACCCGCCCCGACGACGAGCGCGAGTCGCGGTCGCTCCACGGCCTGACCCGCACGCTCATCAACAACAACATCATCGGTGTCACCCAGGGCTACACCAAGGGCCTCGAGGTCGTCGGCACGGGTTACCGCGTGGCGCAGAAGGGCAGCTCGGTCGAGTTCGCCCTCGGCTTCTCGCACCCCGTCCTGATCGACCCGCCCGCGGGCATCACCCTCACGGTCGAAGGCAACAACAAGCTGACCGTGAGCGGCATCGACAAGCAGGCCGTCGGCGAGGCCGCCGCCAACATCCGCAAGATCCGCAAGCCCGAGCCCTACAAGGGCAAGGGTGTGCGGTACGCGGGTGAGGTTGTGCGCCGCAAGGCCGGAAAGAGTGGTAAGTAGCCATGGCTATCAAGACAAAGTCCGCCGCCCGCGCGCGTCGCCACGCTCGTCTGCGCAAGAAGGTCGTGGGTACGGAGCTCCGTCCCCGTCTCGTCGTGACGCGTTCGGCCCGCCACGTCTTCGTCCAGCTGGTCGACGACAGCAAGGGCCACACCGTGGCCTCGGCCTCGACGCTCGAGGTCGACCTGCGTTCGTTCGACGGTGACAAGACCGCCAAGGCCCGCAAGGTCGGCGAGCTCGTCGCCGAGCGCGCGAAGGCCGCCGGCTTCTCGGACGTCGTGTTCGACCGTGGCGGCAACCGTTACGCCGGTCGTGTCGCCGCGATCGCCGAAGGCGCCCGCGAAGGAGGGCTGAACCTGTGAGTGACAACAAGGAGACCGAAGTGACCGAGCAGACTGCACCGACTGAGGGTGCGGCTGGGTCCCAGGCACCCGCCGAGCGCGAGCGCGAGCCCCGCCGCGGCGGTCGCGAGCGCAACGCCAACCAGCGCGACCGTGGTTCGCGCGACCGCAACGAGAGCCAGTTCCTCGAGCGCGTCGTGACGATCAACCGCGTCTCGAAGGTCGTCAAGGGCGGTCGTCGCTTCAGCTTCACGGCGCTGGTCGTCGTGGGCGATGGCAACGGCGTCGTGGGCGTCGGCTACGGCAAGGCGCGCGAAGTGCCCCTCGCCATCTCGAAGGGTGTCGAAGAGGCCAAGCGCAACTTCTTCCGCGTGCCGCGCTCCGGCTCGACCATTCCCCACCCCGTCCAGGGTGAGGCTGCCGCCGGTGTGGTGCTCCTGCGCCCCGCCGCTGCCGGTACCGGTGTTATCGCCGGTGGTCCCGTCCGCGCCGTCCTCGAGTGCGCCGGCATCCACGACGTCCTCTCGAAGTCGCTCGGTTCGTCGAACACGATCAACATCGTGCACGCGACCGTCGAGGCTCTGAAGTCGCTCGAGGAGCCCCGTGCCGTGGCCGCCCGCCGCGGTCTGGAGTTCGACCAGGTCGCCCCGGCCCGCCTCGTGCGCGCCGAGGCCGCCGCTCAGAAGGTAGGTGCCTGATGGCCGAGCGTCTGAAGGTCACGCAGATCAAGTCCAAGGTGAGCGAGAAGCAGAACCAGCGTGACACGCTGCGCTCGCTCGGTCTCAAGCGGATCGGCGACTCCGTCGTCCGTCCCGACGACGCGCAGACGCGCGGTTACGTCAAGACCGTCGCCCACCTCGTCAAGGTTGAGGAGATCGACTAATGGCTGACAAGAAGGACGAGACCACCACGGTCGACGCCCCGAAGAAGGCTCCGGCCCGCAAGGCGGCCGCGAAGAAGGATGCCGCACCCGCGGCGCGCCCCGGCGTGCTGAAGGTCCACCACCTGCGTCCCGTCCCCGGCGCTCGCACCGCGAAGACCCGTGTCGGTCGCGGTGAGGGCTCCAAGGGTAAGACCGCCGGTCGCGGTACCAAGGGAACGAAGGCCCGTTACCAGGTCAAGGTCGGCTTCGAGGGTGGGCAGATGCCGCTGCACATGCGCACCCCGAAGCTCCGTGGCTTCAAGAACCCGTTCCGGGTCGAGTACCAGGTCGTCAACCTCGACAAGCTGGCCGAGCTCTACCCGCAGGGCGGCGATGTGACCATCGTCGACCTGGTGGCCAAGGGCGCCGTGCGCAAGAACGAGAAGGTCAAGGTGCTCGGCACCGGCGACATCTCGGTCGCGCTCAACGTGTCGGTCGACAAGGTCTCCGGCTCTGCGGAGCAGAAGATCGTCGCCGCAGGCGGCTCCATCAACTGACGTCACACCCCGAAGGGGCCGGCGGCCGTGTGGCCGTCGGCCCCTTCTGGGTTAGTCTGATTCCGTGTGCGCCTGGTCGCGCGCCGAGATCGTTCTGGAGGAATCCCCTTGTTCAGCGCCATCGCGCGGGTTTTTCGCACGCCCGACCTGAGGCGGAAGATCGCCTTCACGCTGGGCATCATCGCCATCTACCGGCTGGGTGCCCACGTGCCGACGCCCTTCGTCGACTTCCCGAACGTCCAGCGCTGTCTGGCGGCGTCCGGGAGCACCGAGGGCCTGCTCTCCCTGGTGAACCTCTTCTCGGGTGGAGCGCTCCTCCAGCTGTCGATCTTCGCCCTGGGTGTCATGCCGTACATCACGGCGACGATCATCGTGCAGCTGCTGCGCGTGGTCATCCCGCACTTCGAGACGCTGTACAAAGAGGGCCAGGCCGGTCAGGCCAAGCTCACGCAGTACACGCGCTACCTGACCATCGCGCTCGCGCTGCTGCAGTCCACGACTCTGGTCACCGTCGCGCGCTCCGGGCAGCTCTTCGGCACCGGCGGCGCCCCGGAGTGCCAGCAGCTCCTCACCAACGACATCTGGTGGGCCCAGCTGCTCATGATCATCACGATGACCGCCGGTACGGGCCTGGTCATGTGGTTCGCCGAGCTCGTCACCGAGCGCGGCGTCGGCAACGGCATGTCGATCCTCATCTTCACCTCCGTCGCCGCGACCTTCCCGGCCGCCATGCTGTCGATCCTGAACACGCGCGGCGTCGAGATCTTCCTCCTCGTGCTCGCGGTGGGCATCGTGGTCGTCGCGCTGGTGGTGTTCGTCGAACAGTCCCAGCGCCGCATCCCGGTCCAGTACGCGAAGCGCATGGTGGGACGCCGCACCTACGGCGGTACGAACACCTACATCCCGATCAAGGTCAACATGGCCGGCGTCGTGCCCGTGATCTTCGCGTCGTCGCTGCTGTACATCCCGGCACTCATCGCCCAGTTCAACCAGCCGCAGGCGGGTCAGGAGCCGGCCGCGTGGGTGACGTGGATCTCGCAGTACCTCACGCGCGGCGACCACCCGCTGTACATGCTCGTGTACTTCCTGCTGATCGTGGGCTTCACGTACTTCTACGTCGCCATCACGTTCAACCCGGTCGATGTCGCCGACAACATGAAGAAGTACGGCGGCTTCATCCCCGGCATCCGCGCGGGTCGTCCGACCGCCGAGTACCTCGACTACGTGCTGACGCGCATCACGCTCCCGGGATCCATCTACCTCGGCCTCATCGCTCTGCTGCCGCTCGTGGCGCTGGCGACGGTCGGTGCCAACCAGAACTTCCCGTTCGGCGGCGCGTCGATCCTGATCATCGTCGGCGTCGGCCTCGAGACGGTGAAGCAGATCGACGCTCAACTCCAGCAGCGTCACTACGAGGGGCTTCTGCGATGACCGCACGTCTTCTGATCGTCGGACCCCAGGGCTCGGGCAAGGGGACGCAGGGCGTCCGTGTCGGCGAGGCTCTGGGTGTCCCGGTCGTCTCCACCGGCGACGTGTTCCGTGCCAACGTCTCGCAGGGCACCGAGCTGGGGCTCCAGGTGAAGTCGATCATCGATGGGGGAGACCTCGTCCCCGATGAGCTGACCAGCGCCGTCGTCCGCGACCGGCTGTCGCAGGCTGACGCGGCCGAGGGTTTCCTCCTCGACGGCTACCCGCGCAACCTCGCGCAGGTCCTGCACCTCGACGAGTTCCTCGAGGGACGCGACGAGAAGCTGGACGCCGTGATCGCCCTCGTCGTCCCGCGGGAGGAATCGCTGGCCCGGCTCACGTCCCGTGCGGCCGAGCAGGGCCGTGCCGACGACACCGAGGCCGCGATCGCCACGCGACTCGGGATCTACGAGCGCGAGACCGCTCCGATCCTCGACGTGTACGGCACCCGCGGCATCGTCGATGAGATCGACGGCGTCGGCGACCTCGACGAGATCACCGCGCGCATCTTCGCGGCGCTCGAGGCGCGCGGTCTGCGACCGGCGCGCTGACGTGGTCCTGCGCTCCTCGATCTACAAGAAGCCCGCTCAGCTGCGGGCCATGGTCGAGCCCGGTCTGATCACCGCCGCCGCGCTGGATGCCGTGCGCGAGCTGATCGCCCCCGGCGTCACGACCCTCGACCTGGATGCCGCTGCCTCCGCCGTCATCACCGGGCGCGGCGCGAAGTCGAACTTCCAGATGGTGCGGGGATACCGTCACACGATCTGCGCATCGGTCAACGAGCAGGTCGTGCACGGCATCCCGAACGACCGTCCCCTCCAGGCGGGCGATCTGCTCTCTATCGATGCCGGGGCCGAGTTCCGAGGCTGGAACGGCGACTCGGCGTTCACCGTGGTCGTCCCCGGCGACGCTCCGGACGAGATCGTCGCTCCTCGGCGACGCCTGTCCGAGGTGACCGAGGGTTCGTTGTGGGCCGGCATCGCCGCGCTCAGTCGTGCCGCGCACCTCGGCGAGGTGAGTGCTGCCATCGAGGGATACATCGAGGACAACGCGCCCGATGGGGGTTACGGCATCCTGCGCGACTACGTCGGCCACGGCATCGGCCGCAAGATGCACGAGTCGCCGAGCGTCTTCAACTACCGGGTGCCGGATCGTGGCGCCGAGGTGCGGCCCGGACTCGCGGTCGCGATCGAGCCCATGGTGGTCATCGGCGATCAGGAGACCCGGGTCGAAGACGACGGGTGGACGGTCTCGACCATCGACGGCACAGCCGGCTCCCATTGGGAACATAGCGTCGCCGTGCACGATGGAGGAATCTGGGTCCTCACCGCGTCCGACGGCGGTGCGGAGAAGCTGGCACCCTTCGGTGTGGTGCCGAAGGAGATCGACTGATGATGATGGCCGCGGCTCGCAAGTCCACGAACTGGTTCGCGATCGGGGTGACGGCGGCCGCAGTGGTCGTCGTCCTCGTGATCGGCGGAGTGGTGTGGTTCGCCAACAACCAGGCGACGTCGCCGGGGACGGTGCCGCAGTCCTCGGCGGTCAACGCCGACACGGGCGCGATCGCCGTGGGTTCCGGCAGCCAGACGGTCGACACCTACATCGACTTCATGTGCCCGATCTGCAACTCGTTCGAGCAGGCCTACGGCTCGACACTCCAGCAGCTCGTCGACGACGGCACCATCACCCTCAACATCCACCCGATCTCGATCCTCGACGCGCAGTCGCAGGGCACGCAGTACTCGACGCGCGCCGCGAACGCCGCCTACTGCGTCGCGGTCGACGACCCGGCGAACGTGTCCGCTTTCGTCACGGCGATGTACGCCCAGCAGCCCACGGAGGGCACCTCCGGCCTGGATGACGCGACGCTCGCGACCATCGCGAAGAACGCGGGAGCCTCGGATGCCGTGAGCTCCTGCATCACGGACGGGACGTACACGAAGTTCGTGACGGCGATCACCAAGAAGACGCCGTCGCAGACGGGGTCCGGGATCGCGACGCCGACGATCGCCATCAACGGCACGGTTCTGGTCAACCAGACCGATCTCACCGGCGACCCCCAGAAGGACATCGTCGATCGCCTCAACGGCTGAGTCGATGCGGCGAGTTGCCGCATCGCGCTCTACCACGTATGCTTGATCTTTGGTGCGTTGCGCCTTTATTGGCGTGTCGTAGCACCGAATCCCCATCCACCGCAGACCGGCCGGTCTGCAATGAGCGTGAGCGAGTTTATGGCGAAGAAAGACGGTGTCATCGAGATCGAGGGCACGGTGTCCGAGGCACTGCCCAATGCGATGTTCCGTGTCGAACTGACCAACGGTCACAAGGTGCTCGCCACCATCTCGGGCAAGATGCGGCAGAACTACATCCGCATCATCCCCGAGGACCGCGTCGTCGTCGAACTGAGCCCGTACGACCTCACGCGCGGTCGTATCGTCTACCGCTACCGCTGAGCCCGGCCGAGAAGTAACGAACCGCTCGCGCGGATCGAAGACAGCGAACAGGAACACCCCCATGAAGGTCAACCCCTCCGTCAAGCCCATCTGCGACCACTGCAAGGTGATCCGTCGCCACGGGCGCGTCATGGTGATCTGCAAGAGCAACCCGCGTCACAAGCAGCGCCAGGGCTGAGTGCGGACCGGACTCCAGGTCCGGCCCGACTCGACGACAGACTTCCAACTGAATACACAACGGCAGGATCAGAACCCGCGATGCGGGGGACACCTCGGGGCGGAGGCCCGGGCACCGATCCTGCTCCACACCTCCACGACACTCTGAGGAGAGCCGCATGGCACGTCTCGCCGGCGTCGACATCCCGCGCGACAAGCGCGTGGTGATCGCACTTACCTACATCTACGGCGTGGGCCGTACCCGCTCCACCGAGATCCTCACCGCGACCGGCATCAGCCCGGACGTCCGCGTCAAGGACCTCACCGACGACCAGCTGGTCGCGCTGCGCGACCACATCGAGGGCACCTACAAGGTGGAGGGTGACCTCCGTCGCGAGGTGGCCGCCGACATCCGCCGCAAGGTCGAGATCGGTTCCTACGAGGGCCTGCGCCACCGCCGCGGCCTCCCTGTGCGCGGTCAGCGCACGAAGACGAACGCGCGTACCCGCAAGGGCCCCAAGCGCACGGTCGCCGGCAAGAAGAAGGCGCGCTAGGCCTCCGCCGGCGCAGGATTCAGGAGAACCGCACATGGCACAGGCCAAGTCCGCCGCGCGCAAGCCGCGCCGCAAGGAGAAGAAGAACATCGCCGTGGGTCAGGCCCACATCAAGTCGACGTTCAACAACACCATCGTTTCGATCACCGACCCCTCCGGGGCCGTCATCAGCTGGGCATCGTCCGGCGGCGTCGGCTTCAAGGGCTCGCGCAAGTCGACGCCCTACGCCGCTGGCATGGCCGCGGAGTCCGCCGCCCGCCAGGCGCAGGAGCACGGCGTGAAGAAGGTCGACGTCTTCGTGAAGGGCCCCGGCTCGGGTCGCGAGACCGCGATCCGTTCGCTCACGGCCGCCGGCCTCGAGGTCGGCTCGATCCAGGACGTGACGCCGCAGGCGCACAACGGCTGCCGTCCGCCGAAGCGCCGCCGCGTCTGACGCATCGTTCCCGGGGAGTGCTCGTCACTCCCCGGGAACGTTCGCGCTCCCGCGCATCCCAGGACATCCGGATGCCGGCGGCCGTCGGGCCGTCTGCATCCGGCGAGTACAACTCAACACCTCACCCCATTACACGTGTCATATAGCGGGCACGTGATCGAAAGGAACACATAGTGCTCATCGCACAGCGTCCCACTCTGACCGAGGAGAAGATCGGGGAGTTCCGCAGCCGTTTCGTCATCGAGCCGCTCGAGCCCGGCTTCGGTTACACGATCGGCAACGCGCTGCGTCGCAGCCTCCTGTCGTCGATCCCCGGCGCGGCCGTCACGAGCATCCGCATCGATGGCGTCCTGCACGAGTTCAGCACCATCCCGGGCGTGAAGGAAGACGTCACCGAGATCATCCTGAACATCAAGCAGCTCGTCGTCTCGAGCGAGCGCGACGAGCCCATCACGGCCTACCTGCGCAAGACGGGTGCCGGCGAGGTCACGGCGGCGGACATCTCCGCACCCGCGGGCGTCGAGGTGCACAACCCCGAGCTGGTCATCGCGACGCTCAACGACACCGCGAAGTTCGAGCTCGAGCTCACCATCGAGCGCGGCCGCGGCTACGTCTCGGCGACCCAGAACCGCAACGAGTACGCCGAGGCGGGTCAGATCCCGATCGACTCGATCTACTCGCCGGTGCTCAAGGTCAGCTACCGCGTCGACGCGACCCGTGCCGGTGAGCGCACCGACTTCGACAAGCTCGTCCTGGACGTCGAGTCGAAGCCGTCGATCGCCCCGCGCGACGCCGTGGCGTCGGCCGGTCGTACGCTCACCGAGCTGTTCGGTCTCGCCCGCGAGCTGAACGTCGAGGCCGAGGGCATCGAGATCGGCCCCGCGCCGGTCGAGACCGTCCTCTCCAACGAGCTGTCGATGCCGATCGAAGACCTCGACCTCTCGGTGCGCTCGTACAACTGCCTCAAGCGCGAGGGCATCAACACCGTTTCGGAGCTGGTCGCCCTCTCCGAGACCCAGCTGATGAACATCCGCAACTTCGGTCAGAAGTCGGTCGACGAGGTGCGCGACAAGCTCACCTCCCTCGGCCTGTCGCTCAAGGACTCGGTGCCCGGTTTCGACGGTGCACAGTTCTTCGGCGGCTACGACGACGAGACCGTCTGACCCGTCGGACCCGACCGAACCTTCCTACTGGAGTAACACGACATGCCCAAGCCCACGAAGGGTCCCCGTCTCGGCGGCGGCCCGGCCCACGAGCGCCTGCTTCTCGCGAACCTCGCGGCGGCCCTGTACACCCACAAGTCGATCAAGACGACCGAGACCAAGGCCAAGCGCCTGCGTCCGCTCGCCGAGCGACTGATCACGTTCGCGAAGCGGGGTGACCTCCACGCCCGCCGCCGCGTCCTTTCGGTGATCGGTGACAAGGAGGTCGTGCACACCCTCTTCACCGAGATCGCCCCGCTGGTCGCGGACCGTGACGGCGGATACACCCGCATCACCAAGGTCGGCAACCGCAAGGGCGACAACGCGCCCATGGCCGTGATCGAGCTCGTCCTCGAGCCCGTCACCAAGAAGCCGTCGGCGTCGAAGTCCGCGGCACCCGCTGCGGCTGCCACGCCGGCTGCCGAGGAGACCCCCGCCGAGGAGACCTCGACCGAGGAGACCCCCGCCACCGACGAGGCTGCCGACGCCGGCGCCGAGTCGCAGGAGGAGGGCGCGGCCGCCGAGGCCGCCGCCACCGACGCGGTCGAGGACGACGCCAAGGCGTAATCCTCTGCTTCCTGAACGAGGCCCTCTCCCGCTGGGGAGAGGGCCTCGTTCGTCATCCCGGGGCACGTAGGCTGAACAAGTGCGCATCCGTCTCGACATCGCCTATGACGGCACACATTTCCGCGGGTGGGCGCGGCAGCCGGGCCTGCGCACCGTCCAGGGAACGCTCGAAGAGGCCCTGAGCCGCATCGTCGGCGGAGAGCCGCGATTGGTCGTCGCCGGACGGACGGATGCCGGGGTGCACGCCTCGGGTCAGGTCGCTCACGTCGACCTCGATGAGGCGCAGGTCGCCCGCCTTCCGCGCCGGCGTCGCCAGGGGGACGAGCCGGACGGCGTCACGGCCCTCGCGGGTCGGATCCGCGGCGTCCTGGGCGCCTATCCCGACGTCACGGTCCATCACACGGTTCCGGCCCCGGCGGGGTTCGATGCCCGCTTCTCCGCCGTCTGGCGTCGCTACGTGTACCGCATCGCCGATCTCGGAACCGGGTACGACCCGCTCGAGCGCGCGCGGACCACCACCGTCAAGGCGCACCTGGACGTCGCGGCCATGGATGCCGCAGCCCGGAGCCTCATCGGTCTCCACGACTTCGCCGCCTACTGCAAGGCGCGCGAGGAGGCCACCACGATCCGCACACTGCTGGAGTTCGATTGGCACCGTGACCCCGCGGGCGCGCTCCTCGCCCATGTGCGAGCTGATGCCTTCTGCCACAGCATGGTGCGTGCACTGGTGGGCGCGTGCGTGGCCGTCGGCGAGGGGCGGATCGACCCCGAACGCGTCGTGGCGATCCGTGACGCGGGCGCGCGTCTGCCGGACACGAAGGTCCTCGCCGCACGCGGGCTCGTGCTGGCCGAGGTGGGGTATCCGGCGGACGAGCTGCTCGCATCCCGGGCCGAACAGACGCGGAATCGGCGCGACGCCGACGACATCGGTTCGTGAGCGTTGCGCAACCCTCAGCAAGCTGAGGGCTGCGCCTTCTAGGCTGGCGGGGCCATGAAGGTCATTTCGTACAACTTGCGCAAGCATCGCGCGGCGGGCGAGCTCGCCGCCCTCGTCGACGCGCACGCGGTCGACGTCCTGTGTCTGCAGGAATGCGACACCCGCGACATCCCCGCGGAGATCTCCGGGCTGCGTCTCGCGGAGGCCACGCAGCGCAACCGGCTCGGACTCGCCGTGTACTACCGCGAGAACACGTTCCGTGCGGTCGAGGTGCGGTCGATCGCCCTCAAGAAGTCCCTGCACGACTACGTGCTGAAGCCGGCGGAGGAGCGCATGCTGGGTGTCCGCCTGCGCGACATCGACGACGGTCACGAGATCATCGTCGCCTCCTTCCACGCGGCACCCCTCACCGCGCTCAACTCCCTGCGCCGCCACCAGATCCGCACCGCGTTGGCGGAGCTGCAGAACCTCGGTCCCGGGTTGCCCGCTCTCATGGTCGGCGACTACAACTACCCGGTGTTCAAGGAGAACCTCGGGCAGGCGGTGCGCGACCAGGGATACGAACTCACCCTCAGCGACTCGCGTACCTACACGCGCTACCGCTTCTTCCGGGGTCACTACGACTTCGCGACGTCGATCGGTTTCGACATTGCACACATCCGCACCCTCCCGCAGGGGCTGAGCGACCACCTGCCGATCCTGATCACCGCGGAGGTCGAGGGCAGCCGCCCCGCGGTGGCCTCCTGAGCCGACCGGAGACCGGTACCTCGCCGGGCGTCGGCGACTCAGACGTCGAGATCGTGCCGGTGACGTCGGACGGTGGCGCCCACGGCGATCGCACCGCCCGCGAGCGCGAGAGCGCCGCCCCCGATCCAGAACCCCAGCGCGGGTGCGCCCCCGCCGGGGACGCTGGCGGAGGCGTGGGTCGTGGTGTCATCGGGGGAGCCGTCCGCCGCCGCGTGGGCGATGGACGGGAGGGCCAGGACGGCTCCGGCGGCCAGAGCGGCAGCGGCCAGGGAGCGGACCAGCGTGTTCTTCATGCGGCACCCACAAGCGTCGAGGACGGGAGACCGCGCACGTCGCGTGCAACGGGCCGGCGGTGATCGCCCCCAGCGCGATGCGGATCCGCCTCTTCGACTATCCCCCATCTGTACACGGCGCGCCACCGATCGGCGTTTCGATTGCGTAAAGGATCGGCGTCGTCTGCGCCATCCGTCGCCCAGCCGCGGGCGTCGACGCCCGAGGCCGGGCGTGGTTCCCTGAGCCCTCGCGACCCGTCGCCGCCTAGACTCGACGGAAGACCACAGGAGGATTCATGGGGGACCGGGTGCGCCGCGGCCGAGCCGCGCTGGGTGCGATCGGCGCGGGGACGATGCTGCTCGCGCTGGTCGGGTGCGGCGCGCCGCCGTGGGCGCAGGGCGGTGGGCAGACGACGCCCTCCTCCTCGCCGACGGTTTCGGCCTCCACCACTCCGGTTCCCACGCCGGTGCCGAACGACCTTTCCAGCGGTTCCACCGAGAAGAAGGTGACCGCCGGCGCCATCGCCGCGACGGTGAAGTACTGGTCCACGCTGTCGATGGACCGCTGGACGGCGACGGCGCTGAAGCCGGTGAGCATCTCGATGGACACCACCGTCACGCCCAACGACGGGCAGCAGGTCTATCTGCAGAGGGCGACGATGACGGCCGTGCCGGGCAATGCCACGCAATCGTTCGCGCCGCTGACCCCGCAGGTCGATCAGAGCAACCCGCCCGGCTACGTGGTCCTGTCGCCGTACAGCTACTCGCAGACGTTCAACGTGGGGGAGGTCCCCGCCGAGGCGACGTTCGTGACGCTCCAGTTCACGTACGAGTTCCTTCTTCAGACGACGCCGACCTCGAGCGACTTCGCCAAGCAGACCGCCAGCGACACCCTCACCGTCGCCATCGCCCGCGACGCCACGCCCGCGGGCTGATCACGCGCGAACGCGCTCCCACCGGTCGCCGCCGAGTCGCGTCGCCGTCATCGCGGCGTCCTCCGCCCGGCCTACGAGTTCGTCGAGGTCGTACCAGGCCGACTCCGCCGGCACCCACCCGATGCTCGCCGAGAGCTGCAGGTCGGCCCAGTCGTCGGCATCCATCTCGGTCACCCGTCGCAGGAGAGTGCGCACGTGCTCGCGGAGCACGGGCCCGGGGCGACAGACCACCGCCACCAGGCGACCGCGCGCCGGACGCCCGATGTCGGCCTCCGCGGGGAGCGTGGCGGCCACGACGGCCTCGAAGGCCGTGGTGATGCGGTTCCAGCCGTTCTCGCCGATCGTGCTGCGGATCTGGTCGGGGTCGTCGAGGCGGATCGCCAGCACGTTCCAGGAACTCTCCTGTGCCCGACGCGCGCGGGTGAGCCGATCCTCCGCGGTCACGGAGAACTGCGGCCACGAGCGCGCCGCGCGTGTCCCGACGGGCGAGACCGAGGTGAAGTACAGGACGCTCACCGTCGCGCACACGAGGTAGATCAGCATCGCGAGGCCGTTGAGGATGCGGGGGAGCGTGAGGTCCTGCGCGCTCGAGGGGAGCGCCAGACCCGCCACGACGATCGCGCCGGCGAGGGCGACGAAACCGGCGGACACGACGGTCAGGGGCAGCGCGAGTCGCTCGAATCGATCGGCGGCACGTCGGACCTCGACGATCGTGAGCCCGGCGAAGATCGCCGCCGCCAGGAAGGCCACGCGGAACGTCATCCCGTACACCTGGGGGTCGACCGCGAGCACGAAGGCGACGGCGGTCGCGATCGACTGCAGCACGGCGATCCACGGCAGCGCCGGAACGTGCCGCCGGGCGCGGAAACCCGACCAGATGAGCGCGGGAGCTCCGAGCATCAGACCGAGTCCCGCGCGACGGACGGCCTCGTCGCCGACCACGGAACCGGCGACGGAGATCCACGTGCTCGACATCGCCAGTACGAACGCCAGCGACCACAGGAGCGCGGCACGGGACGGTCGGTGCAGGAAGCCGAGACCGATCACCATCACGGTGGCCAGGGTGGCGACGGTCGCCTGGGCGAGCCCGAGATTGGCGAGCGTCTCCTGGGCGGTCATGCCTCGGTCGCCCCCGACCGGGAAGGCAGACGCACCGTCACGGTGGTCCCCGTCCCGACCTCGCTCTCGAGCTCGAGCGATCCCCCCTGCTCTTCGACGATGCTGCGGACGATCCCCATGCCCAGGCCCGTGCCGGGGGTCGGGCTCTCGCGTGCCGCGCGGGCGCGGAAGTACGGGTCGAAGATCCTGGGCAGTTCGTCGGGGTGGATGCCGATGCCGGTGTCGGCGAACGTGAGCTCGACGTGGTCGTCGAAGACGTGCCCCGTGATGTGGACGCTCCCTCCGCCGGGGGTGTACTTGATGGCGTTGCTGAGGATGTTGTCGAACGCCTGGCGCAGGCGGAACCCGTCGCCCACGACCTCGGCCGAGAGGGGGAGGTCGTCGGTCACGCTCACGCGGCGCGCGGCGGCGGCCGGGCGGAACGACTCGAGCGAGGAGGCGATGATGCGACTGGCGTCCGCCGTCGCGGCCGACCTCTCTTCGCGGAACACCCCGCGGGAGTTCGCCAGGATCTCGGAGATCAGTGTCTGCATGCGTTCCCCGGCGCCCGCGATGACCTCGAGCTGCTCGCGCACCTTGGGCGTCAGATCCGGGGCGTCGAGTGCCAGGTCGGCGTGGCCGATGATGGCTGTGAGGGGGTTGCGCAGTTCATGCGACACGGTCGCAGCGAGACGCTCGCGCGCCCGCTCCGCCTCGATGAGGGCGGTGACGTCGTGGACGATGAGGAGCGTGCTCTCGGGCTCGTCGGACGAGACCAGGCGCCGGGTGGACGCGGACAGGGCGTGCCAGTCGCCCTGGGCGTCGAACAGCCACACCCGTTCGTCCTCGAACTGCTCGCCTCGCGCCGCGCGCGCGAACGGGCGTTCCGAGTCGGGCAGCGGTTCGCCCCGCAGGGTGGCGTACTCGACGGCTCCGCCGGGCCGCGACGGTTCGTCGCGCTCGATGCCGTAGAGGTTCACGTACGTGTCGTTGAGGGCGAGCACCTCGCCGTCGACCGACAGTCGGGCGATGCCCGTGTCGAGACCGTTCAGCATCTGCGACACACGACGTTCCTGTCCGGTCACGCGTTGCAGAGTGCCCTGCAGCCTGCTGGCCTGGCGTCGGAGGAGTTGTTTGAACGCGCGCGTCTGGCGCGACGACAGATACGCCGTGATGGCGATGAACGTCAGGGACAGGAGCACCACGATCAGGCGCAGTGCCGTGGCGGGTCCGGCGCCGTTGACCGAGGCGTCCGCGACGATGATGACGCCGACCGCGGCCAGCGAGGCGATCATCATGCTGAGGACGAAGTGGGTGGCGATCCACGTGATCGGGAACACCCAGAAGAATCCGAACCGCAGGTCCGTCCCGAAGCTCAACAGCCCGATGCCGACGATGTCGCCGAACGGGATGAGGGCGACCGCATTCCGCGGCAGTCGGTGCCAGGGCACCATGATGGCGACCGCGGTCAGCGCGATGACGACGCCCACTCCGGTGGAGAACGTCCATACCGCGAAGAGGGACGGTTCGAGCGCTTGGACGAGCAGGACGGTGATGACCACGCTCGCGCCGAGGACCAGCTGCAGGAGCCAGACCGAGCGTGTCCGGCTGCTGGGTCCGCTCGCGTCGTCGGACTCGGAAGCGACCGGCGACGACGCCGGCGGAACGCTCCTCACGGCTGCCATGTGATCGAGTGTATAGACGATGGTGTAGTCTTCTGCGCGCCATCCTGTCTCTGCTCGCCCTTCGCGTCCTACCCGTCGCGTCGTCCGGTCAGACTCCCCCTGAGGCCTGCATCCCGCAGCGTGATGGTCGTCTCGTCGACCTCTGCGCACCCGCGCCCTCAGACCCGGGAGATACCTGTGAGCAGCTCCACTCACCGTCGTACCGTGCGAGCCCTCGCGCTCGCCGCCGTCGTCGCGCTGGGCGGCCCGATCACCCTCTCCGGGTGCACGCAGGTCGTGGACGCCTTCAACGCCATCCAGGCCCAGACCTCCGGTGGCGGGCAGTCGGTCGTCGTCGCCACCCCCGCACCGCAGTCGACGGCATCCGCGATGCCGTTCGACTCCCGATTCACCTATGACGGGTCGGTGTCGCTGTCGTCCGAGGTCGCCGACGGTCTCGAGCTGCGCCTGGACGTCTGGGCCGTCGACCCCAAGCGCACGATGGAGTGGACGACGACGAACGAGAAGCAGTTCGGCTTCGCGCTCAACGTGCACGACCACCGCGTCGACGAGAAGGCGGTGCTCACCGAGAAGCGTCGCGTCTACATCTCCTCGGTGTCCATCACCTCTCAGACCGCCCAGACGGGCGGCCAGGTGTCGAACCCGTTCCAGTTCAGCGCGGACCCGCGCACGCTCGTCCCCACGGACACCCTGCGCTCGGACCGTGGCCTGCTCCTGAACAGCTTCCAGGGCGGTCTGCTCGTGCCCACGACCTCGATCCGCCAGCTGCCCAACGACACGTACGGCATCACGCTCGAGTTCGCCCTGAACATCGCCGTCGAAGGCTCCGCGAACTCCGACACGTCGTTCACCCAGCAGACGGTCTACCAGTACCTGCCCATCGCGATCTTCGAGTCCGACGGCGCCACCGCCGCCGGTCAGGCCACCGACTCCGGCACCAGCACCGGCCGGGCACCCGGATGGGGTCAGACCACCGACCAGGGCTGAGTGCCCGGCGAGCCCCGGTTCAGGCGTGGGGCACCGCGCTCGAACCGGGACGCAGCCGACGGCTCTCCATCAACAGGGAGAGGTCGTGCACGTCCGCCACGGCGTGGTGCTCGAAGGTCAGGTCGGGCGTGTCGGTGTAGTCGATCAACGGCATCTGCCCCGCGAACGTCCGCCGTACGCCGGCCTCCACCTCGGTGCGGGGCGTCGACCCGGCGTGCAGCACGAAGACGGTGTCGCGCGCGGGGACGCCGGCCGCGGATCCGGGCAGCGCCTCGTGGGCGGCATCCACGAGGACCGTGATCATCTCCTCGGCGCGACCGGAGCTGTGCGCCGCGCGGATCAGATCGATCTCCGGGATGCGGACGACGGCGACGTGGACGCGCCCGTGGGCGCGCAGGAGATCGTCCGCGGCCTGGCGGAGGCTTCGACGGTCGTGCGCGCGGGTCCCCGGTGAGGGGTCGTCGTCGAGCTGCCGCCCCAGGCGCACCGATCCGAACCCCATCCCGACGATGGCCAGCGCACTGAGGATGGTGGTGATCTGCGTCGACGTCGTGTGCTGCCAGAGCGCCGACGACATCCCGGCGACGGTGCCCACGACCAGCCGGTAGAGGTTGAACGTCCCGAACACGACCAGGGTGGCGACCAGGACGCGGGTTCCGGAGAGGTCGCTCAGCGGTCGGCGCGCGAACTCGACGGAGGCGAGCGCGGCGAAGATCACGAGTCCCGCGGTCTTGATCAGCGTGGCCTCGTCCAGCGGAACGACGAAGGTGACGGCCAGCATCAGGATGCCGACGGCTCCCGTCGTGGCCGCCCCGATGCCGCGGCGCGCGTTGAGGCGCCGGGCGCCCGCCCAGGCCAGCCCGACCGTCACCACGTTGGTCGCGTTCCCCACGGCGGCGGCGAACGTTCCGCCGCCGGCGACCTCCGCGACGTTCGCGAGAGAGCAGGCCAGCGCCGAGAAGGCGGCGACGCCCATGTACCGCACGAGCTCGGCGCGCGGCCCTCCGCGGTCGTCTCCGTGGCGGCCGTGCGCCAGGAACAGCGCGGCACCCGCGACGGAGGCCGCGGCGATGGCGGCGAGGAGGTCGAGGACGACCATCGGTCGGAACTCTCCCTGTGCCGGGGCCCCGGGGGAATCTTGAGGAAACCTTGCGGGGACGATGGTCATGTTCGGCTGTTGCCTTGCGGTGAACCTATCAGAGTGGGACACGGCTGAACCGCCGCCCCTCCGACAGGAAGACACCGCCATGACCGATGCGCGCAGCTTCGCTCCCCAGACCCGGGCGCTCACCTACCCCGTGGGCGGCACGGCGAGTCCCGTCGTCGAGGAGCACGCGTTCCCGGACGACTTCGCCTCGGTCCTGGAGCACTCCACGGTGCACCGCTCGACGATCGGATGCGTCATCCCGGCGTACAACGAGGAGGAGTCGATCGCGGAGGTCATCGAGGCCCTGCTCGGCCAGACCCGCGTGCCCGACGTCATCCACGTCGTCGTCAACAACACCTCCGACGCGACGGTCAAGATCGCCTCCGAGTACAGCGGGCCGCACGAGATCACCACCGAACTCGGTGAGCAGTTCACCGAGGTGTTCGTCCACGACATCGGCAAGAACCCCGACAAGAAGGTCGGCGCCCTGAACTACGGCTACTCGCTGGTCGAGGGGTACGACTACCTGCTCGGCGTCGACGGTGACACCATCGCCGACAGCAAGGCCGTGGAGTACCTCGAGACGGAGGCCGTGTCCGACTCCCGCATCGGCGGCATCTCGGCGATCTACACGATCGACGACAAGCCGATCAAGGGTCTCGTGGCACGCTTCCTGACGGCGGGTCAGCGCACCCAGTTCGCCGCGTTCAACCTGCAGAACCTGCTGCGCGGTCGCAACATGGCGGTGCTGGGCGGCCAGTTCTCGATCTTCTCCACCAACGCCCTTCGCGAAGCGATGAAGCAGAACCACCAGGTCACGCCCTGGGTGAAGGACTCCGAGGTCGAGGACTCGCTGCTGTCGCTGCAGATCAAGAGCGCCGGCTACCTGACGAAGATCAGCCCGTACGCCCGCGCCAATGTGGGCGGCATGACGACGCTCTCGGGTTACGACGCGCAGCAGGTCAAGTGGACCTACGGCGCCATCGAGCTCATGTGGCCGGGGCAGCGCGGCGACACCAAGGGTCAGCCGTTCCACCCCAACCTGCGTCTGCGGTGGTTCGAGAACTTCGGCATGTTGACGAACCTCTTCGTGCGCGTCGCGTTCCTGACCCTGCTCGCCGGGTCGCTGTCGATCAACGCCTTCGTCTTCTCGCCCCTGTGGCTGATCCCGCCGGTGGTCGCGATGCTGCTGAACCTGCGCATCGCGCGCACGATGGCCGCGGTCAACCGCACCGACGTCCTGTTCGCCGTGCTGTTCTTCCCGGCCGAGATCTTCATGTGGATCCGCATCAGCCACTTCGTCCGCTCGTGGACCCGCTTCCTCTCGCGGAAGAAGGTCGACAACTGGGCGATGCAGGCCAAGGCGGAGCGCGGTGGGGGACTCGGTCACTGGGCTCCGATGGTGGTCCTCATCGCCGTCGCGATCGCGCTCGCCGTCATCTGGGTGCTGGTCGGCCCGATGGTGCAGTCCTCGATCCTCTGGATCGGCTGGCCCATCGTCGGTGTCGTCACCGTCCTGCAGACCCTCCTCATGTTCTCCAAGCTCGTCCGTCGTCACCACGGATACAAGGTCTGATCGCGACCCGAACGCATCAGAGATAAAACGGATGCCTCGGCCCTGGGGAGGGTCGAGGCATCCGTGATGTCCGGGGTCGGTCAGGGGGCCGCCAACAGCTCCGACGTGAGGCGATAGCCCACGCCGCGCACGGTCTCGATGTACCGCGGATTCGCGGGGTTGTCGCCGAGCTTGCGACGGAGGTTCGTCATGTGCGCTTCGATGGCGCGCTTGTCGGCCTCGCCGACGAAGTAGCTGGTGACGTAGGACTCGCCGCGGAGCACCAGTGTGAGGTCGGCCTTGCTGCGCACGCGCCGCTTGGATTCCATGAGCGTCGCGAGGAGATCGAATTCCGTGCGGGTCAGGTCGAGTTCGAGGCCGTCGACGCGGACGATGCGGCTGTCGGGATCGAGCTGGAGGTCGCGGTGGACGATCCACTGGCCGCCGGTCGGGGTCAGCTCCCCGTGCGCGCGGGGCGCGACGTCGGTGCCGGGGCGCGTCGCCAGGTCGTTGCCCGGCGGCGTGGACCACGGGTCCGGGCCCTGCGACGACGGCACGACGACCGGGGTGCCCGGCAGGGGTGCGGCGGGGGCCGGCGCCTGTTCGACGTGCGGGACGGGTTCGGGTGCCGGGCGCGCGGCCGGGAACGACGGCCCCACGCTGTCCTGGCGCGGACCCGGGACGGCGGCGCCTCCGGCGCGCGGGCGGCGCAGGAGCGCCTCGATGCGCGCGCGCAGCTCGCGAGGACGGAAGGGCTTCACGACGTACTCGTCGGCACCCGCGCCGAGGCCGAGGACGACGTCGGCCTCCTCTTCGAGCCCGGTGAGCATGACGATGTAGGTGTCGCTCTGCTGGCGGATGCGCCGGGCGGCTTCGAAGCCGTCGATCCCGGGCATGTTCACGTCGAGCGTGGTGATGAGGGGTTGATAGGCGATGACGGCTCGCACGCCGTCGATCCCGTTGCCGACGGACACGGTGGAGAAGCCGGCCGATTCGAGCACCTCGACGAGGAGGTGGCGGATGTCGGGGTCGTCCTCGACGATCACGGCCGTCTTCAGCATCTCGGTGCTGTCGCTCATCCCACCACTCTTCCGGGTTTGCACGGATGTCGTGCCCGCGATCTCCCCCGAGTCACGGCGACCGCAGTGCGGCCGAGCCACATCTTTACATACTTAGTGGCGCTTACGGGTTAGCTCGTGGCGCGTAGGGGTGAGATCAGCGGCTCTCGCGCGTCAGCTCGACGGCGGCATCCGGCCACCACTTTCCCGCGACGGGGCCGCCGTTGCACTCGCCGTCGCTCTCGCCGGGGGGCTTGATCCACAGGGTCGTGTCGACCACGCCGTCGCCGTACGCGCCGCTGGCCGCTCCGACGAGCCGACCGGCGGGGTTGCACCACTCCGCCCCGGCCGGACCCGCGCCGTTACGGGAGGTGTCGATGATGGCGTGCGTTCCGCCGAGCAGCTCGGAGAGCTGGTGGGCGTAGGCGAACTCGTTCGCGGTGTCCTGGTAATTGGAGACGTTCAGGGCGACTCCGCGCACGTCGCCCATGAGGCCGGTAGAGCGCAGAAGGTCGGCCATCTCGGTCGCGGGATGCCACGCCGAGTGGCCGCCGTCCAGGTAGATCCACGTGTCGACGCCGCGGATGTTGTCCACGGCGGTGCGCAGGTATCCCGCCCGGTCCTCGAGTGACCCGCAGGACGGAGCGAGGGCGATGCTGTCGGGTTCGAGGACGACGATCTTCCGTACGTCGGAGGCATTGCGCAGCGCATCGCCGATCCGCGCCGTCCATTCGCGGTAGGCGTCCGGATCCAGCCCGCCGGCGGAGTGATTGCCGCAGTCGCGGTCGGGGAGCCCGTAGACGGCGATGGAGACGGTGGCATCCTGGTCGCGCGCCTCGGCCGCCAGGTGTGCGATGCGATCCCACACCTCGTCGACCGGGTCGATCTCGGGGGTCAGCCAGTAGGTCGTCGGCTGGGCGGCCAGCCACGCGGCGGCGTCCGCCTCGGGGGAGCCCGACTGCTCTTGCGCCGCGGCTTTCGCGGCCTTCGATTCATCGGGGGTCACGATCCGCGTGTCCACGGCGGGGGGCCGGGCCGACAGGGTCTGGAAGAGATTGGTCACCAGCGAACCGACGACGGCGATACCGATCAGGAGCGCGACGACGAGCACGACAGCCCCCGTCACCAGGACCGGCCGCGGTATCCGACGCCGACGGCCCGGGCGGTGCGCTCTCCCCACTCTGAGGACTTTAGTCGAGCGTCGGGGGGCGGCGGTCGTGTGCGACCGATCGTGCGGTGGGGCGCGGATTCTGGACCCGATCCGATAATTCCCCGCACGCGTGCGGCCCCGCCGTGTTGGTTAGGTCGGTGGAGCGGATACGCTGTCGGGGTGGGCAAACTGGTTTACGACGCGCTCGGTCACTCTTTCGACATCGAGGACCGCACGCTGGCTCACCTGCGCCTCGTGTTCATGAACAAGCTCCGCCGCGGCGAGCCGTTCATGTTCCACTTCCCGCTCGGAGACGGGAGCGGTACGCGCACCCTCTGGATCCACCCGTCGATTCCGCTCGTCTTCCACTTCTACGGCAGTCGTCCGCCGCACGTGAACCGCCGCTGGGTCGACGAACTCATGCACGAGGCGAGTTCGGCGAACGGGCTCACGGTCGTGGCGGAACCCGACCCGGATGCCGTGGAGCCCGTGCGCGTCTGAACCCGCTCAGCGGCACTCGGCGTCGACGACCTCGCGGACGCGATCGAGGAAGTCCGCCAGTTGGTCGGCCGCTCCGGGCGGGAGGTCCAGCGCGAATTCGCGGATCCGGGCCGTGACGGGGTCGATCGAGTCGGCATCCGTGTCGCGGTCGAAGGGGACGACGAATTTGCTGCGCCGGTCCGCGGGGTTCGCCACGAAGCCGATGAGCCCGCCGGCGGCCAGCCGATCGAGCATGCCCGTGACCGATGCCGTCGAGACCGCGAGGGCCTGGGCGATCTCGGTGGGGGTCACCGTGGCGCCTTCGTCGGCCCGCTCGAGGATCAGGCGCATCGCCGCACGGGCGTTCTCGCTGGGTCCGCAGTCCGTCTGCCGCCGTCGGGCCAGGCGCGCCTCGGCGAGTCGCAGTCTCTCGACGGCGCGGGCGGCGACTGTCGAAGGGTCGTCTTCAGTCACGATCGTCATGGCTCTCCTGTAAGGGTCCGGCCGCCCGATGCGACAGTCTAGTTAGGCAAACGAGATTTCAGCGATGCGATAGACCTGGCGTAGCCCCTGGTGAACAGAAAAGAAACTTGGCGCGTGCCGGATATTCCTGCGTGATTCATTAGGCAATAGTTAGGCAACCTAGTAAAATATGAGATGTCGAAACTCCGGAAGGAGATGCTCATGGGCCTACTGTTCTACGGGTCGTCCGAGCGCCCGATCCGGATCCCGGACCGAGTGCTCGCGCACGTGAAGGTCGTGATCGCGACCAAACTCCGCCGCGGGGAGAGCTTCACGATGTCCTGGCGCCACCCGGACGGCGAAGAGGGCGGGCGCAGCACGATCTGGATCCAGCCCTCGATCCCCCTCCGATTCGTCTTCGGCTCGGTCGAGCCCGAGATGCTCGATCCCGCGCTGCTGCAGTCGTACGCCAACTCGGCGAACTCGTCGAGCGGCCTGACGATCGACCTCGATGTCGCCGCGCCCGCCGAGGCGGCCGAGGCCGCGCGCCGGAGCGCCTGACGCGCGGACATCCTCTGCGTCGTCGGCGCCGTCATGTCACCGTCGGCCCGACGCGTGCCGGTGGGCGATGACGGACATCCACTCCATCCCCGGACACGGCGGTGCCGAGCGGCCGCGCAGGCGTTCCCACGCTTCGACGTAGATCCCCTCGAGGAGGGATGCCGCAGTGTCGGCGTCGCGCGTGAGCGTGAGCAGGACCGCGTACACGCGGGGCGACGTGGCGTCGTAGAAGTCGACGAAAGCGTCGCAGTCGCCGGTCGCCGCCCGCACCAGGAGGGCGTCCAGGTCGATTCCGCCGAGCTCCGCGGCGGGGCTCTCCGTGAGCGTCATGGGCACCTCCTTGCTCGACGTGTGCTCAGTCAATCGGCCCGTGCGCTCGGCGTCCGGGGGTTGCGCTTCCGGTGCGCTTCGCGTAGCGCCCGTCGCCGATACGCGACGACTCCCGACGGGGGCCCCGTCAAGCCCGGCCGACTCGCCCGTGGGCGCCTCTAGCCTGACGCCATGAGACCGTTCGTGAGATGGGGCCTGGCCCTGGCAATGACCTTCGCCGGAGTGGCGCACCTCACCTTCGCCCGCCGCGACTTCCAGGCGCAGGTGCCCGACGCGGTCGTGGAACGCGGGCCGCTCGATCGTGATGCCGTGGTCGTGGCATCCGGGGTCGTCGAGATCGCGTTCGGGGTGGCTCTGATCGCGCTGCCCCGGGAGCGGCGGCGCATCGGCGCGGCGCTCGCGGCGTTCTACGTCGCGATCTTCCCCGGCAACGTCGACCAGTGGCGCAAGAAGCGCTCGGCGTTCGGACTCGACACCGACCGCCGCCGTTTCGCGCGCCTGTTCTTCCAGCCCGTGCTCGTCGCCGCGGCGTGGTGGTCGACCCGCTGATCCGACGATGACCGATGTCGTCAGCCTCGAGTTCGTCTTCGACGCGGATGCCGACGCCGCCATCCGTCGCGAGTGGGCGGTCCTGGCCTCGGCGGGGTTGCCCAGTCAGGCCCGGCACACCGGTCCGACCAACCGCCCCCACGTGACGCTGCTCGTGCGCCCGTCCCTTCCCGACCTCGCCGCGGACGGACTGTCCGATCGGCTCCCTCTTCCTGTCACGCTCGGCGCCCCCGTGCTCTTCGGCACCGGTCGGACACGCGTGATCGCACGCTCGGTGGTTCCGAGCGCCGCCTTGCTCGGCCTGCAGGCGGCCGTGCACGCTCTCGCCGGTGCCGGCCAGGACGCGCCGCACACGGTACCGGGGGAGTGGACGCCGCACGTGACGCTCGCGCGCCGCGTACCCCTCGACCGTGTCGGCGAGGCGCTCGCCGCGCTGGGCGGCGAGGGCGGCGAGCCGATCGGAGCGCGCGCGATCGGCATCCGGCGCTGGGATGCCGCCACCCGGACGGTCGCACACCTCGCCGGACGTGGCACGCTGGAATCGTGCTGAACGACGACGCCCTGGCCTTCCTCGCCGAGTACCACCTCGCGACGCTCTCGACCGTGGGTCGCTCGGGTCGGGTGCACTCCGTGCCGGTGGGCTTCACCTACGACGCGGGCGTCGTGCGGGTCATCGGCTCGCGCGGGACGCAGAAGTTCGTGAACGCGGAGCGTTCGGGGAGGGCGTCGGTCTGTTCGGTCGACGGGAGCCGGTGGATCAGCTTCGAGGGTCCCGCCCGCGTGAGCGACGATCCCGAGGCCGTCGCCCGTGCCGTGGACCTATACGCGGCGCGCTATCGTCAGCCCCGCGTGAACCCCGAGCGGGTGGTGTTGGAGCTGACCGTGGAGCGGGTGCTCGGATCCGCCCCGTTCCGAGCCTGAGCGGCGTACCCTCGAATCATGTCCTCTCTTTCCCCCGCGATGCCCCTCGGGCGTGAGGGGGTCGTCGGCGTCCGCATCGCCGACGGCAGAGGCGCGATCGGAGCCGTGGCCCTCGCCGCCTGAGCGGCGACGTCGCGCGACCTCGGTGTCGCGCGCCCACCCGCGTTCGACGTGCGTCGGCGCGGCATCCTCCGCTCGCCCGTGCACGACGCGGGCGTCCTCCGACCGGAGCCTTTCCGGTCCATCGATGGGACCCTCATGATCGCCCTCACCGAATCCACCGTCCGATCCAGCTTCGTCAACGTCTCGCTGCGCGAGCGCAAGGCGATCGTCCTCCCCGCGGATCTCGCGGAACGCGACTGGGACCGCCTCGACTACTTCGGCTGGCGCGACCCCAAGTCGCCGCTGCTGGGGTTCATCGTCGCCGAGATCGACGGGAACGCCGTGGGCCTGCAGCTGCGTCAGGCCGAGCAGCCCACCCGGTCCCGGCCGCAGTGCTCGTGGTGCTCGGACGTGACGTTGCCCAACGACGTCGTGTTCTTCTCGGCTCGGCGCGCCGGGGGCGCCGGCAAGGCCGGCAACACCGTCGGCACGCTTCTGTGCTCGCGTTTCGAATGCTCCGCGAACGTGCGTCGTCTCGATCCGCCCGCGTACCTCGGCCACGACGCTGAGGCGGCGCGGGATCGTCGTATCGAGTCGCTTCGCACGCACGTCGACGGATTCTTCCGCGACCTGATGGCCGGGTGACCCGAGTGCCCCGGACCGTCCGGTCCGGGGCGCTCCCCGCGGGTCGACCTGCGCTCCCGCCCGGTCAGCCGGCCGGGCAGTTCTCGAAGGCGTACTCCGCCGCGTCGGGTGTCGACAGTCGTCGATCGCGCAGCACGGTCGCCGCGGGCGTCGCCTCGTCGGCGCACATCTGCGTGAACGGTCGGGGCAGCTGATCGGTGTACTCGATGTCGATCACGTGGGCGCCGTAGACGTCCGTGTACGCGGCGCACTCGTCGTACGCCGCGCACTCCTCGGCCACGGCGAAGTCGAAGCCCGCGGCATCCCGGAGCCGGTCGGCGAACTCGGCGGCGTTCTTCTGGCCGGCGGCGAGCCCGGCGTCATGCGCCACGGCCACCAGCGCGGCGGCGACGGCGGCGTTGTCCTCGAAGGAGAGTGCACCGTCGGTGCGCGTGAACGTGTCGAGGTTGTCGAACTCCACCGCCTGGAACCCGGATGCCGCGCACCCGCGGATCCAGGGCGCGACGTGCTCCACCACACGCGCGCGCGTGCCCTCGGTCGAGGTGTCGACGAGGCGTTCGTCCGGCCAATCGGGATCGACCACCGGCTCTCCATCGCGCTCGAGGAGCGTCCCGTCCGGCCACTCGGCACTCTCGCCGGGTTGGGTCTGGAACGCGTTGACGTAGCAGACCGAGTACAGGCCGTCCGCCGGGGCGGCGGTGCGGTCCCGGACGACGACGGTGACGCCGTCGGCCGGGGGATAGGGCGCCCCGAGCTGGTAGTCGACCCGCGCGTCGGTCGGAAAGGCGGCCGGCGAGTCGGGCGTGCGCGCGGCATCGTCCGAGCCGCACGCGGCGAGGAGGAGCGCCAGCCCCGCGACGGCGACGAAGAGCACGGCACGCGGCATGCGTCCACCCTACGGTTCGCCGCCTGGGATACTCGACGCGATGAACCGCAGCCGGACCGCCCTGATCGCCGTCGCCGCGTGCGCCGTGACGCTCTCGGGGTGTGCTCCCGCGGTGCCGGTCGCGCCCTCGGCGCCCTGCGCCCCGGGAGCCGTCGCGGTGGGCGAGGGGGCGGACGCCCTGCAGGCCGCCCTGGACGCGGCCGCACCGGGAGCCGTGCTGCAACTCGCGCCGTCGGTCTACCACGGACGGTTCCGCGCCACGGCGGTCGCGACGGCCGACGCTCCGATCGTGCTGTGCGGCACGACGGGCACGGTCCTCGACGGCGGCGACGTCGCGGGCGGGTACGCACTGCAGTTGGAGGGCGCCGCGTACTGGGACGTCCGCGACCTCGCGGTGCGGGGCGGGCAGAAGGGCGTCGTGCTCGACGCGACGACCCACTCGTCGCTCAGCGGTCTGACGATCTCGGATGTGGGACAGGAGGGATTGCACCTCCGCACCGGGAGCGCCGACAACACCGTGCGTTCGGTCACGATCGAGCGCACCGGCCTGACGGATCCGGAGTTCGGCGAGGGGGTCTACGTCGGTTCCGCGGAGTCGAACTGGTGCCGCTACACCGCGTGCGATCCCGACCGCAGCGATCGCAATTCGTTCTCGGGTCTCATCGTGCGCGACACCACCGCGGAGGCGCTCGACGTCAAGGAGGGCACGACCGGCGGGATCGTGCGCGACTCGTCGCTCTCCACGAGCGCCGCGGCCGTGGTCGACAGCGCGGTCGACCTCAAGGGCGCGGACTGGCGGATCGAGGGCAACACGATCGAGGGTCGGGTGGATGCCGTGAGCATCCACGTCATCCTGGCCCCGTGGGGGTCGGGCAACGTCCTCGCGGCGAACGTCCTGCGTCCGGGTGCCGGGGGCGTGGGAGTCGCCGTCGTGGGGGCCGCCCGGGAGGCGGGCAACACGGTCGCCTGCGGGAACACGGTCGCAACGGGCGTGTCCTTGAGCGACGTCGCCTGCACGTAACACGGACGCGGTAACCTTCACTGTCCTCCCCGGGCCGTCATTCGGCGTATCCGCCGCACGCAGGGGAGAAGACGTGGGCCACGGGTCATTCGGTGAGCAGCTGATGTGGCTGCTGCCGTTCGGGTACCTGGGCATCGTGTCGTGGGGCTTCTGGATCGTCCGAAAGCTCCTGGCGGCCACATCGCGCCCGGTGCGCAACGACTACCGCACCACGACCACGGTCGTCGTGCCGTCCTTCCACGAGGATCCCGACGTGCTGCTGCGGTGTCTGCAGACGTGGGTGCGGCAGGGGCCGTCGCGCATCATCATCGTCCTCGACGTCGCCGACGTGGAGGCCCAGCAGCGCATCGAGGCGCTGAGGATCCCGACGGTGGACGTCGTGATGTTCCGGCACCGGGGGAAGCGCTCGGCGCTGGGTGTCGGCATCCGCATGGTCGACACCGAACTGATCGTGTTCGTCGACTCCGACACCGCATGGGAGGACGGCATGCTCGAAGCCGTCCAGATGCCCTTCATCGACCCGGCCGTCGGTGCGGTCAGCACTCGGCAGAACGTCTACCTGCCGAAGTCGAGCGTGTGGCGTCGCGTCGCGGACTGGATCATCGACCTGCGCTGCACCGACTACGCCCCGGCGATGGGCCGCTTCGGCGGGGTGATCTGCGCGTCCGGCCGCACCGCCGCCTACCGGACGTCCGTGATCCAGCCGTGCGTGGAGGACCTCGAGCACGAGATGTTCTTCGGCAAGGAGTGCGTTGCGGGAGACGACGGTCGGATGACGTGGCTCGTGCTGTCGCAGGGGTTCCGTGTCGCCCACCAGGACAGCGCGCGGGCGCTGTCGATGTTCCCCGGTACTTTCCGGGCGTTCGTGAAGCAGCGGGTGCGCTGGAGCCGTAACTCGTACCGGTGCTACCTCACCGCCATCCGCAACGGGTGGGTGTTCAAGGTGCCGCTCATCTCGCAGATCACGATGATGCAGATCCTGTTGACGCCGTTCACGATGTTCGTCGCGCTGGCCTACATCGTGCTCGCGGTGCGGGCCGACAATCCGACGCTCGGCATCATCCTCGCGATCGTGTGGATGTTCGTCGGTCGTGGCATCCGCGGAATGGCGCACCTGTGGCGTCGTCCTGAGGACATCGTGCTGCTGCCCCTGGTGACGGTCGTCATCATCTTCGTCTCGCTGCCGATCAAGGTGTACGCGTTGTTCACGATGAACAAGCAGGGGTGGCTGACGCGGTCCGCGGACAGCCAGGGCGGCGAAGGACAGTCCGAGGCGAGCCTGGGCGGCGAGGGGCAGTCGGCGCAGAGCGTCGGGTTGATGTCCTCGCCCGACGGGGAGGGCTCCCGTGGATGACGACGGCGCGCTGACCGCGCTGGAACGCGGCGACACGCATCCGGCCATCCGCGGGGTGGCTCGGGTGATCATGGTCGTCGCGGTGGTGGTTCTCGTGGCCGCGGTCGTGCTCGTGGGCAATTTCGTCCACACCGGGACGTTCCTGCCGTGGCTTCGTGCCGAGGCGCCGACGGGGCCGGTCGTGGCGGTGTCTCCCTCGCCCGACACCACCGACGCCCCGGCTGCTCCGAAGACCCCCGCCGAGCTCGTCGCCGCCGAGGATGAGCGACTGACGGCCGTGGCGGGGTTGGCGCCCGGGGACCCGGCGCTCGCCGACCAGTGGAACACCGTCGTGCTCGCCCCTCAGAACGGGCAGCGGTGGGGGTACACCGTCGCCGATCTCGAGGCCCTCGGCGCGCTGCGCGTCGAGGACGACCGCACGCTCACCCTCGTCCGCAACGTCGTCGTCCGTCGCGGTGCCGAGCTGGACTTCTACGGCGGCGGAACGGTCCGGATGCTCAGCTCGGCGGAGGGGACCACGAGCATCGTCGTCTGGGGCGGCACCCTCGGGGTCTTCGGTGGCGAGGACGATCCGCTCGCGTTCACGTCGTGGGACGAAGCGGCGGCGGCACCCGACAGGGACGAGAACGACGGCCGCGCGTACGTGCGCGCCCGCGACGGGCTGCTCGTGATCGGCCACGCGGAGTTCCGCGACCTCGGCTATTGGAGCGGCCGGACCGGCGGTCTGGCCGTCACGGGCACCGGGGACGATCGCGCGTCCGCAGGAATCGTCTCGACGAAGATCACCGGGCTGCATTACGGGGTGTTCTTCTCGGACACCACGCAAGCGGGCATCCAGGACACCACGATCGAGGATTCGACGCTCACCGGCGTGGAGGTGACGAACGGCGCCTCCGACACGACGATCGAACGGACGACGATCACGGGCTCCGGCGGCGACGGTGTCTCCGTCTCCCGTCAGTCCACCGGCACGAAGATCACCGATTCCACCGTGGACGGTTCCGCGGGCTGGGGCATCCGCATCGACGGCTCCGCGCTCGCCACCGGTCCGACCTCGGGCGGGTACGGGCTGAGCCCCGCCGACGGGTTCACGCTCACCGGTTCGCACGTGCGCGACAGCGGCGAGGGCGGAGTCCGCGTCATCTCCACCGACGCGACCGAGATCCGGGGTACCCAGGTGTCCGAGACGCGCACGGCCGTCCTCGTGGAGGGTCCGTCCACCGGGCTCACCGTGGCCGATGCCGACCTCTCCTCGTCGGACCTCCGGGGTCTGGACGTCTCGGGGCGGATCACGGATGCCACGGTGTCCGACTCCCGGCTCGCGGGCCGCCGCATCGCGCTCGAACTGACCGGAGCGGCCGTGATCGTCCGCGACAACGATCTGCGGGTGGCCTCCGGATTCGCTGTCGAGCTCTCCGAGGATGCACGCGCGGACATCACCGGGAACACTTTCCACGGCGTCGGTCAGGACGTCGTGGCGTCGTGGTCGGGATCCCGCACGATGCAGCAGGGCAACGTCCAGACCGATTGGACGTTCCAGTGGGCGTGGGTCGGGTGGATGAACGAGCACCCGATGATGTGGATGTGGGCGCTCGTCCTCCTCGTCCCGGCGATCGGCCTGCCGGTGCTCTGGCGTCGCCGTCGAGAGCATCAGAAGCTCCGGCGGCTGCTGCACGAGGCGCTGTTGCGCCACGGTGAGGAGCAGGTGGCCGCGTATCGCGCCGACGACCCGACCTCGGGAGGGGTGGCGCCGGATCAGGTGCGGCGCGAGCCCGTTCCGACCCCGGCGCCGGCGGCACCTCGTCCCGGGACCGGATGGCGCGGCCCCGCCCCGGCACCGGCCGCCCCCGCGGCGTGGGCCGAGTCCCGCCCGACCGCGCCGTCCGCGACGCTCGGCCCGCGTCCGGCGCACCACCGACCGCGCTCGTTCGCGGACCTGCGTACCGGTCCGCTGGAGGGGCGTACCTTCGCCTCGTTGCAGCAGTTCGCCGTCGCGGCCGTCCTCGAAGGCGGCTATTCGGTGCCGACCATCGCGCGTCTGTTCCGCATCGCGCAGTGGCGACTGCAACAGTGGGTCGAGGAGGCAGCGCGTAACCCGACTGTGGGAGGAAGTCGTCGATGACCGAGGAGCACGAGGAGGATCGCCTGAACGCCGTCCTGCACACGCTCGGTGAGCGGGTGCGGGCCATGCGCCTGGCGCGCGGCATGTCCGTCGCGGCGCTGTCGTTCGAGGCCGCGCTGTCGGAGCAGCGCATCAGATCGATCGAGGCGGGCCGCACCGCGGTGCCGCTGGCGGTGCTCGTGGCGCTCGCCGACGTCTTCGAAGTCGGTGTGTCGGATCTGTTCGGCGACGGCATCGCCCGCACCCCGGTGTCGGACGCGGTCGACGCACCCAGTTCAAGTCCGCACGTGGTGCCGAGCCCCGTGATCTGGGGTGGGGAGCTTCCGCCCGCGCCGTGGATGACCTCCGGAACGGAGGTGCCGGCGCCGGCACCTCCGCCCCCGGCCGAACGACTCCCCGCGGCGGGGTTCTCGCCGCACATCGCCCCCGGGACCGCGGCGCTGCCGCCGGCTCCGTGGCAGACGTCCCCGCCCCCCGCGGCGCACCCCGTCGGCCCGCCGCCGACCCCCGCGGAGTACGGAGCACCCGTCCCGCCTCCGCACGTGCCCTCGGTCGCCCCGCGCGTGCATCAGCGCGCCGCCGAGAGGGGGATGCAGGGCGCGTCGGCGTACGTGTTCGTCGCGCCCGGTGCGGGAGCCGCCACCGCGCCCCGCACCTTCGCCGACCTGCGCGTGGGTCCGCTGGCCGGGCGGAACTTCCGCTCGTTGCAGGAGTTCGCCGTGGCATCCGTGATCGAAGGCCATCACGCGATCACCGACGTCGCCCGCGTGTTCCGCGTGCCCCCGTGGCGTCTCGAGCAGTGGGTGCGCGAGACCGGTCACGCGGTCTGAGCCCCACGGGCCCGACCGCGCGACCGGGCGGGATGTCAGAGCGCGCGCAGCTTCTCCAGCAACGGGGCGGCCACCTCGTCGATGAAACGCTGCTGGTGCTCGTCGCCGACCTGCACGATGGCGATGTCGGTGAAGCCGGCGTCGATGAAGGGGCGCACGCTCTCGGCGAGCTCGTCGAGGTCCGGGCCGCAGGCGATGGAGTCCGCGACGTCCTCGGGGCGCACGAACTGCGACGCTCCCGCGAACCCCGCGGGAGTGGGCAGGTCGGAGTTCACGGCCCAGCCGCCGGCGAACCACCGGAACTGGTCGTGGGCGCGAGCGATCGCGGCATCCTTGTCCGGGTCCCAGCTGATCGGGATCTGACCGATCTTGCGTGAGGCGCCGTCGTGGTGCTCGTCCCACCCGCGGATGAGGTCGGCTTCGGGCTCGGTGGTGATGAGGTGGTCGCCGAGCGGCGCGAACCGCTCGATCGAATGCTCGCCCGACACGGCGACGCCGATCGGCACACCTCCGTCGGGGACATCCCACACGCGGGCCGAGTCGACGCGGAAGTACTCCCCGTCGTAGGTCACGAGGTCGCCGGTGTGCAACGCGCGGATGATCTCGATCGCCTCGACGAGCATGTCCTGGCGCGCGTGGACGGCCGGCCAGCCCTCGCCGACCACGTGCTCGTTGAGGTTCTCGCCCGATCCGAGACCAAGGGTGAAGCGCCCGTCCGACAGCAGCTGCAGGGTGGCTGCCTTCTGCGCCACGACGGCCGGGTGGTACCGGATGGTCGGGCACGTGACGTAGGTCATCAGCTCGACGTCGGTCGTGGCGTGCGCGACGGCCCCCAGGACGGTCCACGCGTAGGGCGCATGACCCTGCGACGTCAGCCAGGGGGAGTAGTGGTCGCTGGAGACGAGGAAGTCGTACCCGGCGCGCTCGGCGCCGACGGCGTAGTCCACGAGCTCGCGGGGTCCGCTCTGCTCGGTCATGAGGGTGTATCCGAAACGAGTCATGCGGTCACGGTAGGTCGGCCGCGGGCCGCTGCCCGCGGGGTTGCGCTCCGGGGGCGGATACGGCAACGGGCCCGCGGCATGCGCCGCGGGCCCGCCCGGTGTCGAGAGGGTCAGTCCTCGGGGGCGTGGATGACCTTCTCGCCCTCGAACAGGTCGCGGCGCTTCTTCTCGGCATCCCTCCGCGTCTTGGCGAGGCTCGCGATGGTCGCCACCGCGACGGTGGCGGCGATGAACAGCAGCGACAGCCAGATCGGGATCTCGGGCACCCAGAGCAGCGGCTCACCGCCGTTGATGAAGGGCAGCTCGTTGACGTGCAGCGCGTGGAAGACGAGCTTCACACCGATGAACGCCAGGATGACGGCCAGTCCCTGCGACAGGTAGACGAGGCGCTCGAGCAGGCCGCCGATGAGGAAGTACAGCTGGCGCAGACCCATCAGGGCGAACGCGTTGGCGGTGAAGACGATATACGCCTCGTTCGTCAGACCGTAGATCGCGGGAATCGAGTCGATCGCGAAGACGAGGTCGATGAAGCCGATCGCGACGATGACGAGGAGCATCGGGGTCACGAAGCGCTTGCCGTCCTTCTGCACGGTGAGCTTGTCGCCGTTGTACTCCTCGCTGACGGGGAGGACGCGCCGCACGAACCGCATGAAGCGTCCGTTGGCCGGGTCGCTCTCGCCGTGCGAGAAGGCCTGGCGGTACGCGAGGAAGAGGAGCAGCGCGCCGAAGATGTAGAAGATCCAGGAGAAGTTCTCGATCAGCGCCGCACCGACGGCGATGAAGGCGCCGCGCATGATCAGAGCGATCACGATGCCGATCATCAGCACCTTCTGCTGGTACTTCTTCGGCACCGCGAAGCCGGTCATGATGATGAGGAAGACGAAGAGGTTGTCGATCGACAGCGCCTTCTCGGTCAGATACCCGGCGAAGTACTCGCCGCCGTACGTCCAGCCCGAAACGACGCCGATGCCGACGCCGAACAGCAGCGCCAGGCCGATGTAGAACGCCGACCACCGCGCCGACTCGCCGATGGTCGGCTCGTGAGCCTTACGGACGTGCGCGAAGAACTCGAACACGAAGAACGCGATCGTCACGGCGATCGTGATGATCCAGATGAGCGGGGTCACACCCACGCGGGCCTCCCAGGGTTTTGGTGTACGTCGAAACACCAAGGTCTCTTCCACTCGCGAAGCGAGCCGACGCCCCGGGTCCACGATGGCGTGGACCGTATTGACGGGATCGTCGCGTGGGAATACTCCCCTTGCCGGGCTCCATCCTACCGGAGCTTGACAGGATGCGGCCGCGCGCCCTCTGAGAGTCGATCAGCACGGCCGCGTCCCGGACGCAACCCCCCGGTCCGGCATCCGACCCGCCGACAGGATGCCGAGAGGACCCGGATCGAGGAGGACCCCATGGACGATCGCGAACCCACCCAGGACGCCCCGGTGATGGACGGCGCCACCGAGGCGGCGCCCGAGGAGAAGAAGGCCGGTGCGAAGCAGCAGCGGGCGGCCGACGCGGCCGTCAGCGACGACGCAGCCGAAGACGATCTGAACGACGACGTCCGCAGCATCCGCGCCTACGGCGAGGACCGCTGAACGACGAACCCCGTCCGGAGCCGGGGTGGGGGAGTGGCTCGACGGACGGGGACGTCGTGCGCCGTGAGAGGCGCCTCCGCGCCGGCGATGCCGGGGCTGGGTGAGACGACAGTACGCCCCCGCGTGGGGTGAGGGGTGCGCTCTCAGCCGATCCGAAGGCGCCGCCGCACCATCTCTCGGAATCGCCAGGTGCGTTCGCGCATCCGGTGTCGTCGAGCCGCCCGGCGCAGCGTCGCGCTCCATCGCTCCAGCACGACCGGTTCGTCGAGCTCCGCCGCCCGGGCGACGGCGTCGCGTCGCATCCGGGTGAGCACGCGCTCGTCCGTCGTCACGGCCGCCACCAGCGTCTCGGTGAGTCGGGCGGCATCGCCGGCCGGCACGAGCCACCCCGTGCGGCCGTGCCGGATGAGTTCGCGCGGACCGTACGGCACGTCGTAGGCGATCGGCAGGCATCCGGCTGCCATCGCCTCCGCCACGACCAGTGAGAACGCCTCGGAGCGGCTGGTGAGCAGCAGAACGGATGCCGAGGTCAGCGCCTCCCGCGCGGTCGGAGCGAAGCCGTGCAGACGAACAGACCCATCCGTGCCCGCGAACGCCTCGAGCCGCTCGCGCTCGGGTCCGTCGCCGTAGACGTCGAGCGTGAGTCCGGGGACGGTCTCCGCCGCCCCGCGCGCGGCCGCGAGGGCGTCCTCGACGCGCTTGATGCCCTCCAGCCGCGCGAGGACGACCGCCCCGTGGCGGGGCCCCGGTCGAGACTTCACCCGCGACACGGGGTGCGGCACGACGGCGAGCAGCGGCAGGGGGCCGACCCGCCGCCGCACATCGCGCGCCTGCCGGGCGGTGCAGAACACGACCGCATCGAACGCTCCCAGCCGCGCGAAGACCTCTGCCCGCGACGGGCGCAGGGCCGCGCCGTCGTCGGTCAGGTGCGAGCCGTGCACCACGTGGACGACGACGACGTGCGGGCGCCGGTATCCGGCGGCGAACCGAGCCATCGCCTTGCTGTCCACGAGGAGGAACGTCGGCTCCGCGCCGGTGAGGTGATCCAGCCACGCGGCGTACAGGCTCCGAACCCCGCGCCAGGCAGCCCGTGGGGAGCCGTCCGCACCGCAGGTCACGACGACGCGACGGACGCCGCCGTCCGGCGCGGGCACGTCGCGGCGGTCGCTCGCGGCCAGGGTCCCGTCGGGGCGCAGGTGGTCGACCTGCTGCACCGTCCCCCGGGCGTCCGTCCGGACGCGGCGCAGCACGGTTCCGTGGGCCCGGTCCTCCGCGGAACCGTCCGGAAGGGGAGAGAACCCGGCCGACGGTCCGACCGGGCGACCCCGCAGATCGTTGTCGCGCAACCAGTCCCACAGGTTCCTCACCCGCACGCCCGCCGACAGGGCCGCGCGGTCGGACAGCTCGGCCTCCGTGGACACCGTGTCGGCGCGATCATCGCAGGTCAGGACGTCCACGGGGGCGCCACCGCGACGGTCGAACAGTCGCGAGCGCTGCAGCAGGGCCGCCGTCAGCCCGCCGTACGCCCGGGGGATCCCCCACGTGAGGACGAGCTGGCGCCCCGGAGGCAGTGCCGTCACCGCGCGCGACCGGGGGCGGACGTGCGGAGGTGGCGGAGACGGCGGAGACGGGCGCCGCGGGGGGAGGTGCGCATGACGCGACTCTACGCGGGGGTGCCGACCCGGCCGTCGTGCAACCCCGGGGCCGGTTCCCGGACCGTGCCCGAAGATGAGGACATGCCGACGGATGCCGCGCCCGGATCGCTCGCGAGGCGGGCGTGGGGCCGCGACCTCTCCTGGTGGGCCCGGGACTACGTCTACGCCGTCGCGGCGCAGCTGCGCGCGATCGGCGCCGGACGCCCCGACGGCCTCGTGTCCGGAACGAAGCGGCCCCTGGTCCTCCTGCCGGGGATCTACGAGACGTGGCGATTCCTCGAGCCGCTCGCCGAGGCGCTTCACGAACGGGGGCACCCGGTCCACGTCGTCGCGGGGCTCGGAGCCAATCGCCGCCCCGTGATCGAGTCGGCGGGCCGCGTCGTCGACCTGATCGTGGAGCGCGAGTTGGACGACCTGGTCCTCGTCGCCCACAGCAAGGGCGGTCTGATCGGCAAGCACGTCATGGCCTTCGATCCGGTGGGCGAGCGGGTGCGGGCCATGGTCGCCGTGGCGACCCCGTTCAGAGGATCCCGGTACAGCAGCCTGATGCCCGCTCCATCGCTCCGCGCGTTCCGTTCGGGGGATGCCACGATGCGGGCGCTCGCCGCCTCGGCCGAGGTCAACACGCGCATCGTCTCCGTCTACGGCGCCTTCGACCCCCACATCCCGGAGGGCAGCGAACTCGCGGGGGCACGGAACATCCGACTGGATGCCGGCGGCCATTTCCGCGTGCTCGCCGACCCGCGGGTCATCGCCGAAGTGGTGCGCGCGGCGGAGTGAGCCGGGCCGGGCCGCTCACCGTCCGCCTCCGCCTCCGCCTCCCATCCCTCCGCCCGAGAAGCCACCACCGAACGAGCCGCCCGAGAAGCTTCCCGAGCCGCTCACCTGCGGTGCCGGGCTGGTCCCGGAGTTCATCGTCGACAGCGACGACGCCAGCAGGGCGCTCGAGAACCCGTTCGGTCCCGAGTACCAGCCGAGCTCCGTCCCGGTCGCCCGGGCCCCGGTGGCGAGCACGTCGGCCCACTCCCGCTCCACGCCCCAGACGACCGCCCACGGCAGCAGCTTCTCGTGCAGGTGCAGCACCTGCACGGGGTCATCGACTCCGGCGGGCCGGCGCTCGGCTCCCTCCGGACTCTGCAGCACGCGCATACGGTCGGCTTCGGCCAGGGTCAGGTAGTCCCGCAGCCCGAGCAGATGGTCGCGCGCGGGCGCCCCGGCATCCGTCACCCGATCCGAGTACCGGAGGAGGACGAACGTCAGGATGCCGCCGGCCACCGTCGCCGGGATCGCTGCGATCTGCCACCAGGTCGGTGCCGCTCCGACCGACGTGATGATCAGGGCGGCGACCGCGACCCCGAACGCGGTCACGGCGATCGTCCCCGCGACCACCGCCCCGCGCATCCGCGGTGGACGCATCCATCCGCGGCGGCGCACCTCTGCGCCGGCCACCGTGAGCAGGTCGCGCAGCCGTTCGCCCGCGTCGCTGCCCGGTGTGTCCAGTGCCACGCGCTCGCCGGGTCGCGGACGCTCGCCGAACACGGCGGCGAGGACCCCCGCCCGCAGGGGGGTCGCTCCGGTTCCGTCGATGTATTCCAGGGCCAGCTCGTCGTCCGCGGAGGGGTCTTCCACGATGCGGAGGTGTCCGGCGACCGCCGTGTCGAGGACCGCGGCGGGGAGGGCGCCGCGCGAACGTCCGACGAGGTGCGCGCCCTCGAGCACGTCGACGTCGGCGGGCGGGGCGTACTCCGGGACGATGATGCCCCGACCCGCGGCGTCGCGGTTGCGGCGACGCGAGGAGATCGCCGCTCCGATCGCGGCGGCGGTGACGCCGAGGGTGCCCAGCGAGATCGCGGACAGCGCCGGCGCGGCATCCACGGAGAACTGTTCGGCCGCGGTCCGCACCACCTCGCCCGGGACGAACGTGCCCCGCGCGAAGCCGACGGAGATGGTGAGGTTCTCGCCCGGTCCGAGGTCGTCCGCCGCGGCGGAGAACGTCAGGCCGCCGTCCGCACGATCCGCTCGGACGACGTCGCACCGGTCGGTCGAACCTTGTTCGCCTCGGTAGCAGGCGGCGGCGCCGTCGAGTGCGGTCGGCGCGAGAGCGGCATCCACCGTCACCTCGACGCTCACCCGACCGAAGGGCTGCGCCCACTCCGTTCCGTTGACGTCGCGGTAGAACTCGTCGGTGTCGGTGTCGTCGAACGCGCGGATGGTGTCGCGCTGGGTGTACGAGATCACGTACATCTGCCTGCCGTGCACGTAATCGTCGTCGCCGGTGAGGACCCGGACCTCCCGTCGGTCCGTCTCGATCTCGTAGGGGATGGCTGCGCCGTCGGCACCCGTGACCGAGATGATGCGCGTCTGCAGGGGTACGCCGTCGTAGTCGTCCGGGATGGCCCGGACGATGCCGCGGTTCTGGTCTTCTTCCGGGAACTGCGCGACGAGCGTCTCCGTGACCGTCGACTCGGCGTGCCCGTCCGCGGCCCGCGTCAGCGACATCTGCGCATCGAAGGACTCGAACCGGAAGTCGTCCACGTCGGCGTGCGCGGGGGCGGGCGGCGTCGCCGCCAGGAGGAGCAGGCCGAGGAGCACCGCCGACGTCAGCGCGGAGCGGATCGAGCGGACTCGAGAGGCGAGGGCGTCCATGTCTCGACGGTATCGAGATGCGCCCGGCGGGGGATCCGTCCTGCGGGGGAGGTCGGTGCGCGGAGCGTCGACGGCGCGCCACGGAATCGGGCTGTCAGCCGGCAGCGCGTCCGGCCGCGGGGTGCTCGGCGGGACGCTCGCTCAGGCAGCACGGCGCCCCCGTCCTCGTGCACGAGCCATCGACGGCGCAGCGCATGCGTTCGAGGAAGGCCGTCACGGCATCCGCCTCGACTCCGCTCATTCCGGAAGTGACGCGCATCATGCGCTCGTGCATCCCCCCGAGGGTGTCGCGGATCTCGTCCTCCGTGTGCGCGGTCCCGCGCACGAGGATCTTCCGTCGATCCGTCGGATGCCGCTCGCGTCGCACGTGCCCCGATCGTTCGAGGCGATCCAGGAGCGCGGTGATGGATGCCGTCGACAGCCCGAGGTGACGCGCGAGATCGGCGGGTGTCGTGTCGGCCCCTGCTCCGGAAGTGCGGGTGAGGAATCGCAGGACGAGGAGTTCGTTCTCGCCCATGGCCATCGAGTCCTGCGTGCGCCGACGCATCGCCATTTCTGCGGATCGGTACTCCCGAAGCGCCTGCATGACGCGCGATCCGCGTAGGTCGTCGGCGCTCTCGCCGTACCAGTAGGGAGCGGGGGATGCGGTGGTCATCGGGCCGCCTCCGATCTTCGCCTTATATCTCGGTTGCTTATTCGCTAGTCTACCTAGTAAGTTCGTAAACAAGCAAAGAGTGAAGGGACACATCATGGCGAAGCTGTTCTACGGAACGACCCCCGAGCCCATCACGATCGACGATCGGATGCTCGCCCACGTCAAGGTGGTCGTCGCCACCAAGTTGCGCCGCGGCGAGAGCTTCACGCTGTCGTGGACGCACGGCGAGGACGAGCCCGCCGGCCGCTCGACGATCTGGCTGCAGCCCGCCATTCCGCTGCGCTTCGTCTTCGAGTCCGAGCAGCCGGAGTCCCTCGACCAGAACCTGCTCAAGCGCATGGCGAACGACGCCAACTCCTCGCGCGGTCTGAGTCTCGACATCGACACCGCCGCGGCCGCCGAGCGCCCGGCTTCCGCCCGACCCGGTCAGGCGCGGTCCACTGCGGCGCCGCGCTCCCTGGCCCGCGCCGCATGAGCGCCGCCGACCCGGTGGTAGTGACTCACTCCCTCGCGTGGGACGTGCCCACCGAGCCGCTCACGATCATCACGCCCGCGGCCCTCGCCGCCACCGTCACGGTGTGAGGTCGTCGGCGTCCTCGCCGTCGCCCCGTCCCGACGCGCCGGGCTCCCGCCGCGTGAGAACGATCGCGAGGGCCAGCAGGACGGCGCCGACGACGATGAAACTGAGTTTCGGGGCGACCGGACCGTCGGCCGGGAGCACCGACGTCGGGGCCGCGAACACGAGGGCGGCGAGGCCGGCGACGATCGCCCCCCACGGGCGCTTCGTCATCGATGCCGTCTCACGCTCACTTCCGCCCGGCGCGGTCACGGGACGACGTATCCCGCCGCACGGACCAGCGCGTACCACTCCGCCCGGGTCAACACCACGTCGGCTCCCGCCGCCGCGTCGATCACTCGACCGGGCGTCGTGGTCCCCAGCACCACCTGCATCCCGGCGGGATGCCGGGTGATCCATGCCACGGCGATCGCGATCGGGGTGACACGGTAGCGCGCGGCCAGGTCGTCGATCACGGCGTTCAGCTCGGCGTAGGCCGGGTCGCCGAGGAACACGCCGTTCCCCCTCGTCCCCTGCAGCGGTGACCATGCCTGGAGGGTGATGCCTTCCAGCCGGCAGTAGTCCACGAGTCCGCCGCCGTCGAGGACGGCGGACTGCGGTGCGGACTCCATGTTCATCGCGAGCCCCTGCGCGACGATCGGCGCGTGCGCGACGGAGAGCTGCACCTGGTTCGCGACGATGGGCTGGCGCACCGCCGTGCGCAGCAGGTCGATCTGGCGCGGGGTGTGGTTGGACACCCCGAAAGCGCGCACCTTGCCGGCGGCCTCCAGCTCATCGAACGCACGCGCGACTTCGTCGGGTTCGACGAGCGCGTCGGGTCGGTGCAGCAGCAGAACGTCGACGTAGTCGGTCCTCAGCGCGCGGAGGGACTCGTCCACGGAGGCGACGATGTGCTCGTAGGAGAAGTCGAAGTACGGACCCTCGCGGACGATGCCCGCCTTCGTCTGCAGCCGGATCTCGGCGCGCTCGGACGAACCGAGCGCGAGCGCCTCGGAGAACCGCCGCTCGGCGGAATGGAGCTCGCGCGCGTAGATGTCGGCATGGTCGAAGAAGTCGATGCCCGCCGAGCGTGCGGCCTCGTAGAGCTCGCGCACCTCCGCGTCGGTCTTGCCGTCGATCCGCATCATTCCGGCGACGACGGCGGGGACGGCGGGGCCCGAGGGGCCGAGGGGGACGGATCGCATCGCTCCACGTTATCCCCGCCCGGGCCTCGGCGTCTCAGTCGGACGGCGTCGAGCCCGCTCCGCCGCCGTCCGCCGCCGCGGGCTCGGCATCCTGATCGTCCTCACCCGGTCGCGGCGTCCCCCGCGGTGTCGCGCGCAGCAGCTCGTTCATCTCGGAGAGGAAACCGCCGAGCTGTTGCTGCTGCCAGCGGAGGTCGCGCGTGCGGTCCTCGGCGTCCCGCAGCACCGTGGCCGCATGCGCCGTGATCGTGTCCGCGATCCGTTGCGCCTTCTCCCGCGCGTCGTCCAGGACCTCGCGCGCGTGGACGTTCGCCTGCGCCTCGATCTGTTGAGCCTGGGCGCGTGCCAGTCGCTCGTGATCGTCAGCCCGTGCCGCGATCCGACGCGCGTGATCGAGCGCCGCCTCCACCTGTTCGCTCGCGTCCGAGGTGATCCGTTCGGCGTGCGCGACCGCCTGATTGTGCAGGACGAGGAACTCCTGCTGCGCCTCGTCCTGACGCCGGGTCAGAGACTCTTCGAACTCGAGGACCCGGGCGGTCATCTCTCGGACGTCGCGCTCCGCGGCGGCCCGGAGGTCACCGGTCTCGCGCGAGACGAGCGAGCGCAGTGCCGCCGCCCCTCTCTCGGCCTCCGTGCGCAGCGCGACGGCCTCGCGCTCGGCCTGGGCCACCTTCTCGGCCGCGTGGGCGGCCTCCCGCTCGAGGCGAGCGTGATGCGCGGTGAGCTCCGTCTCGATCCGCAGACGTGCCTGATCGGCGTCGTGCTGGGCCTCGGAGCGGATCCGGTCGCGTTCGGCGACCGCGTCCGCCCGGATGCCGTCGGCCTCGTCGCGGGCACCGGCCAGGAGTCGATCCGCCTGCGCCGCCGCATTCTGGACGAGGACGTTCGCCTGCTCCTCGGCGACGCGGAGGATCGCGTCGAACCGCTGACGACTCTGCGCGGGATCCTCGCCGTCGCCGTCGGAGCCCGCGACGAGACCGGCGGAGAGGGCGGCGACCTGGGCCTCGGCTTCGGCTGCGCGCGCGGCCGCCGCGCGCGCCTGCTCCTGCAGCCTGCCGGTCTCCTCGACGTGTCGCCGGGCCGCCTCCGCGAGCTCGTCATCGTGGTCTGCGCGCTGCTGCGCGTACATCGTCTCGGCGCGGAGCTTCTCGCGATGCACCTCGTCCGAGGCCGCGCGTGCGCGCTGGACGAGATGACGGACGGCGTCGTCGACGGCGTCGCGGTCGTACCCGCGGAAGGCGGCGGGGAACGTCGGAGACGCATCGTCGGCGTCGTCCCGTCGCAGCAACTCGTCGAGCGGGGAAGACTCCGCTCCGTCCGTCGACGCCGGCGACTTCTCGGTCTGGTCGTCCGTCACGGGACTCCTCTCGGTGGGCTGCCTGGGCGCCCGACGAGTGGGGTGCAGGCTCGTGCGGAGGGGATGCGCGGTCTCGAACCGGGTGCCGTGGCCACGAGACCGCGCATCCATGATGAGCGATCGGATTGAAGAGTAAGGAACTTGGGGGAGAACCACTCGAGATCACTCGAGGACGACCCTGCCACGCGTGGCCGCCGTCGCTCCCCGGGGAGGGCCAGACCTCACCCGGGGAATCGCCCGCGTCCCGCACGGATTCCGACCGCGTCGGCATCCGATGTCCCGCTCTGCGGCGCGCGTGTGCACCGGGCGCGGTAATGTGGCCAGGCCCCTCGACGCCGCCGGAGACGCCCATGACCGAGACGATCGTTCGGTCGCCCCGCCTCGCACCCCGCTCGGGAAGCCGTCGTGTCGTGCTCCTCGCCCTCGTCGGCGGGGGCGCCGCTTTCCTCAGCGCGGGCCTCATCTGGCTCAGTCGCCTCTGGGATCCGACCGTTCACTACGTGAGCCAGTTGGGTGCCACCGGCATGCCCACGGCGCCCGTCTTCAACTCCGCCCTCCTGCTGCTCGGCATCGCCGCCGTTCTCGTCGACCGCGCGATCCTGCACCGGCCCGACGTCTACGTCGTCGGCTGGCCCATCGCCGCGACCCTCGTCGTGTGCGGGGCGTGCTTCGCCCTGGCATCCGTCGTCACCTGCTCGCCCGGGTGCCCCGTGCCCTTCACCCCGGGTGCCCTGCCGCAGGACCTCATCCACATCAGCGCCGCGGTGCTCGGGTTCGTCCTGGCGATCGTCGCGATGGCGCAGGTGTCGGTTCTGCGCCGCCGTCCATGGATGCGCGCCGCGAGTCTCGCAACGCTCGTCGCCGTCGGCCTCACGTCGTTCACCGGCGCGATGCTGGCGCTCTTCCGCGGCGACACGGTCCTCGGAGGGAACCTCGAGTTCATCGCGGCGACGCTCGCGATCGCGTGGTTCGGAGTCTTCGGGCTGCAGGTCGCCGCGGACGAACGCGTCACCCGCGCCGACGCACCGGCTACCGTTTACCCATGACCCGACGTCGACTGCGCCGTGTGATCGGACTCGTGGTGCCGATCGCGAGCGTCGTCGTCGTGCTGACGGTCCTCCATGGCGCGGGTCTGCCGCTGACGTTCCCGGGAGTGCTCGTCTTCGTCGTGCTCCTCATCGTGGCGCGGTTGGTCTTCGGGTTCGCCCGCCGCCGGCGCGCCGACCGGGGCTGAGTCGGCGCGCCCGGCCTCACAGCTCGCCGTCCGCCTCGATCAGGCCCCACGCGTGCGCGGCGCGGATCGCGCTCGCGCGGTCCGACACCTCGAGCTTGCGATACAGGCTCTGCAACTGCGTCTTGACGGTGTTCGGCGAGACGACCAGTGCGCGGGCGATGTCGGCGATCGTCGACGTCGGGGTGAGCTGTGCCAGGACCACCTGCTCGCGCTTCGTGAGGTGCGGAACACTCACGGATGACGCGAAGAACGAGACGCGGTCCGACACGCGATCACGTGCCGCGGGGGACAGGAGCCGGAGGACGAGGCCGCGGTCCTCGGGCGCGACCGCGCTCCACGGGCTCCACAGGTCGTGACGCGCACTCAGCGCCTCGGCCCGTTGGGCGGTCGAACGGTGGGCCCCCGTCCCGTTGAGCCGGACGTCGGAGACCATGCTGACCACCATGCTCTCCAGCGCGGCGCGCGGCGAGGAGTCCTGGTGGATGCCCCACTTCACACTCATCACATAGGCCTCGTGGGCGCGTCCCGCGTAGAGCTGCGACAGGGCGATCGCGGGCGCGGTCGCGGCCGACAGCCCGAACGGCCCCTCGAACAGGGCCAGGGCCTTGCGCGCCTGGCGCAGGGCGATCAGCACCTTCGCGCGGGCCGTCAGCAGCTGGATCGACTGGAAGTGCGACGGGGGTGTGCTGCGCGTCCGCCCCATCCACGACCGCAGCATCCCCAACGCGTCGGGGGCCGCTCCGGAGAGCAGGAACGCGATGGCCTGGACCGACGCGGCGAACGGCCACAGCTCCCGTGCGCCGCCGGTCGCGGTCATCGTGTCGAGGCGCTCCCGTGCGGCTGCGGCGTCGCCGCGTTCCAGGCTCAGCCAGGCACCAGCCAGCCGTGTCCCCTCGCCCCAGGGCGAACCGGCCCACGCGTCCTCGCCATCGGCGTCGCACAGCACCCCCGCCGCACGGACGTCGCCCTCCAGCAGCGCCACGACCGCGAGCACCCCGCGGGCGCGGAGCCGGCGGGCCGGGGGAGCGAGTCGCTCGACCTGCCCGAGGGCGAGGGTCGCATCGCGCAGCTTGCCCATCGCGAGGTGGGTCATCCCGACTTGGTACCACCCCTCGGCGACGACGTCGTCCGAGAGCGCCGGCCGACGACGAAGAGCGTCCACGAGGAGCGTCGCCGACTCGGTGGCCAGGGCGAACCGCCCCGCGGCGCGCAGCAGGTTCACGCGGACGATCAGCGCCTCGATGTTGTGCTGCGCGGCCGCCTTCGCCTCCGGGAGGCGCCCGAGCGCGCCGACCACGAGCGCGGGGGTCTCCGCGGATGCCGCGGTGTCGGGGTCGACCGAGAGGAGCGCGTCGACCGACACGGGGTCGAAACCCACGTGCGCCCGCAGGGTCTCGACGAGCGTCGCGAAGGCGACGGAGTCGCGTGCCCAGATCTCCGGGCCGGCCGAGCGCAGGATCGAACCGAGCGTGGGCCACTGGGCCGCGTCGGCGGCGAGCTGCGCGGCGCGCAAGGGCTCGCCCGCGGCGACGAGGTGATCGAGCAGGCGCAGGCGCGCGTGCTCGACCAGTTCGGGAGCCCCGGCCGTGATCTCGCGCAGCCATTGCGCGCGGACGGGCTCGGCCAGCACCAGCCGAGTCGTGCTGGGCCAGACGAAGCCCGCGTCCTGCAGCTCGCCGAGCAGATCACTCGTGGTTCCGGCGGTCGAGTCGATGCCGATGGCGTCGGCCAGTTCGACGTTGATGTACGGGGCCACCGCGAGCAGTCGGACCTCGTCGGTGATCGGGACGCTGAGGTGCGCCTCCATGTCCGCGGTGAGCGCGCGACCGGCATGATCCGCGATGGCATCCGCCTCGTCACGCGTGCGCAGCGGCAGGCCCTCGAGACGCAGCCGGGAGCTTGCGAGCTGCGCGAGCGCGGGCCATCCGTGGGTGCGGCGCATGAGCACGTCGACGGCGACGTCAGTGGTCTCGATCCCGTTCAGGTCGAGGACCAGAGCCAGCTCCTCGCGCGTCATCAGCAGGTCGGCCGGGGTGAGGACGTGGACGTCGAACTCGAGAGCGATCAGCGGACTCTCGAGCCGGGTCACGTGCCGCGTGGCCACGACCACGCGGAGCGCCGGGTCCGCGCGGAGCAGGTCGAGGATCGCGGCGGAGCCGACCGTCGGCCCGTCGGTGAGGTTGTCCACGAGCAGCACGTGCTGCGGCGGACCCTCGCCGAACGCGGCCGCGACGCGGTCGAGGGTCTCCGCGTCGGCGTGGGCGGAGTCCAGGAGCTGGATGCCGGTCTCGGGGTCGTCGTCGAGGGCCGCGGCGAATTGCCGCAGCAGGGCGCTCTTGCCGACTCCGGCAGGCCCCCGGAGAAGGACGACGTCGCTCTCGAGCGCTTCGCGGAGCTTGGCGACGGTCAGGGTGCGTGGTGTCCAGAAGCGGCTGGAGCGCCGGGCGGCGCGGGCCGCGGCGGGAGGGGTGTCGAGGTCGATCAGCATCGTGTTCTCCAACTCTCGGTCTGCGCAGTCGTCGGCCCGGGTTCGGGTCTGGGCGACGAAAGGAGCGCACGGCGGGGGTGCGCTTCACCCGATCATTGGGGTGATGTTCGCCCGTATGACCTGTCGAGGGAGCGGTTTCATCCCCGTGGTCATCCCTCCTTCACCCTGTTGGCATCACACTCTCCGCCCCCCTGTCACCATCGCCGGGCGCCGCCGATTCCCCCCGTGTATCGCCCGCCCGGGCACGATCCGAGGTGGTGCGAGTGCTCCTCCGGGCCATGCCTATGCTTCCCGGGCTCGGCGTTCCCGATCGGACCGAGCGGAAGGCGGTACACGAGTGGACATGCAACGCGTCGCGCGGATCCTGCGCGCGTACTGGAAGGCGATCGTGGCGCTCACCCTGGCCGGAGGCCTCGCGGGGTTCGGGTGGAGCGCGCTGCAACCACGGGTCTACACGGCCGACGCGAGCGGCTACGTCGCCAGCGTGTCATCCGACGGATCGACCGGCTCGGCTCTCGCGGGAGGGACCCTCGCCCTGGCCAGGGTGAAGTCCTTCATCGACATGGGCTACTGGAAGTCGGTCGCCGAAACGGCGCGCGACGAGCTCGGACTCACCGACAGCCCGGAATCCCTGGTGCAGCGCGTCCACGTGTCCAACCCCGTCGACACCGTCAACGTGCGCGTCGACGCCACGGGGCCGACCCCCGAGGCGGCTCGCGATCTGGCACAGGCCTGGCTCCACGGGATGACCGTGCAGGTGGATCAGCTGGAGTCCACCGGTGGCGCGCACAGCGCCGTCAAACTCGTCGCCGGCGACTCGGCGCGTCTCCCGACGTCGCCGTCCTCGCCCAACGAGAAGCTGGCGATCGCCGTCGGGGCGCTCGGCGGGGCGGTGGTGGGGGTCCTGTTCGCGCTGGTGCGCCGGACCTTCGACCGGCGGGTGCGGTCGACTCAGGACATCTCCGATTCCGTCGACGTGTCGGTCGTCGGCATCCTCCCCGTCGACAAGGAGCTCGCCGCCGGCCGCGCCGTCTTCTCGTTCGACGACATCCGGGACGGACGCGGATCCTTCGCCCACAAGGAGGCCATGCGGGAGCTCCGGACCAACCTGCAGTACGTGGACGTGGACCGGCCTCCGCGCGTCATGGTCGTGACCAGCCCGCTGCCGGGGGACGGCAAGTCCACCACGGCCGCGAACCTCGCGGTGAGCATCGCGGCGACGGGGCAGTCGGTGATCCTCATCGACGCGGATCTGCGCCGCCCCGTGCTGGGGGCGACGTTCGGCTTCTCCGACGACGTGGGCCTCTCGGACGTCCTCGCGGGCCGCGCCCGCATCGAGCAGGTGGCCCACCAGGTCGACGAGCACGGGCGCCTCTTCGTCGTCGCGGCGGGGCGGACGCCTCCGAACCCCAGTGAGATGGTCGGCTCGCAGCGCATGCAGCAGCTGGCGCGCACACTGGCCGATGACATGGTCGTCATCATCGACTCGCCACCGACGCTCGCGGTCGCCGACGCCGCGGTGATCGCCAGCTGGGCGGACGGGGCCGTCCTCGTGGTGACAGCCGGTCGTACGACGGACGACATGCTCCAGCGCGCGGTCGGCAACATCGCCAAGACGCGCGGACGGCTCCTCGGCGTCGTCCTGAACCGGGTTCCGCTCCGCGGCGCCGATTCGAACTACTACGGATCTCAGTACGGCGGATACTACGGCTACGGCGCACCGGGTTCCGGGGCAGAGCGAACCCGATGGTGGCGTCGGCCGTGGCGTCGTCAGGTGGGCGACGCGGGGGATGCCGGTGCGTCGGCGCCGGGCCCGCGTCGGCGATCCGCGGAACTGCCTCCCTCGAACGTCAGCGGCCTGCGGACGCTGTCCGCGCGGCGGAACCCCGTGGCGGCGTCGGGTGATTTCACTGGTGAAGGCGCGGTCGCCGTCGCTCCGCCCGCCGCGGTCGTGGCGGACGAGCGGACGCCGCGGCGTCGACGGCGGGGGTGAGACGCCACCACGGAACACGAGGAGGGCGCCGATTCCACTCCGGGAATCGGCGCCCTCCTCGTGTGCTCAGTGCGCGGTGTCGCCGGGGGCGAAGACGGCCTTCACGGTGCGGAACAGGATGACGAGGTCGCCGATCAGCGACCAGTTCTCTACGTAGAAGAGGTCGAGGCGGATGGCATCCTCCCAGGACAGCGCCGATCGGCCGCTCACCTGCCAGAGACCGCTCATTCCGGGGCGGACGATCAAGCGACGCCGGGCGTCGTCGTCGTAGAACGCCACCTCCGCATCGCGCTGAGGACGCGGCCCGACGAGGCTCATCTGCCCGGCCAGCACGTTGAACAGCTGCGGGATCTCGTCAAGCGAGTACCTCCGCAGAATACGGCCGATCGGCGTGATGCGCGGGTCGTCGTCGATCTTGAACAGGGGGGCGCCGTCGCGTCCCTGGCTCGTCAGGAGTTCCGACAGGCGGGCGTCGGCGCCGTCGACCATGGAGCGGAACTTGATCATCCCGAATCGGACGCCGCCCTGACCGACACGTTCCTGCCGGTACAGGATCGGGCCGGGGCCCGACAGTCGCACGAGGACGGCCAGGACGAGCAGCAGCGGACTGAGGGCCCCGAGCAGCAGCAGGGACCCCACGAAATCGAACGCGCGTTTCAGGACCCGCTGACGGGTGGAGTATTGCGGCGTCTCGACGTGGACGAGGGGGAGACCCGCGACCGGGCGCGTGTGGATCCGTGGCCCGGCGACGTCCGTCAGGTTCACGGCGACGATCAGGTGCTGCCGCCCGGGCTCGAGGCCCCAGCCGATCCGCCGGATGTCATGGGCGTCGATGTGTCCGCCGCCGGTGACGAGCACGCTGTCGGCGTCCAACTCGTCGAGTCGGCGCTCCAGGCGCCGCGCGTGGGCGTCCGTCCACGAGTTCTCGCCGGCGCCCTCGACGGTGTGCACGCCCACGATCGTGAGGCCGACGCCGGGCTGACGGGCGATCTCGCCGGCCACCCGGGCGTTCTCCTCGGAACTTCCGACGAGGACGACTCGCGCGGACAGTTCCCCCCGACGTCTGCGGGCGACGAGCCAGGCGCGGGCGGCCGAGCGCGAGGCGAGGAGGGTGAGGGTCCCCACGGGAAGGCTGAGCAGGAAGTAACCGCGGGACAGGTCGACCCCGGTGAGGTAGGCGCCCATGGCGATGAGGCCGAAGAGTTGGAAGGATGCCGCGATGACCAGGCGATGCTCGGCGACGCCGTGTCCGACGACCCGGGGGAGGCGTGTCCCCCAGAGGGTCAGGGCGATGAGCCACGCGACGCACAGGAGCAGCGACACGGTGGTGTAGTCGATCGGCACCGCGCTGACGCCCGCGTGATCGGGTCCGAGCCAGAGCGCCTGGGTGCCGAAGACGGCCGCTGCCACCACGAGCGCGTCGGAGGCGACGAGGAGCCGGGCGTATCGGGACTGCCAGGTGCGCCTTCGTTGCGTGCGCGTCGGGGTGAAGCTTTTTGCAGGGGCGGGTGAAACAAGTGACGAGGTAGCGAGATCCATGGGTACTCCGCTGATCGGGCTCAGTGGCCGGAGATGATGCGCCTCTGGGCTGGAACAGGAGGCGCGGGGTCCGGGCACTGTGCCACCCACGGCGTCCGCGGGGGACCGATACCTCAGCGGTGCGGGGAGGGTGAAGGGTGTCGAGGGGGAGGGCTCCAAAGAGTGATGCGGCAGCAGGACCGGCCCCGCGCCCGTGATCCGCACATGGTTCGCCCCCGCGCTCACCTCCGCAAGATCGCCGATCACCTCGGCAGGTTTCCCGCCTCCGGGCACGGACCCGGCGCCGGTGAGACATGTACACATGTTCATGTGCGCGTAGCCGAACGGACAAGCTGGGTGCATGACCGACGTGCCCGATCCCTGGAACGAGTTCGCCCGGCAGTTCGGCGCCCGTCTGCTCGCGGCGCGTGCGGAGAAGGGTTTCTCGCAGGAACACGTCGCGCATGCTGCCGGACTCGCCACCTTCACGTACCGCAAGCTCGAGCACGGCGAGTCCAACCCCGGTACGCCGGCGAACCCGCGGTTGCGCACGATCGTGTGCTTGGCGGAGGTCCTGCAGATTCCGCTCCCCGACCTGCTGCCGCAGCCGCCGGAGGGCGTCGCGCCCGGTCGCTGAGTGCGGTGTCGGAGGCTCGTGCTTCACTTCTTCCGTGCCCACCGATGATCGGGGAGTCCTCGCGGACGACCCGGAAAGAGAGGTGTCCGGCATGAGCGAGAACGATGTCCATCCCCGTCACTCGGGTGCGCGCTGCGCGTACGCGTGGTGCACGACCCGCCACGGCCTCACGGTCCACCCCGACGACGAGACGCACCGCAGCTCCGGCTCGGGTTTCACGGCGCGGGTCCGGGGCTCGGACGAGTCGGGAGCGGGACGGGAGAGCGAGGTCGAGGTCGGAATCCTCCGTCGACCGGGCGATGTCGAGAACTGGCTCGCGATCGAGCTCGGATCCGTGGGGCTCGCGCTCTCGATCGGCGGTGCGCGCGAACTCCGCCGCGTGCTCGCGGAGGACCCGCAGATCCGAGAGGCGCTGTCGTCCTGAGGTGATCGGGAACGCGGACGCCGCGGCGATTCACCCGTCCCGGCAGTCGACGCATCGGCCGGCGGGGCGGACGGAGCGGCAGCGGAGGACGCTGTACTCGAGGGAGCAGCCGTCGCGCGCGAGGACCCGACCTCGCCGCCGCCGCCCCGAAAGAGACCCGTGAACCAGCTCTCCCGCCCCCGTGTGCTGATCGTGTGCACGGCGAACGCGATCCGCTCGCCGTTCGTCGAGCACCTGCTCCGTGCCCGGTTCGCCGACGCGGGTGTCGTCGGTCCCGTCCTCACCAGCGCGGGGACGGCCGCGCGGCCCGGCCGATCCGCGGAGCCGGACGCGGTCGAACTCGGACGGGAGCATGGGCTCGACCTCGCCGGTCATCGCACGCGCTCCCTCGACGAGGTCATGCTCCGCGAGTCGTCGACCGTCCTGTGCGCGGCGGCCGTTCACCGGCGAACGGTCCTGGACATGCGTCCGGACGCTCTGGACACGACGTTCATGGTGCGCGAGTTCGCCCGACTGCTTCGGGAGGAGCGCGACGCGTCCGCCGCAGAGGATTGGGACTCGCTGGTGCGCCGCCTCGCTCGAGGGCGGACGCGGACGCGTCGGACACCCGCGGGAGACGATGACCTCGTCGACCCGATCGGTCAGCCGCCGGCCGTCTGGCGGGAGTTCGAGCGCGCCGCGACGGAGGCCGTCGAGTCGATCGCGATGCATACGGCTCCGGCGCTCGCCGCGGCAGCAGTGGATCGCCTCCCGGACCGGCCGCCGATGACCCGCCGGGAGCATCGAGCGCGCGCGCGGCGCGTCGCGGGTTCCAATGCCTCCCTCGACGGAGGTGGACCTCTCACTCCGGGCGTCGACGGCGGGTGAGGCGGCGCAGCGTCGCGAGGCCTGCCGCCCCGAGGATACCGCCGAGGGTGTTCGCCGCGACATCGACGGCGCTGGACGTCCGGCCGGGGAGGAACAGCCCCTGGGCGATCTCGGCCATCAGCGGCACGACCCACGCCACGCCGAGGATGACGAGAGGCCGACGGGGCAGGACGGTGGCGAGGATCACCCCGAACGGAACCATCATCACGACGTTCAGGGTCGGGTCGATCCCGAACGGGAAGGCCGCGGGGACGACGCGCAGGAGGACGTCGTACAGCGGACCGGCCTGCGAGTCGATGTGCTGCGGCCAGAACAGGACCGCCGCGAGGACGACGAGATAGACCGACGCCGAGACGGCCGCGAGGGTGCGGCCCCGGCCGCGCGGAGGTGCGGTGCGCATGCCTCACCGTACGAAGCCGCGCACGCGGCGTCCGCCGCGCGATCCCGGGGGATCAGAGGGTGATCACGCCGCTGAACCCGGCCCCCGATGGGGCGTCGAGCGCGCGACCCTCTTCACTGTCGGCGCGGGCGATGATGCGGCCGAGGCCGATGCCCGCGGCGAGGGCCGCGACGATCCAAGTGACGATACCGACGACGATGGCGGTGACGACGAAGACCATGGGACTTCTCCTTTGGAGTCCGGTGGTGCACAACGGGTAGCTGTTCGACACTGTAGCGGTCCCGCGCGTGGGAAAGAGAGACTCCCGCCGCGTGGCGGAATGCGCTATGTCAGCTCCGGCGCGAGAACGTCCGGCGGACCACCCTCAGCAGTCCCAGGAAGCCGAACAGGCCGATCACTGCGCCGAGGATCGCGAACAACGTGACCGATCCGCCGAGCACCGGTCCGCCGCCGGCGACGATCAGGACGACGGCGATCACGACCGCGGCGATCGAGACCAGGGTCGTCGCGATCTCGGAGGTGATCCGGCTCAGGATGCCGCTCGTATCGGTGCCGTCGTCGGAGCGCAGCGTGATCCCGATGGAGCCGCGCTCGATGCCGGTGAGCAGGGCTTCGAGGCGCTGCGGCATCCGCTGCAGACGTGCGAGCGAGATCACCGCGCCGGCCTGGAGGTCGGTGGCCGCCCGGCTGAGCGAGACCGAGCGTCGGAGCAGGGTGGGCATGAGGGGGAGTGCTCGGCCGACCATGTCGAAGTCATCGACGATCACGCGGAGACAACCCTCCAGGGTGGCGAAACTGCGCAGCGCGGATGCCAGCTCCCCGGGCAGGGCGATCCGGTGCTGCCGGATCACGTCGACGATGCGGGTGAAGATGGAGCCCTGCCCTCCGCTGCGCACGTGTTCCGCCGTGAGGACGATCCCGACGTCGTGGCGGAAGGCATCCAGATCGACGTCGTCGGGGGCGTCGACGATGAGCAGGAGCGCGTCGGTGGCGGCCACGTCGTTCTCGCTGAGGGCTGCGAGCAGGAAGGCCGTCATGTGCTGACGGCGGCTGCGCTCGATGATGCCGACCGCGCCGAAGTCGATCAGCCCCAGCCTCCCGGTGTCGGTGAGGAGAACGTTGCCGGGGTGGAGGTCGGCGTGGAAGACGCCGTACACGAGGATCTGCTCGATGACCGTCGACATGAGCACCTCGGCGAGCCGATCCCGCTCCTCGGCCGTCAGTGCCGCCAGGCGGTCCGCGGAGTCGCTGAGCGCGGTGCCGTCGACGAGTTCCATGGTGAGCACGCGTGTGCTCGAGGCCTCGGGGAACGCCCCGGGGATGGTGACGAGCCCGCGGCGTCCGGGCTCGGCGGCGTCGATGCGCTCGATCGTGGCGCGGATCATCTCCGTGTTCTGCGCCTCGACGCGATAGTCGAGTTCCTCCAAGAGCGTCGTGGTGAATCCGCGGGCGACGGATTCGATGTGCAGGTCGCGCCCGACGCGGGTGCGCTCCTGCGCGCGCTGGGCGAGGCGGCCGATGATGTCGGAATCCGCTTCCACCTGGGCGCGTGCGGCGGGGCGCTGGACCTTGACGACGACGCGACGGCCGTCGTGGAGCGTCGCCCGGTGCACCTGGGCCACAGAGGCGGCCGCGAGGGGGTTCGGGTCGACGTCGGCGTAGATCTCGTCGATCGGGCGGCCGAGATCGCTCTCGATCACCTCGCGCACGGTCTCCCAGGGGAGGGTGGTCGCGCTCGTCTGCAGCGAGGCGAGGGCGCTGAGATACGGCTCCGGGATGAGGTCGCGGCGCGTGGAGAGCACCTGGCCGAGCTTGACGAAGCTCACCCCGGCGTCGTTGATCGTGGCGACGATGGCCCGGGCGCGTTCCTCCGAGGTGCTGAGCTGCTGCTCCACGCGGGAATGGCCGCCGTGGAAGAGCCAGCCGACGCCGTGTCGCGACGCGATGGCGAGGATCTGGAGGTAGCGACGTGTGCGCTTGCGCTGCCGGAGACCGGCACGGATCACATCGATCGGATTGGGCAGCGGTCGCGTCGGGAAGATGGCCTCGCTGGCGACGAGGGTGGCGACCCCGAGGGCGAACACCCAGCTGATGGAGAGGGCGATGAGACCGAGGGCCAGCCAGACGTTCCCGCTTTCGGCGAGCGTCGAGCCCGCGGGGAGGTTCGTCTGCTCCAGCACCCATTCCGCGGCGGGAACACCGAGGAAGAACACCAGGAGTCCGACGGCGATGCTGCGCGGCCATCCCACCGCCGTCCCGATGATCTGACGGGCCACGAACCCCACGAGGATCGCGCAGACGATCGCGACGATGGCGATGAGCAGGGTGACGACCACGGGGTCAGCGTAACCGTCGACTCAGGAGATGCGGGCGAACCCGCAACCCGAGCACACCCACACGGCCGCGGAACCTCGGGTGTCGGGATCCATGCGGTGCAGGCGTCCGGGGCAACGGGGAGGGAACCCGACGGCCGTGTCGTCGTCGTCGGCCCGCGCCGGAGGGGCAGAGGGGGCGGGGGGTGCGGCGGGAGGTGGGAACATCGATGCCCTTCGGTCGAGGACATCTTTACATGCGCATGCTCCGGCGTGGGAGGGTCGTCCACAGGGGCGCCGGGTCGCGACGACGAAGGGGGAGGGACGCCGTGCGTCCTCTCCCCCTTCCGCGTGGCCGCGCGGTCCGTCCGTCAGCGACGGAATTCCCGCAGAGCCTTCTTGGCCTTCTTCTCGGCCCGGGCGGCGGCCTTGCGTCGACGTCGGCGTGCGCGCGGGTCGTCCCACAGGCGCACGATCTGGTGGCCGACCGACTCGCGGTTCTTGACCTCGACACGGCCGGTCCGCGTCCCGATCACGTAGGCGATCAGGACGAGGGCACCGATGACGATGATCCGGTTGCGCATGGCATCCCCTTCTAGTTCAGGCGCTTCTGGTCGTGCGCGAGCTTCGCGCGGAGACTCGAATGCACCGAGATGAACGTGCGGAACTGCTGACCGGTCAGGGTCGCGAGATTCGTCACGAGGGTGTCGACGTCCTCGGCGATCTGACGGGGCGACGTGTTCTGACGCGGCGTGATGCTCACGTGCAGCACCGTCTCTTTGCGCACCTCGTTCGAGGAGATGCGCGAGGCGAGGATCTCGTCGCGCTCGTCGAGCGAGTTCTTCAGAGCCGCCGAGGCGAAGTCGTCGGTCACGATGATGCGACCCGCTTCGCTCTCGGAGCCGATGGACTGCAGCGGCACGCGGTGCTTTCCGCGCACGGCGCCCACGGCGACGAGCACCAGCACGATCACGACGACGGCGAGCACGGCGATCGCCCCGATGTCCAGCGACGGCTGACCGAGCCCCTCGGTCCATCCGCGGACACCGTCGGCGGTCCGCGTCCACACGTCGGCGGCGCCGGGGAGGGCGGCCACGACGATCAGCAGACCGCCCAGAGCCAGGAGGACCAGCGCGACGACGAGAAGCAGGATGCGGTTGAGTGCGCGATTGGTGTTCCTCATCGGAGATCCTCCTTCCCCGCGTCGAGCGGGCGCTCGACACGGACGTGCGTCCGCACGGACGGGGTGAGACGGTAGGACGCGACTTCCTCATCGACGATGGCTCGAAGGCCGTCGACGTCGACCGGGATCCCGAGCGGCGGCCGCACGGTCACGTCCACGCTGCGGTGGGCGACGCCCACCACCACGTTCTCGCGGGCGATCCCGGACTCGAGGCTCACGTGCTGGGCGATCGAGGAGGCCACCACGCCGTTGTCGACGACGACCGCGCGCTCTCCCCAGGTCATCTCGTGGCGGGAGAGCCGGCCCGGGGCCACGGCGATCACGAGCACGATCAGCCCGATCACGGCGATCGCCGCGCCGATGGCGATGAGCGCCGCGGGGACGACGGCCGTGGGGAGCGCGGCGAGAGCGTCGAAAGCGGCACCGGGAGCCACGAGCAGCGGCGGCCGGCCGGCGAGCGACAACCCGATCTCGACAGCGGCGTACACCGCGGCCAGGATGAGCAGGATCACGACGACGAGCATCGCTCCGGTGCGGGGCGAGTGCGTCTCGCGACGCACGACGGTACGCAGAACGGAGTCGGTCATCTCACCCTCCTTCTCTTCGGGGTGGTCGCCCCGGCGATGGTCAGGTCCACGCGCGACACCTTGCGCCCGAACAGACGGGTGAGGCGGTCGTGGAGATCGTGCTGGATGCCGCGAGCCGCTTCCAGCACGGGGGTGGCGGCCCGCACCGCCTCGGTGTCGTCGAGGCGGGGGACGGGGAAGGGAGCCTGGACGCGGACCACGACGGTGTCGCGCGAGGCGGCGATGTCGACCGACACGTCCGCACGGTCGACGCCGATGGCTTCGGCGGCGGCCTGCTCGGCCGCTTTGCGGAAGACGCGGTCGGCCACGTCCACGCGGCCGTGGGTCTGCACGCTGACCCCGCCCCCCGGGGCGGCGGTGGCCACCCCGGGAAGCGCGGTGGTCACGATGTGCTCCGACCCGAGAATGCGTTGGCGATGCTGCGGATGTCGATCTCGCCCGAGACGATCCGACCGACGACCGCGCCGATCGCCATGAACAGGGCGACCAGGAGGAAGCCCCAGAACCCGAAGATGAGTGCGGCGGCGGCCAGGATCAGGCCGACGAGGGCACCGGTGATGGTCGGGTTCATGACACGCGCGAGGGGGTCGAGTCGTCGTCATCGTCACCCGGGATGTGAATGTCGTTGACGTCGACGTTCACCTCGACGACCTCGAGGCCGACGAGACGGCTGATGGCACCGGCGACGCGCGCGCGCACCTGGTCGGCCACCTCCTGGATCGGAGCGGGGTACTCGACCACGATGGTGAGGTCGGCGGCCGCCTGGGTCTCGCCCACCTCGACCTTGACGCCCTGCGTCAGATCGGTGGCGTTGATCGCGTCGCGGATCGCGCCGAAGGCGCGCGCTCCGCCACCGCCGAGGGCGTAGACGCCGGTGACCTCTCGCGCCGCGATGCCGGCGACCTTGGCCACGACGGAGTCGGCGATGGTGGTCTTGCCGGCGGTGTCGGCGGCGAGGGTCGCGGAGCCGGCGGATGCGCGGTCCACGCGCGAGCCCTGGGGCGCGGCGGTGGGGGCCGCGGGCTTTTCTTCGATAGCCATCGGAGTGTCCTTCCTGTACGTCCTGGCCGGGGCGGTGATCCCGTGCCAGCTGTGTTCGCTTACTTGTTAGACGTACGCGGAAGGGGTTTCGTCACGCCGCGGCCCCCACTTTCTCCGGATGCGTGCGGCTGCGCTCACACGGGGGTGGCGAACTCCCGGATCGTGAGGCCCGAGAATTGCGCGGCACCGCCGTCGGTGTACAGCGAGATCCCGGTGTCGCCGTCGAGGAAGTGCACCTGCTGCGACAGAACGGTGTGCCCGGCGTTGACGAAGACCTCCACGCTCTGACGGTCGACGAAGATGCGCAGGTGCACGGACCTGGCCGCGGGGTCGATGGGCGCGGCCGCGCGGGTGTACGGCGCGAGAGCGTATCCGGCACGGTCGGACGGCCCCCGGTCGACGTAGAGGTCGGATCCGTACTTGCCGATGTTCGTGTGGCGGGACCCGTCGGCCGATCGGCCGACCGAGACGCCGACGTTGACCGCATCGGTCCACGCGATGTCCAGCTCGAGTTCGTAGGCCCGCCCCGTCCAGGGGAGCACCGCACTGCCGTTCACCGTCCGGTCCGGCAGGGTCGCCGTCGAGGTCGCGCGACCCGCCAGGGCGGAGATCGGTGCGCTGAGCAGGCTGTACCACCCGCCGGGCTGCTTCTCCAGGCGCAGCTCGCGCACGATCGAGTTCTGGCCGTTGTAGCCGTCGGTGACGTCGGTGGGGACGTCACGCGCGGCGTACTTCCAGTTGTTCATCCACCCGATCGCCAGTCGTCGGGTGTCGGGCGCCTCGATGCTCGGCCACGTCACCGCCCCGTACCAGTCCCAGCCCCAGTCCAGCCACTGCGGGGTCGGGTCGTCGACGACGAAGTGCGTGCCGTTCCACGTTCCCATCCAGTACGCGTAGGTCATCGGAAGCCCGACCGTGTAGGCATCCATGCTCGCCCCCAGCACCCAGTGCCGGGTGCCGTCGTCGGCGGTCATCTGGAACAGATCAGGGCATTCGATCCCACCGAGCTGCGGGTTCGGGTAGTCGAAGTTGCTGCGCCACGTCCACTGCCGGAGGTTCGGCGAGGTGTAGAAACCCGCGTAGCGGGCACGGCCGAGGGCCATGACCCATTCACCGCACGACGCGTCCCAGTGCACCTTCGGGTCGCGGCACCACTCGGCGTTGTCGATCTCGGCCGGGGTCTGGGCGGCGCGACCATCGGTGTTGACGAGGACGGGGTCGGGGAGCATCGTGAAGCTGAACCCGCCGTCGGTCGACCAGTAGAGGTACTGCTCCTGGTACTTGCGGATGCCGTCGGTGGGACGGGTCGCGAGCGCGATGACCGCTCCCGCGCCGAATCCCGCGGTGTTCGCCTCGTCGACCACGAGGCACCCCGACCACACGGGGACGCCGTTCGTGAGCGGCATGACGGTGCCGTGGTGGACGAAGCTGACGCCGTCGGTGGTGGCGTGATCCCACCCGCCGGGACCGTTGTTGACGTCGGAATGGAGGTAGTACAGCTGGTACTGCCCGCCCGAGACGATCGGGCGCTGCGGATCGCACAGCCAGGCCGTCGGTGGGGTCATGTGGTAGATCGCGCGTTGCGACGGCGGGGTGGCGCGGGCGGCCACGGGAGCCGCGGACGCCAGGGCGAGGCCGAAGGCCCCGGCTCCGGCGCCCTGCAGCAGGGTGCGGCGGGAGATCTCGAACGGCATGATGCTCACTTCCTCGTGATCGGCGGGCGCGACGATGCACCCGCCGGGTGTCCGGCGGTTCGGTCGTGGTGGGTCAGGCGGCCGCCGGAGCCGCCCGACCTTCCTGCGCGTCGTCGAGCCCGACGATGCGCACGGCGGGAGCCTCCGCCCCCTCGGAGGTGGCGCGGACGGCCACGGGCCCCGCGCCGAGGGTCACCAGGTGCGAGAGGACGGTGGCGCCCCGGTCGGCGAAGACCTCCAGGAGGGGGCCGTCCAGCACGATCGTGAACACCGCCGCGCCCGCTTCGAGCAGCGGGGCGACGCGCGCGCCGGCGAAGTCCGGGTGCAACGTCTGCGCGGCTTCGCCGGTGCGCGACACGGTGAGGGTGCGAGCGGTCGGGTCGTGCACGATCTCGACCGCGGCATCCGCTTCGCCGTCGAGCCGGATGCGCAGGATGCCGGTGTCCGCGGGGTCGCGACGGATCTCTATGAGCGCGTGGGGATCGATACCGGCCACCGGCAGGGGCGTCGCGTCCGGGGCCGCGGGGAGGACCGGGTGCTGCACGAGCCGCAGCGCACCCGCGATGCGGCGCAGCCCCAACGTGCGCGGCAGCGACATCGCGCCGCGCCAGGGAGCGGTCGGCACGGCGTGCGCGTAGCGCCAGTTGTTCATCCAGGCGAGCATCACCGCCGCGCCGCCGGGGGCGTCGTGGAAGGTGACGCCGGCGTAGAAGTCCCGGCCGTGGTCGACGGGGAGGAGGACGTCCTCGTCGGCGCGGAACACGTCGCCGACGAGGTCGCCGACGACGTAGTGCATCGCCGACCCGGACGGGTCGGGGGCGTCGCCCACGGGATTCGTGCTCAGCAGCAGCACCCAGGCGGCGGCATCCGATCCCTCGACCGGGAGACGCACGAGGTCGGGGCACTCCCACACCACGTCCGTCGGGCCGAGCGGGCCGAACGATCCCGTCTCGCGCCACGATTGCAGGTCGTCGGAGGCGTAGAACACGACGCGCCGTTCCACCGCCTCGACCGCGAGCATCAGCCAGCCGCCGCCCGGGAGCGCGATGACCTTCGGGTCGCGGAAGTCGGAGCTGCCGCGGTCGAGCACCGGGTTGGCGGCATCCGGGGTCCAGGTGAGGCCGCCGTCGAGACTGGTCGCGCGGGACTGGGCCTGGATGCCGTGGGCGTAGGCGCTCGTGTAGAACGCCGTCAGGGCGTCGCCGGGGCCGGCCACGACCGATCCCGAGAAGATCTGCTCGCCGGGGCGATGGGCGAGGGCGACGGGATGCTCCTCCCAGTGCAGGAGGTCGGGGCTGGACGCATGGCCCCAGCTCATGTTGCCCCAGTCGTTGCCCGCGGGGTTGTACTGGAAGAACGCGTGCCACCGGCCGCCGCTGTGCACGAGGCCGTTGGGGTCGTTCATCCAGTTGCGCGCGGGCGCGAGGTGCAGGCGCGGGCGGGGCAGGCTCACATCGACTCCCGGAGGACCGGCGGGCAGGCCACGAGCTGGCGCGCACCCGACGCGGGCGCCTCCAGCCCCAGGAGCGTGCGCACGCCGGCGGCGCCCAGCTCGTAGTGCGGCAGCGCGACCGTCGACAGCGGCGGACGCAGGTGCGCCGCGATGACGTCCTGGTTGTCGAAGCCCATGACCGCCACGTCGTCGGGGATGCGCAGGCCGCGGTCGCGGAGGCCGTCGTACAGGCCCATCGCGACGCGGTCGTTGTGGCAGAACACCGCCGTGGCTCCGGAGGCGACGACGGCTCCGGCGATGCCGTACCCGCCCTCCTGCTCGGGAGCCGCCTCGAAGATCAGGGAGTCGTCGCTCGCGACGCCGGCGTCCTCCAGGGCGGCGCGGTAGCCCTCGAGCCGCCCGTCCCTCGCGGGGGAGGGGGACGTGGTGTTCACGAAGGCGATCCGGCGATGACCGGCCGAAAGGAGTTCCTCGGTGGCCGTCCGACCGCCCTGCACCTCGTCGGGGACGATCGCGGGGAAAGCGTCGTCGGCGGCGAAGCAGTTCACCAGCACCGTTTCGGTGTGCTGGAGCGGCGGCGGCACGTCGATCTCGCGGTGGTACCAGGTGGAGTACAGGATGCCGCGCACCTGGTGCTCGAGCATCATCGCGATCGCGTCGTTCTCGGCGGCGGCGTTGCCCTCGGTGTTGGCGACGAGCAGGACGAAGCCGTGACGCCACGCCTCGTCCTGGGCCCCGTGGATGATCTGTCCGGCGAAGGGGGTGGTGGCGATGGCATCCGCCACCAGGCCGATGAAGCGCGAGTTGCCTTCGGACAGCGTCTTGGCGAGGGCGTTGGGCCGGTAGCCGAGCGCCTCGATCGCCTCGTGGACGCGGCGTCGGGCGTCTTCGCCGATGCGCGCGCCCGGCTTGTCGTTCACCACGTGCGACACGGTCGCCACCGACACCCCGGCCGCCCGCGCCACGTCGCGCATCGTCGTGCTCATCCCTTGGTGGCTCCGCTCTCCAGGCCGGCGATCATCGCCTTGTTCAGCACGAGGAACACCAGCAGCAGTGGCGTCACCGTGACGCACACCGCGGCGAACGTCGCCGTCCAGTCGGTGTTGCCCATCGCTCCGATGTAGTTTTGCAGCCCCAGCGGGATCGTCTTGAGTCCATCGGACAGAACGAACGTGTTCGCGAAGATGAAGTCGTTCCAGATGAAGATGCTGTTGACCAGCACGACCGTGATGATCGTGTTCACCGACAGCGGCGCCGTGATCTGCAGGAAGATCCGGTACGGGCCGGCGCCGTCCAAGGACGCGGCCTCGTACAGCTCCCGCGGGATGTACTCGTAGAACGACGAGAACAGGTAGATCCCCATCGGCAGCGAGAACGCCGCCAGCGGCAGGATCATCGAGAGGTGCGTGTCGAGCAGCCCGACCTGCGAGTAATCGATGAACAGCGGCACGAGCGCGATCTGCACGGGCACGATGATCCCGAGCAGGAACAGCGCCCGGACGAACCCGCTGAACCGGAAGCCGAGGACCTGCAGCGCGTACGCGGCCATCATGCCGGCCACGACGATCAGGAGGCTGGCGCCGAGGGTGACGATGAAGCTGTTGGCGATGTTCAGTGCCAGGTTCCCGGTCGCGAAAGCGCGGGCGTAGTTCTCGAGCGTCCACTCCGACGGCAGCGCGAAGGGGTCTCCTCCGGCGAAATCCGACGCGGTGCGGAAGCTCGTGAGGAACAGCCACAGCAGCGGGTACACCTGCACCACGACGATGAGGATCACCGTCACCGTCAGGAGAGTCCGCTGCACGCGCACCCGCGGCGAGCGGTGCACGGCGCGCGGTTCCGGTGCGTCGGACGGGGGGACGGATGCCACCGGGGGCGGGGCGAGAGTCGTGCTCATCACGCGTCCTTTCGACGCAGCAGCAGGAAGATGAGTCCCACCGCGACGAGGCACTCGACCACGATGAAGACCGAGATGGCACTGGCGTAGCCGTAGTCGGTGTGGACGAACGCCGTCTTGTACATGTAGGTGGTCAGCAGCTCCGACGCCTGACCCGGTCCGCCGTTGGTCAGCAGGTACGGGATGTCGAAGCCGCGGAGCGCGAAGGTCGTGGCCATCACGGTCGTGGTGATCCAGACGGGACGGATGTAGGGGAAGCGGATCCGCCAGAAGGTCTGCCACCAGGAGGCGCCGTCCAGGCGCGCGGCCTCCTCGAGCTCCTTGGGCACCGCGATGAGCGCCGCGTAGATGATGAGCATGTAGAGACCGGTGAACCGCCACCCCTCGGGGATGGACACCGCCGCCAGCACCGTCTGCACGTTGGAGAGCCAGGCCGTCTGAAGGCCGTCGAGTCCCACCCACGCCAGCAGCTGGTTCAGCAGCCCCACGGGCTCGAGCGAGTAGATGCGGACGAAGAGGAACGCGATCGCCACGGTGGAGATGACCGCCGGCAGCAGGTACAGCGTCTTGACCAGTTCGCGGGCCCGGGGGAGGGCGGTGAGGAGCCCCGCAACCGCCAGGGCGCCCCCGAGCTGGAGGACCAGGCAGATGGCGAGATATCCCAGCGCGTTGCCGAACGCCGTCCAGAACACGTCGTCGCGAGTGAACATCTTCACGTAGTTGTCCAGGCCCACGAACGCGAGGTCGGTGATGCCGTCCCACGAGAACAGGCTGAGGACGAGCGACTGCACGATGGGGAGGAGGACCGCGGCGCCGTACAGCAGCAGCGGGGGGACGAGGAAGACGGCGACGGCCAGGCCCGAGCGCCGCGGCAGCATCGACGTGCGCATCGGCGCCCGACGTCGGGCGGGCGAGCCGGCCCCGGTGACCCGGGGCCGGCTCGGTGCGAGGGTGTCAGCCACCGACGTTCTCCGTCAGAGCCGCGTCCATCGTGCTGACGAACTCGTCGGGCGTGATGTCGCCCTGCACGAGGAGGGTCAGCTCCTGCTGCAGACGGGTGTTCGTGGCGGGGTCGAGCTGGGTGTCCCAGGGCATCGCGATCTTCGGGCCCACGTCACCGGCCTGCTCGATCGCCCGCGTGTACAGCGGGGTCGCGTTCGCGGGGATGGTCGTCTCCACGCCCGTGGTCGGCGAGAGAGCGCCCGAGGCGGCGACCTCGGCGGGATAGCGCTCGAGGGCGAACCGCAGGAAGTCGCGCACCAGCGGGTCGTACGTGGCGGAGTTGACGGCCATGCCGATGCCGGACGGAGTCACGAACTCGTTGTCGGCGGTCACGGCGCCGGGGATCGTCGGGAGCGTGAAGTAGTCGACGCTGTCGCGTACGCCCGCGTCGAGCTTGTCGGTGGCGAGGTTCGCCAGCTCCCAGGTGCCGATGTTGTACACCGCCGCCTTGCCGGAGGTGAACTGCGCCTGGGCGTCGGCGTATCCCGTGGCGGAGAAGCCCTCCTGGAAGCAGCCGGCCTGTCCGAGCCCGTACAGCCAGTCGGCGGCGGCGCGTCCGGGAGCGTCCGAGAACTTCGCCTCGCCGGTCTTCAGCTTCTGCACGTAGTCGGGGCCCGCCTGGCGGAACGGGTAGTAGGCCATGTACCGCTCGAGCGGCCAGCCGTCGGCGCCGTCCAGGGCGATCGGCGTGATGCCCTTGGCCCGGAGCGCCGTGCACATCGGGGCGATGTCGTCGAGCGTCGCGGGGACGGGCACCCCGGCCTGCGCGAGCAGGTCCTTGTTGTACCAGAAGAACTCCAGCTGGAACTCGAACGGCACCATGTACAGCGAGCCGTCGTCGAAGCGCTGATAGGTCAGGGCGACGTCGCGGTACTCGTCGGACAGGCCGAGGTCCTTCAGCAGCAGGTCGACGTCGACCATGCGGCCCTGCTGAGCGAGCTTCTGCGCGAAGGGCGTGGCATCCGTGTCGAAGAGCTCGGGCAGCTTGTTGGCGGCGGCCAGGGTCTCGTACTTCTGGATGTAGCTGGGGCGATCGGGCGTCGTGATGAGGTTCAGCGAGAAGCCGGGGTGGTCGGCGGCGTACTCGTCGGCGATCTTCTGCATCGCGGTGATCACGCCGCCGTCGGCCGGACGCGACAGCAGCCACGAGATCTCGCGGGGCTTGATCTCGCCCTCGGGGTTGACGTCGGTCGGGTCGCCGGCGGAGCCGGTCGCGCCGCATCCGGACAGGACGAGCGCGGTGGCGGCGGTCAGGGCGACCCAGGATGCCGCTCGGGTGAGGTGGACCATGTGAATCTCCATTGATGTGGTGGTGCGGGTAGGGGTGAGGTGGTGCGGGTCAGGACGAGACGAGGGCGTCGTCGAGCGACGCGGCCGGGACGGCGGTGGTGGAGGGGCCGGTGATCTCCAGCGAGAGCACCGTCGCGGCGCCCTCGCCGACGAAGGCGCCGACGCGACCGTCGGTCCGGTCGTAGAGGCGCGTGCTGAGGGTCACCGAACCGTCGACCGTGGCGACGCACAGATCGCCGTCGACGACGACCTCGAGCCGGTGCGGGCCCGGAGCGAGCGTCACGGGGCGCTCGAGCTCGATGACGTGGGGGACGTCCCCCGAGATCTGCCACTGCTCGCCGCCCGTCCGCCGGCGGGGCCAGCGGTCGAACACCAGACGGTTCCGTCGCGGCTCGAGGCGCAGGACGTAGGCCTCGTCGCCGTCCGCGCTCGCCCGGAGCAGGAGGCCGCATTCCGTCGTCCCGGGGGCGATGTCGAAGACGGCGTCCACGCGGAAGGCGGCGGGGAGGTCGGTCGGGAGGACGAGGTCGGCGTAGCCGTCGGGGGCCGACAGGACCGTTCCGGATGCCGCCGAGCCGAGGCGCTCGCCGAAGCTCGCGGAGAGCTCCAGGGGCGGATGGAAGCGCAGCGAGCCGTCGGCGTTCTGCTCCGCTTCCAGGACCGAGAGCGTCCCCGCCCACTGCCACGCGCCGTCGTCACGGCCGCCCTCGCGGGAGGAGATCCAGCCGAAGAAGAACCGGCGCCCGTCGCGAGCGGCGGATTTCGCGGCGTAGTAGGCGCGTCCGTCGATCGTGTCGTTCTCGGGCACCCGCCACGGGCCGTGGAGGCTGCGCGAGACGCGATAGCGCGTGGTGAAGGACTCGCTGAACTCGGAGTACACGAGATACCACCACCCGTTCCACTCGAAGACCTCGGGGCACTCGTGGGCGATGTAGCGGCGCGGGTCCCAGAAGGGCTCGGCGGCCTCCCACGTGCGGAGGTCGTGCGAGACGCACTGCGCGATCACCCCGCGTCGCCGCTCGGGGCCGTCGGCGTGACGGGCGGTGACGAGCATGCGCCACACGCCGGCCTCGTCGTCGCGGAAGACGAAGGGATCGCGCCAGTCGGCGGTCTCGTATCCCGGGGTCGCGCCGAAGGTGTCGTCGGGGTGGCGGACCCACGTGCGCATCCCGTCGTCGCTGGTGGCGTGCAGGACGACCTGGAGCGGGAGGCCGTCCGCGCCGATCCGTTCGGGGTTCTGCCCGGTGTAGAAGACGTGGTGGATGCCGCCGGCTACGACGACGCTGCCGGTGTAGACGTTGAAGTCCGCGGCATCCGACCCTCCCGAGGGGAGCGCGGGACCGGTCTCGACGAAGGTGACGAGGTCGTCGGTGACGACGCGGTGCCACGGCATCCCGATCTTGGGGACCTGCCGAGATTCGTGCAGGTAGAAGAGGTGGAACCGGCCGTCCTCCTCCCACGGGATGACGTCGCCGACCCAGGCGTTCGGCGGTCGGTAGAACCCTCGCTGGTCCATTCGGATGACTCCTCATCGAGACGATGTCGCCGACGAACCGGGGCTGGTTAATCGGTTACGCAGAACGTAGCAACGTCTCGCGAGGTTGGTCAAGCGGTTAATCACATGTTTTCCGGCGAACCGGTCGGGCGCAGAACGGGCGTACCCGCGACGACCCGGGTCTCCCCGTCGATCGGTGCGAAGGTGCGTGCCCCGGCCTCCGTGACGATGGTGAGCACCACCGGGTCCAGCTCCGCCGCCACGATCGCGTCGAGATCCGCGCGGGCGAGCGGATCTCCCGCGGCCACCCGGTCGCCGGCGCGGACGAGCGGACGGAACCCGTCGCCGTTCAGGCGCACCGTGTCGATGCCGATGTGGACGAGGACCTCGGTCCCGCCGTCGGTCGTGATGCCGTACGCGTGCGCGGTCGCCGCGACGGCGCTGACCGTGCCCGCCACGGGCGCCGTGATCAGTCCGCTCTCGGGCGCCACTGCCGCCGTGGGTCCGAGCGCGCTCGCGGCGAACGCCCGATCGGCGAGGGACTCCACCGCGACGCGCCGACCGGACACGGGGGAGAGGATCGCGGTCTCGTCGCCGGTCCGGCGGGGATCCTCGCCGTCGATCGGGCGCCCCCGCCGCCGCCGCCATCGCGCCCAGGCCAGCGTGCCGCCGAACGAGAGCAGCATCGACACCGCCAGACAGGCCAGGAACGGCCCGACGCTCCCGGGGGCGATCGAGGCGAACCCGAGGAGTCCGGCGGCGCCGAGCGTCACCGCCTCGACCCGCCACGCGGCCAGCAGCGCCGCTGAGACCGCGGTCGCGCCGACGGCGATCAGGAACGGGACGCGCAGCCGGAGCGTCACGCCGAACATCGCCGGCTCGGCGATTCCGAGGGCGGCGGGGGCGGTCGCCGTGGCCGCGAGGGCGCGCAGGCGCGTCCCCCTCCGTGCGCAGAGCCAGACCGCGAGCGACGCGGCGGCCTGGGCCACGTTCGCCGCCGCGGCGATCGGGAAGATGAACGATCCCCCCGTGGACAGCAGACCCAGCTCGATCGCGATGAGTCCCTGGTGCAGCCCCGTCACCACCAGCGGTGAGTACACCGCGCCCACGAGCGCTCCCCCGAGCACACCGGCGCCGGTGTAGAGCCATTCCATCCCCTGCGCGGCCGCATCTCCGAGGAAGCGCAGGGCCGGGCCCAGGACCAGGAAGGCGAGCAGGCCCGTGGTGAGCAGGGTGAGCAGCGGCACCAGCAGCAGACGCGCCGATCCGCTCGTGCGCCGCGCGAAGAACCGCTCGAGGCGGGCCAGGACGAAGCAGATCGCGATGATGGGCACGACGGTGCCCTGGTAGTCGATGGCCAGCACGTCCACGCCGGCGATGACCCACCCCGTGTCGGGCGCCAGGTGGATCGCTGGCAGGGCGCTCTCTGCGGTGAGGCCGGGGGCGGCGACGAGCGCGGCCCCCATCGCGGCGCCCAGGTACGGACTGCCGCCGAAGCGGCCGGCCGCGGAGAATCCGAGGAGGACGGGAAGCAGCGCGAACACCGCGGCTCCGACGAGTCCCACCAGGGCCACGGGGCCGCGCAGCCACGTCAGGGTGTCGACGACGGCCGTGTCCCCGAACACCCCGGGACCCGCGAGCACGTTGTGCAGCGCCGTGAGCAGGCCCCCCGCGACGAAGGCCGGGAGCAGCGGGGTGAACACGTCGACCAGGACGCCGACCGTTCGCGCGGACAGACGGCCTCGGTGCGCGGGAGCCGTCGCCGATCCGGCTCCGCGACGCACGGCGGCGCTGACGGCCTCCACCCGCCCCGGCCCGACGACGATCTGCACGCGATCGCCGACCACCTGCGCGGCGAGCACGCCGGGGATCCGGGCGAGGGCTGTGACATCCACGCGAGCGGACTCGGCCGGATCCACCCGCACCCGCGTCGCGCAGTGCGTGACCCCGCGGACGTTCCCGGCGCCGCCGAGGGCGGCCAGGATGGCGTCCGCCATCGTCGTGGCATCCATCGGCACCCGGACCCCTCGCACCCCCCTCGGGGTGGTGCCGTCCAGGCTACGCGGTCACGGCGGAACAGGAACGGGGCCCCGCATCGCGGGGCCCCGTTCGGGAGGGATGGAGAGAGGGCGCGTCAGCCGATCGGGCGCGCGTCCGCCGCTGCGTCGATGTCGTGCGCATACCCCGCGGGGATGTCGGCCCACCCGCCGAGACCGTTCGTGCCGTACGAACGGTCGACGGTCACGGCGTCGCCCGCGATGTCGACGCGGACGGTCGGGGCGAGGGTCCCCCCGCGCACGAAGTCGTCACTGGTGCCGATCGTGTCGATGAACGACTGCACGAGACCGTCGGGCATCACGTAGTGCGAGTACGCCTGGAACTGTCCCGGGTGCTGGTCGGGGTGCGGAGCGAAGGGGGTTCCGACCGGGAAGTTCAGGTTGGAGGGGCTGCCGAGGGCCAGTCCCGAACCGCGGTTCACCGGCTGGAAGTCGCTCCGGATGCCGTCGCCGACGAAGCCGTAGACGCCCTCGGGGCCGTCGATGCCCGCCGCATACGTGCCGCGGTGGGTGATCGTGAACAGGTAGTACTTGCCGTCCTTGATGTAGATCTGCGGACGCTCGGTCTGGTCGTTCACGCAGTTGGCCGAGAGGATCGGCGGCAGGAACCGCCACTCGGTCAACGCCGCGTTCTCGGCCACGGCGAGCCCGACGTTCGCCATCTGGAAGTGCGCGCCCTGATCCATCGCCTGATCGGCGGTCTCGGCGAACGGGTCACCGGGCGCGTAGCCCATGTCGTCCTCCGTGCAGGCGCGCTCGCCGCGGGCGAAGGCGGAGTTGCCCTCGAAGACCATGTACGTCTTGCCGGGGTGGGCGGGGTCTTCGAAGGTGAAGGGGTCGCGGAAGTTGAAGAACTCGTTCTGCGCGCCGGTCTGGTAGTACTCGCCGTCGGCCTGCAGCATGTCGTGCTGGTCGCGGAAGCCCGTCATCCACACGCCGTTCTCATCGGCGAAGAGACGCCCTTCGCTCTGGACGATGCGCGGGTCGTAGGGCTTGCGGTTGGAGCCGTCCTCGTTGCGGTAGAACGCCACGGCCGTGTAGAAGATGCGGAGCTTGTTGCCGTCGAAGATGCGCGTCGAACCCGACCACTCGGTCTGGTGGCTGAACGACTGGTCGTCGAAGATCGCGCCGGATGCGCCGTCGGGGAACACCAGGCCGCCGTAGGTCCATCCGCCGTCGGCCGGCCGTTCGGCGACGTCGGCCTTGCGGAAGAAGTAGCCGAGCTTGGCGTAGGTGTGCCGGTCGTCGAACCCGAGCTCGCGGTCGGCGACGAGGGAGAACACGACCTCCCAGCCCTTGAAGCTGGGCTGTGCGGAGGTGCCGTCGGTGAGCGTCCAGCTGTCCCAGACCCACACCTCCTCGTTGCTCATGTCGGGGAAGTCCTGGGGCACCGTCGGCATCGTGTACTCCTCGGGCAACGAGTTCTCCCGCGACGGCGCGGCGGGATCGCTCATGGCCTTGAGCTGGCGTGCGTCGGCCCGGGTCCACTTGGCGGTGAAGTCGTCCTCAGGGTCGAAGGCCTTCTGGGTGTGCTCGGTCGGCGTGGGGAAGCCCGGTACGGCTTCGGGCGCGTTCTGCGCCTGCGCGGGGGCGCCGGCCGCCAGGGCGGCGGTCGTGGCGATCACGGCGGCGATCGCCGCGAGCCGGATGCGCGTACGCCCCGCTCGGTTCTGCGTGGTGGTCACGTCGTTCTGCTTTCTGCTTCGCGTGACGTGGATCCTGCTCCTCGCGGTCAGCGTACGAAACCTGACGCCGACTGTCAAACGATTGACATAATTTGTGTTCGCTGAGAATCTCTGGCACTCTCGACGCGAGCCGCCGAACGGTGTGCTCCGTGGCATCCCTCCTCCTTCGCGGTCATCTGAGCCCGCACCGCCACCCTTTCGCGACGACGTGAACCCGGTCGAACAGACCCCCGTTCGTCGCGCCCGCCACCAGCCCTCTGGAGTGTCATGACCCCTCTCATCCCCACCGCCCGCCGGGCGCGGTCCCGGCGTGTCCCCGCCGCGACCGCGGCGGCCCTGGCGTCGTCCGCGGCGCTGATCCTGCTGGCCGCCGCCCCCGCCCACGCGGCCGGTTCCCTGTCCACCTTCGAGGGCCAGGATGCCGCGAATGGCGCGAAAAGCCTGATCGGCGGCCACGTCTCGCTGGCGTCGGCGACGCTCGCATCCGGCCGTGGCGTGCAGGCCGCCTCCTTCGCAGAGCTCGACCTCGGTCTTCCGGGCGGCCCCGTCTCCGGTGTCGCGCTGAGCACGGGCTCGCTGCGCGCCGCTGATCCCTCGGCCTCGTCCGACGTCGACTTCACCGCCTCGGCGCTGCTCGGCCCGAACGGCAAGCTCACCACCACGGGCGATCTCGGCGGTGGTGGTTCCGCCGTGCTGGAGTCCTCGTCCGGTCGGACCACCTACGACGCCGCAGAGCTCCACCTGGAGGTCGTTCCCGAGGGCGACACTCTGACAATCGTTTACCAGATCGGTAGCGAGGAGTACGCGGACTGGGCCGCGCGCGACTACACCGACGCGTTCGGTGTCTTCGTCGACGGACGCCTCTGCTCCACCGTCGACGACCTCCCCGTCGGCGTCGAGTTCATCAACGCGGACACGCGTTCGGAGCTCTTCGTCTCCAACCTCACCGCCGACGGCGCACCCGGCGATCGCGCGACCGAGATGAACGGCTACACGGTGCCGCTCACCTGCACCGCCGAGGTCACCCCCGGTCAGCCGGTCACCGTCGTCGCCGCGATCGCCGACACGCGCGACGGCCAGCTCGACTCCACGCTCCTCCTGGCCGCGGGGGGAATCTCCTCCGTACCCGGACCCGTGCAGCCGACGACCCCGCCGGTCGTCGATGACGGCGGAGCCGCGGCATCCCCCGACCCGATCCCCGCCTCCGACGCGTCGTCCACCGGATCCGGATCCGCACGACCCGGCTCACCGCTGGCGAACACGGGTGTGGACGGCGCAGCCCTGACCGCCGGGGCGGGAATCGCCGCGGCCGCGGTGGGTGCCGGCGTGACCGCTCTCGTGATCGCCCGCCGCCGCCGTGCCCGCGATGGGGTGAGCGCGCCGTGATCCGCGTCGGCTCCCGTCTCCCCGTCCGTTCCACGGCCGGCGCGGTGCTCGCTCTCGCGGGGGCGGCGGTCCTCGCGGCCCCCGCGCACGCGCGCGTCGAGCTGCCGCTCGTCGCGGAGACCACCGTCGTCCAGGACGGTCCCGCGACCGTCTCGGACGTGCGGTGGGTGCTCCCCGCGGAGGCCGCTCCCGGAGACACCGTCGAGCTCTTCCTTCCGGAGCATGCGGGCGGTGCGGCGGGAGCCGACTGGATCTCCTCCACGGGCGTCGTGATCGGTACGGCGCGGCTCGATGCCACCGGAAGGCTCGTCATCGAGCTCACCGACGCCGTCGCGGACCCCGCCAACCGCGCGGGGGAGGCGATCGTGCGATCGACCGAGGAGGTCGGGCCCCCGATCGTGACGGCATCCTCGTCCACCGCCGACGCGACCCTGCGCCCCGGCGAACGACCCGGACCCTTCTACGGCATCCCCGACCGTACGCGCGGCAACAAGTACGGCTTCTGGGCCGACGAGGACGAGACCCGTGCGCGGTGGGTCGTGGAAGCACCGCGCGGGCCGTGGGACGTCCTCGACATCGTCGATCGAGTGGGGCCGGGCCAGCGTGTCGACTGCGCGGCCGGGGTGAGCGTCCGATCCGCGGTCGCGACGCATCCGGACACCGGGGCGCTCGTCGACCCGGTCGACGTGCCCGTGGAGCGCGTGCGCGTCGACTGCAGTGACACCGAAGTGGCGGTGCACGTCGAGCCCGTGGGCGACGAGATCGTCGAAGTCGCCCTCGACACGCTCCCGGATGCGCCCTCGACCGAGATCTCCAACGCGGCGACCTTCGAGGCGCGCCGCACCCAGCCGGGTGAGCCGGTACGCGCGGTCGGCTGGGAGTCCCTCCTCGTCGAGCAGCCCCCGGTCCCGCCGACCGCACCGCCGACGCCGGAGCCGCCCCTGCCGGAGCCCCCGGTGGCCGAGACCCCGGTGCCCGCGCCGCCCGTGCCCGCACGCTTGGCCGAGACGGGGTCGGAGGGATCGGCTGTGTCGTTCGCCGCGGCCGCCGTCGGTCTGCTGGCCGCGGGGTGGACCGCTCTCGCCCTGCACGCGCGCCGTGCCCGGGGGCGCGCATGACGGGCGTCGAGAACCCCCGCGCGAAACGATCCGTGCGCCCGGGCCGGGCGACCCTGCTGTCGCTGATCGCCGGCGGCGTCGTGGTGGCGATCGGTCTCGTGGTCCTCCTGCTCCCGCGCGACGCTTCGCCGCCCGTCGAACCGACGCCCACGGCGACGTCCGACGCGTTCGACGTGCCCGAGGGCTGGGAAAGGTTCCGGCCCACGTTCCACCTCACCCCCGAGCAGCACTGGATGAACGACCCGCAACGCCCCGTCCTCATCGACGGCGAGTGGCACCTCTACTACCTGTACAACGCCGACTACCCCGAGGGGAACGGCACGGAGTGGCATCTGGCCACCTCGGCCGACATGGTGACGTGGAAGAACCGCGGTGTCGCGATCGAGAAGTACCGCAACGGGCTCGGTGACATCCTGACCGGCAGCGCCGTCGTCGATGAACGCGACACCGCGGGATTCGGCGCGGGCACGATCGTCGCGCTCACGACGCAGCAGGACGAGGGAGTGCAGCGGCAGTCGATGTTCACCTCGGCCGACGGGGGCCGGACGTTCCAGAACTACGAAGGGAATCCGATCATGGACAACCCCGGCGTCACCGACTGGCGCGACCCCAAGGTCGTCTGGGACGACGCCCACGAGCGGTGGGTGATGGTGCTGGCGGAAGGGGAGCGCCTCGGCTTCTACACCTCCACGAACCTGCGCGAGTGGACCTACGTCTCGGACTTCGTGCGCGACGGCTACGGCCTCCTCGAGTGTCCCGACCTGTTCGAGATGGTCGACCCGGTCTCGGGGCGCCGCACCTGGGTGCTCGGAGCGAGCGCGGATGCCGCGCGCTCCGGCGGCACGACCGGCTTCGCCTACTGGACGGGGACGTGGGACGGGGAGCGCTTCGCCGCCGATGCCGACGAGCCGCAGTGGCTCGACGGAGGATCCGACTTCTACGCCGCGGTGACGTGGGACGACCCCCGCGACGGGGACCGCGGCCGACTGGAACGCCGGTTCGCCCTCGCGTGGGTCAACAACTGGGCGTACGCCCGGGAGCTGCCCGGCGGAAGCTGGCAGGGCGGCTCCCTCTCGACCACGCGCGAGATCACGCTGCGCGAGGTGGACGGGCGCCTGACGCTGCTCTCGCAGCCGGTCACCGAGGTCGCGGCCCAGGAGGGGCGGGCCCGCTCCGCCGTCGCTCCCGTGACGGTGGTCCCGGGGAACATCACCGCGTTGCCGGTGCAGAGCACCGGGGCCGCCTATCGCCTGCGGGCGACCGTGTCCGCTCCCGACGGCGGCGAGGTGCGGCTCCGACTGGGCTCGTCCGAGCGAGGGGAGGTCACGGTGGGCTATGACGCCGAGGCGGGGAAGGTCTTCCTCGACCGTCGCCGCGATGAGGCGGCGGATGCCCTGCCCGACACGTATCGCGAGGTGCGCGTCGCCCCGGTCGGAACCGGGGGGACGGTCGTCTTCGACGTGATCGTCGACGCGTCCTCGATCGAGGTCTTCACCGGAGACGGGCAGGCTTCGCTCACCTCAGCGGCGTTCGTCGATCTCACGGGGGGCGTCACCGTCGAGTCCGTCGGGGCCGAGGCGGAGATCCGCGACGTCTCCCTGTCCCCCCTCGCGGTCAACGACCCGAGCGCTCGCTGAGGGAGTGCGGCTCCGCCGGGATCCGGCGGAGCCGCACCGTCAGGAGGTCCAGCCCTGCAGCAGCTCGACCGGGAGAGGCTCTTCCTCGACCTCGGTCAGCGTGGCATCCGCCATCCGTGCCCGCAGCAGGTCGACGGCCCGGGCGGCCATGCGCTCGATCGGCTGACGGACGGTGGTGAGTCCGGGCACGGCCATCCGCAGCGCTGCGGCGCCGTCGTAGCCGACGATCCGGAGGTCGTCCGGGACGCGTCGTCCGGTCTTGCGCGCCCAGTCCAGCGCCATGAGCGCGGTGAGATCGTCGCTGGCGAACACCCCGTCCGCGGGGTTCAGGGTGAGCCATGTCTCGATGGCGGCGCGACGACGATCCACCGGGGTGTCGTAGCCGTAGGCCATCACGCGGGGCTCGAGTCCGTGGCGGTCCATGACCTCGCGGTAGGCCGCGGCGCGCGCGTTGCCGGCGTGATCGGTCGCGGTGATGTGCACCGGTGAACGGGATCCGCGGGAGATCAGGTGTTCGGCGGCGAGGAGTCCACCGGTGCGGTTGTCGCTGTGGACGGTCGGGATGCCCTCGCCGAGTCGTCGGTCGATGGCGACGATCGGCAGATCGGCGCGTCCGTAGCCGGTGACGTCCCGATTGTGCGTGGAGCTGATGATCCCGTCGACGCGGTTCCCCTGCAGGAGGTCCAGGTAGCGCTCTTCGCGTTCGGGGGTGTCGTGGCAGTCGCAGAGGAGCATCTTGTAGCCGCTCTCGGCCAGTGCGCCCTCGACGTGGGTCGCGAGTTCTCCGAAGAACGGGTCGGCGACCGTCGGGACGATGAGCCCCACGAGCGTGGAGCGCTGGCCGATGAGCGACCGGGCGATCTCATTGGGGCGATAGCCGAGTGCCGTGACCGCGTCGTCGACCCGGCGGCGGATGTCGTCGCTGAGGTACCCCCGGTTGTTGAGGACGCGCGAGACGGTGGTGACCGACACGCCCGCGTGCGCGGCGACGTCCTGCAGCTTGGGTCGGCTCATCGGATGCTCACGCTCCAGGGTCGGGTTACGGGCGCGGGTGCCCCCTCGACGGTATCCCACCGGGTCGCGGACTCCGGGCCTCTCGGCGTCGTCCGAACGAGGTCGGGCCCGCGACAGGATGCCGCGGGCCCGACGGGGAGTCGTGCGTGGTCAGGGGCGACCCATGCCGTAGTACGTCCAGCCGGCGGAGCGCCAGGCGGCGGCATCCAGGCAGTTGCGTCCGTCGACCACCACGTGACCGGCGGCGAGCTCGGCGGCGTGGGCGGGATCGAGCTCGCGGCGGTACTCGTCCCACTCGGTGACGACGATGACGGCGTCGGCTCCGCGCAGGGCCTCGTCGCGGTCCTCGACGTAGGTCAGCTGCGGGTGGATGCGACGGGCGTTCTCGATCGCCGCCGGGTCGGTGAGCGTCACGTCGGCGCCCAGGCCGTGCAGGCGCACCGCCACATCGAGCGCGGGGGAGTCGCGGATGTCGTCGCTGTGGGGCTTGAAGGCCGCGCCGAGGACGGTCACCTTCTTCTCGTACACCGACCCGCCCAGCGCCTGCACCGTGAGGTCGACGGCGCGGTCGCGACGGCGCAGGTTGATCGCGTCGATCTCGCGCAGGAACGCCACCGACTCACCGCGGCCCAGCTCTTCGGCGCGAGCCGAGAAGGCGCGGATGTCCTTGGGCAGGCAGCCGCCGCCGAATCCGATGCCGGCGCCGAGGAAGCGGCGACCGATGCGCGCATCGTGTCCGATGGCGTCGGCGAGGGTCGTCACGTCGGCGCCCGTGACCTCGGCGATCTCGGCCATCGCGTTGATGAAGCTGATCTTGGTGGCGAGGAAGGCGTTGGCCGACACCTTCACCAGCTCGGCCGTGGCGTAGTCCGTCACGATGAACGGGGTGCCCTTGGCGATGGAGGGGTGGTAGACCTCGCGCAGGACGTCCGCGGTACGGGCGCCTTCCTCGCTGGGGGCGCCGTCGAGGCTCGGCACGCCGGCGACGAGACGGTCGGGGTCGACGGTGTCCTGGACGGCCCAGCCCTCGCGGAGGAACTCGGGGTTCCACACGAGGGTCGCCCCGCGCTCGGAGACCCGCGGTGCGAGCGACTCCGCCGTTCCGACCGGCACGGTCGACTTGCCGGCGACGATGTCCCCCTCGGAGAGGTAGGGCAGCAGGCCGTCGACGGCGGCGTGGACGTAGGTGAGGTCCGCGGCGTATCCGCCCGGCTGCTGCGGCGTACCCACTCCGATGAAGTGGACCTTCGCGCCCTGTGCGGCGGACATGTCGGTCGTGAAGGACAGTCGGCCGGAGGCGATGCCCTCGGTGAGGATCTCCTGGAGTCCGGGCTCGAAGAACGGGGCCTCCCCCTTCGAGAGCGAGGCCACCTTCCGCTCGTCGACGTCGATGCCGACGACCTCGTGTCCGATCGAGGCCATCGCGGCCGCGTGCACGGCTCCCAGGTATCCGCAACCAATCACAGAAAGACGCACAGGTCTCCTCCAGCTTTGTTGAGAGACGGCGCGCGAGTGTCGCGCCGTCGACCCGCGCGGGAGCGCGGGGAGTTCACGCGGCCGTCTCGCCCGGTGCCAGTGCGGCACGGGCGGTCTTGCCGAGGATGACGAAGTCGCCCACGAGCGTCCAGTTCTCCACGTAGGAGAGGTCGAGGCGCACCGACTCCTCCCACGAGAGGGAGGAACGTCCGCTGACCTGCCAGAGGCCCGTGATGCCGGGCTTGGCCAGGAATCGACGATGCACGTGGTCAGCGTAGAGCGCCACTTCCGACGGCAGCGGGGGCCGCGGACCGACGAGCGACATCGACCCGCCGATCACGTTGAACAGCTGCGGCAGTTCGTCGAGGCTGAACTTGCGCATGATGCGGCCGATGGGCGTGACCCGCGGGTCGTTCTTCATCTTGAAGAGAACCTCGTTGCCGGCATCGCGTTCTTGCCGCGCGAGCTGCTCGAGAAGATCCTCCGCGTTGACGACCATGGAGCGGAACTTGATCATCGTGAATTCGCGGCCGCGGAATCCGACGCGCTTCTGCCGGAAGAACACGGGGCCTTCGCTGGAGAGGCGGACCGCCATCGCGAGGAATGCGAGGAGCGGGCTCAGCACGATGACGCCGGCGATGCTCGCGACCAGGTCGACGGTGCGCTTGAGGAAGACCTGCCCGCGGGAGAACCGCGGCGTCTCGACGTGGATGAGGGGGAGTCCGGCGACCGGGCGGGTGTGGAGCCGAGGTCCCGCGATGTCGATGATGCTCGGTGCGAGCACGAGGTGCTGCCGCCCGGCCTCGAGGCTCCACGAGATCTGCTTCACCTTGTCGGCGGGCAGTTCGTCTGCACTCGTCACGGCGACGGTGTCCGCGCCGGTGACCTGGAGGGCGCGCGAGATGTCGCCGACGTGGCCCATGACCGGGATGTCGGTCCCGGGGATGGTGTCGGCGACCTTGCCGCTGGGGACGCACGCGCCCACGACGCGGTAGCCGGCGTTCGGGTTGCGGGCGAACTCGCGGGCGAGCTGGGTGACGGAGGGGAGCGACCCCACGAGCAGGACGTTGGCCGAATACTTCCCGTGCGAGCGCTGCACCACCAGCCACTGCCGCCAGAGCCAGCGGGTGAAGATGAGGACCAGGATGCCGACGGGCAGGCTGATCAACAGGTATCCGCGGGCCACGTCGATCTGGGTCAGGAAGGCGATGATCGCGATCGTCCCGAAGAGCCGGAAGCTGGAGTCGACGACGCGGATGTACTCCTGCGACCCCGTGCCGAGCACGCGGTCGCTGCGGGAGTCGATGAACGACAGCGCCCACATCCAGGCGACGACCAGGACGGCCGAGAAGATCCAGTAGGAGAGGTCCGTGATGCGGCTGTCGCGGCTCGCGGCGACGGCCGCGTTCCCGGTGCCGAACCACGCCAGCTGCGTGCCGTAGACCACCCAGATGAGTGCGGCGAGGTCGGTGAGGATCAGGTTGCGGCGATACCGCTGGCGCCAGCGGTCGTGCGTCGAGGAGGGGGCCTGGGGGCGGCGGTCCAGGAAGGACCCGCCCATCGGTTTCATCGTCGTCGTCGCATCGTCCATGCCGACGACGGCGCCCTGCGACGTCGATGTCGCGCCGACCTTGAGGTCAGACGTCACAGTGCGTAGGCCCCTTTCCCCGGTAACCCCGGATCGTGGTTCTTCTCGGAACGATAACAGCCTCAACTCACCCCGTGAATCACCCCTGTATGAACGGATTGTTTCCTGAGCGTGCGCAGTAGTCACCCGAAGTTTCCCCAGATGAAGGCCATGTCCGCCGATCGGGGGACACGGTCGCAGCCGCGGGTTCGCAGACCGGATGCATCGTCCGCCCGCCGTCAAAGGGCACCCGTGCCCGCACTCCTTTGGTGCACGGGTTCGGGTCGCCTAGACTCGGCCGCGGCCGGTGGCTTCCCATCCCCCCGGTCGCGACTCCGGGGGGATCGCCGATGACACGCGCAGACCGGCCGACTCCCCGGCCGCCTCGGTGGGGAGCGGGCGTCCTCATCGCCGTGCTCGCCGTCGTTCTCCTCGTCGGCGGTTCGATCGTCGTGTCCACCGCTCTGGGGATCTGGCCTCTGCGCGCGGCGACCCCGCAGGCGGCACCCGCGGCCACCCGGACGCCGAGTCCCGCGTCCACGGCCGCGCCGGTTCCCCGCGTCGCCCCTTCGGCGACGGCGAGCCCCACTCCGACGGTGCCCCCGTCGCCCGCCGTCCAGGCCTGCGACGGCGACACGGTTCTGACCGTGTGGGCCCACCCCGACGACGACATCATCTTCGGCAACCCCACCATCTCCGACGCCATCGCCGCGGGCCAGTGCGTTCGCACCGTGTTCCTCACGGCGGGCGACGCCGGAAAAGGACTGGACTACACCCACGCGCGCGAGCTCGGCATCCTCCGCGCGTACAACCACATGCGCGGTGCCGACGGGCTGTGGGATTCCACCGTCGTGACCCTCGACGCCGGGCTGCGGCTGGAGAGGCTGACCCCCCAGGGCGACCCGCGTCTGTCGGTGATGTTCGTGCGCCTTCCCGACGGCAACATCACCGACCGGGGATTCGACGCCACCGGGCATGCGTCGCTGAGCAGGCTGATCGACGGGGACATCTCGACGCTCGCGCCGATCGACGGGGGTCCCGCGGTGGACCGTGCGCAGCTCTCCGCCGCACTGAGCGAGATCGCCGTCGCGCTGCACCCGGTGCGCACGCTCACGCACGTTCCGCGCGGCAGTTCGTATGCGCCGGGAGACCATCCCGACCACTCCACGGTGGGCACGCTCGTGCGCGACTCGATCGGACAAAACCCGGCGGCGGCCCCCGGCATCCTGTACTTCGTCGGCTACCCGTCGATCGACCTTCCCCGCACCCTGGACGGTGCCGTCCTGGATGCCAAGGTCGAGACGTACCGCATCTACGCGCAGCAGGACTCGGTGGTGCGATGCGCCGACCGCGACGCGTGTCTGAAGACCCGCAAGTTCGGCGAGTGGCTGCGGAGGTCGTACCCCCTCACCGAGGCCGACCTCCGCATGTCCTGACTCAGTGCGCGAAGGTACCGTGGACGATCGCGCGTCCGAGCGTCTGGAATGCCAGCGCGAAGGACGCCGCGGCGGGGGTGGCGTCGTGCTCCACCCCGAGGCTCTCGGCGCCGACGGCGTGCACGACGAAGAAGTAGCGGTGCGGCTGGTCCCCCTCGGGGGGTGCCGCACCGAGGAAGCCGGCCTGCCCGCCGTCGTTGCGGAGGTGGAAGGCGGCTCCCGGCAGGTCTCCCGCTGCGAAACCGGCGGGGATCTCGCGCACATCGCCCGGCAGATCGACGAGCACCCAGTGCCAGAACCCGCTGGGCGTGGGGGCGTCGGGATCGAAGCAGGTGATGGTGAAGGACGCGGTTCCCTCGGGCACGTTCGACCAGCGCAGGTGCGGAGACGTGTTCCCGCGGGCGGCCACCTGGTCGTCCTTCAGCGGCCGGCCGTCGGTCACGTCGTCGCTGACGACGTCGAAGGACCGCACGGCGGGCAGGAGCGGATAGGGATCGGGGGTCTGGGGGCGCGTCAGATCAACCATGACCGCACGATAGGACTCCGATCCGACACGCAGACCGGGCTTGCGCCCTTCGCGGTCGCTCGGTAGACGCCGATCAGTCCTCCGTGTGCAGCGCGAGCAGGGCGCGGGCCGCCTCCGTGCAGCGGCCGGGGGAGGGGAGTCCGTAGTCCGTCTCGAGGACGGCGCGCAGGTCGTCGGCGAGCTCCGCGACCCCGGGCCGCTCGGCGAGAGCCGCGATCAGCGGGAGGAGCAGGTCGTCGTACTCGTCCTCCGGCCACCCGTCGCCGATCGCCCGCACGCCGATCGGATCCCACTCCCACAGCACGGCACGGATGCGCCGGGCGAGGGGAGACAGTGACCGCGGCGGCGAGGACGTCTGCATGCCCCGAGTGTTCCCATCGTCTCTAGGTGTCCGCTGAGGGAGCGCGATGAACGACGTGGATGCCAACGCACTCCCGCCGCGCCGTCGATGGCACCCGCCGATCGGCGTCTGTCGCCCCGCCGGTCGGTGGGGCCGTGGTGTGTGTTCAGCGGTTCCGGTGCGTCGGCGCGGTAGCGTCGGAGGGTCACGCCGACCGCCGACGACCCGAACCCGTCGCCGCGCTCGGCCGGGGGGACACAGGACGGAGCCACGGTGCAGGACGACGACCTTTCTGGGGCGAAAGGTGACGGAGAAGACGGAACACGCGACGCGCGCCGCATCCGTGTGACTCGGCGCGGCCTCCTCATCGGCGGACTCGCGGTCGTCGGACTCGGCGGCGGCGCCCTGCTCGCCCGGCAGTTCCGCCGGGGCGGCCCGCCGCGCGGAGCGTGGATGCCGCTTCGCGCGATCCCCGCGCCGACGGCGCCGGCCGCGCTCTCGCCCGCGGTCGAAGCGCCCGGCATCGACACGAGCGTGACGATGTGGGCGCACGCCGATGACGACATCATCTTCGCCAACCCGGAGCTGTCGGACGCGATCACCGGCGGCGCCACCGTGCGCGCGGTGTACGTCACGGCGGGAGACGCGGGGAAGGGGCTCGACTACGCCCATGAACGCGAGGCCGGGATCCGCGCCGCCTACGACCTCATGCGCGGCTCCACCGCGGAGTGGGACGAACGACGCATCACCCTCCTCAGCGGTGCCACCGTGACGCGGTTCGTGCCGTCCGACGAACCACGCCTGTCCATCACCGTCCTTCGGCTCCCCGACGGCGGGCTCAACGGCAAGGGCTTCCCCGCCACGGGGAACGCCGGGCTCACGCAGCTCGTCAACGGCGACGTCGCGGAACTCGCCCCGATCGACGGGTCGCCGACCTATGACCTGCCGCGACTGACCGCGACGCTCGCCGAGCTCCTGGCGGCGGCGCAGCCCGAACGCGTGAGCACGAACGTCCCGCACGAGAGCGCTTTCGCCCGCGGCGACCACCCCGATCACTCGTGCGTCGGCTCGCTGGTGCGAAGGTCCGCGCCCGCGGTCGGCATCCCCGCGGAGTCCATGTCGTATTTCCTCGGATACCCGTCCCAGGATCAACCCGTCAACGTCACCGGCGACGCCCTGGATGCCAAGGTCGAGGTGTACCGCACCTATGCCGCCGACGACCCGGTGGTCCGGTGCGCGGAGGCGTCCACGTGCCTCGCGCAGCCCGGCTTCGGCGACTGGCTGCGACGGACGTACCCCAAGACCGAGGCCGAGCTCCGGCTGTCCTGACCGGGCTCAGCTCTCGGGCGTGCGCCGGGGGAGCGACACCGCGAGTCGGAAGGCGCCGTCCGGTCCGCCCGCGGCGGTGAGACGGCCGCCCAGCAGTTCGGCCCGCTCCCGCAGTCCGCGGAGGCCGGCTCCGCCGGAGGGGAGGATCAGCGCGGCTCCCGTGGGCGGGTCGTTCTCGACGACGACGTCGATGGTCGTGGTCGAGGTGCGCACGCTCACCCGCACGGCGGCTCCGGGAGCGTGCTTCCGAGCGTTCGTCAGTCCTTCCTGGATCGTCCGGTAGACCGCTCGCTGCAGCGGCGGTGCGAGGTCGTCCGTGACGTCGGTGACCAGTTCCGCGGGGAGGCCGCTGTCGGCGACCAGTCGCGGGAGGTCGTCGAGGGTCGGCTGCGGCTTGTCGCCGCCGGTCGGAGCGCCCTCGGCGCGCAGCACCCCGACCATCTGCCGGAGCTCGTCGAGGGTGCGCACCGCCAGGGAGCGGATGACTCCGGCCGCTGTCCGCGCCGCCGGATCGGGCGAGGACACCTGGAGCGCGCCGGCCTGCACGGCGATCAGGCTCACCTGGTGGGAGACGACGTCGTGCATCTCGCGGGAGAGGCGGGCGCGTTCCCGTCGGAGGACGTCCTGTTCGTCGCGGCGCCGCTCGGCCTCCCTCGCCGCCGAGAGATCGGCGACCCGGTCGCTCAGCTCCCGCCGGGTGCGCACCAGCGCGCCGAGGGCGATCGGGGTCGCGGCGTAGAGCAGGGCGTAGAGGAGCGAGGGCGCCAGGTAGTCCAGCTCGGGCAGTTGCCAGTCGGGGAGGAGGAAGCACGCGAAGGTGACGGCCCCGGCCGCGACGAGCGGGGGGAGGCGCCGCTCGCGGACGGCGACCGAGTACAGCGCGATCGGTGCGGCGATGGTCATGGCATCCACCACGAGCCCGGGCAGGACCAGCGCGAACGCCACCCAGGGAAGACGTCGGCGCACGAGGAGCCCGAGGACGGCGATGGCGGCGAGCGCGACCTCGAACGGGGTCCACTCCGGGAGGAGGACGACGACGTCCACGACCGCGGCTCCGGCCAGCGCGAGGTCGGTGACGACGGCGAACCATCGCGTGCGGGTGACGGCCGCCAACCGGTCGCGCGCGCGGAGGGTCACCGCCGGTCGCCGCCCCGGCGGGCGCGCTCGGCGATGAGGGCGGCTTCGAGTCGGGTGGAGACCGAGAGCTTTGCCAGGATGGCGCTCACGTGGTCCTTCACGGTCGCGCCGCTGAGATGCAGGCGCTTGCCGATCTCGGCGTTGGATTCGCCCGTGGGCAGGCGCTCGAGCACGTCTCGCTCGCGCTCGGTCAGGAGCGCCACGCGTTCCACGGCGTCCGGGTCGGGAGCGCCGACGTAGCCCTCGACCAGCGTCCGCGAGACCTGGGGCGAGAGCACCACGCCTCCGGCGGCGAGCGAGCGCACCATGGCCGCGAGGTGCTGCGGGGGCGTGTCCTTCACGAGGAACCCGGACGCGCCGTCCTGCAGGGCCCGGGCGATGTGCTCGTCGGTGTCGAAGGTCGTCAGGATGCCGACGACGGGGCGCTCGGGGTCGTCCCGGATGTCGGCCAGCACGTCCAGGCCGCTGCGTCCCGGCATCCGGATGTCGAGGAGGACCACGTCCGGACGCTCGCGACGGATGACGTCGACGGCATGGTCGCCGTCGACGGCCGCGACGACCTCGATGTCGTCGGCGGCGCCCAGGATGAGCTCGAAGCCCGAACGGACGAGGGCTTCGTCGTCGACGACTACCACGCGGATCACGTCTGTCACCCTACGACGGGGCGGGCCGAGTCGCCCGCCCGGGAACGCGGAAGGGGATGCCGGGCGACCGGCATCCCCTTCCGTCGACGGGTCAGTCGTCGGAGACGGTGACCGTCACCTCGATGTTGCCGCGTGTCGCGTTCGAGTACGGGCACACCTGGTGCGCCTCGTCGGCGAGCTGCTGGGCCTGGTCTTGTTCGATGCCGGGGAGCACGACCTCGAGCAGAACGGCGAGCTGGTAGCCGCCCTGACCGTTGGGTCCGATCTGGACACGGCCGCCGACGGAGGAGTCCTGCAGCTTCACCTTGTGACCGCGGGCGACGGCGTGCAGCGCGCTGTGGAAGCACGCGGCGTAGCCGGCTGCGAAGAGCTGCTCGGGGTTCGTCCCGTTGCCCGAGCCGCCCATCTCCTTCGGGACGGCGACGTCGAGGTCGAGCTGGTCGCCGGCGACGACGTGGCCGTTGCGGCCCTCTCCGGTCGAGAGGGCTTCGGCGGTGTAGAGGACGTCCATGTGTGGGGGTTCCTTTCTGGAGGACGAACGGATGCCGGACGGCATGAGGGGAGGAGGGGACGCGCGCGGCGTCTCGCGATCAGGCGCGGGATGCTCCGTCGACGACGTCGCGGACGGTCTGGGGGTGGTCGCGCAGGTCGCGCATCGCGACGGTGAGCTGCTGGAGGGCGCGGATCAACTCGTGAGCGCTGTCGGCGTCGGGGATGCCGGATCCCACGGCGATGCAGCGCGGGACGTGCGCCAGCTCGTCGCGCATCTCGCGCCCGCGTGCGGTGAGCGACACCGTCACGACGCGTTCGTCGTCGACGCGGCGCTCGCGCGTGACGTATCCGGCGGATTCCATGCGGGCGAGCATCGGCGAAAGCGTGCCGGAATCGAGCTGCAGGGCGTCGCCGAGCCCGCTGACGGTCTGATCGCCGTCGTTCCAGAGCGTCACGAACGCGAGGTACTGGGGATAGGTGAGATCCCACGGGTCGAGGAGGACGCGGTAGGCCTGGGTGGTGGTGCGGCTGGCCGCGTACAGCGCGAAGCAGACGAGGGAGTCGACGGCGGGCATGACCTAAGAGTTGCACACAATTTAATTGTGCACAACATGAATCGGAGCGAACCCCGGAAGTCAACCCCTGCCACGGGATGCCGTGCACCCGCACCATGGGTCGCATGATCCCCCGCAGCGACGTCGGCGCCATGTCCGCGTCGGGCTTCCCGCCCGACGCGGACCGCGATGTCCTCGCCATCAACGGGCACCACTTCGAGCTCGGCCTCCCGGGGATGCCGGGCCTCGCCGAACCGGCCTGATCGCCGTCGGTTCAGCGTTCGATCGACCCGTCGGTCACCGCGACCGCCACCTCGCCGCCGTCGGTGAACTCCACCGTCCAGGACGGCTGTGCACCGGAGCCCAACCCGACCTCCGCGACACTCCCGTCGCCGGCGTGCGCGGAGGCGGCGACGCGGATGCCGTCCGCCAGCGTCGTGGACGCCCTCGTCAACGCCTCCCGGTCCTCGGCCTCGACCTCGCCCGCGTCCCGGCGGTCGGTCACGCTCGGGCCGGTGAGATCGATGTCGACCTCGACGGTCCGGTCGCCCGCCGCCACATGCACCTGAGCGGTCCCGTCGTCGATCTCCACCTCGAACGCCCGGCCCCCGGCATCCGACTCGGCCAGCAGGACCGCGGCGATCACCGTTTCGTAGCCCACGTCGCCGGTGCCGGCCTGGCCGCCGAAAGGAGCGCACGCGGTCAGTGCGAGAGCGAGACCGAGGGCGGAGAGCCCCGCGGCCGGAGCGCGATGGGATGCCATGGCGCGAGGCTAACGGCCGGATCCGAACCGACGCCGGTCATTGCGGCGGCGCGTGGGATATGCCAGGGGAGCGGCGTGATATCAAGCCCCGCCCCCGGCGTCAATGGCGGCCGCGCGCCCAGGTCGGCGTCCCAGCATGACCGGCATGAGCGAGATCACCGCACACCACGGACTTCTGACCGACATCGACCTCCACGTCGACGACGCCGGCGGGGCAGGGCGCCCCGTCGTCCTGATCCACGGCTGGCCCCTCTCGGGCGAATCGTGGGCCCATCAGGTGCCCGCCCTCGAAGAGGCCGGCTACCGGGTCGTCACCTACGACCGCCGCGGGTTCGGGCGCAGTGACAAGCCGCGCACGGGATACGACTACGACACCTTCGCCGACGATCTGCACGCCGTCCTCGAGGCCCTGGATCTTCGCGACGCCACGCTCGTGGGCTTTTCCATGGGCGGGGGAGAGGTGGCGCGCTACCTGACCCGCCACGGCGCCGACCGGGTGCGCAGCGTCGTCTTCGCCGCCGCGGTCCCGCCGTACCTGGCCCAGACCGACGACAACCCCGAGGGGCCGCTCGACGCGGACACGGCCGCGGGGATGGAGAAGGGGCTCAAGGACGACGAGAAGGCCTTCTACCACCAGTTCACGACCGACTTCTTCTCGGTGGACGGGGAGCTCACCGTGCCCCCGGCCGAGCAGGCCGAGGCGGAGCGTCTCGCGAACCAGGCCGACCACCACGCCGCGCTGAAGGCGATGGAGGCATTCGCCACGACCGACTTCCGCGACGACCTGCGCAACGTCTCGGTGCCCGCGCTGATCCTGCACGGTGACAGCGACGCGACCGTTCCGTTCGAGGGCTCGGGCAAGCGCACCCACGCGGCGATCCCCGGCAGTGAGCTGCACGTCGTGGCCGGCGCCCCGCACGGCGTCAACGTCAGCCACGCCGACGAATTCAACCGCGCGCTGGTGGACTTCCTGCAGCGCTGACCCGTCACCGCGCCCTCGATCTCGCCCGCGATCCCGCGGAGGGCGGTCCGTGCCCCCGACACCACCCGGTGCCGGGGGCACGGTCCTGTCTCGGGAGGCAGCGCCCGACCGGTGGCGGAGAGGGCCGTCTCGTTTGGTCGTGGCATCCGGATGCCGTAAGCTAACCCTTTGGTGCCCGCCTCACTGCGAGCGGGTCGCCCGAACGTGAGCCCTCCACCGGCCCAGTTGCCCGGTCATCGACCGGAGAACCGACCACCGGAGCGGGATTCACGAACTCCTCCGTTCGATCAAGAAAGCAGCACTACTGTGACGCGCACTTTCACCCCCAAGGCCGCTGAGGTCACGCGCGAGTGGGTCGTTATCGACGCCACCGACGTCGTCCTCGGCCGCCTGGCCTCGCACGCGGCGGCCCTCCTCCGCGGCAAGCACAAGGCGACCTTCGCCAACCACATCGACTCGGGTGACTTCGTCATCGTGATCAACGCCGACAAGGTCGCGCTCACGGGTCAGAAGCTCGAGAAGAAGAAGGCTTACCGCCACTCGGGTTACCCGGGCGGCCTCAAGTCGGTCACCTACAACGAGCTCCTCGAGAAGAACCCCGAGCGGGCCGTCGAGAAGGCCGTTCGCGGCATGCTCCCCAAGAACAGCCTCGGTGCGGCGCAGCTCAAGAAGCTGAAGGTCTACCGCGGCGCCGAGCACCCGCACGGTGCCCAGCAGCCCACCGCGTACACCTTCGACCAGGTCGCCCAGTAAGCGCCGCCGGATAAGGACGAAACAGTGTCGAACATCGACTCCAGCAACTACAGCACCGAGACGCCGGCCGAGCAGGCCGTCGTCGCGGCCGAGCGCCCCGTTCTCTCGGTCCCCGGCGCAGCCGTCGGCCGTCGCAAGCAGGCCATCGCCCGCGTGCGCCTGGTCCCCGGCTCCGGCACGATCACGGTCAACGGCCGCACGATCGAGGACTACTTCCCGAACAAGCTCCACCAGCAGCTCATCAACGACCCGTTCACGGTCCTCGAGCTCGCCGGCGCCTACGACGTCATCGCACGTATCTCCGGCGGCGGCCCCTCGGGCCAGGCCGGTGCGCTGCGCCTGGGCATCGCCCGTGCGCTGAACGAGATCGACGCCGAGAACAACCGCCCGGGTCTGAAGAAGGCCGGCTTCCTCTCCCGTGACGCCCGCGTCAAGGAGCGCAAGAAGGCCGGTCTTAAGAAGGCCCGCAAGGCGCCTCAGTACTCCAAGCGCTGAGTTCGACGTTCCGGATGCCTCTTTTCGGCACGGACGGGGTGCGGGGGCTGGCCAACGGTCTCCTCACCGCCGAACTCGCGCTGCACCTGGCCCAGGCGACTGCCGTCGTCCTGGGCCAGGGCCGTTCGGCGGAGGCGCGGAAGGCCGAAGGCCGCCGTCTCACCGCCGTCATCGCGCGCGATCCGCGGGTCTCGGGAGAGTTCCTCTCGGCCGCGGTCGCCGCGGGCCTGGCCTCGTCGGGCGTGGACGTCCTCGACGCGGGCGTCATCCCGACCCCGGCGACCGCCTTCCTGATCGCGGATCGCGACGCCGACTTCGGCGTCATGGTGTCGGCTTCGCACAACCCCGCTCCCGACAACGGGATCAAGATCTTCGCCCGCGGCGGTACGAAGCTCCCCGACATCGTCGAGGAGCGCATCGAGCGCGCCCTGGAGTGGGAGCGACTGCAGCCCACGGGTGCGGGTGTCGGGCGCATCCGTCGCTTCGCCGACGCCGAAGACCGTTACGTCGTCCACCTGCTCGGCTCGCTTCCGCACCGGCTCGACGGCATCCACGTCGTCCTCGACTGCGCGCACGGTGCCGCCGCCGGCGTCTCGCCCGAGACCTTCCGCGACGCGGGTGCCACGGTGACCGTCATCGGTGCCGACCCCGACGGCCTCAACATCAACGACGGCGTGGGCTCCACCCACCTCGACGTGCTCGCCGAGGCCGTGGTGCGCCTGGGGGCCGACGTCGGCATCGCGCACGACGGCGACGCCGACCGCTGCCTGGCCGTCGATGCCGACGGCAACATCGTCGACGGCGACCAGATCATGGCGATCCTCGCGGTGGCGATGAAGGAGCGCGGTGCGCTCGTCGACGACACCCTGGTGGCCACCGTGATGAGCAACCTGGGCCTTCATCGCGCGATGGCGGATCACGGCATCCGGGTCCTCCAGACCGCCGTCGGAGACCGTTACGTGCTCGAGGCCATGAACGAGGGCGGCTACTCCCTCGGGGGCGAGCAGTCCGGCCACGTGATCATGAGCGACTTCGCCACGACCGGCGACGGTCTGCTCACGGGTTTGCACATCGTCGCGGAGATGGCCCGTCAGAAGAAGACGATGGCCGAGCTGGCCGCGATCATGACGGTCTACCCGCAGGTGCTCGTGAACGTCCGGGGCGTCGACCGCGACCGCGTGTCCGACGAGGTCGTGCAGGAGGCCGTGCGCGCCGCCGAGACGGAGTTGGGCGACTCGGGGCGCGTGCTGCTGCGCGCGTCGGGGACCGAGCCGCTGGTTCGCGTCATGGTCGAGGCCGCGTCGGAGCACGTCGCCCGCGCCCACGCCGATCGCCTGTCCGAGGTCGTGCGCGAGCGCCTCGCCCTCTGACCCACGGCCCCTGACCTGGGTTCGGGGCGCGATTCTTCGTTCGGGGCGGGATTTTCACGCCCCGAACGCGGGAACGCGCCCCAAACCAGGGAATGCGGCGCCCCGAGGAAGGTCAGTACTCCAGCGACTCGATGTAGCGCAGCAGGACGCCCTCGCGCAGCGCCCAGGGCGAGACCTCGAGCTCATCGACGTCCATCGCCTTCATCGCGCGCTCCACGACGACCGCGGCCGCGACGATCTGGAACGTGCGGTCGGCGGTGATACCGGGGAGCGCCTCGCGGGCGTCGGCGGGAATCCGCGCAAGTCGCGGGATCCAATCCTTCAGCTCGCGCCGCGGCAGCACCATCCGGTCGATGCCCGACCAGCCCGGCACGGGGTACCCGGCGAGCTTCGCGAGAGAGCGGATCGCCTTCGACGAGCCGATCACGTGGTCCGGGCGGGGGAGGGCGGCGAAGCGCTCGGCGACGGGGGCGAGGACGGATGCCGCGTGCTGACGCAGCGCGTCGATCTCGTCCTCGCTCGGCGGGTCGTGGGGGAGGAACTGCACCGTCGACCGCCCGGCGCCCAGCGGCACCGACTCGGCCAGCTCGGGCAGTTCGTCCGCGCCGCCCGCGATCTCGAGCGACCCGCCGCCGATGTCGAACAGCAGGATCTGTCCGGCGGACCATCCGAACCAGCGGCGCACCGCCAGGTAGGTGTACCGGGCCTCGGTTTCTCCGCCGAGCACCTGGAGCGGCTGCCCCAGGACGGCCTCGATGCGGGCGATGACGTCATCGCCGTTGGTCGCTTCGCGGACGGCGGAGGTGGCGGTCGCGAGGAGCTCGTCGACCCCTTCGGCCCGCGCGGTCTCGCACGCCTGGGTCACGGCATCCACCAGTCCGGTGACGCCCTCGGGCGAGATCGACCCGTCGGGCTCGAGGTAGCGCATGAGCCGCAGCACCGAGCGGTGCGACGTCGTCGCGGTGGGCCGTCCCCCGGCGCGCGCGTTCGCGACGAGCAGGTGGACGGTGTTGGAACCGATGTCGAGTACCCCGAGTCGCACGCTCCGAGCGTAGTGGGAGCCCGCGGGTAGCATGGGCGGGTGTCCGCCGCAGAGACCGCCGCTCCCGCACCGTCGCTGAGCCCCTACCGTCAGATCGACCGCGCCGAGTGGGCACGTATGGCCGGCGGCATCCAGCAGCCGCTCACCGAGACCGAGGTCGTGCAGCTGCGCGGCATCGGCGATCGGCTCGACCTGCGCGAGGTCGCCGAGGTGTACCTGCCGCTCAGCCGCCTGCTGAGCCTCTACGCCCGCGCCACGCGGCGGCTCGGTGCCGACACCAGCGAGTTCCTGGGCGAACCGGATGCCACGACCCCGTTCGTCATCGGGGTCGCGGGCTCGGTCGCGGTGGGCAAGTCCACGATCGCGCGCCTGCTGCGCGAGCTGATGAGCCGCTGGCCCGACACCCCGCGCGTCGAGCTCGTGACCACCGACGGCTTCCTCTACCCGAACGCCGAGCTCGAGCGCCGCGGCCTCATGGACCGCAAGGGCTTCCCGGAGTCCTACGACCGACGGGCGCTGGTGGAGTTCCTCAGCGAAGTGAAGTCCGGCGCGGAGGAGGTGCGCGCCCCGTTCTACTCGCACGTGCAGTACGACATCATGCCCGACGCCCACGTGACGGTGCACCGCCCCGACGTCGTGATCGTCGAGGGGCTCAACGTGCTGCAGCCCCCGCCCACGCCGAACGACGTCGCGGTCAGCGACCTGTTCGACTTCTCGATCTACGTGGATGCCGATGCGGCCCACATCGAGCGCTGGTACGTCGACCGCTTCCTGGCGCTGCGCGACAACGCGTTCACCAACCCCTCGTCTTTCTTCCGCGTGTTCGCCGACATCAGCGACGAAGAAGCGGTGTCGCGGGCGCTCGGGTTCTGGCGCGAGATCAACCTGCCCAATCTCGAGGAGAACGTCCTTCCCACCCGACACCGGGCCAAGCTCGTGCTGCAGAAGGGTGCCGACCACACCGTCGAATCGGTACTGCTACGCAAGCTCTGACGCAGCAACCCGGCGGGGGATTCGCACAGGCACCGCCCCGTAGACTCGGAAGCTATGTGCGGAATCATCGGATACGTGGGTCCTCGGCAGAGCCAGGACATCCTGCTGGCGGGCCTGTCGCGGCTGGAGTACCGGGGCTACGACTCCGCCGGCATCGCCGTGATCGACGGCGACGGGGGCCTCGGCATGCGCAAGCGTGCCGGCAAGCTCGCGGTGCTGCGTGACGACCTGGTATCCACGCCCCTCGCCGATGGCACCACGGGCATCGGGCACACGCGCTGGGCCACGCACGGCGGACCGACGGATGCCAACGCGCACCCGCACCTCGCCGATGACGACAAGCTCGCTGTCATCCACAACGGGATCATCGAGAATTTCGCCGAGCTCAAGAGCGAGCTCGTGGGCGAGGGCGTGACCTTCCGCAGCGAGACCGACACCGAGGTCGCGGCCGCGATGATCGGCCGCGAGTACGCCCGCACCGGTGACCTCGTCGCGGCGTTCCGCGCCGTGGTGTCGCGCCTCGAGGGCGCCTACACGCTGCTCGCGATGCACAAGGACCACCCGGGCCTCGTCGTGGGCGCCCGCCGCAACTCTCCGCTGGTGATCGGCCTGGGCGAGGGCGAGAACTTCCTCGGCTCCGACGTCGCGGCCTTCGTCGAGCACACGCGGAACGCTCTCGCGATCGGCCAGGACGAGATCGTCGCGATCACGCCCGAGGGTGTCGAGGTCACCGACTTCTCCGGCGCGCCGGTCGAGGTCGAGGCCTTCGAGGTCACGTGGGACGCGTCCGCCGCCGAGAAGGGCGGCTGGTCGTCGTTCATGGCGAAGGAGGTCTCGGAGGAGCCCGAGGCCGTCGCCAACACGCTCCGCGGTCGCATCCACGAGGGCCGTGTCGAGATCCCCGAACTCGACGGCATGGACGAGTTCCTCGCCGACATCGACCGCATCCTCGTCATCGCGTGCGGCACCGCCGCCTACGCCGGCATGGTCGGCAAGTACGCGCTCGAGACGTGGACGCGGGTCCCCGTCGACGTGGAACTCGCGCACGAGTTCCGCTACCGCGACCCGGTGCTCTCGCCCCGCACGCTCGTGGTCTCGATCAGCCAGTCCGGCGAGACCATGGACACGCTGATGGCCGTGAAGTACGCCCGCTCTCGCGGCGCGAAGACGCTGTCGATCTGCAACACGCAGGGCGCGACCATCCCGCGCGAGTCGGATGCCATCGTCTACACGCACGCCGGCCCCGAGGTCGCCGTCGCCTCGACGAAGGCCTTCGTCGCGCAGATCACGGCGCTGTACCTGCTCGCCCTGCACGTGGGTCGTGTGCGTGGCGCGGTCGACCCCGTGGTCGCCGTCGAGGCGGTCACCGAGCTCGAGGCCGTCCCCGGCAAGATCGCCCGTGTGCTCGAGACCGAGCAGACCCGCATCGAGCAGCTCGCGCACTGGATGGCCGACACCCGCTCGGTGCTGTTCCTCGGCCGCAACGTCGGATACCCGATCGCCCTCGAGGGTGCGCTGAAGCTCAAGGAGCTGGCCTACATCCACGCCGAGGGCTTCGCCGCCGGCGAGCTGAAGCACGGACCGATCGCCCTGATCGAGCCCGGTCAGCCGGTGTTCGTCGTGGTGCCGTCGCCGCGCGGTTCGGGCGAGATGCACAAGAAGGTCGTGTCGAACATCGAGGAGATCCGCGCCCGCGGCGCCCGCGTGATCGCGATCGCGGAAGAGGGCGACGTCGCCGTGCTGCCCGCCGCCGACGAGGTGCTCCGCATCCCGCTCGCCGCGCCGCTGTTCGAGCCGCTCCTCGCCGTGGTGCCGCTGCACATCTTCGCGATGGGCCTCGCCGAGGCCAAGGGCCTGGACGTCGACCAGCCCCGCAACCTCGCGAAGTCGGTGACGGTCGAATAGGACCGGACGTTTTCGGGGCCGGATGCCAGTGGCATCCGGCCCCTTTTCCTTTGCGGATGAGGCGAAGAGGAGAGTTCTCTCATCTTCCTTGGGGAGTGGCGGTGATGTGCCTACGGTGTAAGTCTCATCTGTTCCGTGGGCGCGGGACGGTGGCCAAGTAATGAGCTTTCCGCACGGGGTGATGTGATGCCGGACGCGATCAAGGTCGGTGAGATCCCGGGTGACGAGATCAAGCCGGAGGTCATCGAGGAGAACGCCCGCACGATCGGGACGATCGCGGGTCAGGTGTCCGAGCACGGCTCGAACGTCCACTTCAAGTGGCAGGGCATGGCCGGGGTCTATGAGGCTCCGGAATCGCCCACCCTGCTGGGACTGATGGCCCCGGTCAGTTCGCAGGCGACCCAGGTCAGCGACAACCTGGCCGAGGTGTCGGCAGCCCTC
>NZ_MTQM01000003.1 GCF_001984105.1 Microbacterium sp. CSI-V | reverse complement strand
ATCGAATGCGCCGGATGCAAGGAACTCAGGGACGCCCACAACGGCCACGTCCTCCGGCTAGGCCGGTCTCAGCGCTGCGCGCTCGACCCATAGCCACCGGCGGCAGGCCGCCGGCCCTCTCGTGGTTGCTCTTCTCGTGGCGGTCCAGTCCCGCCCCGCGGCCGGGTCGCTGCGCGCCCCGGTTGGCCGGGGCCATCGCTCCCCGGGCTCGGTGCCGGGCCCGCCCCTCGCCGGGCTGGCCCGCATCGGTCGATCGGCCCCGGGCGCTGCGCGCCTCCCCCCGGGCTCCCCCCGCCCCTCGTCAGGGAGGGAGCAGCAGATCGCCCCGGTCTCTCGGTGGTGAGAGCCGGGGCGATCGGGGACGTGTGTTTCAGGCTTGGCCGGGCCGGAGGACGTGGCCGTTGTGGGCGTCCCTGAGTTCCTTGCATCCGGCGCATTCGATTCGGGGGTCATCGCCGTCCCAGATCCAGGAGTGGGCGGGGCCGTCGACTCGGATGGGGTGAGGGTAGATCTCCGGATCTGGCGGCCGCGGCGGGTCTGCGGCCGCTGCGCGCCCGAAGGCATCGCCGATGAGGCGCCAGAGCTCGCCGCCGCCGGGTTCGTTGCCCCATCCGCCGGCGGTCTCAGCCATGGTCGGCCGCCGGCGTGCTCGAGGCGGGCGCGCAGCTCGAGCAGAGGTCCTCGGTCTCGCTGACCCATGTGCAGCCGAGGAAGCAAGCGCTGTCGTCCGTGCATCCGCAGCTGCGGCAGGTGCGGATGACGTCGAGCTCGACGCTGATGCCGGCGGCGGCGAGATCGTCGGCCATGGCGGTGACTCGCTCGAGGAGGTCCTGCGGGGCGATGGACGGGACGGTGATGCCGACCGTGACCGGCTCTGATTCGGTGACGCTCATGGCTGCTCCTGCCGGTAGGGGTTCGATGGGAACTTGTAGCCCGCAGCGGGGTCCGGGTGCATGGCCGCCTCGAGCTCCGCGTCGACGCCGCGGTCGAATGCCACGGCGCACCTCTCCTGGACATCGCTCAGCAGCGCCTCGTGGTCGGCGAGGAGCGCTGTGAGCGCCTCTGAGAGCTCGATTTCATGGTCCGTGGGCCGATGGGTCACGTTGCCGGCGAGGGCGGCTACAGCGGCCCTCGCGCGCTCGGCGCTGCCGGTCTCGGGCTGAGGGTGTGATGCTCCTATTGCGTGTCAAGCGGCTGTGAGCCATTCGCGGTAGCGGGTGGCGAGTTCGTCGTTGGGTCGTCGTCCAAGTTCGAGTTCGCCGACTCGGGCGGGCCAGACGCCGAGGTGGTTGGCTGCAGCAGTCAGGGTGAGGTTCTTGGCCCGGCGTGCGGGACGTAGGTCGCTGTAGTCGGGCACGACGCAGTTCCCGGTGAGTGCCTGGAAGATCTCGCGTGCGACAGCGCGTTTGAGAGCGCGGAACACGGCTTTGATCGTCCATCCCTTCGCGAGATGCGCGTCGCGGTAGGCGCGGGTGGCGGGATCGCAGGAGAGTCGGACTTTCACGATGTGGTGCAGCGCGGCGTTGGCTTGCCGGTCTCCGCCTCGGGAGAGTCGGTGTCGGTCGGTGCGGCCGGAGCTGACCGGGATCGGGGCGGTGCCGCAGAGCGCGGCGAAGGACGCGGAGGATCTGAGCCGGTCGGGGTTGTCCCCGGCGGTGATCAGCAGTTGCGCGCCAACGACGGGACCGACTCCTTTGACGGCTATGAGGGCGGGGTTGGCTGCGGTCACGCGTGCTCTCATGCGAGCTTCGATGTCAGTGATCTCTTCTCCGAGCGCGCGGTAGCGGCGCGCCAGTGAACGCAGGGAGTGGAGGATATCGGCCAGGCCGGGATCGGTGTGTTGTTCTGGCCGGACGGCAGCAAGCGCGGCGATCAGCTTTGCGTCGCTCAGGTTCCGGTAACGATCCCGGAGATGGGCGGGGGCGTTGACCAGCACTGCGCCGATCTGCCGGAAAGCGACTTGCTGAGCTTTGACCGCCGAACGGCGGGCCACGTTCAGTGACGCAGTGGCTCGATCGTGGCGCTTTTCGGATCGGTGCTGGCTTCACCCGACTGCACCGACCGTGCGGCGCGGTAGGCGTCGAGCCGGTCTGTCTTCCCCTGCCGTCGCCGCTCGGCTGGCCTGGTGCGGTTGACTTCCACCACCCGGATGCCAGCCGCGGCGATGGCCGCGGTGATGCCGACGCCGTAGCTCGAGGTCCCCTCGACCCCGACAGCCGTCAAAGGACCGTGCTCGATGAGCCACGCGACCGCCCGACGGTAGCCGGCTTGCGTGGTCGGGAACTCACGATCAGCGACGTGATGCCCGACCTCGTCGATGACCGCAGCGTGGATGCTGTCTTTGTGGGAGTCGATTCCGCCGACCCGGTGGTGGTGCTCTGTCATGCTGGTGATGCCCTTCCGATCCAGTGGGGTCGACACCGGCCGGATCGGTCAGACAGGACATGCACCAGGCCTCCTGCGACGGGGTCAGGCTCGTATTAGGTCATGCCCGACCGGCCGGTGCCGTCAGAAGGCGCGGGAGCCGGACTGATCAGACCATCGGCAGTCCAGCAGGACGCCAGTCAGATTTCGGGTCACGACCCCCGCACCGTCATACCAGCATGCATGTCTGAGGACTCATGTGCTCGGCTCCGTTGGTTCAGTTCGCGGTGATCATGAGCTGCTGGCGTTCCTCGAGCTGAGCGATCGCCTTCTCGGGGACGTGGACGGTCTCGAGGCTCTCGATGAGCTTCTGCGCGCGGCGGTAGGCGAGGCTACGCTCGGTCGATGATGCGGCCGCGTTCTCGGCCATGTCGAGGAGGGTGCGGATCTCCTTGATGAGCTTGCGCTCGGCGTGGGGCACGCCCTTCTGGCCGAGACGGCGTGCGTTGCGCTCTGCAGCGTCCCAGGCGACCGCGAACGCCTCGACTGCCTTGGGGTACGGGAGCGTGGTCAGATCGACGTCTAGGGGCAGATTCGCGGGCAGCTCGCCGGCCGTGTCGCGCTGCGTGCCGGCGGCCCGCATGGCCCGCAGCATCGCGTAGGTCTGTGGGACGTTCGGGTCGGTGAGCGCCGGCAGGAAGAACAGCGAGTCCCAGTCGGTCTCGGAGTGCACGATCTTGCGCAGCAGCTCGTTGTGGCGATCGTGGAAGGCCTGCCAGGCCGTGGCGATCCGCTCCCGGCCGGCACGCTCCACTTCGGCTTCCTTGCGGGCGGCGCGGATGCTGCGGCGAGCGCGGCCGGTGGCGGCGATGAGGATCCAGATCAGTACGGCGGCGAGGATCAGGGCGCCGATGATGCCGAGGACGACGAGCAGCCAGGTGAGGTCGGCGGGTTCCTGCACGGTCTCGGGAGCGGTCGACGGCGCAGCGGTCGATGTGGGTTCTGGCGAGGTCGTCGACGATGGCTTTGCGCTCGGGGTGGGATCCGTCTCCCCGAGTTGGTCGAAGGAGCCGAGGATCCACGGCAGGAACACCGCGGTGGCCATGACGACCACGCCGGCGCCGATGTGGCCCCACCCCGAGCTGTACTCGGTGCCGGCGGTGCGCATCAGCCTGGTGACGCCCATGATGCAGAAGACCGCGCCGAAGAAGATCGCGGCGAAGGAAAAGATGGTGGTCATCGACGAGGCGATCCCACTGATGGCGTCGAAGATGCGTGGTCCGTCGGTCTCTGTCGAGGCGAGGAGGGTGGTGAGGGAAGACATGTGCTCTACTCCCGTGGGTTAGGTGACTTGACGATCCCTATATTAGTCACACTCACGACGCAAAAACTAGTGTCTCCCGTGTGTTGAGCCGATTCTAGTGCGGGTGTCGGACGGATGCCCTATATTGGTGCATGTAAACCGCCTAAAACTAGGAGTGATGATGGCGAAGACAGAGATCGTCGGCTATGCGGAGATCGCCGACATGATGAAGATCTCCGTGCCCGGTGTGATGAAGGCGGCGCGCACGGACCCGAGCTTCCCGAAGCCGATCACCCCGCCTTCGATGCGCTCTCCCGGCTGGGACCGGCAGGTGATGCAGAAGTACGTCGACCAGCGCGGTGCGAAGTCCGCCGGCCGCAGCGGCCGCCCGCCGGCGGTGGGCAGCAAGCGGTACAAGTTGCCGGCTGAGGTGAACGAGGAGATCGAGCGGCGGATCCGCGCTGCCGGCACGTTCGCGGAGTTCGTGTCGTTGGCGGAGATCTCCGACAATGCGCTGCGTCAGCGCTTCTCCGGCAAGACGACGTGGCGTGAGGTCGAGCTCGAGCGTTTCGCGAAGCGGCTCGGCACGACGTTCGACGAGCTCACGGGGATCCGTCGCTGATGTCCCCGCTCATCCCGCTCGTGGCCATCGCCGTGTGCGTCATCGTCCTCGTGGCGATCGTCGGCATGCGCGGATGGCCGATCCTCGCGATCATCCTGGTCGCGACGAGCGGTGTGGGCATCCTGGTTGTGGCGATCGTCACGATCGTCCGCATGTTCCGGCGCCGCCCTGCACGGGTCGTGGTGCGCCGATCGGAGGCTCCTCGTGACCGATGAGACGACCCCGGACCCCTGGGCGGACCGACAGCTTGCGAGCGTGCTCGCGAACGCTCTGGGCGCCTTCGGGCGCCGTACACGGCTGGATGCCAACGTGGCGGCGAAGGAGCTCGGCGTCAGCCCGTCGACGGTGCGCCGCTGGGTCCGCAACGGCATCCCGGAGCGGCGTCGCGACCAGGTCGCGGCTCTCGTGGCTCCCGAGACGGCGGTGCTCGAGCGTGAGCGGCGTGAGCTGCTGTTCGCCCGTGAGGCGCTGTGGGACATCGCCGGCCGCGGCGCACCGATCAGCGACGCCTGGAAGCGGGACGGCTGGCTGCGGCCGCACCTGCTCACCGTGGTGCAGCTGCGCGACCGTGGTGTCCTCGTGGTGCGGCTGACCAACCCGGACAGCGGCGAGATGAGCCGGCGGCTGCGCGCCGACGGCGGCGAGGTCCTCGAAGAGGTCGAGTTCCGCAACAGGTTCCGCGCCCAGGTCGCCAAGGGTGAGCTGCTCGAGGCGGTCGGCCCCTACCGAGTGATGGTCCCCTCGGGGCGGATGAGCCGCGGCCGCACCCAGGCCTGGCTGGCGCCGGCGCCGCGGCCGACGCTCGAGTGGCTGCGAGATCACCCGCAGGTGAAGATCCCGGTGACCAAGCCCCGGAAGAAGAAAGAGCCCCGGCCGGAGTGAATCCGGACCGGGGCTCTCCCCTGTGAGCTGCAGCTCACGTGAGACGGGCTGCGAGCTCGTCGATCTTGTCGGGGCGGAAGCCCGCCCAGTGGTCCTCGTCCGTGATGACGACGGGCGCCTGCAGGTAGCCGAGGGCCTTGACCTTCTCGAGCGCTGCGGGATCCTCGGACAGGTCGTGGATCTCGTAGTCGATGCTCTTGGCATCCAGCGCGCGGTAGGTCGCGTTGCACTGGACGCAGGAAGGCTTGGTGTAGACGGTGACGGTCATGCGATTCACCTCCTCTCTCGGAGCGTGATGATCGTGCCCAGGAGGGCGTTGAAGGTCTCGTGGTGGAGCTCGCGCAGATCGGCGATCGCGAGGGACGGGCCGGCGGCGGTCGCCGGCGTCTGCGGCAGCTGCAGCTCGCCGAAGAGCAGCTCGCGCACGGCGGTGTCGTCGTGGACGTCGATCTCGCGACCGATGGCCGCGAACAGCTCGTGCGCCGGGTCTGCGGTGACGGTGGTCATTCGTGGATCCTCTCTACTCTGTAAGTTCGGAAGTTCGGGGGTCAGCGGGAGGCGCGGGGGTCGCTGCGGTCGTCGCCGGCGTCGATGCCGTTCATGCTCATCCCGGAGATCTTGCCGATCTTCCAGTCGTCGACGTACTTCTCGCTGAGGACGGCCTCAAGGTACTCGCGGGCGGCGACGTCGCCGCCCATCGCCCAGGCGCTGCGGAAGTTCTCGTACTCCTCCGGCGTGAGCTTCTGCTGGATGGTGCGATCGCGGGAGTAGTCGCGCGGTCCCTGCGTGCCGGTGACGGATACCTTCACGCCGCCCATCGGGATGCGCTGGTTCGCGCGAGCTCGGCGCACCATCTGCTGGCGGCCGCGCTTGGTGGTGACGGCCTGGCGGGCCTTCTTCTTGAGGGTGTTCATCACGGTCTGTTTGGGGTTGTGGACGCCCTTCAGCCACCGCTGCACCGTGCGCTGGCTGACGCCGAGCGCCTTCGCGGCCTCGGCGGTGGAGATCTTCGTGACGGATTTCTTGACGCCGCCCGGCGTGGTGACCGTGCGGGTCGTCGAGTAGAGCGTGCGCAGGTGCTTGGCGACGTCGGATGCCTCGGCTCCCCCGGTCCCTGGGGTCGACGGCTCGGACTCAGAGCCGAGCCAGCTGATCGCCTGGAAAAGCGTGTTGCGCTGCTTCAGTGCGTCGTCGTCGGTTGCCATGGTCTACTCCCTTCGTGGATCAGATGAGCTCGATGAGGTGGGACTTGCCCTCGTAGCGGCCCTTGCCGGTGAGGAACGGCAGGTGCTCCTGTAGGTCGGCCGAACCCTCGTACTTGAACTGGCCGAGGCCGCGGCCGTAGTTGCGCTCGTCGCCCGGCCAGGCCTTGTCCGGGTCGGTCAGCGGCGACGTGTACAGGACGGTGTCGCGGGTGATCGCGACGGGCCAACGGCCGGTCTCGTCGCCGATCTTCTTGACGCGGCGGAGGATGTTCGCCCGGGCGCGGGCCTGGATCGCGTGGTAGCGCTCGGGGGCGAAGCCGGGCTTGCCCTCGTGGTGCTCGAAGCTGGCCATCAGCCCGAGGCTGCGGACGTAGACCTCCTTGAGGAGATCGCGGGCCGCCTGCGCATCCGGGTCGGCGGTGTCGAGCTCGGTGCGGGCGTTGCGGATCCGCTCGTACCAGGTGTCCAGCAGGCGGGTGTGGTTCTCCCACGTCCACGCCTCGAGGATCTCGAAGTCGTAGCCCCACTCGATCGCGAGCTCGAGCGTCGGGGTCGAGACCCATGACTCGAGGCCGGCGAGGCTCTTGTCGCGGTTGATCGGGTCGAGCGGGTTGGGCACGAGCCACTCGGCGCGCTCGGGGAGGTTGACCTTCCAGTAGCCGGGCACCTTGCGGTCGAAGGCGACGCCGTTCGGGTGATAGGACGGCTCCCCGATGCCGAGCTCGCAGCCGCTGACGCCGGCGAGGTAGCTGCCGCCACGGTCGTAGGCGTGCACCCAGCGGTGCTGCAGCTCTTCCTCGGTCGGCTGCCGGTGCCAGTTGATGTCCATCTCGAGCGTCGGGATCGTCGCGGGCTCGACGGGCTTGTGCGGCGTGAACCGGGCGGTGCGCTCCTCCTTCGAGGGCGCCAGGTGGAACATGAGGTCCTGGCCGGTCGTGGAGGCGTTCACCGCATACGGGGTCTGCAGGGCACTGGCGAACAGGTCGAGGCGGTGCGCGAGGACGGCCGGGGTCGGGTTGTCGCCGATGAGGTGCTGGAAGTCGTCGCGCAGCGCGGGGATGATCACGAACCGGGCCTGCAGCCGGCTCTCGCCCGGCTTCCAGATGCGGGTGGTCGCGCTGAGCGCGTTGTCCTGCCCGCCGACCTCGTAGCCGGCCTCACGCGCGCCCAGGACGAGGGGGTGGTCGACGGTGAGGTCGTGGAGGATCGAGCCGAGACGTCGCTCGGGCGAGGGCAGCTCGTCGACGGGGATCCCGAGCGCGCGGGCGGCATCCGCCGTGGCGTAGATCTGGCCGGCCTCGTTCTTCCACTGGTTTTTCGTGCCCAGGCGCAGCTGCGCGACGAGCTCGGCGATGTTGCCGAGGTGCTCGATCGGCCGCTCGAGCGGGACCAGCGTCCCGTCCGGCAGCCACAGTCCATCGGTGTCCAGCACCGCGGCGGCCGCGGCGAACTCGCCCGCCGCGGTGCGGCGCGCTGCAGGCTTCTGAGCGGCCGGAGCCGCCGCCGTGTGTGCCTGGGCCGCGGGAGCCGCTTCCGGCGCCGGAGCGGGCTCCTCTGCGGCCGGAGCGGGCTGCTCAGGCGCGGGGGCAGCGGGAGCGGTCGGCGCTGCCGGTGGAACGTCGAAGAGCGCGGGGGCGCTGCCGTCGTCGAGCGGGGTCGGCGGCGTGTGGTCGTCGCCTTCCGGGGTGTCGATGCCGGATCCGTTGTCGCCGGTGAGCACGCTGAGCGGGATGTCCCAGACACGGGTGAAGCGTCCCTCGACGCGGCGGCCGAGGGTCTGGTTTCCGCCCTTGTCGGCCTTCATCCACCCGTGGGCGATGAAGCTCGAGCCGATGGTGTGGACGGTGTCGGTGATCGGCTCGCCGGTGCCGGCGGCGACGCGGGTGATCGTCTCGATCATCACGCGCGGGTGCAGGTAGAGCCGCGGCTCTCCGTCGCCGTTGTCCTTGATCGCACCGATACGCACGCCGTTCGGTGACCAGGTGTCCTGCGGCGGACGGCCGCGCTGCGTCCAGCCCAGCTGCTCGGCGTCGTCGGGGATGTCGCCGCTCGTGGTGACCAGGTGCGCCGAACCCGCGGCGAGTGCTTCGCGGAGCAGCTCGATGGCCATGACGCCGGGGTTGCTGGCGCCGCCCTCCTGTCGCACGAGGGCGTCCCAGATTCCCTTGTCGGCCCAGGTGTGGAAGTCGGTGGCCTCGGCCTGAGTGAGAGCGCCGACCTCGACGAGCATGCGCAGCATGAGGCGGATGCCGTGGTCAGCGTTCACCGCGGCATCCTTCATCCGGCCCTTGGCGCCGGGGTCGTGCGGGAGCGGTGCGGTGCGCTCGCGCCAGACCTTGGAGAGCTGCGCCTTGGTGTGGGTGGCGTCCTGCGGTCCTTCGAAGTAGTGGGTGCGCAGCGCGTCGCGGTGCTTGGCGAGCCAGCGGATCAGGGAGGCGCCCAGCAGTGCGCGCTGGTCTCGGAGTGTCTTCTGCTCGAGGAGCTCGAAGGTCTCGTCGACATTCTTGATCTCGCCGGGGTTGAGGCCGATCGAGAACGTGCGCTGCAGGGCGGATCCGTTGAGGCCGATCTGTCCGGTCGCGATGACTGAGGCGTCGATCGGCGGGGCTTCCCGCACGCCGCCGCGCTGTCCGCCGACCTTGCGGCCTTCGCGGTCGAAGACGGCGCGGACGAGGAAGTCGAACTTGGCGACGGCCTTGCGCACGTCGGTGTCGACGAAGTCGTCGGCGAGGACGGCGACGTGGCGGGCGTTGGCAAGGATGCGGGTCATGGCGATCGCGGAGTCGCCGGCGCCGGTGGCCGACAGGATCGTCTTCGGGGACTCGCTGTTCTCCTGGTTTAGGCCCGGGGCGAGGTAGTGCATGGCCTGGCGGGCGCAGGAGCTCTTGCCGGCGCCGGGTGCTCCGTACACGTAGGTGATCAGCGGGACGGGGACGAACGGCGACTGCCAGACCAGGCCGAGCAGCGGGGCGATCACGCGGGCCGGGAGCATCTTGAGGATCTCCGTCGACTCCTGCCAGGCCTGGCGCAGCGTCGCGGCTTCGGTGGTCGGCTCGGGGAGGTGGATGCGCTGCAGGCCGCCGGTGAGGCGGGTGGGTGCGTCGACGGATCCCTCAGCGGTGATCGCGCCGCCGGCGTGCACGAAGTACGGGCCGAGGTCGCTCTCGCGCCAGCCGGTGCCGGTGTAGACCTTGGTGCGCTGCGCCGGTGTCGGCCGGGCGCCGTAGAGGGCATCCCAGAACAGGTCCTTGCCGCGGCGGGACGTCGACTCGAGCATGCCGAGCCATGGCAGCGAGTTCGCCCAGGAGCCGTCGCGGATCTGGTCCTCGTCCCAGACGACAACGGCGTCCTCGATCTGGATGTTGCCGGCCTCGTCACGCAGCGGCTTGCCGGTCTCGGGGTCGCGCACCCAACGGTGGAAGTGCACCGTGATCTCGGTGGTCGGCGGGGTCGCGCGGGCCTCGTGGCCGGAGTCCTCGTAGCTGGCGGCGAGGACCTCGCCCCAACCGTCGAAGACGCGGATGTACCGGTTGCGGAAGTCTTCGCCGTCGCGCTCGACCTTGATCTGCACGGTCTGCCCGAGGCGCACACCGAACCGGGTGCCCTCGTTCGCCGTGCCGTCGTCACCAGGGAAGAACTGGTTACCGTCGAACACCGGCGGTTCGCTGTCACCATCGTCCGAGGAGCCGCGCTGCAGCGGGACGACTGCCGCGGCGATCGAGTCGGGGATCGGCAGCTCGGCGATCTCGTGAGCGCCGCGGGCGATGGCGACAGCCTCCTGGATCACACCGCGTGCGTCGTGGACAGCGCCGCGCTCGAGCGGCGTCGACGCCGGCACCATGGCGAGGGTGTGCTCGAGGTGGTCCCGCATCTTCGCGACACGGCGAACGGACTCCCCCGCCCACAGCTCGACGTTGCGCTGCACCTCGCGAGAGTCCGCACCGGATGCCAGCTGCGCGTCGATCTCGTCACGGCAGACCTGGACGGTGTCGCTGCGGCCCTCGCCGGTGAGCATCTTGCGGAGCTCGCCGAGCATGGCGAGCAGCTGCGCTGCGTTCGGGGTGAGCTGCTCGAGCTGGTCGACGGTGTAGCCGGCCTCGAGGTGGTCGGTCAGGTCAGCTTTGTCGTCGTCGACGGCGGGCCGGTACAGGGTGACGGTGGCGCCGACTCCGCCGAGCAGCTTGTGCAGCTCGGCGGCCCGGGAGTAGCCGGCGACGTCGCGGTCAGCGACCACGGCGACGTCGGCGCCCTGGAAGATCTCGGCGAGCTCGCGGGGGAAGGATCCGGAGCCCTGCGCGTTCGTGGTCGCGACGAGTCCGGCCTTCTCCGCGTTCTCGACGTCCTTCTCGCCCTCGAGCAGCCAGACGCGGGTGCCGGCCTCGATCGCCTGCAGCACTTCGGGGTGCCGGTACAGAACCGACACGAAGTCATCGGGCTTCTTCGCGACCATGCGGCCGTTCGGGCCGAGGAACCGCTGCTTGAACCGCTTGCGGGTCTCGCCGTCGACGGTGGCCGTCTCGCGGATGACCTCCTCGACGAGCGTGCCCTCGGCGTTGAAGTACGGGTAGGTCGTGACACGCTCCCACTTCGCGCCCTTGAACTTGTCGACGTCGGCCGTCGACTTGTTGGTCAGGCGGGGCGGGAGCTTCGGTGCCGCGGTGAACCGCACCTTCGGCTTGCGGCGGGGCTGACCCTCGGTGCGCTCCGGCAGCGGGGAGTCGAACAGGTCCTTGACGCCCAGGCCGATCGCCGCAGTGATCTCGCGGACGTCGGCGTGGCAGGTGAAGCAGTTCAGCAGCACCTTCTCGTTGGCGCGGTCGTTCTTCACCGACAGAGAGCGGTGGCTGTCGCCGTGCACTGGGCACAGCGCCATGAACTGATCGCCACGGCGAGACTCCGGCTTGTAGCCGTTGACGTCGAGAGCGTCCCAGACGCGGTCGAACGCGCTGCGGGCGGATTCAGGGGTCGAGATCAGGGTCATGAGCGTCCGCCCTCGCGCGGTGCGCGAGAGGGGACGGAGCATGGCACTAGGCCGCGTTGATCGCAAAAAAGACGAAACTGCGCTAGCATGAAGACGCTCCTCCTCTCAAGGGATGCGCACACCGACCCGCCAAGGTCGCTAACTCAAAACCTCGAACCCGACGCCTGGACAGCAAGGTTCGAACCACACTCTTCGAAAGTCTCTCGGTTTGCCGACCGGGAGACTTTCCTCGTTCTAGGCGCTGCGTGCCAAAGGCCGGCCTCCTTCAAGAGAGTCGAGACCCGCGATCTGGTCGCGAGCAGCTTCACGAGCCTCGGCCTCACGGCGCTCCTTCGCGCGCTTGAGTTCGTCGAGGATGTACTGCGGGATGGGAAGCTTGTGCAGCTTCGCGAGCTCCATCGTGGCGTATGAGCCGATGGGGATACCGAGCTTGTGAGCTTCGGCTTCGTACACCGCGTACTGATCGTCAGGAACGCGCGACATGAGCTGCCGCCGCCTGCCGCGGTCGCGGTGACCGGGCTTCTTCTGTTCGACCATGGCTCATGTATAGCACGTACCTGTGACAGATACAGATAGAAGTCTGCCCCGGCGCGTCGCAAGTCCATCCAAGTGCCCATGACCTCCATAGGTGCTCGGATGTCGCCAGATCGGACACGCGCCGAGGAGATTTTTTCAGCACCAGATCGCGATGGGGCAAAAAGGGTCTACATGAAGGTCTTTTGCGGATCACTCGGATCACTCGGATCACGTCGTCTAAATCCCAGATCAGAGGATCATTCGTTCTGATACGAGCTGCTGTTTCACTCGGATCACTTAACTAGTTTCATAAATCAGTATCCAAACCCGAAAAGTGTTGCTAACCTGGGGAAAGAGGGTGATACGTGCATCCCTGGCTTCGGACATCTCAGGTCGTATCAACCCCTCCCCGAGAGGAGCAATCGTGACCAAGACTGTCGATCTGGTGCGCCGTGCGCTGGGCTCCATCCCTCAGACCGAGGACCACCTGCAGCTCCTCGGCGCCGCGGTGTACTCCTGGTGGCGCCCCTTCCCAGCAATGGTCTACCTCCCCGCCGAGCCGGACGTGAGAGCCCTCGACTACGTCGACGCCTTCGCACGAGCTCTCACGGAGCTGGCAGGCCGATCCCGCGACCGCAGTGACACCGTGGCCGGGTACGAGCGAGGTCAGGCGTATGCCGGCCCGGATCCCCTCCTGCTCACCGGCACGCACCCGAGCGAACCGGCGAGTTCCGATCATGGCCGCTACTTCCGCAAGATCATCGCCGCGATGGCTGCTTCGCAGTCCCCCGCGCTCATCCCCGATGTCGCCGACCGGATCCGGCTGGTAGTCATCACCGGAGACGCTCCTCTCCCCGGAAACCTCGCCGAGCCGTTCCTCGAGGTCAATCTGCAAACCGATGTGCCCTACCACCGGTGGGAAGCGATGGATCGCGGGCGGGACGCGCGTCTCGAGCTGGCGACTGCAATCGGCCGGTGGGTCGATGATCACCGGGCTGCCGACTCCGACTTCTTCAGCTCGTGGGAGGACGACGACCATACGCCGGAGAGTGCAGCGCGCATCGGACAGGAGATCCTGAGCGCCTTCATGATCGACGAAGGCCTCCCCGCCCCACTCGCCGGCGGCAGGTGGACCCCTGCCGCCCAAGCAGATTCGGTCCGGCGGATCCACCGGCGGAAGCACCCGACTGACCCCGCGCTCGTGATGATGCTGAGAGACCTGATGCGCGACGCCCTGGCAACGCGGCGAGCGCGGATGGTGCCCGGAAGCTCAGATGTGATCGACCTCGGTCGGGTCTCCGGAGATCGCTTGCATGTCCTCCCGCAGCCTGCTCGTGAGCTCGTGCTCGCCACGGGGCACACGACGGCGAGTGCGGGAGTCTTCAGCCGCTCCCTTGCGGTTGAGGGGTGGATCAAGCGGGCTCCGGATGGGGCATGGACGGTGTTGCGTCGCATCGACGGGAAGCTGACTCGCGTGTGGGACATGCCGGCGGAGTTCCTAGGGGCGATGGTCGAGTACATCACCGAAGGCGATCCCAACAACCCGGCGAAGGAACTGGCCGAGGTCATCCGGAGCTCACTGAGATCCGCCGTGGCAGAGGGCCGTGCTGTTCTCGCACCGTCGTCAGATGGCGCGGTGGATCTCGGACGGCAGAAGAGCGGCAGGCTGTACATCGTGCCGGCCGTCGCTCGACAACTGCTCGCGGAAGCAGGGCTGCAGGAGACGCCGACCCAGATCAGTCGCGCTCTCGAAGTCGCGGGATGGATCTCCCCCGAAGCAGACGGATCGAAGACCGTGCCGCGGCGCATCGACGAGAGGATGCTGAGGGTGTGGAACCTCCCGCCATCGTTCCTCGGCGATGGCGATGCGCCCGCCTCTTCTCGTTCACTGATGTGAAGACCCCTTGACGCTGTGTGAAGTGGGGTTCACACTTGGAGCCATGAACGCCTCCCCCGCCTTCCGTACAGTCATGCTGGCCCTCGGCACACCGACCGGCGAGCTCGACGCCGCCTGGAAGGCTGCGGAGCACCACGAGGTCACCGCCGACGAGCTCGCCGCGGCGAAGCGTCTGATCGCGCGGATGATGGCTGTGCCCAAGGGTGAGGACTTCGACGCGACCGACGACCCGGACGCGAAGGCGCTCGCTCGGTTCGGTTCGCCCCGTCCCGTGCGCCACGCACGCGGGGAGGCCAAGATCTCGTTCGCTACGGAGACGCTGCGGGAGATCGACGAGACGAGGAAGGCGATCGAGCGGACCCGCACGGAGCTCACCGCGCTCGAGGCCCGCCGGCTCTCCCTCATGGCTCGTGCCGTCGACGAGGAGCGTGAGCCGGTGACGGCTGTGGCTCTCGCTGCGGGGATCACCCGCGAGCGGTACTACCAGCTGCGCCGCGCCGCCGACGCGGGGTAGCTCAGATCGCCTCGATCAGGGAGGCATCCGACGGGTCGACGCGGGTGGTGTAGTTCACCTTCCGATCGACCTCGTAGGTGGCGATGCTGCCGGCGACGCGGTCGGACTCGGCGGTGAGCAGCTCGAGCATGTGCTCCTGGCCCGCCTGGTCGAGCTTGCCCGGCTGCAGGTACTCCTCCCACACGTCACGCTCGAGGAACACCGGCATCCTGTCGTGGATCTCGCCGCTCGCGTCACGCGCCGGCCTGGTGATGATCGCGGCCGAGAGCATCCAGTCGTCCCCGACGCGACGGGCGGTGTAGATCCCCGCGGCGGTGAGCAGCTCGTCGTCGGCGGCGTGCAGGAAGTGCGGCTGCCGGTCCACCTTCGGCCCGGTCCATTCGTAGTAGCCGCGCATCGGTACGAGCGCCCGTGAGGACGCGAACGCGCCGCGCCAGAGTCCGCTGGTGGTGAGCCGCTCGATCCTCGCGTTGAAGTTGGGCTTGGTCTTCTTCTCGATGAACGACGGCCAGAAGTCCCACCGCACGACATCGAGTGTGCGGTGCAGCTCTCCGCTGCTCGAGTCGACCCGTTCCCGCACGATCGGCATCGCGTTGGTCGGGGCGATGCTGTACGACCCGCGCCACTCCTGGGCGTCGTCGGCCGCGGTCGCGGTGTAGTCCTGCAGCAGCTGCTGACCTGGCCGGTCGCTGGCGAATCGTCCGCACATGCGACGATCCTCTCACCGGCCACAGACGGCCGCTCAGCGGCGTCGACGCACCACCCGCGGGTTGAACGCCACCGAGGCGTGTGCGGCGCGCACGTGCGGCCGCCGGGAGCTTTCCGGGAGCGTGTAGCGGCCGTAGGCGATCACGTGCCGGCCGACGAGGGTGCCGGCGTCGGTGATCTGCAGGCGGGCGAGGTTCTTCTTGTCGACGAGGATCGCGACCTGGTCGGCCGCGTCGACGAGGCGCAGCATGAGCCCGTCCCACTGCGTCCGCGTGTAGCCGGCGACCTTCCCCCAGATGATGAGATCCGTGTCGAGCCTGGTGGCGATCGCGGCATCCCGGGCGTGCACGATGATCTGGTCGGCCGGCACCGGATCCTGGGTGCCGATGACGAGCTCGAGGCCGGCTGGCATCGTGTCGGCGAGCAGGTTCACCAGCATCGTCGAGAACGAGCGCTGGTCGGCGCTGTCCGCCTCCTGCTGGCTCGGCTCGGTGCGGTAGCGGCGGGTCAGCTGCCCGGGCCGCTTCGAGTCGGGACGTCGACGACCATCCGGGCCGGTGGAGGGCTCAGCGATGCCGAGGCGCATCCGCCACCGGATCGGCCGGGTGCCCTGCGGATGCTCGTGGCCGGCATCGCCCGGACGGTCCTTAGACCGCTCCGATCCCTCGTCGCACCCTTCGCCATGGTGAGCGGCGAACGCCGCGGCGCGCTTCGTGCTCTGCAGCGACGTCGCCCAGACCTTGGCGCCGCACTCGGAGCCGTCGCGCAGCTCACCCGGGCACCAGAGATCCGGGAGCACTGCGAGGCCGCGGACCTGGTCGATCGTGACCGGGTTCCCCTCGGCATCCAGCGCTGCGTCCATGGGCACCTTCCTGGGTCAATATTCCGATGAATCGTTGGACGAGAGCATTTGCGCAACGAGCCGTTGCACAAATGCCGGATCGGCAATCGTCCAGCCGGCTGCTGGACCAATTCCTCAGCCGCCGTTGATCCCGGGGATCCCCGTGTCGTCCGGTTTCGGCCTCGTCGACGGCGGGAGCTCGACGCGGCGGCCGCACTCGGGGCAGACCCATCCGCCACCAGGTGCATCGCGCATCACGACCAGGTCGTCGGGGCATGTCGCGACCGTCGACGGGAGGATCGTGAGCGCGTCCATCGCGGCGCGCAGCGCCTCGGCCGGCACCTCGAACGCCGGGTCCCACGCGATGAACGACCCGCCCTGACGCGAGGTGAGTACTCGGATCCCCGCGGCGCGCGCTGCACGGCGCAGACCGCGGCGGAACTCGTCGACGGGCGCCGGCAGCTCCTGCTGCAGCAGCGCGATGCTCCCGGTGCTCCGCAACCGCTCGAGGTAGGTGTCGAAGCGGATCTCGCTCATGCGCGATCGCCAGCCGGCTGCGCGATCGCCTCGGCCTCGACGCCGGTGGCGAGCATCCGCAGCGCCCGTGCCTGCGCGGCTGGCGACCAGGGCGATTCGACGCCGGTCACGTTCGCGATGCGCATCGTGATCTCCCCGTCCGCTGCGCGCAGGAACGTCGCCACGGCGAGCAGCTCGCTGCCCTCGTGGACGTCGACGGGGATCTCCGCGATCATGAGCTCACGCCGCGTCGCTGTAGTAGCCGGGGACCTCGCGCGTGACCGTCGCGACCATCTTGGCGACATCGACGTCGGGGAACTCGTTCTCGTTGACCGAGAGAGGCAGGCCCGAGGAGATCTTCTTGAGACCGGGCCGCGGCACCTCGAGGCGATCGCACTCGTTGTTCAGCGCCACCATGTACGCGGCGAGCGCGAGGCCGGCGTCGTCGGGTCGGATGGTCCAGACGCGGCAGAGGAGGCGGCCGATGTTGTCGCTGGGGTGGTAGGCGCCGAGGTGTGCGGTGTGGCGGGCGTCGAGCTGACCGAAGTGGGCGGCGGAGTTCTCGAAGAACGAGCGGTACTGGGTGTACGGGATCGTGACGTTGTCGGTCATTGCGGGAGCTCCGTTCAGCTGGTGGTGAGGATCTGCCAGAGGGCGACGGCGACGGTGCCGGCGACCATGTAGGGGCCGAAGGGGATCTGGCGGCCGCGGCGGCCGGCGGCGTGGATCGCGGCGTGCGGGAGGGCGAGGACGTAGGCGGCCGCGGCGCCGAGGAGGGCGGGGATGATGCCCCACCAGCCGAGGGCGAGGGCGAGAGCGCCGGCGAGCTTGACGTCACCGTAGGCGACGGCGCCGAGGAGGCCGAGGACGAAGTAGATCGCCCAGAGCGCGGCGCCGGCGAGGACGGCGATGCCCACGCGGCCGAAGTCGCCGGTGACGAGGCCGCAGGAGGCCACCAGGACGCCTGTGACGGCGTAGAGGGGCCAGACGAGCCGGTTGGGCAGGCGGCGCTCTCGGAAGTCGTAGACGGCCAGCCAGGCGCCAATGGTGGCCACTGCGGTGATGAGCAGCCACTCGAGGATCGGGAGAGGTGTGGCGGCGATGGTGGTGATCGCGGTGGCGATGAGAGCGGTCGCCCCGCCGGCGGCTCCGGTGAGCGCCCAGATGGCCGGGTTCGGGTTCCGGGTCTGGGGCACGTCGGCGGGGCTGGTCGCAGTCATCAGGGGTTGTGAGCGCGTCGGATCTGAAGGCGCACCGCAGCGAGCCTGGCGCGGCGCAGGATCCGCGGGGAGTGCCGGATTAGGTAGGTCAGGGTGGTGCCGGCGGCTACCGCGACCCACTGCAACGCGGGTGCGGGGAGAAGCGGCATGAGGATGATGAAGAAGAACGTCGTCGACACCGCGAGCGCGATGAACATGTAGATCATGTCGAGGGCGCTGTACTTCGGCGCAGCGAGAGACGGGTAGTGGCGATTCGGTGTGAAGTACTTGGCGTGCATGATCGGCTCTCCTTGGTATGAGCTGCTCAGAAGCGGCCGCGGATCTGGTCGATGAGCTCGACGGTCTCGGGCTCGGGCTCGTAGCCGTCTTCGAAGCTGTCGAGCTCGTCTTCGTGCTGGCTGACGATGCGCTCGAAGCCGTCCTTGTCGCCGGCGAGGGACTCGGCGAGCATCGCGTCGCGCCACAGGGTCTCGTTGACCGGGTCGATCTGGCGGCCGACCGTGGCGGCGAGGCGGGCATCCGCGATGCGGCTGGTGCGCAGCGAGCGGGTGACGAGCTCGTGCGCGGCGTCGCCGATCGCCTGGATGATCTCGGTGCGCAGGACCTCGGCCCAGCGGTAGTACTTCTCGCGGACGCCGCTGAACGGCTGTCCCTGCACCAGGCGCAGCGCGGCGATCAGGTTCTCCGTCGACGTCTTGGAGAGGTCGTCACCGATCAACTCCTTCCAGACGTCCCAGTCGGTGCGGACGAGCTCGTGGAGGCGGTAGCCCTGGGCGCCGACCTTCGGGAACCACTCCTCCTCGTCGGCCGAGACACCGATCCACTTGCGTGCCTTGGAGGCCAGGCCGTTGCGGTTCTGCTGGGCCTGCTTGCCGGTGGCGAGCTTGCCCGGCCAGAGCGCGTCGTGCACGCTGATCGCTGAGGCGCCCGGGTTGAGCGCGAGGAAGGCGAGCAGCTCGGTCGAGCGGACGACGGCGGAGCGGTTGATCTCCGAGGTCTGCGGGGTGCGCGGCTCGGGTCCCTGCGCGTTGTGCAGCGTCACCGGGCCGAGGATCTGCAACCACGGCACGTCGGCCGGGAAGATCTCGTCGACGGCGGGCACAGCAGGCTCCTCGTCGACGGGCTCCTCGACGACGTCGACGACGGCCTCGGCGGCCGCCTCGGCGTGCTCGGCGGTCTCGGCGGTCTCGGCGGCGGGTGCCTCCTCGGCCGTCTCGGCGGGCTCCTCGTCGACGTCGACCAGGTCGGTCTGCGCCGGGAGCTCGTCGAGCCCGAGCGAGGCCCGCCAGTCCGTCGACGCGGCCGGGGTCTCGGCGACGAGCGTGGCGACGGCCGCGGCCGCGGGGATGTCCTCGAGCGAGATCTCCGCCTCGATGTACGTGGAGGTCTGGGTGGGTGCCTCCTCCGTGGTGGCGAACAGCTCCATGATCCGGCGCAGCTCGTCCTCGTTCACGATCTGCGGGGTCAGCGGGAGGCTCGCGCCGGCGGCCGGGATGTTGAGGTTCGCGGTCTTGTCGTCGGTGAGGTGCAGCGTCCACTCCCCTGCGAGCTCACCGGCGGCGATCGCCGCGACGCCCACGCGCGGGACCCGCGTGACCAGGTCAGCGATCTCCGCCTTCGTAGCCTCATCGGGCATCTCGCCGAGGATGACGATCTCGGGCGTCCACGCCTCGGCGAACATCCCGAGCGAGCGGGCCTCTTCGATCGAGTTCACGCCGAGCTCGTCGAGCGTGGCCTTCGTCGATGCGGCCTGCGCGCGCAGCACGCGCATCAGCTCGTCGACGTCGTCGATGTGCCGGATCCGGCCGGTGTCGAGCGCGGCCGGCAGGCCCGGGGCGATCCCGACGAGCGTGACCGACAGGTCGTCCGCCCACTGGCTCGTCGCGAGCTCGACGGCCAGGCCCGTGAGGGCACCGGAGATCGTCGACGGGTTGCCGGTGAGGTTCAGAGCACCGATGTGCTCGAGGTCGACCATGAGGTGAGCGTCGCCCTGGTCCTGGCCGATGGTGACCAGCGCCGGCCACGGCGAGCTGGGGATGCGCTCGAGCTCGGGCAGCTGCTCCGGGTCGACCGTCCACGCGGTCTTGTCGTCGGTGACCGGAGCGAACGGCGCCGGCAGGTCGAACGGCTCCTCGAGGTAGAGGGCGATCTCCGCATCCGACAGGCGCAGCGCGTACAGCTGCGGCAGCTGGTTGTTCGTGTCCTGCGCCCAGATGGCCAGGTGGCGCAGCGCGTGGTCGACGTGCTCCATGCCCATCGGGTTCTCCACGGCACGCAGCTCGAGCTCCATCGTCCCGGCCTCGCCCTGCGGCATCGCGATCCGCTGGCCCGGACGGCGACGGCGGCGCTGCTTCATCCGGCGGATGCCGAGCAGCGAGAGCAGACCCGCCGCGGCGATCGCGCCGAGCCCGCCGATCGTGCGCACGTTGAACAGCTCGTCGATCCAGTCGTCGCCCTCGTCGACCGATGCCTGCTCGGCCGCGGCCGGCGCCGGCTTCTCCTCCGCCGGCGTCTGCGTCTCGGCCGAGGGCGTGCCCAGGCCCAGCCCCGACAGGTCCGGGACCGCCGCCTTCTCGCTCTCCGGCGCGGCAGCATCCGCGGCCGGCGCGTCAGCTGCAGGAGCACCCTCAGCGGACGGCGCGGCCTGCTCGGCCGGTGCTTCGACGGGAGCCTCGGCCGGCGCCTCCTCGACCGGGGCGGGAGCAGCCGAGGGCGCGGGTGCGACGGATGCCGCGGCGCCCGGGATGGTGACGACGTCGCCGGGGTAGATCAGGTTCGGGTCGGTGATCTTGTGGCCCGTGGGCTGGACGGTGTCCTTCGACGCCTCGAAGATCTCGTGGTAGTTCGCGCCGTCCCCGGTGGCGTCCTCCGCGATGTCCCAGAGGGTGTCGCCGGCCACCACGGTGTGCTGCTCGGCCGCGGCCGCCGGCGCCGTCTCTGCGGCCGGTGCAGCGGCATCCGCGGGGAGGTTGAGCACCCACCCGGCGTTGAGCCAGTGCTGGCCGTCCAGCGCCCACCCGTCGGCCTGCTCGACGCCGTAGTTGAGATCCGCGATCTCCTGCCACCGTTCACCCTGCCCGAGCTGCGTCTCCGCGATCTGCCAGAGCGAGTCGCCGTCCTGCACGGTGTACGTCGGCCCCGTCTCCTGCACGGCAGCGGGTGCCGCCTCGTCGACGTGGGAGCTCGCGTCGGCCGCGACCGTCGACGTCTGCACGAACGACTGCGACATGACCGTCGTCGGAGCTGCGGGGAGCTCAGCCGCGGTCGCCGCGGTGGCGCCGCCGCCGATCGTCACCATGGCGACGATCGCGCCGACGAGGACGGATGCGCCCTTCTGCTGCAGACCGAGGCCCGGGATCCTCGGGGCGGGCATCCGGCGGATCTGCGCGGGGATCTCGACCAGGATCGCGATCGCCATCGACAGCCACGCGAGCCAGCCGATCAGCGGGAGCACGGTGCCGACGAAGAACACTCCGCCGACATCCGGGCCGGACAGGACGCGGGCGAGCTCGTCCCCGGTGGGGAACGGGTTGCCGGCGAAGAACACGAGCGCGGCGGGGATCCCCACCAGCAGCCCGATCAGGACGACCAGAGAGGCAAGGCCTCCGAGTACGCGCTTCATGGTGTTCCTCCTCAGCCGTTCGGCGTGGTGGGCTTGACGTTCACCGACTGGATCTCGTTGATTTCCAGCTGTGTCGAGCTCGAGGTCGTGAGGTTGACGGTGCCGCTGGCGCCGGAGAGCGACGTCCAGGTGACGGACCACTGGCTCGTCGCGGTCACGGTGTAGCGATCGCCGGGCTGGTTCTGCGAGGTCCGGTCGTACCGGTGCCCGCACGTCGGGCTGTCGCTGAGCCCGTACCCGACCGAGTAGGCGGTGCCGGTGCTGCCGCACACGACCTCGCGGCCGTCGCCCATGTTCCACCGGATGCCGGTCACCTGAGCGGTCGCGGTGATCGTCTGCCCGCCCAGCGTCGCCGTCTCGGTGTAGGGGCCCCAGGTCAGCGGCTGAGGGTTCTCGACCCACAGCCAGACCGGGATGCCGACGTAGCTGCGGCGGTGGCCCCAGGCGGGGTTCACCTGCGGCGCCATGCCGATGTCGACACCGCGCAGCTGGAAGGTCGCGATGAGCTGCGCAGCTGCCCGGCCAGGCGTGAGCACCTTCAGGCCCGGAGGAACGGTCTCGCTCCAAAACTGGGTCTCCTGGCCGAGGCCCGGGGAGCCACCCGGCGAGGGGTTGAACATGATGCAGCCGTAGTAGCCGGCCTCGGGCGAGTACCCCGGAGGACGTGCCGGCCAGACCCCGTCCTTCATGAAGACATAGCACTGGCGCACGTTCGACCAGTAGGACGTGCTGCTGCCGCAGTCGATGATCGCGTAGAAGCGCTGATAGGTGCCGCCGTCGAAGACGCGGATCTCGTCAGCCGTCCAGCCCAGCTGCAGCAGCCCCGACTCGGAGTTCTCGTAGTAGCACGTGGGCGCGCCAGGGGTCCATCCATTGCTGTCGGGGTTCGGCGCTGGATCCGATGGCACAGAGATCGTGAGGTAACAGACGCTGAGGTCATTGCAGTACACGCCACCAGCGGCCTGAGCAGGCGCCGTGGCCACGAGGGATCCTGCTGCGAGGGCGAGGATCGCCGCGAAGGTTGCGAGTGCTCGTCTCAGCATGTCGTCCCCAGACTGATGCGATCGTTGACGAGCCACGTCTTGGTCTCTGCGTTGTAGATGACGTGGAACTCGACTTCGTTACGAGGCTTCGGGTTCGCCATGGCGGGCTTGCCGTCAGCAGTCGTGATCTTGCGCTGGGAGCCGTCCAAGCAGCCAGGGACAATCACGAGGCCGTTCTCGACGCCCTCGTACTCCTGGCCGTAGGCCGTCTTGGGCTCGAATACGAGCGACCCTTCGACCTTCGACTGGCCTTCGATGCTGTCGCCGTCCACGTTGAGGATCGGTCCCTTCGAGATCCGGAGAGCGTCCTCCTGGAACTCCTTGAGCGTCTTGCCCGTGGCGACGGCCTCGTATCCGCTGGCGTCGGTGCCACCCGCTGCGCTGATCTGAGCCTGGGTAGCCAACAGCAGATCAATCGTGGCCTTCGCCTTGTCGATCGCCTCATCTTCGTCCTTGGGAGCCTCGCCGGTGATCGCCGCCGGCGCAGTGGCGGTGGGGCTCGGCGATGCCGTCGACGGGGTCGGGGTCGGGCCGTTGGTCGTCGTGCATCCGGCGAGGAGCATGCTGCTGAGTGCAACGGCCGTGAGTGCGGTGATGATGCGCTTGCTGGTCATGGGGAGCTCCTACTGTGTGATGATCCGGGCCGAGCTCGTCGCGCCGACCGGAAGGCTGTTTACCCCGATCAGTGAGAGGAATCGGGTGGTGTACGTGTCTTCGACGCTAACGGTGATCGTGTCGCCGACGACAGAAACGTTGCCTTCCATGCCGGCCGCGGTGAGGTAGTTCTGCGCGGCGACTTGGGCTGCGCTGCCGTTGAGCTGCAGGGTTCCGTCGACGACGGCCTGGCCTGCGACGGCGTTGGTGCCGGCGCGGGCGGCGGATGCCGCGGTCATCTGAGCGTTCTGCGTGGACTGGTACTTCCCGGAGCTGTCGACGACGAGGCCGACGACGACGACGAGCACGACGACGCAGGCGAGGAAGATCACGGAGACGGAGCCGCGCTCGTCGTTGCGCAGCTGGTTGAGGATCTGGCGGATCTTGTTCATGGCCGCTCCCGGTAGGCGTCGACGGGTGAGGTCGCGCTCCGCTCGATCGTCCAGGTGCCGGGCAGGCCGGGCAGGGCGACGTCGGAGAGGTTGAGGGTGCAGGTGATGGTGCCGGAAACGGTGCCGACCTGTCCGAGCGGGACGTTGAGTCCGCTGTCGTCGATCAGCACGTCGAGGGTGTTGCAGGCGTACCCGCTCTGCGCCATCGACGTCTGCGCGGCCGCGTTCGCGTCCTGCTGCGCTTCGGCGGTGGTGCGGGAGAGAGAGGCCTCCCTGGCCGCGGCGTTCGCTGCCGCCTCTGCAGCGTTCGAGGCGAGGGCGATGCGGCCGCCGGCGACCAGGAGCAGGATCACGAGCACCATGACCGGGGCGAGCATCACGAGCTCGACGGACATGCTGCCCTCTTCCTTGCGGCGGAGGAGCGAGCGGAGGGCGCTGCGGAGCTTCATTGCACCCACCTCTCTGTGGGGCCGGTGACGGTGCGCGAGACCGTGACCGGGAGGCCGGGCAGGAGCGTCGCGACGGTGCCGGTGACGGTCACGGTGACCGTCTCGGCGGTGCGCTGCACCACGACGTTCGAGCCGGACACGATCGAGCCGGCTTGGGTGAGGGCGGCCTCTCCGGCGCTCACGCCGTCCTCGGACGAGGCGTCGTAGAGCCGTGCCGAGTTGTAGGCGGTGGAGGCTGCGGCCTGCGCGACGTTGTTCGCCTGCAGGACCACGGCCCCCTGGATGAGGCCGAAGAAGATCAGGAGCACCACGGGGATGATCATGATCGCTTCGACCGCTGCGGAGCCGCGCTCGAGCTCACCGCGTGCGGGGCGCGCAGTGAGCAGGAGGGTGTGAACGCGGCTCATCAGGCTCACCCGGGGAGCTGACCGATCTGGGTGTTGACGAAGGCGGTGACGGCGGCGATGACGATGCCGGCGATCACCAGGATGCCGACGACGAGGAAGATCCACTCGACGGTCTGCAGGCCCTTCTCGGCGGTCGCCTTGAGCGCGATGGCGCGCCGACGGAGACCGGAAACGAACTGACGGCTGAGAGTGCTCATGTGAGCTCCAATCTGTGTGTGCTGTTGACCATAGGTACGGTTTTCGCGGCTAATCGGACATCAGATGCTGAAAAGGTTCATCACCAGTGGCGTGAGGATGATCCCGACGAAGACCAGTGCTGAGCCCACGATCGGGAGCACCATTCGCTCGGATGCTTCGTTCGCCTTCGTGTGTTCGTTGTTGAGCAGCTGCACCCGGAGCGACTTCCCCCGTGCCCTCAGTGTCTCATATGTGCTAGCGCCCTCTTCTCCCGCGAGGCGGACGATCTTGCCGACGTCGGCGAGCTCGGGGACGCCGATCTCCTCGCTGAACGTGGTGAGGGCGTCCCAGGGTGCGACGCCGGCGTAGTTGGCGCGGTTGAGCTCCTGGCGGAGGCGGGTGAAGACCCAGGTGCTGCCGACCTCGGCGGCGCTGGTGAGCGCGCGTCCTGCCGGGGCGCCGCGGCGGCGTTCGGCGGCGACGAGCTCGAGGTAGACGGCGATCGAGCGGGAGAACTCCTCGCGGGCGTCGCGGGCCTTGCTCTTGAGCTCCTGGTCGGGAGCGAACCAGAGCGCGATCGCGAGCGGGATGCCGAGGATCCCGGGGAGCCAGAACGGGAGGATCCCGATGGCCTGCATGGCGAGCCCGAACATGAGGGGCGCGAGCAGCCCGACGGCGGCGAGCAGCGCCTTGTCGTACAGGTACTTCGTGACCGGGGTGCCGATCAGCGCGAGGTCCTTCGTCGGGATCGTGAGGAACCTGACGTCCGAGGGCAGCTGACGGTGCACCCAGGTGCCGACGCGGACTTCGACGGACTGGCCGGCGGTCTGCTCGGTGGGCGTGGTGTTGCCGAGGCGGTCGAGCGCTGCGCTCAGCGCGGGCCGCTGCGGGAGGAGGCCGGCGATCGCCACGGCGATGCCGAGCCCGACGATCACGCCGGGGATGAGGAACAGGAGCGGGTTCACAGTGCCCCCTTCGTGTCGGAGAGGTTGGCGAGGATGCGCGGCGTCGGCTTCCCGGCGGTGATCTTCTTCAGCCAGAGCAGCATGACGACGTCGAGCGCGATCCAGACGGCCAGCAGCAGCTGCCCGAGGGGCGTCTTGTACGGGGCCATGAACTGGCTGATGAAGGGCATCAGGCCCAGCAGCACGACCGTGGCGATCGTGGTGATCCGGATGGCCTGGCGGGGCTTGGCCCGGTCGGCCTCGATCTTGCGGCGCACGCCGACTTCCTCGGCGATGCTCTGCGCGAGGTCCTCGAGGGCGTTGGCGAGGCCGGCGCCGCGGACCCGTTCGGCGAGGAGCAGGTGCGCGACGATGAGGTCGCCGGTGGGGTCTGCGAGGTCGTCGGCGAACTTCCGCAGCGCGGAGCGGGTCGGCCAGCGGGCGTTGAGCCGGGCGGCGAGCAGCGCGACCTCGTCGCGGATGGAGTCGGGCGAGCTGTTCACGGACGCGATGATCGTCTGCTCGAGGCTGGATCCGGCGACGGTGAGGCCGGCGAGACCGCGGGTCCAGGTCTCGAGCCCCTCGAGTCGATCGAGCTTGCGCTGCTCTCCCCCGCTGCTGAGAAGCCAGGGCACGCCCACCGCGGCGAGGGGCACGATCACGATCCAGACGATCCACCCGGTGAACAGCCACAGGATGATGCCGCCGATGAAGCCGGCGCCGGCGAGCATCATGCGCTGCTTGCCGAAGCGGACCCGGGCCTCGAGGAACGCGAGCTGCAGCCGGCTCGGCGGCTTCGGGCCCTGCGGCACCGGGGCGGGGAGGAGCCCGAGCACGAGGACGAGCAGACCGAGTATCCCGATCGTGGTTGCGAGAGCCGCCATGACGCCGTTCATGCCGCGTCCTCCCTCAGCAGGATCCGCGGGTCGAACCCGGCGTGCTTGAGGTCCTCGAGCAGCTCCGGCGTGGGACGTCCGTCGCCGCGGCCGAGCTCGTAGGTGCGCGGGTGCGCCTGGAAGATCGGTGCGGCGATCGGCCGAGCGCCTTCCACAGACTCGCCGGCCTGCACCTCGCTGATGTCGGTGACCACGCGGCGGATGCGGCGGGCCCCGGTCTCGGGGTCCTTGTAGACGACGCGCTTGATCATGACGATCAGGTCGATGTGGCGGGCGATCTGCCGGTAGGCGTAGCTGTCGGTGGTGCCGAGGTTCTTCTGCGTCAGGGTGGCCATACGCTCGATCGCGTCGGTCGTCCCGTTGGCGTGCAGGGTGCTGAGCGAGCCGACACCGGCCTGCATCGCCTGGAACATGGCGTCGATCTCGCCACCGCGGACCTCGCCGACGAAGATGCGCTGCGCGTCGAGGCGGAGAGCTTCCTCGAGGCAGTCGATCAGGGTGATCTCGCCGGGCCGGCTGCCGTCCGGGAGACGCTCGCCCTGGCCCGGGCGGTACTGCAGCGACGTGACGATGAGGTGGCGATCGCCCATCCGGTCGAGGTAGAGCTCGCGCTCCTTCTCGATGGTGACGATCTTCTCGAGCGGGTCCATCACGTTCGCCAGTGCGCGCAGCAGGGTCGTCTTGCCGGCGCCGGGGTTGCCGACCACGACGAGCGAGCGGCCGGCGGTGATCGCGCCGGAGAGGAAGTCGGCGGCGTCCTGGGTGAGCGTGCCCTGTTCCACCAGGTGCTCGAGGAGGATGTCGACGAAGCGGTGCAGACGGATCACGGCCTTGGGTCGCGGGCTGATCGGCGTGTGCACCGCGGCGAGACGGGCCCCTCCCGGGAGGTCCATGTCGAGGATCGGGCTGGTCGTGGTGAACGAGCGGCCGTCCTCTCCCCCACGGGCGGCGAGGAACTGGATCTCGCGGACGAGATCCGCATCGCTGGTCGCGACCGGGTCGTGACGGATCATGCGACCGTCGGCGTAGCTGACCCACACGTTGTCATGCCCGTAGATGTCGATGTTCTCGACCTCGGGGAGATCCACGAGCGGCTGCAGCCGACCGAGACGGAACAGGCTGTCGAAGACGGCGCGCTGCGCGGCACCGATCGTCTCCTCGTCCCACGCGCCCTTCTCGCCGGCGTGCGTGACCATGTCGTCGACGTGGCGCGAGGTCACCTCGGCGATGTGTGCGCGAGCGACCTCATGCCGGTCCGCGTCGGACATCCCGCCTCGGGCCTGCTCCGATGCCGTCAGCATGTCGGAGACCTCGCCGCGCAGCCGGGTGATCACGTCCCAGTCGAGCCGGCGGGACAGCTCGTAGGCGCGGGTCGCGTCCACCTTCTGCACCGCGCGGCGCTTGAACGTCGCCGGCACCTCCGGCTCGGGTGCCGTCGACGCCTCAACGGCGGGCGCGGGCTGGCCGCCGGCTGCGGCGAGCAGGTGCTGCGCGGGGCCGGTCGCCGGCGGTGCGTCGGGGATCTCGATCGCGTCAGGGGCGGCGTCGTTGAAGAACGGCAGCCGGGTGATGTCGAAGTCGTTGCTCATGCGTTCACTTCCTCGAAGGGAATCGCGCCGAGCTTGTTGCGGCGCTCACGGATGGCCTGCTCGAGCACGTTGGGCAGGAGGGTGAGATCCCGCGACAGCGCGCTCTTCTTGGTCTTGGGGGTCGGCTCGGCGCCGACGGAGAACACCGCGGCGGTACGCGGGTCATTGGCCAGGCGGCCCAGCACGGGCAGCTGCACAGCCTTGGAGACCTCGCCGTCGCGGAATGCCTCGTCGTGCGCGTCGACGAGCAGCAGGCCCAGCCAGTCGTCGTGCCCGACGTGCGCCAGCGTCTCGCTGAGATCGCGTCGACGAGCACGCACCGTGGCGATGTCAGGCATCACCGGGTGCGCCACCAGGGCGACCATGTCCGCCAGCTGCATCAGAGCCGTGCGATCGTCGCGGATGCCGAACCGGCCGCCGTCGATCAGGACATCGGCGCCCTGCGCGGCGATCGCCGAGAGGGTGCTGCCGAGCGTGTTCCAGAACGACGCGCCCGCGCCTGCTGCGGCGACGATGTTGGAGAACCCGGGGACGAGGAACCGGTCCTCGCCCAGCTGCACGCTCTGCTCCCAGACGGCGCGCGGGGTCAGCTGACCACGCTGGTGCTGGACCGACAGCGGTGTCAGCCCGCGCGAGTGATCCATCTGGCCACGGAGGTAACCGGGCAGGATCCCCGAAGGCTTGGAGATGTCAGCCTCGACGAGCATCACCGGTCGTGGCCACGACAGTGCCAGACCCACGCTCGCCGTGGTGACGCCGGGCGACCCGGCGACGCTGGTCAGGTAGACGACGGCCACGGTCACTCCCCCGAATCGAGTACGAGCGCGACGCGACCTGTCGCGGCACGGGCGGCGATGTCCGGCGCCTTCTCCGGCGAGACGAGCAGGTCCACGATCCACCGGCTGTTCTGCGCGTCCTCGCGGACGGAGAACACCGTCGCGGTGAACGTCTGCGGCGTGGTCGCCGGCGGCTCACCCTGCGAAATCGGAGTGTCAACGATCCGGACCTTGTCGCCCGCGACGAGCGCCTGGCTGGGCATCTGCGCCGACGTCAGCGCGACGCCGACGAGGCTCTTGCCGTCTGCGAGCACCAGGCTCTCGCCGACGTTCGTGGACGTCACGAGCGATCCCGCCGGCAGGTCGACCAGGGCGACATCCCCGATGGCATCCTGCGTCTCGGTGGCCTTCAGCGCGTTCGTCGCCTGGTCGCCCGAGATCTGCAGGGTCCCGAGATCCTGCGCGGTGATCTGCTGGCCGCGAGGGACGTCCTTGTTCACCGTCAGCACCGTGGTGGTGTTCCCGACAGTGGTGAAGAAGTACCAGGATCCGAGGCCACCCACGACGGCCAGGGCGATACCCGCCGCGATCAGCATCGGCCGCCGGCGGCTCTTCGTCGGCGGCAGCACCGCCGGCGAAGACGCCTCCGGCGTCGGCTTCTCCCCCCGGCGCCGCCCCCGCTTCTCCTTGACTGCTGTGTCGCTCATCGCTGCTCTCCTCCGGTTGCTTCGTTGGGTCTACTTCGAGCGTTTCCGCTCGGTGTCGTCGGTCTTGGTCATCGCGGTCAGATAGTGCTTGTACGCGGCCGCGAGCATCGCGGTGCGGCTAGGCGCCTCGAGCTGCTTCCACATGTCTTCGATGACGTCCTTGTTGGCCTGCGTCATGCGCACCACGAAGGTCTCCGTCTCGACGTCCTCGTGCTTCGCCGGCGACGACGGACGCTCGAAGAGCTTCTTCCGATCGGGCTCGAGCCGCGTCGCTCGGTCCTTGATGAGGTTCGGGAGCTCGTCGTAGCTGTACTCGAGCGCGTCGAACAGGATGTTCGGGTGCGACATCTCGGTGCGCGCCTTGTACTCGGTGAGCATGTCCATGACGGGCTGTTCCAGCGTCACCTGCACGCCCTTGTCGGCACGCCCAGGCTTCGCTGCCCGATCGTCCTTCGAGGTGTCAGCTGCGCCGACGTCGTCCGTCGTCATCACCGCGCCACCTCGCATCCATTCACTACTTGCCCAGTTGATTGCTGCATGACGGCATGATAACACCAATCACGCGCAAGCACCATAGCAAACAGATGCGCCTATGACGCCAACAGCACGCCAACATGACGCCAACAGGACGCCGGAAGTAGCATGCAAAGCCGCCAGACGCGGCCATATCGCCGCAGTAGGCGGCAATAAGGGCGCAGTACAAGCCAACCCGACATCAGCGCCCCTTCCCGAACTCCCGAACTCCCGAGCTCCCGAACTCCCGAGCTCCCGAGCTCCCGAACTCCCGAGCTCCCGAACTCCCGAACTCCCGATGATCCGAAGTCTGGAACTGCCGAACATACAAAGTTCGGAAGTCTGTTAGTTCCGAACTCTGTAGTTGCCGAAGTTCCGAAGTCTGTTACTCTGCAACTACCGAACATCCGAAGTCTGGAACTTACGCACTCTGTAGGTCTGGAAGATCGGAAGTTCGTAAGTCTGTAAGTAGGGCGGCAACCCGAAGCTTGCAGACTCCGGAAGTTCCGGACTTACAGAGTTGGTTCGACCTGAGAGGGAACAGACATGGCAGCTACGGAGCCCACGATCGACCGGGACTCGTTCGGACGAGTCATCGCCGTCGAGAGCCTCAAGGGAGGTGTTGGGAAGACGACAATCACCGCGAACATCGGTGGCTACCTCGCCCTGTCGGGCGCTCGAGTGCTGCTGGTCGACCTCGACCCGCAGGGCAACCTCGAGGACGACCTCGGCTACGCCGACGACGAGCGCAACGACCAGGGCGAGTCGCTGGCCAAGGCGCTGATGTTCGGAGGCAAGGTCGACGGGATCAGGAACGTCCGCGAGAACCTCGACGTGTGGACCGGAGGCAGCGCACTCCACAACGTCACCGCGGTGCTGAGCTCGAAGATGGGCAGCGACGCGAAGAACGCCAAGCTGGCGCTCGCGAAGATCCTCGCGCCCGTCGTCGACGACTACGACTTCATCTTCCTGGACTGCCCTCCCGGTGACGGCGTCCTGCAGCTCGCGGCCCTCGCCGCGGCGCGCTGGGTCCTTGTGCCGACGAGGACCGGGGCCAAGGACATCAAGGGCGTCGCGAAGGTCGCTGAGCGCATCGACCAGGTCCTCGACGTGAACCGCGCGATCGACCTCCTCGGCGTCGTGCTCTTCGCGGTCGGCACGGCCTCCGAGCGCAAGGACGGCACGGTCGTGATGAAGAACGCCGAGCGTGACGCACGCGCCGACCTGGACGCGATGTTCGGGGTGGGGGAGGAGGGCGGCATTGGCCGGGAGATCGTCTTCACCCAGTCCATCCGCCACAGCGAGGCCGTGGCCAGCCAGTCCGGCCGCGCCGGACTTCTCGTGCACGAGCTCGACGAGCGCGCGAAGCAGGAGGCGAAGGCCGGCATCGCCTGGTGGAAGATCCGCAGCGGCGAGCTGAAGAACAAGCAGCTGACCAGCGCGACCGCCGGATCCGTCGCCGACGACCTGCAGACGATCGCACAGGAGATCAACGACCGCCTCCTCGAGGCGGAGAGCGTCGAGCTGGAAGGAGCAAGCGCATGAGCGACACCACATCCCGCGGCATCGCGAACCTCGCGACCCGCCGCGTCGACCCGAAGCGGATGCTGGCCCGTAATCGCCAGGCCGAGGAGGCTCCCGTCGACGAGCCGGCCGAGGTCGAGCAGGCAGGCCTCGAGGCCACTCCGGTCGCGGAGGTCGCAGCGCCGCCGGCGCCGGCGCCCAGCCGGCCGAAGACCCCGCGTCGATCGGCCGCCGCATCCGCCGACGAGGACGAGGCCGGCTACCTCGCCCTCGAGCGCAAGGAGACACGACTGCGCGAGGGGCAGATCGGCGAGCTGACCGCCCACGCCCGACGCCTCAACAAGGCCAAGACGGGACCGGCTCCGCGCATCACGGAGAACACGCTGATCCGCGTCGCCATCGACCTGCTGCTCTCGCGCGTAGACGAGCTGCAGGGCACCACGGAAGCCGACCTGCGCCGCTCGGTCGGCCTCTGACCGCTCCTGTCCTCCCACGACGAAGGGCCCTCCACCTGATCCGGTGGAGGGCCCTTCGTCGTCTATGCATCGGGGGAGGGGCGCTGCGGGGCCGTGGAGCGCCAAACGGAGGCGTCCGGCTGTCACTGGCCACCCAAGGGGTTTGAGGCCCTCAGAGCGCCGTCTGCGGCTTCACTCCCAGGTGCCGTTCTCGCGGATGTGTGCCTGCACGGCCTCCATGAGCTTGACGCGGATCCGGTAGACCCGGCGGGTCAGGCTCGCCCGCCCGATGCCGAGGTCCTCGGCCAGCTCGTCGCGCTCGTGCAGCTCGCCGAGGTCGAACCGGGCGAGGAGGCGGACATCGTCGGGGGTGAGCGCCTCGGTGTCGATCGCCCAGGTGAGGACCGTGACGAGGTCGTGGAACGTGTCGTCGCCCCACTCGGGCTCGATCGTCGCCGACTTGCCCTGCTCCTGCAGAGCCTGCTCGAGGTAGACGTCCTCGGTGACGTGCTCGCTGGGGTCGCCGGGGCTCATCGACTTGTTCACGATGAGCAGCGCGTCCATGCCGATGTTCGCCTTGACCTTCTCGACCCGGTTGAGCGGGTAGCGGCGGATCGACTCCCACATCGCCCCGATCGCCGTGGAGACCGCGTCGACGGGGGTGTGGTCGCTGAGGGTGAGAGCACGGAGGCCGCGGCAGGTGCGGGCGAGGTGCACGGCCTTGGGGAGCATGTGCTGCAGCACCACCCGCTCGGCGAGGGCGTCACCGTCGTGACCGGCGGTCAACAGGGCGTGCAGCAGACGGTCCTGCTCGCGGCCGGCGGCTGCCTTCAGCTCGAGCTCGAGCTCGCTGCAGGTGCGGATGCCGATGCCGGCGAAGTCGTGTTCGCGGTCGGTGAGAGATCCCGACCATTCGGTGCGGAGTGCTTCCAGCAGACCGGTCTGCGTGGGGGTGGTGGTGGACATGAGCGGAGCTCCCTGTGTCGATGCATGGACACAGGGCACGCTCCTCACGGGCTCTGGTGTGAATCCTTGAACGATTTCGCGGCGGTCTCGTTCGAGGGCCTGGAAACGCCTCTCGAACGCGCTGGAAAACACCTGATGCGAGCCGGTTTCAAGGTGCGTCCCAAAAAAGACGGAAGAAAAATCTCTGAGCCCTTGTCCGATCTGGGCTGATTTCCGCACCCATGGTCTGTGAGCGTGCCGACCGGCCCGCCGATCAGACCTTTGGGACCGAGGAGATAGCCATGGCACAGGCAGCGGAGGAGCAGTTTCCGGAGAGCTTCGTCCGGGACACCGCGAGGGTGATCCGCGCGATCGAGGACATCCCGCATGCCGCAGCCGTCCTCGCCGACCGACCGCTCGACCAGGCCGCGCAGGAGCGGATGCGTCGGGCGCTGGATCCGTCCTCGATGGACGAGGTCAACGCGGCCGCGGGCCGGATCGTGAGCCTTCGGGTGAGCGCGGACGAGGGGGTCTGACTCATGGGCTTCTGGACGAACAACCCGAGCAGCGCACCCAAGGCGAAGAAGCCCAAGGGTGAGCCGAAGCCGGCCAAGACCGAGGTCGCACCGCAGGGGTCGACGTGGACCCAGGGGCGTCAGACCGGCGCGCACGTGATCTCGATCCTGATGCTCGCCGCGATCGTCTGCGCCCCGTTCAGCCTGTTCATGTCGTGGCAGGCGATGTCCCGTCCGGTCGCCGCGGCTCCGGTCGTCTCGTCCGACGGCCTCACCGTCTCGCAGCAGGAGGCCGGCGCCTACGCCGCGGGCTTCGTGTCGGAGTGGCTCGGAGCCTGGAAGGACCACCCCGGTCAGCTCGGCGACTACGTCGACGTGAACACCCTGCGGACCCTCTCCGAGGTGCCCGCCGAGTACCGCGACCTGACCGTCGCGACCATCGAGCCGAACAAGGACAGCGACATCGTCACCGTCGTCGTCTCGGCGAGTGTGAAGGAGCTCGGCCCCGACCCCAAGAAGGAGGGCGCGGCGATCGAGATCTGGCCGCGCCGGTACTTCCAGGTGCCGATCGTCGTCACCGACGTCGGCATGCGCCCGGTGGGCCTGCCCGTTCCGGTCTCGGCACCGACGTCGACCGGCACCGTGCAGCTGGCCTACGCCAAGCCGCTGCCGTCCGCCGACCCGGCCGCGCAGACCGTGATGGCGTTCCTCGGCGCCTACACGACCGGCAAGGGCGACCTGAGCGTGTACGTCTCCCCGGGTTCCGAGATCTCGGCGATCACCCCGGCCCCGTACCTGGCCGTCGAGGCCGTCGACCTCCGCGTCGACACCGACGCCCCGAAGACGCCGAAGGACGGCACGCAGCTGAAGGTGCTCGCCACCGTGACGCTCACCTCGCAGACGGACCAGACCGTCACCTCGACCTATGCCCTCACGTTGACCGCCCGCGCCACGCGCTGGGAGGTCTCCGCGATCGACCCGGCCCCGGCGGAGATCCCGAAGTCCGACTCCGCCGCGGAGCCCGCACCGACCCCGTCGCCGTCCCGGTGACGTCACCTGAAAGGAACACTGCAATGAACATCTTCGACACCATCAACAACCTGGTCAGCCAGGCCGGCGTCGCCTTCCGCGGCATCGTTGGTCTGGGCGCGGCGATCGTCTTCTTCGTCGTCGCCTCCAAGGTCCGCTGGGCCGTCGGCACCACCCTCCTCACGGGGATCATGGCCGCCGCCGTGATCTTCTTCGTCGCCGGCGGCCTCGACTGGGTCTCCGGGATGCTCGGCAACACCGTCCAGACCGCGAACTAGCCGACAGACAGCTACGACGACGGGAGGACGGCCATGAGCGATGAGAAGCAGCAGCAGACCGAGGTCGCGCGGTTCTACACGCGCAGCCGCAAGTTTCCGCGCCTCATCGGCCGCCTGCACGACGGCACGAAGATCCCCGGCGGGCCCTACACGGTCACGCAGGGCATCGTCGCGGCCGTCTTGCTCGCCCTCGGGCTGGTGACCCGAGGGCTGTGGGGGACGGGGACGATCCTCGTCGACATCCCCATCGTGCTGCTGGTGGCCTGGGGAGGTGCCTGGGGCGCCGGGCGCCTCCCCGCCACCCGCCGCAACGTCGCCAGCATCCTGCTCGGCGCGTTCGGGGCTGTGTTCAGCCCCGCTGCCGGCAAGTACCAGGAGCAGACCGTCCGGCTGCGCCCGCCGCACTTCGCCGGCGGCACCACGACGATCAGCGGCGGCGCCGCGACGTCGACCACCACCCGCCCCCAGACCACCGGCACGCCGGCACCGGTCGTCCCCGCACCGGCGATCGCCGCCGTCGAGGAGACCCCCGCCGCGGCCGCCGAGCTCGTGTCCGCCGGCACCGCCCCACGCACGCCGGTCACCGGCGTCGAGCGCCTGCTCGCCCAGGCCCGCGGAACGAAGAAGGAGTAGAGATCGTGCGCATCCCCACTACCGCCATGGCGGATCACCTGATGTGGACCCGGTCCGGGATCACCTGGGCGACGTGGCGTCTGAAGCCCCTCTCCGGCGGCTTCGGCACCCACCAGATGAAGTCGATGACCAAGCTGCACCACCAGGCTCTGTTCCAGGAGCTGCGCGGCGAGGCCCTGCTCCTCGGCCTGTGCGCGGACCTCGACCCGGTCACGATCGTCGAGCGGATGCTCGAGGGCGTCAAGATCGGCGAAGACACGAAGGACTGGGTCGACGAGGTCGAGCGCACCCTCGACGCGCTCGAGCAGGTTCTGATGGGGGAGCGGGCGTTCTGGCTGTCCGTGCCGATGTCCTCCGCCAACATCAAGGACCGCGCCTGGTCGATGATCCGCGCCGCCGACAACAAGGTCCGCGACATCGGAGCCCTTCCGCGCGTCCTGCCCCGGGAGACCGAGGTCGCCGCCGCCCGCCGGATGGCGAACGAGATCGCCGAGCGCATCCCCGCGATCTTCGAGGCCACGCCCGCCACCCCGGCCGAGAACATCTGGATCGCGCTGCACAACCAGCAGCGCGGTCTCGCCGTCGACGGCTCCGTCCCGCTGCCCTCCGCAGCGAAGGAAGACGCCAGCCTGTTCGAGACCGACCTCACCCAGTTCCAGCTGCCCGCCGGCATGCCCAACCCGTGGCTCGACGAGGGCGGGCAGAGCGACCTGGCCAAGGGGCAGCAGTTCCTCCCGTTCAAGAGGAAGTACCTCAAGGTGCAGAGCCCCTACGCCGACGAGGCCAGCTACCAGGTGCTGCAGGCGATCGTCACCGGCCCGAAGGCCGGATGGCGTACCCCCGGCGTCGAGTGGATCAGCGCCGTCGACAACCTCCCGATGGACGTCGACTTCGCGCTGCGCCTGCAGATCTCGCCGGCCGCCGAGGTCCGTAAGCGCAACAAGCGCGCCGAGGACGCCCTGAAGGATCAGTACTCGCAGCAGGAGGGCACCAACAGCATCACCGGCACCGGCAACGACCTGGCCGAGGTCGCCGAGGCCCTGAAGGCGTACCACGAGAGCCTCAACCACTCCGACAAGGAGGTCGAGGCTCAGGTGACGGTGATCTTCGCCGTCGCCGGCACCACGCCCGAGGAAGCCAAGCTGCGCGCCCGCGTGCTCGCCGACCAGTACAAGGCCCACGACTTCCTCCTCGAGGCGCCCCTCGGCGGCCAGGAGGAGCTCTGGTGGGCGATGCAGCCCGGCGTACCGACCACCCGCCTCGTGCGCGAGCTCGCGCAGATCACCACCGGCCGTGAGCTCGCCTCCGGCACCCCGATCGTCTCGAGCGAGCTCGGCGACATCCGCGGCGCCCGGTTCGGCGTGAACATCACCAACGGCCGCCGCGGCCAGATCTTCCGCGACATCGAGGGCAACAACAAGGCCGACATCTCCGGATCGTTCGGCGTCGTGGCCGAGAAGGGCGCCGGCAAGTCGGTGCTCCTCAAGTGCGAGTTCGGCACGACCGTCGACCGCGGCGGCCGCGGCTACGCGATCGACCGCACCGTCGCCCACGAGTACGGCACCTTCGCGCGGGCACTGCGCCCCGACCACACCGTCATCGCGAACCTGCTCGAGTTCGAAGACGAGGACGGCACCGTGGTCCGTCCCGAGTGGAACATCGACCCGCTGCTCATGTTCGGACCCCGCCAGGGCGCCCGCATCCTGCAGAGCCTGTTCGCGGCCATGCTCGGCATCCCCGTGCTCAGCGAGCAGGGCGTGTTCCTGTCCAGCCTCCTCGAGGGCGAGTACCTCGCCAGCCACGGCATCACCAGCACCCGCAAGCTGCTGCAGCACCTCGAGCGCGACCTGTCGGGCTCTCCCGAGGCCAACGAGCTGCGCATGCTCATCAAGGTCATCGCCAGCAAGGACATCGGCGAGGTGCTCTTCAACGACGCCCTGCCCCCGGTCGACACCCGCGCCACCGGCATCGTGTTCCTCACCGCCGGCCTGACGCTGCCGAAGAAGATGGAGCTCGAGCAGAAGCACCTGTTCAACGAGATGCCGATTGAGAAGCGGTTCGGTCGCGCCGTCTACGCGATGCTCACCGCCGTCGTGAAGCAGCTGTGCTTCCGCGACAAGACCACCCTCACCGGCGCGTTCTTCGACGAGTGCCACGCCATCACCGCCAGCCCCGAGGGCGCCGCCGAGCTCACCGACTTCTACCGCGACGACCGCAAGCACAACGCCTTCGCCGCCGTCGGCTCCCACGACCCCGAGGACTTCGGAGACGAGCGGGCTCGCGGCCTGATCGCCACCCGCTACCTGATGCGCCAGCGCGACCGGAACCTCGCCCGTCGCGCCCTGCACTGGTTCTCCGACGGCCTCGAGAACGACGAGGCCATGCTCGACCTGGTCACCAAGAACCTGAGCCCGCTGGACCCCTCGACCGGCAAGGTGCCCCCGCACCGCCGCGGTGAGGGCCTCATGCTCGACGTCGCCGGCCGGATGGGCATCTTCCAGAAGACGCTCCCCGAGAACCCCGAGCGCCGCGCCGCTGTCCTCTCGACCCCGAGCGAGGCGGTAGCAGCATGATCCGATACGCGCTGTCCTCGCTCGATCTCGTCTCCCGGCTGCTGTGGTCGTCGCGGGTCTGGTTCGCCGAGCACAAGTGGTGGCGGCGCATCCTCACCGTGCTCTCCCTCGACCTGCTGCTGATGATCTTCGGCAACGTCGCCGCACACGCCGCTGACGGCGGCAGCGGCATCGTCGCGCCGTTCCTGCCCGGCGGCTCCATCCACGACAGCGCCGGCATCCCGCTCGCGAACTACATCGTGCTGCCCCTGGACCGCGGGGGAGTGTTCGACTTCGGGAAGGCGATCGTCACCGCCCCGCTCGACTTCATCTGGACCGGCCACATCGGCGCCTTCGCGTGGATGATCTGGCTGTGCAACTGGGTGATCAGCTTCGAGTGGCTGCAGCTGCTCACCGTCCCGTTCAACGCCCTCGCCGAGCTGCTGCAGAGCGCCCTCGGCCGGCTGAACTGGATTCCGTTCGCCCTGTCGATCACCGCCGGCATCGCGGGCCTCGCGATCCTCACCGGCAAGAAGGTCGCCTCCGGGTGGGTCGAGATGCTGATCTCCGCCTTCCTCGCCTTCCTCGCGGTCGGGATGCTCGCCAACCCCGTCGCGACCCTCACCGGTGCCGGCGGCGCGCTCGACACCGCCCGCAGCTGGGGCAACACCCTCGCCGCGGCCGTCGCGGTCGACGACCTCGACACGGTCGACTTCAACACCGAGGACGTGCTCTCCGAGACCGTCAGCATGCAGCTCGTCGACGTGTTCGTGAAGATCCCCGCGCAGGCGCTCACCTTCGGCCACACCCTGCAGGGCGAGTGCGCGGCGAAGTTCGACGAGACCATGCTCACCAAGGCCCCGGTCATCAGCAACGGCAACGACGTCCGCGACGCCGTCAGCAGCTGCGACGAGTCGGCGAAGAACTTCGTCGAACACCCGAACTTCGGGCAGGTGATCTCGGCGCTCATGATCGCCCCCGGCGGCATGGTCATCTTCGGCTTCCCTCTCGCGCTGCTGGTCCTGTTCTTCAGCACCGCGATCAAGACCCTCTTCGACGCCCTGAAGACGATGTGGAACGTCTACTGGGGCATCCTCCCGGTGAACCGGCACGCCCTGTGGAGCTCGCTGGGTGGCATGCTCGTCGGCGCCGCGACGATCGTCTTCCTGATCGTTCTGATGGCCGCCTCGCTGCGGCTCATGGTCGCGTTCCTCACCGGCCTCAACGCCATGGGGGTCCAGATCGTCGCTGTGATGATGCTCGCCAGCATCTTCCTGCTCGTCCTGATCGTGATGCTCATCCGTGCGAAGATCCGCGCGAAGAAGGCCGGGCAGAGCCTCGCCGACCACCTCTCCCGCGCCGGCCTCTCGAACGGTAGCAGCGGCAGCCAGCGCGACGGCACCAAGGCCCTCGCGATCATGTCGATGGGTGCCACGGTCGCCGCGGCCGCGCTGCGCCGCCCCGACAACTCGACCGCCATCGACGGCCGCTCGATCAACTTCTTCGGCCCCGGCGGCGCGAACACCGGCGGACCCGTCACGCCCATGGCCCCGATGACCCCGCCGCCCACCGGCGGCGGCCCCGCCCCGGCACCGCTGCCCTCCGGCAGCTCCGGCGGCGCGCCCCGCGCCCTGGGCGCCGGGAAGGTCGGCAAGACCGCGGATGTCGCGTTCACGGCCACCAGGCTCGCGAAGGGCGCCGCCGGCGGCGTCCCCGGCCTGGTCGGCGCCGCGGCGCTCGAGGTCGGCGGCCGTGTCGCGTCGAAGGCCGGCGGCAGGGCCCTGAGCTCTATCGCCGGCCCCAAGCCGCACCCGCAGAGCCAGCCCGCGCAGCCGGCTACCTTCGTCGTCCCGCCCCGCCGGATCGTCGTCGACGAGTCCGGCAACGGCCACATCCTGCGCCCCGCCCCAGAGGTGAACGGTGTGTATGACGTGAGCGGGATGGCACCGGACCCCGCCCGCACCGCCCGCAGTGAGGCCTTCCGCGCCCGGCTCGCCGACGCGAGGGCCGCCTGATGAACCCCCGCATCCTCACGATCATCGCGGCCGCCATCCTCGTCCCCGCGGTCCTGATCGGCGGAGTCGCATTCGGCCTGCTCGCCATCATCGGCGGGCAGGCCGCCTCCGCGAACGCCGGCGGCGGCGCCTGCACGGTCGGCGACGCAGGCACCGCCCTGACCGTCACCACCAGCGGCGGCGACTCCCTCGCCCTCGACGAGAAGCAGCTGGCCAACGCCGCGAAGATCATCACCGTCGGCACGCAGGCCGGCGTCTCCGCCGCCGGCCTCAAGGTCGCACTGATGACCGCCCTGCAGGAGTCGAAGCTGTGGATGCTCGCCAACTCCACCGTCCCCGCCTCGCTCGACTACCCGCACGAGGGCGTCGGCAGCGACCACGACTCGCTCAACCTGTTCCAGCAGCGCGCCGGGTGGGGGAGCGTCGAAGAGCGCATGGATGCCGACTACGCGATCCGCGCGTTCTTCGGCGGCCCCAAGGGCCCCAACCACGGATCTCCTCGTGGCCTGCTCGACGTCAAGGGCTGGGACACGATGCGCCCCGGAGAGGCGGCCCAGGAGGTCCAGGTGAGCGCGTTCCCCGACGCTTACGACCAGTGGGAGGGCGCAGCCGAGACGATCATCAACAGCATGTCCGGCTCGATCGTCTGCGACGGCGCCGGCATCGGCGGCGACGCGAGGCAGCTCGCCCAAGGCCTCGTCGCCGCGATCGACAGCGGCCGTCTCAGCGTCTACGGAGCACACGAGCAGCAGATCCGCGACATGGCCGCCGGCACCGCGTCCCAGGACTGCCGCATCGACGTCGGCGTGCTGCAGATCATCACCTTCACCCTGCAGCACTTCGACACCGTCACCGTGAGCTCGCTCAACCGCCGCTGCACCGGAGAGACCCCCGGCGCCGGCACCCGCTCGTACCACTGGAAGGGCCAGGCCGTGGACTTCAGCGTCCTCAACGGGCGAGGCGTCACCGGATGGGACTCGAACTCCCTCAAGCTCGCTCAGCTGCTCAACCCGTACATGCCGGCGGGCCTGGCCGGCCTCGGACAGTCCGACTGCCGGGCCGATCACGGCGTCAGCCTGATGCTGTCGAACTTCATCCAGTTCCCCGACGGCTGCAACCACTTCCACGTCGAGATCCGGCAGCCCGACACCCCCTTGAATTTCCCCTCTTCGTAGAGGTTCGAGGGTCTCGAATTATCGAGGCGACAGCCCCACCGGCCGCGGATTCATAGGGATCCGCGGTCGGCTCGGTATCCTGGTGATCCCCCACGGAAAAAAGACGAAACCCGATCCGTCCATCCGAAAATTCCAGACTCCCTGCAAGGAGGCCGTGCGCGGATGCCCGCCAATGGCTCCCCCCAAACCGCTGCCAAAGCCGGCAAGACCTACTACCTGCCCAAGGGCCTACACGCGCGCCTGAAGGCCGCATGGTGGGCGACTCGCGAACACCCGACGCTGAGCGCCGTGGTGGCATCCGTGCTCGAGACGGAGGCCGCCCGGCGCGAGCGCGAGTTCAACGACGGGCAGCCGTTCTCGATCGCGGCCGCACCCCTCGGCCCGCGCGCTCGAGGCGTCGACGGCGAGAGCCACACGTACTACATCCCCCTCACCGTGCACGAGCGATTCGTGTCCTCGTGGGTGGGAACTCGCGCCGAGCAGCCGGCCGCCGCATCGGTGTCGGCGCTGGCCGCTGAGCTCCTCGAGGCGGAAGCCGGTCGGCTCGAGCGGGAGTTCAACGACGGGCAGCCGTTCCCGCCGGCACCGCCGCGCGCTCGGGGCGTCGACCCGACAGCCGCCCGTCGACAGGGCGAGATCATGTCGGAGATCTGGCAGCAGCGCCGCTCCGAGAAGTAGCCGCGAGACCCCCGGCTCAGTGGAGCCCGGGAGAGACCTTGCGTCTGGCGGATGCGAGGTATGCAGCGAGTTGGCGTGAACCTGGCGACCCTTGAACGTCTGGGAGGCGTCTCGCTTCTATCTCTCTTGCTGCTGGGATTCGCTCGCTCCGCTTATCTTCGAACGCAGGCGAGCGTAACACAGTTGTCAAGTAGGTGCCAAGTAGGCAAGCCCTGATTTCTCATTGGCGTGTCCGTGTCCGATGACAGTGATTCTGTCGTCCGTGCCATTGATCTTGTGTCTGGGACGTTGATTCTGTCGTCCGTGCCATTGATTCTGTGGGCGAGCCTGCGACACGCGGCTTCTCGTCGAGCGGTCGACGAGTGGCGAGTCGTACTCTGGCGCCGTCAGGTTCACTTCCTCAACTGAACATCTGCGAGTGAGAGGAGTGAGCGTGAGCGGGTCGTTGCAGACGGCGGGGTCGGTCCGAGCCGATTTCGAGTGGGTCCTGGACGGCAAGCGGGATCGCCGTGACGCGATGGACGCTGCCGGGGTCGCCTTCGAGTCGGTCGACGTCGTGCGGGTGCCTGCGTCGTGGCAGCACAAGCGGAGCTACGAGGGCTTCTACTGGGCGGCGACCACAGCCTCGCATGTGTGGTTCGAGTCGCTGTACGAGCGCGCGGCTCTCATGCGGCTCGATCGTGATCGTCGAGTAGCGGGTCTCGCATCACAGCCGATGTGGATCCACTGGCCGCAAGGCGCCGGCAAGCACGCACCCGACTTCTTCGTCCGCTATCACGATGGCAGCGCCGCGCTCGTCGACGTCCGACCTGCCGAGCGCATCGGCGATGACGACGCCGAGGTGTTCCGGATGACTGCTGAGGTCTGCGAGCGGCTCGGATGGGGCTACCAAGTCGTGAGCGACATCTCCGTAACTGAGCATCGCAACCTCCGCTTCCTCTCTGGATATCGCTTCGACCGTTGGATCTCAGCGTCAGCCACGGCCAGGATCCGTGCATCCGAAGGAGAGCAGAGGACTCTGGGGGAGTGGGAGGAACTACTCGCGAACCTATGCGCGGAACCATTGGGCGCCGTCTACTCGGCACTTTGGTGGCGGCGGCTTCGGGTAGACGTGGAACTCCCGCTCTCGCTCAGTACGGCGGCAGTGGCGGCATAGCGATGCGCGCGCGGATCGGAACACACCTCACCTGGGACGGTCACGAGTTCGTCGTTATCGCGATCGACTATCGGCACGCCGTGTTGCGATCGCTGGAGGAGGAGTTCGTCCGCGAGGTCGTCATCGAGGAACTGCTGCGCGCCCCCGACGTCGTCTGGCACGATGTGCGACCGCTCTCGAGCGAACCGCCCGACATTCAGTTGATTGCCGCGTTGCCGGAGGCGGAGCGACGCGTGCTGGATGCCTGGGTCGAACAGCTGGAGGCGGTGAAGGTCGCGGTCGACGCCGGCGCCGAGCTCAAGCCATTGCTCCAGGACGTTCGCGATGCCATGGCACCGTTCGTCCAGGTGTCGACGGAGACCGTGCGTCGCAAGTACCAGCGCTACCGCGCCGAGGGCGTCCTCGGGCTCATCGACAAGCGCCGACAGAACGGACGCAAGCCTTCGGTCGACGCGCGCATCGCGGCCGCCCTGAGTCAATTGGGCGCTGCAGGAGTGAAACGCTCCTCGGGCACGCGGTCTCGCACCGTCGACAACGTGAAGTGGATGCTCGAGGAGGATCTCGGTGAGAGCATCGACCTGCCGAGCGACCGGACGCTGTACCGCCTGATCGCGGCACACCCCACGGCTCGCAAGCTCAGTTCATCGGCGAGGCGTCGAGAGACCGAAGCGAACAAGCCGGGCCGGGCATTCGGGTTGCATGGATCCCTCCGCCCGGGCGAACACGTGCAGATCGACTCCACGGTGATCGACGTTCCTTGCCGGCTGCTGGATGGGCGTCTCAACCGTGCCGAACTCACGATCATCCACGATGTCGCCACCCGCTCGATCCTGGCGGCGATGGTTCGCGCGATCGCGACCAACAGCGCTGACCTGGCGGGAGTCCTCGCTCGGGCGCTGACCCCCTACGACCGGCGGCCGCCGGGTGCCCGCGAGCAACGTGAGCGGGTGGCCGCGACCTGGGCGGGCAAGTTCATGATCGAGCAGGATCGGCTGGATCAGCATCGGCTCGCGCAGCCGTACATCTTCCCCGAGACGATCACGACCGACAACGGCAAGATCTTTCGCTCTCAAGCCTTCCGGCTGGGATGCGCACGGCTGGGGATCTCTCTGATCTTCGCGAGCAAGCAGACGCCGACCGACAAGCCGCACGTCGAGCGCACGTTCGAGACGATGGTCACCCGGTTCGTGCAGTATTTGGAAGGCTTCACGGGCGGCAGCGTCGAACGGCGGGGCCGAGATGAACCGACCGACGAGGCGCTCGCCCTGGCCCAGCTGCAAGAGCTCCTCGAGGACTGGGTCGCAATCGAGTGGCAGAACCGACCACACGACGGGCTCACCGACCCATTGCTCCCCGGCCGCTTCCTCACGCCCAACGAGATGTTCCGTGCGTACCGCCGGGTGGCGCCGGAGATCCACGTGCCCTTCGAGCTCGCCGACTTCATCGGACTGTTGCCATCGAAGACCTGTACCCTGCAGGACTACGGCATCAACTTCTCGCGTCGCGTCTACAAGTCCCGGCGCCTTCCAGAGCTCCGCGCCGCCGGAGCCCAAGGCGAAGGAGCGACACGGCCCTGCCAGATCCGGTACGATCCCAACAACCCGCTCTACATCTGGGTCGAGCACGACGGCGACTTCGTGCCTTTCCGCGGCGCCCCCGATCTGCTGGATCAGCCGATGGGCGGCGACATCTGGCGAGCCTCCCGTGACGTCGATGCGGATCACGATCGCGCCGTGAGATCGGATGCCGCGCAGCTGGCAGACCGGATGAAGCGGGCTCAGTGGGTGCGCTCCGGCAACAAGCGCAACCGTTCCGTTCGCACGGCGGAGGTGGATCGCGACCCGATGCACCTGACGGGCATCTCCAAGACGGTCGCTCGCGAAGAGTCCGAGGACGAGCCCGGCGGCGACGAGGTGATCTGGGAGCGCGGCGGTGGGTTCTCGCTCCTCGCGGACGATGACGGGGTGTGGGAGCGGCTGACATGACCCAGGCGATCAACACGCGGGAAGGGTGGTCCGCGTTCGTCAGCGAGACCCTCGACAAGCCCATCCCGATCACTCGCGCCGAGCTCGACGCGCTCTCACCGGCGGATCGTGCGATGAACCGTGAAGCCCGCAAGCAGTTCATGATCCGCGGCCCGGTGGTGCACACGGCGCAGTTCGCTGCGATCGAGACCGAGATCCTGCGGCGCCTGATGCTCAACCAGTACAAGTCTCACGGCAAGCTCGGCGTGATCGTCTCCGGCGAACCCAACATCGGCAAGACGACGACCGTCGCGCACATCGCCCGCCGGTTCGAGCGCCGCCGCCGCGATGTCGGCCGCGCCGGCGGCGGCAACTCGATCCCCGTCATCTACGTCTCGGTTCCGCCGTCGTGCTCACCGAAGCTGATGCTGGGCGAGTTCGCGCACTTCCTCGGTCTCCCGATCCGACCGCACTACAACACCGGCGAGCTGATGAACACGGTCGCGAGCGTGATCGCCGCGTGCGGAACCGAGCTGATCATCGTCGACGAGATCCACAACATCAACCAGAAGTACAAGCAGATGGGAGAAGCCTCTGACACCCTCAAACAGCTGTCGGAGAAGTGCCCCGGTACGTTCGTGTACGCGGGTGTGGATGTCGAGGCCAGCGGGCTCCTTGACGGCACCCGCGGTCGGCAGATCAGCAGCCGGTTCCAAATCATGCACCTGCAGAAGTTCGAGAACTCCGGCAAAGCCAAGGCGAACTGGGCCGATCTGCTCGTCGCCGTGGAGAGCTCTCTCGGGCTCATCGGCCAGCAAGAGGGCGCGGTGCTGCGCCACGCCAGTCAGCTGCATGCCGCAACCGGAGGCGTGATCGGCGATCTCACCGGGATGCTGCACATGCTCGCGATGGACGCGATCGACAACGGCACCGAGCGGCTCGACCTCGACACGCTGTTCGGCACCGTCCCAGCCGACTCCACTCCGGTGCCCGCCGCAACATGAGGTCTCCGCAGCGAGTGGAAGACGTGCGTCCCCTTCCGATCGGGGTGCGTCCACTGCCTGCGGAAACGGTGAGCGGGTACCTCGCCAGGCTCGCCACGGCGAACATGCTCACGCCGCGCGATCTGCGACTCCACGTCACGGCCGTCGCAGGGCTCTCTCCGTCGCGCCCCAACCTCGAGCGCGCGGCGGGGTGGGCGGAACGGCTCGGCGGGCTCGCCCCGGGCCACTTCGACGCCGACGCCCGCCGAAACGCGATGTACGTGCGCTGTCAGCACTACCAATGGCAACCCACGCGCTGCAGACAGTGCGGGTACACGCAGCGTCCGCGCACCGCGTGCCAACGGTGCTCGGACGGTTCACACACGACCGTGTGCAGTCGCGGCGGAGCCGTCTGCAACAGGCACCGCCGATGGCACACCGACGGAGCGGATTTCGACCTCGCGCCATTCCCCGAGTACGCCCGCGCAGAACGCTGCCTGTCGGGAACGCTCTGGAAGCGCGGGATAGGACTCGCGACCGGCGAGTTGCAGCTGGCGGCAACGTTGATCCGGTACTGGGCGGTGGACGACCAGATCAGCCCGCGCGTCGCCGAACGCGTGGCTGCGCTCGGCGTCGATGAGCTCAGCTCCGAGACCGTCTTTCTCGTCGCGTATCCGGAGGTCGTGAACCTGACGACCGTCCTGACCGATCTGTCTTTCGCGAGCTACCTACTCAGCCCGCGGTTCAGCCTCGCAGAGCAGGTCTGGGCGCTCGAGGCCGCGGTCATCACGATCATGCGAGGCTCCACCACGCCACGGCTGCACCACGTGGCCGAGAAGATCGTCTCCCGCGGCAAGGCCGCCGTCGAGACCGCTTTCGGGATGCGTCAGAACGCGCACAACAAGCGGCCCGCGACTCTGGAGAAGGCGCTGATCGCCGCATCGCAGCGCCACCGCAGCTGCTTGCTGCGACACCTCAGCTCAGTTCGCATCCAAGTCCCGCCGTTCGAGCCCGGGGTGGCGGCACCAAGGAACGATGTCCTGGTGCGACGACGGCCGCTTCCCGATCTCGCGCTTCAGGAATAGGCGCTTCGCCTGCCGGTGTCGACTGTGCACCGGGGCGCTGCACAGTCTTGAGTGCGATCCCGGTCGGTTGCTCTCGAGGACATAGTCACGACGGAGGATCCGCCCACGCCGATCATCCCGATTGCCACGAAGGCTGGCGAATATAGCGAAATCTAGGGATGTCTAGCGTTTCCCTAGATTCTCCTAGACCTTGCTCCACCTTGGCGATGGTGCCGAAGATGCTCGGCCCGATGATCAAGCACGACGGCGGACGTTGCTCATGCTCGCAGCGACCGGTGGCTACTTGTCGAGTTGGAGGCGGTGCCAGGCGACGAGCGTCAGTGCTCCGAATAGGAAGGGGACGCTGGGGATCAGGGCGAGTTGTCCGGCTGTGACGCTGTCGGGGTTGATGGCCCAGAGTGCGGGGGTGACGATGGGGAACCATGCTCCGACGCCGATGAAGGCCATGACCTGTGCGATGACGAGGAGGCCGATCGCGGTCGCGATCCCAGGGAGCAATCCGCGGCCGAGGGTGGTGGCCCAGGCGGCGGGTGTGGCGGCGAGGCCGACGAAGATGGTCACCGGGATCTGGCGGGCGAGGGCTTGCCACTCGGTGGGGTCGGGCGCCCCGTGACCGAGCAGCAATCCGAGCGTCAGGAGCGTGGCACACAGTGCGAGCGAGACTGCGATCGTCCAGGCGAGGTAGATGAGCAGCTTGGCCAGGGCGATCGCCCATCGCGGCACGGGGAGGGCGAACAGTCCGGTGATCGTGCCGTCCGCGAACTCGCGGCCGATCATCCAGCTGAGCCCGATGCCGAGCGCGGGCATGACGCCGGCGGCGGTGATCTGCGCGGCGATCGCGAGCAGCGCGGACCACCCGTCGAGGTCCGCGATCGGGCCGAGCTTCGCCGTCAGTTGGGGGTCGCCGAGCTTCATCGCGGCGAGGATGCCGGCGACCAGCGCAGTCACGCTGACCAGGAGAAGCCCCGTGGTCCACCGCAGGACGCGGGACGTGACGGCCTTGCGTGTCTCGGTCACCAATGCAGAGCGGAAGATGCTCATGCCTGCCCCCGTTCCTGGTCGTCGGCGAGAACCGACGCGAAGAACGCCTGCTCGAGGTCGGCGCCCGTTGGGTCGAGCGTGCCGATGACGCGGCCGGCGTTGAGCACGGTGATGCGGTCGGCGATCCGGGCGACCTCGTCCAGGTGATGGCTGGACACGAGTACAGCGGCACCGGCGGCGCGGCGGGTGCGCAGTGCGTCGCGGAGCAGCAGCACCCCGGCGGGGTCGAGGGTGCTGGTGGGCTCGTCGAGCACGACGACGCGCGGGTGGTGCTGCATGGCGGCGGCGAGTCCGACCCGCTGCCGGTTGCCGGCGGAGAGCTGCCGTACCCTCACCTCGGCGTAGGGTTCCAGGCCGAACGCTCCGATGGCGGTGTCGACGGCTCCGGCGGCGACCCCAGCGGTCAGGCCGTGCAGCCGCGCGGATAGCAGCAGGTTCTCCCGTGCGGTGAGGTCGCCGTAGGCAAGCGGGTGCTCGATGACGTGGCCGACGCCCGACCATGCGGCAGCCGGCAGCTTTCGGAGGTCGGTCCCGCCCAGCAGGACGCGCCCTGCCGTGGGCCGGAGCATTCCGAGCAGCACCTTCATGAGGGTGGTCTTGCCGGCGCCGTTGAGCCCGACGAGCGCGTGGATCGTGCCCGGCCGCACCTCGATGTGGACGTCATGGATGCCGGCGCCGCCTCGGAACGTACGGGTCACGGCGGAGGCGCTGAGTCCGGCGCTCATCGTGTCACCGTGCGATCGAGGACGTCGAGGGCGAGCCGTATCGCGTCGTCGAGCGGGCCCGGGTCGTCCGTGACGGCCCAGGCGGTCAGCGACTCCATCAGCGCGGCCAGCGTGGCCGCTGCGGCGATCTGCGCGACGGTCGGGTCGGCGCCGGTGTCGGTGAGGGCCTGGGCGATCGCGTTCTCGGTGGCGCGGGTGTTGGCGCGGATGGCGCCGGTCAGCCCGGGGGTGCGGGCGGCGATCCGCATCCGCCGGCGCACCGCTTCTTCCGCGGGCCCGGGCACGGTGCGCCACGCGACGCGCACCCCGGCCGTCACCCGCGCAAGGGCGGGCATTGCTGGCGGCTGCGCGGCGACGGCCTCCGCGATGAGCGGATCGTAGGGGTCGTCCAGGAGCAGGCGATCCTTCGACGCGAAGTGACGGAACAGGGTCATCTCGCTCACCCCCGCCGTTGCGGCGATCTGCGCCGTCGTCGTCCGGTCGTAGCCGTGCGTCTCGAACAGCTCGAACGCTGTCTCGAGGATGCGCTGCCGCGTCCGGTTCCGCTTCGTCGGCTGCTCCGTCACGCCCATTATGTTAGCAACTAACAATCGCGGTGAGCGACTCGCCCACGGTGTCGTGGCTCGGGTGCTTCATCGATCACTACTATTGGCGGGTGCTGTTCGCTCGTGCGACGCGCGACGGGTCTACTTCGACCCGCCGGCTGCGTCCGGTGCAAGTCATCTTCCTGGGCTTCTTCGGCGCCGGCATCGTCGGCGCCGGACTACTGATGCTGCCTGTCGCGAAGACCGGACCGGGCGGGGCGAGCTTCCTCGAGGCGCTGTTCACCGCCACCTCCGCATTGTGCGTGACGGGCTTGGTCGTGGTCGACACGCCGACCTACTGGACCGGATTCGGGCAGGCCGTCATCCTGGCGCTGATCCAGGTCGGCGGGTTCGGGGTGATGACCTTTGCATCGGTGGTGGGCCTGGCCGTGCTGCGCCGGTTCTCGCTCCGCTCCCGCCTGGTCGCGGCGGCGGAGGTGAAGAGTCTCGGCCTGGAAGGTGTCGGATCGCTCGTTCGCGGCGTCGTGCTGATCTCACTGACGATCGAGGCCGCGGCGGCGATCATCCTCACGGCGCAGTTCGCGATCGCCTACGGATACGGGTTCGGCGAGGCCGTCTGGCTGGGGGTGTTCCACTCGGTGTCGTCGTTCAACAACGCCGGGTTCGCGTTGTACAGCGACAGCATGATGCGCTACGTCGCGGATCCGGTGATCTGCCTGACGATGTCGGCGGCGATCATCCTCGGCGGCCTCGGGTTCCCGGTGCTGGTGCAGCTGCGCCGTCACCTGCGTGAGCCGCGGCTGTGGTCGATGCACACCCGCCTCGTGCTCTGGGGGACGATCCTGCTGCTCGTCCTGGGCGCCGTCTACGTCACCGCACTGGAGTGGGCGAACCCGCGAACGCTGGGCCCGCTGGAGTGGCCGGCCAAGCTGCTGGCCGGGTTCTTCCAGTCCGTCCAGACCCGCACCGCGGGGTTCAACAGCGTCGACATCACCCAGCTGCACGAGGCGACCTGGTTCGGGATGGACGCGCTGATGTTCATCGGCGGTGGCCCTGCCGGCACCGCGGGCGGGATCAAGATCACCACGTTCGGGGTGCTGCTGTTCATCATCATCGCCGAGCTGCGCGGCGACGGGGTGGTGAACGTGTTCGGCAAACGGCTCTCCCGCGCCGTGCACCGACAGGCGATCACCGTCGCACTGCTCGCCGTCGCCCTTGTCGCCGGGAGCACCGGCCTGATGCTGCTGGTCACCGACCACCCGCTGGACAAGGTGCTGTTCGAAGTCACCTCCGCGTTCGGCACCGTCGGACTCTCAGCCGGGATCACCGCCGACATCCCCCCGATCGGGCAGGTGCTGCTCATCCTGCTGATGTTCATCGGCCGGCTCGGGCCGATCACCTTCGCCTCAGCGCTCGCCCTACGAGAGCGCCGGTTGCTGTACGAGCTCCCCAAGGAAAGGCCGATCATTGGCTGACAAGAAGATCCGCCTGTTCGGCGGCACCGACCCGTCCCGCGTCGCGTCCGCGAACGCCGTCGCCGTGCTCGGGCTGGGCCGGTTCGGCAGCTCCCTGGCACTCGAGCTCATGGCCAACGACACCGAAGTGCTCGGCATCGACACCCGGGAGGAGGTCGTGCAGGCCCTCAACGGCCGTCTCACGCATGTGGTCGCCGCCGACACCACCAGTGAGGATGTGCTCCGTCAACTCGCCGTACCCGAGTTCGACCGTGTGGTCGTCGCGATCGGCAGCGACCTGGAGGCGAGCATCCTCACCACGTCGCTGCTGCTGCGCTTCGGGATCCGGGATGTCTGGGCCAAGGCGGTCAGCGGCGCGCACGGCGCGATCCTCGAGCAGCTCGGTGTGCCGCATGTGATCTACCCGGAGCAGGACATGGGGCGCCGGGTCGCACACCTGGTGCGCGGCAGCATGCAGGACTACATCGAAGTCGACAACGACTTCGCCCTCGTGCGCACCACCCCGCACCGCGCGATCACCGGCATCCCGCTCGGCCAGACCGACCTGCGCGCCAAGCACGGCGTCACCATCGTCGCGGTCAAACCCCTCGGCAAACCCTGGACCCACGCGACAGCGGAGACGGTGCTCCGGCCCGAAGACGTCATCCTGGTCTCGGGACGAACCCGCACCGCTGAGGCGTTCAGCCAACTGCGCTGACAACTCCCTCTCTTGAGATGATCGGGCTGTGAAGATCCGCGCGGCGGCAATCGGGGCAGCAGTCGTGGCCCTGGCCGGTCTTGCCGGCCTGGCGCTCTGGTTCCTGCGCGGTGGGCCGAGGCTCCCGCCCGAGACGGACGCGATCATCGAGCGGGTGTCGGCGAGCGACCTGTCGCATGTCGTCGCCGGCGAGGCAGGGTATGCCGACTCGAGCGGCGTGCGCATCTGGTACGAGAGCATCCCTGCCGAGGCGCCCGAGAAGGGCGTGGTGCTGCTCAACATCTCGATGGCCGGGAACTCCCTGTTCGGCCGCCCGGCTTCATCCGAAGCCTCCGGCAGGCGGGGTATCGGGTGATCCGCTACGACCAGCGCGGCACCGGCGCCTCGGACTGGATGCCCGCGTGGCGCCGTGCGCACCCGTACGCGCTGGTCGACATGGCCGCCGATGCGACCGCGGCGCTCGACGCGCTGCGTGTCGAGCGGGCGCACGTCATCGGGCTCTCCCTCGGCGGATTCGTCGCCCAGGAGATCGCGATCGGCCATCCCGGCCGCGTGGCGTCCCTCACCCTGATGTCGACGGCCGCCGACCCCACCGACACGAGCCTCCCCGGGCCGCGGTTCGGCCGCATGCTGCGCGCCGGGCTCGCTGGCATCCCGCTGCTGCGATACCGCCTGCTCGGTGGCGAGAGGAACCTCGTCAAAGAGGTCGTGGCGAAGACCATCATCGGGATCGGCTACGAGAACCTCGACATCGAGGAGACCGCCGAACTCGTGCTCTACGACCTCCGCTACCGGCGCGGCATCAACTTCCGGGCCATCGGCCAGCACCAGGCCGCGGTGGCCGCCACCCGCTCCCGATACGAACTGCTTGGTGGTCTCCGGGTTCCCACCCTGGTCATCCACGGCACCGCTGACGACTTCCTCCCGATCGAGCATGCACGAAAGCTCGTCGAGCTGATCCCCGGCGCCCGGTCCCTCTGGCTCAAAGGGGTGGGGCACCTGTTCCCGTACCCCGATATGCCTGCGGTCACGCAGACGATCGTGTCGCATCTCGACGGCGCACGCTAGGCCGTGTTGAACCGACGCGAGACTAGCTGAGAAGAGGTGGGAACTGGGGTGGGCCGTCACACATGACGACTCACCCCATTCCTTAGCCGAGGATGTCGCGCCGTGCCAGTGCCGCGGTTCCGATCGCGACCAGCAGCGCGGAGCCGCCCCACAGCAGGACGAGGCCGGGCCAGTCGAATCCGTTGGTCAGCGGCGCTTCGCCGTACGCCCAGTGGAAGGGCGAGAGGACGCGCAGCCAGTCGAGGTCTTCGCTGTTGTTCGCGACAGCTTGCATGACGTACCCGGCGACGGCGACGCCTGCGCCGACTCCGACGCCCCACGACCGTCGGCCGGTGAGCGCACCGGCAGCGAAGCCGGCTGTTCCCGAGAAGAGGCCGAGCCCTATCCATGCCGTGGTGACGGCGACGAGGTTGCCGGCGTCGAGTTCCAGTTCGCCCGGGCCGTTCATCGCCCAGATGAGCAGCCATGCCACGACGCCCAGTACGAGCATCTTCGCCAGCAGGGCGAGGGCGCTTTCGAGAGCGTATTGCACGCGCCCGACGCCGTGGGCGAGGGTGAGCTCGAGGCGGCCGGATTCCTCGGCGCCGCCGGTGAACGCGCCGCCCCAGGTGATCGAGGCGATGGTGATGAGGAAGAAGCCGGTGAGGCCGAAGAACGTCGCCTGCGCGTAGCCGGCGCCGGTGGTGATGTTCTCGTATCCGATCGTGCGAACGAGTTCGGGAGGCAGCGAGTCCATCAGTCCGATGAGCTCGGGCGACTTCATGGCCGGGTACAGCGGTAGATAGAGGAATACGACGGCGGCCAGGCCGGCCGACCAGCCGATGAGTCCTCGCCACCCTTCGCTGAGCCAGCGGCGGAACACCGGGAGTGGGGTGGGGTGAACGGATGCGGTGCGCTGTGCGATGGCGGTCATGATGCTGCTCCGTTTCGGGCGTACAGATCCAGCACGGACTCTTCGAGGTCGGGTTCTTCCACGGTGAGGTCGCGGATCGTTCCGGCGGCGATGGCCCGGATCACGGGGTCGATGTCGCCGCGTGCGGTCGCGGAGACACGGACCAGGTCGCCTGCCGCGGCGACGTCCACGTCCTCGATACCGGATGCCGCGGCCAGAGCGTCGGCGACGGTCTCGGCCGCGACACCGGTGACGGTCGCGCGGACGCGGCGCACGCTCGCGATCCGCAGCGATGAGACCGGGCCCTCCGCGACGATGCGTCCCTGCGCGAGCACCGCGACGTCGTCGGCTGCCTGCTGGATCTCGCTGAGCACATGGGAGCTCAGCAGCACGGTCTGCCCCGCGTCGCGGGCCTCGCGCACCATCGCGAGGAACTCCCGCTGCACGAGCGGATCGAGGCCGCTGGTCGGCTCGTCGAGCACCAACAGATCGGGCCGGTGCATGAACGCCTGGACGAGTCCGAGCTTCTGCTTGTTGCCCTTCGACAGCGTCCGCACGGGCCGGGCCAGGTCGAGTCCGAGCCGCTCGGCGAGCTGCTCGATGGTGCCGGGTGCAACGGGGCCGCTGATCTCGGCGAGGTGGCGCAGCAGGGCGCGTCCTTTGACGCGTCCTTCCAGGCGCAGCTCGCCGGGGACGTACCCGATGCGGCGGCGAAGGGCGGCGCCGCCGGCTCGGGGTGATGCGCCCAGCACCGTGATGTCGCCTGAGGTGGGGCGGATGATGTCGAGCAGCGTCCGCAGGGTGGTGGTCTTGCCGGCCCCGTTCGGGCCGATCAGCCCGAACACCGAGCCGGACTGGACGGTCAGGTCGAGTCCGTGCAGCGCGGTGTGCGAGCCGTAGCGCTTGTGCAGCGCACGGGTGTGGATCGCCACGGTCATGGCGGTGGTTCCTTTCGAATCAGGGATGAGGATCGAGGACGCTACCGCGCCGCCGGGGGATCCGGATCCTGATTCGGGTCGCCGTCGCCCTTGTCGCTGCGGGGCCCGGCGGGCCGGGCGAGTGCTTCCTTCGCCGCCGTCAGCAGGCTGTCGTCCTGGAACAGCCCGTGGGTGAACAGCTCGAGGCCGGGAAGCGCCAGCCGCCGCGCCCCTTCCGGGCCTAGTGGGTCGACGCCCAGCACCCGAGCGATTTGACCCTGCAGCAGCAGCGGCGCCAGCCCGTAGGCGGTCAGCAGCAGCGCGGTGGCCTCGGGGTCGGACATCGTCTGCGTCTGCCACTTGTCTCCCACATCACGGAGCATCTTGCGGGTGTGCTCCAGGAACGCGTCGAACACCCGCCGACCGGCGTCGCCGGGATCGGCGAGCAGCCGAACCAAATAGCCCAACCTGCCCGCGTGGACGCCGACGCCCGCCAGCACCGCGTCGATCCCTTGCGCGGTGGGGTCGTCGATCGCGATGGTGCGGTCCGCGAGCAGTGTCGAGACCACGTGCTCATCGCACTCTTCACGCAAACCGGCCTTGGAGCCGTAGTGGTGCAGCACCAGGGCGGGGCTCGCGCCCGCGTGCGCCGCGATCTGCCGCACCGTGGCCCGATCGAAGCCCGCCTCGGCGAAGACCTCGATGGCGGCATCCCGGATGCGCGCACGCATCGTCAGGTCGCCAGCATCCCGGACTGAACTCACGTTCAGCATACTAATCATGCGTTCACCAATCTGTCCAGTGATGTCGTCCAGCTGCGGGGTTTCGTTGCGGAACGCCGCACCCGGCCTTGGCGGGCCGGGTCGCACAACGCAGGCTTCTTCTCACAGCACAGCCGTGGCGCGGTGTTTCTCGCGCCCGCTGCGGGTAGGGTGTCGTGGATCCCCCTCCGGGGTCACGGTGAGCCGGGAAGTCTGGTCGGCAGCGGTCGCGCGACCGCTCCGGCACACCGAACAGACGGAGAAGCGGTGACACACACCGTCGTCGCCCTGGGCGACCATCTCGATTCCCTACGCCAGCTGACCCCGCACCGCGGCGTGATCGACTCCGACGAGGACCTGGAGCCACGCGGCGGCGTGCGTGGGCTGGTCGTCGGGGTGGACCTGACGGGCGCCCGGTCTGCACGAGAGGTGCGGGCGGAACTGAAGCGACAGGTGACCCGGTGGGCCGAAGCGGCGCGCCGGTATCCCGGAGCGATCCACCTGCTGATCGCCTACCAGATCCCTCGGGGCCTGGACCCGAGCCGCGTTCAGGGAGCCGCCGACGGTGCCGCCCTGCGGGCGCACGCGATGCTGGAGCGCAGCGCCGCCCGCTACGTCGATGTGACCCTGCTCGATGTGACCGAGTGCGACGACACGACGGTTCTGGCGGATCGGATCATGGAGCGGATCAGTGGCCGGGCCGGTGCTTACTCGGCGGCGGCGCTGACGTGGGCGGATATCCGCGGCACTTCGATCGCGCGTGCCACAATGGCCGACTACTACTGACCAGCCTCTCACCCGCGACAAGGCCTCCGGGGTTCAGCCGATGATGGGGCGTTCCTCGGGGAGGGTGTAGAGCAGGTTCCGTTGCCGTAGCGCCAGGGCGGCGGCCAAGCCGATGGGGCCGATGCGGCCGGCGAGCATGAGCAGGCTGAGCACGTACTTCCCGAACGGCTCGAGCTCGGCGGACAGGCCGACCGAGAGTCCGCAGGTCGCGAACGCGGAGATCACCTCGAACAGGATCCGGTCCAGCGGCGCGGTGCTGACGGTCATCACCAGCCCGGTGGCGACGAGCACCAGGGTGGCGCCGAGGAAGGTGACGCTGATCGCGAGGCGGAGCGAGCCGTCGGGGATGTGGCGTCCTGCCGCGATGACGTGCCGGTCGCCGCGTGCTTCGGCGATGATGCCGAGGAACAGCACCGCGAGGGTGGCGACCTTGATGCCGCCGGCGGTGGACGCCGAGCCGCCGCCGACGAACATCAGCGCGTCGGAGACGAGCAAGGTGATCGGGGTGGACTCGTTCGTGTCGGTGAGCGCGAACCCGCCAGAGCGCATCATGACCGAGGCGAACAGCGCGTGGAACGCTTTCTCGGCGGGGTTCAGGTGGCCGATGGTGCGGTCGTTACCCCACTCGAGCAGACCCCACGCGAGCGCGCCGACCGCGAGCAGGATGGTGGTCGTGGTGAGGGTGAGTTTGGTGTGCAGGCTCCACTTGCGCCGGTGCCACTTGTGGATGATGAGAGTGAGGAACACTGGAAATCCGAAGCTGCCGACGAACACTCCGATCATGATCGGGACCAGGATCCACAGGTCGCCGTCGAACGGGGCGAGCCCGCCTTCGTGGATGGAGAACCCGGCGTTGTTGAACGCCGAGATGCCATAGAACAGGGCATTCCACAGCCCCTCCCACCAGTGTTCCTCGATCATCACGAACCGGGGGACTAGCGCGAGGACCAGGATCGCTTCGATGGTCAGGGTCGTGACCACGACGATGCGCAGCAGTTGCCCGACCTCGCCGAGCTTGGAGGCGCCGCCGATGCTCTGCTGCGCGAACAGCTTCCCTCGCACCCCGAGGTGGCGGGTGACGGCCCTCATCAGCAGCAGCGCGATCGTCACGATCCCCAGCCCGCCGGCCTGGATCGCGAGCAGGATCACGACCTGCCCGAAGAAGGACCACTGTGTGGCGGTATCGACACTGGTCAGCCCGGTGACGGTGACGGCGGAGGTGGCGGTGAACACGGCATCCTGCAGCGGCGCGGCGCGCCCATCTGCAGAGGAGACCGGCAGCGTGAGCAGGCCGGAGAACAGCACGGCGGCGAGAAAAAAGATCAGCACCGCCATCCGCGACGGCGACCGCTTCGCCAGGTCGCGGAGATAGCGACCCGGCCGCAGCACCGTCTCGGGCAACCATCGCATACCGCGGTCTCGCGCCACCGGGGTCTCCTCATCAGATCAGACGACCCGAGGGTCGCCGCCGACCAGGCTTCCCGGCACTCCGGCGACAAGCATAGTTCGGCTGATCCGAACCCCCTCCATGCCGCGGGGTTTTGGACCGCCGAGGATGTTCTGAAGACCTGCCAGGGCACCTCCATGCGGCCTCTTGTAGGCTGGGGGAGGCGCGTCGGGAAGCCTGGTCGACACCGTCCTTCGTCGACCCGATCGGAACCGCCTATGACCTCTCCCGACCCTGCCCGGAACACTCCCGCGAGTGCGCAGTTCCCTCTCCGCGGCAGCTACGCCGAAGCGCTGCGCATCGGCACACTGCTACGCAAGGAGACCGTCGGCGGCGGGCTTCTCGTGCTCATGGCCGCGATCGGCATCCTGTGGGCCAACTCGCCCTGGGCAGAGGCCTACTTCACCCTCCGCGACCTCGAGGTCGGCTACGAGCCGTGGCATCTGCAGCTCAGTCTGGGCGCGTGGGCCGCCGACGGGCTGCTGGCGATCTTCTTCTTCCTCATCGGCCTCGAGCTCAAACGCGAGTTCGTCGCCGGCGACCTGCGCCGCTTCAGCACCGCGATCGTCCCGGTCGTCGCCGCGGCCGGCGGCGTGATCATCCCCGCCCTGGTCTACGTGGCCATCGTCGCCCAGACTCCCGGTCTCCTGCGCGGATGGGCGATACCGACCGCGACCGACATCGCGTTCGCGGTCGCCGTTCTCGCGCTCATCGGCTCTCACTTGCCGGGCCCGCTGCGGATCTTCCTGCTCACCCTCGCCGTCGTCGACGATCTCATCGCGATCAGCATCATCGCGATCTTCTACACCGAGACGATCGCCATCGTGCCGCTGCTGATGGGCCTGCTCACGATCGCCGTGTACGCCGTACTCGCGCAGCGGTACCGGCAGTTCTTCCACCTCAAGCCCGCCGCCGCATGGCTGATCCTGCTGCCCATCGGCGTGGTCGCGTGGGCATTCGTCCACGCCTCCGGCATCCACGCCACCATCGCCGGCGTGCTGCTCGGCTTCACCATCCCCGTCATTCACCGCCGCCGCGACCAGGTGCCCGACACCGAACCAGGTCTCGCGGAGGAGTTCGAGCACCGTTTCCGCCCGCTCTCCGCCGGGTTCGCCGTACCGGTGTTCGCATTCTTCTCCGCAGGGGTCGCCATCGGCGGGGCGGAGGGCTTCCTCTCCGCGCTCACCGACCCGGTGACCATCGGGATCATCGCCGCACTGGTCGTCGGGAAGCCGGTCGGCATCGTCCTGGCGACCTGGCTGACCACCCGAGTCCGCGGCATCCGACTTGACCCCTCGCTGAGGTGGGTCGACATCACCGGCGTCGGCCTGCTCGCCGGGATCGGGTTCACGGTGTCGCTCCTGGTCACCGAACTCAGCTTCACCGCGACCGACCCGCACCACGACCACGCCAAGGTCGCGATCCTGCTCGCCTCCGTCGTCGCGGCCGTGATCGCCTCGGCCCTGCTCGCCAGCCGGAACCGCCGCTACCGCAAGATCGCCCAGAACGACGCGGAAGACACCGACAACGACGGCATCCCTGACGTCTACGATCGGCCGTAACTCGAGTGCGCCGAGCGACTTGAGAAGCTCCCCGGGGTCATCGGCGAGGGTCGCGCGTATACGCCCCATCACCCGTGTGGGGTGCGGTGGCGCGGACTGTGAGCACGGTGTCGTCCTCCTGACCTGGTCTCCTAGCGGATGTCCGGGGGCGACGTGTCGGGTATTCCGATCAGGGGTTGAGCGGCGGCGTGGTGTCTTCGGCCGTTATCGCGGCCGCGGTGTTGGGTCTGTCGATGTGGAGGCGGTAGCCCATGCCTGCTTCGGTGATGAGGTAGCGCGGGTGGGAGGGTTCGGGCTCGAGCTTCTTGCGCAGTTGAGACACGTAGAGGCGGAGGTAGCCGGTGTCGGTGGCGTGCTCGGTGCCCCAGATGCTGGTGAGCAGGGTTTGCCTGGTGACGAGGTTGCCGGTGTTGCGGATGAGGATCTCGATGACCTGCCATTCGGTCGGGGTCAGGCGGATCGGCGCGTCGTGTCCGTCACGGGTCCGTGTGGCGCTTCGGGCGGCGAGGTCGATGACGATGTCGCCGAGGTGGACAGCGGGGTTGCTGTCGTGTGGGGAGAGGCGGCGGGTGAGGGCTCGGATGCGGGCGAGGAGTTCTTCGACGGAGAAGGGTTTAGTGACGTAGTCGTCGGCGCCCGCGTCGAGGGCGTCCACTTTGTCGGCGGCGCCGGTGCGGCCGGAGACGACGAGGATGGGGGATTCTGACCAGCCGCGGATGCCGTGGATGACGTCGATGCCGTCGAGTTCGGGCATGCCGAGGTCGAGGAGGTAGATGTCGGGCTTGTGGTCGATAGCGGCGCTGATGGCTTCGGCGCCGTTGGTCGCGGTGATGATTTCGTACCCTTTGGCGGTCAGGGTGATGCGAAGGGCTCGGAGGATCTGAGGGTCGTCGTCGGCGATCAGGATCTTCATGACGGGGTGTCCTCTGGCTGGGCTGTGGTGCTGTTGTGGGTGGGGAGAGCGACGACCATGGTGAGTCCGCCGCCGGGCGTGTCTTCGGGGGTGAGGGTGCCGCCCATGCCCTCGACGAACCCTTTGGAGAGCGCGAGGCCGAGGCCGAGGCCGCTGGTGTTGTCGGTGTCGCCGAGGCGTTGGAAGGGAACGAAGACGTCGTCGATGCGGTCGGGTGGGATTCCAGGGCCGTGGTCGATGACGCGGATCTCGACGATGTCGTCTAAGGAGCTGGTGGTGATCCGGACCTTGGAGTCGTCTGGGGAGTGGCGCGTGGCGTTGGCGAGGAGGTTGACGACGACGCGTTGCAGCAGGCCTGGGTCGGCGGAGACTAGGGGGATCTCGGGGTTGAGGTCCAGCTCGAGCTCGTCGGGTCCGAGGCCGAGCTCATCGAGCGCGGGGACGATGACGTCGGCGGCGTCGACGTGGGTGGGGAGGATGGCGAGGACCCCGGCTTGAAGACGGCTGACGTCGAGAAGGTCGGTGACGAGGACGGAGAGGGTGGTGAGGCTTTCGCCGGCGGTGGTGACCAACTCAGCCATATCGGCAGGGGTGAGGGAGTCTCCGGCGGCTTGGAGGCCGCTGACGGCGGCGGTCGCGGCGGCTAGTGGCCGGCGGAGGTCGTGGCTGAGTGCGGACAGTAGGGCAGTGCGAATCTTGTCGGAGGCGGCGAGTGGGGCGATGCCGCTGGCAGTCTCGGTGAGCTCACGGTGTTCGAGCGCGACGGCGATTTGCGCGGCGACGACGGTCAGGAGGCGTTGTTCGCGGGCTGGGAGGTCAGGGCCGTGCAGTTCGAGCACGGTGCGTTTGCTTACTGGGACGGTCGAGTATCGGCCGTCGGCGAGGGGTTCGCCGGATGTTACCAGCACCGTGTCCCCTTCGCGCAGTCGCACGCCAGCCAAGGCGAACGCTTCGCGGGTGCGCTCCACGAGCGCCTCGATGGCGTTCTGTCCTCGCAGGACACTTCCGGCGATGGTTTGGATGAGTTCGGATTCGGCGGCAGCGCGACGTGCGACGCGTGTCTGTCGAGCTGCGCGGTCGACGATGAAGCTGACCAGCACTGCGATGGTGACGTACAGGGTGAGTGCAAGAAGATGGAGGGGATCGTCGATGGTGACGGTGTAGAACGGTTCGATGAAGAAGAAGTCCAGGGTGAGCCCGGACAGCACGGCAGCGAACAGGGCGGGCCAGATCCCTCCGACGAGAGCGACGATGACGACGAGCAGCTGGTAGCTGAGCACATCGCTGGTGATGGACTCGGGGCTGCGGAAGGTCGCGAGCAGCCAGGTGAGAGCGGGGCCGCCGATCAGGGCGAGGATCATCCCGGCGATGCGGCGTTTCATGGTCAGCGCGCCGCCGCTGCGGGGCAGGGCGAGGCGTCCGCCGGCGGCGGAGTGGGTGACGATGTGCACGTCGATGTCGCCGGACTCGCGGATGACCGTGGCACCGATACCGGGGCCGGTGAGCGCCGCGCTGAGCCGGCTGCGGCGGCTGACGCCGATCACGAGTTGTGTCGCGTTGAGGGACCGGGCGAACTCGACGAGCGAGTGGGGGATGTCGTCCCCGATGACCTGGTGATACGTACCGCCGAGCTTGTCAACGAGGGAGCGTTGCGCCGCTAACGCGGTGGGGCTGGAGGTGCGCAGTCCGTCCTGGCTGGTCACGTGCACCGCGATCAGCTCTCCGCCGGCGGAGCGGGCGGCGATACGGGCGCCGCGGCGGAGAAGGGTTTCACCTTCGGGTCCGCCGGTCAGGGCGACCACCACGCGTTCCCGGGCCTCCCATTGGCTGTCAATACCGTGCTCGTTGCGGTAGCTTTTCAGCGCCTGATCGACCTCGTCGGCGAGCCACAGCAGTGCGAGTTCGCGCAGCGCGGTCAGGTTACCGAGCCGGAAGTAGTTGGACAGGGCGGCGTCGATGCGTTCGGCGGGGTAGACGACGCCGCTTGCGAGGCGGTCTCGCAGGGCCTGCGGGGCGAGGTCGATGACTTCGACCTGGTCGGCTTCGCGGAGGATGCGGTCGGGGATGGTCTCTCGTTGGGGTACTCGGGTGATCTTTTCGACGACGTCGTTGAGAGATTCGATGTGTTGGATGTTGACGGTGGAGATGACGTCGATGCCTGCGTCCAGCAGTTCGTGGACGTCTTGCCACCGCTTTTCGTTGCGGGATCCGGGAGCGTTGGTGTGGGCGAGCTCATCAACGAGAGCGACAGCCGGGTTGCGTGCGAGGGTGGCGTCGATGTCCATCTCGGTGAGCTCGACGCCACGGTGGGAGACGACGCGGCGGGGGAGGATCTCCAAGCCTTCGGTCATCGCGGACGTGGCGGCGCGCCCGTGGGTTTCCACGACCGCGACGACCACGTCTTTGCCTTCGCTGAGAAGGCGTCTGCCCTCCTCGAGCATGGTGTAGGTCTTGCCGACGCCGGGGGCGGCGCCGAGGAGTACGCGAAGCCGCCCCCGTGTGCTCATCTGTCAGTCCTCCAACTGGTCTAGCGCCAGGTTAAGTTCCACGACGTTGACTGTCGGTTCTCCCAAGTATCCGAGGTCTCGACCTTGGGCGTGCTCGTCGAGGATGCCTTGCACCTGGTCTACGGTCAGGCCCCGCGCGTCGGAGACGCGCTGCACCTGCAGCTGTGCGTACTGGGGGCTGATGTGCGGGTCGAGTCCGGAACTGGATGCGGTGACCGCGTCCGCGGGGATCTCATCGGGAGAGACTCCGTTGAACTCGGCGATCTGTGCCTTGCGTTCCTCGATCGCCGCGATCAGGTCCTCGTTCTCGGGACCCCAGTTGGAACCTGAGGACGCGCCTCCGTCGTAGCCGTCGCCGGCTGCGGAGGGCCGGGGCTGGAAGTACTCCGGTAGCGGCTCACCGTCAGCGGCGGTGAAGTTCTGGCCGATCAAAGACGACCCGACGACCTCGCCTTCAGCGTTCCGGACGAGGCTTCCGTTGGCTTGTGCAGGGAAGGCGAGTTGACCGACCGCGGTGATCAGCAGGGTGTAGCCGATGCCGAGCACCACGGTGAACAGCAGGAGGGCACGGGTGGCGACCCAGAGGCTGCGGCCGGTGCTGCGGGTAGCGGTGTTCATGAACGTGTTGTCTCCTTGACGATCCCGGGTCAGAACCCGGGGATGAGGCGCACGACGAGGTCGATGAGCCAGATGCCGATGAAGGGGGTGATGATCCCGCCGAGTCCGTAGACGAGCAGGTTTCGGCCGAGGATCTTGGATGCGTTCGCCGCGCGGTACTTCACGCCGCGCAGCGCGAGGGGGACCAGGACGATGATCACGATCGCGTTGAAGATGATCGCCGAGAGCACCGCAGAGGCGGGGGAGTGCAGCCCCATGATGTTCAGCGCCGCCAGGCCCGGGAACACACCCATGAAGATCGCCGGGATGATCGCGAAGTACTTCGCGATGTCATTGGCGATCGAGAACGTGGTCAGCGCCCCGCGGGTGATGAGCAGTTGCTTGCCGATGCGCACGATGTCGATGAGCTTGGTCGGGTCGGAGTCGAGGTCGACCATGTTGCCGGCCTCCTTCGCGGCCGACGTGCCGGTGTTCATCGCCACCCCGACATCCGCCTGCGCGAGCGCGGGCGCGTCGTTCGTGCCGTCGCCGGTCATCGCGACGAGGTTGCCGCCCTCCTGCTCCTTGCGGATGTAGGCGAGCTTCTGTTCCGGAGTGGCCTCAGCGAGGAAGCCGTCCACGCCCGCCTCCCGTGCGATCGCGGCCGCGGTGAGCGGGTTGTCGCCGGTGACCATCACGGTGCGGATGCCCATCGCACGCAGTTCTGCGAACCGCCCGGTGAGTCCCTCCTTCACGATGTCCTTGAGGTGGACCACACCTAGCACCCGGCCCTCGCCGGAGGGGTCCTTCACGGCGACGACCAGCGGGGTGCCGCCGGACTGTGCGATGCGTTCGGTGTGGTCCTCGAGCTCGGCCAGCTCGCTGGACGGCAACCTCCTCCCCTCCGATTCCAACCATGCGGTGACGGCGGACCCGGCGCCCTTGCGGATCTGAGCACCGTCGGGAAGGTCGAGACCGGACATGCGGGTCTGCGCGGTGAACGGGACGATCTCGCCGGCGGTGCTCGTGTCGACGTCCTCGCCCTGGGCGCGGGCAAGGTCGACGATCGAGGTGCCTTCCGGTGTCGGGTCCGCGAGGGACGAGACGGCGGCAGCGTGGACCAGTTCTTGCTCACGCACCCCGTCCATCCGGACGAACTCGCTGGCGCGCCGGTTGCCGTAGGTGATGGTGCCGGTCTTGTCCAGCAGCAGGGTGGTCACGTCGCCGGCGGCTTCGACGGCGCGTCCGGACATGGCGAGCACGTTGCGCTGCACGAGCCGGTCCATGCCCGCTATGCCGATCGCAGAGAGCAGTGCACCGATCGTCGTTGGGATGAGGCACACCAGCAGCGCGATCAGCACCGTGATGCTGGCCGGGCTGGCGGCGTAAGACGCTATGGGGTTGAGGGTGAGCGCGACGACGACGAACACGATCGACAGGCTCGCCAGGAGGATGTTCAGCGCGATCTCGTTCGGCGTTTTCTGTCGAGCAGCGCCTTCGACCAGGGCGATCATGCGATCGACGAAGGTTTCGCCGGGCTTGGAGGTGATGCGCACGACGATCCGGTCGCTGAGCACCCGGGTGCCGCCCGTGACGGCGGAACGGTCGCCGCCCGATTCGCGGACCACGGGTGCGGACTCGCCGGTGATCGCGGACTCGTCCACGCTTGCGATTCCCCACACGATGTCCCCGTCCCCGGGGATCAGTTCACCGGCGGAGATCACCACGATGTCGCCGAGGCGCAGGTCCGCGGAGGACACATCAGTGGTCGTCGCCTGTTCGGCGCCGGCATCCGTGGCGGAGTCGTACCCATCGATTCGGTGGGCGGTGGTGCTGGTGCGTGTCTTGCGGAGCGTGTCCGCCTGCGCCTTCCCGCGTCCTTCCGCCACGGACTCGGCGAGGTTCGCGAACAGGACGGTCAGCCACAGCCAGATCGCGATCACCGCGGTGAATGGCCACGGCACCTCGGTGCCGCCGGAGGGTGCTGGACCGCCGAGGAAGGGTTCCGCGATCGCGAGCACGGTGGTCAATGCCGCACCGACCCACACGAGGAACATGACAGGGTTACGCCATTGGGCGCGCGGATCGAGCTTGCGGAACGCGCCCGGGAGGGCAGCCCGCACCTGTGCCCAGGTAAAGGCCTTCCGCGGTGCCCGCGGGGCATCGCCCCGGGAAGGGGCAGGGGATTCGGGGGTGGGTGTGATGGTGGTCATGGTTTACAGCAGCCCTTCCGCTAGGGGACCCAGCGTGAGAACGGGGAAGAAGACGAGCGCGGTCACCAGGACCGCTGTGCCGACCACGAGGCCGATGAACAACGGTCGGTGGGTCGGGAGGGTGCCGGCGGTGGCCGGTACCTTGTCCTGTGCGGCCAGGGAACCGGCCAGGGCGAGAACGAGGACGATGGGCACGAACCGGCCCAGCAGCATCGCCACGCCCAGCGCGGCGTTCAGCCACGGCGTGTTCGCGGTGAGGCCGGCGAACGCGGACCCATTGTTGTTGGACGCGGACGCGAACGCGTACACGAGCTCCGACAGGCCATGGACGCCGGGGTTCCATATCGAGGTCGTTTCCACGTCCTCTCGGACTCCGGGGATCGCGAAGCTGAGGGCGACACCTCCCAGGAGCAGGGTCGGCATGACGAGGATGTACAGGCTGGCCAGCTTGATCTCGCGAGGCCCGATCTTCTTACCCAGGTACTCGGGGGTGCGTCCGACGAGGAGCCCGGCGATGAACACGGCGATCACTGCGATGATGAGCATCCCGTACAGACCCGCCCCGACACCTCCAGGGGCGATCTCGCCGAGCATCATGTTCAGCATCGGCATCATGCCCCCCAGCGCGGTGTAGGAGTCGTGCATCGAGTTGACCGAACCGGTGGAGGTCAGTGTGGTGCCGCTCGCATACAACACGGATTGGACCAGACCGAACCGGGCCTCCTTGCCTTCCATGGCGGCACCCGCGAGTTGCGGGGCGGTGCCGTTTCCGGCGAACTCGAACGCGGCCAGCGCGCCGAGCGAGACGACGAACAGGGTGCTCATCGCGGCGAGGATGGCGTAGCCCTGGCGGTTGTCGCCCACGATCCGCCCGAACGTGCGCGGGAGCGAGAACGGGATGAGCAGCAGGAGGAACACCTCGAAGATGCTCGTCCACGCCGCGGGGTTCTCGAACGGGTGGGAGGCGTTGGTGTTGAAGAACCCTCCGCCGTTCGTGCCGAGCTCCTTGATCGCCTCCTGCGACGCGACGGGACCGCCGGGCAGGACCTGTGATCCGCCGGATACGGTGGTGATGTCAGTGAACCCGGCGAAGTTCTGCACGACCCCTCCGGCGAGCAGGACGATCGCCGCGATCACGGAGAACGGCAGGAGGATGCGGAACGAGCCGCGCACCAGGTCGACCCAGAAGTTGCCGATCGTTCCGGTGCGTCGATAGGCGAACCCGCGCACGAGGGCGATCGCGACGGCGATGCCGGTCGCGGCGGAGACGAAGTTCTGCACCGTGAGTCCTGCGAACTGCACGGTGTAACCGAGGGTGAGCTCGGGGGAATATGCCTGCCAGTTCGTGTTCGTCACGAACGAGATCGCGGTGTTGAACGACAGCCCCTCCGGGACAGCGGGGAGACCCAGAGCGTAGGGAAGCCACTGCTGGGTGCGCTGCAGCAGGTAGAGCAGCAGGACCCCGACAAGGGAGAACAGCAAGACTCCGCGCAGATACGCTTGCCAGGTCTGCTCGGACCTGGGGTCAGCGCCGATGACGCGGTAGATCCCGCGTTCGACCTTCCAGTCCTTCCGAGAGGTGAAGACCCAGGCCATGTAGTCGCCGACGGGGCGGTACGCGACGCCCAGGAACAGGATCAGAGTCGCCAGGCTGGCGGCAAGGAACAGCCACTCCATCAGAACTTCTCCGGCTTCACCAGAGCGGTCACCAGATACACCAGCGCCGCGAGGCCGAGGGCAGCGGCGAGCAGGTCGAAGACGATCACAGCTTCTCCACCGCCTTGCCGATCAGACCGACCAGCGCGAACAGGACGATAACGCCCAGCACGTACACGATGTCGAGCACGAGGAACTCCATTCGAAAGCTGTCGAACCCCCGGGCGAGGGCCGCGCGTCGTTCAGACGCAACTCCCGATCAAACACCTGCGCTCACGGCGAAATCACAGCCCTAACGAAACGCATACGGCCACCCGTCGAAAGCTAACGGCCGTCCATACATCCCCGACGTCCCGCGCCCTCCCCGATGCCGGCGACCACCTCCGCCCCGAGTGCTCATACCCCGCCCGGCTTCTGCTCGTCATGTCAGCAGACCGTGAGCAATCCGGGCGAAGCGGGCCGTTCCGCGCATGTATTCCGTTCGGACCCCACCGATCGTGCGGATGGGCGGGCTAGGACAGACGGTGTGACTCTCACCGATATCGTCCCCACGCTGCGACGCACCCTTCCCGTTCCACTTCGGGCGAGGGCTTGGCCGGATCACACGACGCCGACGACGACCGACGTGGTCGTCGCCGGAGTGTCGATGCGGCGTCTGGCCGAGATGTGCGGCACCCCCTGCGTCCACAACACTGACCGCATCATTCGCACGAACCCCCGCCAGGCCGAGGTGCTCCGCTCGGACGTGTCGGTCGTCATCACCCGTGTCGTGATGACAGTGAACAACCTCGACTCCCAACGCGTCATCCTCATCGACGCGAACTTCAGCGACGTCCCTGCGGTGTGGTCCGAGGCGCGCCTGATCGACCGGATCTCCGCCGCCGCGTCGGCTCCTGGCATCTTGCTGGCCGCGGAAGCAGCCGCCCCGGCCTACCCGTCTCCTCCGGTGCGGCTTCCCGCCGACCTCGCCGAAGGCGACCTGCTGGCACTGCCGTGCGAAGGCACAGTGCCCCTGGGGCGCGTGCGTCCGGTGCCACTGCCGCGCCATGACACAGCACCGTTGTCTCCGGCTATCGCGGTGTCCCCGGCCATCGACATCGCCCCAGGTCTCTTGTCCGCCCTGACCCCCCAGCTCTGAAACGGAGACAGTTGACGTGACTCTGTTACACACCATCCTCAGCGCCCGACTCCTCCGGAACCGGATCCCTGCAGCGACGCCGCGGGCACACGGGTGGCCCATGGACACCGTTCACACTCGCGAGGACGTGCTGGTCGGTGGGCACTCGCTGCTCGGACTCGCCACGACGCGGGGCACACCCGCGGTACTCATCCACCCCGCCGGACACCCCGAACGGACTGGAGGTTCTGACGCCTATGTCACCCTCGTAATCACGCGTGTCCTCGCTGTCGCCGGGGACACGCGCGGCGCGTTGCACGTCCGCGTCGACGGCGACATGACGGAAGTCACCCCGGACTGGGCGGGGTCGACCGTGCTCGGCCGCCCCGACGCTGGCAGTCGGGCGCCCGCCAGCATCGAAACGATCGGAGCAGCACCGCTGCCGGGTGAGGTGCCCCAGGAAATCCAGGCTGGGGATCTTCTGGTCGTCCCGTGCGCGGGAACGATCGCGCTGGCCACCGTACGGCACCACCCCGCCACGACCCCAAACGAAAGAAACTCGATGGAGACGTGGACGCGATGCGCGAAATGACCTTCCGCACCTCCACCTCCGGCAGGATGTGCTTGCTGACCGGCGGATCTCTACATGGACCCGACGCAGAGCAGCCGGCTACGGACAAAGGTGCGAGCTCTTCGTTCGTGGGCGGCATCGTGTGGGGGATCCAGCTGGAGGACAGCGCAGCGGGGCTACAGGTACGCAACCGCCTCCGCGGTTCCTGGCGGCCCATTCGCGATGTGCTGCGTCGCTCGCCGACCGTGCATCATGTGATCGTGCTGTACCGGCGGGGTCCCGGCCATCGCCCTCGCTCCTGCAAACGGTTCGCTTACGCGGCGGCCACAGACTTTCACGCGCGGGCCGAGAGAGAACTGGGGTGGGACGTCGATGTCGTCTTTATCGACGTGACCGACTGCGCGTCCCACGCGCGGCTGAACGCTCGGCTTCTCCAGTACGTCCGCACGCACCCTTCCCCCAATATCTGGGGCGCGCTCTCGCTGGACTGGGCGGACGTCCGTGACCGATCCGTCCACGACGTGGCCGCGGAGATCTTCGCCTGATCGCGGCCACACCGCGATCGAAACCAGGCGGGGGCGATGTCCTCTGCCCGACGGCCAGCCGATGGCTAGCCGTTTCGTTGCAGACTGAGCAGTGTCACCTCGCCGAACACGTTACGCCAGGCTCTCGTGTACTGGTCTGCCGTGATCGTTCCCGCGCGACGGGCGCTCGCTGCTTCCGTCATCGTCTCCGCGAGAGCCTCGAGATGAGTCTGCGCCCGGGAACGATCGTGGTCGGGCGAGATCGCCGACGTGCACACCCAGATGGATGCGGACTTGCGACGGACCCCGATCGTCCGGGAAGACAGAACCACCCGGCCGATCACGAAGAGGCCTGCGATCGACAGCAGCGTCAGCTCGGGCGACGCCCCGGTTCCCAGCAGAACGATCGCGGCGATAACCGCGCCGCCTATGCCGAGGGGGGTGAGTGTGCGAGACGCGTCGGCCCAGAGACGTTCCCGGTCGAACGAGTCGGGCGGGTATACGACCAGATGCGTCGTGACGCTGCCATATCGGCCGGTGGACCGGGATATGTGCCCCCACCGTTGCGTGCCGACAACCTCCGTGGATGAGTACTGGCCTGCCATGGGGAAGTGAGGACTGTCGGGGTCCGCGCGTTTCGACACGCATACAGCTTTGTCGCCCACGTGGCTTCCCCGCGTGCGTCCTCACACAACCCATGCGCGAATCCGCCCAATACTCACGTCGATCCAAACACGGGCCGTTCGGCCGAGGTGACTCAGATGCATATGCCGCTTCGACGAACTACACATCCGCTGGCGCTGATACCGCCACCGTCGAGGTGCCCCCAACGGCCAAGCAGCGCGAAGACGCGGAAGGCGATCACAGGATCGGTGGCACGGACGACAGAATCACTGTCATCGGACAGTCCGATCTAGAGGGGTTGGCGATACCTATGCATCTATGAGGCGCCATGTTGGCGTCGGGATGCGAGGAGACGATGTTGCGCACCGAGATCCGGCCCGAAGTGGTCGAGGAGATCGCCGTCCGAGCGCTGCCGCGGCGCCCGTGGATCTGGCCCGGGAGGCTCGCCCTGATCCTCGGCGCCGCGGTCATCGTGATCGGGATCTACGGCGTCACCGGCAACGACAAGATGATCCCGATCACCATCGCCGCCACGGTGATCGTCGCCGCGCTGGTGGTCGTCTTCGGTGTGCGCCGCTGGATGCGCGGCCGCTCCATCGACAAGATGATCGAGGCCGTCAACGCCGTCGTCCGCGCGGCCGCCCCGACCCGCGACCTGGTCCGCCCGTCCCGATGGAAGGGCGGATGGATCGGATACCCGACCCGGATCAAAGTGACCTACCCCGCCGACGTCGTCGACGCCGACCCGAAGTTCCTCGAGTCGCTGGTCGGCCAGGTCACGAACCGGATGGGCATCCCGTACCGGATCAAGAAGAACAACTCGAAGACGTGCGTCGTCACCCTCGAGCTCGACACCACCGAGGAGGCCGCCGCCCCGGACCGCGACCACGCGAAGATGGAGAGCATCGTCCAGTCGATCGTGCCGGGCATGACCGTCCGGGAGATCACGCGCAGCGAGACCGACGAGATCTCCGCGATCCAGCTGCGCTGGCCTTCGTCGCAGACCTCCCGCGTCAGCACGAGGTTCATCCAGAAGAAGCTGACCGACGCGATCCAGATCGCCGTCGGCGAGCCCTTCGACACCGAGTTCGACTTCACCCAGGAGCGGGCCGTGTCCGCTCCGCTCGTCCCGTTCCCGGATGTCATCCCGCACCCGGCCCGCGATGACGCCGAGCCGATGAAGGTCGCGTTCGGGCAGTTCCGTGACGGCACCCCCTGCATCTGGAACCTCGACGACCCGCTCCCGCACGTGCTCATCGTCGGCGGCACCGGAGGTGGAAAGACCGTCCTGCTGCTGTCGATCCTCACCGCCCTCCCGAACGGGCTCCGCCGAGACGCCTTCGGTCAGTGGGTCCGCGACGAGGAGGCGATCGCCGCCGAGGTCTGGCCGATCGACCCGAAGAGGCTCGGCCTGTTCAACCTGGACCTGATCCCCGGCGCCAAGCGTGCCGCCACCCGAGAGTCCGCGATCGTCGACTACATCCTCGGCGTCAAGCAGAAGATGGACGACCGGTACGAGTACCTCGAGAAGAACGGGCCGCACCTGCGCGCCGAGCTCAACCCGCTCATCCTCGTCGTCGACGAGGGCGAGGAGATGGTCGACATGCTCAACGACTGGTGGCGATCCGGCGACGGCAAGCTCGACTGGATGATGCGGTTCGGCCTCGAGAAGGCACCCACCGGCAGCACCCACCCGGTGATGACCGCGTTCGGATCCATCCTCCGCCTCGGCCGAGAGGGCCGGGTGCACGTCATCCTCGCTTCGCAGCAGGCCGCCTCGTCCTGGCTGAGCACCTCGAGCCGATCCCAGTTCGCGGTCCGCATCGCGCTGCGCAACCTCGAGCAGTCCACGTCGATGATGACCTTCGGCAGCCTCGCCGCCGTCTCCGGTCTCGAGAACCGGCCCGGCCGCGCGTGGGTCAGCGTCGGCATGGGCATGCAGCCCGAGCACGCGCAGATCTACTGGACGCCGAAGCTGGCACCCGGCATCAACGACGCCGACCGCGAGATCCTCCACGGTCTCGGCATCCTGCTCCCCGACGATCCCGGGTTCGTGGATCCCCGCGCACGTGTGGTCGTCGACGACGAGCTCGACGACGATGACGATGAGCTCGACGACGTCGACGGGGCCGACGACCAGGTCGACGACGTCGACCAGGAGGCCGACGACCAGGAGAGCGCCGAACCGGTCGCCACCGGCGAAGACCTCGAGCTGCTGCTCGCCGCGGCCGAGCTCATCATCACGTCGCAGTTCGGATCCACCGCCATGCTGCAGCGCAAGCTCCGCGTCGGGTTCGCCAAGGCCACCCGGATCACGGAGCTGCTCGAGGAGCAGAAGATCCTCGGCCGCGCTCGAGGGTCGAAGGGGCGCGAGGTCCTCGTCGGACCTGACGAGCTCCCCACCGTTCTCGCCCAGCTGCGCGGCGAAGCACCGCAGCCCGCCGCCGAGCCGCCGGCGCCCGTCCAGCCGCCGGCGCCCGTCCAGCCGCCGGTGCCCGTCCAGCCGCCGGTGCCCGTCGAGCCGCCGGCGAAGCGGCGCCGCCCCCGCCCGTCCGAGAACGTGCGATTCGTCCCGACCGAGGTCGAGGAGATCACCAACCGCGGTGGCGCCGACATCCAGACCTTCGACGTCGCGGTCGCAGAGCTCGAAGTGGGAATGGACATCCTCGTCGACGTCGACGGGATCTCGTGCCGCGCCACGATCGACGGCATCGACGTCGACACCAACGCACCCGACTGCCTCTCGATCTCCTACATCACCGAGGACGGCGACGGCCGGACCCTGACCGTCCCCGAAGCCGAGAGCGTCTCCGCGATCCTCTCCTGAAAAAGACGAAACCGGCTGTCCGATCTGAGCCGATCCTCGCACCTATGGGTGGTGAGGTCGCACCCGCGGCCTCACCACCAAGAGGAAGACCGGACCATGGCCACCACGCAGCAGCAGCCTGACACCACAGACGACTGGATCGCCCTCCTGATGCTCCTCACCGGAGTGTCCGGCATGGGCCTGTTCTCCCTCGGCACCTTCGTCGCCCCGGCCCGCGACCTCGCCGTCCAGTGGGGACTCCTCGTTCGCGGCGATGCCGTGCTGATCCCGCTCATGGACGGTGTCGGCCTCGACATCTGGCGGACCCTGATCCTCGCCGGCATCTTCGTGCTGTTCGTGGCCGGGTCGATCGCGATCGCCCGATCCCGCCGCCGCCGCGAAGGGCGGTAATTCGATGTGCGATCCGCGCCCCGGAGCCCGCTGCAGCGCCGACACGATCAAGGAGCTGCAGGCTGCTGAGCAGCGCCGCACCACGGCGCAGCTTGAGGCGACCGAGCGACCCGACGACGTCGGCGCCCAGCAGCGACTGCAGCTGGCGGAGGAGAAGGTCGCTCGCAAGCTCGCCGCCTACGACTCCTCACCTCGGGGCCAGTCCGATCTGCGAGCCGCGATCGCTGCAGCCGCCGACCCCTCCGCGGTCGACGTCGACGAGCTGCGCACTCGGCTCGTCACCGGGCGGATCACCCGCGTCGACCAGAAGCGAGCACTCGCCCGCTCCCGCGGCGGATCCGGGCTCGACGAGGCACGCGAAGCCGACAAGGCGCTGCGTCGGCTCCGCCACCCGGCGCCGCCTGCCGAGATCACCGAGACGCCGGCGCTCGGGTTCTACGTCCTGACCGAGTCCGGCGCCGACCGCTACACAGACGCCGGCGCCGCCCGCGCCGCCGCGGCCGCCGCGGGCGCCGCCACCTTCTACGACGCCCAGACCGGCGACCAGGTCGCCACTCACCGAGGAGAGCACTGATGAGCGAGAGCAAGATCCACGGACCCATGGAGGGCAGCCGCGCCGCGTGCGGGCGACGGGACTCCGCCATCGACCACAGCTGGGCCACCGTCACCTGCGAGGACTGCAAAGCCGCTCGCCGGTCGGACGAGGCGCAGCTCGCTCTCGCAGGGGCGGCGCGCTGATGGTCACCTTCCACAACCGCGACCCGCGCCCCGCACGGCCGAAGGAATCGTTCCGCAGCGGACGGATCGACTTCGACCGCATCAGTGCGCAGACATTCGGCAGCGCCACCATCCAGCTGCTCGTCTTCCGTCCGGGAACGACCGCGGCCGAGCGCATCAAGGTCGGCGTCTACTGCCAGCTCGTCGTCAACAAGCTGTGGGCCTTCGTCGCCGTGCTCGCGGTGCTCCTCACGCCGGCGCCGATCCGCGCCGGCGGAATCTGGTGGTCGCTCGGGTTCGGAGCCTTCGTCACCGCCGCGATCGTCGCCGGGGCGTGGCTGCTCGCCCGGCCGACGCTCGCCGACGCGCACGGCATCCGTGTCCGAGCACGGGGGACCAAGCGCGGCCCCCAGTTCTCCGGCGACATGGACCTCCTCGAGCAGTACGCCGACCGGCTCAGCGCGCTCGAGTCCGCAGACCTCAACCCGGTCGACCACGAAGCCGAATGGGCGCGCATCTACGACGACCTCTCCACCACCAACCGAGCAAGGAGCAACTCATGACCGACCGCATTCAGACCTGGCTGGACGCCCACCCGCGCACCCGCTTCACCGGCCGCATCGCCGTAGCCTCCGCCGGGGCGCTGCTCTACATCGGGTTCTTCACGTTCGGGTTCGGGATCCTCGGCGCGGTCGCCGCCGGGCTGATCATCCTGGTCGTGAACCTCGCCGGCCCCATCCCGTTCACGACCTTCGACGCGGTCTGGGGAGCGTGGTCCGGCTTCCTCTGGCTGGGCGCGATCGTCGGAGCGATCGCCGGCCTGATCCGCACCCTGCTGCGCGTGGTGCGCACCGACCCCACCGAGCGGCGCGGGCGCGCCGTGATCGCCCGCGACCTGGTCGCGCAGGCAGTCGTCGCGCAGCGGATCGGCGCCGAAGACATCGACCTGCAGCTCGGGATCCTCGACGGCGGCGACGTGCAGTGGTCCCAAACCGTGACGCTCGCCGGCGGTCCCTCCGCAGCCGATCAGGCCTTCGACCGCCTCACCGTGCAGCTCGCCAACCCTTCGCTCGCCAGCCAGGACTGGCTGGGCTACGAGCAGCGCCGTGCCTGGTTCGAGGAGATCTCGCGCACGGCCGAGGAGATCGTCATCCGCCGTGCCGCGGCCGGATCCGCCACGGCCGACGCCGCCGCGCTCATCACGTCCGCCGCGCAACGCGCCCGCACGATCCTCGACGAGACCGACGATCTCGTGATGACCGCAATCCGTGCGGAGCTGCGCGCCGCCGGCAGCATCCGCAACGCCCGATTCCAGAGCCTCATGCGCCCGATGATGGAGGAGCGCGTCGAGGCGGAAGCGTTGTTCTGATGACCACGTTCACGGAGCCGGTGCGCGTCGTGCCGCTCGGCTACACCACCCGCACCGCTGCCGGGATCCGACTCACGATCGGCGATCGCCCCGGCGCGACGAAGCACGAGTACACGATCAGCCCGGACGTCGACGAGTACCTCACTGCGCTCGACATCCGGGCCCTCTACCGAGATCTCACCGAGACCGACCGTGACCTCCTCGGCGCGCTGCACGACAGCAGCATCGTGGCGGTGTGCCCGATCTCGGACGGGCTGCCGGTCGTCCCCGTCGCTCGCCGCCAGCTGACCCTGGCCGAGCACCTCGGCGCCAACTGCACCGTGAGGTTCGGTGACGCCGGCGAGGAGACGGTCGTGTCCGCGATGGGCGGCCGCATCCTGCGTCTGGTCGACGGCGACCGCACGCTGCAGCAGCTGGTCGACGAAGTCGAGCACACCAGCGCCGTCGGCGTCGCGGTCGACGTCCTCGCCGAGGCCGCGGCGCTGGCCCAGACCATGCGCACGGCCGGCGCCCTGACCTTCGAGCCGGCGAGGTGATCGTGTCCGCCCTTCACCACTCGGCCGCCGCGGCCGTGAGCGACGAGATCTATCGAGACTGGTCCGCTGACCGCTGGGCAGGCTCGCGAGTCCCGGCCTACTGCGACTGGCCCACCTGCGCTGCGGAGATCAACCGTGGCCGCGACTTCCGCTGCACCGCTCACGGCGTCGACGGCGGCTGCGAACTGTTCTTCTGCGCCCGGCACCTGGTGCAGATCGCCGTGCATGACCTGGTCCGTCCCAAGCCCGATCACTCAAGATGGGAACTGATGATCCTCACCGACGACACCCTCGAGCCGTGGCGGCAGACCCACCCCACGGAGCTCGAGCAGGAACGCCGCCGCCAGGAGCACTCCTCCCTGCGTGAGACGGTCGCCGACCTCGCGCAGTCCGCCGACCGGCAAGCTGCCCGCGCCGCGGCACTGTCCGGCCTTGCCCAGAGCTCACGTCTCTTCCACCTGGCCGACGAACTGCGCCGCGCTGCCGCGGCGCTCGGCGGAACCATGTCCCGAGACGACGTGCTCGAGCTGCTCGACGGGGCGCAGCGCGTCATCGTGACGGCGATGCTGCAGCTGGACGCTGCCGAGCGCGCCTGCGAGAACTGAACCTCGGCTACGCCTTGGCGGGCTGCTGCAGGATCAGCCGGGCCCGTTCGCCGGAGATCCCGGCATCTGCCGCGATCTCGGCCGTGCTCATCGTCGGCCCGAGCTCACGCATCACCTGATCGCGTTCTGCTCGAGCGTCGCCGGCATCCTGCTCGAGCTGAGCGATCTCCTCGCGGATCTCGCCCGCGCGCGCGATCGCCCTGTCATGAGTCGCCGGGTCGTCGACGGATCCGCGCTGCAGGTGCAGCTCGATCTTGTGCAGGTACGCGCGGCTCAGCCCGCTCGCCTGCGCGACCTCGCCGATGGTGCCCCGGTGGGTGAGTGCGATCCGCAGCTGCTCGAGCTGCTCCTCGCGGAGTGCCCGCTGCTGGTCGTCGATCTTCTTGAGGGCGGCGCTGAGGCCGCGAAGCCGCGACCTCAGCGCTGTCGTGTCGATGCTCATGCGTCGTCCTTCTGTGTGATCTGGAAGCCGAGGAACTCGATGGTTCCCGCGGTGGAGTCGGGCACCGAGATCCAGTCCGGACCGTCGACCCCGACGAGGACCGTGTCGCCGGCGATGTAGTCGCCGGGCAGCAGCGGGATGTCGAAGTGCCGCAGCAGCCGGCCCGCGACCGGGTTGGCCTTGTGCCCGCGGATGAACTTCGCCTCCTCGTGCATGACGAGGTCGACCTTCTCGGTGAGAGCGATCGACTGCACGTCTCCGCCGACGAGCTGCTGCAGGCCGGTGAGCTTGTGCTCGTCGTCGATGGTGAGCTGCTCGACCGTGCCGTCTGTGCTGAGCTTGATGACCTTCATGATGAAACTCCTATCCGGTAGTTGACTTGACATGAACCAATATAGGGATAGTTGATTCGACTGTCAACCCGGTTGGAGGATGTGCGGTCAGCTGCGCCCGGAGCCGCGCGCCCCACGCCAGTGCTCGGTGACCGGATGGCCGCCTCGGACGTGGCTGGTCACGTGCACGTCGCCACCCGGCGGCGCGGGGTCAGGCCGGCCCCCGGCGATGGCGTCGGGGTCATCGGTCCAGCCGCGGCCGGGCACCCAGGTGATGTCGGCGGCCACGGGCTCGTCGACGAGCGCCGGGTCGACGAGCTGCTTGGCCAGCGCGACGGCCTGCTGCGCGTCGACGTCGCGCGCGGCCGGAGTCTTCATCGCGAGCGGGCGATAGCTGCGCTCCCAGTCGGCGGGCACGGCGAACTCGTCGAACGCCGAGGTGCGGGAGAGAGCGCGCTTGGCGTCGATCGCCATCTGCAGCTCCCGCAGGTTGACGGTCTGGGTGTTGGCGATCGTGACCAGGTCGACGAGGTCCTTCACCCGGCTGCTGGGGCGGCCAGCGTAGGTGTCCATCGTCGCGGTCACCTTCTCCGCGATCTGATCGGCGATCGGGAACAGGCGGTAGGGGTGCGTCTGGATCGGGCGCCCCAGCTGCAGCCGGTTCGACGGATCCGCGGTCTCCACGGTCCCGATCGGGGGAGGCCCCACGACGACGTCGATCGGCACGTCGAACAGCTTGCGGCCGGTGCCGGCGTCCTGTGCGGTGAACACCAGCCGGCGGGTCTCGACTCCGGGCTGGTTCTGTCCGAGCCCCGTCTCCCGGGCGCCGGTCAGCTGGAACCGGATGTGGTCGCCGAGATCTCGGGAAGCCGCGCGCTGCAGCGCCTCCTGGGCGGCGTCGAGATCGGCGGCATTGGTCGCTGCCAGGTCCAGGTCCTTCGTGGCCCGGGCCTTCGGCACGCGCGCGAGCATCGCGGTCCCGCCCTTGAGCAGCCATTCGGAGTCGGCGCCGTCGGCGAAGACGCGGGAGAGGAACCTGTCGTGGTTCGCCTGCACGATCTGCTCGTTCACGTTGAGGCTGCTCTCGCCCGCCTTCGCCGCACGGCCGGCCTCCGACTTGATCGCCTGAGCGATGCCCTGCCAGCTGCGGTAGCCGCCCTCGTCAGCCACGAGACGCCACCCCGGACGCCAGGCCGGCTTCCTCCATTAGCTGCGCGGCGAACTCGGCGCCGGACTCGGCGCTGTGCGCGGCCGCGATCGGCTCGAGGAACTCCGCGAGCCGCCGAGGCGAGAGCAGCTTGCCCTGCTCGGCGGCCTGGCGCAGAGCGTCGACGACGAGAGACTGATCTGCCCACTGCTCGAGGAGATCAGCGATCGTGCGCTCGACGGTGAGCGTGGGCAGCCCGTTGAGGAACACGACCTCGTCGGGGGAGAGGCGACGGGTGCGCAGCCGGACGTCCGGAAGTCGAGTGGTGCGCCGCGCCGGCGTCATCACGTCGACGACACCGGGGAACCAGTCGCCGATGCCGTGCGCGATCGCCGCGCTCTCGCCGGCCACCACAACCGCCGGCACGCCGGTCTCGGTGGGGGGCAGCGTCGCGCCGCCGAGGGCGAGCCATGGCGCATAGATGAACTCGTGCTCGGGTTCCGGCGCGCCAGCCATCCGGTAGACGCCCTGCGCGACGCGATGGATCGCCCCCGAGGAGGTCAGACCCGAGAGGGTCTTGCGTGAGACGCCGACGCGCGCCGCCTGAGCGGTGGTGAACATGCCCCACCGCTCAGCAGCGAGCTCACCGAGCTCCGCGATCGTCTTTCCAGCCATGTCGACAATTGTACCGGAAAAAGGTAACAAATGCTGTAGCTCGATTCGGAGAGCCGGCAGCCATCAACACGTTCCGGATTGCCTGCGGGGGCTTGAGGACGGATAAGACATATGAGACACTTTGAGAGCCCATTCATTACCAAGACCCCCGAGAGGTGCTGCATCCTCTCGGGGGTCAACTCTGTTCGGTGGGCGTTCCGTCGCGGCGGGTTGCGGGGTCGGGCTCGCCACCGCCATGGGCGATCACGTACAGCTGCGTGAGCCGGATCCGCAGATGCCCGTTCCGCGCCATCGCCGACTGCAGCTCCTCGAGCGTCGGCGGGCGAGACTCGTCGTCAGGGGACAGCGTCCCGATCGGCAGCGAGCGAAGCGCCCACGTCGCGATCGCGAGCTCGTCGACGTCGACGGAAGCTGTGTGCTCCTGTCGGGTCTCCCATCGGATGGTGACGTGCATGATCACACCTGCTTCGGCTGGTGCCCGCTGATCTGGTGATAGGGGACCGTCTCCGCCCAGGAGCCACCGGCACCACTGGGGACGGAGACCGACTTCGCGTTGACGCGCAGGACCGGGAACCACTCGCCGCGATACTCGACGAGATCTCCCGGGGCGACGTCATCGCGCGTGAGGACGAACGCGGCACCGTCGGCGATCTGCTGCGCGCGCACCCGTGTCCAGTGCGCGAGATCCTCGTCGACGTGAGCGAGCTCGTCCTTCAGGCGGATCAGCTGATCGCCGGCCGCCGGCGGGAACTCGCGGCCGAGGTGGTTGCGGTAGCCCGCGATCGAGCGGGAGATCTTCCGTCGCTGCGTCTCGAGCATCACGAGACGATGGGCGACGGCCTGCGGCTCGACACGCACGGCATCCGCGGCCGCCGTCACCGCCGCCCGCTGCTGCTCGACGTCGTCGGCAGCGTGCGAGGCCTCGTCGATCTCGACCGCCACCGTGAAGCCCGCTTCCTCGAGCAGCTGCACGGTCCGGGCGATCAGATGCCGGCTCGGCGCCCGACCCCGCGATCGGGGGACATACCAATTCGCGAATCGGGCTGACCACCGCCATCCGGTCGCGTGCAGGATCTCCCAGGTACGGTCGCTCCTCTCGGTGCCGTCGAGGAACGTGCCGGCCGCCACGGTGTGCGTGAGGGCGAGCGCCGTCATGAGTCGTCCCGGAAGAAGCTCGTCGCGCTGACGATGATCAGCGCGAGGCAGACGATCAGGATGACGAGCAGGATGCCGGCGAGCACGATGCGCCAGATGTCGGTGCCGAAGACGAGCGCGAGCAGGATGCTCACCGCCGCGGTGAGCAGGAAGATCGCCGTGGTGCCGGTCTTGCGGATCCAGGACTGCAGCGCAAGCTGCTGGGCCTCGTTCGCCCTGTGCTGGGGGAGCGCGGTCACGATGCCTGCTCCTGCGTCGTCGACGAGCGCAGCTGCGGGAACCCGGAGCTGCGGGTCCACCGCGGCAGCGCGTTGCTGAGCCCACGGAACTCGAGCACGCCGGGATCCTCGCCCGGGCCGGTCGGCCACCCGCGCAGCCGGGACTCGACGGCCGAGCCGAGCTGCTCGAGGAACAGCCGTGCCGCGGAGTCATCCCAGTCGGGGTGCTCGCGGGAGTTCTCGCTGAGGAACAGCCGGCAGCGCTCCACCTGCAGCGTCTGCTGCGGGGTGAGCGAGTAGTCGGGCTGGTCGGTCGAGGCCTGCCAGATGAGGTCGAAGACCGGCTCCCAGCTGTACGCCGGCGCCGGCAGCTCCATCCCGCGGGCGTAGCTCGCCGAGGCGTAGTTCGCATCCCACAGTTGCTGGCCGATCTGGTCCGCGCGCTGCACGAGCTGTCGGGTGTGGTCTGCGTCGTCGTCTCTGCGGGTGCCGAGCACCGCGGCGGTGACGATGAGGTCGATGGTGTCCTTGGGTGCCAGGAGGATAGCCATGGCGGAACCCCTCTCAATTTATAGTTGACTTGACGTGTACCAATATAGGCAACAAATACGAGATAGTCAACAGGGTTGGTTCCAGAGGGGGCGGATCCAGTCGCGAAGTCGTTCGCGTGGTGGGGGTGCGGGTGGCTGCTAGGCGCGGACGCGCACGAGCTCGTCCCAGTGCGTCGTCGCGCGCGGCGTGAGCATCCCGCGCTTCATCTGCCATGACGGGCCCGGGCGGAATCCGCCGTAGCCGAGGCCGAGCGCCTCCTTGCCGGCCTTCTTCTGGACGCCGTCGAGGAGGGCGGCAATGCCGGCGTCCTCATGCTTGCGGCGGAAGGGCTCCAAGGGCAGGTGCACGCCGGCTGGCAGCAGATCGGTGAGCATCAGGCCCGCCCGGGCGTATCGGGTGCCGTCCTCGATCTGGGGCAGCAGCTGGTGCGCGGCGCGTGTGAGCTCGACGGGGTCCGCGGTGGGGAATGGGAGCTGCACGCGCACGCTCGGGTAGTGCTTCTGCTCGGTCCAGTGGCTCGTGCCGGCGAACACGTCGACTCGACGCGCGACCTGCGAGTGACGCACCAGGCGCGCGGCCGCCTGCTGTGCGTAGATCGACAGCGCCTGGCGGATGCCATCCTGCGTCGTGACCTTCTCGGAGAACGATCTCGAGACGATCAGCTGGTCCTTCTTGCCGGTGCGGTCCTCCTCGGGGCCGATGCACGCGACGCCTCGCAGCTCCAAGGCGGTGCGCATCACCACGACGTTGAACCACTTGCGCACCTGGACGGGGTCGGCTGTCGCGAGATCCCAGATCGACGTCACGCCGTAGCCGCTCAGGCGTCGCTCGAGTCGGGAGGCGATACCCCATACCTCCGACACCGGCAGCCGCCGCATGAGGTTCTCGCGCCACTGCGGCCGCGTCGCCGGCCAGACGCAGACGCCGTCGAAGACATCCAGCTTCTTCGCGGTCCGGTTGGCGAGTTTGGCCAGGGTCCGGGTCGGTGCGATCCCGACGCAGACCGGCACCCCGACGAGCCGGCGCAGCTCGTCCTTGATCTCGCGGCCAAGGCGAGACATCGCGTCGACGTCGGCGGCCGTGCGCCGGTCGACCGTCAGGAAAGCTTCGTCGATCGAGTAGACGTCGAGCTCGTGCGTGAACCGCTCGAGGATCTCCATGACACGGCGGCTCATATCGCCGTACAGCTCGTAGTTGCTCGACACCGCGACGACGCCCAGCCGCTGCGCGTGAGGGCGCAGCTCGAACCACGGCTTCCCGAGATCCAAGCCGAGGGCCTTCGCCTCTTTTGACGCGGCCACGACCATGCCGTCGTTGTTGCTGAGCACCACGAGAGGGCGCCCCTCGAGCGATGGATCAAACACCCGCTCGACGCTGGCATAGCAGCTGTTGATATCGACGTGGGCTAACACGGCCAGCCCCGATGATGCATCTGGTGCAACAGGCCACGTTGTGATCGCGGCCGGTGCATGATCGCCCGCTCGCTCATCGGGCTACCGCAGGTGATGGATGCAGTACATGGCGACTCCCCACACCTGAAGGTCGCTCAGCTCCGGCACGGTGATGTCCGGATGCTCCGCGTTCTCGGAGCGCAGCACGACGCCGGCCGGCGTGAGTTCGAGGCGCTTCACGGTGAGCTCGCCATCGAGCACGGCCACGACGATGTCCCCGTGCTGCGGGTGCTTCGAGCGGTCTACGAGCAGCTCGTCCCCGTCGCTGATGCCGGCGCCCGTCATCGAGTGCCCCGAGGCGCGGACGATGAAGGTGGCGGCGCGATCGTCGACGAGCATGTCGGTCAGGTCGATCGGCCCGTCGTAGTAATCCTGCGCCGGAGAGGGGAAGCCGCAAGCGACCGCGACCGGGGCGGCGAGGAGCGCCAGCCGTGCCTCCGCGTCGACGAGCCGCGGCAACATCGCGAGCATGTCGCCTCCCGCACACTCAGAACATAGAACCGATAACCAAGTATGCGCGCATGGCCCGACCTTCGAAACATTCACCAGATCGGGGAGGGCGTCCCGGGCGTGCCGCGGAGGGTGCGGGTGGGCAAAGAGAAAGGCGCCCGGCCGGAGCTAATCAAGTGTCAAGTCAACTAACTCGAGAGGAGATCCATGAAGGAGTTTCCGCTCAACGGCCGGGCGCCAGGTCTTCAATTTATCAGGTGGCTCCACTGCTCACGAGGGGAGCTGAGTAGCCCATCGACGGACTTCGTCGAGCGAGAGGAGCCCATCGCCGTCGGGAACCGCGTTGCCCGAGTCGTCCAGGATCTCCCACCCCCACCCCGGTCCGTTGTCGAGCAGCCAGAAGCGCTCTCCGGCGGGGTCGATGAACCAGCGCGACCGTGCCCCGAGCGGGCCAGGCTGCGCTCGGTGGATGACGACGCGGCCGCCATCCAGGCCGCGAGCCTCGCGTCGGGCGCGGCAGGCACGATCGTTGCTGCACTCCCACCCCTCGGACCCCCACGGGGAGAATCCGCGAGTGCCGATGCGGTGGCACAGCCGGCATTCCATGGTCTTCATGCTGCGACCTGCCGCTTCGTCGACCAGAATGGCCGGGCGAGATCGAGCCGGTCGTGGCGTTCGGCGAGCTTGGCGATCGCGTCGGGTTTACGCCCCAGGATGATCGCCACCTGCTCGGGTGCTTCGCCCGAGTCGAGCAGAAACTCGACGTCCTCGAGGAACACGTCTGCCTTCGTCATCTGCAGCTGCTCGTCGACGACCGCCGGCGCCGGGTCGGTGTCGATGTCATCCCAGGCGAGCGGTGATCGCCACTCGCGCCGTTCGGCGATCCGCCGCGCATGATCTGCGAAGTAGCCCGTCTGAGGCTGGTCCCACAGCTCGGCGAAGATCTCGACAGCGCGTGCGGCGGTCGCCGCGGTGACGCGAGACCGCATCCCGCAGACGATCCGCCAGAAGTTCCCTACGCCCATGCTCATCCGCTCCGCCAGCTGGGTCTCCGTCCACCCGATCGCGACGAGCGCCTGCAGCCGTCGTGAGGTCCCGACGGAGTCGATCAGTGCACGTTCGATGTCGTCGACGGTGAGCGCGAGCAGCTGATCCGCGTACTCGCGCCGCACCGACTGAAGAATCCGGTTGGTGCCCTCCCAGCGCTTCCCGCGGCGTCCGAACTTGAGATCGAGGCACACCGAGCGGGGGATGCCGGCGGCGTCTGCGATCCGCTCGAGCCCGATCCCGTGGCTCAGGAGGAGCACCAGGTGATCGCGAACCGGGCCTGCGGCGACGTGCTCACCGCGGATCTGATCTGCGCGGTCGTAGGCGATGAGGCGGTTGCGCCGACGTTGCCGCTCCATCTGACGATCGTGCCGGCATCGGTCGCATCGGCAGTTGTGCTCGAGCCAGCACGTGTCGTGCGTGTGCGGGTGATCAGAGGGGCACACGTGACGAGTTCGATCGCGCAGCGGGTGATCGTCGAGGGTGCGGGCGCGATGGGCTTGGAGGTAGTGCTTCCGGCACATCCCGCGCGCGACGATCGCGCGATCGCAGTCGTCGACGCTGCAGAGCTTCGCATCGCTCATCGTGGCCTGCCGAGGATCTGGCTCTCGACGAGCGGGAGGAGCGCTGCGCGCTGCGAGTGGTTGAGCCGGGCAAAGTGCCGGGCGAGGGTGTCAACCGCGTCCTTGAACTCGTCCGGGAGGCCGTCGAGGTCCTTCTTGGCGCGCTTGCTGAGCGCGAGGACCTGAGCGTCGGCGAGATCCTGCATCCGCCACTCGGCGACCAGGTCGGCGTCCTCCCAGGCCGCGACGAGCCGCGGCCCGCGAGGACCGGAGGTGTAGAGCCGATCGGGCGCATCGCTCGGTCGGCTGATCTCCACGACGCCGCCGACCGGCAGGCCTGAACGGTACGGCTTGTAGGAGCCGGCCGCCTTGTCGGTGAGCTCGCCGTCGACGAGGGGCAGATACCAGTAGCCGATCCTGTTGTCGCCGGTGAGCCGGCGGCCAATGTAGACGACCTTCTCGACCGTGACGTCGCTGTCGGGGTTCTTGGCGGCCATGATCACTCGCCTCCCGTGCAGCTGCTCAGCTCGCTCTGCAGAGCGGCGTGATCCTCGGTCGTAACGGTCAGGTCGTAGGCGTCGAGCACCTGGACGAAGCGCTCGACGTAGGAGCAGCGGTAACCCTCACTCGGCGGCATCCACAGCGCCGGCCCCTGGTCGCTCTTGGAGGTGTTCGTGGGCCCGTCGACGGCGAGGAGGTTCAGCGGGTCGTTCGCGAGCTGCTGACGCTTCTCCTCGGTCCAGTCGGCGGCGCCCTGGCGCCATGCCCATGCGAGGGGGCACGATGTGGTCGATCTGCACGAGCTCGCTGGTGCCCTGGCCTCGAGTGAAGTTGATCGTCTGGCCGGTGTACGGATCGTGCAGCACGCCGGTGAGGACGACGCAGTCGCGCGTGCCGGGCTTCAGCGTCGTGTCGACGAGGTCGCGGCGCAGAACGTCGTTGCGGGTGTCGCAGCCGTTCCGGTCGACGTCCGCCCAGGCCTGCCCGAACTGGCGGCGGTCGTAGGGGGTCTGATCCGGGAGGGCGATGGTGATCTGCTCGAGCGCGGCGATCGCCTGTCCAGCCTCCGGGGTGACAGGTCCGGCCGGCTGCTCTGCCGGCGGCGCCGACGTCGGCGCTGCGGTGTCGATCGGCGCCGGCGCGGCGAGGGGCCCGACGATGGCGGTCAGCGTCGGCGCGACCATCCGCATGACGATGAAGAGGGCAGCGATGCTCAGGATGACGAAGGCGATGGACTTCTTGCTCACGGGGATCTCCTCGGTGTTCTCGGAGCCCATAGGTACGAAACCTGGTGCCTGATCGGACATCGGCCCGGCTGCCGGTGGCGCTGGTGCGGGGAGTCGAGATCGGTGATGGACTCTTTTAGTTGACTTGACAGGTACGAATATAGGGCATGCGGGAGCGGGATGCAAGCGCACTTCCCGTTGTGGTCTCGCACCCGGGCCGGGCGAGCGCCGGCGGCCCGGGCGCGAGCGCTTCAGTCGGAGTTGGCCGCGTACTCGAGTCGCGACTCGCTGCGGTCGTGCAGCGGGTAGTACGCCGCCGGGAGGCCGAGTGCCGTCGCGAGCTCGCTGCGCACCTGGATGAGCGCGCCGCCGTACATGTAGCCGACACGGTCCGCGGGGACCTGGTCGACGGGAACGAACTTGTGGGTGACGTCGCCGAGGTACTCGAACCGGTCGTGACGCACGACCGGGAGCTCGAACGAGACGACCGGGCCGTGGGGGTGCTCGACGAGGACCTGCATCGCCGTGGCGCTCAGGCCCTGCGAGCCGGGCGCGTGGAACTCGGTCCGGATGATGGGGGCGACGAATCCGCGAGCCATGATGATCTCCTCTGATTGGTGATTAGTTGACTTGACATGTACTAATATAGAGTCAAGTTCAGAGGTTGTCAACTCGGTTGGAGAAACTGCCGAGATTCGGCTGCGGGGGCGAACGTCGGTCGCTCCTCGTACCATCGACCACGACGAAAGGGCAGATCAGACATGGACTCGCTGTGGACCTACCTCCCCGTGTATCTCGCCGGTGGGCTGTTCATCGTCGGCTTCGTCTATGAGCGCCGGCACCCGGGCACCGAGCGCGCCCGGCGGCTCATGTCGATCCTGCTGGGCGTCGCCGTCGTGCTCTGCTTCGGCACCGTCCTGGTGAGCATGGGGCGGGCGATCCTCGACGGCGCGACCGGGCTGATCATCCCGCTCGTGCTCATCACCGCGCTCATGCTCCTGTCGGCGATCACCACGTTCAAGGGGCTGCAGCCCCGACCGGCCACGACGACGGATGCCGAGCAGGAGGGGCGGAGGTCGTCCGTGCGGATCACTCTCACGCTCGTCGTGTTCGTGGCACTGATGTCCTACGGCGCGGGGTTCCTCGCCGGCTACTGGATCACGCTGCTCAATCCCGAGCTCGAGGGGATGACTCTCATCCTGGGGACCGCCTCCGTCGGCATCGTCGCGCTCACGCTTGTCCCGTGGGCGATCGCCAAGTACCGCACTGCCCTGCGCCGCCGCGCCGTGACGAACGGGCATCCCGCCAGCGCCGAGGGCGTCGAGCACGTGATGAAGAAGGCGACAGCTGCCCGGCTCGCGGCTGATCTCAATTACGGCAGCTTCAGCCCGTTCCGGCCGCTGATCCTTGGCGCGGTCGCCGTCTTCGCCGTCCTGATCGCCCCGGCCCTCATGCGCCTGGTGATCACGACGCTCGGCGAGGCCACGGGGGAGCCGTCGTCGGCCTTCGACTTCGCCACGATGCAGACGATCTCGATCGCACTAGCGCTGTTCGTGGTGCTCGTCGGCCTGATCGGCTACATGCTCGTGCCCGTCCTGCTCGAGGTGAGGGTCGAGTACCAGCTCGCTGCGCTCTCCCCGCAGCAGCGCATGCAGTGGGAGGAGCAGCGGCGCGCCGGCCGCACGCCGCGACACCGGTTCTCCACCCGGCTGACCGACCCGAACCGATCCATCCGCGTCCTCACCCTCACCGAGGCCGGCGAGGTGCGCCTCGAGCAGATGGCTGCAGGCGACCTGCTTCGCGAGCGCAGCCTCGCTCCCGATGAGGTCTTCGGCGACGAGCCCGCCGACGTCGACGACGCGATCGAGGACTTCATCGACTTCGAGGCCGCCTCGGATGCCGAGAAGTCTCTCCTTCGCGTGCTCGAGCTGCTGCGCGTGCACATGGAGGATCACGAGCTCGACATCTTCGAGCCGGAGCACGGCCGCGAGGTCCACCTCGTCGAGGTCGGAGCGGACGACTACCTCGACTTCCCCGAGGACCTCGCCGCGAAGCTCATCGCCGCAGCCTGATCGGCTGCTGGCGAGCGCTTAGAGAGGGTCCCCATAAGCGTCGTGGTTGTACCGACGGAGATCCTCGATGAATGCCGGACTGGTCGTGTCGTAGCGGGCGATCGCCGCGGCCGTGCTGCCCTGCGCTTCGAACAGCGTCACGTTGGGGTACACCCGTCCGCAGACAGGGCACACTGCGAACTCTGACGGGTCAGAGGAGCCATCAGCCATCCACGACAGTCGCCCGTCGCTCGTGGCCTGGCACCAGCATTCGGTCTGGGAGTCGTTGCCGCACTCGCACGTCTGGTTCTCGCCCTCCTCGTCGACGGTGATCTCTCCGTCGACGGGAACGGTTGGGTAGGGCCAGTCTGTCGTCGGGGTGCTCATGATGCGGCTCTCGCCCGCCGTTGGCGTGCGGGCTTTGCGGGCATAGCCAGCTCGCCGGCGGTGATGAGCTGCTGATAGTTCGTGAACAGCGCGCGCAGCCTTGAATCCTCGGTCGCCGTGCCGCGCAGCCCCAGCGCCTTGTCGATCGCCGCGTCGAGCTGACGGTGGGCGCGCAGGAGATCCGGCGCCATGGCCAGCGGGTTGTAGTGATCGGCGAGAGAGCGTTCGGGGTGCAACGCGCGCGCATCCAGCACGGCCTGTCCGCCTGCGATGACCGCAGCTCGCTGCTCATCGCTCAGCGTGGGCAGCGGGAAGGTGTTCCATGTGAGAGTGCTCGAGAACCGCAGGTCGGACTTGATGCGCCCGCCCACGGCCTTCTGCCAGGCAAGGAACGCCGAGGACGACAGCACCGCGAACGCCAGGCCCTCGGGATCCGCGATCGTGAAGTTCGCGTCGCCGCTGATCGACTCGGGCTCGAGGTAGGCCACAGGGAAGAAGGTGCGCGCCTCGGAGACGTGCCGGGGCACGCACACGTAGTTGCTCGTCGGCCGCTTCGAGTTGGGGCGGAACAGGTGCGGGGTGAGGCGCAGCTTGTAGGCGTCGCCGGTGGGAGTCTGGGCGGACCTCCACTCTCGGCAGCCTTCGACCCGCTCGCGAAGGAACGCCGAGTGGCGCAGATCCGACGGATCGAGATCCTCAAGCCAGAGGCACCACCGCGACTTGCCCTGCACGAGCTCTTTCGCGCCGAGGAACGGCCTGACGTACTTCGCGGCGATGGGATCGGCGATCGCGATCGCGTGCGCGTCTTCGTCGATCAGCAGGTTCCCTCCGTCCGCCGGCATGGTGCCGAAGGATGCCACCGGCAGATCGGCGAGCGGCTTCTCCCGGGTGTCGACGTAGACGTTCGGTGCGTCATGCAGGTAGCCGTTGATCTGCTCGGTGACCGGCACCCGGTGAGGCTCGCCCCGCGGCTCGTCGTAGTCGAACAGGACCGCCGGCCGACCCTTGGTGATCCGATCGAAGCCAGTCACCACGCAATGCACCGCCGCGGCGCTCGGGGCCTCCGACGTCCAGGCGAACGTGCGGTGCGCGAAGGCGACGCGCCAGCCGGCGTCGATGAGCGGCCGGAACAGCGCGGGGACCGGCTGCCCCTGCACGATCGAGTTGGTCGACACGAAGGCGAAGTGCCCGCCGCGGTCGCCGAGGAAGTCGGCAGCCTTCTTGAACCACCCGGTCACGTAATCCAGGTAGCCGTCGAACTGCGCGCCCCAGACCACGCGGAGGTCATCGCGCTGCGCCGTGGCCTTGGTCTTGTGCCCGATGAACGGCGGGTTGCCCATGACGTAGAGATCCGCGCTCGGCTCGACGACGTCGGCCCAGTCGATCCGAAGGGCATTCCCGACGACGATGCTCTTGATCTTGTCGAGCGGCAGCGAGTCGGGCGCGGCGCCGAGCGCCAGCTCCATCGCCTGGTTCGCCTGATGCTCCACCAGGTGCAGCGCGGTCGCCGCGATCTGCGCCGGCCATTCCTCGAGCTCGATGCCGTGGAAGCTGGACAGCTTCACGGCGAGGTGCTCCTCGGTGAAGAACATCGTCCGAGCGGTCTCGCCAGACAGCTCCTGGATCCGCAGCAGCACCTCGAGATCCAGCGCGCGCATCTGGCGGTAGCCGACCACCAGGAAGTTCCCACACCCGCACGCCGGGTCGAGGAACCGCATCCGGCTCATATCCGCGCGCAGCTTCTTGAGCTTGGCGGTGTCGTGATAGCCGTCGGTGAATCGCTGGCGGAGCTCGTCGAGGAACATGGGCCCGATGACCTTCATGATGTTGGTCTCGGTCGTGTAGTGCTCGCCGAGCTCACGCCGTGCGGTCTTGTCCTTGACGGCCTGGAAGAGGCTGCCGAAGATCGCCGGCGAGATTGCTGACCAGTTGAACATGGCTGCGTCGGTGAGGCGCTTGCGCATGCCGGCATCGAACGACGGGATGGAGAGGGGCTCTTCGAAGACGCCGCCGTTGACGTAGGGGAAGCGGGCGATCAGCTCGTCGAGGTTCGACTGCCGGCGGCCCGGCTCGCGCCCCATCACCTGGTACAGCAGCGACAGCTGCGGGCCGAGGTCTGAGCCGTCCTCGGCGGTGCGGGTCTCGAGGAACTCGAGGAACAGATCTCGGTCCCAGAGGCCGGCGTCGTCGGCGTAGAGCGCGAACAGCGTGCGCACGAGGAACACGCTGGCCTCGTGATCGTCGTACCCGGATCCCTCAAGCGCCTCGTACAGCGATGCCATCAGCTTCGCGGCCTTGATCGACGCCGATTCCTGAGCTTTCGAGCCGAAGGTGCGCTCTCCGTAGCCAGCGAGGAACGCGAGCTTGTCTGCCTGCTCCCGCAGCTCGCTGAGCTCGAACTCGAGCGGCACCGTTCCGGTCTCGGATCGGAGGTCCAGCAGCCGGAATCGGCGGAAGTCGCTCGTGATCACCCATCGGGGCACTTCGGGATCGGGGAGATCGTCGATGTAGTCGAGCGCCTGCTGCTCGGCTGCGGCGAGATCCTTGCCGGCCGACTTCATCTCGATCAGAGCGAGACCCGGGATCAGTGCGTCGATATAGCCGCGCGATCCTGTCGATGAGCGCTTGACCCGCTTCTCGTAGAACGCGGCTCGGGTCTCGGTGATCCCGTAGACGCCGAGCAGGTCTCGAACGAAGGATTGGGCCTGCTGCCGTTCGTCGCCCGGCTCGTCCTTCCAGTCGCGCGCGAAGCGCGCGGCGCGCGAGCGGATCTCATTCATCGACAGGGTCTTGGCCACATCCACACGTTATCGGGGACATACCATTCCGCCCGGGACGCAGGGTTATTCCGCGCGGTCTATGTAGTTATGATGAAATGCACTAATATAGGTTCAGGAGTGGCGAAGCTGTCAACTTGGTTGTCCGATCTGAGCTCGTGATCGTACCTATGGGCATCATGGGCACCGACATCGCAGACAGCCGAGGCATCCTTCGACACCCAGCTGCAGCTGCAGCAGAGATCTTGAGAGGAGGTGAAAGACAGATGATTACCGTGGAGTTCCGCGAGCGTGACCCGAACAGCGAGGCCCGCCGCGTCGTCGCGACCCTCACTGTGGCCGATGACCGCACGTACACCGTGGCCGGCGCCCTTCCCCTCGAGGAGATCTCGATCCTCGATCGCGCAGCGCCTGGTGGGCGGCTCACCCTGGCCGCGGATCCCGTGCGGTGGGCTCGCAGGAGCCACAAGGCCTTCAGGGCCGGCTACATCGTCCCGGTGATCACCGAGGACACCCTGCCGGCCGACAGTGAGAGCTGAGCGCCCGTCATGTGCGACTCGTGCGCCGAGGGCGGTCGCCGTTGCCCCGGCTCGAACAGTCCGGAGGCTCGCGCCGCGCACAACACCCGCCGGCGTGAGAACAGGTCCGCTCGCGCCGCCGTCGTCTCCTGGGCACGGCAGCGCGATCTTCCCGAGCTCGCGCTCGACGTGCTCGCCGTCGCCCCGCCCACGGTCGCGAAGGAATGGGCAGAGCACGCCGGCGCGCCGACCGCGCAGCACGGCGAGCAGACGCGCCTCAAGCCCACCTCCACCGGCCTACGGGATGCCAGCTGGGCCAGTGCCGGCATCGTCGACCAGGTCGCGGCGATCGCCCGCGCGCAGGGCGCGCACCCGGATGAGGCCGCGCTGCTGAACGTGAACGTGGTCCACGACGACTACGAAGACGAGGGTGTGAACACCACCCGCCGGCTCATCCTCGACGACGGCAGCGACGCCTATTTCAAGCCGATCGACGGGATCGACGAGGAGACCGCCGAGGACTACGGCCATGAGCAGCCCTGGCAGCCGATCCACGAGGTGGCGGCATGGCACACCGCCCGCGCGCTCGGCCCGGAGTGGGAACGCCTCGTGCCGCCCTGCGTGCTCACCGTCCGCGACGGATCCCTCGGCTCGCTCGCGCTCGGCCAGCCCGGCACCACGGCCGGCCCTGTGCAGGTGCCCGACAGCGACGTGCACGCGGCCGCGTTCTTCGACGCGCTCACCGGCCAGCAGGACCGCCACACCGGGAACTTCCTCACCCACAACAACGGCGAGGAGCTGCACCTGATCGACCACGGGTTCGCGTTCGCTCGCCCGGACGACCCGGTCAACATGTCCGTCTTCCAGCTGCGCCGCTTCAGGACCGCGCCGGAGTTGACGACCTACGAGCTCGACCGGCTCGTCATCCTGCTGCGCACCCCGGATCTGCACGGGCTGCGCCCGATGCTCGCACCCGACCGGGCCGCGGCGCTCGAGGACCGCGCGCGGCTCATGCTCGTCACGGGCAGGATCCTCCCCGAAGGCCACTTCTGACCGGTCGGGGGACATACCGTTTCAGCAGAGAGGGCCTGCCGAGCTCGACGCCGGCAGGCCCTCCGCATGGGCCGGGCGGAGATCTCCCCGCCCGGCCCGCCGTGTCACGTGGTGATCAGCTCGAGCGCCTCCGCGCCGGTCGTGATCACCCGGGCGTCGTACTCCCGCAGGAGCCGGTGGCATCCGGCGCTCGCGGCGCTGGTGACGTTGCCGGGCACCGCTCCGAGCGGACGGCCGAGGCTCGCGGCGTGCCCGGCGGTGTTCAGGGATCCGGAGCGAAAGCCTGCTTCGACGATCACGGTCGCCTGCGTCGCGGCCGCGAGCAGACGGTTCCGAGAAAGGAAGCGCCAGCGGGTCGGCGACGACCCGGGAGCCACCTCGGAGACGAGGGCGGATCCGGCGGAGCTGGCGATCCGGTCTGCGAGCTGCGCGTGCCCGATCGGGTACATCCGATCGACGCCACCGGCGAGCCAGGCGACGGTCGCGCCGTCGCTCATCAGCGCTGCGCGGTGAGCTGCGCCGTCGATCCCGTAAGCGCCGCCGCTGTGCACGGTGACCCCGGCCGCGACGACGTCGCCGGTGATGTCCGCGCAGACGCTCTCGCCGTAGCTGGTGGCAGCACGTGCGCCCGCGATCGCGAGCCGACGCTCGGCGCCGAGGGCGTCGATGTCTCCGCGGACCCAGAGCACGTGCGGGGTGTGCGGGCCGAGGTCGGCGAGGCCGGGGACGGTGGCCGGGTCGACCAGGCGGATCCCGTTGTCCTCGGCCTTGCGCAGCGCCGTGGCGATCGCGTCGGTGCGCAGACGCGGCATCCAGCGCTGCGCCTGCGCGGCCAGGCCGGGGACGATCTTGTCGAGATCCGCGCGCTTGCCCTCGAGCGCGGCCAGCGCGGCGACGTGTCCGAGCTGCTGGACCAGGGCACCGGCGTGGCCGTCGCCCGGCTCGGTGATGATCGACCAGGCCGCGCGGGCGTGGCGCTCCTTCGCGTCGGTGATCTCGGCGACCTTGGGGGTGATCGTGGCGGTGGTCATGGCGTCCTCCTCAGAACGGGTTTTAGTTGACTTGACATGTACCAATATAGGGGAGGGCTCAGACATTGTCAACCCGGTTGGAATCCACGCAGCTGCGGCGAGCGCATGCATCCGCCCGTGTCCCCCAAATGGGGGACACGGGCGGGTGTGGTTCGGGCGCGGGTTATGCGGTGGGGTCGATGCGCTTGGGGCGGGTGAGGACGGTCTCTTTGGTGTCGTTGTACTCCTCGTGTGCCTTGACGGTGCCGGTGATGGTGACCTCGTCGCCCTGCGCGACGTCCCAGGCCCAGGAGGCTGCGGTGAAGGTCTTGGCGACGGTGGTGCCGGACTCGATGATGACGAGCATCGAGGTGGTCGGGGTGTAGCCGTAGTTCTGCTCGATCGGCTTGAGGCGGGTCACGGTGCCGGTGATGGTGAGCTTCTGGCCGATCTCGCCGGCGTAGGCGGATTCCTTGCGGTTCTTCTCGGCGGCCTGGCGCTGGACGCGGTCGCCGATCATGCGCTCGTAGGCGGCGACGGCCGAGACGGTGATGCCCAGGTGGCGGTGGGAGACGGATGCCGCGCGCAGGCACACCTTCAGGTTGGCGACGTAGTCCCCGGCGCCGGTGAGGCCCTCGAGGAGAGCGGCGACGATGGTGGCGCCCATGCCGGCGGCCTCGGCGACGTCGGCGGCGACGTCGGCGCGCAGCTCGCGATCGGCGCGGCTCGTGCCGTACAGGTAGCTGCTGACGAGGTCGCGGGTCGAGCGGCCGAAGGTTGCGGAGGCGGGGACCCAGCCGAAGCGCCGGCTGATCGCCCATGCGGCGGCGACGACGGTCTCGGGCGTGTACTCGTGCCCGCTCGAGGCGAATCCGCCGAGGAACTCGTGCAGCTCGTCGGCGACGTCGTCGGCCCAGATGAAGACGGGGCGGCCGGCCCAGCCGGTGAAGTCCTTGATGCAGGTGGAGCCGACCTGGCGGACCTCGCCGGTCTCGGTGTGGCGCACCAGGTAGGTGTAGCGGCGGTTCGCGCGGACGGTGTTGCAGTGCTCGCAGCGGCCTGCGGCGAGCGCGGTGCGGTCGACGCCGGACTCGTCGACGCCGGGGGCGGTGCGGAGGATGAAGTCGGTGCCGGTGGCGGTCTCGACGGTGTCGACGGCGGCGAGGAAGGTCCAGCCGTTGTAGCTGGGGGCTTCGCCGGTGATCTGGACGTCGTAGACGAGGCGGGTGCGGGTGAGGCCGGCCTCGTCGGTCTCGGAGATTTCGCGCGGGGTGCCGGTGACCTCGAGGCGGCCGGTGAAGCCGCGCTTGGTGGCGCGGGCGTTGATCTTGGCGGCGCGCTCCTGGGTGGCGGCGAGCTCGGCGGGGCTGAGTGTCCAGCTGGTGGGCTGCTGCTCGAGCTGCTGCTCTTCGGTGTCCATGTCGGCCTCCTGCATTCGATCCGGTTAGTTGACTTGACATTTACCAATATAGGCGCAGGGTCGGGCATTGTCAACCCGGTTGGAAATTTCGGAGCCGGCCGCCGCCGGCCGCGGGAGGATGGGGGAGCGCCCAGACGATCCGAGGAGAGCCCGTGATCCTGCCATCCCTTGAGAACCTCGCCTACCCGGCTGGCGACGACGGCGAGCACCCGGGCGGCGGTCACTGCGCCTGGCTCGGCGGCGCGACCCGGGAGGAGGACCGGGTCGCGATCGTCGATCAGTACGCCACCGCGCTGCGCGTGCTCGTCGACGCCGCCGAGGCATCCGGCGACGGATGGAGCCTCAGTCGGCCGATCCTGTTCGCCGTGCACCAGCTCTGCGAGGACGCCCTCGACGTCGCGAACGCTCGCGCGGGCGTGACCGTGCCCCAGAGCGGCAAGCAGCGGCACTCGCTCGCCGTCAAGATGGCTGGCGCCGTCGCCGGCGGCGTTTATGCCGGCCTCTCGCTCGAGGAGCGCCAGTGGTGCGAGCGCTTCATCGCGGAGATCGTGCCGCTCACCGGGAACGGCTTCCCTGGCCGGTACGCGGACGGCGCCGTGTCCGGCCGTCGCCTGGATGACGTGTGGTGCTGCATCAACCCGGCCGCGCTGCGCGATGCCGCGACCATGTTCGCCGGCCTCACCATCCTCCGCGCCGCCGAGCTCGACGAGCCCGCTGCGGAGATCTCCGCGTCCTGACCCCTGCGGCGAGCGCGGCGTGCCGGCGGTGCCGGCGGTGCCGTGCAGGGGCGGGTGGCCGGTGCTGGTCGCCCGCCCCTGGTCTCTACAGCCGGCCGTCGCTGTCGACGGGGTCCGGAGGGCCGTCGTACTCGCTGGCCGGGACGGTGCTGTCCTCGAGGCAGATGCTCTCGGGGCGGGCTCCGTAGCCGCAGATCTGGCACATGTCTCGTGCTCCTCTCTTTAGTTGACTTGACACTTACCAATATAGGGCAGGGGTCGGACATTGTCAACCCGGTTGGATCAAGTTGTGAGCTGCGGCGAGCGCGGCCCGCTCGAGGAGGGTGCCGGGGGAGGGCCCCTGAGCGGTTCTCAGGGGCCCTCGGTGACTCACTGGATGAAGATCCAGGCCGGGAGGGTTCCGGTCGCCAGGAGGCGGCTCAGGACGTCCACGATGGTCAGAGCGGGGTCAGCCTGCGCGGCGTGGTCGAGGTAGTGGCCCGCGTGCGTCGAGCGGCCCAGCGCCCAGGACAGCCACGCGGCCGCGGCGAGCAGCGCGGCGTGCTCGTGGCCGGTGACGTGCGCCGCGGCGATCCGGCACGCGGCGAGCGCGGCGCCGAGGCGGGCGGGCTCGGGGCGGTGCATCGTGTCGCCGACCATGATCCGGCCGAGGTGCTCGGGGATCGCGGTGCCCGCGGTGGAGTAGGCGGTCTGCGCGGCGACGGCCTCGCGTCCGGTCTGCTCGTCGCTGGCCCACTGAATCAGGGCCGCGTCCCGCAGCGCCGGGATCACCATGACGGCCGCGAGGTGCGCGAGGGTGCTCGGCTCCGGGGCGTCGAGGTCGGCGGTGAGCACGCCTTCCAGCATCGCGGTCAGGCTCGCCTCGTCATCCGTGGGGAACGTCGCCGAGGCGACGGCCGCGGCGAGCGCGGGATCGGTGACGGGAAGCTCGATCCCGGCGTGCTGGTCGCCCGCGGCGAGCGCAGGGGCGTTGGCGAGGGCCGGGGCCGGCTCGGTGTGCTCCTCGCCGGTGAAGTACTCGCCCCAGGTGGCGGGGGTGGCGTAGAAGATCGCGGCGACGTCGAGGCCGAGCAGGTCGCACATGGTGCGCAGGGTCTCGGCGAGCAGCGCGTGCCGCGCCTGGTCGCCGTCGGTGTAGATCGCCGCGGCGATCATCGTGACGCCGCCGAGGCGGACGACCGTGCCGAGCCATTCGGCGGTGTACGCGGCGAGCGCGTCCGCGTCGGTGGCGGTGGGGAGGTCGACGCGCAGCGCGCCGTGCGAGCGGGTGCCGCGGAACGGGGCGATGACGAGCGACTCGGTCGGGGTGTAGCCGAGCAGCGTGGTGACGGCGGTGAGCAGCTCGCCCTTCTCGACGGCCTTCAGGATGGTGGTCATGGTGTCCTCCTCAGAACATCCGGTTAGTTGACTTGACATTTACTAATATAGGGGCAGGGTCGGACATTGTCAACCCGGTTGGATCGGCGGTGCCGGATGCGGCGAGCGCGGGCCGAGGATCTCGCCCCGGCCCGCGCTGCGATCAGGCCGCGGCGATGTAGCTGCAGGGCACCTGCGCGCCGTGGTGCCAGCCGTCGCACTCGATCCGGCCGAGCTTGCGGGCGTCGTCCCGGCAGGCACGGCGGGCGTCGGCCTCCTCGGCGTCGAGCCGGGCGGCGTGCAGCGCCTCGATGTGGTCGAGCTTGTCGGCGAACTCGTCGTGATCGGGCAGGCCTGCGGCGATCCACAGCCGCGCGCACAGCCCGAATCCCTCGTGCGAGAGCGGTGCCCGCTCCGCGGCCGCGAGAAGGCCGATGACGACCTCGACGGCGGTGCCGGGGCGGGTGTCCTCGCCCGCGGCGACCCGCTCGAGGATCTCCCGCGCGTGCGCCCGGTAGACGGCCTCAACGCTCATCCGCGCGGATGCCTCGCCGCCGCTGAGCAGCGAGAACGAGTGAAAGAGCGTGTCGGCCTGCTCGGGGTGCCGGGCCTGCGCCTGCGCGATCTCATCCTCGGCCCAGCTCATCCGCTCGAAGATGCCACCGAAGCTCTGCTCGAACCCTGCCAGGATCTCGGCTGCGGTCGTGGTGGTGTCGGTCATGATGTCCTCCTCAGAACGTCGGTTAGTTGACTTGACGTTTACCAATATAGGGAGGGGGTCGGACATTGGAGCGCGGGCACGAAAATGCGGGGCGAGGGTTGCCCCTCGCCCCGCTAGGGAGGACTGCGGCGAGCGCCGCGGGTGCTACGTTGTGCGCCGGGATCGGGTGGCGGTCACCGCGGCGCGCACGGCGTTCCACACGAGGTTCTGCGGCGGCTCGGGCTTGCCCCGTTCCACGTAGACGGCGAGGGGCGGGAGGTCGAGCGATCGCACCACGGCGGCGGCGATCGCCTCGGGGGATGCGTCGGCGGGGATCGCGCTCGCCGCGGTGCCGCGGGCGTACCCGTTCGCGTAGGCGGCGTGCGCGATCGCGCGGATCAGCTCGAAGGTCTCGAAGTACTCGACGGCCTCGCCCGCGCCGATCTGCCGGGCGAACTGCTCGCCGAGCGGCTCGCCCGGGTCGGGGGCGTGGTCGTCCGGCCAGATGCCCCAGGCGGCGAGCGTGCCGAGCATGACGGCATCGGGGACGGCGAGCGCGGCGGGGTCTCGCCAGCCGTTCGCGTCGGCGAGGTCGGCCGCGGCGAGCGGGGCCGGCTTGGATGTCGGGGTGGGGTGTGCGGTGCTCATGGGCGGGTCTCCTCGTACCAGATTTCGTAGGTGCGGCCGGTGATGGATGCCAGGTGCGCGGCGAGCGCCGCGGCGGCCTCGATGTCGCCCGCGTACTCGCGACAGTCGTCGTGCGCCTCGATGCCGAACTCGCCATTGCACGGGGCGAAGACGCCGGGGAGGATCGCCCACGCGATGCACTCGCAGTCGTCGGCGGCCAGCGATCGCGGCTCGGTCGGTTCGAACGGGCGGAGGTCGACGCGCTCGCCGGTGGCGGCATCCTGCAGCCACGGGTCGGTGTCGGCGGCGATGTGCGCGCCCGGCGCCAGCGGGCCGGTGTAGCGCTTCGTGGCGGTGGTCATGGTGTTCCTCTCGGTCGGGGCCGGCGAGGCCGGGCGCCCGGTCTCGCCATGGTCTGGCTACGGGCGGAACCGCAGCGCGGTTTCCGCCTTGATGGCGGCGTTGTACTTGCGCCGCAGGGTGCGGAGGGCCTGGTCGCTCTCGCCGGCGGCGATGGCGTAGGCGAGGGTCTCCCCGGTCTCGTTGACGAGATCTCGAGCGGCCACCATTTCGGCGAGAGTTGCGGCGGTCATGGCGTCCTCCTCAGAACGGGTTTTAGTTGACTTGACACCTACTAATATAGGGGAGGGGTCGGACATTGTCAACCCGGTTGGATCGGATCGGCTGCGCTCGCCGCGGGGCGGATGCCGGGAGGGGCGGGCGGCCCGCCCCTCCCGGTCGATCAGTCCTCGATGATGTCGTGCTCCTCGACCGTCATGTCGCGCCAGCCGGGGCCGTGCAGGATCGTGGCGATCCGCTCGGGGGTGAGCATGGGCCGGGCGGCCTCCTCGGCGGTCTCCGTGTTGATCGCGGTGACCTCGACCGGCACGTCGACCTCGACCGTCACGCGGTAGGTGACCGTGTACTTCCGGTCACGCTGGACGCCGCCCAGCTCCTCGGCGAGCGTGTCGTAGTAGGTCTCGTAACCGGCGTGGTCGGCGATCCGGCGCACCTTCGCCCAGAGCATCGTCAGGCGCGGGTCGCTCGCCTCGATCTGGTCGTTCTGCAGCCGTGCCAGCTCGGCCTCAAGGGTGACCACGCGGGCGAGCGCGGCCCGCTCGGACTCCTGCGCCCGGGCGAGCTCGGTCTGACCGGCGACCCGGTTGTCGGTGGTGGTGATGTCAGTCATGATGTCCTCCCTAGAACGTCGATTAGTTGACTTGACATGTACAAATATAGGGGAGGGCTCCGACATTGTCAACCCGGTTGGATCGGCGCTCGCCGCAGGGCACGAAAGAGGGGCGAGGCCGAAGCCCCGCCCCTCGCGCGATGCCGGATCAGACCGGCTCGGCGCTCGACCCGTTCCAGTCGATGTCATCCCAGCCGTTCTCGCGGATCGCCTCGGCCACGTCGTAGCGGTCGACGTCCTCCTCGGCGGCCTCGATAGCGGCGTCGTAGTTGGTCGCGGTGACCGTCCGGTAGACCCGCAGGCTGATCGTGATGTCCATACCGACCTCGAACTCGCGCTCGCGGGTGATGCCGTCCACGGCGGCGACCATGCGGTCGTACTCGCCGCACATGTCGTGGTCGGTGGCGATCTCGCCCGCCGCCTCCCAGAAGTCCACGAGACGGGCGTCTGCGCCGTCCGTGATCTCCTCGGCCCGCGCCGTGGCGATCTCCGCCTCGAGCTGCTCGGCGCGGGCGAGCGCGGCGCGCGTGGAAGCCTCGACCCGCGCCAGCTCGCCGATGACAGCCGGGCGGGGGAGGGTGAGACCCTCGAAGCCGGTAACCGCCTGAGTGGTGATGTCAGTCATGATGTCCTCCCTAGAACGTCGAATAGTTGACTTGACGCTTACGAATATAGGGGGAGCCTCCGACATTGGGAGACTCCCCCGTTTTCTAGGGAGAAATCGCGGGTCTCAGGCGGTCTCGTCGGCCTCCTCCCATGCCTCGGGATCGGCCTCGCGGCAGCGCTCGCGGATCATGGCAGCGCGCTCCGGCAGCGCGGCGGCCTCGAACACCTCGGCGAGCCGGGAGCCTTCCAGGTAGGTGAAGTGCTCCCAGAAGTCCTCACCCGGGAACGTCATCATCAGCGCGTCCCCGAGCGAGCCCACGGCCGCCAGGATCGCCGCCAGCGCGGTCTCCGGCGTGCGGCCCAGCGCGTCCACCGGGATCAGCGGCCCGTTCGAATCCCGCTTCGCGACCACGCGGCCGCCCTGCCAGCGCTCGCGGGTGACACTCGGCTCCTCGCCCGTCCATTCCTCCTTGAGGGTGAGGGACAGCCCCGGCAGGGATGCCGTCAGCTGCTCGGCGAGTTCACGCAGCCCGAAGGTCTGCACCTGGTCTGAGTACTGCACGTAGGCCGATCCGGCCCGGTCGATCCCGATCTGCGCGTCGATCCCGTAGATCCGCGCGCGGCCGGTGTCGATGTCGATCTGGTGCTCGGTGTCCGCGTTCGCATTCCACAGCGCGATTAGCCGGGCGAGCGAGGGCAGCTCGGCGCCCTCCACGGCATCCACCGATACACACGTCCACATGCTCATGAGAACCTCCACGGTTATTGAATAGTTGACTTGACAGGTACTAATATAGAGATAGCCCCAGACACTGTCAACAGGGTTGGAAACGGCCCGCCTCCCGGGCGCAGCCCGGACAGAACCCGCCCCGGAACCCCAACCACGAGGAACCGCCCCGCAGAACGGCCCAGGAAGCCCGCCACAGGCCGCGAAAGCACCGGGATAGGCAACTACAGCCGAACGGCACCCCAGGCCGGGAGAGAGCCGCACAGGGCCGGGAAGCGCTAATCCGCAGGAAGCCCCAGGAAGCCGCCTAAGCCCCGCAGGGTCGATCCGGCACCTGATAGCCGGCTACCCGATCCCAGGCCGCCACGCACCCCACCGCAGCCCGCCCCGAGGGTGGCGCGCAGCGCCGCCCCGACCTCGCTCCGGCCCGGCCTGCCGGGACGCCCGGAGGAGGCGGGCGCAGCCCGCCGGAGGCCCCTAGCCGG
>NZ_MTQM01000002.1 GCF_001984105.1 Microbacterium sp. CSI-V | reverse complement strand
TAGAAGTGAGAATGCCGGTATGAGTAGCGAAAGAGGGGGGAGAATCCCCTCCACCGAATGCCTAAGGTTTCCTGAGGAAGGCTCGTCCGCTCAGGGTTAGTCGGGACCTAAGCCGAGGCCGAAAGGCGTAGGCGATGGACAACAGGTTGATATTCCTGTACCACCTCCTCACCATTTGAGCAATGGGGGGACGCAGGAGGATAGGGTAAGCGCGGTATTGGATATCCGCGTCCAAGCAGTTAGGCTGGGAAATAGGCAAATCCGTTTCCCATAAGGCTGAGCTGTGATGGCGAGCGAAATTTAGTAGCGAAGTTCCTGATTCCACACTGCCAAGAAAAGCCTCTAGCGAGGTGAGAGGTGCCCGTACCGCAAACCGACACAGGTAGGCGAGGAGAGAATCCTAAGGTGATCGAGAGAACTCTCGTTAAGGAACTCGGCAAAATGACCCCGTAACTTCGGGAGAAGGGGTGCTCTGTTAGGGTGCAAGCCCGAGAGAGCCGCAGTGAATAGGCCCAGGCGACTGTTTAGCAAAAACACAGGTCTCTGCGAAGCCGTAAGGCGAAGTATAGGGGCTGACGCCTGCCCGGTGCTGGAAGGTTAAGAGGAGCGCTTAGCGTAAGCGAAGGTGCGAATTGAAGCCCCAGTAAACGGCGGCCGTAACTATAACGGTCCTAAGGTAGCGAAATTCCTTGTCGGGTAAGTTCCGACCCGCACGAAAGGCGCAACGATCTGGGCACTGTCTCAACGAGAGACTCGGTGAAATTATAGTACCTGTGAAGATGCAGGTTACCCGCGACAGGACGGAAAGACCCCGTGGAGCTTTACTGCAGCCTGATATTGAATGTTGGTACAGCTTGTACAGGATAGGTAGGAGCCTTGGAAACCGGAGCGCCAGCTTCGGTGGAGGCATCGGTGGGATACTACCCTGGCTGTATTGACCTTCTAACCCGCCGCCCTTATCGGGCGGGGAGACAGTGTCAGGTGGGCAGTTTGACTGGGGCGGTCGCCTCCTAAAAGGTAACGGAGGCGCCCAAAGGTTCCCTCAGAATGGTTGGAAATCATTCGCAGAGTGTAAAGGCACAAGGGAGCTTGACTGCGACCCCTACAAGTCGAGCAGGGACGAAAGTCGGGCTT
>NZ_MTQM01000001.1 GCF_001984105.1 Microbacterium sp. CSI-V | reverse complement strand
TCGGCCGGCGCGGTGTCGCCGCCCGCGCGCCTGTTCGACGCGAACGCCCCCGAGCTCGCGGCCCCGGGCGACATGCCCGGACGCATCGCGGCGCTGATCGGCGCCGATCGCCCGGGCCGTGCCGGGCGGCCGATGTTCGCGCGCATCATCGTCGAGAGCATCGCGGCCGCGTTCGCTCGGGCCGTGCGCACCGCGGGCGGGTTGGCGGGCCGCGAGGTCGACGTCATCCACCTCGTGGGCGGTGGCGCGCGCAACGCGCTGCTGTGCCAGGCGACCGCCGACCGTGCGGGCGTGCCCGTGCTGGCCGGGCCCGTGGAGGCCACGGCGCTCGGCAACGTCCTCGTGCAGGCCCGCGCGCTCGGGTGCTTCGGCGCCGACGCGACCCTCGAAGATCTGCGCGTGCGCGTCGCGCACGCGTTCCCCCCTGTCCGATACACGCCCCGCGGCTCCGTCGTCGCGGAACCGGCGTAGTCTGTGGTCAGACCACACGAAAGCGAGACTCCATGGTTCAGCGCCAGCTGCCCAAGGTCGGCGAGCTCCTCGAGCTCATGCAGTTCAAGAAGCCCGAGCTCGACGCCCGCAAGCGCCGTCTCGACGCGGCGCTGACGATCGCCGATCTCCGCACGATCGCGAAGCGTCGCACGCCCAAGGCCGCGTTCGACTACACCGACGGTGCCGCTGAGGGCGAGCTCTCGCTCGACCGCGCCCGCCGCGCCTTCGAGGACGTCGAGTTCCACCCCGACATCCTGCGGCCGGCGGCGAACGTCGACACGTCCTGCGAAATCCTCGGCGGCCCGTCGGCCCTGCCGTTCGGCATCGCCCCGACCGGGTTCACGCGCCTGATGCAGACCGAGGGCGAGACCGCCGGGGCCTCCGCGGCGGCGGCCGCCGGCATCCCGTTCACCCTCTCGACCCTCGGGACGACCTCGATCGAGGGCGTGAAGGCGGCGAACCCCGTCGGACGCAACTGGTTCCAGCTCTACGTCATGAAGCAGCGCGAGATCTCGTACGGTCTCGTCGAGCGGGCGGCTGCGGCCGGGTTCGACACCCTGCAGTTCACGGTCGACACCCCCATCGCCGGGGCCCGCCTCCGCGACAAGCGCAACGGCTTCTCGATCCCGCCGCAGCTCACGCTCGGCACGATCGTCAACGCCATTCCGCGTCCGTGGTGGTGGTACGACTTCCTCACCACGCCCAAGCTCGAGTTCGCCTCCCTCAGCACGACCGGCGGCACCGTCGGCGAGCTGCTGAACGCCGCGATGGACCCGACGATCAGCTACGACGACCTCGACATCATCCGCGGCATGTGGCCGGGCAAGCTCGTCGTGAAGGGCGTGCAGAACGTCACCGACGCGGCCCGCCTGGTCGACCTCGGTGTCGACGGCATCGTCCTCTCGAACCACGGCGGACGCCAGCTCGACCGCGCGCCGATCCCCTTCCGGCTCCTGCCGCACGTCGTGCGCGAGGTCGGCAAGGACGCGACGGTCATGGTCGACACCGGCATCATGAACGGCGCCGACATCGTGGCATCCATCGCCCTCGGCGCGAAGTTCACGCTCATCGGCCGCGCCTACCTCTATGGCCTCATGGCCGGGGGTCGTCAGGGCGTCGACCGGACGATCGCGATCCTCCGCAGCGAGATCGAGCGCACGATGGCGCTGCTCGGCGTCTCGAGCCTCGCCGAGCTCGAGCCCCGGCACGTCACGCAGCTGACGCGCCTGGTGCCGGTCGCCGACGGGGTGGATGCCCGCGTCTGACGCGGGGCGCGCAGCGTCAGTGCTCCGCGCAACCTCAGTCCGAACCGCGTGGATGCCGCTGATCCGGCGCGGATCGCTGAGGTTGTGCCCGCGTCTGACGCGGGGCGCGCAGCGTCAGTGCTCCGCGCAACCTCAGTCCGAACCGCGTGGATGCCGCTGATCCGGCGCGGATCGCTGAGGTTCTGTCGCGCCCGCTCAGCGGCGCGCCTGCTCCTCTTCCTCCTGGCGGCTGCCGCGCCCGCTCGCGGCGGCGCCGAGCGTGAGCGTCGACACGAGTCCGAGCGTCAGGAATCCGGCTGCGGTGAAGGCGGCGGCCTTCGTTCCGTCGCTGAACGCCGTCCGCGCGTCCGCCGCGAGGTCCTGCGTCTGCGGCGACTGCTCGAGCCCGACGATCGCCGCGCCCGCGCTGTCGACCACCTGCGACACGACCTGATCCCGCTGATCGGCGGGCAGCCCCCGGTCGTCGAGGGCGGAGGTCAGCACGCTCGAGGTGGTCGAGAACAGGACGGTCCCGAGGATGGCGACGCCGAGCGCCGCGCCGAGTTGGCGGGAGGTGGACTGCGTGCCGGACGCGGCGCCGCTCTCTGCGGGCGGGACCTCCGCCAGCACGACGCCCGTGAGCTGCGCGGTGGCCAGGCCCACCCCGACGCCGTAGACGAACAGGAAGGGGATGAGGGGTCCCCACGTGGCATCCGGTCCGATCGTGAAGGCGACGCCGGCGACTCCGATGATCTCCGCGAGGAGACCCGCGCGAACGATCCACACCGGTGCGACGCGACCGCTCAGGGCGCCGGCGATCCCGCTCGCCACGAACGACCCGATGGCCAGCGAGAGCAGGAGGAGGCCGGTCTGCAGTGCGTCGAAGCCGACGACGAACTGCAGCCAGAGGGGAAGGGCGAGGATGATGCCGAACTCCCCGAGGGAGACGACCGCGGCGGCGATGTTGCCGTTTCGGAAAGACGCGATGCGGAACAGGCCGAGGGCGAGGAGTGTCGAGCGCCCGCGCCGCCGGCGGTGGACTCCCCACGCGATGAAGGCCGCCAGGGCGACCAGCGCGACCGCGAAGGCGATCGGCACGGGGGAGAGCGACCACGGCCACTGCCAGTCGCCGACCTGGAGCGTCTGGTCGACCGTCCACCAGCCGTAGGTTCGGCCCTCGATCAGGCCGAAGACCAGGGGCGCCATCGTGAGCACCGACAGGAGGGCTCCGACGCCGTCGATGGTCTCGCGCCGGTCGCTGCGC
>NZ_MTQM01000009.1 GCF_001984105.1 Microbacterium sp. CSI-V | reverse complement strand
CCCGGAAGCTAAGCCTCTCAGCGCCGATGGTACTGCAGGGGGGACCCTGTGGGAGAGTAGGACACCGCCGGACTTCTTCTAAGACGAAATGGCCACCCAACGCTGGGTGGCCATTTCGCATATACGGACACATTTCCGGGGGAAGGATCGTCATGTCGAACGACGACGCGAACGAGCGCAACGTCAACGGAGGTCGCTCCGACGACCGATCCCGACCCCGATCATCCTCGGGTGGCGGCTCCGACCGGGGCCGTTCAGCCCGTGATTCCTCCGCCCGCCCCTCCCGTGGAGCGGGCGACCGCAGCGCGCGTCCGCGCCGAGACGGTGATGATCGCGCACCGCGTCGCGCGGGTGACCAGCCGTATCGTCCCCGCCGGGACGGCGATGGCGGAGCACGTCCGTCGGGTGGCGATGGCCGTCCGCATCGTGACGGGCAGGGGCGCACGTCGAACGCCGGCGGTGCTGACCGACCGCGTCGCGACGGCGATTCCCGCCCCTACCGTCGGGAGGGCGGCGAAGCTGATCGGCCGCGTCGCGATGGCGACGCCCGTCCGTATCGTCCGCGTTCGGAAGGTGGGGATTCTCGTCCGTATCGTCCGCGTTCGGAAGGTGGGGATTCTCGTCCTTACCGCCCGCGCGGGGAGGCGGGAGATCGTCGGCCGTCTGGTGACCGTCGGCCTGGTGCCGGAGCGCCGCGCCGTTTCGACCGCACGGAAGGCCGCGCCACACGTCCGCCGCAGGATCAGCGGGAGCGTGGGCCGGAGATCCCCGAGGACGTTACGGCCCGTGACCTGCCCGGCGCGGCGCGCAACGAGCTCAAGACACTGAGCAAGGACAACGCGGAGAACGTCGCTCGACACCTGGTGATGGCATCCCGTCTGATCGACGACGACCCGGCCCTCGCGCATCAGCACGCGCTGGCCGCATCGCGGAGCGCGGGACGCATCGCGATCGTGCGCGAGACGGTCGCGATCACGGCCTACGCCATCGGCGACTTCGCGCTCGCGTTGCGCGAGCTCCGCACCCACCGCCGGATCTCCGGATCGGACGAGCAGCTCCCGCTCATCGTCGACAGCGAGCGTGGTGTGGGGCGACCGGACCGCGCGCTCGAAGAGGGGCGTGCCGTCGACCGGTCGACGCTGCCGACGGCCGTGCGTGCGCAGCTCGCCATCGCGATGTCGGGCGCGCGTCTGGATCTCGGAGAGCCGGAGCGTGCCCTCCAGGAACTCGACATCCCCGAGGCCGACCCCGATCGCGCCTTCGAATGGAGCCCCGCGCTCTTCGCGGCGCGCGCCGCGGTCCTCGAAGAACTGGGGCGCGACGACGAGGCTGCCGAGTGGTTCCGCCGTGCGGAGATCGCCGCCGAGGCGCTCGACGCGGCCGCGGGTGTCGCGGACCGCGAGGTCATCGTCGTCGAAGAGATCGATCTCGTCGATGACGAGGGCGGAGTGGACGTCGCATCCGGGGTGATCCCCGTGCAGGATGCCGGCGAGGACGAAGGCGAAGAACGATGATCTTCGGGCGAAGCAGGACGGAACGCACACCGCTCGACGGCGTCGATGTCGTGCTCGCCGACCTGGACGGCGTGGTGTACGCCGGCCCCGGCGCCTTGCCCCATGCCGTCGACAGTCTGAACCGCGCCGCCGACGAAGGCCGCCGGCTCGGCTACATCACGAACAACGCCTCGCGCACGGACGCCTCGGTCGCCGATCACCTCACTTCGCTGGGCTTGCACGTCGCACCCGAGGACGTCGTGACGAGCCCGCAAGCGGCGATGCGGCTGCTCGCGGAACTCGTCCCCGCCGGGTCGACCCTGCTCGTGGTCGGGGGAGAGGGTCTCGTCGTCGAGGTCGAGAAGGCGGGGTTCGTCGTCACCCGTAGCGCGGACGACTCACCCGCGGCCGTCGTCCAGGGCTTCGCCCCGGAGGTCGGGTGGAAGCAGCTCGCCGAGGCGGCTTACGCCCTCGCGACGCCCCTCGAGGACGGCGGCATCCCGTGGATCGCTACGAACACCGACTGGACGATCCCGCAGGCGCGCGGTATCGCGCCGGGGAACGGCACCCTGGTCTCGGCCGTGCACACGGCCGTCGGCCGACTGGCGACGGTGGCCGGCAAGCCCGAGCGACCGATCTTCGACGTCGCCGTCGCGAGGACCGGCGCCACGTCGCCGCTGTTCATCGGTGACCGTCTCGACACCGACGTGCAGGGCGCGCGCGGAGCGGAGATGGCGTCCGTGCACGTGCTCACCGGAATCGACCGGCCGAAGCAGCTCCTCGCCGCGGCGCCGAATCAGCGCCCCGACTACATCGTCGAGGACCTGCGTCAGCTGTTCGAACCGTACCCCGCCACGATCGTGAAGGGCGAGCGCACCCGCGTCGGCGACGCGATCATCGAGATCGACGGCGTCGACCTGCGCATCGTGTCCGAAGGAAGCAGGCAGATCGACCTCCTGCGAGCGGGGGCGGCCGCGATCTGGAACTCGGGTCGCGCGATCTTCGGCTTCCGGGTTCCGGAGCAGTTGTACGCGGACCCGTTCCGCGTGCGGTGACGCCGATACGATGGCATCCATGTCGGATGACCGTGAGACCGATGCCGACGCCGAACTGATCGGCCGCCTCCGCATCATCGAGGAACAGCCGCTCGAGGCGCGCGCCGACGCGTACGCGGCGCTGCACGACGAACTCGCTCGTCGGCTCGACTCGGGCGTCGCCCCGTCGGCCGACGGATGACCCGGCGCCTGGATGCCGAGCTCGCCGCCCGCGGTCTGGCGCGCTCGCGTACGCACGCCGCACAGCTGATCGCGGACGGTCTGGTGACCGTCGACGGGCGCGGCGTGGTCAAGTCCTCGGTGCGCGTCGAAGACGATTCGCTCATCGAGGTGGCCGTCGCCGACCACTACGTCAGTCGCGGCGCGCACAAGCTGTTGGCCGCCCTCGACGCGTTCGAGCTGGATCCGTCCGGACGTGTCGCCCTCGACCTCGGTGCGTCCACCGGAGGCTTCACGCAGGTCCTGCGGGAGCGGGGCGCCCGCCCGGTGCTGGCCGTCGACGTCGGGCACGGGCAGTTGGCCCCCGCCGTCGCCGGCGACCCCGGGGTGGTGTCGGTCGAGGGGTACAACGTCCGGTTCATGACTGCCGCGACCCTCGCCGCCGCGACCGGGGTCGACGAGCGTCCGTCGATCGTGTCGGGCGACCTCTCGTTCATCTCCCTGCACCACGTGCTGCCGGCTGTCGCGGAGACGTCGGCGCCGGGCGCCGACATCGTCCTGCTGATCAAGCCGCAGTTCGAAGTCGGACGCACGGCGGTGAAGGGCGGACTCGTGACCGATCCCGCCCTGCGCGCCGACGCCGTGCACGGCGTGCTGTGGGCGGCCTGGGACGCGGGCCTGAGGACGGCGGGACTCATCTCGTCGCCGATCGTCGGGACCCACGGCAACCACGAGTACGTGGCGTGGTTCTCGGACGCCCGCGGCACCGACCCCTCAGAATGGGAGAGCACCGTGACCCGACTGACCGGAAGCCGATGACCCCCAGCGAACGCCGTATCCTCCTCGTCGTCCACGCGCGCCGCGACGACACCGTCGAGGCCGCGCAGCGCGTCCTGAACGCCGTGCGCGCGGCCGGGGCGATTCCCGTGGTGTCCGCCGAGGATCGCCCCGAGCTCGCGGAACGGCTGCCCCTCGACGGGGTCGAGACCCTGGGCGTCGACGTCGGGGTGGAAGACCTCGAGCTCGCGATCGTCCTCGGGGGAGACGGCACGATCCTGCGCGCCGCCGAGACGGTGCGCGGGGGCACGGCGCCGATCCTGGGCATCAACATGGGGCACGTCGGGTTCCTCGCCGAGATCGAGCGCGACGACATGGACGACGCCGTACGTCGCGTGATCGCCCGTGACTACCGCGTCGAGGAGCGCCTCGCTCTCGCGGTCAAGGTCCTCGATGCCGACGACCGCGTCATCTTCGAGACCTGGGCGCTGAACGAGGCGACGGTCGAGAAGGCGAGCCGCGAGCGCATGCTCGAGGTGGTCATGGAGGTCGACGGGCGGCCGCTGTCGTCGTTCGGATGCGACGGCATCGTCGTGGCGACCCCCACCGGGTCGACCGCGTACAACTTCTCCGCCGGCGGGCCCGTCATCTGGCCCACCGTCGAGGCCATCGCCGTGGTGCCGCTGTCGGCCCACGCGCTCTTCGCCCGTCCTCTCGTGGTGAGCCCCGACGCCACCGTCGCCGTGGAGGTGCTCGAACGCACGAGCGGGAGCGGCATCCTGTGGTGCGACGGACGGCGCTCGCACGAGCTGCCGCCCGGAGCCCGTGTCGTGGCGCGCCGGTCGTCGCGGCCCGTGCGCCTCGCGCGCCTGCACCCCGCAGCCTTCACCGACCGGCTGGTGCGGAAGTTCCGGCTGCCGGTGACCGGGTGGCGTGGCGCGCTGGGAGGGACGCCGTGATCGAGGAGATGCGGCTGCGCGACCTCGGCGTGATCGCCGACGCGACCCTGCCGATCGGGCGCGGGTTCACGGCCATCACCGGCGAGACCGGCGCAGGCAAGACCATGGTCGTCACCGGTCTCGGGCTGCTGCTCGGCCAGCGTGCCGATTCGGGCGCCGTGCGATCGGGCGCGGCGCAGGCCGCGGTCGAGGGCGTGTGGCTCGTCCCCGAGGACGGTCCGGTGGCCGCGCGCGTGCGCGAAGCCGGGGGAGACGTCGAACCGCTCGGCGACGGCGCCGCCGAGCTGTACCTCGGACGCACGGTCTCGAGCGAAGGCCGTGGGCGCGCGACCGTGGGGGGCCGTACCGCTCCGGCGGGCGTGCTCGCCGACCTCGCGGACGACCTCGTGGTGGTCCACGGCCAATCCGATCAGCTGCGGTTGCGCTCGGCATTCGCTCAGCGCGACGCGCTCGACCGCTTCGGCGGAGATGCGGTCACCGCGGCGCGTGCCGTCTACCGGAGCGCGTGGGACACCTGGCGCGAGCTGGATGCCGAACTGACGACCCTGACGGCGGACCGCGACGGCCGCGCCCGCGAGGCGGAGGAGCTGCGCGCGGCGATCACCGAGATCGAGGCGGCCGCGCCGATCGCCGGCGAGGAAGAGGATCTCGCCCGTCGCGCGGAGCGCCTCGCGAACGCCGAGGAGCTGCGGATCGCCGCGGTGAGCGCCCACGCGGTGCTCTCCAGCGACGACGACGGCCCCGACGTGGTCGTGCTGCTCGCGGAGGCGCGCCGCGCCCTGGAACGCGTGGCCTCGAGCGACGCGGAGCTCGCGTCCATCGGAGAGCAGATCGCCGACCTCGGTTACCGTGCCACCGACATCGCGGTCGCGCTGTCGGGCTACCTCGCGGACCTCGACGAATCCGGCCCGCACGAACTCGCCGCGGTCGACGAGCGGCGCGGAGTCCTGGCGGCGCTGGCTCGTGCCCACGGTTCGGTGGATGCCGCCATCGCCCTGCTGGAGACCGGATCGGCCCGGCTGCTCGAGCTCGACGACGACGGCGATCGCGTCGAACGGCTCGGCGTGCAGCGCGATGCGGCGGCCGCCGACCTGGATGCCGCCGCCGAGGCCCTCACCGCGGCGCGACTCGAGGCCGCCGCGCGGCTCGGCGCCGCCGTCACCGAGGAACTGCACGCCCTCGCGCTGCCCGACGCGAAGCTCACCGTCGAGGTCACTCCGTCGTCGACGCCGGGGGCGCACGGGCGCGACGACGTCGCGATCCTGCTCGCACCCCACCCCGGCGCCGACCCGCGACCGGTCTCGCGCGGGGCGTCCGGTGGCGAGTTGAGCCGCGTGATGCTCGCGATCGAGGTCGTCATCGCTGGCGTCGATCCGGTGCCGACGTTCGTCTTCGACGAGGTGGATGCCGGGATCGGCGGCGCCGCGGCGATCGAGGTCGGACGGCGACTCGCCCGGCTGGCGGAGTCGTCGCAGGTCATCGCGGTGACCCACCTCGCCCAGGTCGCGGCCTTCGCCGGCAACCATCTCACCGTGGTCAAGGGCAACGACGGCGCGGTCACGGCATCCAGTGTCCGCCGTCTGGAAGGCGCCGAACGCGAGGCCGAGATGGCCCGTCTGCTCTCGGGACTCAGCGACTCCGACGCCGCGCTCACCCACGCGCGCGAGCTGCTGGAGACGGGCCGCGGCGCGCACTGAACCCGCCCGGGCGACACGGGATCGTCACGTCCGGGTGACACGCGTGTCGGCGGTGGATGCCAGACTTCCTCCCACACGCGGAGCGTTCCGCGAGGACACCATCCGAGACGACTGATAGGATCGAAGCCCGTGATGCAGACTTCGGACGCGGGACATTCAGACGACAACAACACGGCATCGACCTTCACGACGAAGCACATCTTCGTCACCGGAGGAGTGGTCTCGTCACTCGGTAAGGGCCTGACGGCGGCAAGCCTCGGCAACCTTCTCACGGCGCGTGGACTGCGCGTCGTCATGCAGAAGCTCGACCCCTACCTGAACGTGGATCCGGGCACGATGAACCCGTTCCAGCACGGTGAGGTGTTCGTCACCGACGACGGGGCAGAGACAGACCTCGACATCGGCCACTACGAGCGCTTCCTCGACATCGAGCTGAGCCAGGCGGCCAACGTCACGACCGGCCAGATCTACTCGCAGGTCATCGCCCGCGAGCGCCGCGGCGAGTACCTCGGCGACACCGTGCAGGTCATCCCGCACATCACCGACGAGATCAAGCGCCGCATGCGCCTGCAGTCGACCGAGTCGCCCCAGCCCGACGTCATCATCACCGAGATCGGCGGCACGGTGGGCGACATCGAGTCGCAGCCGTTCATCGAATCCGCGCGGCAGATCCGTCACGAGCTCGGCCGCAAGAACGTCTTCTTCGTGCACGTCTCGCTGGTGCCCTTCATGGGCGCGTCGGGGGAGCAGAAGACCAAGCCCACCCAGCACTCGGTCGCGGCCCTGCGTTCCATCGGCATCCAGCCCGATGCCCTGGTCCTGCGCAGCGATCGGCCCGTCACCGAGTCGAACAAGCGCAAGATCGCGCTCATGTGCGACGTCGACGAGGACGCGGTCGTCAACGCCGTGGACGTGCCGAGCATCTACGACATCCCGACGATGCTGCACGACCAGGGACTCGACGCCTACATCGTCGACGCGCTCGACATCGACAAGGCCGCCGACGTCGACTGGTCGCGCTGGCAGCGGGTGCTGCAGGCGGTGCACAACCCCAAGCACGAGGTCACCATCGGGCTCGTCGGCAAGTACATCGACCTCCCCGACGCGTACCTGTCGGTGACCGAGGCCATCAAGGCCGGCGGGTTCGCCCAGGAGACGCACGTCAAGATCACGTGGATCCCCTCCGACCTCTGCGAGACGCCCGAGGGCGCGGCCAAGGCCCTCTCGACGGTGGACGGCATCATCGTCCCCGGCGGCTTCGGCATCCGCGGGATCGAGGGCAAGCTCGGTGCGCTGCGCTTCGCCCGCGAGCAGGGGATCCCGACGCTCGGCATCTGCCTGGGCCTGCAGTGCATGGTCATCGAGTACGCGCGCACCGTCGCCGGCCTCGAGGGAGCCTCGTCGAGCGAGTTCGACCCCGACACGACGCACCCCGTCGTCGCGACGATGGCCGAGCAGATCGACATCCTGCAGAGCGGCGACCTCGGCGGCACGATGCGCCTGGGCCTCTACCCGGCCGACCTCGCCGAGGGGTCGCTCGCGGCGGAGGTGTACGGCGAGAACCGCGTGTCCGAGCGTCACCGCCACCGCTACGAGGTCAACAACTCCTACCGTCAGCAGCTGAGCGACGCGGGCCTGGTGTTCTCGGGGCTCAACCCCGACCTCGACCTCGTCGAATACGTCGAGCTGCCGCGCGACGTCCACCCGTACTACATCGCCACGCAGGCCCACCCCGAGCTGCGGTCGCGCCCCACCGAGCCGCACCCGCTCTTCCGCGGACTGGTCGGCGCGGCGCTCGAGCGTCACCGTTCGAGCGAGCTGTTCGACGTCGAGGAGGACTGACATGGAGTCGCTGCGCGACGAGCCCGTCGACCTGGAGGTCGTCGCCAGCGACCTCGTCTTCCAGGGGGCCGTGTGGGACCTCCGCTCCGACACCGTGAAGTACGGCGACGGGGAGATGACCCGGCAGTACGTCGAGCACCCCGGCGCCGCGGCGGTCGTCGCCCTCGACGACGACGGCCGTGTGGTGCTCATCCAGCAGTACCGGCAGCCCATCAAGGAGCGCGACTGGGAGATCCCGGCGGGTCTCCTCGACGTGGCCGGGGAGCCGCCGCTCGAGACGGCGAAGCGCGAGCTGACCGAAGAGGTCGACCTCGTCGCCGAGCGGTGGCAGCACCTGGTGTCGGTGCACACGACGCCGGGCGGCAACGACGAGATCGTCCACCTCTTCCTCGCCCGCGGCCTGTCCGAGGTCGTCACCGACTACGAGCGCGAGCACGAGGAGTCCGACATGCGCGTCGAGCGCGTGCCGCTGGCCGACGTGATCGACGGGGTGCTCGAGGGGCGCCTGCGCAACGGCATCCTGGCCACGGGTGTCCTCGCGGCGGCCGAGGTGCTGCGCCGCGAGGCCGCGTCGGCCTGACGTGGACCTCGGGCGCGCGGTCGAGACGTACCTCCGGCACGTCTCGCTCGAGCGGGGCCTGTCGGACCACACCGTCGCCGCGTACCGCCGCGATCTCGCCGTCTACACGGAATGGCTGGTCGCGCGGGGGATCGGCGACACGGATGCCGTGACCTCGGCGACGGTGGCCGAGTTCGCCGCCGAGCGCGCCTCGGCGGAGCCGCCGCCCGCCGCCTCGTCCCTCGCGCGGCTGCAGTCGTCGGTGCGGGGGCTGCACCGCTTCCTCGTGCGCGAAGGACGCGCCGACGACGACCCGAGCGGGCGGCTGCGCCCACCGAAAGCGCCTCGTCGGCTCCCGAAGGCGCTGTCGATCGGTCAGGTCGAACAGCTCCTGGATGCCGCTGGCCCCGCGCCCGGGTCGGAGGACGCCACGGCGGCCGATCCGTCGGCCGTCCGCGACCGGGCGCTGCTGGAACTGCTGTACGCCACCGGCGCGCGCGTGTCGGAGATCGTGCAGCTCGACGTGGACGACACCGCGCACGGCGACGTGCTGCGGGTGCGGGGCAAGGGCGCGAAGGAACGGATCGTCCCGGTCGGGTCATACGCCCGCGCCGCCGTGGAGGCGTATCTCACGCGGGTCCGGCCCGCGTGGGCGGCCAAGGGTAGGGCCACTCCGCGGCTGTTCCTCGGGGTCCGCGGGGCGCCGTTGTCGCGCCAGAGCGCGTGGCTCATCATCCAGGCCGCCGCCGAGCGGGCGGGGCTCACCGCGCACGTCTCGCCGCACACGCTCCGGCACTCCTTCGCGACGCACCTGCTGCAGGGCGGCGCCGACGTGCGCGTAGTGCAGGAACTCCTCGGTCACGCGTCGGTGGCCACGACCCAGATCTACACGCACGTCTCGGTCGACGCTCTGCGCGATGTGTACGCCACCGCGCACCCGCGGGCGCGGTGAACATCGGCGGCCGGAACGGCCATGCTCACCGCGTGGTCTCCCGGCGGGCGACGGGCCGGCGAGTAGACTCGACACCGTTATGACGAAGGCGGGAGACTCGGTGTCGGCGAGCACGAAGGGGACGGCGAAGAGCGCGGACGAGGTCATCATCGGACCCACCGGACGGCCGTACCGCGGATTCCCGACGCCCGCGAAGCTCGACAGCCACGGTCCCGCCCGCATCATCGCCCTCTGCAACCAGAAGGGCGGCGTCGGCAAAACGACGACGACGATCAACCTCGCCGCCTCGCTCGCGGGCTACGGCCGCCGCGTGCTCGCCGTGGACTTCGACCCGCAGGGTGCGCTGTCGGCGGGTCTCGGCATCCAGACGCACGACGTGCCCACGATCTACGATCTGCTTCTGGACACCAAGCGCGACCCGCGCGAGGCGATCGTGCACACCCGTGTCGAGGGCCTTGATCTGATCCCCGCGAACATCGACCTGTCGGCCGCCGAGGTGCACCTCGTCAACGAGGTCGCGCGCGAGACGATCCTCGCCCGCGTCCTCCGCAAGGTCGCCGCCGACTACGACGTCGTCCTGGTCGACTGCCAGCCGTCGCTCGGACTCCTCACCGTCAACGCGCTCACCGCCGCCCACGGCGTGCTGATCCCGCTCGAGTGCGAGTTCTTCGCGCTGCGCGGTGTCGCCCTCCTCATCGAGACGATCGACAAGGTGCGCGATCGCCTCAACCCCGCGATCGAGCTCGACGGGGTCCTCGCCACGATGTACGACCCGCGCACCCTCCACTCGCGCGAGGTGCTGGAGCGCGTGGTCGAGGCGTTCGGCGACGACGTCCTCGAAACGGTCATCGGACGCACGGTGAAGTTCCCGGATGCCTCGGTCTCGGGCATGCCGATCACGGAGTTCGCGCCCGAGCACGCCGCCGCACAGGCCTACCTGCGGTTGGCGCGGGAGCTGGTCGCCCGTGGCGCCGTCGCCTGACGACGGCATCGTCCCCGCGGCGCCGGAGGGCGTCGACTCCACCGGGTTCCGCGTTTCGCTGCCCGTCTTCGACGGACCGTTCGACCTGCTGCTGAACCTGATCTCGGCGCACGAGCTCGACATCACCGAGGTCGCGCTGAGCCGGGTCACGGACGAGTTCATCGCGCACCTCCGCGCCCTCGGCCCCGAGGGCGATCTGGACGAGGCATCCGCGTTCCTCGTCGTGGCCGCGACCCTGCTCGACATGAAGATCGCCGGTCTCCTGCCGCAGGGCGAGCTCGTGGATGCCGAGTCCGTGGCATTGCTCGAAGCGCGCGACCTGCTCTTCGCGCGTCTGCTGCAGTACCGGGCCTTCAAAGAGGTGTCGGCGTGGTTCGCGCGGTGCCTGCAGCGCGAGGACCGTCGGCACACGCGGTACGTGCGGCTGGATGCCAAGTACCGCAGCGCCGTCCCGGAGCTCGTGTGGACGCTCAGCGCCGAGGACTTCGCCGCGCTCGCCGTGGTCGCCCTCGCGCCGAAGCAGCCGCCGACCGTCGGCCTCGATCACCTGCACGCGCCGCTGGTGAGCATCCGCGAGCAGGCCGCGATCGTCGTGACGCTGCTGCGCGGATCGGGGACGCTCAACTTCCGCGACCTGGTCGCCGGAGTGACGCAGACCGGGGTCGTCGTGGCGCGGTTCCTCGCGATCCTCGAGCTGTACCGCCACGCCGCGCTGTCGTTCGAGCAACTCGAACCGCTGGGGGAGCTGACCCTGCGCTGGACCGCCGAGAGGTGGTCGGAAGAGAACCTCGCCGCCCTGGGAGCCGACTATGACCGATGACCCGACCGAGCCCGCCGCGCGCCCGAACGACACGGCATCCGTCGCCCGCCGGCTCGAGGCGATCCTGCTGATCCTCGACGAGCCGCAGAGCCTCGTGTCGCTGGCGGCGGCCGTCGCCGCACCGGTCCCGGCCGTGCGTCAGGCCATCGAAGGGCTCGTGGCCGACTACGACGGTGAGACCGGCGGACCCCGCCGCGGCTTCGAACTGCGCGAAGTCGGGGGCGGATGGCGGCTGTACGTCCGCGAGGAGTACGACGACGTCGTAGGGGAGTTCGTGAACACGCAGGCGCCCTCGCGGCTGTCGCAGGCCGCGCTGGAGACCCTTGCCGTCATCGCCTACAAGCAACCCGTGACGCGGGGGCAGGTGGCATCCATCCGCGCGGTGAACGTGGACTCGGTCGTCCGGACGCTCCTCGCCCGCGGACTCATCACCGAGGTGTTCACCGACCCGGACACGGGCGCGATCCACTACGGAACGACCGACCAGCTGCTGGTCAACCTGGGCATCAACTCGCTCGACGAGCTGCCCCACATCTCGCCGTTGCTCGACGACGGCGCGGACGGATTCGACGGAGAGGTGCTCAGATGAGCGAAGAGGGCGTACGCCTGCAGAAGGTGCTCGCGAACGCGGGGGTGGCTTCGCGCCGGGTCGCGGAAGAGATGATCGTCGCGGGCCGCGTGCGGGTCAACGGCGAAGTGGTCACCGAGCTCGGCTCGCGGATCGACCCCGAGACCGACCTCGTCGACGTCGACGGCACGGCGATCCAGCTGGACACGTCCAAGCGCTACGTCATCCTCAACAAGCCGACCGGCGTGGTCAGCTCGATGAGCGACGACCGCGGGCGCCCCGACCTCCGCCGCTTCACGCAGGACTGGGATGAGCGCCTGTTCAACGTCGGACGCCTGGATGCCGACACCTCGGGGCTCCTCGTCCTCACCAACGACGGCGACCTCGCCCACGTGCTCGCGCACCCCTCGTTCGGCGTGACGAAGGTGTACATCGCGAAGGTCGAGGGGCAGGTGCTGCCGCAGACGATCCAGCGACTGATCAAGGGCGTCGAGCTCGAGGACGGGCGGATCGCGGCCGACAAGGCGCGGCTCCTGGACTCCTCGCGCGGGGAGAGTCTGGTGGAGCTGACGCTGCACTCGGGGAAGAATCGGATCGTGCGACGCATGATGGCCGAGGTCGGCCACCCCGTCGTCGAACTCGTGCGGCGCCAGTTCGGCCCCCTTCACCTGGGAACTCTCCCGGTGGGGAAGGCCCGCGAGTTGACTACAGTAGAACGTGGCGCACTGCTCACGCTGTCTCGTCGAGACGGCGACACTTCGGCCGCTCCGGCCGAGTGACCCTCGGGCGCCGCGCGGTGCGAACGCCACCGCCAGGGCAGCAGGAGACCCGATGATCGAACCGAACGGAACGTCCGCGCGCGCGGAGGCGCCGTTGGCGACCCGTACCAGCGGCACGGTCCGCGTCGTCGGGTCGGGCCTCCTCGGGGCGAGCGTCGGCCACGCCCTCACCGCTCTCGGCGTCGACGTCGTGCTCTCCGACACGTCGCCGTCGCAGCTGCGTCTCGCGATCGACTACGGCGCCGGGCGCGCCGAGCGAGATGACGACCGGCCGTCGCTGATCGTCGTCGCCGTACCGCCGGACGTCGTCGCCGACGTCGTGGAGCGCGAGCTCGCGGCCTACCCGGGCGCCGTGGTCACCGACGTCGCGAGCATCAAGCTCGAGCCGCTGCGGACACTCCGTTCGCGCGGCGTCGACCTCACGCACTACATCGGGTCGCACCCGATGGCCGGACGCGAACGCGGGGGAGCGATCTCCGCGCGCGCCGACATCTTCGTCGGACGCCCGTGGGTGGTGTGCCGCGATGCCGAGACCTCGGCGCACGATCTGTCCCTCGTCGAGGGACTCGCCCTCGACCTGGGCGCGACGCTCATCGAGATGACCCCGGAAGAGCACGACGAGTCCGTCGCGCTGATGTCGCACGTGCCGCAGCTGGTCGCGAGCCTCCTGGCCGGCCGGTTCGTCGAGGCGCCCGACGGGTCCCTGCGCCTCGCGGGACAGGGCGTGCGCGACACCACCCGCATCGCGGCATCCGCCCCCGAACTGTGGGTGCAGATCCTCGGCGCCAACGCGGCTCCCGTGGTCGAAGTGCTCGACCAGCTCGCCTCCGACCTCGGCGACGTGGCCGCCGCACTGCGCGATCCGGACGCCCCCGGCGCCCGCCGCACCGTGGCCGACACCATCCGTCGCGGCAACGAGGGCGTCGAGCGTCTGCCCGGCAAGCACGGGCAGAACCGCCGGTTCGACACCTTCGTCGTCATGGTCGACGACACCTCCGGCCAGCTCGGCCGCCTCTTCGGCGAGCTGGGCGACCTCGACGTCAACGTCGAAGACCTGCGTCTCGAGCACTCGCCGGGGGCCCCCTTCGGCCTGGCCGAGATCAGTGTCGTCCCCGACGCCGTCCGCCGAGCCGTCGACGGGCTCCAGCAGCGCGGATGGCGGATTGCGAGCACCACCCATGACTGAACCCACCATCTTCCGGCCCGGCGTCGTCGCCCCCGCCGAGGGATCGGCATCCGGAGTTCCCGCCGTCGTCGCGATCGACGGTCCCGCCGGCAGCGGCAAGTCGAGCGTCTCGAAGGCCACGGCCGTACGCCTCGGCTACGGATTCCTCGACACCGGGGCCGCCTACCGCGCCCTCGCGTGGCACGCGCTCGAGCACGGCAGCGACACCTCGGATGCCACCGCGGTGCTGGAGGTCTTCGGCGACTTCGACTACGCCATCTCGCTCGACCCGGCCGACCGCTGGGTCCGCGTCGGCGGAACGGACGTCACCGCGGCGATCCGCGAACCGCGCGTGACCGATGCCGTGAGCGGCGTGGCCCGCGTCCCCGCCGTGCGCCAGGCCGTGAACGACCTGTTCCGTCGGCTCGTGGCATCCTCGGGCCTGCGGGGTGTCGTGGTCGAGGGCCGCGACATCACCACGGTCGTGTACCCCGATGCGCCCGTGCGCATCCTTCTGACCGCGGCGCCCGAGGTGCGCGCCGCCCGCCGCAGCGCCGAGCTGACCTCGCAGGACGCCGCCGCGGTCGCGGCAGCGCTGCACAAGCGCGATGCGGCTGATTCCACGGTCGTCGACTTCCTCACCGCCGCCCCCGGCGTGCAGGTCGTCGACTCGACCCACCTCGATTTCGAACAGACCGTCGACGCCGTGCTGAACGTCGTCGACTCCACGATGGGAGCCCGCGATGGGCGTTGACGACGAGTACGAAGGCGGGCCCGACCAGCTCGCCGAGAAGATGGCCGAGCTGGACGAGGTCTTGGCCGAACAGCGCGCGCAAGCGCTGCGCGCGGGCCTCGAGGACTTCGACCTCGACGAGGACGACGCGGCGCTGCTCGCGGGTCTCGCCGGGGGAGAGGACGGGATCGAGTTCCTGCCGGCGCTGCCGGTCGTGGCGATCGTGGGTCGCCCGAACGTCGGTAAGTCGGCGCTGGTGAACCGCATCCTCGGCCGCCGCGAGGCCGTCGTCGAGGACACCCCGGGCGTCACCCGCGACCGCGTGACCTACAAGGCCGAGTGGCTCGACCGCCGGTTCTCGCTGGTGGACACGGGCGGTTGGGAGCCGGACGCGCGCGGAATCGACCGCTCGGTGGCCGCGCAGGCCGAGGTCGCGATCGATCTCGCCGACGTCGTCCTGTTCGTGGTGGATGCCACGGTGGGCGCGACCGCGACCGACGAGCACGTCGTGCGGCTGCTGCGCAAGACCAAGAAGCCCGTGTTCCTCGTGGCGAACAAGGTCGACGACGCCCGCCAGGAGCCCGAGGCCGCGGCCCTGTGGAACCTCGGTCTCGGTGAGCCGCACCCCGTCTCGGCCATCCACGGCCGCGGTGTCGCCGACCTCCTCGACGAGCTCATGAAGGTGCTGCCAGAGATCTCGGCCGTCGCCAAGTACGAGATCGGCGGCCCGCGCCGCGTCGCGATCCTCGGCCGCCCGAACGTGGGCAAGTCGTCGCTGCTGAACAAGGCCGCCGGCGAGGAGCGCGTCGTCGTGAACGAGCTCGCGGGCACCACCCGCGACCCCGTGGACGAGGTCGTCGAGCTCGGCGGCAAGCTCTGGACGCTCGTCGACACCGCCGGCATCCGTCGCCGCGTGCACCTGCAGCAGGGCGCCGACTTCTACGCGTCGCTGCGCACCTCGACCGCCCTGGAGAAGTCCGAGGTGGCCGTCGTCGTGCTCGACGTGTCGCAGTCGATCAGCGTGCAGGACCTCAACATCATCGACCTGGTGCTCGAGTCGGGGCGCGCGCTCGTGCTGGCGTTCAACAAGTGGGACCGCCTGAACGACGACGACATGGAGAACGCCGACCGTCGCCGTTACCTCGAGCGCGAGATCGAGCAGGACCTCGCGCACGTGACGTGGGCGCCGCGCGTGAACATCTCCGCCCGCACCGGTCGTCACCTCGACAAGCTCGTGCCGGCGCTCGAGACGGCGCTGGAGTCGTGGGACCAGCGCATCCCGACGGGCAAGTTCAACGCGTTCCTCGCCGAACTCGTCGCCGAGCACCCGCACCCGCTGCGCGGCGGCAAGCAGCCGCGCATCCTGTTCGGGACGCAGGCGTCGACGCGTCCGCCGACCTTCGTGCTCTTCACCACCGGGTTCCTCGACCCGGGCTACCGCCGGTTCATCCAGCGGCGCCTGCGCGAGATCTACGGTTTCGAGGGCACCCCGATCGTGCTGAACATGCGCATCCGCGAGAAGCGCCAGCGCTGAGTCGCCCCCACGAACGCCCCGGTTCCGGCCGGGGCGTTCGTGTTGTCCGGGGGTCTCGGCATCCCCGGGTTTCCGTCCGCCGGGTGTCCGGGCCGTCACAGTCTGAGAAATTCCTGGGCGCGGAGGCGGTCGGTCGGTAGTGTCCGTGAGGCGGGCGTTCGGCCCGCAGACGCGCATCCGTGGGGGATGCCGAAGGGGGAAGCATCATGTCCAGTTCCGTCAGCGCGCCGCCGCTCGATCAGCCGTACTACGGGGCTCCGCTGAGCGCCGCCGTCCGCCGGTTCTTCGCGAAGTACGCCACGTTCACCGGTCGCGCGAGCCGCAGCGAGTACTGGTGGTGGTGGCTCGTCGCCGCCGTCGTCAACTTCGTGCTGCAGATCCTCGCGCTGGTCACGGGAGGCCTGAAGGCCGGCTCGGACGGCGCCGTCGTCGTCGGCACGGGCCTCGGCATCGTCTTCCTCGTGCTGGTCATCGTCTGGGGGCTCGGGACGATCGTCCCCGGCATCGCGGTGTTGGTGCGGCGCCTGCACGACTCCAACCACAGCGGATTCTGGGTCTTCATCGGTCTGGTGCCGCTCGTCGGCGGTCTCATCCTGTTCATCTTCACGCTGCTCGGACCGAACCCCCAGGGTGCTCGCTTCGACCGGTAGTCCGTCGCGCGTCGTGCCGGGCGGCGGCCGGGGTCGCTGACGCGGGAGCCGCGAGACTGCATCCACCTGACGTCGCCATTGCACACTGCAGTGGAATCGTCGGGGGGATGCAGTCTCGCCGTTCCGGCCGGGGTTTTCGCGGCGGACGGCGGCGTGTGACACGCGGGGCGTCTCGCGGGCTGTGGCTGTGCCAGGCTGGGGAGGATGACGATCCAACCCCCCGCCCCCGGTGAGCCGCGGCGTCCGCACGGACCCCGCGATCCCGGCGACGCCTGGGTCGAAGCGCCCACGGGCGAGCGCTACTGGGGACGTTTCGGCGCCGCAGGGCTGCTCGCCGTCGACGCTCAGCGCGGCGTGCTGCTGCAGCACCGCGTCTCGTGGAGCCACTTCGGCGACACGTGGGCCCTTCCCGGTGGCGCGCGGCACCAGGGCGAATCCGCCCGCGACGGCGCGCTGCGCGAGTCAGCGGAGGAAGCGGGGGTCCCCGTGGATGCCGTGCAACCTCGGTTCGAGAGCGTCCTCGACCTCGGCATCTGGTCGTACTCGACGCTCGTCGCCGACGTGACGACACCGTTCGAGCCGGTCATCAGCGACCCCGAGAGCGTGGCCCTGGAGTGGGTGCCGGTCGACGAGGTGGCATCCCGCCCCCTCCACCCCGGGTTCGCTTCCGCGTGGCCGATGTTGCGCGACGCGCTGTCGGTGCGACCCGCGGTGATCGTCGACGTCGCGAACGTCGTGGGGTCGGTGCCCGACGGATGGTGGAAGGACCGCGCCGGGGCCGCGTCGCGATTGCTGGCGCAGCTCTCGCGGCTCGCGATCGACGGGGTGGATGCCGAGCACCTCGGTCTCGCGGCGACGCGCTGGTTCCCGTTCGTGTCGGCGGTGCTCGAGGGCGACGCGCGGGCGGCGGACGTGGACGCGGACCAGGTGGGCGTGTTCCGGGCTGCGGGTTCGGGCGACGACGAGATCGTCGCCGTCGCGCGGAAGCTCGTGGCGTCGTGGAACCCCGTGATCGTCGTGACCAGCGACCGCGGGCTCGCGGCGCGCGTCGAGGAGCTCGGCGCGTCGGTGCGCGGGGTGCGGTGGCTGCGGGAGCAGTTGGACTGAGGCCGGCGACGTCGGCTCAGTGGTTCGCGCGGGGTGAGTTGCACGCCCGGGATCGTGGGTGAGGTTGTGCGGATCGCTGGTGTTGTGCGGCCTCAGTCGAGGTCGCGCCCGCGGAGCTTCTCGATCTCGCGGCGGTCGCGCTTCGTGGGGCGTCCGGCGCCGCGGTCGCGGACGGGCACGAAGGGGGTGCTCTCGCGGGGCGGCGGCGGGGGAGTGCGGTCGTCGGCAGCCTCGGCGACGAGGGCGGCGCCGACACGCTTCGCGATGGTCTTCTTCACCACCAGGATGCGGTCAAAACCCTGGATCCGCACGCGCAGCTCATCGCCCGGGCGGACCGGCTGGGCGGCCTTCGCGCGCTCGCCGTTGACGCGCACATGACCCGCGCGGCACGCCGTGGTCGCGGCGGACCGGGTCTTGTAGACGCGGATGGCCCACAGCCACGCGTCGACGCGCGCGGTGGGCGTGGCATCCGTCATCGAGGCTCCTTCGGGGAACCTCCATCGTAGGTGGGGGGATCAGTCGCGGAGCGTGAGGGACACGAGCGCGCGGTCGGGCTGGGGGCGGTCGACCACGGTGAACCCCGCGTCTTCGAAGATCGACACCGTGCCGAGGTAGAGGTCGTTCACCGGGATCTTCGCCGCGGACGGGTCGCGCGGATACCCCTCGACGACGCGCGCGCCGCCCTCGCGGGCGGCGTCGACGGCGGCATCCAGCAGGTCGCGCATCAGCCCGCCACCGCGGTGGGCCTTGCGGACGACGAAGCACGTGACCGCCCAGACGCGGTCGTCGTCGAGCGGTTCGGTCGTGGAACCGGTGACGTTGCGTGTGCGGGCGAGTCGAGGCTGGGCCGTCCGCGGGCCGACACGCACCCACCCGGCCGGTTCGCCATCGACGTAGGCGATGAGTCCGGGTGGCAGGTCGCCGTCGAGTTCGGCGCGGAACATCTCGGTGCGGTCGGCGACCGACGCGTCCTTCCACGGACCGTTCGGCAGCAGCCACCACTGGCACTGGCACTCGGGGCCGTCGCCGCTGTCGAGCGCGGTCTCGGCGTCGTCGAAGCGGTCACCGGTCGCGGGGAGGATCTCGATAGCCATGCGGCGACCGTAGCGAGGGGGTCGGTCACGGGCAAGGGATGCCGCGGGGGTTGCGGTTCTGTACGCGCACACGCCCGGGGCGGCGCTGGTTCGCGGGACGTGCGCGGAGCGGGTAAGATAATCGAGTTGCCCGCTCGCGGGCGACGGGATGTGGCGCAGCTTGGTAGCGCACTTGACTGGGGGTCAAGGGGTCGCAGGTTCAAATCCTGTCATCCCGACAGTTGAGGCCCGGATCCCCGCGGAAATGCGGGGGTCCGGGCCTCTTGTCGTCGGTGGGTTCCTGCCGCGGGACGAAGTGGGCGGTCGGGCTGATCCGGGCTCATCCGAAGTCTTCGCCCCGCCAGCATCGCGTGGATGTCAAACGACACATTGCCGTATCCCCGCTCGTTGTCTGACCGCGGGCGCCATCGCAGTCACCCGCAGGGAGTCAGGGGCGCTGGTCAGCCGATCTTCACCCAGGTACCGCACCTGTTCGTCTCGAAGTCCTGTCCCTGGTTGATCGTCACCGTGAGCACGCCTGTTGCCCCGAGGTCGTTCTGCACGATGTCGTCGTAGTTGGTGCCCGACGTGTACACCGCCCAGTAGCAGCGGGAGTTCGTGTTCTCCGTGCGGTAAGTGCCAGCCTCCATCGAGACGCCGACCGTGTACTTGCCACCGGTCAGCGACGTCTGCTTCACGAAGTTCTCCTTCGCGGTGATCGCGTCTTCGCGCCCCTTCACCGCCGCCTCGCGGTCACCGACAGATTTCTCTGCTGCGGCTACGGTCTGCTCACGCTGCGTGAGCTCCGTCTGCGGCACAAGGTTCTTTACGGCGCGGTCGCGATCGGACTCGGCCCGGGCGAGGCTCGATTCGAGCTTCGAGATCGTCTCCGACTGCTGAATTCCTCGCTGGCGCAGCACCTCCCAGTTCGCTGCGTTCTGCGCCGCGATGCTGGTTGCGACAACGGTTCCGACGATGCCCAGGATGGCGATCACAGCGACAGTGACCACCCCGGCGCGCACTCTGAGCGGCGCCAGGTGCCACATGCGCTTCACCCCGGGCTTCGGTGGAACGACGGCGGGCTCGGTGCTGCTCGTGGGCGCGCTCATTGTCGTTCTCTTTTCGATGGTGCCCGCGTCCCCCAATGGGCGGGCGTCGCCTCACGATAGCGACATCGTTTCGATCCTGCGGAACGCGATACCGAACCGTGACGCGTGTGCAGGCTCGCCGTCCGTCCGTCGCGATCCGTCGGGGCGTGGGTCCGCCTCAGGGGAACGACACCCGCACCAGCGGCCTGGCCTCGACCCACTCCTCCAGCGGTGGGAAAGCCGGCCGCGAGGAGCGACCGGCGTAACTACGACACCAGCCTCGGTCGGTTCACGCAGATGGATCCCACTGGTCAGGAGGCCAACACGTACATCTACGGGAGCCCCAACCCGATCAACGGATCCGATCCCAGTGGGACTAGGTGGGTGTCCGCAGCCCTCGAGTACGGAGCCGCCGCCGTCGATGCCTGGATGAACGGCACCACAATCGGAGAGGCATTGTCCGGCAGCTTGGGCTGGAACGATGTCGGCCCGAGCATCGTCGGAGGCCTCACCGGTGCAGCTTGTTTGCTGGCGTGACCGCTTCGGCCACCCTCACAGCAGGCGGGACGGCGCTTCTCGGGCTTGGATGCGCTGGATTCGGGGGGCTCGCCGGGAGAACCGCAGGAGGTGTGTTCTACGGTGAGTGGTGATGCCCCTGGTTAAGGGACGGATTCTCTTGTACACCGCACTGCTGACGTTGCCGATGGCTATGGCGGTAACGGGTTTCATCTTCCTCGTGGTCGGCATCAAGACCGTAGGCGCCGCCGGAGACATGCAAACGGTCCTAGCTCCCGTTCTTGGTGGCTCGGCTCTCCTGCTCATCGCAGTCGCCACTGCTGTGGTGGTGATTCGGAACGAACGCAAGCAGTACCGCGAAATGATGGCAGGTGTAGCGCGAGACGAGGAACCGGAGTGATCTGTCGGACGGCCCACGATCTCGATTCCGCGAGCAGCGCGCCACACGGCGTATCGCCCCTTGCGTCCGCAGAAAGCCGCGGCTCCCGGGTTCGTTTCGACGGAGGGGCGGGCCTGTAAGCGAGAAGGGCGGTGTAGTCGAACAGGTGTGAGCACAGGGCGACAGCGTGAGGAAACACGCGAACCTGACCCGGGAGTCCATCACCCACGCGAACCGCGAAACGCGATCGCTATCCGACCGTCGTCGTATGGAAACACCGCGCGGTTCTACTGGACTGCATGGACAACGCGTCAGCCCTTGCACCGGTGGATCGTGACCGGGTCTCGACCCGTGTCAGCCTAGCTCTCCTCGGCGTCCGCAGCGACGCCCCCGTGCGCCGCACGGGTGGAGCGGGTCCCAGCGATGACGGTCACTTCGTCGTCGACGGGGAGGGGGCGGCGATCCCCCTCAACCCGAACAGTCCGTACGTGGTCACGGCGGCCGGCCGGCTGACGCGCGACGGCGCCGACCTCGGGTTCGACGTCGCGCCGGTCGTGCGGCCCCGGTTCTACGATCTCGAGACGGCCGAGGGAGTGGCCTACGACAAGATCGCAAAGCTGCACGGGAAGAACGTCCTCGCCACGACCGTCGTGCAGACGTGCGTGCGGTACGACGAGAGCGAGCGCTGCCGGTTCTGCGCGATCGAGGCGTCGCTCGACGCCGGCACGACCATCGCGGTCAAGACGCCGGCGATGCTCGCGGAGGTGGCCGAGGCCGCGGTGCGCCTGGACGGTGTGACGCACATGGTCATGACGACCGGTACATCCAACGGCTGGGACCGCGGCGCCAAGCATCTCGCCCGCTGCGTGCGTGCGGTGAAGGCCGCCGTTCCTCAGCTCGAGATCCAGGTGCAGTGCGAGCCGCCCGCCGATCTCCAGGCCATCACCGACCTCTACGACGCGGGCGCCCGGTCCATCGGCATCCATGTCGAATCCATGGACGACGACGTGCGTCGGCGATGGATGCCGGGGAAATCCCGCGTCAGCATGGACGAGTACCGTGCCGCGTGGCGTGAAGCGGTGCGGGTATTCGGCTGGAACCAGGTGTCGACGTACCTGATCGTCGGAATGGGGGAGGACCCCGACGAAGCCGTGGAGGGCGCCCGCGAGCTCATCGAGATGGGCGTGTACCCCTTCGTCGTCCCCTTCCGTCCGCTCAAGGGCACGCTCGCGACCGACATCGACAAGGTCCCGGCCCCGCATCGCGCGGTCGTCGACGACATCACCTCGCGCGTGGCAGGGCTCCTCCACGCGGCGGGGATGCGCGGCGAGGACCAGCGCGCGGGCTGCGCCGCGTGCGGGGCGTGCAGCATCCTCAAGACGGCGGGCGCGTGATGTTCGACGTGCCGGTGCTCACCGGTTCGCGCGCGCGGCTCGAGGTGCCGGCGTGGGAGATCCACGTCGCGGACGACGCCCGGACGCGGGCCTACCGCGCACTGCGGCGTGACGTCTTCGTCGACGAGCAGGGGCTCTTCGACGCGAACGACCACGACGACATCGACGACGATCCGCGCACCGTGGTGCTGGTCGCGGTGACTCCGGCGGGAGACGTCCTGGGCGGTGTGCGGCTCGCCCCCGCGACGACGCGCGACATCGGATGGTGGACGGGAAGTCGTCTCGCGGTGCGGCGCGGCGCGCGCCACGCCGGGGGCATCGGATCCGCCCTGGTGCGCGCGGCGTGCCGCGAGGCCGTGGCCCGCGGGGTCGTGAGATTCGAAGCGACCGTGCAGGACCGCAACGAGCCGCTCTTCCGGCACCTCGGGTGGGAGCGCTGGGGCGAGACCACAGTCGCGGGGGCGCCGCACGTGCGGATGCGGTGGCCCATCGACCGGTTCGCAGCCCTCGTGCGGGCGACGAAGAACCCCCTCGGGGAGGTGCTGTCGGGGATCCGCGACGATCACCCCGACGGTCTCGGCGGCGCCGGCTGGATCGGTGACGACGGCGCTCTCGTCTCGGGCACCGACGTCGTCGTGGCCACCGACGCGATCCTCCCCGCCCTCATCGACAAGGACCCGGAGTGGGCCGGCTGGTGCGGGGTTCTCGTCAACGTCAACGATCTGTCGGCGATGGGCGCGCACGCGGTGGGCCTCATGGATGCCGTGTCGGCACCCACCGCGTCGGCGGTCCGTCGCATCGTCTCGGGCCTGCGGAGCGCCGCCGTGGCGTGGGGCGTCCCGATCCTCGGCGGACACACCCAATGGGGAGGTGCGTCGTCGCTCGCGGTCACGGCGATCGGTCGGACGGCCCACCCCGTGCCCGGGGGAGGAGGGAGGCCCGGCCAGAGTTTGGGCCTCACGGTCGACCTGCACGGACGTTGGCGGCGCGGGTTCGAGGGCCGCCAGTGGGATTCGACCTCCACCCGCACCGGCGCCGAGCTCCGCCATCTCGCGGGCGTCATTCCGGAGCATCGCCCCGCGGCGGCGAAAGACGTCAGCATGGCCGGGATCATCGGGACGGCGGCGATGCTCGCCGAGGCATCCGGCACCGGCGCGCGCATCGACGTGGCCGAGGTCCCCGCCCCCGACGCCGCCGCGTTCGGCGACTGGCTCACCTGCTTCCCGGGCTTCGGCATGCTCACCGCGGACGCCCCGCCGATCTCCTCGCCGCTCGCGACGTCGTCGACGATCGGCGCGCTCACCGGTGCTCCCGGGGTGGTGCTGCGGTGGCCCGACGGCGTCGAGACCGTCGCCGTCGACGCCGGTGCCACCGGCCTCGGCCAGGCGTAACGCAACCTCATTCCGGCAGAAACCAATTCGAAACATCCCGCCGCGATTCTGATACCAGAACGCGCTCCATCCCCGGCTCCACCGACGTGAAGGACACGACCATGACCACCGACATCGACGCTCAGATCGCCGAGAACATCGCCAAGTCGCTCGGCGAGGTGCCCCACCCGGCCCTCCCGAAGGGCAGCAACATCTACGGCTCGACCAAGCTCTTCCCCGACTTCCAGGCCGAGGACGGCGAGACCTACTTCACGCTCATTCACGGCATCCCGCACGAGTCCTCGGTCAGCTTCGTCGCAATCCTCCAAGCGACGCGGGCTCTGCGCAAGGGCTTCGAATCGGCGATCTACCTCTACGGCCCCGGCACGCTGGCCGCGACCGCCAACCGCGGCTTCCCGACCACGGGCGACGCGGGCTTCCCCGGCGAACTGAACATGAACAACTCGCTCGAGACGTTCATCAAGGAGGGCGGCACGGTCTACTGCTGCCGCTTCGGTCTCGCGCTCCACGGCATCCGGGAAGAGGACCTCATCGAGGGCGTCATCCCCGCGCACCCGCTCGACGTGCAGGACGCGCTCATCTACTACGCGCGCAAGGGCGCGATCATCAACTCGACCTACAACCTCTGAGGCCCGCCATGTCGATCACCGTCGCCTCCGTCTCGGCGAATTTCACCCGGGATCTGGAGCAGAACTACGCGCTCATCGCCGATCTGGTGGCCGAGGCGCGGGCCGCGGGAGTGTCGCTCCTGGCGTTCCCCGAGGCCGCGATCGGCGGGTACCTCTCGTCGCTCGGCAACCACGGCGACACGATCAAGACCACGACGAAGTCGATGCCGCCCGCCATCCGGCTCGACGGCCCCGAGATCGCCCGCGTGCAGGAGCTCGTCGGCGACATGATCGTCACGATCGGGTTCTGCGAGCTGGCCGACGACGGCGAGACGCGGTACAACGCCGCGGTATGCCTGGACGGCGAGAACATCTACGGCTCGTACCGCAAGGTGCATCAGCCGCTGGGCGAGAACATGTCGTACTCGGCCGGCGACACCTACCAGGCGTTCGACACCCCCGTCGGACGTGTGGGGATGCAGATCTGCTACGACAAGGCATTCCCCGAGGCCGCGCGCATGCTCGCCCTCGACGGTGCCGAGATCGTCGTCAGCATGTCGGCCTGGCCGGCGGCCCGCACCGCGACCGCGGAGAACCTGCAGGACGACCGGTGGACCTACCGGTTCAACCAGTTCGACATCGCGCGCGCCCTCGACAACCAGGTGTTCTGGATGGCATCCAATCAGTCGGGCACCTTCGGGTCGCTGCGGTACGTCGGCAACGCGAAGGTCGTCGACCCGGGCGGCAACATCCTCGCCACGACCCTGCTCGGGACCGGGCTCGCGATCGCCGAGATCGACATCGAGGACACCTTCCGGGCGATGCGCGGGGGGATGTTCCACCTGCGCGACCGCCGCCCCGACGTCTACGGCCCGGTCGCCGAGACCACCGGCGCGCACGTCGAGGGATGGAAGGAGCTGGCCCGTGCCTGAGATGCGCTTCGCCGTCCGCTGGCCCGACGGTGCCGAGTCGTCGCACTACTCACCGAGCCTGGTGATGCACGACTACCTCTCGACGGGGGAGAGCTACGGCGTGGTCGACTTCGTCGCGCGCTCGAGCGAAGCCCTGGATGCCGCGGGCGAACGCGTGCGCGCCGCGTACGGCTTCGCGTGCACATCGGCGATGGCCTCGCGCGACGAGATCGTCCGGACGGCGGCCGCCTACGGCGCCGGCGAGGTCACGGTGCTCCGCATGGAACCGCCGCTTCCGGAGGTGGCGTCGTGATCCCCGTCGAGCTCCGGGCAGGAGACCACTATCCCGCCGTCATCGTGGGCGGCGGGCAGGCCGGCCTCTCGGTCAGCTGGCATCTCGTGCAGGCGGGCGTGGAGCACGTGGTCATCGAACGGGAGTCGGCGGCGCACGAATGGCGCGACGGCCGCTGGGACAACTTCACCCTCGTGACCCCCAACTGGCACTGCCGCCTCCCCGGCTACGCGTACGACGGTCCCGACCCCGACGGGTTCATGACCCGCGACGAGGTCTACGCCTGGGTGCGCGGCTACGCCGACAGCTTCGACACGCCCCTCGCCGAGGGCGTGGAGGTGCGGCGGGTGGACCGCCGCGACGACGGGGTCTTCGTCGTGCAGACCAGCGTGGGGGAGATCACCGCCGACGCCGTGACCTCGGCGACCGGGGGATACCACCGGCCGATCACCCCGTCGTGGGCCGGCGCTCTGCCCGATCGGATCGTGCAGATGCACTCCCACCACTACCGCAACGCCGGGCAACTGCCGGGCACGGTGCTCGTGGTGGGCACCGGGCAGTCGGGGACGCAGATCGCCGAGGACCTCCACCTCGAGGGGCGCCGCGTGCATCTCGCCGTGGGGCGCGCCCCGCGCGTGGCGCGGTTCTACCGAGGACGCGACTGCATGACGTGGCTCGCCGACATGGGCGTCTACGACGTACCGGCGGGTGCGCAGGCCGCGGCGAAACGCGCCGCGACCAATCACTACGTCACCGGCCGCGACGGGGGGCGCGACATCGACCTGCGTCTGTTCGCGGCGCAGGGGATGGGCCTCCACGGGCGGGCGATCGGCATCACCGACGGCACTCTCGCCTTCGACGAAACGCTGGCGGCCAACCTCGACCACGCCGACTCGGTGGCCGAGTCGATCAAGAACGACATCGACGCCTACATCGCCCGCCAGGGGATCGACGCCCCGACCGAGGAGCGCTACCGACCGGTGTGGGCGCCCGACGGGGGTCCGACGACGCTCGACCTCGACGACGTCGACGCCGTCGTCTGGGCGATCGGCTTCCGCGCGGACTGGTCGTGGCTCGGCGACCTCGGCGTGCTCGACGTGAGCGGCCACCCCCTGCACGAGCGGGGGATCACTGCGGTGTCGGGATTCTCGTTCGTCGGGCTGCCCTGGCTGCACACGTGGGGGTCGGGTCGCTTCCACGCGATCGCCCGGGATGCCGAACATGTCGCCGCCTCGATCGTCGCGGCGTCGCGGGACGTCCTCGCGGTGCGCTGAGCGGCTACCGCGTACTCTCGGGGAATGGCATCCGTCACGATGGCTGCGGTGGCGGCCCATTTCGGTCGCGACGTCGAACGCACGCTCGCCAAACTCCCCGGCATCGTCGAGGACGCCCGCGGGCGCGGGGTCGACCTGCTCGTGCTCCCGGATGCCACGATCGGCGGCTACCTGCTCGACCTCCACCACCCGGTGGAGGAAGGCGACGGCATCCCGCACTCGGTCGAGATCGACGGGCCCGAGACGGCGGCGATCATCGCCCTGGCCGGCGATATGACGGTGTGCTTCGGGATCGCCGAACGCGCGGTCGAGAACGGTCGGGAGCGGCGTTACAACACCGCGGTGTGCGTCACCGGGGACGGCGTGCTCGGCGTGCATCGCAAGGTGCACCTGCCGCTGGGGGAATCCGACGTGTACGCCGCGGGCGAGGAGTTCCGCGCGTTCGACACCCCGGTCGGACGCATCGGCATGCTCATCGACTTCGACAAGACCTTCCCCGAGGCGGCGAGGTCGGTGGCGCTGGACGGCGCGGAGATCATCGCGTGCCTGAGCGCGTGGCCGGCCAGCGTCACCGATCGCTCCGACCGCATCCGCAACGACCGCCAGGCGCACCTGTTCGACCTGTACGACTGCGCGCGCGCCGCCGAGAACCAGGTCTACCTGGTGTCGTCGAATCAGACGGGCGTCCTCGGCGGACTGCGGTTCCTCGGCCAGGCGAAGGTCGTCGACCCCGCGGGCGAGATCGTCGCCAAGACCTGGGCGAAAGGCGGCCTCGCCGTCGCCGAGGCCGACGTCTCCGCCGACGTCGCCCGCGCGCGACGCTCGCTCAACCACCTCGCCCAGCGTGCCGAGCACGCCTACCGGCTGACCGCACCGGCGTAGACCGCCCGCAGCCGCGGAAAGGACGATCATGCGCATCGCGCAGCTGACCTACTCCACCAAACCCCGCGGCGGGGTCGTGCACACCCTGGCGCTCGCCGAGGCGCTCGCCGCGCGTGGCCACGACGTCGAGGTGTGGACGCTCGGGCGCGGCGACGACGCGGCGTTCTTCCGTCCGGTCGACCCGCGGGTGCACGTTCGCGTGGTGCCGTTTCCTCCGCGTGACGGCGAGGGCGTGGGCGAGCGCATCGAACGGTCGATCGAGCTCCTGGCCGCCGCCCTCGACACCGCGGCGGACGTCGTCCACGCGCAGGACTGCATCTCGGCGAACGCGGCGCTGCGCCGTGGCATCCCGGTCGTCCGGACGATCCATCACCTCGACGCGTTCACGACCCCGCAACTCGTCGCCTGCCATGACCGCGCCGTGATCGAGCCGGTGGCTCGCCTGTGCGTCTCGCACGCGGTCGCGCGGGAGGTGGAGCGCGACTACGGCGTGCGTCCCGCGGTCATCGCGAACGGGGTGGATGCCGAGCGCTTCGGCGCCGCTGCCGGCGTCGACGGGGATGCGGGACGCGCGCGGTGGGCGTCGCAGCTCGGCGACTACATCCTTGCACTCGGGGGCATCGAACCGCGCAAGGGCTCGATCGACCTGCTCGAGGCCTACGCCGCGGTGCGGACCACGCGCCCCGACGTCCGGCTGGTGTTCGGGGGCGGGGAGACGCTCTTCGACTACCGCGACTACCGCGCGCGGTTCGAGACGCGGGCAGCGGAGCTCGGCATCGAGCCCGCGGTCCTGGGACCCGTCGACGACGACGCCCTGCCCTCCCTCGTCGCCGCGGCCCGCGCCCTGGCGTTCGTTTCGACGAAGGAGGGCTTCGGTCTCGCCGCGATGGAGGCTCTCGCGGCATCCGTCCCCGTCGTGGCGCGCGATCTGCCGGTGATCCGCGAGGTGTTCGGCGACACCGTGCTCTACGCCTCGACCCCGACGGAGATCGCCGAGCGGTTCGACGCGCTCCTCGGCGGTGGCGCCCCGACGGACACCCCGGCGGGGGTCGCCCTCGCCCGCGCGCACACGTGGGACCGCGCCGCGCGCGCGCACGAGGAGTTCTACGCGCGCCTGCCGATCGGCGGCCCCTGATGCCGACGCGCACCTTCTCGGCGATCCTCGCCGCCCGGGCCGCGGCCGACCCCGACGAGCCGATCGTCGTCGATGCGGAAGGAACGATGACGGCGGGGGAGTTGGATGCCGCTGCGTCGACGCTCGCGCACACGCTCGTCGACCGCGGTGTCCGGCAGGACGACCTCGTATCGGTGTCGCTCCCGAACGGCCGCGACATGGTGACGGCCTGCTTCGGGATCTGGCGGGCGGGGGCCACCCCGCAGCCGCTGTCGAGCGACCTCACTCCGTCGGAGCGGGCCGAGCTCGAGTCGCTCGCTCGCCCGGCCACCGCGATCGGCGCGCAGCCCTCGTCGGATCGCGTCGTCTGGCTTCCCGATCTGCGCCTGCCCGCGCGGACCGGCCCGCTTCCCGACCTGGCGGCGTCGTGTTGGAAGGCGCCGGCGAGCTCGGGATCGACGGGGCGACCGAAGATCGTGCGCGCGGCAGCACCCGCGACCCTCGACCCGTCGCGACCCGTCGCCGAGTTCCTGCCCCGGAGGGCGACGCAGATCGTCGCCGGGCCGCTCTGGCATTCCGCGGTCTTCACGTACGCGTTCCGCGGTCTGCTCACGCAGCATCGCCTGGTGATCCTCGACCGCTTCGACGCGGCTCGCTGGATCGACGCGGTCGAGGCGAATCGAGCCACGTGGGGACTGCTCGTACCGTCGATGATGGCACGGTTGTTGCGCCTCCCACCCGAGGTGCGCGCGGTCGAGCGGGTCGCGAGCATCGAGAGCGTGCTGCATATGGGCGCGCCGTGCGCCCCGGCCCTCAAGAGCGCGTTCCTCGACTGGATCGGGCCCGAGCGCGTCGACGAGGTGTACGCCGGCAGCGAGTCCAACGGCCTCACCCGCATCACCGGCACGGAATGGCGGGAGCGCCCGAGGAGCGTGGGGCGACCCATCGCAGGAACGGAGATCCGCGTCCGCACCGAGGATGGCACCGACGTCTCCGCCGGCGAGAGCGGTCTGGTGTGGATGCGACGGGGCGACGCGGCGGCGTACTCGTACGTGGGCGCGTCATCACGCCGTGACGACGACGGGTGGGACACGCTGGGCGACATCGGACACGTGGATGCCGACGGCTATCTGTTCCTGCACGACCGGGCGGACGACATCATCAACCGCGGCGGCGACAAGATCGCTCCCGCCCTGGTCGAGGCCGCGCTGGAGGCCCACCCCGCGGTGGAGGAAGCCGTGGCGTTCGGCGTTCCCGACGACGACCTGGGGCAGGTCGTGCACGCCGCGGTCCGCCTCTCCGACGCGGAAGCCCTTCCGCTCGTCCTGGCGGAGGCTCGGGCCGGGCTCGGCCGGCGGGCGCCCGTCGCCCTCCACCTGTGGCCGACGCCGTTACGGAACGCCGCGGGGAAGGTGCGGCGGTCGGCGCTCGCCGCGCGCATCGGTGGCGGCGGGGACGACGCGCTGACGAGCGACCGCTGAGGGGCGCGACGCGCGTGCTCGTGCGCGTCCCCCGGTGGCGATCGCGGCATCCATGTCTCGTTCCTACCCTCCGGGGAGCATCCACGAGAACCGGCGCGACGCGCGTCGTCATGTGGCGAGGTGGCGCAGGAACGCCTCGGTCGCGTCCAGGCATCGACGAGATCACGGGACTCGCGGAGCTGACCCACGACGCGCGGAACAACCGCATGCGCGCGATCTGAGTGCCCGACGCGTCAGTGAGCCTCGGTGGCCGACTCGGAGCCGCCCTCGAGCCGTCCCCGGATGACCGCCGTGATCTCGGCGAGCGCGTCGAGCTGCGCCGGAGTGAGGGCATCGACGACGAGTCGTCGCGCCGTCTCGATGTGCCGCGGGGTCGCGCGGATGAGGTCGCGGCGGCCGTCCGCGGTGAGGCGGACATCGGTCGCGCGCCGATCCTCCGCGGAGGCGAACCGCTCGACGAGTCCGCGCTTCTCCAACCGCGCGCACACGTGCGAGAGGCGGGGGAGGGTGGATGCCGTCTCCGCGGCGAGCGCGGACATGCGGAGCGTCTGCTCGGGAGCGAACCGGAGCACCGTGAGCACGGTGAACTCGAAGTGGGTCAGTCGCGAGTCGCGCTGGAGCTGTGCGTCGAGCGCGGCCGGCAGGAGCTGGCTGACGGTGACCAGCCCCACCCACGCCGCCGACTCTTCGGGGGTCATTCGGGGTGCCTGGAATACCACGCGTCCATCCTAAGTTAGTTGTAGCGACAACCAATCTCCCGAGCGGTTGCGACGACACGGACACAGGGAGCTCCTCGTGGATCAGGCATCGACACACTCAGCCCCGTCGTGGAGCGCGCCGGCCGTGCCGACTCCCGGCGCGGCGCCGGACGGCACGCGCATGGACACCGTCGAGCTGCTCGTCAGCGACCTCGACGCGATGACCGACTTCTACCGGCGCGCGGTGACGCTCGACGTCCTCGACCAGACCGGAGCCACCGCGACCCTCGGGCGCGGCGGTCTCGCGTCGATCGTGCTGCGGCAGGAGAAGGACCTGCCGGGCCGCGACAGTCGCGGCGCGGGGCTCTACCACACCGCCATCGTGTTCCAGGATCAGGCGCGGCTCGCTTCCGCCCTGGCATCCATGGCCCAGCACGCCGGGCAGTTGTACGAAGGCTCCGCCGACCACCTCGTCAGTGAGGCGTTCTACTTCCACGATCCCGAGGGCAACGGACTCGAGCTCTACCGCGATCGCCCGCGCGACGAGTGGACGGTCCACGCCGACGGCCGGGTGCAGATGGGGGCGGAGTTCCTCGACCCGAACCAGTTCCTCCAGCGCTGGTACGACCCCGAGGCCGGAGAGGACGGGACGGATGTCACCGCCGCCATCGGACACGTGCACCTCCAGGTGGGCGACATCCCCACGGCGCGCCGCTTCTACCAGGGCATCCTCGGGTTCGACGTGACCGCGGACCTGGGTTCGGCGCTGTTCCTCTCCGCCGGCGGGTATCACCATCACCTCGGCATGAACACGTGGCACAGCGCCGGCGCCGGGCCCCGCGCCGCGACCCTGGGGCTCGGCGACGTGCGCATCCTCGTGCCCACCCGCGACGACGTCGAGGCGTTCGCCGAACGCGTGCGCGACCACGGCATCGCCGCGGCCGACGACGGTCGCACCCTGCGCCTCACCGACCCGTGGGGGACGCGCCTCGCGATCGCCCCCGAACTCGGGTGACGCCCGGCCGCGCCGCGGCTAGTGCGCGCGCGTGACGCGGGTCGAGCGTCCCCGGGTGATCGCAAGGGCGACGACGGCGACGACGGCTGCCGCGACCATGACGATCGCCAAGGGCGCCGCGGTGTCCTCGCCGCCGACGCCCACGAGCGGGGAGACCAGGGCGGCGAGTCCGAACTGCAGGGCGCCGAGCACCGCCGAGGCGCTCCCGGCGACCTGGGGGACCGCGCCGAGAGCCAACGCGGTCGCGTTGCCGAACACCAGGCCGAGCGACCCGATCGCCGTGAGCAGCGGAACCGCGAGCCACAACGCGGGCGCGCCCGAGAAGACGAGGATGGCGAACGCGATCGTCGAGGCCGTCACGAGCGCGAGCCCGAGCGTCAGCACGCTTTCGACCGACCGGGTCGCGGTGAGCTTGGACGACAGCACGCTCACGGCCATGAGCGCGAGCGCGTTCAGGCCGAACAGGAGCCCGTAGCCGACGGTGTCGAGCCCGAGCATGTTCTGGTACACGAACGGGGATGCCGAGATGTACGCCATCATCACCGCGAACCCGAAGGCGAACACCATCGTGTAGCCCAGGAACGCCCGCGATCGCAGCGCGCGCAGGGGCGACCCGGAGGCGGCACGCTCGGCGCGCAGCGCGTCGCGGCGCGTCCGCAGGTGCGTCTCCCGCACGACCACCAGCACGGAGACGAACATCGCGACCGACAGTCCGAGGACGATCCCCAGGAGCCCTCGCCAGCCGAGCGGCCCGGTGAGCAGTCCGCCCAGGAGCGGGGCAACGACCGGGGCGACGCCGCCGACGAGCATCATGAGCGAGAACGCGCGGGCGGCGGACTTCCCGGTGGCGAGGTCGGAGATGACGGCACGGCCGATGACCATGCCGGCCGCGCCGCCGAGACCCTGGAACAAGCGCGCGGCGATGAGGACGCCGACATTCGGCGCGAAGACGGCGACCACGCTCGCCACGACGCAGAGCGCGGCTCCGAACACGAGGGGCGGCACGCGACCGAATCGGTCGGAGAGCGGGCCGAAGACGAGCTGGCCGGCGGTCACGCCGACGAGGAAGGCGGTCAGCGTGAGCTGGACGGCCGTCGCGGACGCCGTCAGGTCGGTGGTCATCTGCGGGAAGGCCGGGAGGTACAGGTCGGTCGCGAACGGGGCGACAGCGCTCAGGAGGCCGAGGACGAGCAGGAGAGGCGTCGTGATGTCTCTCGACGGCGAGGAGGAGGCGGCCGCGGGGATGCGGAGGGAGGCGGTGTTCGTCGTCATAGTTATGAAAGCATAACTGAATTCTCCCCGATGGTACAGTGGCCCGGTGCAGCCCGCGGTCTCCGATGGTGTCCTCGCCGCGTTCGCCGACGTCGTCATGCGTATCGCGCGTGAGATCGATCCGAACGGTCCCCACGGACTCGACATCGTTCCGCTCACCGGGACCGAAGCGCTCGTGATGCGGTGGGTGCACCACAATCCGGGCACCTCGCCGAGCGCCGTGGCCGAGGCCACCGCGCTGCAGCGCAGCAACTGCAGCGTCGCGCTCCGCTCGCTGGTGGCGAAAGGCATGATCGAACGCCAGACGGCACCCGACGACGCGCGGGCGGTCCGCCTGCTCCCGACCCCTCTCGCCGACCGGAGCGTGGAGAAGCTGCACGCCTACTGGGCCGAGCGTCTGCGCGCCGCCCTCGACGACGACCAGAAGGGGTTCGCGGATGCCGCCGAGCTCCTGATCCGCGTCGAGGACGGGCTGCGCCGCCACCCCGCGGCACCCGTCTCGGACTGAACCGGTTCCTCGGCGCCTCGCGCGGGTGTTACGTCCGGCTACGCCGCGGATCGCCCGCACCCACGGCATCCCGTAGCTTCATCTCACCGAATCCCTCGAAGGCAGGTGAAGCCATGTCCCGCACGATCTCGTCGACAGTCCACCCGATCCAGCGCTGCATGGCATCCGCCAACCCGAGCGCCTGGTGGGACGGTCTGGTCGTCGCCGCCGACGGCGCCGGCGTGTCCCTCGCCCTGCTCGACGGATCGACCGTGCGCCTGCGGGTCGTCGGCCCGTCCGCCGACATCGCGGTGGGGGAGCCCGTGGCCTACCACCCGGTCGCGGAACTGCTCAGCGCGACGGCGGTCGTCACGACCGCTCGCGTGGCCTGAACGCGAAGCGGCGTCAGCGCCCGCGGAACGTCGGCTTCCGCTTTCCCTGGAACGCCGCGAACCCCTCGCGATAGTCGTCGGTGTCGCACAGCTCGGCCTGAGCGCGATTCTCCCGCTCCAGCGCCTCCCAGAACCCGACCCGCGGGTCGCGCAGGCGGGCGACGAGCCGCTTGCTCTCGAGGAACGCGCGGGTGGGGCCGGATGCCGCCGTCGTCGCGGCACCGTGGGCGACCGCCTGCAGGTCGTCCGCGGGCAGTGCGCGCGAGAACAGCCCGGAGCGCACCGCTTCCTCGCCCGACATGAGCTGCCCCGAGTAGATGAGATCCAGCATCCGGTGAGCGCCGAGCCGGTCGAAGAACAGCGCGTGTCCGCCCGAATCGAGCGTGGCGCCGAGGGCGGCGAACGGCGAGCCGATCTTGGCGTCGGCGGAGACGTACACGACATCCGTCGCGATGAGCAGTCCCAGTCCGACGCCGAGACTCGCCCCCTGTGCCGAGGCGAACGTCGGTGCGGGGAACTCCGCCATGCGCCGCAGGAGTGGGGTGAGGAGGCCGTCGAGATACCCCCGCACGTCATCGCTCCGCGGATCGACCTCCGAGATGTCGCGGCCGGCGCAGAACGCGCGGCCCTCGCCGCGCAGGAGCAGCGCCCGCACGCCGTCGGCTTCGGCCCGCGCGTAGGCCGCGTCGAGATCGCGCAGGGCCTGCTCGTTCAGGGCGTTGAGCTTCCCGGGACTGTTCAGGGTGATCACGGCGAGCGTGGCATCCGTCCCGGCTTCTTCGAGGGCGTAGTCGATCACGGGAGCCTCACACGTCGTAGTCGACGACGACGCGATCGCTCGTCGGGTGGGACTGACAGGTCAAGACGTACCCGCGCTCGAGTTCGTCGGGTTCGAGCGCGTAGTTCTCGGTCATGTGGACGCTCCCGGACACCACCCGTGCGCGGCACGTGCCGCACACCCCGCCCGCGCACGCGAACGGCACGTCGGGACGCGCCCGCAGGGCCGCCGTGAGGATCGACTCGTGCGCGCTGACGGGCGATGTCACGGTGGCCGAGGTCCCGTCCAGGGTGACCTCGATCGACCGCACGGGTTCGTCGTCGCGCACCACGACGGGGGTGCCGCCCGAGCCGCGCGACGGAGCCTCTCCGGTCGTGAACAGTTCGAAACGCACGTCCGCGGCGGCGACGCCGACGCTCGCGAGCACCTCGCGACACAGCTGGACGAGGTCGAGTGGGCCGCACAGAAACCACTCGTCGACGGTTTCGGGACGCACCAGCGACGACAGGATCAGGCGGAGCCGGTCCTCGTCGATCCGCCCCGAGAGCACGGGCGCGGTTCGCTGCTCGCGGGAGAGTACGTGGTGGATCGCGAACCGCGTCGGGTAGCGGTCCTTCAGATCGGCCAGCTCGTCGACGAACATCACGTCGGTCGACGAGCGGTTCGTGTACAGCAGGGTGAACGTCGACGTCTCCGACGCGGAGAGGAAGGATGCCGCGAGCGCCATGATCGGCGTGATCCCCGAGCCCGCGGCGATGCCGACGATGTTCCCCGTCGACACGTCGGGCCGCATCGAGACGAATGTGCCCTGCGGGCTCATGACGTCGATCTCGTCTCCGGGGCGCAGCTGCGTCTGCGCCCAGGACGAGAAGCGTCCGCCGGGGTCGCGTTTGATGCCCACCGCGAGCATCCCCGGGGTCGGGGGGCGGCAGATGGAGTAGGACCGCCGGACCTCCTGGCCGTCGATCGTCGCGCGGAGGGCGACGTACTGCCCGGGGGCGTAGTCGAAGGCGTCGGCGAGGGCCTCGGGCACGGTGAACGTCACCTCCACGGCATCCGCCGTCAGGGGTCGGACGTCGGCGACGCGCAGAGTGTGGAATCGCGCCCGGCGGCGCCCGGTCGTGCGGACCTCGGTCATCGTCATGCTCAGTGCACCTTGAAGTGGTCGAAGGGTTCCCGGCACTCGACGCACTCGTACAGCGCTTTGCACGAGGTCGAGGCGAAGCGGGAGATCTCGCGGGTGTCGAGTGATCCGCAGCGCGGGCACCGGACGCCGATGCGCAGGCGGATGGGCCCCACGGCGGCGCGACCCGTCGGCGGGGCGATGCCGTACTCGATGAGCTTGCGCTTGCCGGCGTCGGTCATCCAGTCGGTCGTCCACGCGGGGGAGAGCACGGTGCGCACGCGCACGTCGTCGAAGCCGGCGTCGGTCAGAGCGAGGACGAGGTCGGCGCGGATGGTGTCCATCGCGGGGCACCCCGAATACGTCGGGGTGATCGTGACGACGACGGCACCCTCGCGCATCTCGACGTCGCGCAGTACCCCGAGGTCGTCGATGGTCAGCACGGGAACCTCGGGATCGCAGACGGATGCCGAGATCCGGCGGGCCCGGTCGAGGTCGGTGTCGGCGCTCACCACGTCGCCCCCGGGTGCTGCCGCGCGAGGACCTGCATCTCGGCGAGGAGGAAGCCGAGGGTCGGGAAGTGCCTTCCCTCGCGCCCCCCGCCCGAGGCGATCGGTGACCGGGGGACGTCGAGCCCCTCCTCGGCCAGCACCGCGTCGATGACGCCGTCGAACCGGCCCCGCAGACGCGACGGGCGCACCGCCACCCCCTCGAGGTCGTCGATGAGCGCGTCGTCGCGGAACAGCTCGTCGACGTACGGCCACATGTCCGTCAGGCCCGCGATCATGCGCTCGCGGGAGAACGCGGTGCCGCCGGCGAGGCGCAGGGTCCACTGCACGGCGTGATCGCGGTGGTAGTCGACTTCCTTCACGGCCTTGCCGGCGATGGCGGCGAGCCCGGGATCGGCGGATGCCGCGAGCTGGCTGTACAGCTCGTACTGGTACACCGAGGCGATCAGCTGACGTGCGATGGTGTGGGCGAAATCGCCGTTGTCCTGCTGGAACAGCCACGCGCACCGGAACTCGGGCTCGTCGCGGAAGTAAGCGAGATCGTCCTCGCTGCGTCCGTCGTACGACCCGGCGAAACGCAGGAGCGATCGGGCGTGTCCGAGCAGGTCGAGGGCGATGTTGCCCAACGCCACGTCCTCCTCGAGTTCGGGGGCGTTCGCGATCCAGCGCGAGAGCTGCTGCGAGAGGATCAGCGCGTCGTCGCCGAGGCGCAGGGCGTACTCCGCGACCTCCGCGGTCCTCACCCGCTCGGCCGCGCCCTGCAGCTCGTCGGACAGCGTGTGCACGTCGACGGACACGTCGCCGTGCGGATCGTCGATGTCGGTCGTGTCGTGAGCGGTCATAGGTGGGGCACCCCCTCCGACGCCGTGTAGTGGACGGCGTGGCGGTAGTTCTTGCCCGCGGGCGACTCGAAGAACGCGCCCTTGGATCCGGGATCGCTGGTCGTGACGGCATCCGAGGGGACGACCCAGATCGAGACGCCTTCGCTGCGCCGCGTGTAGAGATCGCGGGCGTTGCGGACGGCGAGATCGGCATCGGGCGCGTGGAGCGAGCCGACGTGCACGTGGCTCAGGCCGCGGTTCGCGCGGACGAAGACCTCCCACAGCGGCCAGGTTTCGGTGGGGTCACCGCCGGGCGTGGGCATCAGGCCGCCGCCTCGGTCGTGACCGCGGACTTCTTCGCGGCGTACGCGGCGGCCGCTTCGCGCACCCAGGCGCCCCGCTCGTGCGCGTCGCGACGATTCTGGATGCGCACCGCGTTCATCGGCCCGCGACCGGCGATGACCTCGTGGAACTCGGTCCAATCGATCTCGCTCGTATGCCAGCGCTCCTCCTTCTCGTCCCAGCGCAGTTCGGGGTCGGGGAGGGTCACGCCCAGGACCTCGGCCTGCGGGACGAGCATGCCGATGAACCGCTGACGCAGTTCGTCGTTGGAGAACCGCTTGATCTTCCACGCCGTGGACTGCGCCGAGTTCGGCGACTGGTCGTCGGGCGGGCCGAACATCATGAGCGACGGCCAGTACCAGCGGTTCACGCTCTCCTGCGCCATCGCCCGCTGGGCGTCGGTGCCGCGCATCAGCGTCAGCAGGATCTCGAAGCCCTGCCGCTGGTGGAACGACTCCTCCTTGCAGATGCGGACCATCGCGCGTCCGTACGGCCCGTAGGACGCCCGGCACAGCGGCACCTGGTTGCAGATCGCGGCGCCGTCGACGAGCCAGCCGATCGCGCCCATGTCGGCCCAGGTGGGGGTCGGGTAGTTGAAGATCGAGGAGTACTTGGCGCGGCCCTCGATGAGCTGGCGGGTCATCTCGTCGCGGGTGATGCCGAGGGTCTGCGCGGCGGAGTAGAGGTACAGGCCGTGGCCCGCCTCGTCCTGGACCTTCGCCAGCAGGATCGCCTTGCGCGCGAGGCTCGGCGCGCGGGTGATCCAGTTCCCCTCGGGCTGCATCCCGATGATCTCGGAGTGCGCGTGCTGGGAGATCTGGCGGATGAGGGTCTTCCGATACGCCTCGGGCATCCAGTCCCGGGGCTCGATGCGCTGTTCGGCGGCGATGAGCGCGTCGAACTCGTCCTGGAGTTCGGTCGGAGTGGGTGCGGTCATTGTCTGCTCCTCGGTGGCGGTGTTCGACAATTTACAGAACGATCGTTCAGTTATCAAGCGCGCAGGTCGTAGACGCGCTTGTATTTCCCCTCGCTGCGGGGGAGGGTTCCGGGCTCCTCCACCCGCACGGCCACGGTCGTGCCGATGTGCACCTTGATGCGCTGGCGCAGGACCTGGGCGGCCTGCTCGCACACCTCCCGTTCGAGGTCGGGATGCCGCTCGATGCGGACCGTCATGGCATCCATCCGCCCCTCGCGCGTGAGCTCGAGCACGAAATACGGGGTGAGGGACTCGATGCCGATGACCAGCTCCTCGATCTGCGTCGGGAAGAGGTTCACGCCGCGCAGGATGATCATGTCGTCGTTGCGGCCCGTGATCTTCTCGATGCGGCGCATGGTCGGGTAGGCCGTGCCCGGGAGGAGGCGCGTGAGGTCGCGCGTCCGGTAGCGGATGACCGGGAACGCCTCCTTCGTGAGCGAGGTGAACACGAGCTCGCCGATCTCCCCGTCAGGGAGGGGCGTTCCCGTGTCGCCGTCGATCGTCTCCGGGAGGAAGTGGTCCTCCCAGACGTGCGGGCCGTCCTTGGTGAGCGCGCTCTCGCTCGCGACGCCCGGCCCCATCACTTCGCTGAGCCCGTAGATGTCCACGGCGTCGATGTTCAGGCGGCGTTCGATCTCCTGCCGCATCTGGTTGGTCCACGGCTCCGCACCGAGCACGGCCACGCGGAGCGACGTCTCGCGGGGGTCGAGGCCCGCCTCTTCGATGGCATCCGCGATCGTGAGCAGGTAGCTCGGCGTGCACAGGATCGCCGTCGGCTGGAAGTCGGTGATCAGCTGCACCTGCCGCGCCGTCTGGCCCCCGGACATCGGGATCACGGTGGCGCCGAGGCGCTCGATGCCCGCGTGCGCTCCGAGGCCGCCGGTGAACAGGCCGTAGCCGTACGCGTTGTGCACCCGGTCGCCGGGGCGGATGCCCGCTGCGGCCAGGGAACGGGCGATGAGGTCCGCCCAGCGGTCGAGGTCGCCGGCGGTGTAGCCCACGACGGTGGGGCGGCCCGTCGTCCCCGACGAGGCGTGGATGCGGCGCACGTCCGCCATCGGTACGGCGAACATGCCGAACGGGTACGTGGCGCGAAGATCCTCCTTCGTCGTGAAGGGGAGTAGCCGCACGTCGTCGAGGCTTCGGATGTCGGCGGGGGAGACCCCGGCGTCGTCGAACTTCGCGCGGTACAGCGGAACGTTCTCGTAGGCGTGGCGCACGGTCCACTGCAGGCGTGCGAGCTGTGTCGCCCGCAGCTCGGGGGAGGTCAGCGTGAGCGCGTCGGCGGGGGCGGCGGTCGTCGGCATGGGTGACTCCTTCATCACGGATGCCATTATCCAAACGATCGGTCAGGAAATCGAGTGGGCGGAGGGTGCACAGGAGTGTGCACGGCGTGCACGATGGGCGCCCGAGCCTGTGCACGTCCGCGCACGCTTCCTACCGTCGGACACAGCGGACGCCGTCGTCCGCCCGACAAGGAGGACCACTGTGAGCACCGCAGTCACGATCACCGAGTCCGTCTCGGTGCCCGAGGGCGAGGGCCGCCCGATTCCGGACGCCGCCACGCGAGAGATCATCGGCTACGCGCCGGTGCACACGCTCGCCGACCTGGACCGCGCCGTGGCGGCGGCGGAGGCGGCGCAGCCGGCCTGGGCCGCCCTCGGTCACGCGGAGCGCGGCCGCATCCTGAACGAGATCGCCGACGACATCGAAGCCCACGCCGAAGAACTCGCCCGGCTCCTCTCACGGGAACAGGGCAAGCCGCTCAACGGCCCCAACGCCCGATTCGAGGTCGGGGCGTGCGCCCTCTGGCTGCGCACCGCCGCCGACACCCCGCTCGAGCCCGAGGTGGTCTTCGAGCACGAGGGGTCTCGCGCCGAGGTGCACTACGACCCGCTCGGCGTCATCGGGGCGATCGGTCCCTGGAACTGGCCGATGATGATCAGCGTGTGGCAGATCGGCCCGTCGCTGCGGATGGGGAACACCGTCGTCGCCAAGCCCAGCGAGTTCACGCCGCTCTCGGTCCTCGCCCTCATCGAGGTCTTCAACCGGCACCTGCCCGAGGGCGTGCTGACCGGCATCTCCGGCGATCGCGAGGTGGGCGCCGCGATCGCGGGCCACCCGGGGTTCGCCAAGATCATGTTCACCGGATCGACCGCGACCGGACGCAAGATCGTGGAGTCGTCGGCGCACAACCTGGCCCGTCTGACCCTCGAGCTCGGCGGTAACGACGCCGGGATCGTCCTGCCGGGCACGGACGTCGCCGCGATCGCGGAGGGTCTGTTCTGGGGCATCTTCATCAACACGGGCCAGACCTGCGCCGCGCTCAAGCGGCTGTACGTCCACGAGTCGCAGTACGAAGACGTCGTCCAGGCGCTCGCGGGCCTGGCCGCGGCGATGCCGATGGGCAACGGCCTGAGCGAGGACACCGTCCTCGGGCCCCTGCAGAACGAGAAGCAGTTCGACATCGTCCGCGACCTCGTCGACGACGCCCGTGCGCGCGGCGCGCGGATCGTCGCGGGCGGTCGGCCGGCCACCGAACTCGGCCCGCTGTTCTACGAGACCACCATCGTCGCCGACATCGAGGACGGCGCCCCGCTCGTCGACGAGGAGCAGTTCGGGCCCGTCGTGCCCGTGATCAAGTACACGGACATCGAGGACGCCCTCGCCCGCGCCAACGCCTCCTCGCAGGGACTCGGCGCCTCGGTGTGGGCGAACGACCCGGAGGACGCGATCGCCGTCGCCGCGCGCGTCCAGGCCGGCACCGTCTGGATCAACCAGCACGGCGCGATCAACCCGCACGTGCCGTTCGGCGGCATCAAGGCATCCGGCTACGGCCAGGAGTTCGGCGTCGCAGGACTCAAGGCGGTCGCAGCGCCCAAGGTCATCCAGCGCTGAGGGACGCCACACCGTCGCGAGCCCCCGTCCGCATCGGACGGGGGCTCGCTCCGTGCGGAGGGCGGGGCCCGCTCAGTCCGGAGGCGTGCGGTTCGTCGTGACCGACCGCCCGCGCACCTCCGCGACGATCGCGCCGGATTCGTCCGAGACGCGCACGTCGTAGAGGCCGGTGCGCCCCGACCGCGCGCGCCGGACGGCGTGCGCGGTCAGGGTCTGGCCCGCCGCGGTGGAGCGGAGGAACGCGATGTCGGCCCCCGCGGCGACCGTCACCCGATCGTCCTCGTTGCACGCGATCGCGAAGGCGGTGTCGGCGAGGGCGAAGACGAACCCGCCGTGGGTGATCGCGAACCCGTTCAGCATGTCGGGGCGGACGGTCATCGTCACGAGCGCGTCCCCCGGCTCGGCGCGCTCGACGACCATCCCGAGCAGGGCGGATGCCGCATCCCGAGCCATCATGTCGGCGGCACCGCTCACGCCACGGCCTCCGCCGCGGTCGGCCACTCCTTCGCCACGAGGGTCAGGACGTCGTACTCGGCCACGAGCTCGTCGCGATCGTTGCGGATGACGGCATCCCACCGGACCTCGCCGTACTCGTCGGTCTCGCGCGGCGTGATCTGCTTCGCGGTGAGCGTCACGCGGATGCGGTCGCCGGGCACGACGGGGGTGACGAAGCGGAGGTTCTCCAGGCCCGAGTTGGCCAGGACGGGGCCCGGGTCGGGGTCGACGAACAGGCCCGCCGCCCACGACACGAGCAGGTACCCGTGGGCGACCCGCCCCGGGAAGAACGGGTTCGCGGCGGCCGCGTCCTCGTCCATGTGGGCGTAGAAGGTGTCACCCGTGAAGCGCGCGAACGTCTCGATGTCCGCGAGCGTCACCTCGCGCTCGGTCGAGTCGACGCGGTCGCCGATGCGGAGGTCTGTCAGCGGCTTGCGGAACGGGTGCGTTCCGGTCGCGTCGGCCGCAGCTCCGGTGTGCCACACCCCCGTGAGGGCGGTCAGCATGCGCGGCGTCCCCTGGATCGCGGTGCGCTGCATGTAGTGGAGGACGGCGCGGATGCCGCCCAGTTCCTCGCCGCCGCCCGCGCGGCCGGGGCCGCCGTGGACGAGGTGCGGCACGGGGGAGCCGTGCCCGGTCGAGGTGCGCGCGTCATCGCGATCGAGCACGAGCACGCGCCCGTTGTAGGCGCCGATGCCCGAGACGAGCGCGACGGCGACCTCCGGGTCGTGGGTCGCGACGCTCGTGACGAGCGATCCGCCACCGCGGCGGACGAGGGCGACGGCCTCGTCGATGCTCCGGTAGCCGAGCAGGCTCGTCACCGGCCCGAACGCCTCGATCTCGTGCACGGCGCTCCCCGCCTCGGCGTCGGCGGCGTCGAAGGACACCACGAGCGGCTCCAGGAACGCGCCCCCGTCCGCGGGGCCGGTGGTCCCGTCGGCACGGCGCACCGGCGGGTCCTCGAGCGATCCGACGACGAGGTGGCCGCCGGCATCCACCAGGGCGCGGACGCTCCGGCGCACCTCGTCGCGCTGCTCCGTCGAGACGAGGGGACCCATCGTCACCCCCTCGGCTCGGGGATCGCCGATCACCACGCGCGTGGAGATCGTCTGCGTCAGCGCCTCCACGATCGCGGGACGGACCTCTTCCGGCACGATCGCCCGGCGGATCGCGGTGCACTTCTGCCCGGCCTTGGTCACCATCTCGGCGAACAGCTGCCGCACGTACGCATCGAACTCGGGGGTTCCGGGGGTCGCGTCGGGGCCGAGGACCGACGCGTTGATCGAGTCGGTCTCGCTGGTGAACCGCACCCCGTGCCGCACGCGCGAACGCAGACGCTCCGCCGTCGCCGCACTGCCGGTGAAGCCGACGCTGTCACCGAGGTCGAGCGCTTCGAGGAGCCCCGGCACGCTGCCGCTGACCAGCTGCAGAGAGCCGGCGGGCAGCAGCCCCGACTCGACGAGGATCCGCACCCACGCCTCGGCCACGTAGCCGGTCGGGGTCGCCGGCTTCACGATCGTGGGAACGCCGGCCAGGAACGCGGGGGCGAACTTCTCCAGTGCTCCCCAGACGGGGAAGTTGAACGCGTTGATCTGCACCGCGACCCCGGACAGGCGCGTGTACACGTGCCGTCCCAGGAACGAGCCGTCCTTCGACAGCGGCTCGGGCGGCCCGTCGACGATGATCCGGGAGTTGGGCAGCTCGCGCCGGCCCTTCGACGAGTACGTGAACAGCACACCGATGCCGCCGTCGACGTCGCTGAGGTTGTCGCGCGCGGTCGCTCCCGTGTGCGCCGAGAGCGCGTAGAGCTCCGCCTTGCGCTCGGTGAGCGCGATCGCGAACTGCTTCAGCAGCAGCGCGCGCTGGTGGAAGGTCAGGGCGCCGAGGCTGTCCTGGCCGACCGTGCGCGCGTGGGTCAGGACCGCGGGCAGGTCGAGGCCGGCGGTGCTCACCCGGCCGACCTCCTCACCCGTCGACGCGTCGCGCACGCTCGTCGCGTCGATGTCGTCGGTGTCGGCCGGCGACCACCAGGCATCCTGCACGTAGCTCTCCAACAGCCGGGTCATCACTCACTCCATTCGTAGAAGCCCGAGCCGCTCTTGCGGCCCAGGTGCCCTTCGGCGACGAGACGTCGCAGCAGTGCGGGAGGGGCGAAGCGTTCGCCGAACGCCGCCTCGAGTTCTTCGGCGATGCCCAGGCGCACGTCGAGGCCGACGATGTCGGTCGTGCGCAGCGGGCCCATCGGATGCCGGTACCCGAGCTCCATCGCGGTGTCGATGTCGGCGGCCGAGGCGACGCCCTCCTCGAGCATGCGGATCGCCTCGAGGCCGAGCATCACGCCCAGGCGGCTGGAGGCGAAACCGGGAGAGTCGCGCACCGTGACGGCGGTCTTGCCGATCGCCGCGACCCACCCGCGCGCCGCGTCGGCGAGGGCGGGGGCGGTGGCGCTGCCCAGGACCACCTCGACGAGCGCCGAGGTGGGCACGGGGTTGAAGAAGTGCAGCCCGAGCAGCCGGTCGGGGCGGCGGAGTGCGGCTCCCAGCGCGTCGATCGAGATCGACGAGGTGTTGCTGGCCAGAGCGGATGCCGCGGGCAGGGTGCGCTCGATCCGGGCGAGCGCATCCTCCTTGAGGGCGCGGTCCTCGGGCACGGCCTCGATGACGAGCTCGGCCGCGGCGAAGACGTCGAGGTCCGTGCCGACGGAGAGAGCGGCATCCACCTCGGCCGCGGATCTCGACGTGGCGCGGCGCTCGACGGAGCGGACGACGCTCTGGCGGATGCGGTCGGCCGCGGCCTCGGCGGACGCGCGGTCGCGCTCGACGACGTCGACGCGGCTGCCGGCGAGGAGGAAGGCGTGCGCGATTCCCGCTCCCATCCGTCCGCCCCCGAGAACGCCGACGCGGGCGGGGACGACGGCGGGCGTGTCCGTGGTGGTCTGGTCGCTCATCGCTGGTCCTTCCGTGCGCGCCGCTCCAGGAACGCGGTCATGCGGGCGCGCTTGTCGTCGCTGTCGAAGAGTTCGGCCTGCAGCTCGAGCTCGATCGCCGGATGAGCTTCCGGCGGCGCCAGCAGGGCGCGTTTGGTGAGTTCCGTCGCGCGGGGGCTGTTGCGTGCGATCCGGTCGGCGAGCTCGTGCGCGGCGGTCAGCAGCGCGGCGGGCTCGTGCAGGGCCGACACGAGCCCCCAGTCGAGGGCGGTGTCCGCGTCGACGGTGCGTCCGGTGAGGAGGAGGTCGCTCGCGCGGGCGTGACCGACGATCTCGGGCAGGCGCCAGGTGGCACCGGCGGCCGCGATGATCCCGAGGCTCGTCTCGGGGTTGCCGAACCGGGCGCGGGGCGTCGCGATCCGGATGTCGGCCGCGTAGGCGAGCTCGGCGCCACCCCCGAGCGCGTACCCGTCCACGGCGGCGATGACCGGCATCGGCAGGGCGCGGATCCGCCGGAAGACGGTGGAGTTGATGCCGCGCCGCGCGTCGGCGGCGGTGCGCTCGCGGAGCTGCGCGATGTCGGCGCCGGAGGCGAACACGCCGTCCGCCCCGGTGAGGATGAGCGTCTTCGGGGTGGTCTCGAGGTGCGCGCACAGGTCGTGCAGCTCGTCCACCATCCGCTGGTCGATCGCGTTGCGGGTGGCGGGTCGGTCGAGGGTCGCGACGACCCGATCGGCGCCCTCCTCGAGTCGCACGGAGGGGTCAGGCATCCCGGACCTCCGTCACGCGCTCGATGATGATCGCCTGCCCCTGCCCCACGCCGACGCACATGGTCGCGAGCCCGTAGCGGGCGTCTTCGCGTTCGAGGCGGCCCATGAGGGTGACGACGAGTCGCGAACCGCTCGATCCGAGGGGGTGGCCGAGGGCGATCGCGCCCCCGTCGGCATTGACGATGTCGGCGTCGAGACCGAGCCTCCGGATGGAGGCGAGCGACTGGCTCGCGAAGGCCTCGTTCAGCTCGACCGCGCCGAGATCGCCCACGCCGAGCCCCGCCTTGGCGAGCGCCTTCTCGGTGGAGGGGACGGGGCCGAGCCCCATGATCTCGGGTGCCAGCGCGGCGGCGGCGTGGGAGACGACCCGGGCCCGGGGGATGAGCCCGTAGCGCTGCACGGCCGCGGCGCTGGCCACGACGAGGGCGGACGCTCCGTCGTTGAGCGAACTGGAGTTGCCCGCCGTCACGACGTCCCCGCCCGCGACGACGGGGCGGAGCTTCGCGAGGACCTCGGCGGACGTGTCGCGGCGCGGGCCCTCGTCGGTGTCGACGGTTCCGCCCGCGGTCGGCACGGGCACGATCTCGGCGGCGAAGCGGCCCGCGTCGATCGCGGCGACGGCGCGGGCGTGGCTGCGCAGGGCGAACGCATCGGCGTCCGCGCGGGTCACGCCGTCGAGGCGCGCCACCTCTTCGGCGGTCTCCGGCATGGAGTACGCGGCCTTGTCGCGGGCCGTGAGCCGCGGGTTGGTGAAGCGCCAGCCGATGGACGTGTCGTACGCCTCGCCCGGCTTGGCCCACGCGCGGGCGGGCTTGGCCTGCACCCAGGGCGCGCGGGTCATGGATTCGACACCGCCGGCGACCACGATGTCGGCGTCGCCGGCGCGGACGGCGTTCGCGGCGAGGGTGATCGCGGACATGCCCGAGGCGCACAGTCGGTTGACGGTGATTCCGGGGATCTCGTCGGGCAGACCCGCCAGCAGCACCGCCATGCGCGCGACGTTGCGGTTGTCCTCACCCGCCTGGTTCGCCGCGCCGAGGATCACCTCGTCGATCGCGGCCGCCGGGACCCCGGCGCGATCGACCGCCGCGCGCACGACGAGGGCGGCGAGATCGTCGGGGCGGACCCCCGACAGCGCGCCGCCGTAGCGGCCGACCGGTGTGCGTGCGCCGCCGATCAGGTAAGCCTCGGACATCGTCATCCTCTCCGTCGCCCTCGACGCTTTGCAGAACGAGCGTTCAGTAATAGTGTCAAGAGTCCCGCTCCTCGGCAAGGACGGCCGCTCGGTCGACGTGACGGGGTGCGTGCGGGGCACACGATCGGGCGTCCCCGGCACAGTCGGGATGCCGCGACCGTCGGGCCCCGCCCGGCGAGGGGCCAGACTGGAGGCATGACGGTGGATGCGACGCAGGCCGCGGTACGCCGCGGCCGTCCCGGGTACGACCGCGAGCAGGTGATCACGATCGCCGTTCAGCTGTTCAACGACCAGGGCTACGACGCGACGAGCGTCGCGGACCTCGCCACGAAGCTCGGACTGACGAAGTCCGCGCTCTATCACCACGTCGAGTCGAAGGAAGCGATCCTGCGCGTCGCCCTCGACGATGCGCTCTCCGCCCTGGAGGGGGCCCTCGACGAAGCCCTCGCCGCCCACGACGTCGCCATCGACCGGTTGCGGCACATCGTCGCCGGCGCGGTCGCGGTCCTCGCCGCGAAGCTTCCCCAGGTCACCCTCCTGCTGCGTGTCCGGGGGAACAGCGACATCGAGCGCGCGGCGCTCGAGCGACGCCGCTCGTTCGACCACCGTGTCACCGCGATCGTCCGCGACGCCCAGGCGGAGGGCGCTCTCGCCGACGACATCGAGGCCTCCGTCGCCACGCGCCTCATCTTCGGGATGGTCAACTCCCTCACCGAGTGGTACCGACCCGGTGGACCGGTCACGCCGGACCGCCTCGCCGACGACGTCCTGCGTATCGCGCTGGACGGGCTCGACCGGGCGCCGCGAGGGGAATCGTGAGCGCCGTGGATGCCGAAGCGAAAGCCGGCCCGCAGGAGCCGTGGCGGATCGCTCTCGGCGCCCTCGACGAGAAGCTCGGGATCACCGTCGTGGAGCAGTCGGTCCGGGCGGTCGTGGCCACGATGCCCGTCGCGGGCAACACCCAATCCCTCGGCCGTCTGCACGGCGGGGGGAGTGCCGCGCTCGCCGAAGCGGTCGGATCCTGGGCGGCGCTGGTCTACGCCTCGACCCACGGCAAGGTCTGCGTGGGGGTGGACCTGAACATCACGCACCACCGCGGCGCACGGGCGGGGACCATCCGCGCCACCGCGACGCCGCTGCATCTCGGCGCGCGCTCCACGAGTCACCAGATCGTCATCGAGCACGAGGACGGCGCTCACCTCGCGACCGCCCGCATCACCAACTTCCTGCTCGATCCGCACTGATCGCCGCGCAGCCGGGTCCGATGCGCGTCGGGCACACCATCGTGCGCGCGAGGCGTACCCGGGCGGACCGGCCGCGCGCATTCTTCTAGGCACAGGGCGACAGCGCCCTCTGTTCAAGGAGGAACGACAATGGCAGATCTCACCGACACCGCCGACTACGTCGTCGTCGGAGCCGGCTCGGCGGGAAGTGCGATCGTGCGCCGGCTCGTCGACGCGGGCCACAGCGTCCACGTCATCGAAGCGGGCGGCGTCGACAGCAGCCCCCACATCCACTCCCCGCAGGGGTGGCCGGCCCTGCTCATGTCCGAGAACGACTGGGCGGTGATGACGACGCCGCAGGAGCACCTCGGCGGGCGCGTGGTGTACTGGCCCCGGGGGAGGACCCTCGGCGGATCCAGCTCGCTCAACGGCATGATCTACATGCGGGGAGATCGCAGCGACTACGACGGCTGGGCCGCGGCCGGCGCCGACGGGTGGTCCTGGAGCGATGTCCTGCCCTACTTCCTCCGGTCCGAGGACCACGCGGACGGGGCCGACGAGTACCACGGCAGCGGCGGACCTCTCCACGTCGAGCGGATCCCCGAGGACAAGCGCAACCCCGTGGCGGCCGCGTTCGTGGAGGCCGCGGTCCAGGCGGGCCTCGACCGCACCGATGACTTCAACCGCGATCGCCTGGACGGTGCGGGCTTCAACCACACCACGACCAAGGACGGTCAGCGCCACAGCGCGTGGCAGGCCTACGTCGCCCCGATCGCGGACAGCGATCTCCTGGCGGTCACCGCGGGAGCACTGGTCCACCGCGTCCTCGTCGAGGACGGCCGTGCCGTCGGCGTCGAGTACTCGGTCGACGGCGCGATCGCTCGCGCCTCCGCGCGATCCGAGATCATCGTCTCGGCCGGTGCGATCGGATCGCCCGCGATCCTCCTGCGCTCGGGCATCGGACCGCGCGAGCACCTCCAGGAGATCGGCGTGGACGTCGTCGCCGACGTCCCCGGCGTGGGGGAGAACCTGCACGACCACCTGCTGGTCAGCGTGCTGTACGAATCGACCGACCCCGTCCCCGCGGGTCAGTGGAACCTCCTGGAGAGCCAGTTCTACGCGCGCTCCTCGGAGTGGGACGGTCCCGCGCCCGACCTGCAGCCCCTGTTCATCCACCTCCCGTACCCGACCGACGGCGGCGCCGCCCCCGAGCAGGGGTACACGATCGTCGCCGGAACGGTGCGGCCGTACTCGCGCGGCACGATCCGGCTGGCATCCGCGGATGCCACGGTCGCCCCGCTCGTGGACCCGAACATCTTCGCCGACGAGCGCGACCTCGAGGCGATGGTCGACGCGATCGAGCTCTCCCGCACCGTGGGGGCTCAGGACGCCCTGGCTCCGTTCCGCAAGGCGGAGTTCGCGCCGGGTGCCGACGTCACGACGCGGGATGAACTGCGCGACTACGCCCGGCGGATGGTGGGCACCTATCACCACCAGGTCGGCACGTGCCGGATGGGCCAGGATGCCGGGGCCGTCGTCGATCCGGACCTGCGGGTGCGCGGCATCCAGGGCCTGCGCGTCGCGGACGCCTCGGTCATGCCCTTCGTGCCGAGTGCGAACACGAACGCGCCGTCGATCATGATCGGCGAGAAGGCCGCCGATCTGCTGCTCGGGGTCCCCGCTCCGAAGCACGAGGCGGCCGTCCTGGCCTGAGCCGGCCTCGAACACCGCGTCCCCCGGACCGCACGTGTGCGGGTTCGGGGGACGCGGTCTCGTCGCGTCCGGGAGACGCGGAGAAGACCGGTTCGCCCGCGCGGGTCAGGAGGCCCGGGTCGACTGCGAACGGTAGTCGCTGGGGGTCGAGCCGAACTCCTGGCGGAAGGAGCGGGCGAAGGCCGCGGCATCCGCGAATCCCCATCGGGCGCCGATGCTCGCGATCGGCTTCTGGGCGAGGGCGGGATTCCCCAGGTCACGGCGGATGGCGTCCAGCCGCGCGCGGCGGATCCACCCGCTGACGGTCGCGTCGCGCTCCTCGAAGAGCTTCTGCAGCGCGCGCACCGAGATGTGGTGCGCCGTCGCGATGCTCGCGACGGTGAGATCGGGATCGCCCAGATGATCGGCGATGAAGGATTCGATGCGCAGGAACATCGCGCGCCGGCGCACGTCCTCGGGCGTGCCGTGCGCGAGGTCGAGGCGTTCGCCGAGCGCGGCGGTGAGCAGATCGAAGACGGCGTCGGCGAGAGGCAGGCGGTTGCTGAGGGCGTCCCGGTCGAGCGCTTCGCTCAGCGAGTGCAGGAACGTCGAGACGATGCCGCCGAGGCCGTCCCGACCGGAGAAGCGCGACGCGGTGACGCTGCCCAGGTGCCCCCGATCGAATCGCAGGGCTTCGACGGGGAACATCACCACGAACATGCGGAACGTGGATCCGAAGTCGAGGGCGTACGGCCGAGTGGTGTCGTACAGTGCGAAGTCGCCGGGCGTGAGCACCGCGTCCCGGCCGTCCTGACTGATGGTGCTGCGGCCGTGGAGCTGCAGCCCGAGCTTGATGTGCCCGGGGTCGTCGCGGGCGATCTCGCCCCGCCCCCGACTCACCCGCACCGCGCGCCCCGAGACGGTGCTCGTGAACGTGGGACCGAGGGGCTGGGCGATGAGTCGCCCCTCGAAGCGTGCGCGTTCCTCGGGTCCGGCGGCGTGGGCACGCAGCGGCACGAAGCTCCGGCTCACGGCATCCGTCCACAGATCGAACGCGGACGTCGGCGAGGTGGGTGCCAGGCTGGAGCGGGAACACTCGACGAGGGTGCGCCCGGATGCGGGGGAGAGAGGGGAGTCGGGCTCAACGGCGTCGGCGGACACGGCACTCCTCGCGTCATTGCGTGGTCACGTCTGTGCCGCTCGGGTGCGGCGTTCGTTGATTTTACGTCGGCCGACCGAATTAATGAAGCATCGGTCAGGAAATGCTCGGGCGTCGCCGCGACTCAGGTCGTCGGGGCGCGACCCCGGGGCGGGGGCCGCGCCGCCGAGGGGCGTCAGGCGGCCATCGAGGCCATCATGGCCTCGCACTTCATGACCAAGTCGTCGCACGCCATGGCGCAGTAGCGGCACATCTCGTCCATGTCGGCGTGCATGCGGCACTCGTCGGCGCACGCCTTGCCCATGGTCATGCAGGCCATCATCATGGCCTTCATCACGTCCATGTCCATGCCGGCGGGGCGCATCATCATGTGCATCGTCGCCTGGGCCATCTCGACCATGTTCGAGCACATGGTGCAGCACTTCGCCATCTCGGCGCCGTGCATCATGTCGCTGCCGGCGCACATGGCCGCCGCCATCGCGCAGGCGTTCATCGACTGCAGGCATTCCTGCATGGCATCCATGTCCATGGTCATCTCGCCCATGGGCATCGACTTCATCATCATCATGGTGTCCATCCGGGTCTCCCGTATCGTCGCGTGAATGGCGAGGTCTCGCCGTCGGGTGCTTCTGTGACGGAATGTTACGCGCGAGGCTCCGAGGGCGACAGCACTCTCAGGAGAGTGATCAGCCGGCGAGGCGCTCGCGGAGGAACTCGACGACCAGCTCGTTCGCGCGATGGGTGGGGTGCCCCTGCACGGTGGCCGACGCGTCCGTGAGGACGGAGTGCGCGTTCGCGGGGATGCCGTCGGCATTTCCGGGGGAGGAGTCGATCTCGAACGCCCGCCACCCCTCGCCGAGCAGCCGCTCGAACGCCGCGAAACGCTCCGCCGGAACGCTCCGGTCGTCGGTGAACCGCAAACCCAGAGCGCAGAGCCCGTCGCCCGCGCGGCGGCGGACCGCCGCCTCTTCGGTGGGGCTCAGACCGGTCGCCGAGCGTCCGGCCCCGATCGCCGGGGGCACCGCGGGCTGGGAGACGACCGGCGCGAGCACGCTGGCATCGGCCGCCGTCGCCAGCGCGAAGCCGCCGGAGAAGCACATCCCGATGACGCCGACGCCGGGGCCACCGTGTTGGGCGTGCACGTCACGGGCCAGGGCGCGGAGGAATCCCGCGATCGGGCGGCCGGCGCGGCGGGCGAACGCCGCGAACTCCCGCGAGACGCACATGCGCAGAGCGGAACCGGCGAGGTAGCCACCGCTCACCGGTCGCCCCGGCGTCCCGATGATCGACGGGAGGACGACGTGGAATCCCGCCGCGACCAATCGCTGGCCGAGCGCGATCACCGCGGGCGTGGCGCCGGGGATCTCGGGGATCAGGATGACGCCGGGGCCGTCCCCGCGGCGGTAGACGTCGTGGGTGATGCCGTCGTGCGTGAACGGCGAGACGTTCCATCCGGCCAGGAGCTCCGTGGTCATGGGCTCAGTAGATCACCCCCGCGCCGGGCCAGGGGCGGTGCGAGCGACTAATCGAGCCGGATGCTCCCGGTCGCGGGGTGCTCGTGCGGCATGCGATCGCGGTCGTACGTGATGGCGGTGTAGCCATGCGGCTTGGGCTTGCCGTCTTCGTCGACGCTCACGAACACGAGGCGCTCGATCGTGAGGATCCTCTTGCGCGTGATCATGTTCCGCACGACCGCGCGCATCGTCAGCGACGTGCGACCGAAGTGCGTCGCGGTGAGCCCCATCTCGATCAGATCGCCCTGCAGAGCGGATGCCTCGAAGTTGATCTCCGAGATGAGCTTGGTGACCACCCGGTAGTTGCCCAGCTGGATGATCGCGTAGATCGCGGCCTCTTCATCGATCCAGCGCAGCAGGCTGCCGCCGAACAGCGTGCCGTTGGCGTTGAGGTCTTCGGGCTTGACCCACTTGCGCGTGTGGAAGTTGATGCCGTCGTCCGAGGGATGCCACTGGGGTTCGGTCACCCCTCCACGCTACTCCCGAGTCTCATCCGGCTCCGTCGCCGCCGTCAGCGCGCCGGGCGGAGCGACGCGACGAACTCCAGCTTGTCCAGCACCGGCTCCGGGATGACGAAGGGGTAGAGGTCGTCCTTCCCCATCGAACGGTTGATCGTGTTGAGGGAGGTGGCCAGTGGCATCCACACCCCGGTGACGACGTCGCGGAAGAGGGAGAAGGCGTCGACGCCGGCGACCGTGATCAGTCCGTAGGCCGTCGCCGTCTCGAGCGTGTCCGTGATGTGGAGGTAGTGCGCCCACGTCTCGGCGAAGTCTTCGTAGGGGTGCATCGTGGCGTAGGTGGAGATGTAGCGCTCGGGCCAGTCCTTCGGCGGCCCCTCCGAGTAATGCCGGTCGATCTCGGCCTGATAGTCGGCGGTCTCGTCGCCGAAGAGCTCGCGGGCGCGGGCGATGCGGTCGGTCCCCTCGACGAGCACCCACTCGATGTAGTGACCCACCTCGTGGCGGAAGTGGCCGAGCATCGTGCGGTAGGGCTCGCCGAGCTGCTTCTGCATCTTCACGCGGTAGGTGTCGTCGCTCTCGGCCAGATCGATCGTGATGACGCCCTCGTCGTGTCCGATCACGACATCTTCGGCCACGCTCGACAGCAGGTCGAAGCACAGTCCCCGTTCCGGGTCGTCGGCCTTCCCGACGATCTCGAACCCGAGCCGGTCGAGTTCGAACAGCAGCCAGCGCTTGGCGCGCTCGGCCACCGGGTATTGCGAGAGGCCCTCGAGATCGGCGTCGTTCGGGCGCACCCGGGTGAGATCGCACGCCGAGCACTGGCCGCCCTCGAGCGCCGCCAGCCACGTGCACCCCGACAGATCGAGGTTGCGGCAGACGTGCCAGACGAGCCCGGCGGAGTCGACGTACCGACCGCTCTGGTCGACCGGGACGATCTCGGCTTCGCCGCGGGAGAAACCGAGCGGCGTCCCGCAGGACACGCACACCGAGTTCTCGAAGTGGAGGGGAGCAGCGCACACGCGGCATCGGAACGACTTCACACGCCCAGCCTGTCAGGTCGCCGGCCGGGGTACGACGGGGTTGCGCCGGGGCGCGCAGTCGCCGGCCGCTGTGCGCGGCCGCGCCGTGCGACTATGCCGACACGAGCGCGATGGACGCGATCACGGTCTCCACCTCGGCTGCCGATGCCTCATCTCCGGTAGGCGAGGAGCCGATCACGATGAGACGGTTCACCCCCGGGGCCGCGCACGTCGCGACGAGCGCGCGATCGCCGGTCGTGCCGCGCATGACCGGAGCGCTCTCCCCGGCGAAATCACCGTATTTCCCGACGAAGTCGCCACCCGTGGGTTCGAACGCGCGGACCACCCCGAACATCTCCGCGCCGTAGTCGCGGGCGGTCATGACGCCCACCTCGCGGTGGGCGATGACGCGGACGACGGCGTCCCGCCACCGCACGGTCAGCAACGGATCGTCGCCTCCCGCGCCGTCGGACACGTCGGCATCCAGCGGCACGTCGATCGTGAACGACTCTCCCCCCGACTCCCACATCTCGTGCTTCGCCGTCTCCACGGTCGGCAGCAACTCGGGGGTCGTGAAGGTCATCGTGCGCACGGCATCCATCCTGTCGGACGCGCCCGGGTCAGGCGTGGAACACCGCACCCTTGGCGATGCGGTCGATGACGTTCCTCGGACCGCGCAGCGCCAGGCCGACGAGGTCGAGGTCGTCGGCGGCGATCGCGGCGACGGTCGCGCGGTTGGCGTCGTCGTGCATCGTGGCGAAGAGCTCGCGGGCGTAGATCGCCAGGGCGACGTCGTCGCGGGCGGCGGCCTTCGCGCGGGCGCGCGCCAGCAGTGCGGCGTCGCCGGTGAGCACGATGACGGGCTGCCGCAGCATCGGGAGGTACTCGGTGCCGTCGGCGTCGCGGTACGGCTCGCCCACGACGCCCGGGGCGCTCGTCGCGATGCCGGCGGCGAGGAAGGCGGTGACGTTGAGCTCCTGCCAGGCGGCGAGGTCGTCGCCGAGGATCACGACGATCTTCGTGTCGAACGTCGGGGCGGTGGAGGGGGTCGTGTCGGTCATTCCTCCAGCGTCCGCTCCCGGGCGTCGCGCGGTCTTGTACGTTTCTTGCATGATCGAACGGGTGCGCGCGTGGCATCCGGACGTGCCGTTCCTGCGCGAGGTCTATCACGCGAGCTTCGACCACGCCTACCCGCTCCACACCCACGACGACTGGGCCGTGATGCTCGTCGACCGCGGCGCCGTGACCTACGACCTCGATCGGGTCGCGCACCGGGCCGCGCCCGGCGCCCTGACGCTGCTGCCGCCCGGCATCCCGCACGACGGGCGGTCGGCCGTCGCCGGCACCGGCTACCGCAAGCAGGTGCTGTACCTGCGCCGCGACTGGCTCCCCGACGACGCCGCCGACCGCGTGTCCCGGCGTCCCACCCTGGGGAGAGGATCCGCGGAATCCGCCGCCCGGCGCGTGCACGCCGCCCTGCGGTCCCCGGGGGAGGAGATGGCCGCCGAGCATGCGCTGCTGGTGGTCCGCGATGCGATCCTCGCCCACACCGGCACGGAGGTCGCGGCCGTCCGCGATGCGCCGCTCGCCCGGCGCCTGCGTGGGATGCTCGACGACCGCTTCACCGAGTCGTTCACGATCGCCTCGGCGGCCGCGCACCTGGGCGCGCACCCCAGCCACCTCGTGCGCGAGTTCTCGCGCGCGTACGGCATGGCGCCCCATCGCTACCTCGTCGCACGCCGGGTGGACGCGGCGCGGCGGCTGCTGGTCGACGGAGGCCGCCCGGCCGAGGTCGCTGTCCGGACCGGCTTCCACGACCAGGCGCACCTGACGCGGCACTTCCGCCGCGTGTGGGGAGTGACGCCGGGGGCGTTCGCGCGCGGGTAGGCCCGCACGGCGCGCGTCCGCCGCCTCGTACGATCGAAGGATCGCCCGCGCACCCCGGAGGCCACCATGCCCGAACTGAGCAAGGACACCACGCTCTGCATCTCCCTGGCGGGTCGCCCGTCGAACATCGGAACCCGATTCCACAACTTCCTGTACGCCGAGCTCGGGATCGATTTCGTCTACAAGGCGTTCACGACCACCGACATCGCGGGAGCGATCGCCGGCGTGCGCGCCCTCGGCATCCGCGGCTGCTCGGTGTCGATGCCGTTCAAAGAGGCCGTGATCCCGCTGGTCGACCACATCGAGCACTCCGCCGCCGCGATCGGATCGATCAACACGATCGTGAACGACGGGGGAGTGCTGACGGCCTCCAACACCGACTACGAGGCGATCGCGAGCCTCATCGAGAGCCATCGGCTCGACCCCGCGGCATCCGTGCTCGTGAGGGGATCGGGCGGGATGGCCAAGGCCGTCGTCGCGGCCTTCCACGGCGCAGGGTTCAGGGATCTCACCGTCGTGGCCCGTAATCCCGACGCGGGCCCCGCGCTCGCGGCCGCCTACGGCTTCCGTTGGGTGCCCGACGACCCGGCGCCCGGAGCCGACATCGTCGTCAACGTCACACCGCTCGGCATGAACGGGGCGGATGCCGACTCCCTGGCGTTCTCGCCGGAGCACATCGCCGCGGCGGCCACCGTGTTCGACGTGGTCGCCTTCCCCGCCGAGACTCCGCTGATCCGCGCGGCGCGCGAGGCCGGGCGGAACGTCATCACGGGCGCCGAGGTCATCGCCCTCCAAGCGGCGGGCCAGTTCACCCGCTACACCGGTGTGACGCCGACGCCCGATCAGGTCGCTCGGGCCTCGGCGCACTCGCGCGCTTGACACGACAGGGCCCCGCGGTCGGAACCGCGGGGCCCTGTCGTCGTGACGGTCACTCGTACCGCAGCGACTCCACCGGGTCGGCCCGCGCGGCGCGCGCGGCGGGGAGGCTCCCGGCGAGGAACGCGATCCCCATGATCACCAGGGACGTCACGACGATCGACACGGGGTCGAAGGCGATCAGCTGCAGCCCCGGGAGGTCGCTGAACAACGTCCGCGTGAGGGCGGCGCTCACGGGCACGCCCACGGCGATGGCCACGACGGCGCCCAGCACGCTGCCGAGGAGCCCGAGCACGACCGCCTCCAGGCTGAACAGCGAGAACACGCGCCCGCTGCCCATCCCCATGGCCTTCATGAGGCCGATCTCCCGCGTCCGCTCCTGCACCGACATCAGCAGGGTGTTGACGATGCCGAAGCTCGCCGCCAGCAGCGCGATCACCGCGAAGGCGTTCAGCACCAGCACGATGCCGTTGATGACGGCCTGGAACGTGCCGAGCTGATCGGCGACGGTGCGGCCGGTGTAGCCGGCATCCGACAGCGACGACTTGACGGCGTCGATCTCGGCCGCAGTCGCCGACGACGACACGGTCACGCTGGCGGTGGCGTAGCGGTCGAGCTCGTCCTGCGGCACGCCGGTGTTCTGCGCGGTGAACAGCGCGTCCTGGAGGGCGGTGTTCGTCGTGAGGGCCGTCGCCGTGGTGAACGCCTCCTGGGTGACGCCCGTGACGGTCGCCTCGACGAGGTGCTGCGTCCGCAGCGGATCCGTCACGGCGATCGTGACGGTCTTGCCCACCGCGTCGCCGTCGTCCGAGAAGCCCAGGGGTGCGACCAGCGCGGAGGGGAGCGCCACCTCGAGCGCATCGGCGGTGTTGTCGGGAGCGACGCCGACCGACAGCTGCGGCGTCTGGCCGCCGATGATGCCGCCCGCCGACGCGACGTACCGGTCGCCGCCGTCGTACTGCACGTAGTCGATGGTCGCGGAGCGGACCGGGGTCACGCTCTCCACCCCGTCGATCTGCCCGATCGCGGTGATGTCGTCGTCGGTCAGTGCCGACACGGAGCTCGACGCCCCGGGGCGACCGGGGCTCGTCTGCGCCGAGGCGATGGCATCCGGATCGTACTTCTGCGGGTCCGTGGACGTCGCGTCGCTCGTGGAGGTCTTCGACACCGTCAGCACGTTCGAGGCGCCGATCGACGACACCGTGCTGTCGATGAAGCCGTTGATTCCGGTGCCCAGACCGTTCGTCAGCGTGAGCGTGAACGCACCGACGAAGATCGCCAGGACGGTGAGGATCGTGCGCGTCTTCGAGCGGAACGTGTTCGAGAACGCGGTCGAGATCAGGTCGGTGGTCTTCATGCGGCGCGCCCCTCCTCGGCGACGATCACGCCGTCGCGGATCTGGATGCGGCGGTCGCACCGGGCCGCCAGGTCGTCGTCGTGCGTCACGACGATCAACGTGATGCCGTGTTCGCGGTTCAGGCGGAACAGGATGTCCTCGACCACCGCGCCGGTCTGGGAATCGAGGTTGCCGGTGGGCTCGTCCGCGAAGATCACCTGGGGGTCGTTGACCAGCGCGCGGGCGATCACCGCGCGCTGCTTCTGGCCGCCCGAGAGTGCCGTCGCCTTGTTCTTGGCCTTGTCCTGCATGTCGAGCTCGGTGAGGGCGGCGAGCCCGCGGCGCTTGCGCTCGGCGCGTCCGATCCCGGCGATCTTCAGGGGCAGGACCACGTTCTCCAGCACCGAGGCGTTCGGGGTGAGGAAGAACTGCTGGAAGACGAAGCCGAACGTCTTGTTGCGCGTGCGGTTGAGGCGACGGCCGCGGAGGGTGGCGGCATCCGTTCCGTCGAGGGCGACGGTGCCGGTCGTGGGGGCGTCCATCAGGGCGAGCAGGTGCATGAGGGTCGACTTGCCCGACCCGCTCTTGCCGACGATGGCGACGCTCTCCCCGCGCCGGATGTCGAGGGAGACGCCGCGCAGGGCGTCGAAACGGGCGGATCCGCGGCCGTACGACTTGTGCAGGTCGACGACCGAGAGGAGCGGAGGTGGGGTGTCGGGTGTCATGCCCCCACTCTCGCCCGGGGCGTCGGCGGGCACGTCCCGCTCCCGGGGTGGATGCCTACCCCCACAGGGGGATCCGCGTCTGCCCCGGAACGGCGATGGCCCCGCGGCGCCCGGACCGCCAGACTGGGACGATGCCACCCGTCCCGACGATCGACGCGGCGCCGCGCCTGCTGCCGTCGGTCCCGCGGTGGGTTCGCGACGTGGTCGCCGCGGTGCTCGTGATCGTGCCCGTCTTCGCTCCCGTGCCGTTCCCCGAGCTGCGCCCCTCGAGCCCGCTCGTGTACGTGCTCGCGATCCTGCCCGCGGTGGTCCTTCCGTTCCGTCGGCGCTGGCCACGTTCGGCGCTCGTGGTGTGCATCGGGCTCTATATCGCCGCCCTCGCCCTCGGCACGCTCGCGCCCGGGGCCGCCCTCGCCGTCGTCATCGCCGCGTACGGCGTTCCCGACCGGCTGGATCGCCGCGCGGCGGCGCCCGTGAGCATCGCCGCGGTGGCGTTCGTCGTCGGCGCGAGCATCGTCGTCGAACTCACGACGGGCATGGACACCCGGTTCCTTCAGATCGGACTCTCCGTCGCGCTCGCCGGGGCGCTGGGGGATGCCACCCGCTCACGCCGCGCCTACGTCCTCGCCGTGATCGAGCGCGCCCGCCGTGCGGAACAGACGCGGGAGGCCGAGGCGAGCCGCCGGGTCACCGAGGAGCGGCTGCGTATCGCCCGCGACCTCCACGACGCGGTGGCGCATCAGATCTCGGTCATCAGCCTCAACGCGGGGGTCGCCTCGTCGGCTCTCGAGACGCGGCCCGACCGGGCCCGCGAGGCGCTCGCCACGATCCGCACCGCGTCGCGCGAGGTCCTGGGGGAGATCGGTTCGATGCTGACGGTCCTGCGCACGCCCGACGAGGGAGGGATCCGCGAGCAGCCCGGGCTGGCGCGTCTGACGGACGTCGTGGAGTCGGTCCGCGTCGCCGGGTGGGACGTCGTCGTGCGGGACGAGAGGGACGCGGAGCCGGTGCCGCTCGGCGTCGACATCGTGGCGTACCGCGTGGTGCAGGAGGGGCTGACCAACGCCCTCAAGCACGGGACGTCCCGGCGCGTCCATGTGCTGCTGAGGCGCGACGGCGACGCGCTCGAGGTGGTCGTCACCAACCCGCTCGATCATGTGCCCGCCGACCCCGAGCTGCCACCGTCGGGCTTCGGTCTGGTCGGCCTGCGCGAGCGGGTGGATTCCGTGGGCGGTGTCCTCGAGGCCGGTCCCGCCCCGGGCGGCTTCCGGCTCGCCGCCCGGCTTCCGCTCGCGCCCCCGGCGGCCGGCGCCCGCCCCGCTTCCGGAGGTGTCGCGTGACCACGGTGCTCGTCGTCGACGACCAGGCCCTCATCCGGTCGGCGGTGCGCGACCTCCTCGACGCGGCGCCCGGCATCGAGGTCGTCGGGGAAGCCGCGGACGGCGAGGCTGCCGTCGACCTCGCCCGCACCCTGCGCCCCGACGTCGTCGTGTGCGACATCCGGATGCCACGGATGGACGGCATCGAGGCGACCGGGCTCATCTGCGGCGACCCGGCACTGGGCGACACCCGCGTGCTCATCCTCACCACGTTCGAGGAGGACGATTACGTCGTGGCCGCTCTGCGCGCTGGCGCGAGCGGCTTCATCGGCAAGGGCGCCGAGCCGGACGACATCGTGCAAGCGGTCCACACCGTGCACGACGGCGGCGCGCTGCTGTCCGCCGCGGCCACACGCGCGATGATCGAGAAGTACGTGCGGGGAGCGGCATCCGATCCTCCGCGTCCGTCGCCGGCCCTCGATGTCCTCACCGACCGGGAGCGCGAGGTGCTCCGCCTCGTCGGCCGCGGGCGCTCCAACGACGAGATCGCGGGGGATCTGTTCATCTCCCCGCACACCGCGAAGACGCACGTGAAGAACACCATGATCAAGCTCGGCGCGCACGACCGGGCGCAGCTTGTGATCGCGGCCTACGAGAGCGGACTGGTGCAGCCGGGGCGGTGAGCCGGGCGTCAGCGGAGCCGGTGCAGGAGCCGCGCGGCGAGGTAGCGCGCGCGTCCCCGGGGCGAGAGCGGGTCGTAGCCGAGGGTGCGGGTCCACGTCTCGTGCCGCGCCTGCAGCGTGCTGTGGTGCAGCAGGAGCGTCGTGGCCGCGGATCGGATGCTGTCGCTGTCGACCACCACGTCAAGCGCGTCTAGCGTGCGCGCGTCGAGCATGGCGAGGACCTCCACGTCGGGGTGCACCTCGGGGGAGCGTTCGTGGGCGCGGGCCAGGCCGATGAGGACGCCGAGGTCGGCGGCGTCGACGACGGGATGCCGGACGTCGGTCAGGCGGAGGGCCAGGAGCGCGTCGGCGCACGCGCGCGGGATGCCGTCGAGATCGTCCGCGAGGCTCACGCCCGCGGGGCCGGCCGGCGCCTGGCCGTCGCCCAGCCCGACCCAGACCGGCCCTCGCGGAGTCGCGAGGACGGTCGCAGGCCCGACGAACGGTTGCGGTCCCGGCGGGGGAGCCGCGACGATCCGGACCGGACCGTCGAGCTTCAGCCGGTGCGCCGCGGCCTGGCGATCCACCCGTGACGCGCCCGCGTCGATGACTCGATCCACGGCGCTCGTCGTCGGCGCACTGCGCATCTCCACGATCGCGAGGGCGAGACGCGCACGATCGAGGATCATCGCGTCATTGACGGTCGCCTCTCCGTCTCGCTCGAGCCAGACGCTCTCGGTCGGCGTCGCGCGATCGCCGTCCCCGTCGTCGACACGCGCGCCGTCGGCGTCGATGCGGACGACCCGTCCCCGGACGCAAGCCCCCGCGGTGGTCGCGCCCAGGATCGCCGCTGCCCGGACGATCGCCTCTGCCCCGGCGCCGCCGGCGACGAGCGCGTCGAAATACTCGATGATCTTCAGCGACTCGCTCGCCGCGGGATCGAGCACCGTCAGTCGGCCCAGCAGTTCGCGCATGAGGTCACCCCCGTCTCGCGCTCAGCTTAGGACCGCGCTCACCCCCACAGGCGTCGGATCCAGCGGTCGCGAGCGTCCACGGCATCCTGGGACAACGCCGCCTGCGGTGCCAGCCCGTCGAACGCGTGGAAGCCGCCCGGCCACACGTGCAGCTCGGCGACGCCTCCCGCCGCCCAGATCGCGGAGGCGTAGGCGACGTCCTCGTCCCGGAAGACCTCGGCGCTACCGCACTCGATGAACGCCGGGGGGAGTCCTGACAGATCGGTGGCGCGTGCGGGCGCGGCGTAGATCGAGACGGCGTCGGTGCGGACGCGGTCGCCGAGCAACGACGTCCAGCCGAGGATGTTGCTCCCGCGATCCCACACGCCCACGCCGTCGATGTCGTGGGTCGATCCGGTGGCATCCCGATCGTCGAGCATCGGGTAGAGGAGCACCTGCCCGGCGAGGTGCGGTCCGCTCCGGTCACGGGCGAGGAGCGCCACGCCCGCGGCCAGACCGCCGCCGGCACTGCCTCCCGCGATGATCAGCCGGTCGGCTTCGATCCCGAGCTCGTCGGCGTGGGCCGCGGTCCAGACGAGACCCGCGTAGCAGTCCTCGACGGGGTACGGGTCCGGGAACTCGGGGGCCAGGCGGTACTCGACCGTCACCAGGACGGCGTTGTAGGTGCGCAGCCACCCGGCGAAACCGAGCGCGGCGGTGAACCGGTCTCCGATGATCATGCCGCCGCCGTGGGTGTGGAAGATCCCCGGTCCGGTGCCCGTGCGGCCACGGACCTGGACGACGGAGACGACGATCTCGGCGCCCTCGTATCCCGGGATGACGATGTCGCGGGATTCCAGGTCGAGTTCGTCCATCTGCTCCTGCGGGGTCGGTATCCCCGGGACTCCGCCCTGTCGCATCGCGGGAATCATCTCGGCCGTGAGGGTCGGCGGCATCATCGCGGAGATCACCTCGAGCATCGGGGCGAGTTCGGGGTCGAAAGGGGGTCGCGTCATCGGGAATCCTTCCTCGGGAACGCCTCGTCGCGTTCCCCTCGATTCTCCGACGCACGCGAGACCGCCACCCCCGCCGGATGGCGGAGGATGTCGCGGGCGGACCCGACGACCGGCGGGGCGGCGTGCGCTTGTGGGGCTGTGGACCGGGCTGATCCCGCCGCGGCGGAGGGCAGGTGCCCCCGCCGCGGCCGCCGGTCAGCGCTGGACGGGTTCCAGAGCGGCGCCCTGCTCCTCACCGGAGGGTGCCGCCGTGTTCCGGCGCCCACGGGCCATCGTGGCGGCGAGCACGATGACCGCCGCCGCGGTGATCCCCGCGCCGATCCACAGCGGAGACGTATACCCGAGACCCGCCGCGATCCCGATTCCGCCGGCCCAGGCCCCCAGCGCGTTCCCGACGTTGAAGGCGCCGATGTTGGCGCCCGACGCGAGCGTCGGCGCCGAGCCGGCGTAGACCATCGTGCGGCTCTGCAGCGCGGGGACCGTCGCGAAGCCGAACCCGCCCATGAGGAACAGGGCGACGATCGCGGCGATGCCCGAGGTCGCGAGCGCCGCGAACGCGACGAGGACCACGAAGAGCACCGACACCGCGACGAGCAGCGTGCCGTCGATCGAGCGGTCCGCGAGGCGACCGCCCACGGCGTTGCCGATGACGAGACCGATCCCGAACAGAACGAGCAGCCACGGCACCGCCCCGCTGTCGAAACCGCTGACCTCCGTCAGCGTGTAGGCGATGTAGGTGAATCCGCCGAACATCCCGCCGTACGCCAGGACGGTCACCACCAGCGACACCCACACCTGCCCCGAGCGGAACGCCCGCAGCTCGTGGCGGAGGCGGACGGCGGCATCCGGCCGGGGGAGCTTCGGGACGAGCGTCAGGATGCCGATGAACGCCAGGATGCCGATCCCGGCGATGACCCAGAACGTCGAACGCCACCCGAACTGCTGACCGAGGAAGGTGCCGAAGGGCACGCCGAAGACGTTGGCCGCGGTGAGGCCGGTGAACATCAGGGCGATCGCGCCCGCCTTCTTCTCGGGCGCGACGAGCCCGGCGGCCACGACGGCGCCGATACCGAAGAACGCCCCGTGGCAGAGCGCCGCGACGATGCGACCGATCATCGCGATGCCGTAGTCGGGAGCCAGCGCGGTGAGCGCGTTGCCCAGGATGAACAGCACGATCATCCCCAGGAGCACGGGCTTGCGGGGGAGGCGGGTGGTCGCCGCGGTGAGTCCGAGCGCGCCCACCACGACGCTCAGGGCGTAGCCGGAGATGAGCCACCCGGCGGCCGACTCGGACACGGCGAAGTCCGTCGCGACCTCCGGGAGCAGGCCCATGATGACGAACTCCGTGAGTCCGATACCGAACGCGCCGACGGCGAGGGCGATGAGTCCTAGGGGCATGAGGGGTCTCCTGATACACTCGAAGTAGTTGCAGACGCGCTCTTTTGCAGCGCTGAGCAAAATGATTGCACACGCAAGTAAAGCGCGCAAGCAAGTATCGAGGAGGAGTGCGCCCATGGGCATCGCTGATGACGCCGTCGAGATCCGTGCGCGCGGCTGGCGCACGCTGGCGGCCCTCCACGGACTCATCGAGGCCGAACTCGAGCGCGCGCTCGGCGTCGTCGAGCTGTCGGTCGTCGAGTACACGGTGCTGGACGCGCTCGACCGGCAGGACGGCTGGCACATGCGCATGCAGCAGCTCGCGCGGGCGGCGGCACTCAGCCCCAGCGCGACCACGCGCTTGGTGAACCGCCTCGAAGACCGCGGACTCCTGACCCGGGTGCTGTGCGCCGACGATCGACGCGGGATCTACACCGAGCTCACCCCGGCCGGCCGCTCACTGTACGAACGCGCGCGACCCGTCCACGACGAGGCGCTGGAGCGCGTGCTGGCGGACGCCGGGACGCAGCCGGAGCTCGCCCCGGTCGTCGACGCTCTCCACGGGGTCGCGCTTCCGGCGTGAGTCGCCCGGCCGTCGCCGGCCGCCGTCAGACGATGCCGCCGATCATGGCATCCCGTCGCAGCTGCGCGTGCGTGGCGTGGAACTTCCCGTCGGGGGTCCACCACGCCTCGTGCCCGGCGGCGTCGGGATGCTGCTCGACGACCGCCGGCCAATGGGCCTTGATGTCCTTGAGGTAGTAGCGGATCTCGCCGCCGATCGTGCGCTTGTCGACCTTGTCCGACGCTTCCAGCTGGTCCTGCGTGAGCTCGCTCATGGCGCCAGCCTAGGGGCGTGCGGCATCCTCGGGGCGGCCTCAGTCCGTGGCTTTCTCCATACCGCGCGCACGGATCTCCTCGATGTCGAGATCGGCGAGGATCCGGCGTGCGACCAGATCGTCGATGGTGCCCTCGCGGCGCAGGCGCAGCAGCACCTCGCGCTTCCGGTCCAGGATCGCCAGGCGCAGTCGCGTGGCCTCGCGGTGCCGGAGCAGGGGCGAGCGCTGCGTCACGTCGATGTCGTCGCTGACGGCGATCATCTCCAGCTGACCCGCGGGTCGGCGTCCGTCGTCCTCGCCGTCCGCCCCGGGCGGGATCGGGCCCATCCGGGACGCGGTGTCGTCGCCGTCGGCATCCCCGTCGCCGTCCGCGCGGTCGCGCTCCTCAGCGGCCCGCTGACGGGCGACCGCGCGGGCGTTGGCGAGTTCGAGACGCTCGTACCCCTCCTGGCGGGCCCGGTCCTTCACGACGTCGCTGATGCCGTGCTCGACGGCGAGGTCGTCGAGCGCGAGAAGCGCAGCCCCCGAGATCGCGCGCTGCGCGAGCTCGAACTCCTCGACCGCCGCGTCGTCGGTCGGGAGTTTCGCCCACTTGATGACGGCCGGCAGCAGCGGGCCCTGCACGAGCAGGGTCAGGACGATCACTCCGGCGGTGACGAAGACGACCGCGTCGCGCCCGGCGACGGGGGAGCCGTCGGCCGTCGTGAGCGGCACCGACAGCGCGATCGCGAGCGACACCGCCCCGCGGAATCCGGCCACCGTGCTGACCACCCGCGAACGATGTCGCAGCGACCGCGACGACGACGGTCCCGGGCGCGAGAACGGGGAGAAGAACCACTGGAACAGATACCGCACGAGCGCCAGCACGATCCAGGCCGCCACCGTGATGAGCAGCAGCATGCCGATCTCGGAGGGCGAGATCTCGTGCAGCACGAGTTGGATCTCGAGCCCGATCAGCACGAACAGGGCGCCGTTGAGCAGGTAGACGCCGAAGGGCCACGTGGCATCCGCGGCCCGTCGAGACATGGCGGTGGTGATGCGCGGGGCGATCCACGCGACGATGAGGCCCGCGAACACGACGGCCAGGACGCCCGATGCATGGACGATCTCGGCGACGAGGAACGCGACGAACGGCACGAGCGTCAATGTGAGGTTGATCGTGAGCGTCGACTCCATGCGGCGCAGCGCGAGATAGGCGAGCGCGGCGACGGCGACACCCGCAGCGGCACCGCCGACGTACGACAGCAGCACCATGCCCGTGATCTGCCACGGCGTGATCTGGTCGCCGATGAGGAGCGACACGGCGATCGAGTACAGCACGAGCGCGGTTCCGTCGTTGGTGAGGCTCTCGGCCTTCAGCTTCATGAATGTGCGCTCGGGGAGCAGGCGTCCGAGGGCCGCGACGGCGGTGGCATCCGGGGGAGCGACCGCCGCGCCCAGCACGAGCGCGGCCTCCCACGGCACGCCCATCCATGTCGCGACGCCGGCGACGGCGAAGGCGGATGCCACGACCAGCAGCGTGCTCATCGGCACGATGTACCGCAGCGAACGGCGCACGGACCGCAGCGACGTCGTCCACGCCTCGCGGAACAGCAGGACGGGGAGGAACAGCAGCAGGACCGTCTCGGGCGGCAGCTCGATCTGCCGCAGTTCCGGTACGAAGCCGAGGGCGAGCCCGATCACCAGCAGGACCAGCGGCGTCGCGACGCGCAGGCGCGGGGCCAGCACCGTGCCCACGAGCATCGCGAGCCCGAGCAGAACCGTGACTTCGAGTCCTTGCATCCCCAGCCGCCTTCCACCGTGCCCTCAGCACACAGCGTAGAGAGCGGTCACAGAATTCCCGAGGCCGCGTTCGCTGTCGGCGTGCGGCGAGCGGGTGCGGTCCGGGCGCCCTCCGCGTGGCGGCACGGGACGCCGAGGCCGAGCGAGCGCCGCGGTCAGGCGCGACGCGACGGGCGCATGGCCCGCTCGGCGACAGCGATCGCGACGCGTTCGGGGAGCACGGCGGCCAGGCGCGACGAGAACGCGTTCGCTGCGCCGTCGATGACGGTGGGCCGGCCGCGTCGGAGGCCGCGCAGGGCCCTGTCCACCACACCGTCGGGTGTGCGCCGCGGACCGAACGAGGCGTCGTCGCCCGCGGTCGCGAAGAAGGGCGTCGCAGTCGCACCGGGGCAGATGGCCACGACGTCGACTCCGGTGCCGCGCGTCTCGCGCCACAGCGCGCGCGAGAACGACAGGACGTAGGCCTTCGTCGCGCCGTAGACCGACATGTGGGGCAGGGGCTGGAACGCGGCCGTGCTGGCGACGTTGACGACAGCGCCCCGCCGGCGGTCGAGCATGCCCGGGAGCAGGAGGGCGGTGAGCTCGGTGAGGCTCGTGACATTGACGGTGACCTGCGTCGTGATCGAGGCGAGCGGCTGGGTGGCGAGATCCCCGTGGATGCCGAGGCCGGCGTTGTTGATGAGGGCGTCGATCCGCAGGCCCTCGGCGTGCAGTCGCTCGGCGAGGGCCGCGGCAGCTCCCAGCGCGTCCAGATCGTGGGCGATCGCGACGGCCCGGATGCCGTGCGTCTGCGCGAGATCGTCCGCCAGGGCCGTCAGGGCGTCCGCGCTGCGCGCGACCAGGACGAGGTCTCCGCCGTCCGCGGCGATCCGTTCGGCGAAGGCGCGTCCGATGCCCGAGGAGGCGCCCGTGACGAGGGTGGTGGTTCCGCGGCCAATGCTGCGCATGTTGTCTCCTAATTAAACAAACCAGTCGGTCTATATAACTCGGAACTATACTGTTTGGATGACCTCGCGTCCAGACGAAGCCCCCGACGCGCCCCCGCGTCGCGTCGGCCGCCCCCGTGGTCGCACCTCCCAGGGGGCGGCGTCCCGGGACGGGATCATCGACGCCGCCGCGACGGTCTTCGCCCGTCTGGGCTACGACCGTGCCCGCATGGCCGACATCGTCGAGGCGAGCGGGCTGTCGAAGGGATCGGTCTACTTCCACTTCGACAGCAAGGAGGCGCTCGCGGTCGCGGTCCTCGCCGCGCGCCACGAGCGGTGGGTCACCGACGTGCGGGTCGCGCTCGACTCGGTCGAGCCCGGCGAGCCCCGGCTGCGCGCCCTGTTGCCGGCCGTGCTGGCGCTGCACGACGGCGACCCGGATGCCTGGGTCATCTCCCGTCTGACCTGGGCCCTCGCCGATCAGGACGAGACGCGCGCGTTCGCGGCCTCGCTCACGCGGCGGTGGATCGACGTCGTCGCCGAGGTCGTGCGGGACGCCGCGGCGGGTCGGCAGGGTATCGACGCCGAAGCGGTGGCGACGGTGGTGGTCGGGGGGTTCGACGGACTCAAGACGACGGCCGCCGTGCTGCACTCCGACGATCCCGCCGCGGCCCACGACGCCCTCGTTAGGGCCGGACGCGTGTGGGAGCGCATGGTCTTCGATCTCGTCCTGGGGACGCAGGGCGGCTGAACCGGTGCGCCCTTCGGTTGAGGCCACAGGGTGGAGATTGGCTCTTTCGGTGCCTGCATTCGAGGGTCATTCTGGTCCAATGAGCCGCGAAACCCGACGAGACGTCGATCTTGAGAGTCCAGTCTCCCTCGATTGGACCCTTACCGAACTGCTGGATTGGATCGCGGCCGCCGACGCTCGGTGCCACGACGAGCGACTCCTCGGGGCGTTGGATGCCATCGACCGCGCGCTCGCTCCCACGACGGCGCCGACGCCGCCCGCGGTCGTCCTGGTGCGAGCGCTGGCCCCGCGCGTCGCCGCGGACCCGTCGCTCGGGCGGCGGCGGCTCGGGGATGTCATCGGGCAGGCCGCACCGGCCCCCGCCGAGAGTGCGAGGGCGCTCGTGGCGGTGTGAGGGCACCGACGCGCCGTCCGAGATTCGAGCAACCTCAGTCGAGGTACCCCGACCCGGGCTGAGGTTGTGCGGATCGCGGAGGCTGCGCGGGCGCTGAACTCCCGCCCGGAAGCTCCGCGCACCCCCGCGGTCAGGCCGGCAGCGCCACCTTCGCCTTCGCCCACGACCGCCCTCGGGTGTCCTTGAGGATGTCGTACTCGACGTCCACGTGCGGCTCGATCGCGCTGTACTTGTCGTTCGGCGCCCCGATGACCAGCTGGAACCCGAGGCCGCGCCAGGCGCCGATCGCCCGCTTGGTGAAGTGCGCGTCGGCCTTGATGAGCGCCTCGTCGAGGAACACCGGGGCGTAGCGCGGACGCTCGGCGCCGGCATCCCCGAGCTGATAACGCAGGGCCGCGCCGACGATGAACGCGATGAGCTCCTGCGATTCGCCGCCGGACTTCTCGCCGATGTGGTCGTACAGGGCGACGTGCTCGCCGGTCGCGGCGCGGAAGCGCTCGGCGCTGACCCGCACGTGGTTGCGGACGTCGACGAGGTCGGCGAAGTCGGGCGCGGTGGGCCGGATGCGGCCGATGAGCCGCGCCATCCGGCCGTACACGGCCTCGCGCTCCTCGTCGGTGGAGGCCGCGTCGATGGCGGCGCGGACGTCGCGCAGCTCGCGGCGGAACCGCCGCCGCACCTCGGACTGGCTCTCGCGGGGCACGATCTGCAGGCGGTGCTCGTCGTCGTAGAACGGCAGGTCGCGCATGATGTCGTTGATCGGTGCGATGCGGTCGCGGATCTCGCGCAGCGCCCGGGTGAGGGACGCGTCGAGGTTGGTGAGGTCGTTGCCCGAGAGGCGCAGCAGGCTGTCGCGCCACTCCGCCTCCAGCTCGTGCAGGCCGCTGGCCTCGAGGTCGGCGAGCATCCGCTCGAAGTCGCCGAGCGATTCGTCGGGGTCGGCGAGCAGGTTCGGGCTCGGCCACCGGTCGATGAACGCGGTGAGGGTGCGACGCAGGCTCTCGCGCTGCTCGCCCCAGGTCTCCTGCGCGGCCCGCTGGTCTTCCAGGAGACGCTTGGATGCCGACTCGAGCGCGGCGTCGAAGCGCGCGAGACGCTGCGACGGCGACGCCGCGTCGTCCGTGGGCGCGACGAACAGCGCGTCGAGGTACGCAGCTTCGTCGTCGGTGAGCGTGAGCCCGGCGTCCTCGGCCTCCTCGAGACGCACATGGGCGGCATCCACCTCGTCGGTCACTTCGGCCCACCGGGCGGAGAGGCGCTGCTGCTCCGCCTTGGCGCTGCCGATCTCCTCGCGGAGACGCGCGGCGCGGGCGCGGGTGCCCGAGATCTGCTCCTGCAGTTCGGCGATGCGCGGGTTTCCGGCCGTGATCTCCGTGAGGGTTTCGTTCCAGCGCTCGATCTCACGATCCACGGATGCCGTGTCGACCTGCTCCCACGTGAGATCGGCGATCTTCTCGAGGGCGCTGCGGCGGTCGTCGAACGCGTCGAGCGCGGCGGCCGCCTCATCGACGGCGGTCTTCGCCCGGTCGAGGTCACGGCGGACGTTCGCGATCTCGTCGCCGAGCTCGGTGAGCCGCACCCGGCTGGAGAACCCGAGGATGCTCTGGCGGATCGAACCGCCGTGCGCGCCGCGGGAGCCCTGGCTCGTCTGACCGGCGATCGTGAGCGCGAGGCGGTGCTGCGACAGCTCGCGGGCGGCATCCACGCAGACGAACGCGAACTGCTGCTCGAGCCGGTCCTGCAGCCAGCCGGTGAAGGGGGAGGGGCGGTAATCGAGACGGCCGGGGAGGGTCGCGGGGTCGAGGCCCGTGCGCTCGGGGAGAGCGGTCGTCACGCCCTCGAACCGCAGACGCTCCGACAGGCGCACGCCGTCGATCGCGGCGCGGAAGGATGCCAGGTGCGCGGTGTCGACGAGGATCGTCGTCGCGAAACCGCCGAGGGCGAGCGTGAACGCCCCGCGCCACGGCTCGAACTCGGTGCGGACGTCGACGAGCTCGGCGACGAACGGCAGCTCGGCCGCGGTGAGGCCCGCCGCCTCCGCCAGGGCCTCGCGCGCCTCGTGCAGGCGCGGCGGGATGTTGTCGTCGCGGGTCTGCGTGCGGCGGTGCTCCGCCTCGAGAGTCGCGAGCTGCTGGCGCAGGGCCGTGTGCCGGCTGCTCGCGGCGACGAACGCGTCGCGGACGGCGGACTTGGCATCCGTGTCGCCGAGGGTCCGGCGTGCCTCGCCGGTGAGCGCCGCGAAGCCCTTCGCGTCGGCGACCTCGGTGCCGAGCGTTGCGAGCGCGGCGTCGAACCGGTCGCGGTCGCGCTGCATCCCGGCGCGGCGGCGTTCGAGCCCGCGGAGCTCGCGCTGGGCGGCGTCGAGCCGGTCGCCGCCCGCGGCGCGGAGGACATCGCCGAGGCCGTCGCGCTCGGCTTCCGCGGCATCGGCGAGCGCCTGTCGCTCGCGTACGAGCGCGTCGGTGGCGTGCGTCCGCTCGCGCAGCTCGTCCTCGACGGCGCCGAGCAGGTCGATGCGGCGCTGCGCGCGCCACAACGACGCGCGGGAGGAGGGATCGCCGAAGCGTCCGAGCGCGTCGATGATGCGCACGCGCTCGGCGGCGTCGTCGATGCGGGTCTTGATGGTGCGGATCGGCTGCAGCGCCCGCACCTGCTGGCGCGCTTCGAGCATGCGCGTGCGGGTCGACTCGAGGCCGTCGAAGTGGGCGACGACGGCTTCGGCGGTCGCGAGGGTCTCGGGCTCCTCCAGGACCATGCGCTTGTACAGGTCGTCGACGGTGGTGATCTGCTGGCCCGCCTGGATGCGGGCGAGCAGGCTCATGGCCTTCGCGCCCGACCCGGCGGCGCCGATCCCCAGCACCGCGTGCAGCCGCGCCGAGAACTCGCGGTCGGTCGCGAGGGTGTCGAGTCCGGTCGCGCGGACCGCGGAGTCGGAGAGGTGCTGGGATGCCGCCCGTTCGAGCCCGCGCAGGTCGAACGCGCCGTGGATCGTGCCGCGCACCTTCACGGCGTCGTCGAGCACGCGCGCGGCCGCGGGGATGTACCAGGCGCGCACTGCGGTGAAGCGGGCGCCGTCGTGGTCGACCCACGTCATCGCGATCGCGGTCCACGTGTCGGTGCCGTCGCCGCGCAGCACACGGACCTTCGTGCCCTCGTCGGTGCGCGACTCGTCGAGCTTGCCGCGGCCGTACGACAGGATGTTGCGCTGCTCCTGCCCGCGCGGGCGGCCGACCACCGCGCCGTTGGACGCGCCGTTGAACGGGGTCGTGTGCGGCATCATCAGCGCGACGTACGCGTCCATCAGCGTCGACTTCCCGGAACCCGACCCGCCGCACAGGAGCGTCGCGGTGGGGGCGAAGCGCACGCGGTGCTCGCCGTCGTAGCCGCCCCAGTTGATGAGCTGGAGTTCGTCGGCGACCCACTGCTGCCCGCGCGACGCGGCGGGGATCAGGCCGAACAGGGTCTCGAGCATCGTCATGCGGTCTGCTCCTCGGGAAGGGATGCCACGGCCTCGATCTCGTCGGAGGGCGTGGGCTCGGCATCCGTCGTCTGCTCCTCGAGCCATCGCTGCAGCTCGCGCAGCACCTCGGCGCTGAGGACGATCTCGATGAGCGGACCGATCCGGTACCGGCCCTCGGATTCCTCCTCGATGATGCCCTCGCGGTCGAGGCGCGCGATCGCGGTGCGCACCGCCCGCTGCTGGCTCGCGCGCGTGCCGTCGGACTCGGCGAAGTACGTGAGGACCGTCTGCTCGACCTCTTCGACGTCGACGCGGGCCGACGGAGCCCCCGCGGTCGTCTCGCGCTGGAACACCGTGCGCAGGTACACGAGCACGAGCGTCTCGGCGCGCGAGTACGCCTCGTCCTTGAGCAGGATCGGCACGTCCACCTCGTCGCTGCGGACCTGCTCCTTGTACGCCACGCCCCGATCGTGGTCGACGACGAGCCGCACGAACAGGTCGTTGAGGCGCGACTCGATCATCTGCTGGTGCTCCAGCAGCAGCTTCCACTCGGCGGGGGAGCTCTCGGCGAGCAGGAACCGGCGCTGCAGGATCCGCACGAGGACGCGTCGCACATCGGCATCCAGGATGCCGCGATCCCCGGCGAACAGCGCGTCGGGATCGCTCTCCATCGCGACGGGGGCGATGAAGGCGGGGGTGTCGTCGTCGGGGGCGGTGACGGTGGGGGCGGACGTGTCGACGTCAGTCATCGGCATCCGTTTCTGTCGGGCGGACGGCGGTGACCGCCGTGAAAGCGAAGCGGCGGGTCGTGCCGTCGGGGCGGACGGCCTCGACGACCGAGACCTCGTCGCCCTCGGTGAGTCCGCGGCGGTGGGCGATCTCGAGGAGACCGACGAGGTCGACGGGGCGGCGCGTGTACTCGTCGGCGCCCGCGAAGGCTTCGGCGAGGTCGAAGCGCTCGCCGAGGGTCTCGACGTAGGCCTCCAGCTCGGCGTAGTGCGGACCGCCCCACGCGCGCGTGTCCGCGTCGACGAACTCGACGTCGGCCGCCTCGGTCGACAGCGGTTCGGGGGCGCCGGGCGGGCGGACGTCGCTCAGCGAGCGTCGCAGGTGGCCGATGTCGGCGAGGGGCAGGGTGCGCACGGGCTCGACGCGTCCCGGGGCCTTCGTCTGGCTCCACCGGTGCAGTCCCGCCATGACCGAGCGGAGCAGGTCGTCGACCTGGCGGTCGCGGATCGGGTCGTGCGTCTTCACCTGCACGGTGATGACGTGCGAGGCGCGCCGCTGCGCCGTGAGCACCTCTCGCACACCCGCCTCGACGCGGCGGGCGATGGCATCCAGTTCTCTGCGCTGCTCGATCGTCATGAGGCGCGCGAAGGGCTGCGTGAGCACGGCGTGCAGCTGGTCGGTGAGGTCGTCGATGTGCTCGGGGTCACCGATCAGGCGCAGTGCGCCCTGGAACGCGCGCCCCTCGGGCGTGGCCTGCATGACGTGGCGCCCGCGTTCGAGGTACTCGCGCAGCACGTCGCCGGTCGGTCGGGCGTCGCGCCGGAGCTCCGCGACGACGTCGCGCTGCATGGCCGCGATCGACTCGGCGACGCGGGAGAAGTCCGCGGGAAGCTCGCGCGCGAGGTGGATGACGTTCTCCGCCTCCTCGAGGAGATGCTCGTCGTCGAGGGGCTCGATGACGCCCTCGTCGAGCGCCGCGATCTCGGCATCCAGGGCCGCCCGCTCGGCGAGCAGGGCCTCGCGGCGCCGCTCGGGATCGGTCTCGGCGTCGCGGGCGAGCCGCTCGACGGCGTCGAGCAACGTCCGCACCCGGGACCGCGACACGCGTGCGCGCCCGCCGCCCGCGCGCCCGGCGATCTCGAGCGCCCCGACGGCGTGGGCGGAGAGGCGGTACACCTCGACGTCGTCCTCGATCTGCAGGCTCAACCAGCCCACGCGCACCCACCCGCGGCAGATGTCGCGCGCCGACCCGGCGGGGAGGCGGCGGTCGTCGTCGGTGTCGTACCCCGCGGCGCGCAGTTCGTCCATCGCCTCGGCGACCTCGACGTGCGCGTCGGCGACCGCGACCGCGGGCCGGTCGGGCGAGAACACGTTCGACAGCACGGCCACGACGAACGGTGCGAACCGCCCGTGCAGCAGGTCGAGCATCGGGTTCTTGAACGCCGTGACCGAGCGCAGGTAAGCGGCTTCGGCGCGGGTGGTGGTCACTGGCTCGAGTCTACCGGCGGGGCGGCCCGGGCCCGAGTCGCACGCGGTTTCAGGGATAGCGCCGGCGCGCCCCCACGGCGCCGCGAGTCGGTGCCGACGCATCCGGCGTGACCGAAGCGAGTCGGCGTAGGCGCGACAGTTCCTCCACGGGGTCCGGGTGGTCGTCGACGCGGAGGTCGAGCACGACGTCGTCGTGCGAGGCGACCAGGACAGCCGCGCTCTGCCGGCCGCGGGCGTCGCCTCCGGCCCGTTCGCCCGCGGCCAGGACGTCGATCAGCCGATCGGCGAGATCCCGCCCGTCCGCCCTCCACGCCGCGGCCATCGCCGCGAGCACGTCGGGTCCGGCGAGGAGGTTGCCGATGAAGACGGCGTCGGGGGCCACGAGGTCCCCCGCCCACGCCGTGATGTCCGCACCCGAGCGTGCGGCGCCCGCACCCGACCACCCGAGCGCGGCGACCTGACGGAGCGCATGCCCGTCATCCCATCCCGGAGTGGCAGCCACCGCGTCGGCAGCCGAGCGTCCCTCGCGCATCGCGGCGAGCAACAGCCCGCGCAGCGCGCGATTCGTCCACGCCTGGCTGGCGACGACCCCGGCGCCGGGGTCGACCGCGATCACCCCGGCGCCGACGGCGAGGGATCGGCTCGCGGTGGCCGCGCCGATCAGTCCGTCGCGGGGGTCGCGGGCCAGCACGGTAAAGGTCATGGGCGCTCCTGAGGGGTCGACGAGGCGCGGCGCGGGCCCGCGGGCGGGTTTGTGAAGATCGTGTTTCACCGCCGAGGTGGGGCTTGTGCCGACCCCCATGCTTGCACATACTGATCGAAACATCATCTAAATGATGGACACCTCACCCGATTGGCATCACATGAAACAGCGCATCACCCTCGGCATCGCCGGCGCGCTCGCCGCGACGCTCGCCCTCGCCGGTTGCTCCGCCGGTCAGAGCGTCGACATCGACGGCTCCGACGGCAGTTCAGGTCAGACCCTCGTCGCCGCCATCGGCGGCGAGCCCGACCAGCTCGACCCGCAGAAGACGACGTCGTACTTCGCGTTCGAGGTGCTCGAGAACGTCTACGACACGCTCGTGCAGCCCGACGAGAACCTCGAGATGCAGCCCGCTCTCGCTGAGAGCTGGACCACCAGCGACGACCAGCTCACCTGGAACTTCACGCTGCGCGACGGGGTGAAATTCCAGGACGGCTCGGACTTCACGAGCGAAGACGTCGTCTACTCGTACCGTCGCATCATTGACGAGAAGCTCGCGAACGCGTGGAAGTTCTCCACGGTCACCGACGTCACCGCCCCCGATGACGCGACCGTCGTCATCACGGTCTCGCAGCCCACACCCAACCTGCTGTCGAACCTCGGGGGGTTCAAGGGCATGGCGATCGTGGAGAAGAGCAACGTCGAGTCGGGCGAGATCACCACCGCGCCGGTCGGCACGGGACCGTTCTCCGTCAGCGACTACGTCGCCGGCGACCACATCACGCTGACGGCCAACCCCGACTACTGGGGCGGCGCGCCCCAGCTCGGGGGAGTGGAGTACCGCTTCATCTCCGAGCCCGCCACCGCCCTGGCATCCCTCAAGGCCGGCGACATCGACTGGACCGACGTGGTCCCGCCCCAGCAGGTCGAGCAGCTGAAGAGCGACAGCTCGGTCACGCTCGGCCAGACGCCGTCGAGCGACTACTGGTACCTCGCCCTGAACGAGGCGAAAGCCCCGTGGAACGACGTGCGGGTCCGCCAGGCCATCGCGTACGCGATCGACCGGGATGCCATCGTTCAGGCCGTCAGCTACGGCACGGCCGAGGTCAACCAGCTCGCCATCCCGAAGCAGAGCGTCTGGTACACCGAGTACGACCAGTACTCCACCGACCTCGACAAGGCGAAGTCGCTGTTGGCCGAGGCCGGCTACACCGGTGGCACGCTGGACCTCCTCGCCACCAGCGACTACCCCGAGACGGTCACGGCCGCGCAGATCATCGCCGCCGAACTCGAACCGCTCGGCATCCAGGTGTCCATCCGCCAGCCCGACTTCTCGACGTGGCTCGACGAGCAGAACTCCGGCAACTTCGACATGCTCATGATGGGCTGGCTCGGCAACATCGACCCCGACGACTTCTACTACTCGCAGCACCACACCGACGGTGCCAGCAACGCGCAGAAGTTCTCGGATGCCGAGGTCGACCGCCTGCTCGACGCCGGTCGCGTCGAAACCGACACGGCGACGCGCAAGGATCTCTACGCCCAGGCGGCGACGATCATCGCCGACAAGGCCAGCTACATCTACCTCTACAACCCGTCGGTGCTGCAGGTGTATTCGCCCAAGGTGTCGGGGTACGACACGCGTGCCGACCGCGCGATCCGGTTCGCCGGCGTCTCACTGAGCGAATGATTAGAGGCCGCGGGGGTCCGGCGTGCCGGTGCCCCCGCGGTCCCGCCCCGGGCCCTCCGGCCCGGTCTCTCCCGCCCTTCCCGTCCGCCTCGAGCAAGGAGACTCCGTGCGAATCGCCCCCGCGCAGATGCTGCGCTTCCTGGGCCTCCAGCTGCTGTCGTCGGCCGTCGTGCTGCTCGGTGTGCTGATCGTCGTGTTCGCCCTCGTGCACCTCGTGCCCGGTGACCCCGTGCGCCTCGCGCTCGGTACCCGGTACACGCCCGAAGCGTACGAGGCGCTCCGCTCGGCGTCCGGTCTCGACCGCTCGGTGCCCGAGCAGTTCTTCTCCTACCTGGCCCGCGCGGTGACCGGCGACCTCGGCGTCAGCTTCCGCAACGGTCAGCCGGTGACGACCACCCTGCTGCAGCGCCTGCCCGCCACGATCTCGCTCGCGCTCGTGGGACTGGCGGTCGCCCTCGTGATCTCGGTGCCCGCGGGGGTGTACTCGGCGCTGCGCGAGGGGCGCATGAGCGACGTGATCGTGCGGCTGACGAGCCAGTTCGGAGTCTCCGTGCCGGACTTCTGGCTGGGCCTGCTCCTCATCTCGCTCTTCTCCGTCACGCTGGGTCTGTTCCCGGCCAGCGGGTACGTCGCCTTCGCCGAGGATCCGGCGGGGTGGGCACGCCAGGTGACCTTGCCGGGGCTCACCGTCGGCCTCGTCGCCGGGGCGATCATGACGCGCTACATCCGTGCCGCCGTCATCGACGTCGCCTCGTCGGGATACATCCGCACCGCGGTGTCGAAGGGGCTGCCCCGCCGCGTGGTCGTGTCTCGCCACATCGTGCGGGGAGCCCTCGTTCCGGTGCTGACGATCGCCGGCATCCAGTTGGCCACGATCCTCGGCGGCGTCATCGTGGTCGAGGTGGTCTTCGCCTGGCCGGGCCTCGGTCGTCTCGTGTACGACGCCGTCGCCGCGCGCGATTACCCGCTCATCCAGGGCGCGGTGCTGCTGGTGGCCGTGATGTTCATCGTCGTCAACCTGATCGTGGACGTGCTGTACGCCGCCGTCGACCCGAGGATCCGTGCCGCATGAGCTCCGTCGAACCCACCCCCGGGCCCGCTGTCGCCTCCGCCCCCGCCCCCGGGCGCGTGGCGTCCTGGCGTCTGCTCGCGAGCAATCCGCTGACGGTGGCCGCGGCCGTCGTCCTGGCGATCGTCGTCCTCGCGGCCGTGCTGGCGCCGTGGATCGCGCCGTACGGGGTCAACCAGATCGACGTCGCCAACGCGCTGACGCCGCCGAGCCCCGCGCACTGGTTCGGGACCGACGAACTCGGCCGCGACGTGTTCTCGCGGGTGCTGCTCGCCGGTTCCACCTCGCTCACGATCGCCGTCTCCGCCGTGACGATCGCGCTCGTCCTGGGGCTCGTGCTCGGCGTCGTCGCGGGCTACGCGGGCGGGTGGGCCGACGCGGTGCTCATGCGCGTCGTCGACGTCATGTTCGCTTTCCCGGTGCTGCTTCTGGCCCTGGCGATCATCGCGATCTTCGAGCCGGGGGCGCTCACCACGACGATCGCGATCGGCGTCGTCTACACGCCGATCTTCGCCCGCGTCGCCCGGGCCAGCACGCTGGCGCTCCGCTCCTCGCCGTTCGTGCAGGTGTCGCGCACGATGGGCACGCCTCCGGCATCCATCCTGCTCCGGCACGTGCTGCCGAACATCGGCGGTCCGATCGTCGTCCAGACCTCGCTGTCGCTCGCGTTCGCGATCCTCTCGGAGGCCGCCCTGTCGTTCCTCGGGCTCGGCATCCAGCCACCGTCCCCGTCATGGGGAGGCATGCTCTTCACCGCTCAGGGTTTCCTCGCCCAGGCGTGGTGGATGAGCGTGTTCCCCGGCGCGGCGATCTTCGTCACGGCGCTGGCCTTCAACCTGCTCGGCGACGGTCTGCGCGACGGCCTCGATCCGCGCCAGCGCACGATCATCGAAGCACGGCGGGGGGAGCGTCGCCGTAACGGGCCGCCGCGCCTCCGGCGGGACACGATCAGCACGGAGGTGCGGCCATGAGCGTCCTGGAGGTGCGGGATCTCCGCGTCGCGATCGGCGAGACGTCGATCGTCCGAGGGCTCGACTTCTCGGTGGACCGGGGTCAGACCCTCGGCATCGTGGGCGAGTCGGGCTCGGGCAAGTCGTTGACGGTGCTCGCGGCGACCGGCCTCATCGATGCCCCCGGGCGACGGGTCGACGGCTCCAGCGTTCTGCGCACGGACCCGGATGCCCGGGGCGTCGAGCTCGTGGGAGCGTCGGACCGCGTGCTGCGCTCGGTGCACGGCGACGCGGTCGGGTTCGTCTTCCAGGACCCGTCGACTTCCCTGAACCCTTATCTGACGGTCGGGCGGCAGATCGCCGAGTCGCTGGAGGCGCACCGCGGCCTGTCGCGTCGGGCCGCGCACGCCCGAGCCATCGCGCTGCTGGAGGCCGTCGGCATCCCGGACCCGGCGGTCCGTGTCGACGCGTACCCGCACCAGTTCTCGGGCGGTCAACGCCAGCGCGTCATGATCGCGATCGCCCTCGCGTGCGACCCCGCCCTCCTCGTCGCCGATGAGCCGACCACCGCGCTCGACGTCACCACCCAGGCGCAGATCATCGACCTCGTGCAGCAGTTGCAGCGCGACCGCGGGACCGCGGTGGTCTGGATCAGTCACGACCTCGGGGTGATCGGTCAGGTCGCCGACGATGTTCTGGTGCTGCGCCACGGCGAGGCCGTCGAGCAGCGACCGCTCCTCGACGTCTACGCCGATCCGCAGCACGCCTACACGAAGGAGCTGCTCGCGGCGCGTCCGCGCGTGGTCGCCGGATCCGGTCCGACGCCCGAGCCCGGCGCGGCTGCGCTCCTCGCCGTCTCCGGTCTGGACGTGCGCTTCGTCGTGCAGACGCCCGCAGGTCGGCGTACCGTGCACGCTGTCGACGACGTGTCGTTCACGGTGCGCCGCGGGACGACCCTCGCCCTGGTGGGGGAGTCGGGGTCGGGGAAATCGACGATCGCGAACGCCTTGACGGGGCTCGTGGCCCCGCACGCCGGGACCGCGACCCTGGCGGATGCCGAGGGCGAGGGCGTCCGCGACGCGCTTCGCGCGAAGCGTCGCGACCGTCGGCGCATCGCCATGGTGTTCCAGGACCCGTTCGCCTCCATCGACCCGCGTCGCACCGTCGCCGACGCGATCGTCGAACCGCTGCGCGTGCACCGCCTCGGCGGTTCGACCCCCGCCGCCCGCGCCGCCCGCGTGCGGGAGCTCCTGGAGCTCGTCGACCTCGACCCCGCGTTCGCCGAGCGTTACCCGCACGAGTTGTCGGGCGGGCAGCGTCAGCGAGTGTCGATCGCGCGCGCGCTCGCGCTCGAGCCCGAGCTGGTCATCCTCGACGAGGCGACGGCCTCCCTCGACGTTTCGGTGCAGGCCCGCGTGCTCGCCCTGCTCCGGCGTCTGCAGGTCGAGCAGGGGCTGACGTACCTCTTCATCGCGCACGATCTCGCGATCGTGCAGCAGATGAGCCATGACGTCGTGGTGCTTCGCGACGGGAAGGTGGTCGAGACGGCTCCTGCGGCCGAGCTGTTCGCGCACCCGCGGCAGGAGTACACGCGCGATCTGCTGGCCGCGGTGCCGCCCGACGGCCCGCGGGTGCGTTCGTGATCCCGCTGACTTCGGGCGAACGTACGTCGGCTGCCCCCGCTGACGTGCATTCCCCCGAAGTCAACGGTGGGGTGGAGCGGGGGAGGGCGCCACACGCGCGTGAGCGCGCGCCACACGTCCACGGCGCTACGCTGACACGGTCATGACACGAGCCACGGATGCCGACGAGCAGCGCACCGTCGAGACCCTCGGCGCCGCGGTGCGCGACGCCCGCAAGCGGCTCGGCTTGAGCGTGCAGGCGCTGTCGGAGAAGGCCGGGGTGAGCTTCGGCCTCGTCAGCCAGCTGGAGCGCGGCCTCGGCAACCCGTCGCTGCAGTCGCTCCAACGGCTCGCCGGGGCCCTCGGCATCCCGGTCACCCAGTTGCTCGACGAGCCGGCGGTGCCTCTGGCGGTCGTGACGCGCGCGAAGCGGCACATCATGCCGGTGGCCGCGGACGCCCCGCCGCACCAGCGCGCCGAGCGCGAGCTGCTGACACCGCGCGGGGAGTCGATGCTCCAGCTGATCCGCTCGACGCTGCCGCCCGGCTTCACGAACGAGGCCAGCCCGTTCCGCCACATCGGCACCGAGACGGTGACCGTCGAGTCCGGCGTGCTAGTCGTGTGCCAGTCGGATCGGCGGGTCGAACTGCACGCCGGCGACACCGTCACCTACGGCTGCTCGGCCCCGCACTGGTGGGCGAACGGACACGACGGCGAAACCGTGGTGCTGGGCGCGGTCACCCCGTTCGAGCGCTGAGGCCCCGGGGCACCCGGAACGCCAGTCGCTCGCCCGGCCCCGCGACGTACTCGTCGTCGCACCGGAAGCCGCGCAGCCACGGCTCACCGTCGATGACGCGCAGGTAGAAGCCCCTCGGATAGTCGTGGTCCGCGCGCAGCGCGGGGGTGGCGACCTGCAGCGACGCGGTGGGCGCGCGACCGGTGCTGAGGATGCTGTCGGGAGCGACCTCCTGGTCGAGCCACACCAGGCGCAGGTACGGGGCGGTGTCGGGCGGGCACAGCGCGAGGCCGTTCGCCTCCGCCGCGGAATGCACCTGCGCGAGCGTGCCCCCGTCCGCGAGACCGAGGTCTGCGACCGAACGCTCGATGATGTCGACGGTCTCCGCGGAGCGGGTGTCGAACACGGGGTCGGCCAGCAGTACCTCGGCATACGGATTGCGTCGGATGCCGGCGGCATCGAGCTGCCCGACCAGCTCTTCACGGGCGATCCCGCCGACGTCCAGGGTCCAGGTGCGCGCACTCACCGCAGCAGGCTACGCCGCACGTGCACCGCGCAACGGGAAGGCCGCGGCATCCCTCCCGAAGGAACGGATGCCGCGGCCCAGGCGATGCGGGTCAGATCTCCGAGCGCGGACCGGGGACGGTCTTGTTGACCCCGGTGACCGGCTGGTTCTCGTCGAACGAGGCGATCGGCCGCTTGAAGCCGCGCGTCAGGACGATCAGGTACACGACGCCGATGCTGGTCCAGATGAGACCGCCGATCAGTGCGTGCATGTCGAGGTTCACCCACAGGAGGCCCGTGAGCAGCATGCCGATCGCGGGCATCACGATGTACCGGAAGATGTCTCCCGGCGTCTTGCGCAGGCCCTTGCGGATGGCGAACCAGGCGATCACCGAGATGTTGACGAAGGTGAACGCGATGAGCGCGCCGTAGTTGATGTAGGCCGCGATCTGCTCGAGCGTGAACGCGATGGCCAGGAGGCTCACCACGCCCACGATGATGATCGAAAGCGTCGGGGTGTGCGTCTTCGGGTTGATGAAACCGAAGATCCGACGGGGGAGCACGTTGTTGCGGCCCATCACCATCAGCATGCGCGAGACCGAGGCGTGGGAGGCCAGCCAGGACGCGAGCGTCGCGGCGAAGCCGGCCGCGGTGAGCACGGCCTGCAGCACCGGGCCGCCGACCTGGACGCCGATCTCGGGCAGCGTGCTGTTCTCGATCGCCTCCGGCGGGAAGGCGGCGGAGTCGGGGAAGCGCAGCTGCGTGAAGTACGACGCCACGAGGAAGATCGCGCCACCGGCCACGAGGGTCAGCAGGATCGCGCGGGGCATGATCTTCGGCGACTTCGCCTCTTCCGAGTACATCGACACCGCGTCGAACCCGATGAAGGAGAAGCACACGATGGTGGCTCCGGCCAGCACCGCGCCGAACTGCACCTCGCTGTGGGCGAAGGGGGCGAGGGACACGACCGTACCGGCCCCCGCGCCGCCCACGAGCTGCACCGCGACCATCACGACGAACACCGTCATCACGAGGATCGAGAACACCAGCAGGATCATGTTGACGTTCGAGGTGCCGCGCATCGTGAGGTAGATGACGCCCGTGACGCCGGCGGTGAAGACGACGACCCAGATCCAGCCCGGGATGTCGGGGAAGAGCGCCTCCATGTAGCTGCGCAGGATGAGGGCGTTGACCATCGGCAGCAGCATGTAGTCGATGAGGGCCGTCCACCCGACGACGAACCCGACGCCGGGGTGGATCGACTCGCGGGCGTAGGTGTAGGCGGATCCTGCACTCGGGATGACGCGGACCATCTTGCCGTAGCTGATGGCGGTGAACACCAGCACGACGAGCGCCACGGCGTAGGCCGCGGGGACGACGTTGTTGGTCTCCTCGGCGACGAGGCCGAAGGTGTCGAAAACGACGGTCGGGGTCATGTAGCCCAGGCCGAGGCCCACGATCGACCACAGGCCGAGGGTGCGGGCGAGCTTGGCTCCCGAGCTGGACGCGGGCGCCTGCGTGGCGCCGATCTTCTCGTTCGTGGCTTCTCCTAGAGGGGCGGGTCGGGATCGGGCGGATCCGACCGAGCGGATGATGTCGGGTGGAGCTTCGGGTGCACCGCTCCGGGTGGGGGCGGGGGAGGAAGAAGCGGATGCCGCCGGGGTGGGGCGGCATCCGCTTCGCGGGTCAGAGGCGCGTCCAGGCCTCGGTGAGCGTCGAGCGCAGGATCTGCTCGATCTCGTCGAACTCGGACGGGCCGATCGTGAGCGGCGGAGCGAGCTGGATGACGGGGTCGCCCCGGTCGTCCGCGCGGCAGTAGAGACCTGCGTCGTACAGCGCCTTCGACAGGAAGCCGCGCAGCAGGCGCTCGGATTCGTCGTCGTCGAAGGTCTCCTTGGTGGTCTTGTCCTTGACGAGCTCGATGCCGAAGAAGTAGCCGTCGCCGCGGACGTCGCCGACGATGGGCAGGTCGAGCAGCTTCTCCAGCGTCGAGCGGAAGACGGGGGAGTTGGCGCGGACGTTCTCCAGCAGCCCCTCCTCCTCGAACACGTCGAGGTTCTCCATCGCGACGGCGGAGGACACGGGGTGGCCGCCGAAGGTGTAGCCGTGCGGGAACGACGCGTCGCCGTGCGCGAACGGCTCGTACACGCGATCGCTGACGATCGTGCCGCCCAGCGGCGAGTAGCCGCTGGTCACGGCCTTGGCGAACGTGATCATGTCGGGCTGGTAGTCGTAGGCCTCGGCGCCGAAGTAGTAGCCGAGCCGGCCGAACGCGCAGATGACCTCGTCGCTGACGAGGAGCACGTCGTACTTGTCGCAGATCTCGCGCACGCGCTGGAAGTACCCGGCGGGCGCCGGGAAGCAGCCGCCGGCGTTCTGCACGGGCTCGAGGAACACCGCGGCGACGGTCTCGGGACCCTCGAACTGGATCATCTGCTCGATGCGGTCCGCCGCCCACAGGCCGAACTCCTCGGGCGTCCCGCCGCCGAAGCCGGACTCCGCGGCGCGGTAGTAGTTCGTGTTCGGCACGCGGAAGCCGCCGGGGGTGACGGGTTCGAACATGTGCTTCATCACGGGGAGACCGGTGATGGCGAGGGCGCCCTGCGTGGTGCCGTGGTAGGCGATCGCGCGGGAGATGACCTTGTGCTTGGTGGGCTTCCCCTGGGTCTTCCAGTACTGCTTGGCGAGCTTGAACGCCGTCTCGACGGCCTCGCCTCCGCCGGTGGAGAAGAAGACGTGATTGAGGTCGCCGGGGGCCAGGTGGGCGATGCGGTCGGCGAGCTCGATCGCGGCCGGGTGGGCGTAGGACCACAGCGGGAAGAACGCGAGCTCCTCGGCCTGCTTCGCGGCGGCCTGGGCGATGCGGCGGCGGCCGTGGCCGGCGTTGACGACGAAGAGGCCCGAGAGGCCGTCGATGTAGCGCTTGCCCGCGGCATCCCAGATGTGGTGCCCCTCGCCCTTGACGATGATCGGGACGCCGGGTCCTTCGGTCATCACGGACTGGCGGGCGAAGTGCATCCAGAGGTGGTCGCGGGCTTTCGCCTGGAGGTCGGTCTGCAGGTCGATTTCGTGAAGCGTCATCGCGTTCCCCAGTTGTAGAGCTGTCGGTGGAGTTTCAAGTACACGAACGTCTCGGTCGCCACGACGTCGGGCAGCGACCGGATGCGGTCGTTGAGCAGGTCGATGAGGTCGTCGTCGCTCTCGCAGACGACCTCGACGAGGAGATCGAAGGATCCCGCCGTGGAGACGACGTAGATGACGCCCGGGAGCTCGGCCATCTCGGCCGCGATCACCCGGGTGTCTCCCGACACGCGCACCCCGATCATCGCCTGGCGGGCGAAACCGAGCTGGAGCGGGTCGGTGACGGCGACGATCTGCAGGACTCCGGAGTCCTGCAGTTTCTGCACCCGTTGCCGTGTGGCGGTCTCGCTGAGGCCGACGGCCTTGCCGATCTCCGCGTACGAGCGGCGGCCGTCCTCCTGCAGCTGCTCGACGATGGCCTTCGACACGCTGTCGAGGACCGGACGCCGTTCTGCGGAGATGCTCATGATGGGGCGACGGTATCAGCGCTCACACATCTTGCTCAATGGTGAAATCGAGACTTATTGCGCCGTAACAACGCGGAAACCGTCGTTTTGAGGACTTCCCGTGCAGAACGGGTCTCCTCGTCCCGGCGCGTGTCAAGCTGGGCGGGGCGACGAACGGGAGGGCCGCGCATGGCGGAGGGCGACATCACGGCGGGGCTTCGAGCCGCCCTGGATCGCGACGACGCGTCGCTGCGCCTGCGCGCGGCCATGGATGCCGGCACCCGACCGAACGACGCGTTCATCGCCGTGCTGGTCGATCGCTGCGCCGTCGAGCCCGACTTCTTCGTCCGCGACATGCTCACCTGGGCGCTCACCCGTCACGACGCGTCGCTCGTCGTCGACGCGATCCTGCCCGAGCTCGGCTCGCCCTTCCCCCAGGCACGCAGTCAGGGGCTGCACACGCTGTCGAAGATCGGCGACCCCCGCACGTGGAACGCCATCACCCCCGCGCTCCTGGACGACGAGGAATCGAGCGTCGCCCGGGCGGCGTGGCGGGCCGCGGCCGGACTCGTCCCGGACACCGAGCGGGCGGCACTCGCCGCCGCGCTGGCGCGTCACCTCGGCCGGGGCGACATCGAGACGCGCCGCAGCCTGAGCCGCGCGTTCGTGATGATCGGCGAGGAGTCCGGGCCCGCGGTCGACGCCGCGACGGAGGCGGACGACGAGGCCGTGCGCGTCCACGCCCTCGCGACGCGCGCCTTGATGGACGACCCGGATGCCGGGTTCGAGGGCGCCGTCGATCACGCGCGGCGCGTCAACGCCCAGCGCCACGCGCCGGCGGGACCGGACGCCGACCCGGTCGCGGAGCAGCAGGCGACGGACGCCCCCGAGGCGGGGACGCCCGACGCCTGAGCCGCGTCAGGCGAGGCTCGACATCACGTGCTTGAGGCGCGTGTAGTCCTCGAAGCCGTAGACCGAGAGGTCCTTGCCGTAACCGGAGTGCTTGAACCCGCCGTGGGGCATGTCCGAGACGAACGGGATGTGGGCGTTGATCCACACGCACCCGAAGTCCAGATCGCGGCTGAAGCGCAGCGCGCGGCCGTGTTCGCGGGTCCAGACGGACGCCGCGAGCGCGTAGGGGACGTCGTTGGCCATCTGCAGCGCTTCGGCGTCCTCGTCGAACGCCTGCACCGCGAGGATCGGACCGAAGACCTCCTGCTGGACGAGCTCGTCGTCCTGCCGGAGACCCGTCACGATCGTGGGGGCGAAGAAGAAGCCGGTGTCGCCCACGCGGTGTCCGCCGGTCGCCACGCGCGCGTGCACCGGGAGACGGTCGACGAATCCCTGCACGCGCGCCAGCTGATCGGGGTTGTTCACGGGGCCGAAGAACGCGTCGGGGTCGTCGGGCGCGCCGACCTTCACGCTCTCCCCGACGTAGGCGACCAGGCGCGCGACGAGCTCGTCGTGCACCGACGCGTGCACGAGCACGCGGGTCGCGGCCGTGCAGTCCTGCCCGGCGTTGAAGAACGCCGCCTGCGCGATCCCCGCCGTCGCGGCATCCAGGTCGGCGTCCGGGAAGACGATCGCGGGCGCCTTCCCGCCGAGCTCGAGGTGCACGCGCTTGACCTGCCGCGCCGCCGACTCCGCGACCTGCATGCCCGCGCGCACCGACCCGGTGATCGCGACGAGCTGCGGGGTGGGGTGCTCCACGAGCGCCCGCCCGGTCTCGCGGTCGCCGAGGACGACGTTGAGCACACCCGCCGGGAGGATCTCCGCGGCGAGCTCGGCCAGACGCACGGTGGTCTGCGGCGTCGTCTCGCTGGGCTTCAGCACGACGGTGTTCCCTGCCGCGATCGCCGGGGCGATCTTCCAGATCGCCATGTTCAGCGGGTAGTTCCACGGCGTCACCTGCGCCACGACACCGATGGGCTCGCGGCGCACGTACGACGTGAAGCCCTCGGCGTACTCCGCGGCCGCGCGGCCGTCGAGGTCGCGCGCGGCGCCGGCGAAGAAGCGCAGCTGGTCGACCGACTGATCGATCTCGTCCGCCACGAGGGTCGCGCGGGGCTTCCCGGTGTCCTCGGACTCCAGGTCGGCGAACTCCTCGGCGTGGTCGGCGAGGGCGTCGGCGAGCCGGAAGAGCGCGAGCTGGCGCGCGGCCGGGGTCGTCAGCCGCCACGACGCGAAGGCGCGGGATGCCGCCTGGAAAGCGGCATCCACCTCCTCCTCGGTCGAGCACGGGGCCTGGGCGTACACCTCGCCGGTGACGGGGCTCACGAGGTCGAGGAGCCGCCCGGTCGACGGCGAGGAGACGCCGTCGACCAGGTTGGTCAGCGTCTTCACGCCGCGGCCGCCTCGTCGGCGACGGAGAGGGCCTCGTCGATGATGTCGAGGCCGCGGACGAGGTCCTCCTCCGAGATCACCAGCGGCGGGGCGACGTGCACGCGGTTGAAGTGCGTGAACGGCCACAGGCCCGCCTTCTTGCACGCCGCGGCGAAGGCCCCCATCGGAGCGGCGGCAGGACCCGCGGCGTTGAACGGCACGAGGGGTTCGCGGGTCTCACGGTCACGGACGAGCTCGATCGCCCAGAACAGGCCGCGGCCGCGGATCTCGCCGATCGACGGGTGCTTCTCGGCCATCTCGCGCAGGCGCGGTTCGACGACGCGTTCGCCGAGGTCGCGCACCCGCTCGAGGATCCCGTCGCGGCGGAACACCTCGAACGTCGCGATGCCGGGGGCGCACGCGAGGGGGTGCCCCGAGTACGTCAGGCCGCCGGGGAAGGTCACGGTGTCGAAGTGGCTGGCGATGGCATCCGAGATCACCACTCCTCCCAGCGGCACGTAGCCCGAGTTCACGCCCTTGGCGAAGGTGATGAGGTCGGGCGTGACGTCGAACGCGTCGACGGCGAACCACTCGCCGATGCGGCCGAAGCCGACCATGACCTCGTCGGCGATGTAGACGATGCCGTACTTGTCGCACAGCGCGCGGACGCCGGGGAGGTATCCCGGCGGCGGCACGAGCACGCCGTTCGTCCCGACGACGGTCTCGAGGATGATGGCGCCGATGGTCGAGGCGCCCTCCAGGATGATCGTCTGCTCGAGGTGCTCGAGCGCGCGGGCGGTCTCCTCCTCCTCGGATGCCGAGTGGAACGCGGAGCGGTACGCGTACGGGCCGAAGAAGTGCACGACCGAGGCGTCGGCGGGCTCGTTCGCCCAGCGCCGCGGGTCGCCGGTCAGCGTGATGGCCGTGGAGGTGTTGCCGTGGTAGCTGCGGTACATCGCGAGCACCTTGCGCTTGCCGGTCACCAGTCGCGCCATGCGGACCGCGTTCTCGTTGGCATCCGCTCCGCCGTTGGTGAAGAACACCTTCGAGAAGCCCTCGGGGGCGACCTCGGCGATGAGGCGCGCGAGTTCGCCGCGCGTGCCGTTCGCCATGGCCGGCTGGATCGTGGCGAGATCGCCCGCCTGGCGCTGGATGGCCTCGACGAGGTCGGGGTGCTGGTGCCCGAGGTTCAGGTTCACCAGCTGCGACGAGAAGTCGAGGTAGCTGTTGCCGGCGTAGTCCCAGAACGTCGCACCCTCGCCACCGGCGACCGGCAGCGGGTCGATGAGCGCCTGGGCGCTCCAGGAGTGGAAGACGTGGGCGCGGTCGTCCGCGCGGACCTGCGCGTCGGCGGCGAGGTCGGGGGAGGTGAGGGTCATGATCGTTCCTTTCCGGATGCCGCGGGTCAGTGGTTGCTGGGGAAGCCGAGGCTGATCTGGCTCTCGCTCGGGTCGGGCCAGCGGGTCGTGACGACCTTGCTGCGCGTGTAGAAGTGGATCGATTCGGGGCCGTAGATGTGCGAGTCGCCGAAGAGCGAGTTGCGCCATCCGCCGAACGAGAACGCGCCGACCGGGACCGGGATCGGGACGTTCACGCCGACCATGCCGACCTCGATGTCGAACTCGAACTGGCGGGCGGTGCCGCCGTCGCGCGTGAACACCGCCGTGCCGTTGGCGAAGGGGCTGGAGTTGATCAGCTCCACGGCCTCGTCGTACGTCTTCACACGGACGACCGAGAGCACGGGGCCGAAGATCTCGTCGTCGTACACCTTCATGCCGGGGGCGACGCGGTCCACGAGCGAGACGCCGACGAAGAAGCCGTCGCCCTCGAACTGCTGCGTCGTGCCGTCGACGACGACCTCGGCGCCCTCGGCCGCGGCTCCCGTGACGTAGGAGGCGACCTTGTCGCGGTGCTCGCGCGTGATGAGCGGACCCATCTCGCTCGCGGCATCCGTGCCCGGGCCGATCTTCAGGCCCTCGATGCGGGATGCCACCTTCTCCACCAGCGCGTCGGCGACGTCATCGCCCACGGCCACGAGCACCGACACGGCCATGCAGCGCTCGCCGGCGGAGCCGTAGGCGGCAGAGACGGCGGCGTCGGCGGCGGAATCCAGGTCGGCGTCGGGCATGACGACCATGTGGTTCTTCGCCCCGCCGAGGGCCTGCACGCGCTTGCCGTTCTCGGCGGCGCGCGAGTAAATGGACTTCGCGATCGGCGTCGAGCCGACGAAGCTCACCGCGCGGACGTCGGGGGAGTCGAGCAGCGCGTCGACCGCGACCTTGTCGCCGTGCACGACGTTCAGCACACCGGCGGGGAGCCCGGCCTCCTCGAACAGCTTCGCGAGGAAGAGCGACGCCGACGGGTCCTTCTCGCTCGGCTTCAGCACGACGGTGTTGCCGCACGCGATCGCCGAGGCGGTCATCCACAGCGGCACCATGACGGGGAAGTTGAACGGTGTGATCGCCGCGACCACGCCGACCGGCTGCTTGACGGAGTGCACGTCGACGCCGCGGCTGACCTGTTCGGCGTGCTCGCCCTTGAGGAGGTGCACGAGGCCGGCGGCGAACTCGACGTTCTCGATGCCGCGGCTGATCTCGCCCTTGGCATCCGAGAGCACCTTGCCGTGCTCGGCCGTGATGATGGCGGCGAGCTCGTCGGTGCGCTCGACGAGGAGGTGGCGCAGGCGGAAGAACACGTCGGCGCGCTTGATGAGGCTCGTCGCCCGCCACGCGGGGAGGGCGGCCTTGGCGACGGCGATCGCCTCGTCGACCTCGGCGGTGGTGGCGAACGCGACCTGCGCCTGCACGCGTCCGGTGGCGGGGTCGAACACGTCGCCCGTCCGCTCCGCGGCACCGCGGGCTTCGCCGTTGATGTGGTGGTGGATGACGGTCATGCGGATCCTCCTGGGTCATCGGCCATCCGGACAGATCGACCGGGAGCGCCGTAGGGTGTTCACTGCCGATTCTGCGCCACGAAGAGGGGAATGCGCCCATGGCTGATCGTCGCGAAGACGAGCGCTCCCGGACAGATCGTCCGGATGCCGTCGAGGTGACCGGCGACCGGGGGCTCCCCACGCTCGCCGAGGTTCTCGACTCGCCCGCGCTCGCCGTCGGAGCCCCCGAGGTGCTGGTCGGCGGAGCCGCGCTGTCGGTGCCCGTGCGGTGGGTGCACGTGTCCGACAGCCCCGGAGTCGCCCGCCTGCTGGAGGGAGGGGAACTGCTCCTGACGACCGCGTCCGCGTGGCCCTCGGAACCCGTCGACCTGCGCGCCCTCGTGCGCGAGTTCGTGCGCGCGGGGCTCGTCGGGATCGTGATCGAGCTGGGCGCCCACTACCGCTACGTCCCCGCCGTGGTGGTCGAGGCGGCCGCCGGCGCGGGACTCCCGCTGATCGCGCTGCACCGCGAGATCAAATTCGTCAGCGTCACCGAAGAGGTGCACCGGCGGATCATCGACGACCAGACGGCGGCGCTGCGGGCGCGCGACGAGGTGCGGACGCTCTTCACCTCGCTCGCACTGCGCGGCGCGCCCGCCGATTACGTCGTGGAACGCCTCGCACACACGCTCCGCGCTCCCGTCGTGCTGGAGTCGCTCGCGCACGAGGTGATCGTGGCCGAGCTCGCGGATGCCGACCCCGCGGTGCTCCACGACTGGCAGGAGCGGTCGCGTCGGTTCGGCGACGACGGCGACGACGGCCGGTCCGTCGTGCCGGTGGAGGCGCGCGGCATCCGCTGGGCGACGCTGGTGGCGCTCGCCGGCCCCGGGCATCCCGCCGGACGACGGGCGGTGCTCGAACAGGGAGCCACGGCGCTCGCCCTCGGGCGCCTGGCCGACCCCGAAGGAGAGGACTGGGCGCGCCTCGGCCGTCGCCGGCTCATGGATGCGCTGCTGGGCGGCCGGTACGGCTCGGCCGACGAGGTGACGGCGCTGCTCGGTGCGGCGCGCCTCGATCTGCCCGGGGCGGCGCTCTTCGGGCTCGCGGCCGACGGCGCGACCGCCGCCGACGTGGAGGCGGCGGCGATCGAGCTCGGCGGACGCGCCCTGTGCGGCACCCCGCGCGGGGCGGGCGAGCGCGCGGAGGGATGGATGCCGGTCCTCCTCGCCGTGCCCGCTCCCACGACCTTCGCGGGCGGGGCGGCCGAACGCTTCCGCGCGCGCCTGCGCGGTGCGGGGCGGGATCCCCGCCTCGCCGTCGGCCCGCGCGTCGACGGCGGCGCGGGCGCTGCCGCGGTGCCCCGGCTGCTGGACTCGCTCGAGCAGGCGCTCGACCTCGCCGACGTGGGCGACCTGCCCGAGGGGGCGGTGCACTGGGTCGTCCGGCATCCGCTCCTCCGCTTCGTGTCGTCGCTGCGGGGCGACCACCGGCTCCTCGAGCACAGCGAGGACCTGCTGGCACCCGTCCTCGCCGCCCCACCCGCCCGTCGACGGGATCTGCTCGCGGCGTTGGGGGCGATCGTCGCCCACCCGGGCAACCGCACGGCGGCGGCCGCCGCGGCGCACGTGTCGAGGTCGGTGTTCTACCAGCGGCTCGATCTCGCCGAGCGGGTGCTGGGCGTGGATCTGGACGACGGCGAGGTGCTGGCAGCGCTGCACCTCGCTCTCGTGGTGCATCGCGCACATCGCTCGCCGGACGGCCCCGCGACGCGCTGACGGCCGCCCGAGTCGCCCACTACGATGACCGGAACGGGCGGGGGAGTGCGCATGAGGGAGTGGTCGACGCGTCTGCGTCGTGCGCGGATGCGGGTGGCCGCGTTCGCCGCGGCCGCGGGACTTCTGATCGCGGGGACGATCACGGCGCCGGCCGCATCGGCGGCGACGCTGCCGGGGTGGCTGTCGACCAGCGGATCGACGATCGTCACCTCGACCGGCGCCCCGTACACGATCAAGGCGGTCGCCTGGTTCGGCATGGAGACCTCGAACTGCGCGCCGCACGGCCTGTGGTCGATCTCGCTCGACGAGGGGCTGAAGAGCATCGCCGCGATGGGGTTCACCACCCTGCGCCTGCCGTTCTCGAACGAGTGCCTCGCGGCGAAGCAGACCAACTCCATCAACGCCAACGCCAACCCCGGGCTCACCGGTCTCACGCCGCTGCGCCTCCTGGACACCGTTATCGCCCGGGCCAAGGCCCACGGGCTCTCGGTGATCCTCGACCGCCACCGCCCGGACTCGGGCGCGCAGAGCGAACTCTGGTACACCGCGCAGTACTCGGAGAAGCGGTGGATCGACGACTGGACGATGCTCGCCGCGCGATACAAGGGCGACTCCACCGTCATCGGCGTCGATCTGCACAACGAGCCCCACGGCCCTGCCTGCTGGAACTGCGGTGATCCCGCTCGCGACTGGCGAGCCGCGGCGACGCGCGCGGGCAACGCCGTGCTGGCGGTCAACCCCCGGCTGCTCATCATCGTCGAGGGTGTGGAGCGGCAGAACGACGGCACCAGCACCTGGTGGGGCGGCGGTCTGAAGGATGTCCGCTCCGCCCCGGTCACGCTGTCGGTGAAGAACCGCGTCGTCTACTCGCCCCACGACTACCCGGCCTCGGTGTACGCGCAGAAGTGGTTCACGGCTCCCGGGTACCCCGCGAACCTGCCGGCGCTGTGGGATGCCAACTGGGGGTACCTCGCGAAGGAGAACATCGCGCCCGTCCTCCTCGGCGAGTTCGGCACCAAGCTCGAGACCGCGAGCGACAAGGCGTGGCTGACCACGCTCGTCGACTACCTCGCTCAGCGGAAGATCAGCTACGCCTACTGGTCGTTCAACCCCAACAGCGGCGACACGGGCGGCCTGGTCGCCGACGACTGGCGTACCCCGCAGACCGCGAAGCTCGCCGCGCTGAGGCCCATCCTCACGCCCGTGCCGCAGCCGACCCCGACCGCGACGCCGAAACCCACGGCCACGGCGACGCCGAAACCCACGGCGACCGCGACGCCGAAACCGACGGCGACCGCGACGCCGAAACCGACGGCGACGGCGACGCCGAAACCCACGGCCACGGCGACGCCGAAACCGACGGCCACGGCGACGCCGAAACCCACGGCGACCGCGACGCCGAAGCCGACCGCGACGGCGACGCCGAAGCCGACCGCGACGCCGAAGCCGACCACGAGCGCCGCGCCGGCCACGGTCACGGCGACCTGGATCCCCCAGAGCGCGTGGGGCGAGGGCTACGTCAGCGAACTGACGGTGACCGCGGCGACGCCCGTGGCCGGGTGGACGGTGTCGTGGGAGTCTCCCGGCGCCACCGCCGTGACGAACGCGTGGGGCATGACGTGCCTCCTCCGCTCCTCGACGGTCACGTGTCGGGGCGAGGGATGGGCGGGATCCCTCGCGTCGGGGCAGACGGTCCGGGTGGGGCTGCAGATGGCCGCGACCGCGGCTCCGGCCGCTCCGCGGCTGAGCGTCTCGGCGAACTGATCGCGGCGCGGGCGGCATCCATACCCCGCCCATAGGTCGCCCAGAGCGGCCGTTAGTGGTGGGGTGCCTACGATGCGGCGGTGACCGCCACCCTGAGCATTCCGCAGACCCCGCTCGCTCGGCCCGCCGCGACGTCGCGTCCGCGCGGCCGCGCATGGCCGTGGGGACTCGCGGCGGTCGGCCTCGTAGCGCTGGTCCTCACCGCGTGGCAGGTGTGGGACGGCGCGCCGTCCGCGTACTACGCCTCGATCGCCCTGTCGATGAGCCAGTCGTGGTCGAACTTCTTCTTCGGCGCCATGGATCCCTCCGGCACGGTCACGCTCGACAAGATCCCGGGCTCGTTCTGGGTGCCGGCGCTCTTCGTCCGTGTCTTCGGGTACTCGACGTGGGCGGTGATCCTCCCCAACGCCCTCGCCGCCGTCGGTGCGGCCCTGATCACCGCGGTCGCGGCCCGACGGCTGGCCGGGGTGCGCGCGGGGCTCCTGGCGGGGGCGATCGTGGCGGTCACCCCGATCTTCGTGGCGGTCTCGCGGTCGAACCAGCCCGAGTCGTTCTTCGTCCTGGGACTGTCGATCACGGCCTGGGCGGCCATCCGCGCGATCCAGCAGCGCAGTTTCGGCTGGCTCGTCGTGGCCGGCGCGGCGATCGGCCTGTCGTTCCAGTTCTACATGCTGGAGGCGTGGGCGGTCTGGCCCGCGCTGGCCGCCGCCTACCTCGCCACCGCGCAGTCGTGGGCGCGCCGCATCGGGCACCTTCTCGTCGCGGGCGCCGTCAGCGTGGTCGCGTCGCTGTGGTGGGTGGCGATCGTCGCGCTGATCCCCGCGGGCAGTCGCCCGTACATCGGCAGCACGCTCGGCGACGACCCGTGGGAGATGGTCTTCGGATACAACGGGCTGGGGCGTTTCGGCGCCACGAGCGACAGTTCCGCCTACGAGTCGTTCACCCCGCCGTTCTCGGGAGAGCCCGGGGTGTTCCGCCTGTTCAACGCGCAGCTCGCCGGCCAGATCGCGTGGCTGATCCCCGCGGCGATCGTGGCGCTGGTGGTGCTGTGGCTCCTCCGCTTCCCCCGTCCGCTCGCCCTCCTGCTCACGGTGTGGCTCGCCACGTTCGGCGCGATGTTCTCCGTCGTCGCGGGCATGCACCAGTTCTACACGTCCGCCCTCGCCGTCCCCCTCGCTCTCGCGGTGGCGACCGCGCTCGCGTGGAGCGCCCGCGCCGCGAAAGCCTGGCCGGCGGTGGCGATCCTCGCGACCGCGGCGGTCACCGCGGTCGGCATCGCGTTCTCGGTCGGCGGGTACAGCATCCCCGTCGCGATCGTGCAGGCTCTCATCGGGGTCGTCGCCATCGTGCTGCTGCTCTCGCGCCATCGCGCGCGCATGGTGACGACCGCCGCGATGGTCGTCGGGCTGCTCCTGACCCCGGCGGTGTGGTCGGCCGTGACGATCGCGCACCCCAACTCGATCAACCCGGTGGCCGGAGGGGTGTCGGAGATGGCATCCGGGTTCGGCGGTCGAGGCGGTACTGCCGGCGGCGCGCAGACGGGCGGAGCGGGCGGGTTCGCGGGCGCCCCGGGCGGCGCCCCGGGGGCCGGGGGAGCGGGCGGGATGGCCGCGCCCAACGGCGGCGCGGGAGCACAGGACGGGACGCGGGACGGTCGCGGCGCTCGCTCCGGATCCGGGACGACGGACGGCCAGGGCGCGACCGGCGGCGCGCCGGGCGGGACCGGCGGGTTCACGGCCGGGGCGGGCGGCTTCGGCGGCGACCAGACCGCACTGCTGTCGTGGCTCGAGCAGAATCGCGGCGGCGCGACGTACCTCGCGGCCACCTTCGGCGCGCAGAGCGCCGCGCAGCTCATCGTCGCCTCGGACGGCGAGGCCGTGCTGCCGATCGGCGGATTCAACGGAACGGATGCCGCGCCGACCCTCGACCGGTTCATCTCGCTGGTCGAGAGCGGGCAGCTGCGCTACGTCATCGCCGGGCAGGATCGTGTGGGCGGCCCCGGGGGAGCGTCGGTCGGTGCGGGCGACTCGTCGACCGGTACCGTGTCGGCTCAGATCCGCTCGTGGGTGGAGCAGAACTGCACGACGGCGGCCGATGCCCCGAGCACGGTCTACGTCTGCGGAACGGTCGCGGACGGCTCCGGAGCGTAGCGGCGGGCGCAGTGGAGCGGCGGCCGGTCAGAGGTCGCGGGAGAGGAACGCCACGCCCGCCTCGCGGAACGCGCGGGCGCCGGGGGCGTTGACGTGGTGCCGGCCGGGGATGTCGACGAATTCGCCCTGCGGGAGGAGACCCGCCAGGCGCGCGGACTGGTCGTGGATCGGATCCTCGGTGCCGGTGGCGATGAGCACCGGCTGCGGCGGGGGCGACGCGGGGTCCGGATCGGTCTGCCCGAGCCGCATGCCCTCCGCGATGGCGACGAGGGCGCGCAGGTCGTTGCCGGGCACGCGCTCGGCGAGCGACATGTAGCGCTGGGTGGTGGCATCCTGAACCGGCTCGCCGTGATCGAGGAAGGCCCGCGCCTGGTCGACCTGGAGTCGCGCGAGGGGACGACCGTCGGGGATGCCGCCGAGCACCGCCCGCTCGACGTGCTCGGGGGCGTCGACCGCGAGCTGCCAGCCCACACGGCCGCCGAGGGAGTACCCGAGGTAGCGCACCTGGTCGACGAGGTAGGTGTCCAGCACCGCGACGAGGTCGGCGACGAGCGCGTCCATCCGGTACGACGCGGCGTCGTGGGGCTTGTCGCTCAGACCGTGGCCGCGCTGATCGACCGCGAGCACCCGGAATCCCGCCCGGAGGAGGTCGCGCACCCAGCCGGTGTTGACCCAGTTGTCCCGCGTCGACGACCCGAAGCCGTGGACGCACAGCACCGGCGGCGCGTCGTGGTCGCCCCACGAGTACGTCGCGAGGCGGATGTTGTCGCCCACGATCACGAACTGCGCAGGGGGGACCTCGGTGAGCGCGGGCACGGCATCCATTCCGCCGATCCTGGCACAGCGGGGCGTCCCCCGCCCGGATGTGGTCATAGTGGTCGCATGGGGTATTCGCGCGCCGAGTTGGAGTCGTTCCGGGATGCCACGATCCCCGACCTCACGGGGCCGGGGCTGCGGCTGCTGTTCGTCGGGATCAACCCGGGCCTGTGGACGGCGGCGACCGGGACGCCGTTCTCCCGCCCCGGCAACCGGTTCTGGCCCGCGCTGGTCGAGGCGGGGATCCTGCCACGTCTGCCCGCCTACACCGGCCCGCTGGATGCCGCCGACCGCGCGATGATCTTCGAGGCGGGCGTGGGCGTGAGCAATCTCGTGGCCCGGGCGACGGCGCGCGCCGACGAGCTCGACCGTGACGAACTCCGTGCGGGGGCAGGGGCGCTGGAGGCGCGCGTCACGGCGCTCTCGCCGCGCGCGGTCGCGGTCGTCGGTCTCACCGCCTACCGCCAGGGCTTCGACCGCGCCGCGGCCGTCGCAGGCCGGCAGGACGAGAGCATCGGGGGAGTGCCGACGTGGGTGCTGCCCAACCCCAGCGGGCTGAACGCCCACGACACCGTCGCGTCCCTGGCGCGGGCGTACGCGGCGCCCGCGCGCGCCGCGGGCATCCTCCCCGCGTGACGGTTCCTCCCCAGGGGAGAACGCCGACGACGTGTCCGGGCCCGCGGGTAGGGTGACGGCGGCGGAAGGAGACGCGCATGATCGTGGAGTTCGAGGGAGAAGTCTTCCGGTGGGCGGCGCGGCTCGACAGCGACTGGTACTTCGCCGCGCTGCCGCTCGACCTCAGCGCGGCCGTGCGCGAGACCCAGACGTACCGGCGCGGATTCGGCGGCGTCCGGGTCGAGGCCACCATCGGCACGTCGACCTGGCGGACCTCGGTGTTCCCGCAGTCCGACGGCGCGTACGTCCTGCCGCTCAAGCGCGCGGTCCGCGACCGCGAGGGCATCGAGCCCGACGCGATCGTCCTGGTCCGGCTGTCCGTCCTCGACGCGTGACCCCGTGCTCGGGGTCGCCCTCGCGGTCTTCGCGGCGATCTCCGTCGCTCTCGCGGTCGTCGACGTCCGTCGTCATCGACTGCCCCATGCGCTCGTCCTGCCCGGCCTCGCGCTCGCTCTGTCGCTGCTGACGTCGGCGGCGTTCGTCGCCGACGAGACCGACCGGGTGCCGGGGGTGTGGGGCGGTGCGGCATCCGCGTTCCTCCTCGGCCTCGCGCTCCATCTCGCCCGGCCCGGCGACTTCGGCGGCGGAGACGCGACACTGGCGGCGCTCGTGGGCGCGCACCTCGGCTGGTTCGGCGCGGAGGCCGTCGGGGCGGGGCTCGTGCTCGGGTTCGCGTGCGGGGGAGCCGCCGCTGCCGGTGCACTGCTCGCCGGCGCACGGCGCGTCGAGATCGCGTTCGGTCCGCCGCTGCTGCTCGGGACGTGGTGGGTGCTGCTGGGCGAGGTCACCTGAGCCCAGCTCCGGCCCATGCCGTTCCGCGATCCGCTACCCCCGGTCAACCCCGCACCGCGAATCCGCGGAGCCCGCATAGCCTGGTGAGATGGCTGACCTCCTCCGTCGCGTCACCGCGTGGGCGCTGCAGCGGCGTCTCGTCCGCGCCTACCTCGTCTACTCGGGGCGGCGCGGACCGATGCTCGCCGACAGCGTGACCTACCGCACCCTCTTCAGCGTGTTCGCCGGCGTGTTCATCGGGTTCTCGTTCGCGGCCCTCTGGCTCGCGGGCAATCCCGACGGCCTCGCCGCCCTGGTGCGGTCGGTCGACAGCGTCATTCCCGGCCTCGTCGGCCCCGGCGGTCTCATCGACGTCGACAAGATCAAAGCCCCCGCCGGCTTCACGGTCGCCGGCATCCTCGGATCCGTCGGTCTGCTCGGCGCGGCCATCGGCGCCGTCGGGTCGCTCCGCTCCGCCCTGCGGCAGATCGCCGACGTCACCACCGAGGACACGCTGATCGTCTGGGTGCTGCTGCGTAACCTCGCACTCGCGATCGGGATCGGCGTGGCGCTGGCCGCGGCCGCGGCCGTGACGTTCCTCGCCACCGCGGGCCTCACGGTGGTGCGCGACTGGCTCGGCATCTCGGCGGACTCGTGGATCACCGGCATCCTGACCTGGCTCATCTCCACCGTGGTCGTGCTCGCCCTCGACACGGCGGTCGTCGCGGTGGCGTTCGCGGTGCTGTCGGGCCTTCGCGTGCGGCGTGCGACGCTGCTCCGCGGCGCGCTTCTCGGCGGCATCGGGCTCGTCGCGCTGCAGCAGCTGTCAGGGCTCTTCGTCGGAGGCGCCGGCAGCAATCCGCTCCTGGTGACCTTCGCAGCCCTCATCGCACTGCTGCTGTGGCTGAACCTCTCCAGCCAGGTGATCCTGCTGGCCGGCGCGTACGTGACCGTGGGGCACGAAGAGGACGAGGACCGGGTGCGCGCGAAGTACGCCGCGACGACGCTCGTGCAGTTCCGCGTCCAACGCGCCGAGCGGGCCGTGCAGGCGGCCGTCGGCGAACTGGATGCCGCCCGCGAGGCGGACGCGAAGGAGCGGGAGACGATCGCGAAGAGTGCCGCTCGCGGGTGATCGGGCCGGACGCGTCTAGGGTGGCCACATGACCGAGCGCACCGTCGCGTACACCGCCGATGCGATCCGCGCGGCGGAGGCGCCTCTCCTCGCCGCCGGACGCCCGCTCATGCGCGAGGCGGCGCGGGCCCTGGCCGCCGTCGTCGCCGACGAACTCGCCCGCACACCCGGCCCGGTCCTCGTCCTGGCCGGGTCCGGCGACAACGGCGGCGACGCGCTCTTCGCCGCCGCCGATATCGCCCGCGCGGGCACCCGCGTCGACGTCGTGCTCACCCGGGACCGCGTGCATCGCGAGGCGCTCGACACGGCCCTGGCGGCGGGCGCTCGGCTGCGGGACGCGTCCGAGATCTGCGCGTCCGATCCCGACCACGTCCTGGTGCTCGACGGCATCCTCGGCATCGGGGCCTCCGCCGATCCGCGGCTGCGGGGCACCGCGCGCGCGGTCGTGGAGGCCCTGCTGCCGGCGGTGGTCGCGGGGCGGGTGCGGGTCGTGGCCGTGGACGTCCCCAGCGGACTCCACCCCGATTCGGGCGAAGCGGATGCCGCCGTCCTCCCCGCCGAGACCACGGTGACGTTCGGCGCCGTCAAGGCGGGTCTGCTCCGCGGGCACGGCCCCCGGCTCTCCGGCCGTCTCGTGCTGGTCGACCTCGGACTCGAGCCGCAGCTGCGGCGCGTGCACCCCGCGATCACGGCGGCCGTGCCGGTCGTGCGGCGCTGCTCGCCCGAGCGGGCCTAGCGCCGCGCGACGTGGGGCGGTCGGGCCGGCCGCTTCCCGCCGGGGCGCCGTTCAGCGCGCGTAGCGCTCCACGAACGTGCGGAGGATCCGTCCGGTGGCCGTCACCGGGGAGCGCCGGACGGCGGCGAGGGTGAGGTCGAGCTCGTCCGCCGCGAAGTACCCGTACGACGCGTACGCGTGGATCCGCGTGACGATGCCGTCCAGATCGAGCTCGGGGTGGAACTGCGTGGCGTAGACGTTCTCTCCGACGCGGAACATCTGGACGGGACACGTGGGGGAGGAGGCGAGGAGCGTCGCCGTGTCCGGCAGGGACGAGATCGCCTCCTTGTGTCCGACGAAGGCGGGGAAGGTCGTGGGGAGGCCGGCCAGCAACGGATCGGTGCGCCCGGCTTCGGTCAGCGACACGTCCACGACGCTGATCGGCTCCGAGTAGACGCCGTCGATCGGCGCGCCCAGGTGGGTGCCGAGGGTACCGACGCCGTAGCAGGCGCCCAGGAACGGCGCGTCGCGGGCGACGACGCGATCGACGAGGGCCGCCATCTCGGCTTCGACCCGCCGCTGCACCGCGGACTTCTCGTCCCACGGGTCGGAGGCGTTGAACGGGCTTCCACCCACCAGGATGCCCGCGACGTCGTCGAGGTCGAACTCGGGCAGGGGCTCGCGCTCGAGCCGGACGCGCCGCAACCGCTCGGGCGGGAGGCCGGTGAAACGGAGGAAGAGCGCGTACTCCTCGTCGGCGGGGAGGTCCTGCGCGCGGGTCGCGAGGAGCACGAAGGGCTCGTCGCCGGGGAGGTCCGCGCTCGTCACCCGAGCGAGTCTAGGGGAGGGGTGTCAAGGCGCGGGCCGCGGCGAAGGGGCCGGTCTACGCTGGGGCCATGGCTATTGCACGACTGACCGGAGGCCCGCTCGACGGGCAGGTGATCCCGCTCGAGAACGAGTCCGACGACTCGCTGATCCTTCCCTACAGCGAAGGACAGCTCGTTTACCGCCGGGACGGCGGCCTCGAGCACACCGGCGATTCCGACGGACCCACGCAGGCCGTCTTCGCCTACGTCGAGGAGACCGAGGACATCAACCCGGACGCCGACGGACGCGACGATTGAGCAAGAGCGCGCCGGGTTCGTCGTCGGTCGAGATCGAGTCGAAGTACGACGTCGACACCGACACGCCCCTCCCGGACTGGTCGGGGGTTCCCGGCGTCGCCCGCGTGGGTGAGGCCGAGCCGCGCGACCTCGACGCGCGGTACGTCGACACCGCCGGAGCCGACCTGGCGCGCAACGGCGTCGCCGTGCGCCGTCGGCAAGGCGGCCCCGACGAGGGGTGGCACATCAAGGCCCCCGCCGAGGGCGGCCGCTCCGAGACGCAGTGGCCGCTCGGCGACCTCGGCGATCCCGACGCCGATCCGGTCGTACCCGACGAGATCCAGGATGCCGTGGCGGCGTGGGCGCGAGGACCGTTCCTGCCGCTCGCCCGCGTCCGCAACCACCGCACCGCCTACGCCCTGCTCGACGCCGAGGGCGGGGTCGTCGCGGAGTTCGTCGACGACCGCGTCCGCGCCCGGGACGAACGCCGCGGCGTGGAGTCCGCCTGGCGGGAGTGGGAGGTCGAGCTCGGCCCCGCCGGTCCCGCAGACCAGGCGGGTCGCGCGGCGCTGTTCACGGCGGTGGATGCCGCCGTCCTCGCCGCCGGCGGCCGGCCCGCGGCATCCGGCTCGAAGCTGGCCCGCACGCTCGGCCACTGACCTCTCGAGAACGACGAAAGCCCGCCCGGCGAACCGGGCGGGCTTTCGTCGTCTGAGGATCAGAGGTTGATCATGTGGCCGACGAGGCCGTGGAAGGCCTCCTGCAGGCCCTCCGAGAGCGTCGGGTGCGTGTGGACGTTGCGGGCCGCCTCGAGGGCGGTGAGGTCCCACTTCTGCGCCAGCGTCAGCTCGGGGAGGAGCTCGGACACGTCGGGGCCGATGAGGTGGCCGCCGATGAGCTCGAGCGTCTCGGCGTCGGCGACGAGCTTGACGAAGCCGACCGGCTCGCCCAGGCCGTTCGCCTTGCCGTTGGCCGAGAAGGGGAACTTCGCGACCTTGATGTCGTGGCCGGCGTCGCGGGCCTGCTGCTCCGTGAGGCCGAAGGAGGCGACCTGCGGGTTGCAGAAGGTGGCGCGGGGCATGTTGCGGTAGTCTCCGAGGGTCTGCGTCTCGGCGCCCGCGATGGTCTCGGCCGCGACCACGCCCTGCGCCTCGGCGACGTGCGCGAGCTGCAGCTTGGCGGTGACGTCGCCGATGGCGTAGATGTGCGGGACGTTCGTGCGCATGTGGTCGTCGATGTCGATCGCGCCGCGCTCGGTGAGCTTCACGCCCGTGTTCTCCAGACCGAACCCGTCGACCTTGGGGGCGAAGCCGATCGACATGAGCACGCGGTCGGTGTCGATGGAGCCCTGCGCACCGTCCTTGCCGGTGTACGTGACGGTGACCTTGTCGCCGTGGTCGGTGACCGACTCGACCTTGGTGGAGGTGAGGATGTCGACGCCGTAGCCCTTGTACTGCTTCTGGATCTCCTTGGAGACCTCGGCGTCCTCGTTCGGGAGGGCACGGTCGAGGAACTCGATGATCGTGACCTTCACGCCGTAGTTCGTCAGGACGTACGCGAACTCCATGCCGATCGCGCCGGCGCCGACGATGACGATCGAGCCGGGGAGGTCGCGGGTGAGGATCTGCTCCTCGTAGGTCACGACGTTCTCGGAGAGGGTCACGCCGGGGAGGAGCCGCACCGTGGAGCCGGTGCCGATGATGACGTTGTCGAAGGTGACCTGCTCCTTCGAGCCGTCCGCCTTGGTCACGTCGATCGTGTGGGCGTCGACGAAGTGTCCGCGGCCCTCGTATTCGGTGACCTTGTTCTTCTTCATCAGGTAGTGGATGCCCTTGACGTGGCCGGCCGCGACCGAGCGCGAGCGGTCGAAGGCCTTGCCGAAGTCGAAGTGCACGTCGCCGGAGATGCCGAACAGGTCGGCCTTCGCGTGGAACGTGTGGGCGAGGTCGGCGTTGCGCAGCAGCGCCTTGGAGGGGATGCAGCCGACGTTGAGGCACACACCGCCCCAGTACTTCTCTTCGATGACCGCGACCGACAGCCCCAGCTGCGCGCCGCGCACGGCTGCGACGTACCCGCCGGGACCCGCACCAAGAATGACCAGATCGTAATGAGGCATGGACTCAGCCCTTCGTCTCTGCGGTGGTCGGGGCCGACGTCCGCGGGCGGGCGACTCCGCCCTGCAGCCGCTCGATGTACGTCCGCTGCGCGGCGAGTTCCGCCGCGATCCGCGCCCGGTCCCAGCCGAGTTCGCGCGCGGCCAGTTCGGCCACGGGTCGCTCGACGTCGGTCCCGAGGGCGGGTTCCAGGCCCACGAGTGTGCGCCGGTGCAGGATGTCGACGAGGGTGGCCGCGCCCTCGGCCCGGATCGCGTGGAGCACCTCGGCCGCGACGACGGCGCCGCGCCCGTGGCCGAACACCTCGGCGGCGCGGGGATCCGTCGCCGCGAGATCCCGGATGGCCGCCGCACCGGCGCCGTACACGTCGACGAGTCGCTCGGCGAGCGCGGGCTCCCACGGGAGAGTGGCGGACAGGCGCTGGCGCGCCTGGGTCGCACCCGACCAGCGATCGGACACCGCCCCGGGGAGCGGCATCCGCGCCGTCCGCGAGGGGGACAGCGTGCGCCCGAGGTGGCGCGCGATCTTGTCGACCGTCTGCTTCCCGAGGCTCAGGTGCGGGGTGAGCTTGCCCCCGACGATCGTCACGAGACCGGGAGCGTCGTCATGGCTGAGGATGAGGTGGCTGCGCGGGATGTTCCCGGCCTTGACTCCGGGTCGGTAGGGCAGCGGGCGCACGCCGGTGTAGGTGAAGAGCACGTCGTCGGCGGTGAGGTTCGCCGTCGGGATGAGCAGGTTGGTCTCGGCGAGGAGGTAGGCGACCTCGTCGTCGGTGCCGCGGACGGCGCCCGGGTCGCCGTCGAACCGGTCGTCGGTGGTGCCGATGAGGTACCGGCCGTTCCACGGGATCACGAGGATCGCGCGGTTGTCCGACCGCGCCTCGAAGTAGATGCAGGCGTCGGGTGCGCCGGGGAAGGCGTCGACCACGAAGTGCGTCCCCGTCGTGCCGCCGATCTGCCGCGGCATCCCGAGCTTCTGGCCGAGCTCGTCGACCCAGGGGCCGGCGGCGTTGACGACGGCGCTCGCGCGGATCTCGAAGGTCTCGTCGGTCAGGAGGTCGCGCGCCGAGACGCCGACCACGCGGGTGCCCTCGCGCAGGATGTCGGATGCCTCGATGTAGGTGCCGATGACCGCGCCGGCGTCGGCCGCCGACAGGGCGGTCTCGATGACGAGGCGCTCGGGGTAGGTGACCTGCCCGTCGTAGTAGCGGACCGCGCCGGAGAGGCGGTCCTTGTCGAGGCCGGGGAGCTCGGTGTCGATGGCCTTGCGGCTCAGGTAGCGGTGGGCCGGGACGGACTTCCGCAGCGACAGGATGTCGTACATGACCAGGCCGATCCGGAACATCCACCCGGGGAGGTGGTTGTGGCCGTACAGCGGCACCACGAAGGGCAGCGGGGTCACCAGGTGCGGCGCGATGCGGAAGAGGCATTCGCGATCGTGAAGGGACTCGTACACGAGGGGGATCTCGCCGTGCTCGAGGTACCGGAGGCCGCCGTGGATCAGGCGGCTGTTCCAGGACGAGGTGCCCACGGCGAGGTCGCCGCGTTCGATGAGGGCGACGGACAGCCCGCGGGTGGCGGCGTCGCGGGCGATCGCGACACCGTTGATGCCTCCTCCCACGACGAGGACGTCGAAGGTCCGGCCGGTCAGCTGCGCGGCGTCGGCGCGAGAGAAGCTGGTCATATGTCTCGTTCTCCATTGACGGTGACATGAGCGGCGCGGGTGCACCTAAGATGTATATACAAGGATACACAACTTCGGGAGAGCGTGGATGCCGGCCCGGAGCGACGAGGAGGTCTCATGTCCCTGCCCGCGACCATGGTCGGCTGCAGCCCGAAGAGCTACTTGACCGGTGAGACGGCCGGCGCCTGGCTCGACGCCCTGCGCGCAGGCCTCGAACGCACGCCGGAGCGCGGCGAGGGCGTCTTCGTCTGCCTGCCGGCCGCACTCCTCACGCGCGGCGTCGACGCGCTCGCCCCGCTGGGCGTGGTCGTCGGCACCCAGGACGTCTCGGCCTACCCGAGCGGTGCCTACACGGGCGAGGACAACGCCGACCTCCTCGCGGGCCTCGGCGCCCGCGTCGCGATGATCGGCCACCCCGAGCGGGTGCGGTACTTCGCGGAGACGCCCGAGATCTTCGGGGCCAAGGCGCGCACCGCCGCCGAGGCCGGCATCGCGCCGGTCCTCATCGTCGGCGAGCCCGAGCGCGGGGCGGACCCGGAACGTGTCATCCGGCCGCAGCTGGACGCGGCGTTCGCCGGCATCCCCGCGGACGCGCCCGTCGTGGTGGCCTACGAACCCACGTGGGCCATCGGGGCCACCAAACCGGCCCCGCCCGCGCACGTCGTCGGGGTGATCGCGCGCCTGCGCGAGCTGCTGGCCGAGCGGTCGGGTCCCGTGCGCGTGATCTACGGCGGGAGCGCCGGGCCGGGGACGTTCGCGGCCATCGCGGCCGCCGGTCGCGCCGCCTCGCTGCCGCACGGCATCCCGGACGGTGTCTTCCTCGGACGGGCCGGAGTGGATGCCGCGGGCTTCCTCGCCACGATCGCCGAGGTGCGGTCGGCCTGACGGGGCGGGGCGGCCCGGTGCACGCGCGTCGCGCCGCCCCCGCGTCCGTCGTCCCGGCCCCGCGGAGACACCGCCGTGGGTCAGAGCACGCCCCACGCGTCGATCGCGGCGCGGAGTTCGGGCGTCTCGGCCGCGGCCTCCTCCACGGGTGTGCCGGCGACGGCGGCGTCGATCGCGCGGCGCATCGCGCGCACGCCCGCGGCCGCTCTGCCGGGATGGCCCTGGATCGCGCCGCCGGCCCCGAGCACGATGTCGGTGCCGAGCTCGGAGACGTAGCGCTCCACGGTTCCCGGGTGGACGCCGCCGCCGATGACGGGCATCGTCGGCGCGAGACCCGGCCGGGGGAGCAGCATCTGGTGAACCGTCCGCAGGTAGGGCAGCGAGCGGATGGTCGCACCGCCGTACGGCGTGCTGACCAGCGCCAAATCGGCCCCGGCGAGGCGCGGGAGCAGGCCCATCGCGAGCGGAGCGCTCATGCCCGTCGACGGTCCCTCGAAGTACGGGGCGGCACCGGCGAAGTGGGCCAGCACGGGCACGTCGACCGTCTCGGCGAGCGCTTCCAGCGAGCCGTAGCCGACCGTGGCGTAGGTCGCCATGACGGCTCGGGCTCCGGCATCCACGGCCCGACGGGCGGTGTCGAGCATGCGATCGGGTCGATCGGTCACGTTGGGGATGTAGATCGTCTCGATGCCGGTCTCCTGGGCGGCCTCCCGCGCGGCGCGCGTGAACAGGCGGACGCGCTCGACGACGGGGGAGTACTCGGGATCGGCGGTGAGTTCGTCGTCCTTGATGAGGTCGATGCCGCCGAGCGCGGTCTGGAGGAACACCTCGCGCGCGACCTCCGGGGGCATTCCGGCGCACGGCTTCAGCATGTTGAGCAGCAGCGGGCGGTCGTGCACGCCGGTGAGGCGGCGCAGCCCCTCGACGCCGAAGGACGGGCCGGCGAAGCGGTCGCTGAACGATTCCGGCAGCTCGAGGTCGACGAGCTTGGCCTCGACCGAGGTGGAGGAGTCGTTGCCGAGGAGCGTGGTCAACAGCATCGGCAGCGAGGCGCCGAAGTTGATGGTGGGCACCGCGACGCGCAGGACGTAGCCGATGCGTGCGGGGTCGTCGAGGCGGGTGGTGTCGGAGGGCGGCAGGCTGTAGACGCTCACCACCCGGGCCTCGTGCCGCGCCCGCATGTCGTCGGTGATCCCGGGAACGGGGAGCCACGTGCCGATCGTCTGCCCCACGGCGAAGCGTGTGGCGCGGGCGAGGGCGTCGGCCTCGGCGGGCAGATCCAGCACGTAGGTCGCGATCACGTGGTCGCTGTCGCGGAGGGTCTCGGGCAGGGCGAACAGGTCCAGGGGGGAGGGCATGAGTGATCCTTCAGCGTCGCGGGCGGGGGAGTCGAGCGGCGAGTTCTTCGAGGACCACCGCGGCGCCGTCGTCCGCGTGGTGGAGCGTGTGGTGGCGGGCCAGCGCTTTGACCTCGTCGCGGGCGTTGCCCATCGCGACGGGGTGTCCGATGCGGCTCAGCCACGGGACGTCGTTGCCGCCGTCGCCGATGCCGAGCACGTGCGCGGGGTCGATCCGCCCGTCGAGCAGGTGCTGCAGCGCGGCCCACTTGTGGGCGTCCGGGGCCACGAACTCCCAGAACGTGTCCATGGAGCGTGCCGCGTCCGGGAGGGCGGCGCGTACCTCGGGTGCCGCGGCGTCGAGGGCGCCGGGCGTGCCGTGGAGCATCATCTTCAGGGTGGTATCCGGACGGATCCCGCTCGGGTCGCCGACCCGGATGGCGTCGGGGGCCTCGCCCAGGGCGATCAACTCGTCCGCGGCGAGGCCGGCGGCATCCACCCAGATCGTGTCGCGCTCCCACCACGTCAGGGCGAGCCCGGTGGAGCGGTGGAGCGCGACGGCCGCCGCGACGTCCGCGGGGGACATCGTCGCCACGCGCGTGTCCTCGTCCGTGACGGGGTCGAAGGCGACCGAGCCGTTCGCTGCGGCCACGCGGTTGCGCAGGCCGAGCTCTCGCGCGAGTCCGAGCACGCTGCGGCGCGACCGGCCGGTGAGGAGGAAGACCGGGATCCCCGCGTCGCGGACCGCGGCGATCGCGGCGGCGGTGCGCGCGCTGACGACGTGGTCGGCGCCCGCGATGGTGCCGTCGACGTCCAGGGCGACGGCGTCGATGCGGTGCAGGGTCCCGGTCTCGTGCGGCATGTGTCAGCTCACCGCCGGGAAGAGGGCGGCGACGCCCAGGACGAGGGTCGTCACCGGCCAGATCGCCGCGGCGGGCGGGTCGATGTGGGTGTCGCCGTGGGCCAGCCACAGACGCGCGAAGACCTCCGCGATCCATGCGCCCAGGACGCCCGCGACGATGCCGATCAGCATGGCAGCCCAGGCCTGCCCGCCCACGATGGGGAGGAACGTGACCGCGGCGACGCCCGCCGGCAGCGTGATGTGGTGGGTCACCGGGACCGGGATGCCGATCGTCAGGAAGATCAGCGACACCGCCGAGACGCCAAACATGAACGTCGCGGCGCTCCCGGCGATCGACGGGACGTTCTGCGCGATGGTGATGGCGACGAAGGCGCCGAGTCCGCCGACGAAGAGGCCGAGCACGGTGTTCGGGACGAACCTCTCCTGCCCCTCGATCCAGCGCCCCTCGTCCGACGGCGAGTAGGCCGCCCAGCCGCTCGCCCCGGACGAGTTGCGGGCGAAGACGCCCTTGCGACCGAAGACGATCCGGGCGAGGAGTGCGGACGTCAGGACGGTGACGGCGACCGCGTCGGTGTGGGTGCCGAACCACGGGATGATCGCCACGACCTTCTGGAGGAAGTAGCCGAACACGCCGAAGAGCGCGCCGACGAGCAGGACGTCGGGCTGGGCGAACTTCGCCAGCGGCGTGACGATGTCCTTGCCGAGGAGGTCGTGCTTGCGGGCGGCGTATGCGGCGGCGGCCACACCGCCGGCGAACGAGATGTGCGGGCCGAACGCGGGGCCGAACGCGATCGAGCCGAGGATCGGCGAGGAGGGATCGGCGATCAGGCTCACGAGCCCGATGAGCACCATGATCCCGGTGAAGATGAACGCCTGCAGGGCGCCGATGGCGGCGCCGAAGAAGCCGCCGGCGGCGGCGGCGAGGATCGAGAAGAGGTCGATGTCCATATGTGTGTCCTTGGCTTCACGTCGTTGTGTGCGCGGAAAGGGATAGCCTTCGGTCGGGCGCTACCGACCGGATCACAGAGTAGAGACCTGAGACTTACAGGGCAATACTTGACTATACAAGGCATGCCAGATTAGCCTCAGCGTGCCGTCGGTGCCCGTGCCCGACGACGCATTCACCTCCAACACGATGAAGTGGGAGCACCCATGGTCAAATACCTGCTGGGAATCGACGAAGGAACCACGAGCGCGCGTGCCTTCGTCATCGACGAGGACACCAACGTCGTCGGGTTCGGTCAGGCCGAGCTGACGCAGATCTACCCGCGGCCCGGCTGGATCGAGCACGACCCGATGCAGATCCTCAACACGCAGCTCGAGGTCATCCGCGCCGCGCTCCGCGACGCCGGCATCACCCCCGACCAGCTCTCGGGGGTCGGGCTCACCAACCAGCGAGAGACCGGCATCGTCTGGGACAAGGAGACCGGCCGCCCGATCTACAACGCCATCGTCTGGGCCTCGCGGCACTCCGTCGACATCGTGCAGGGCTGGGTGGACGCCGGAATCGGCGACCTCATCCAGGAGCGCACCGGTCTCATCCCCGACGCGTACTACACGGCATCCAAGATCCGTTGGATCCTCGACCAGGTTCCGGGCGCGCAGGGACGGGCCGAACGCGGCGAACTGCTCGCCGGGACCGTCGACACGTGGCTCATCTGGAACCTCACCGGGCGGAAGTCGTTCAAGACGGACTACTCCAACGCCTCGCGCACGATGATGATGAACCTCGAGACCCTGCAGTGGGACGAGGAACTCCTCGGCCACTACAACATCCCCGTCGGGATGCTCGCCGAGATCGTCCCGTCGGACTCGAACTTCGGCACGATCGAGGCGACCTTCGGCGCGCCGATCGTCATCGGCTCCGACCTCGGCGACCAGCAGGCCGGTCTCTTCGGCCAGGCCGCGTTCACGCCCGGCCAGGTGAAGATGACCTACGGCACCGCCGGCGTCCTCAATATCAACTGCGGCAGCACCCCGCGTCGCATCGAGGGACTCACCCCCAGCCTCGCGTGGGGAGTCCGGGGCCAGACCGCGTACGAGGTAGAGGGCGTGCTCTTCGCGATGGGCAAGACGATGCAGTGGCTGCGTGACGACATGCAGCTCATTCACGCCGCGCCCGACAGCGAGTGGTACGCCGGGCAGGTTCCGGACACGCAGGGCGTATACCTCATCCCCGCCTTCACGGGACTCGCGGCACCCACGTGGGACCCGTACGCGCGCGCGGCCCTCATCGGCATGAGCAACTCCACCAACCGCCTGCACATCATCCGCGCGGCCGTGGAGTCGATGGTCTTCCAGACCCGCGACGTGGTCGAGGCGGCGCTGGCGGGTTCCGACCTCACCATCCCCGAGCTCCGCGTGGACGGCGGCGCCGTGAAGAACAACCTGCTGTGCCAGCTGCAGGCCGACATGCTCGGGGTGCCCGTGATCCGGCCGAAGAACGCCGAGGCCACCATCTTCGGAGCCATGCTGCTCGCCGGTCTCACCACCGGCGTGTACTCCAGCCTCGAGGAGCTCGAGTCCAAGTGGGTCGTCGACCGGGTCTTCGAGCCGCAGATGAGCCGTGACGAGGCCGACTCCCGCTACGAGGGCTGGACCGCCGCGCGCGAGCTGACCAAGGGGTGGACCAAGAAGGTCCAGGTCGCCTGACCCCCGCACGGAGCACCGGTACGCACGCGCGTACCGGTGCTCCGCCCTGCCCGCGGAACGCCGCGCGGGCTCCACCGCACCCCGACGAAGTGGGACATTGTGACGCAGTACATCCTCGGCATCGACGAAGGGACCACGAGCGCTCGGGCGTTCGTCATCGATGAGGACGCCAACGTCCTCGGCTTCGGCCAGTCCGAACTCACGCAGATCTCGCCCCGGCCCGGCTGGCTCGAGCACGATCCGATGCAGATTCTGCACACCCAGCTCGACGTCATGCGCGAGGCGATGAACCAGGCCGGGGTCACCCCGGCGCAGCTCAGCGCCGTGGGCCTCACCAATCAGCGCGAATCCGCCCTGGTCTGGGAGAAGGACACCGGGCGCCCCATCTTCAACCTCATCGTGTGGGCCTCGCGACACTCCGACGGCATCGTGCAGCAGTGGGTGGATTCCGGCTTCGGCGCGCTCATCAAGGAGCGCACGGGGCTCGTGCCCGACGCGTTCTACGCGGCCTCGAAGATCCGCTGGATCCTCGACCACGTGCCCGGCGCGCAGGAACGGGCCGAGCGCGGCGAGCTGCTCGCCGGCACCGTCGACACCTGGCTCATCTGGAACCTCACGGGGCGCGACTCCTTCGTGACGGAGCCCTCCAACGCGTCGCAGACGATGATGATGAACCTCGAGACCTGCGACTGGGACGACGACCTCCTCCGCGGCATGCGCATCCCGCGTCGCATGCTCGCCGAGATCCTGCCGTCCGACGCGCACTTCGGCACCATCGAGGCCACGTTCGGCGCGCCTGTGCCGATCGCCGCGAACCTGGGCGACCAGCAGGCCGGACTCTTCGGGCAGGCCGCGCACGCGCAGGGCCAGGTCAAGATGACCTACGGGACGGCCGGCGTCCTCAACATCAACAACGGGCCGACCCCGTTCCGCCCCGAGGGACTGACGCCCAGTGCGGCCTGGAACATCCGCGGCGAGCTGATGTACGAGACCGAGGGCGTCGTCTACGCGATGGGCAAGACGATGCAGTGGCTGCGCGACGACCTCCAGCTCATCCACGCCGCCCCCGACAGCGAGTGGTACGCGGGCCAGGTCTCCGGCACCGAGGGCGTGTACCTCGTCCCGGCCTTCACCGGTCTCGCCGCGCCGACGTGGGATCCGTCCGCGCGGGCCGTGATCGTCGGGATGTCCAACGCCACCAACCGCCTCCACATCATCCGCGCCGCGGTGGAGTCGATGGTCTATCAGACCCGCGATCTCGTGGATGCCGCGGTCACCGGCTCCTCGTTCGAGATCCCCGAGCTGCGGGTCGACGGCGGCGCGGTGAAGAACGACCTCCTGTGTCAGCTGCAGGCCGACGTGCTCGGCATCCCCGTGGTGCGCCCGAAGAACTCGGAGGCGACGATCTTCGGCGCGATGATGCTCGCCGGTCTGTCGATCGGTGTCTACCGCGATCTGCAGGAGGTCCAGGCGAAGTACGTCGTCGACCGGGTCTTCGAGCCGCGGATCGACGCCGGGCGCGCGGACGAGCTCTATGCCGGGTGGCGCGCCGCGCGCGACCTCACCCGCGGGTGGGCGGCGGTGGCATGACCCCGACCGGACCGATCCCCGACTTCGCGTCGTACGTCTTCGACCTCGACGGCACCATCTACCTGGGCGAGGCGCTCCTGCCCGGTGCGCAGCGGCTCATCGAGGGGCTGCGCGAGCGCGGCAAGCGCGTCATCTTCTGCAGCAACAACCCCACGAAGCGGCCGGACGATTACGCCCGCAAGCTGACCCGGCTCGGGCTCCCGACCGAGGTGTCGGACGTCTACACGAGTCTCGCGGCCACGGTGTCGTGGATCCGCCGCACGATGCCCGACGCGGCGGTCTTCCCCATCGGGGAGACCCCGCTGGTGGAGGCGCTCGCCGAGGCCGGCATCCGGATGAGCGACGATCCCGAGCGCATCGACCTCGTCGTGTCGTCGTACGACCGCACCTTCGACTATCGCAAGCTGCAGATCGCCTTCGACGCCCTGTGGTTCCACCGGCGGGCGCGCCTGGTCACGACGAACCCCGATCGCTTCTGCCCTTTCCCTGGCGGGCGCGGCGAGCCGGACGCGGCCTGCATCACCGCGGCGATCACCGCCGGGACGCAGATCGAGTGCGAAGCGGTGTTCGGCAAGCCGTCCCGCGACCTGCTGGAGATCATCGCGACCGAGACGGGCCTGGACCCGGCGACCTCGGTCATGGTGGGGGACCGACTCGCCACCGACATGCTCTTCGCGAAGAACACCGGGATGCGGTCGGCCCTCGTCCTCACCGGCGAGACCGACCTCGCCCTCCTGGATGCCGCTCCCCTCGAGCAGCGCCCGGACTTCGTCCTCGACCGCATCGACGACCTCCTCGACGTCGACCTTGCCGTCCACTGACGCTGACGCGCCGCCCCGCGGCGCCGGAAAGGATCCCCCATGACCTCGCTCAGTCCCGCCGAACGGGCTTCGTCCTCCTCGGGTGGCGCGATGCGCCTCGTCGCCGAACCCGGCGCGCTCCGTCGCCTGGGGGCCCTTGTCGACGAGCTCGCTCCCTCCGGCGAGGTGGTCGTCGTCACCGACGGCGTGCCGAAGACCTTCTCCGGCGGCGACGTGGATGCCGCGGTCGCGGCCGTCCTCTCACCGGGCCGGCCGCGTCGAACGGTGCGGGTGCCGTCCGGATCGCACGGCGTGACGCTCGACGAGGCCACCGTCGACGCGGTGACCGCCGACGCGACGGGCGCGGCCGTGGTTGTCACCGTGGGGTCGGGGACCGTGAGCGATCTGGGCAAGGTCGTCGCGGCGGCGATCGAGGTGCCCCTCGTGGCCGTGCAGACCGCCGCGAGCGTCAACGGCTTCGCCGACCCGCTCTCGGTGCTCGTGCGCATGGGCGCCAAGCGCACTGTGCCCAGTCGCTGGCCCGACGTCCTGCTCATCGACCACGACATCGTGGCGGACGCGCCGCGCGAGCTGACGCGTGCCGGGGTGGGGGATGCCGTGGCCATCTGGTCCTCGCCCGCCGACTGGTACCTCGCGTGCGCCCTCGGCATGGACGACGGGCGGTACGACGGCCGGTTCGTGGACCCTGTGCGCGACCTCGCGCCGCGGTTGTCGGACGCCTCATCGACCGCGGCGGATCGTCTGTCCGCGCTCGTCGACGTGCTCACCGTCGGCGGACTCGTCATCGGCGACGCCGGCACCACCGCGCCCCTGTCGGGGGTGGAGCACCTGTTCAGCCACGTCCTGGACATGTCCGCGCTGGCCGAGGGTGCGGCGCATGATCTGCACGGCGCTCAGGTGGGCGTCGCGAGCATCCTGTCCGCGGCCCTGTGGGACGTGGCGCTGACCGAGGAGCGCGTCTTCGATCTCGAGCCCGACGATCTCGCCGTTCCGGCCGACCTCGAGGAGCGGGTGCGGGCTGTCTGGCATCCGGTCGATCCGTCGGGGGCGCTCGGCGACGAGTGCTGGCGGGCGGTGGATGCCAAGATGCGCCGGTGGGGCGCGGCGGCACCGGCAATCGAGGGTTTTTTCGGGCGCCGCAACGAGCACGTCACGACGCTGCGCGCCCTCGCGGCCGACCCGGCGCTCCCGGTCGCGGCTCTCCGCGCGTGGGGTGCGCCGACCACGTTCGCGGAGTTGCGCCCCGCCGTATCCGCCGAGCGCGCGCGGTGGGCCCTGAGCGCGCTGCCGTTCATGCGGGACCGCTTGACGCTCGCCGACGTGCTGGTCCTCGCGGGGCGCTGGGACGACGGGCTGTTCGACCGCGTCCTCGCCCGTGCCGACCGCGTCGGAGGAAGCGTCGCCGCAGCGCCAGTTGTATAGGGTTGGCTATACTTGTATTGTTAGTTCGACCGATCGCAGCAGAGCCGCTCCGATCCCGAGGAGGGAACCCCCAATGACTTTCGCCAGCACGAAGCTTAACGCCCGCGAAGCGCGCGCGAACGGTTACGCGATCCCCGCCGTCAACATCGTGGACGGCATCTCGATCGCCGCCGTCGTGCGCGCCGCCGACCGCGCCGGATCGCCGATCATCCTGCAGACGTCGGTCAAGACCGTGAAGTACTTCGGGGCCGAGGTCCTCGCCGGTCTCGCCCGCGCCGCCGCGGACGCGGCCGACGTGCCCGTCGCCCTGCACCTGGACCACTGCCCCGATCGCGCCGTCATCACCGAGACCATCGCGCACGGCTGGTCGTCGGTGCTCTTCGACGCGTCCGACCGCCCGTTCGACGTCGCGCGCCAGGAGACGGCGGAGGTCGTCGAGGAGGCGCACGCGGCCGGCGTCGACGTCGAGAGCGAGATCGAGAACATCGTGGGTGTCGAGGACGGCGTGGGGTCGGACGACCCGAACGTGCACTTCTACCCCGACGAGCAGCTCGTCGCCGTCGCCGAGGAGACCGGCACCGACCTCATCGCCCCGGCCCTCGGGACCGCGCACGGTCTCTACAAGGCCTCGCCGGTTCTGCTGTTCGATCGGGTGTCCGCGTTGGCGGCGCTCACCGACATCCCGATCGTTCTCCACGGCGGCACGGGGCTGTCGGGGGAGGAGTTCGCACGATTCATCGACGCGGGGGTCTCCAAGATCAACATCTCGACCGCATTGAAGCTCGCCTACATGTACTCCGCCCGTGACCACCTCGCCGACGCGGAGCGTTCGGGAAAGTGGGAGCCGGTCCGCCTGTTCGATCAGATCGGGGCCGCGGTCGAGGACGTCGTCACCGAGCACATCGCGCTGTTCCGTTCGGGCTCGCGCCAGGCGGTGTCCGCATGACCGGGCGCGCCCTCATCCTCGACTGCGACGGCGTGCTCGCCGACACCGAACTCGACGGACACCTCGTCGCCTTCAATCGCACCTTCGAAGAGCTGGGGATGCCGTTCCGCTGGAGCGCGGAGGAATACGGTCCGCTCCTGCGCATCGGTGGGGGCAAGGAGCGCCTGCGCGCGTATCTGGCGCAGCATCCCGAGATCGATCTCGGCAGCCCCGAGGAGGTCGACGATCTCGTCGTCCGCGCGCACAAGCGCAAGTCCGAGATCTACGTCGAGCTGGTCGAGGGCGGCGCTCTTCCCGGACGTCCCGGGATCGCGCGCATCGTCACCGAGGCCCTCGACGCGGGGTGGCAGGTCGCCTGCGCCTCGACGTCCGCCGAGAAGAGCGTGGAGGCCGTGCTGGACTCGGTCGTCGGCCCCGAGACGCGCAGTCGTATGGCCGGGGTGTTCGCCGGAGACGTCGTGCCGGCGAAGAAGCCCGCACCCGACATCTACCTCCTGGCCGCCGAGTCGCTCGGTCGGACCGCGGACGAGATCGTCGTGATCGAGGACTCGCAGTCCGGTGCCGCGGCCGCCGCGGCCGCGGGCATGGCGCACGTCGTGACCGTGAGCCACTTCACCGCCGAGGACGAGTTCCCGGCCGCCGCGGTGATCGTCGACGTCGTCGGCGACGCGCGGACCCCCGCCACGGTCCGCTCGGGCCTGGACGTGCGCGACGAGCGCGGCGTCATCGGGGTGGACGGTCTCGAGAAGATCCTCGCCGCACGCTCCTGAGCACCGCACATGACCAAGGCCCCGCCGTGGCGGGGCCTTGGTCATGTGCGGTCTCAGGTCAGGTCGTAGTGGAACTCGAGCCGGATCATGTCGCCGCGGAAGCTGATGCGGCTGAACTCGAACGGGGTGCCGTCCGGTGCGGCGATGCGCTGCTCCAGGAGGAGCAGGGGGGTGCCGGCCCGCGTGCCGAACAGCTTCGCCACCGACGCCGAGGCGGTTGTCGTCTCGAGGGTCTCGGTCACGCCGGCCATGCGGAGGCCGAAGTCGCGGTCGAGCACCGTGCACAGCTGGTCGTGGGCGAGATCCCGGTCCAGCATCTCGGGCGCGAGCGCCCGGGGGACGAACGACTCGTGCAGGCTGATCGGCTGCCCCTCGACGCGGCGGAGGCGTCGGATGTTGTAGACCGGGGTCCCCTCCGGCACCGACAGCGCCGTGGATGCGCGGGCGTCGGCATCCACGAGTGCGCTCGCGAGCACCTCGGTCTCGGTCGCGTAGCCCTGCTGCTCGAGCTGCTCGCGGATGCCCTGGTACGACGGCGAGCGGGTGCTGATCTTGCGCCGCGAGACGAACGTGCCCTTGCCCTGCACGCGGAAGAGCAGCCCCTCGTCGACCAGACGGGCCAGCACCTGGCGCGCGGTCATGCGGCTGATGCCGTAGATCTGGTTGAGCTCGTTCTCGGACGGGATCTTCTGATCCGGTACCCATTCGCCGCGGGTGATCTTGTCGCGGATCACGTCGGCGAGTTGGATGTAGAGCGGTGTCGCAGAGTCTCGGTCCAGCTTCTCGGTCATCCCCATGCCCCTTCCCTGCGGCGGTCGCGATATCGCCCGTGTGCGCATCGCCGTTCATGGTCGTCGCCAAGTGAGACAAACTCGTATAACCTTGTATATACTTGTATTGTATTTCTACAACGGGTACGACGACGTCCGCTCGGCTTCGCGAAAGCCTATCCGACAGCGTCGTCCCGACGTCAGTCCGGCCGACGCGTGCCGGATGATTCATCGAGGATGAGGATCATGGCTGAGACCATCAAGCTGGAGCCCGCGGCGCCGTGGGTCGAACTGCGAACGACGAAGGCCGACTGGGATGCCGCCGACCCGGTGCTCCTGCAGACGATGCTGGTGCAGCTCCACCTCATCCGGTCTTTCGAGGAGTACGTGCTCGAGCTCGCCGGGCAGAAGCTGATCAACGGCCCGGCCCACTCCTCCATCGGACAGGAGGGCGGCGCGGTGGGCTCCGCCCTCCCCCTCGTCAGCGCCGACCAGGTCAACGGGTCGCACCGCGGACACCACCAGTTCCTGGCGAAGGCCTTCGGCCACGTCCAGCCGGGCGGATTCGACGCGACCGCGGAGTTCTCGCCCGAGGTGCGGGAGGTCCTGTACCGCGCGCTCTCGGAGATCGCGGGACTGCGCGACGGGTACTGCAAGGGCCGCGGCGGATCGATGCACCTGCAATGGACCGAAGCCGGGGCCATGGGCACCAACGCGATCGTGGGCGGCGCGGTGCCGTTCGCCGTCGGCTTCGGCTGGGCGGACCAGCACGCGGGCACCGACAACGTCGCCGTGACGTACTTCGGCGACGGCGCGGTCAACATCGGCTCGGTGCTGGAGAGCTTCAACCTCGCCTCGGCGTGGAAGACGCCCACGTGCTTCTTCATCGAGAACAACCAGTACGCCGTGTCGACGACCGTCGCCGAGGCGACCGGTGAGGCGCGCCTGTCGGGGCGCGGCCTCGGCTTCGGCATCCCGAGCTGGCGCGTTGACGGACAGGACACCCTCGCCGTCTACCTCGCGATGCAGCAGGCCGTCGAGCTCATGCGCACCGGCGGCGGCCCCACGATCGTGGAGGCCGACACCTACCGCTTCTTCCACCAGAACGGCCCCTTCCCGGGCTCGGCGTTCGGCTACCGGACGAAGGAGGAGGAGAAGGGCTGGCGCGACCGCGACCCGATCGCCCTGGTCGAATCGCACCTCGTGCGCCGCGGCATCCTGAGTGCGGACGAGGCGCAGGCCGTGCGTGCTCGCTCGAAGAAGATCATGCAGGAGGTCGGCTCGACCGTCGTCGAGGCCGACCCCAACGGCAAGCCCGGGCAGCTGCGGCTGCGCGCGGAGCTGTGGCCGTCGACAGACACCATCAACCTCGGCATCCGGGGCGAGATCCCCGCCATCACCGACGTGGCCGTCAAGGACAATTCGGAGTTCGCTGCGTCCGAGCTCGAGGAGAAGAAGTTCGTCGACGTCATCGCCGAGGTCATGCACCGCCGGATGGAGCAGGACTCCTCGATCGTCGTCCTCGGCGAGGACGTGCACCGTCTCAACGGCGGTTCCCGCGGCGCGACGAAGGGCCTCTCCGAAGACTTCCCCGATCGCACCCTGGGCACCCCGATCAGCGAGAACGCGTTCACCGGCTTCGGCGGCGGACTCGCCCTCGACGGTCGCTACTACCCGGTCATCGAGCTGATGTACGCCGACTTCCTCTGGGTCGCCGCCGACCAGCTCTTCAACCAGATCGGCAAGGCCCGCCACATGTTCGGCGGCGACCACGACATGCCGCTGCTGCTGCGCATCAAGATCGGCACCAACACCGGCTACGGATCGCAGCACTCGATGGATCCCGCGGGCATCCTCGCCACCTCGGTCGGGTGGCGCATCATCGCCCCGTCGTCGCCGCTGGACTACGTCGGTCTCCTCAACACCGCGATGCGCCTGAAGGATCCCGTCGCCGTGCTCGAGCACGACGCCGACCTGTACAAGTCCGTCGGGGACGCGCCCAAGGACCTCGACTACTGCCTGCCGTTCGGCAAGGCCGCAGTGCGCCGTGAGGGCGCGCAGGTGACGGTCATCAGCTACCTGTCGATGGTGCACCGCGCGGTCGAGGCCGTCGAGAAGGCGGGTGTCGACGGCGAGGTGATCGACCTGCGCTGGCTCGACAAGGCCAGCGTCGACTGGGACACCATCGGCGAATCGATCCGCAAGACCAACCGCGTCGTCATCGTCGAGCAGGGCTCGACGGGAACGTCGTACGGCGGCTGGCTCGCCGACGAGATCCAGCGCCGCTACTTCGACTGGCTCGACGCTCCCGTCGAGCGCGTCACCGGCGCGGAGTCGTCGCCCAGCATCTCCAAGGTGCTCGAGGCGGCCGCGCTGGCCACCACCGATGACATCGTCGCCGCGCTGACGGCGATCGTCTGAGCCGCGAGAGAGGACCACTGACATGGCTCGTTACCTGCGCATGCCCGGGGTGTCCGCCGACTCGGACGCGGCGGCACTGGAATTCTGGACGGTCGAGAAGGGCGCCACCGTCTCCGCCGGCGACACCGTCGCCTCGGTCGAGACCGAGAAGGCCGTCGTCGACATCGAGATCGACGAGGATGCCGTGATCTACGCCCTCGTGGCGGAATCCGGGTCGATGGTCCCCGTCGGTGACCCGATCGCTATTCTCCTCGCCCCGGGCGAGGACCCCGCCGAGGCGGAAGCGCTTCTCGCCCAGCTCGGTGGGGGAGCGGCATCCGCTCCCTCGTCCGAGTCGGCGGACACAGACCCGGCGGTGTCGAGCGGCTCGGCTACGGCACCGTCGGCGGACCTCGCCGCGGAGGACATGGCGGCCCCCGCCGCGCCGCCGGCCGATGCCGCACCCGCGCTCGTCACCGACGAGGTCTCCGCCCCGTCGTCGGCGTCCGCGGGACGCATCCTCGCGAGCCCGCTCGCGCGTCGGGTGGCGGCGGACAAGGGCGTCGACCTGTCCGGCGTCACGGGGTCGGGACCGCGCGGCCGGATCGTCCGCGCCGACGTCGAGGCGGCCGCCGCGGCTCCCGCTCCGGCTGCCGCGCCGGTGGCGACACCCGCCCCCGCGGCCGCTCCCGCGGCGGTGCCGGCCGGGGGGACGGCGACGCCGCACACCAAGCTGCGCCGCCTCATCGCGAATCGGTTGCAGGAGAGCAAGCGCACCGCGCCGCACTTCTACCTCACGCGTCACCTGCGCGTGGATGCTCTGCTGTCGCTGCGGGCGCAGATCAACGAGCAGTCGTCGGTCCGGGTCTCGGTGAACGATTTCTTCGTCAAGGCGGCCGCGCGCGCTCTCGTCGACGTGCCGGAGATGAACGTCATCTGGACGGAGGACGCCGTCGTCGGGTTCGACACCGCCGATGTCTCCGTCGCCGTCGCGAGCGAGCGAGGCCTGGTCACGCCCACTTTCCGCTCGATCGAGTCGATGCCGTTGACCGCGCTCTCGCTCGCCATCAAGGATGCCGTGGCCCGCGCCAACGAGGGGCGTCTGCAGCAGTCCGAGCTCGAGGGCGGAACCCTCTCGATCTCGAACCTCGGCATGTTCGGGGTGGACGAGTTCGCCGCGATCATCAACCCGCCGCAGGCGGCGATCCTGGCCGTCGGCGCCGCCACCGCGCGTCCGGTCGTGGGAGCGGACGGCTCGCTCGAGGCGGCGACGGTCGTCACCGTGACGCTGTCGGTCGACCATCGTCCGGTGGACGGTGCGATCGCCGCGCGGTGGTTGGACCGTCTGGCGGCCCTCATCGAGTCGCCGCTCACGATCCTGCTCTGACGACGGATGCCGAGGGGGCCCGGACCAGCACGGTCCGGGCCCCCTCTGCGCACCCCTGTTCAGCCGAAGAGCACCTCGGCCTCCGCGTAGCGCTCGGCGGGGACGGTCTTGAGCTCGTCCAGCGCCTCGGCGAAGGGCACGGTCGTGAGCGCGGTTCCGCGGAGGGACACCATGCGGTCGCGCTCTCCGCGCAGGACGGCCTCGGTCGCGGCCATGCCCATGCGGGTCGCGAGCACGCGGTCGAAGGCCGACGGCACGCCGCCCCGCTGGATGTGGCCGAGCGTCGTCGCCCGAGTCTCGATCCCGGTGAGCGCCTCGATCTGCGGCGCCAGCCGTTCCCCGATTCCGCCGAGGCGCGGGCGTCCGAAGGCGTCCAGTCCACGTTCCGAGTGCGGATCATCGGCCTGATCGGGGATGAATCCTTCTGCGACGACGACCAGCGGCGCCTTGCCGCGGGCCCGCGCGTCGGCGACCCATGTCGTGATCTCGGTCATGGTCGTGCGTCGCTCGGGGATGAGGATGGCGTGCGCTCCCGCGGCCGTGCCCGAGTGCAACGCGATCCATCCCGCGTGCCGCCCCATCACCTCGGCCACCATGCACCGCCCGTGGGAGTCGCCGGTGGTGCGGAGGCGGTCCATCGCGTCCGTGGCGATCTGCACGGCCGTGTCGAATCCGAACGTGTAGTCGGTGCCGTTGAGGTCGTTGTCGATCGTCTTCGGTACCCCCAGGACGTGGATGCCGCCGTCGCCGAGGCGCTGCGCGGCGGCGAGCGTGCCCTCGCCGCCGATCGCGATGAGGGCGTCGACGCCGAGCTCGGCGAAGTTCTCTCGGACCCGCTCGACGCCGCCGTTGTCGAACGGGTTGAAGCGGCTGGAGCCGAGGATCGTGCCGCCCTGCTTGGCGATGCCGCGGATGCGTTCGCGATCGAGGACGACGTGCTCGCCCGTCGTCGCTCCGCGCCATCCGTCGCGGAATCCGACGAAGTCGTGTCCTCCCGCGGCGAAACCGCGCAGGACGGCGCCGCGGATGACGGCGTTCAGGCCGGGGCAGTCGCCGCCGCTGGTCAGGAGGCCGATGCGCACGGCTGCTCCTCGGTCGTCGCGGGGCGTTTCGTGGCGCTCATGGCCGCTCCTCTCCACCGGCGTCATCGCCGGGAGGTCAACATGTATATACAAGTATAGCCCCCTGCGGGATCGAATCGCGCCGCTACTGTGAAGGACCATGAGCGGCGACGGCGGGATCAAGCGCACGGGCATGCGCGATGTCGCCGACGCCGCCGGCGTCTCGACGCAGACCGTCTCGCGGGTGCTGAACGGGTATCCCGGCATCCGGGATGCCACCCGCGAACGCGTGCTCGCGGCGGTCGCCGCCCTCGACTACCGCGTCAACAACGCCGCGCGCGCCCTGGGCACGAGTCTCACCCGGACCGTCGGGGTCGTGGCATCCGATGCCGTCCTGCACGGTCCGTCGGCGGGCATCGCGGCGCTCGAGCGGGCCGCGCGGGCGCGGGGTCGGTGGATCTCGACCGCGTACACCGACTCCGACGACCCGGCCGACATCGACGCCGCCGTCCGCCACCTGCTCGACCAGGGTGTCGACGGGATCGTGCTCGTCGCGGCGCACCGCGCCACTCCTCTCGAGGGGTACGACGTTCCGATCGTGCCGCTGTACGGCGAGCGGGGAATCCGCCAACGCCACGCGGCCGCCCTCGTCGTGGATCATCTCGCCGACCTCGGACATCGCCGCATCGTCGAGGTCGCCGGTCCCGCGGACTGGCGCGAAGCCCTCGCCCGCACGGCCGGCGTGGCCGACGCCATAACGCGCCGCGACCTCTCGCGGGAGGGGCGCGTCGAGGGGGACTGGAGCGCGGCGTCCGGTGCGGTCGCCGCCGCCGCGGTCGCCGCGCACGTGCGCGCCGGCGCCACCGCGGTGGCCGTCGCCAACGACCAGATGGCCCTCGGGCTCATGGCGGGGCTCGCCGCGCGGGGGCTCGCGGTTCCGGCCGACGTCGCCGTCGCCGGTTTCGACGACAACCCGGATGCCGCCTTCTACGCGCCCTCGCTCACCACGGTGCGCCTCGACGTCGAGGGCGAGGCGGCGGAGGCCGTGGCGACCGTGCTCGGCGAGGACGCCGCTCCTCCGGCGGATCCGGTTCTGGTCCCGCGGGCGTCGACCGCCGCACCGCGCTGACGCTCGGGCGCGCGCGTCCAGGGCGTGGCATCCCTTCGGGGTTTGGGGCGGATTCCTGCGGTTGGGGCGTCGCTTTCACGCCCCGAACGGAGAATCGCGCCCCAAACCCGGGTGGAGGCGGACGAGGCGGCCTCCTCGGGTCCGTTATGCCGGAGTCGAGCCCGTCTTCAGTGCACCGATGCCGCGAGCGGGCCGGACAGCCATCGCTCCACCTCGCGCGTCGAGCGCAGCCGCACGATCGGCAGCTCGGGGCGCTGGGCCGCGACGGCGGGGAGGCGTTCCCGGTAGTTCCCGCGCGTGGAGATCGACCAGCGGACGATGTGCTCGGGGTCGGTGAAGAACGTGTGCAGCGGCGGCTCGATATTCCCGTTCCACAGGGGCTCGCGGCCGAGGCGGCGGCGGAGCGTGCGGGCGATGACGCGGGGGAGTGTGACCTTCACGAACGGAAGATCCAGCCACACGAGCAGATCGGCGTGCGCGGTCAGGAGGGGTCTGGCATCCGAGTACTGCCACTCCGTCACCCAGGTCTCGCTGTCGACGAAGGCGTGGACGTCCCGGAGGAACGTGGGCCGCGGCGTCCAGTCGGGGCCGTGGTACAGCGCGTCGATCTCGATGTGCGGAGCGCCGGTGACGGCCGAAATGCGTCGCGACAGCGTCGTCTTGCCGACCCCCGAAACCCCCGCGACCGCGATCCGCCGCGGGCGGTGCGGGAGGGAGTCGTCGAAGCCGAGCACCCGCCGATGTTACGCGGGCTGCGCCGGTCCGGTCCCGCGCTGTGGCGGGCGAAACTCCTGAAACCCCGAGCCGTCCGTCCGCACGCCCCGCGGAAAGCCGCGCGCCGGTCGCCTCGACCGCTCGAAATCTCAGGAGTTCGGCCCGCGAGGCCGCCAGGAAGCGGCATCCCGTTCACGGGGTTTGGGGCGGATTCCTCCGCTTGGGGCGCTGTTTTCACGCCCTGAACGGAGAATCGCGCCCCAAACCCTGGGGTCACGCATGGCAGCGGGATCCGCCTCTCGCGAACGCGCGATGTTACCGGTAACATATGAACCGCAACCCGCCACCGACAGAGTCGAAGGAGACCCCGCGTGTCCGATGCCGTCACGTTCACGCCCGAGGTGCAGGAGGCGATCGACGCCGTCCGCGCCGACGTCGCGAAACTGCACGCCGAGCTCGTGCGCTACAACCTCATCGTCTGGACCGGCGGCAACGTCTCGGGTCGTGTCCCCGGGGCCGACCTGTTCGTCATCAAGCCCTCGGGCGTCTCGTACGACGACCTCGCCCCCGAGAACATGATCCTCTGCGACCTCGACGGGACCGCGATCCCCGGCACCCCCGGCTCCGAGCGCAGCCCCTCCAGCGACACCGCGGCGCACGCCTACGTGTACCGCCACATGCCCGAGGTCGGCGGCGTCGTGCACACGCACTCCACCTACGGTGTCGCGTGGGCGGCGCGCGGCGAGGAGATCCCCTGCGTCATCACGGCGATGGCCGACGAGTTCGGCGGCCCCATCCCCGTCGGCCCGTTCGCGATCATCGGCGACGACTCGATCGGTCGCGGGATCGTCGAGACCCTGCGCGGCCACCGCTCGCGCGGCGTGATCATGCAGAACCACGGCCCCTTCACGATCGGCACGAACGCCAAGGATGCCGTGAAGGCCGCCGTCATGCTCGAAGACGTCGCCCGCACCGTGCACATCGCGCGCGAGGCAGGCCCCCTCATCCCGATTCCGCAGGACAAGATCGACGCGCTCTACAACCGCTACCAGAACGTCTACGGACAGAGCACGGACGACCGCCGATGAACGCGCACATCACCGAAGGTCGAGCCTCGCTCGGCATCGAGCTCGGTTCCACCCGCATCAAGGCGTGCCTCATCGGCCCGAACGCCGAGGTGCTCGCGACCGGCTCCCACGAGTGGGAGAACGTCTACGCCGACAAGATGTGGACCTACTCGCTGGATGCCGTGTGGTCGGGCCTGCAGGCCGCCTACGCCGAGCTCGTCGCCGACGTGCAGCAGAAGCACGGCGTCACCCCCGAGCGGTACGCCGCGATGGGCGTGTCGGCGATGATGCACGGCTACCTCGCGTTCGACGCCGACGGGGAGCTGCTCGCCCCCTTCCGCACCTGGCGGAACACCAACACCGGTGTCGCGGCGGCCGAGCTCACCGAGCTCCTGGGCGTGAACATCCCGCTCCGCTGGTCGATCGCGCATCTGCACCAGGCGGTCGTGGATGCCGAGCCCCACGTGCCCGAGATCCGCTTCCTCACCACGCTGGCCGGGTACGTCCACTGGAAGCTCACCGGCGAGAAGGTGCTGGGCGTCGGCGACGCGTCGGGTGTGTTCCCGATCGACTCCGCCACCCGTGACTACGACGCCGATCTCGTCGCGCGCTACGACGGCCTCGCCGCCGGACGCGTCCCCGCGCTCGCCGATCTGCTGCCCGAGGTGCTCGTCGCGGGGGCCGCGGCCGGCAGCCTGACCGACGACGGGGCACGGCTCCTCGACCCGACCGGAACCCTGCGTCCCGGCATCCCGTTCGCCCCGCCCGAGGGCGACGCCGGAACCGGCATGGTCGCCACCGGCGCGGTCGCGCCGCGCACGGGCAACGTCAGCGCCGGCACGAGCATCTTCGCGATGGTCGTGCTCGAGCGTCCGCTCAGCGAGGTGCACCACGAGCTCGACCTCGTGACGACGCCCTCGGGCGACGCCGTGGCGATGGTGCACTGCAACAACGGCGCGAGCGAGTTGGCGGCGTGGGCGAACATGTTCACCGCGTTCTCGGCCGCGGCCGGCGTGACGCAGACCCCGGATGCCACGTACGCGGCGCTCTTCGCCGCGGCGCTGGAGGGCGAGGCCGACGCCGGCGGACTGCTGGCGTACAACCACCTCGCCGGGGAGCCCATCGCGGGGCTCGACGAGGGGCGCCCCCTCGTCGTGCGCACCCCCGACAGTCGCCTGACGCTGCCCAACTTCATGCGCGCGCAGCTGTACGGCGTCTTCGGGACGCTCGCGCTCGGCATGGACGTCCTCCACCGCGAGGGCGTCGGCCTCGACAAGATGTACGCGCACGGCGGCATGTTCCGCACCGCCGGGGTCGCCCAGCGCTTCCTCGCGGCGGCGCTCGACGCGCCCGTCGCCGTCGCCGAGACCGCTTCCGAGGGCGGGGCGTGGGGTATGGCCGTGCTCGCGGCGTACGTCGCCGACGGCGCCGGCCGCGACCTCGACACGTATCTCGCCGAGGCCGTCTTCGCCGACGCGCCGATCACCACCGCCGACCCCGATCCGGCGGACGTCGCCGGATTCTCGGCCTACCTCGACCGTTACCGCGCAGGCCTCGCCGTCGAGGCGGCCGCCGTGGCATCCCTCTGATCACCCGAAAAGGAACAGTCATGACCCGCACGAAGCTCAAGAACGACCTCGACGGCTACGAGGTCTGGTTCGTCACCGGCAGCCAGAACCTCTACGGCGAGGAGACCCTGAAGCAGGTCGCCGAGCAGTCGCAGGCCGTCGTCGAGGGCCTCGCCGGCCTCCCGGTGAAGGTCGTCTGGAAGCCCGTGCTGAAGGACTCCGACAGCATCCGCCGCATGGCCCTCGAGATCAACGGCCGCGACGACGTCATCGGCGTCATCGCGTGGATGCACACCTTCAGCCCCGCGAAGATGTGGATCGCAGGGCTCGACGCGCTGCAGAAGCCGCTGCTGCACCTGCACACGCAGGCCAACGTCGAGCTGCCGTGGAACGACATCGACTTCGACTTCATGAACCTCAACCAGGCCGCGCACGGCGACCGTGAGTTCGGGTACATCCAGACGCGTCTCGGCGTCGCCCGTAAGACCGTGGTCGGCCACGTGTCGAACCCCGCCGTGCGGCAGCAGATCGAGGACTGGGAACGCGCCGCCGCCGGGTGGACTGCCGCCCGTACCCTCAAGCTCGCGCGGTTCGGCGACAACATGCGCTTCGTCGCCGTCACCGAGGGCGACAAGACCGAGGCCGAGCTGCGCTTCGGCGTGCAGGTCAACACGTGGGGCGTCAACGAGCTCGTCGAGGCCGTCGAGCAGGCGGCGGATGCCGACATCGACGCGCTCGTGCAGGAGTACATCGACAGCTACGACGTCGTGGACGAGCTCCTTCCCGGCGGCGCGCGCCACCAGTCGCTGCGCGACGGCGCCGCGATCGAGCTGGGCCTCCGCTCGTTCCTGGAGGAGGGCGGCTTCGGCGCCTTCACCACGTCGTTCGAAGACCTCGGCGCGCTCAAGCAGCTCCCGGGTCTCGCGGTGCAGCGCCTCATGGCCGAGGGCTACGGCTTCGGCGCCGAGGGCGACTGGAAGACGGCGATCCTCGTGCGCGTCGCGAACGTCATGGGCGCGGGCCTCCCCGGTGGCGCCTCGCTCATGGAGGACTACACCTACGACCTCGTCCCCGGCAACGAGCGCATCCTCGGCGCCCACATGCTCGAGGTGTCGCCGTCGCTCACGACGAAGAAGCCGCGCCTGGAGATCCACGAGCTCGGCATCGGCGGCAAGGACGACCCGGTGCGCCTGGTCTTCACCGCCGACGCGGGTCCGGCGCTCGTCGTCGCGATGAGCGACATGCGCGACCGCTTCCGGCTCGTCGCCAACGTCGTCGAGAACGTCGACGCCCCCGACCTGCCGAAGCTCCCCGTCGGCCGCGCCGTCTGGAAGCCGGCGCCGGACTTCGCGACCTCGGCCGGCTGCTGGCTCGCCGCCGGCGCCGCCCACCACACCGTCATGACGACGGCCGTGGGCATCGAAGTGTTCCGCGACTTCGCCGAGATCGCCAAGACCGAGCTCGTCGTCATCGACGACGACACCACGGTCCGCGGCTTCCAGAGCGAACTGCGCTGGAACCAGGCGTACTACCGCCTGGCCCAGGGCCTCTGATCCCCGCCGTCCCGGGCGCCCTTCGCCGGCCCCGGGGCGGTGCGGCACGTACGCGTCCCCTTCGGGGCGCGTCCCGTGCTCCGGTTCTCCGGCGCACGAACCGTGCCCCGGGTCCGCGTCGGTGGTGGGACGCCCGCGGACCCGGGGCATTCGTGCGTTCGGGCGTCTCGTCCCACTTCTGGCGGGGCGTGTCCCGAAAGGTGCGGTTCTGGGCTGCCGTGAGCAGCACGAAGTGGGACATGGATGCCGAGGCGGCGGCGGTGGGCGGGGCGTGTCCCACTTTGTGCGGCTTTGGGGGCGCGGCTTCGCACGAAGCGGGACATGGATGCCGTGGCATCCCCGACCTCGTCCCACTTCTGGCGGGGCATGTCCCGAAAGGTGCGGTTCTGGGCTGCCGTGAGCAGCACGAAGTGGGACATGGATGCCGAGCGGGCGGCGGTCGGCCGGGCGTGTCCCACTTTGTGCGGCTTTGGAGACGCGGCTTCGCACGAAGTGGGACATGGATGCCGTGGGAGCGGCGGAGCGCTACAGCCGCTGGCCCAGCGACCACAGGCGGTCGGCGCGGCCGGAGATCGCCTCCGACAGCGTGAACGCCTGGGCGTCGGTGAGGGATGCCACGTAGTCCACGATTCCGCGGGAGCGCGCGAGCGTCTCGGCCTCGGCATCCGTGGGTCGACGGTCGGCGGGAAGCGCGGCGTACTGCTCGCGGGCCAGCGCGATGAGCTCGCGCAGGCGCCGCGGGGTGCGCGCGCGGTCGAGGTCGTCGTCGAGCCATTCGCCGAGCGCCCGCACCGAGCGCGCGAGGATGCGGCTCATGCCGCGCTGCTGGATCGCGAGGTCGGGGCGGCTGAGGACGAACCGCTTGTGCACGAACTTCAGCACCTCGACGTGGTGCCACGCCCACGGCGACAGCGCGACCGGCCCCGACCGCGGGGTGTCGAGCGGGCGGAGCTGCGCGGACTCCTGGAACCGGCGGATCCACCGGTCGGTGAACGACGCCAGACGCCGCTCGGCCGTCAGCGACCCGTCGAACGGTCGCGCGAGCAGGTCGGTGACGAGGTCGGCATCCACGTCGCTCACCGCGGCGAGGAACGCCTCGTCGTCGGCGACCCAGGGGTCGTCGCGGCGCATCTTGCGACGCAGGCGCTCGAGCGCGGCCCCGGGCACGAGCTCGGCGCGCACCTCGGCGTCGTCACGCGTGCGCCACTCCAGAACGTCGTCGAGCCACCCGCGGAACTCCGCCGCGATCGGGGCGTGGTCGAGGATCCCGGCGCGGTAGAAGTCGTCGACGTCGTGCACCGAGTACGCGATGTCGTCGGCGAGGTCCATGACGGCGCCCTCGATCGTCTGGCGGAGGGGCTCGGCATCCATCCCCTCCCGCGCGTGGGCGAGATCGTCGGCGTCGATGTCGTACACGGAGTACTTGTGCACCCGGTACGCGCCGTCCGGAGCGCGACGGATGCCACGGGGCGGGCCGATCCGCTCGATCTCGGCCGCGGACACCGACGGCGACCAGGGGTACTTCGCCGACGCGGCACGCACCGCGGCGGTGAGATTCAGCCCCCGCGGAGCGTTCTCGACGACGTCGAGCGCGGTGAGGATGCGATAGGTCTGGGCGTTGCCCTCGAAGCCGTCGGTCAGGCCCAGCTCCGTGCGGGCGAGGCGGTCGAGCGTCGTCTCGCCGAGGTGCCCGAACGGCGGGTGGCCGAGGTCGTGGGCGTAGGCGGCGGCCTCGACGACCGTGGGGTTGCAGACGTCCCGGCCGGCGCGGGTGTTCAGCTGCAGCGCGACGACGCGGGCGATCGCGCTGACCTTGAGCGAGTGCGTGAGGCGGTTGTGCACCGGAGCGCCTGAGATCGAGGGCGACACCACCTGCGTCACGGCCGAGAGCCGGGAGAAGTACGGCGAGAACTGGATCCGCTCCAGGTCGATCGACCACGGGTCGGCCCCGTCGGTCTCGCGTTCGTCGTACACGCGGGAGGCGGTGGGGAGCGTCATCCGTCCACGGTATCCGGCGCGGGCCTCGCTCGCTTTCGGTCGAGTGTCCAGGACACGCCGCTCAGGCGGGGCCGCCCACGGCGTGTCCTGGACACTCGGGCGTAACGGGGCGACGCCGGGGGCGTTCGGTGTCCAAGACACGCGGATGCCGACGGACGCGGTCCGCGTGTCTTGGACATTCAACGGGAGGAGGAACCCCGCGGTCAGCCCTGGCGCAGCTCGACGCCGACGATCCGCGCGTCGTCGGGTCGCAGCTCGTACGTCGCACCCGTGAGCCGCACGGTCGCGGCCTCGTCCACCTCGGCGCTCGAGGGGCCCACGCGCAGCTCCACTTCGCCGGGTTCGACGACGCGGCGGAGCGTCCGGTCGCTGTACGCCAGACGGGATGCCGGGATCGTGAACCGCACCTCGGCGCTCTCGCCGGGCTCCAGCTCCACGCGGGCGTAGGCCACGAGCTGCGCGACGGGGCGGGTCACGCTCGCGACCGCGCGGTGCGCGTACAGCTGCACGACGTCCGCTCCGCGGACGGATCCCGTGTTCGTCACGCGCACCGACGCCGCGAAGGCATCGCCCGCGCGCACCTCGGCGGTCCCGGATGCCGCGGCCCCCGCGGCGCCGGCATCCACCGTGAGTCCCTCGCGGACGAACGTCGTGTACGACAGTCCGAACCCGAAAGGCCGCACGGGCGTCGGATCGGCGCTGGTGATCTCGGTGGCGCCGCCGAGGATGGGATGCAGGTACGAGTACGGCTGCGCGCCGGCGGAGCGGGGGAGCGAGACGGGGAGACGCCCCGAGGGCGTGGCATCCCCGGCCAGGAGCGCGGCCAGCGCGGGCCCGCCCTCCTCGCCCGGGAAGAACGCCTGCACGACCGCAGCGGGGCCGGTTGCCCCGTCGAGCGCCCAGCCGAGCGCGTACGGGCGCCCGGTGAGCAGGACCATCACGACGGGGGTGCCGGTGGCGACCACCTCCTCGACGAGCCGGCGCTGGAGCCCGGGCAGCTCGAGGGAGTCGGCGTCGTTGCCCTCGCCGACGGTGCCGCGGCCGAAGAGCCCGGCGCGGTCGCCCACGACGACCACGGCGACGTCGGCCGACCGGGCGAGCTCGACCGCGGCGGGGATGCCGTCGGCATCCGTCCCCTCGACCGTGACCCCGTCGGCCTGCACCACGTCGCGGAATCGCGCCGCGAGCGACTCCCGGACCGTGGGGATCTCGAAGCCCATCGGGAAGTCGGGGTGGTGGGCGAGCACGTGGTTCGCGAACGAGTAGCAGCCCATGAGCGCCTCGGCGCTGTCGCCGTTGGGCCCGATGACCGCGATGCGTCCGGGCTCGGCGGACAGCGGCAGCACCCCGTCGTTGCGGAGCAGCACGGCGCTCTCGAGCGCGAGCCGATACGCCAGCGCGCGATGCTCGGCGTCGTCGAGGTCGACACTCCGCGGGGGCGTGGAGAAGTCGGCATCCAGGAGTCCCAGGTCTTCCTTCTCCGCCAGCAGGCGCGCGACGGCCCGGTCGATCGCGGCCTCGGGAAGATCCCCGGATGCCACCCGCGCGGCCAGGTGCGGGAAGGCGTCGGCGCCGGGGAGCTCGACGTCGATCCCGGCTTCGAGCGCGATCTGCGCGGCTTCGCCGGGGGTTGCGGCGACCCCGTGCATCGAGCGGAGGAAGTCCACGGCGAAGTAGTCCGACACGACGGTGCCGTCGAAGCCCCAGCGCCGTCGCAGCAGGTCGGTGAGCAGGTCGGCGGACGCGGCGACGGGGACGCCGTCGATCTCGGCGTACGAGTTCATCACCGAGCGCACGCCGCCGTCGCGGACCGCCATCTCGAACGGCGGCAGGAACACGTCCTGCAGCTCGCGCGGGCCCGCGTGCACGGGGGCGTGGTTGCGTCCGGCCTGCGAGCCCGAGTATCCGACGAAGTGCTTCAGCGTCGCGTGCACCCCGGCGGACTGCAGGCCCCGGACGTACGCGGTGCCGATCGTGCCGACGACGTACGGGTCCTCGGCGATGCACTCGTCGACCCGCCCCCAGCGCGGGTCGCGCACGACATCGAGCACGGGCGCGAGGCCCTGGTGCACGCCGACCTCGCGCATCGACCGTCCGATCGCGGATGCCACGAGCTCGACGGTCTCGGGATCGAACGACGCGCCCCACGCGAGCGGGGTGGGGAAGGTCGCGGCCTTCCACGCCGCGAAACCGGTGAGGCATTCCTCGTGCACGAGCGCCGGGATGCCCAGGCGCGTCTCCGCCTGGAGGCGCCGTTGCTCGCCCCACAGCCATTCGGCGCGCTCGATCGGGTCGACGGGCCGGGTGCCGTAGACGCGCGTCAGGTGGCCGAGGCCGTGGACCGTGGCATCCGCGTAGCCGGTCGAGGTGACCTTCTCACCCGAGAGGGGGGCGACGACCTCGTCGCCCTGGTCGACCCAGTAGCCGACGAGCTGCGCGAGCTTCTCGTCGAGGGTCATCTCGGCGATGAGCGACTGCACCCGCTCCGAGACGCCGGAGACCTGCGGTGCGCCGACGTCGGTCTTGTGGATGGTCATGCGGATCAGCCCTTCACAGCGCCGGTGAGGCCGCCGACGATCCGTCGCTCGAACAGGCTGAAGAACACCAGAGCGGGGATCATCGACAGCGAGGTGAACGCGAGCACGCGCGCGGTGTCGACGGAGTACTGCGACGCGAACGCCTGCGTCCCGAGGGGCAGGGTGTACGCCGCTTCGTTGTTGAGGATGAACAGCGGGAGCATGTACGAGTTCCAGCTGTTGACGAAGGCGAGGATGCCGACGGTCACGACCGCGGGGACGGCGAGCGGCAGCACCATGCGCCAGAAGAACCCGAGCCGGCCGAGCCCGTCGATCGACGCGGCCTCCTGCAGCTCGCGGGGGATCGCCGAGAGGAACGGCGACAGGATGATCACCGTGATCGGCAGCGCGAACGCGATCTGCGGGACGATCACTCCCGCGAGGGAGTTCATGAGCCCGAGGTTGCGGACGAGGATGTACAGCGGCGTGATGGCGACCGTCATGGGGAACATCAGCCCCGCGGTGAACAGTGCGTAGATGGCGCCGCGTCCGCGGAAGCTGTAGCGCGAGAGCGCGTACGCGGCCATGAGTCCGAGCGCGACCACGAACAGGGTCGTGGCGATCGCCGCGACGGTGGAGTTGGCGACCTGGCCCCAGAACGTGCCGCTCGCCAGCACCTCGGTGTAGTTCTCCCAGTTCCAGCGCGTGGGGAACCCGGCCGGGTCGACGGTGATCTCGGAGTTCGAGCGGAAGCCGCCGAGGATGATGTAGATCACCGGCCCGAGCATGAGCGCGATGAGCACGAGCGCGATGAAGCCGACGACCACCGACGAGAAGCGACTCGAGCCGGCGGCACGACGCGGCGTCTTCGCCGCGCGCGGGGCGACGAGGGTGGCGGTGGCGGTCATTTGGTGCCTCCCGTGAGGGCGCCGGCGGTGTCGCGGCGGAGCACGAAGCGCTGATACATCAGCGCGACGGCGAGCGAGATGAGGAACATGACCACGGCCACCGCGCTGCCGTAGCCGAAGCTGCCGGCGTTGCGGCCGTTGGCCACCATGTACGTGGCCATGGTCGAGGTGCCGGCGGTCGACGCGACGTACTGGCCCCAGATGATCCACACGAGGTCGAACAGCTGCAGCGACCCGATGATCGACAGGAACGCCCAGATGCGGATCGTGGGTCCCATGAGCGGGAGCACGATGTGGCGCTGGATCTGCCAGTACGACGCGCCGTCGATGGCGGCGGCCTCCGAAAGCTCCTCGGGGATGCCCTGGAGTCCGGCGAGGAAGAGGATGACGGCGAAGCCGATGTACTTCCACGTGATGATGATGAGGAGCGTCCAGATCGCGAGCGCCGGGTCGGAGATCCAGTCCGCGCGGAGCGCGCCGAGCCCGATCTTGTCGAGCGCGCCGTTCAGCGCCCCACCGGACTGGAGCATGAGGCCCCAGCCGAGGCCGACGACGACCTCGGAGATGACGTACGGCACGAAGATCAGCACCCGGATGAGCGACTGGAACCGCATCTTGCGGTTCAGCAGCAGCGCGAGACCGAGGGCGAGCGGCCCCTGCAGGACGAGCGACCCGACGACGATGAAGGCGTTGTGGCCGAGGGCCTCGTGGAAGGCCGGGTCGGTGAGGATCGTGACGTAGTTGCGGATGCCGACGAACTCCGTCGGCGTTCCGAAGCCCGACCAGCTGTAGAAGCCGTAGAAGGCCGCCAGGGCCACCGGCAGGATGACGAACGAGACGAACACCACCAGGGCGGGGCCCAGGAGGATCGCCAGTTCCCCGCGGATCCGCCAGTTCTCGCGGCGCCGCCGCACGGGCGACCGCCCGGCCGAGGAGGAGCGGGGAGCTCCGTCCTCGGCCAGGCGGCGACCGGCGGCGTCGTCCGACGCGGTGGCGACGGGGTGACGCACGGTGGTCATGTCGGTGTCCTCAGGAGCGTGCGGCGGCGGCGTTGACGGCGTCGACGATGCCCTGCGGGCTGCCCTTGCCAGCGAACAGGTCGACGACCGCGACGTTCAGCGCGTTGCCGACGTTCTGGCCGTACAGGGTGTCGAGCCAGACCGAGACGTACGGCGCCTTCGAGTAGGCCTCGAGGACCGACTGCAGGGCGGGGGTGGTGACGGCATCCGTCGCCTCGGAGGAGGCGGGGAGCGTCTGGAAGGCCTTCGCGTAGGCCTCCTGGTTTTCCTTGTTCACGAGGAAGTTCAGGAAGTCGGTGCACTGCGCGGGGGCGTTGACCCAGCACGAGTACCCGTCGACGCCGCCCATCATGGCGCCGGGCTCGCCGTCGCCGCCGGGAACCTCGGGGAAGGGGAACCAGCCGAGGTCGGCGAGCGGCTGCTGGTCGGGGGTGAGCGAGGCGATCACGCCCGGATCCCACGCGCCCATGAGCTCCATCGCGGCCTGGTGGTTGGCCAGGAGTCCGGCCGACGACCCGGCGCCCTGCTGCGCGGCGGTGGTCAGGAAGCCCTCGTTGAACGGCTCGGTCTTCAGGAACGACTCCAGGTCCTCGCCGGCCTTCAGCCAGCACGGGTCGTCGAAGCTGCGGCTGGCCGCGGCGGAGTCGAGGACCTCCTTCGTGCAGGCGCGGAGGGCGAAGTTGTAGTACCAGTGCGCTGCGGGCCAGGCGTCCTTCGCGCCGACGGCGATCGGGGCGACCCCGGTCGCCTTGATCTTGGTGTTGGCGGCCTCGAGCTCGTCGATCGTCGTCGGTGCGGTCGTGACGCCGGCCGTGGTCAGCAGGTCCTGCGACGTGAAGATGCCCGAGGGGAGCACCGCCACCGGCATCCCGTAGTTCTTCCCGTCGATCTCGAACGCCGACAGCGACGAGCCGAGGGCGGACTTGGCATCCGCGGACACCTTGTCGGTGAGGTCCATGACCTGGCCGGCCTTGACGATGTCGGCGAGCTTGCCGCCGCCGCGGGCCATGAACAGGTCGGGGGCGTCGCCGGAGTTCAGTGCGGTCTGGAGCTTGCCGTCCATCTCCTCGTTCTGCACCGCCTGGATCTCGATCGTGACCCCGGGGTTGGCCGCCTCGAAGGCTGCGGCGGTGTCCTCCCAGTACTTCTTGCCGTCGCCGGTGGTGGAGTTGTGCCAGAGGGTGAGGGTGACGCTGCCGTCGGCGTTCTGCCCGCCACCGCCGGCGGCGCAACCGCCGAGGGCGAGGGTGCCGGCGACCGCGAGGGCCGAGGCGGCGAGGAGTTTCCTCGTGTTCATGTGATTTCCCGTTTCTCTTCGTCGAGGTGCGTCCCGTGCGGGAGGCTCCGGTTGTCGGCATCGGTGCCGGTCGTTCACGTCCGGGTGTGCGGCCCGGGTGGCAGCAGTGTCACCTGGACGAACGACGTCGTCAAACGTTTTCGAAAATGATTTCCACGCTAGGGTCGGATGCCATGACCCGGCGTGTCACCATCCACGACGTCGCCGCGGCGGCCGGCGTCTCGGTCGCCACGGTGTCCAAGGCCGTCAACGGCCGCTACGGCGTGTCGCCCGAGACGGTCAGCCGTGTCCTCGACGCGGTCCGCGCCCTCGGCTACGAGTCCAGCCTCGTCGCCAGCAGCATGCGCTCCCGGCGGACGGGGGTGATCGGCGTGCTCGTGGCCGACATCGAGCCGTTCTCGGCGGAGATCCTCAAGGGCGTCGGGGGAGCGCTTTCGGGCACGGGGTACGACCTGCTGGCGTACACCGGTGCGCGGCGCGACGGCGAGGGGTGGGAGCGCCGTTCGCTCAGCCGCCTGAGCGGCACGCTCATCGATGCGGCCATCCTGGTCACCCCGACGGTCGTGAACGTCGCCGCCGAGGTGCCCATCGTGGCCATCGATCCCCACACCGGCCGCGCCGACCTGCCGACGGTCGAGTCCGACAGCTTCACCGGCGCGCAGCAGGCCGTCCACCACCTCGTGCAGCTCGGCCACCGCCGCATCGGTTTCATCGCCGGGCGCCCCGACCTGCGGTCGGCGGTCGCCCGTGCCTCGGGGTACCGCGAGGCGCTGTCGGCCGCCGGCATCCCGTTCGATCCCGCCCTCGTGGGGCAGGGGCACTACGAGCAGGACGTCGCCCGCGAGGCCGCGCACGCGATGCTCGCCCTGCCCGACCCGCCCACCGCGGTCTTCGCCGCGAACGACCTCTCGGCGCTCTCGATCGTGGAGGTGGCGGCCGCCCGCGGGTTGCGCGTGCCGGACGACCTGTCGGTCGTCGGGTTCGACGACGTGCCCGAGGCCGCGCGGGCGCAGCCGCCGCTGACGACGGTGCGTCAGCCGATGAAGATCCTCGGCGCCGAAGCCGTGCGGATGGTCCTGGCGCTCCTCGCCGGCGAAGAGCTCCCCGAGACCCACCTGCAACTCGCGACGCGCCTCGTCGCCCGCGGCACGACGGCCCCACCCCCGCGGCGCTGACCCCGCCGTGCGGTGCTGCCGCGCCCGCGGTGCTGCCGCGCCCGTGGTGCCCGCGCGCCTGTGCCGCGCGGCGCCCCGCCCTCGCTGCGTGTCCAAGACACGCCGTTGGGAACCGGGTGCATAGGGCGTGTCTTGGACACTGAGCGGGCGACGGAGCCGCTGCCGCTGCCGGCGCCGCGTCCCCGTCCCGCGTTCCGTTCCCGTTCCGCGTTGAGTGTCCAAGACACGCCGTTGGGCACCGGGTGCATACGGCGTGTCTTGGACACTGGGGGGCGACGGAGCCGCTGCCGCTGCCCCTGCCCCGTCCCCATTCCGTTCCTGCGTTCAGTGTCCAAGACACGCGGATGCCGAGCGGCCCTGTCCGCGTGTCTTGGACACTCAACCCTGGCCGGGCCGGGCCCGGGCGGCCCGGGCGGCGCGGGACGGGCCGGGCGGAGCGGCGCGGGATCGACGCGGGGGCGCGGCGGGCGCCGCGGTAGGGTCGGCGCGTGATGCGCGTGCTGTTCGCCCCGGACGGGTTCAAGGGATCCCTGTCAGCCGTGGCTGCGGCGAGAGCGCTCGCCGCGGGATGGCGCTCCGTCCGCGGTGACGACGAGACCGTCGAGCTCCCCATGGCCGACGGGGGTGAGGGCACCCTCGACGCGTTCCTCGTCGCCGTGCCCGGAGCGCGACGGATGCCGGTCACGGTCACCGCTCCTCACGGCCGTGAGGTCGCGGCATCCTGGGTGCTTCTTCCCCCGACGGACGAGGCGCCGGAGGGGACCGGCGTGGTCGAGCTCGCATCCACCTCGGGTATCGAGCTCCTCGACGGGGACCTCCGTCCCTTCGACGCCGACACGCGCGGGTTCGGGCAGGCGATCGCCGCCGCGCTCGACCACGGTGTCTCGCGCCTCGTGCTCGCGATCGGGTCGAGCGCGTCGACCGACGCCGGCTTCGGCGTCCTCGCCGCCCTCGGTACGCGGATCACGGATGCCGAGGGCCGCGACGTCGCGCCCGGGCTGCGCGGCGTGCGCACCGCCGCGCGCATCGACGTCGACGGGCTGCGCGCGCTCCCCGCCGGTGGGGTGCTCGTGCTCACAGACGTCGGGAGTCCGCTGAGCGGTCCGGCCGGGGCCGCCGCGGTGTTCGGCCCGCAGAAGGGCCTCGGTCCCGACGACATCGCGGACGCGGATGCCGCCCTCGCCCGCGCCGCCGAGTTGCTCGGCACCGACGCCGCCCACCCGGGCGCCGGGGCTGCCGGGGGGACGGGGGCGGCGCTGCGTGCGTGGGGCGCCGAGCTGGTCCTCGGTGCCGAGCGGGTCGCCGAGCTCGTCGGCCTCGCCGCGGCGGTGACGGCCGCCGACGTCGTCGTGACGGGCGAGGGCTCGTTCGACGTCAGCTCCGCCACGGGGAAGGCCCCCGCTCGGGTGGCGGCGCTCGCCCGGGCCGAAGGGCGCCGCGCGGGTCTGGTCGCGGGACGCATCGCCCCGGATGCCGACACGTCGGCGTTCGACGCCGCGGTCGCCCTCGTCGCGCTCGCCGGGTCGTCGAAGGCGGCGCTCGGCGACCCCACGCGATGGCTGACCGTGGCCGGCGCGGAGCTCGCCCGGCGCCTGGGCTGAGTGTCGCCGCGGGCACGGCGGGGCGCGCGGACGACGCTCCGGAGCGCCCCGTACCCGCAGCCCCGCCGCCGCAACCCGCCGCCGCGCGCGCCGCATCCCCTCTCGGCTCCGGTACCGTCGAGGTGTGTCCACTGTCTCCAGCAACAAGGACGATGAGGTCGATCTCCTCATCGACGCCTGGTCGCAGTTGCTGCCCGAGGTCGACCTGACACCCCTGGACGTCATGTCGCGACTGCGGCGCGCGGCGTTCCATCTGTCGAAGCTGCGCGCCCGCGCCTTCGCCAGCGCCGACATCGCCGTGTGGGAGTTCGACGTCCTCGCCGTCCTCCGCCGCGCCGGCACCGAGCTCAGCGCCACGCGCCTGATCTCGGCGACCATGATCGGCAGCGCGGCGATGACCAACCGTCTCGACAAGCTCGCCGACCGCGGGCTCGTGAACCGCCGCCCCAACCCGTCGGACGGCCGTGCGATCCTCGTCGCGATCACGCCCGAGGGCATCGAACGCGTGGATGCCGCGATGACCGAGCTCGTCCGGCTGGAGGCCGACGCCCTGCGGGACGTGAGCCGGACCGATCAGGCCCTTCTCGCCCGAGCGCTGCGGGTCCTCGCCGCCGGCGAGACCCACGAGGCGTGATCGATCTCGCCACCCGCCCCCTCCTCCTCGACGGAGGGCTCGGCACGCTGCTCGAGAGCCGCGGCAACGACGTGTCGTCGTCGCTGTGGTCTGCCCGCGTGCTGCGCGACGACCCCGACGAGGTGCGCGCGGGCCACGCCGAGTTCGCGGCCGCGGGCGCGGACGTCCTGATCACCGCCTCGTACCAGGTCGGTTTCGGGGGCGAGATCCCGGATGCCGACGTCGACATGCTGCTGCGGCGGTCGGTGTCGCTCGCGCGCGACGCGGGCGACGGTCTGGTCGCGGCATCCGTCGGCCCCGTGGGCGCGCTGCGCGCCGACGGGAGCGAGTACACGGGCGACTACGGTCTCGACCTCGCCCGGTTGCGCTCCTTTCACCGTCGCCGTCTCGCGGTGCTCGCCGACGCGGGGGCGGATCTGCTCGCGGTCGAGACGATCCCCTCACCCCTCGAGGTCGAGGCGCTCGCCCTCGAACTCGCCGACCTGGGCGTGCCGGCGTTCGTGAGCCTGTCGGCCGACAGCACCGGATACGCCGAGGCCGGCGCGCTCGCGGCGGCCCTGCGGGTGGCGGCATCCGTCCCGGGGGTCGTGGCGGTCGGGGTCAACTGCTGCGCACCCGAGAGCGTCGGACCGGCGCTCGCCACCGCCCCCGCGGTTCCGCTCGTGGCCTATCCGAACACGGGGGAGCGGTGGGATGCCGCGACCCGCACGTGGCGGGGCGGCGCGGCGCCGCTCGCCGACGCCGCACCGTCGTGGGTCGCGGCGGGAGCGCGGCTCGTGGGGGGATGCTGCCGCTCGACCCCCGCGGACATCGCCGCGATCGCGGTCGCCCTGGGGTGACCCGCGGCGGTCAGCGGCGGTTCGTCCGTCCGCGTCGACCGTCGCCTTCGACCAGCAGCGCGATCTCTTCGGGGCTCCACCCGAAGCCGTTCTGCATCTGCTCGCCGAGCGTCGGCAGTGCCGAGGGCATCGCCGTCGCCACGCCGTTGCGGACATCGACCGCATGGTCGTCGAGCGCGTGCGCGGCCGCGCGCAACTCGTTCACGAGCGATCGCAGCCGGTCGGAACCGAACGCACTCGCGACGAGCTGGGCATCGCCGATGACGACGACCGAATGCTCGCGGGGCTCGCCGTCGGAGACCTGTCCCGAGATGCGGAGGGCCAGCACGATGCCGAGCCCGCAGACCAGGACGGTGGCGATCGCGACCGCGGAACCGATCTCCAGCGAGCGGAACACCGCGCCCACCGGTCCCGCCCACCCCGTCGCAACGCCGACGAGGGCGCGCGCGGCGGAGTAGACGGTGTACAGACCCATGGCGGCGGCGATCAGCAGTGCAGGTCGCCTCGGCGCGACGGGGGAGCGGACCGCGGCGAGGGTGCACACGCCGCACACCACGGCGAGGATGGCGGCCTTGATCATCAGCGACACGTCTTCGCTGGTCGCCGCCGTGCTCGCGCCGACGGCGATCGCCGTCACGGCCACGAGCCCGAGGGCCGCCCGACGACGGCCGACCGCCAGTCCCGCGAGCGCGACCGCCATGGTTCCTGCGGCGAGGACCATCGTGGCGTCGCCGACGACGAGGGCCAGACGCGCGCCGTCGTACCGGTTGACGACGTACATCACCGTCGAGCCGATCGAGAAGATGCCGGCCATGACGGCGTACTGGATGAACGTGGTGAACGGCACGGGAGCCGAGGCCCGCGGCAGGGCGATGCCGACGACGCCGAAGGCGACACCGATGCACATCACGGCGAGCCCGATCGTCAGCAGCACGGATCCCCCTCGCCGGTGCGGTGGTCTGCGGTTTCCGACACCCTACCGGCGGACGGGCGGCCGCTCAGTCGAAATCGGCCGCGAGCGCGTTGCGGTGGTACTCGAAGATGATGCTGGTGCGCGTGGATGCCACGCTGTGCCGGGCCGAGAGCTGATCGACGACGAACCGGCGCACGGAGGAGGAGTCGTCGACCGCGATGTGGACGAGGAAGTCGTCGGCACCGCCGAGGAAGAACAGCTGGATCACGTCGGGGTGCCGCCGGATCTCCTGGGCGAAGGCGCGGATGCTCTCGTGCCGCTGGCCGGGCCGGAGGGTCACGCCGACGATGGCCTGCAGTCCGCGCCCCAGGCGGCTCTGATCGACCGCGGCGTGGAAGCCGGTGATGAGCCCGCGGTCGACGAGCCCGCGGACGCGGGTGTGAGCCGTGGATGCCGCGACGCCGAGCGCGTCGGCGAGGGCGGCGTTCGTCATGCGGGCATCCGCCGAGAGGAGCTCGATGATGCGCGCGTCGAGCGGGTGCAGGTCGTCTTCGGGCATCGCAGATCCTTCGGCGCGGCAATCGGGTGGGACGGCTCCGATCCGACGATACCGGTGGAAATGGCATCCATACCGAAGGATCTGCGGAGTAACGCCACGGAAACATGGATTCCTGCGATCCTTCCTGCCACGACCACTCAGAGGAGAGACCGATGCGCGTCGCCGTGCCCACCGAGATCAAGAACAACGAGAACCGCGTCGCCATGACACCGGCGGGCGTCGACGCTCTCGTGCACCGGGGCCACGAGGTCCTCGTCCAGGCCGGTGCCGGTGAGGGCAGTGGATTCTCGGACGACCAGTACCGCCTGGCCGGCGCCGAGATCGTCGCGACGGCCGACGAGACCTGGGCGCGCGCCGAGCTCCTCGTCAAGGTGAAGGAGCCCATCGCTCCCGAGTACGGGCACCTGCGCGCCGACCTCACCCTCTTCACGTACCTGCACCTCGCCGCCGACCGCCCGCTCACCGACGCCCTGGTGGCGGCGGGAACGACGGCGGTGGCGTACGAGACGGTGCAGACCGCGGACCGCGCCCTGCCGCTCCTCGCCCCGATGAGCGAGGTCGCCGGACGCCTCTCGATCATCGAGGGTGCCCACCACCTGCTGCGCGCGTCCGGCGGTCGGGGCCTGCTTCCCGGCGGGGTGCCCGGCACGCCCAAGGCCAAGGTCGTGGTGATCGGCGGCGGCGTCGCGGGGGAGCACGCCGCGGCGAACGCGCTCGGTCTCGGCGCGAACGTCACCGTCATCGACATCTCCCTCCCCAAGCTCCGCCAGCTCGAGGAACGGTTCGGCGGCGCGATCCAGACGCGGGCGTCCACCCGCCTCGAGATCGCCGAGCAGCTGGCCGACGCCGACCTCGTCATCGGGTCGGTGCTGATCCCCGGCGCCGCGGCGCCCAAGCTCGTCACCGACGACATGGTCGCGGCGATGAAGCCCGGCTCGGTGCTCGTGGACATCGCGATCGACCAGGGCGGATGCTTCGAGGGGTCGCGGCCCACCACCCACGACGCCCCCACGTTCCGGGTGCACGACTCGCTGTACTACTGCGTGGCGAACATGCCCGGCGCGGTCCCGCACACCTCGACGCGCGCGCTCTCCAACGCCACGCTGCCCTACATCACCCGGATCGCCGACGCGGGCTGGGAGGCCGCGGCATCCGCCGATCCCGCCCTCGCGAAGGGCCTGAACGTGCGCTCGGGCGTCGTGGTGAACGAGGGCGTGCGGGCGGCGTTCGACCTCTGACGCGGGTCCGCGCGGGGGCTCGCGGCGGTGCCAGTTCACGTGATCTGGGCGAGGTGACGCGTCGTGGCCGCGCCGGAGCGTGTGCGCTCGGCGAGCTCACGTGATGTGGGCGAGGCGACGCGTCGTGGCCGCGCCGTGAGCGCGCCGTCCAGTTCACGTGATCTGGGCGAGGCGACGCGTCGTTGCCGCGCCGTGGCGTGTGCGTTCGCCGAGTTCACGTGATGTCGGCGGGGTGAGGGCGACCCGCCGCCGCGTCAGGCCCGGACCCAGGCGTAGGTGATCTCGGGGCGGCCGGGGCCGCCGTAGCGCGGTTCGCGGCGCACGCGGCCGACGTCGGCGAGGTGCTCGAGATACCGGCGGGCGGTGACGCGCGACATGCCCTCGCGCTCGCCGACCTCGGTCGAGGACACGGCGCCGGATGCCGTGCGGACGCGCTCCGCGACGGCCTGCAGCGTCTCCTCGCTCAGGCCCTTGGGCAGCGCGGGCGCCATGGTCCGCAGCGACCCGAGCAGCGCGTCCACCTCGGACTGCGTGGCCTCCCCGGCCGCACGGTCCAGGCCCTCGGCGTACGCGCGGTAGGCCTCGAGGCGTTCGCGGAACGCAGCGAACGTGAACGGCTTGATCAGGTACTGCACGACGCCGGTCGACACCGCCGCGCGGACGGTCGCGGCATCCCGGACCGCGGTCACGGCGATGATGTCCACGCCCGCGCCCATCGCGCGCACGCGCCGGGCGACGTCGAGGCCGCCGCCGTCGGGCATGGTCATGTCCAGCAGCACGAGGTCGATGGGGCGGGCGGGATCGGCGATCGCGGTCAGCGCCGCGCGGGCTCCCGCCGCCTGCCCGACGACCTCGAACCCGGGCAGGCGCTCCACGTACGCGGCGTGCAGTTCGAGAGCGAGCGCGTCGTCGTCGACGACGAGCACGCGGATCACGCGGGCACCGCCTCGACCGGGGCCGGCAGGACGACGCGCACCGTCGTGGGCGCGTCGGTGACGTGCAGCGTGCCGCCGTGGGCCGAGACGATGTCGCGGACGAGCGCGAGCCCCACACCGCGACCGCCGGGAGCCGCGGCCGGCTTCGTCGAGGCGCCGAACGCGAACGGGTCGGCGAGGGTCGGATCGAACCCCGGCCCGCTGTCGCTCACCTCGATCGCGACATCGGGTCCTCGCCGCGTGAGCGACACGCGCACCCAGCGCGGATCGGGGCCGGCGGTGGCGGCATCCATCGCGTTGTCCACGAGGTTGCCGACCACGGTCACCGCCTCGGCCGGGGCCAGCGGCAGCGCGGGAGTGGGTTCCTCCACGTCGAGGTCGAGGGCGACACCGTGCTCGGCGGCCTCGTCGAGCTTCCCGAGCAGCAGAGCGACGACGACGGCGCCGTCGTTGCCCGAGACGATGCGGTCGGCGAGATCCTGACGGTCCTCCGTGGATGCCGCGATGAGCTGCCGCGCGTCGTCGACCCGTCCGAGCTCCAGCAGTGCCAGCAGGGCGTGCAGCCGGTTGCCGTGCTCGTGCGTCTGCGAGCGGAGGGTGTCGGTGAGCGTCCGCACCCCCTCGAGCTCGCCGAGCAGGGCCTGGAGCTCGGACCGGTCCCGGAGGGTCATGACCCGACCGCGTTCCGGCGCGCGCCGACCGGTGAGGTCGCGGGCCTCCTCCTGGTTCACCAGCAGCACGCGGTCGCCGGTGGCCACGGTCTCCTCGACCATGCGGCGCCCGGTGGCGATCGCGTCGGCGAGGGCGGCATCCATGTCGGTCTCACGCGGGTCCAGACTCGTCTGCCCCTGCGTCGCCGGCGGGAGGCCGAGGAGGTCGGCGGCTTCGTCGTTGTACAGCACGATGCGGCCGTCGCTGTCGGTGACGACCAGGCCCTCGCGCAGCGAGTGCAGCACCGTCTCGTAGCTCTCCACCAGTCGGGCGAGCTCGCGCGGGGTGTACGAGCCGGTGACGCGACGGGCGCTCCGACGGACGTACAGGGCCCCCAGGATGCCGATGCCCACGATGCCGGCAGCGGCGGCGACGATCAGGGGCACACGGGCGGCGAGATCCGCCTGGACGGCTCCCAGGGTGACCCCGACCGAGACGAGGCCCACGATCTCGCCGTCGTCGGCTCCGCCGGCGCGGACGGGTGCGATGGTCCGCACGGACGGGCCGAGCGTGCCCTCGTAGACCTCGGTGTAGGTCGCCCCGGCGAGCGCCTCTTCGCGCGAGCCGATGTAGGGCTGGCCGATCTGCGAGGGATCGGGGTGGGTCAGCCGGATGCCGTCGGGCGTCATGATCGTGACGAACGACAGGTCGGCATCGGAGAGGATCGCCGCGACCATCGGCTGAAGCGTCGCCGAGTCCTGCGCGCGGACGAGCGCGGCGACGTCCGGTTCGTGCGCGAGGGTCTCGGCGACGGAGCGCGTGACCTGTTGCGCCTGGCGCTGCCCGGAGTCCGACAGCTGCACGGACATGAGCGCCGCGAGCACACCCGCGACCAGCACGACGACGCCGAGCGACACCATCGCCAGTCGTCCGCCCACGCTCAAACGCATGCCGTGCCCTCTCCGGTCCGTTCCGGTCTGCCGTGAACAATACGACCACAAATCGCCCCGGGCTCTGCGCTCCCGCAAAGTCGACACATCTCCGGCGGCCCCGCCGGACTCAACAAAGACGTTAGAAAAAGGGGAAGTCGCGAATGTCTCTCTCACTCCGCACCACGCGCGACGGTCGTCCGCGTAAGAAGATCGACCGCAACCACTGGCTCTACATCGCCGTCATCGTCGCCGTCGCGGCGGGCATCATCGTCGGCCTCGTCGCCCCGCAGTTCGCCACCGGCCTCGAGCCGATCGGGAAGGGCTTCGTCAGCCTCATCAAGATGATGATCGCCCCGGTCATCTTCTGCACGATCGTCGTCGGCATCGGGTCGATCGCCAAGGCCTCCACGGTCGGCAAGATCGGCGGTCTGGCGCTGCTGTACTTCGTCGTGATGTCGACCTTCGCGCTGGGCATCGGCCTGCTGGTGGGCAACATCATCCACCCCGGCGAGGGCCTCAACATCGCCAGCGCGTCGTACGACGCCGTGCCCGAGGCGACCACCACGCAGGACTTCATCCTGGGCATCATCCCCACGACGTTCTTCTCGGCGTTCACCGGCGGCAGCATCCTTCAGGTGCTCTTCATCGCCCTCCTCGTCGGCTTCGCGCTGCAGGGCATGGGCGAGCGCGGGGCGCGCATGGTCGAAGGCATCCGCAACTTCCAGGTGCTGGTCTTCCGTATCCTCGGCATGATCCTGTGGCTCGCCCCCATCGGTGCGTTCGGCGCCATCGCGGCGGTCGTCGGCAAGACCGGCTTCGGCGCGGTCATCAGCCTCGGCATCCTGATGGGCTCGTTCTACCTGACCTGCTTCCTCTTCATCACCGTGGTCCTGGGGACGCTCCTCTACGTCGTCACGCGGGTCAACATCTTCTCGCTGATCAAGTACCTCGGCCGCGAGTACCTCCTCATCGTCGGCACCTCGTCGTCCGAGGCGGCGCTTCCGCGCCTCATCGCGAAGATGGAGCACCTCGGCGTCTCGAAGCCGGTCGTCGGCATCACCGTCCCGACCGGATACTCGTTCAACCTCGACGGCACCGCGATCTACCTGACGATGGCGTCGCTCTTCATCGCCACCGCCATGGGGGCGCCGATGTCGGTTCCCGAGCAGATCGGTCTGCTGGTCTTCATGATCATCGCGTCCAAGGGCGCCGCCGGTGTCACCGGTGCCGGTCTCGCAACCCTCGCCGGTGGTCTCTCCGCCTACCGTCCCGACCTCGTCAACGGCGTCGGCGTCATCGTCGGCATCGACCGGTTCATGTCGGAGGCCCGCGCGGTCACGAACTTCACCGGCAACGCCGTCGCGACCTTGCTCATCGGCGCGTGGACGAAGCAGTACGACCGCGAGCGCGTCGGCGAGGTCCTCGCGGGTCGCATCCCGTTCGACGAGACGCTGCTCACCGGTCACGACCACTCCGCCACTCCGGCGGCGGATGCCAAGGAAGAGGCGTCGGCCGTCGCCGGCACCGGTCCGGCGTCGGTGGACACGCAGGCGCTCAACGCCTTCCGCGCTCAGGCGGAGGCGGAGGCGGCGGCTCGGAGCCGTTCGTGAGCTTGACGCACTCCCCGGCGGGGGCGGCTTCGGCCGCCCCCGCCCCCGCGCGCGTGGATCTCGCCCGCACCTGGCTGCTGCGCTCGCCGCTCGCGGCCGGCGGGGAGACCGCAGCCGACGTGCTCGTGCTCGACCTCGAGGACGGACTGCCCGCCGCGCGCAAGACCGAGGGGCGCGAGCGCGCCCGCCGCGCCGCCGAGACCGCGCCGGTGTGGCTGCGCATCAGCGCCGCGGGCACACGGGACGGCGAGGCCGACCTGGCCCTGGGCCGCGAGCTCGGCGACCGCCTCGCCGGCGTCGTCCTCGCGATGTGCGCCGGGCCGGCGGACGTCGCTCACGTCGCGGCATCCCTCCCCTCCGGCGTGGCGATCGTGGCGATGATCGAGTCGGCTGCGGCGTTGTTGTCGGCACCGGCGATCGCCGCCCACCCCGCGACCCGGCGCCTGGCGTTCGGCACGGGCGACTTCCGTCGCGACACCGGCATGGCGGCCGACCGCATCGCGCTGTCGTGGCCGCGCGCGCAGCTGGTGGTGGCGTCGGCGGCGGCGGGGATCGCGGGGCCGATCGACGGCCCGTGCGGTCCGATCGAGCAGGCTCGGGATGCCGCCGAGCACGCGGCCACGATGGGCTTCACCGGCACTCTCGTGTTGCGGGATGCCGCGATCGCGGGGGCCCACGCCGGCTTCACGCCGAGCGCCGTCGAGGTCGAGGCCGCCCGGGCGGTGCTCGCGGAGGTTCCCGACGGCCCGGTCGACGGCTCGTACGCTCCCACCCTCGCCCGCGCCCGCGCCCTGGTCGTCCGCGCCGAGGCGCTCGCGCGGCTCTGACGCGTCGGCGGGGCCGTGGCGGCGCGGTGGCCGTGCGGCGAGGCGGCTGTCCGGTGGCGCGGCGGCGAGATCACGTGAAATGGTCGAGATCACTCGGCGCGGGTCGCTAACAGCGGGTGGTTTGGGTCAGTTCACGTGAAATGGCCGCCATCCCGCCGCGGCGCAGGTCAGCGCCGGAACCAGTGGCGGCGACGCGGCGGCGGCGCGGGTGCCACCGCGTCCCCGCGCGCGCGGCGTCGCGACGCCCACGCCGCGAGCTCGGCATCCACGTCCACCGTCGGTGTCACCACGGGCGGGCCGCCGAGCAATTGCCGGCGGGCCTCGATGACGCGGCGGTTGAAGTCCTCGAGCGCCTCCCTGACGTCGCCCTCGCGCGACAGGGCGTCCAGGCGATCGGCGAGTTCGGCGTGCTCGACCCGTAGGGTGAGCGCGGGCGGCCCGAGGCCCGAGAGCTTCTCAGTCTCGATCTTGCGACGGATCCACCAGTCGGGGTCGTGGCTGCCGCCGAGGTCGGGGAGCGGCTTCCCGGCACCGGGGAGGTCGTCGAACTCTCCGCGCCGGATGGCCTGCTGGATCGAGGTCTCCACGTAGGCGGCGCGCTCGGCCGCGGTCGACCCCCGCGCCGGCGACGGTGCGGATTCGGGTTCCAGCCCGGCATCCCGCAGCCGCCGGTCCAGGCGATAGCGCTCCGCCGCCTGCCTCGGATCGTCGCTCATGCCGCCTCCGCCGTGTGCTCGGGTGCTTCCAGGCTACGTCGGTGGGGAGCGGGTGGCGCCGGAGCCTCCGCCGCGTCGCGTCCGCGTCGCCGCGCCGTGCCGCGCCGCTCGAGTGTCCAAGACACGCCGATCCTGCGCGGGCGCGTCGGCGTGTCTTGGACACTGAACGGGCCGCGACCCGCGAACCCGGCCCGGCGCTACAGCCCCAGGCGGCGCAGCCGCAGCCGCGCCATGTCCTGCGCGCGCGGACCGGATCCGAGCGCGCGTTCGGTGATCCGCAGGATCAGGCGTGTCGCGGTCTTCACCGGCAGCCACGAGCGGCGGATGCCCAGCATCTTGCGCACCCGCGGTGGGAAGGTCGCGACCGCGGCGGCGAACAGCACGCGGTAGGCCACGCCCATGAGTCCCGTGAACGGGGGCTTCCGCAGGAAACGGACGACGTCGTCGACCCGCTCGTCGTGGCGCAGCTCGCCACGGTCGAGGAACCCCTCGAGCTCGGCGCGGAGGGCGGCCTCGGTGAGCGGCGGATCGGGCAGGCGCATGAGCCGACCCGCCGTCGCCCAGTCGGCGACGTACGCGTCGGCGCCGCCGGGGATCGGGCCGCCGTAGGCCTGGTGGCTCCGCAGGAACGCGTCGGTGAAGGCGATGTGGACCCACCGGACGAGGTCGCGGTCCTCGGCGGTGTAGCCGCGCGCGTCTCCGTCGCCGCCGACGTACGTCCCCCGCACGCGTTGGTGGAAGCGGCCCACGCGGGCGGTCTCGGCATCCGCCTGGGTTTGGGATCCGTACGTGAGGGTGATGACCCAGCGCACGGTGCCGGTGAGGCGCCCGATCGGGTCCTCGCGGTAGCGCGACCAGTCGTGGACCCCCGCGAGCGCCCCGGGGTGCAGCGCCTGCAGGAGAAGGGCCCGGATGCCGGCGACCAAGGTGCCCATTCCGGCATGGACGGTCCACGCGGGACCGTTCTCGACGAAGTAGCCGCCGTCGTCGCCCTCGGCGATCGCGCGGACGTACGGCGCCATCCCGGTCGGGTCGCCCGCGAGGGCGGTGAGGAGCTTGGCGCGCAACCGCGCGATCGGCGCCGGGACCGGGGGTGAGGACGTCACCGTTCCAGCGTGCCATCCCGCGGGAGGCGGAAGGGCCGGATCAGTGACCCTCGTGGGTGATGACGGGGACGCTGCCGTCGTCGCGGATCAGCACCGCGTCCTGCGTCGCCCCCAGAGCGGGGGTGACGACGACGGCGATGATCGACGCGGCGAGCAGGAGCCCCCACACGCTCATCGGCTGCGCGGTCCGCGGGGCTGAGCCCTCGCGTCCGCCGCGCCGGACGTGCACCGCGACGGCCGCGCCGACCACGATGAGGAGGAACGTGGCGGCGGTGACCGCGACGATGCTGGTGTGAGTCGGCAGGACGAACATCAGGGCGGATGCCGCGAGGACTCCCGCCAGAACTCCCGCCAGCGTCGTGCGCGGGGCGACGAACCGACCCAGGGCGAGCACGGCTCCACCCCAGACGAGCGCGGCCACCCCGAGGACGACCAGACCCGCTCCGAGACCGCGCGAGGCGATCCCGGAGCTGGGTCCGACGATGGCGCCCGCACCGAGGGCGGCGAGGATCAGGCCTGCCCCCCATGCGGACACGGAGGGCCACGACCGGACGAAGGTCGCGGCGTTCACGCTCAGACCGCCGCGGTGCGGGGGACGTTGCGCTCGGTGCCGAGGCCGACACCCAGGAGCACGACGGCGCTCGCGAGGTGGAGGAAGTGGTCGGGCACGTTGAGGGCGAGGATGTTGGCCGGTCCGGTGAGGAAGAAGCCGACGATACCGAGGAGCAGGTAGACCGCACCGACGGTGGTGTTGACGCCCTTGGCGGCGCGCGCGTTGGCGAGACCGGCGATGAGCAGCGCGGCACCGATCAGGAGGTGCGCGATGTTGTGGAGCGGGTTGACCGCGAAGATGCCCAGCAGCAGGCCACCCTCGTTGCTGATGAAGCCGACGCCGCCGGTGACGGCGAAGCCGAGCAGACCGACGAGCAGGTAGACGGCGCCGAAGACGGTCGCGACGATGCGGTTCGGTGACGAGCTCATGATGAACCTCCCAGAGTTCTGACAGCGACCATTCGGTCGCCTTTCACACATCTTCGGAGACACTGTGTGTTTCGGATTGGCCTTTGCACGCAGGGGATGCCATGCGGTAGGGCCGCAATGCGCCTCAGGGCAGGACGATCCTCGCCCAGCCGGAACGCTCCAGCCGGACCGAGGTCGACCCGCGCGGGGTGCGTACCTCGAGGTCGCGGGCCCGGTGGTCGAGGTTCGCGAGCAGCACGACGGCGCCCCACGGGGTGAGCGCCCCGACCGCCCAGACGGACCCGTCCGGCGAGTCGCCCGTGAGCGCGGGATGACCGCCGAGCTCCGCGAGGGCGGCGATCGCCGCGGCCACCGGTCGGTCCGTGCCGTCCGGCCTCCGGATGCCGCGCGCCCCCCACTCCTCGAAGTAGGTCAGAGATCGCACGCCCGGCACGGTGAGGGCTGCGGCGCTCGCGATGGTCCAGGCGGCGAGCTCGACGGCATCCTGGCGCGGGTCTGCGGAGGGGAGGAGCGCCGGGCCGTAGCCGTCGCGGAGATCGGGCTGCGACGGTCGCGGCTCGGCGGTCGTCGAGACGGCGTTCACGTGCGGGAGCAGTCCGATCGGGCCGATGTCGACGGGGATCCCGCCGGACAGCCGGACCGCCTGCTCCGCCACCCGTCTCTGCATCGCGACCGACTCGACCAGCTGCGCGGTGCTCACGTCGTGGAAGAGGGGGGTGATCGCGAAGCCGAGGCCGTCGAGCCCGGCCGGGAGGCGGTGGTGTTCGCGGTTGAGTTCGGTGAAGTGCGTCCGCACCCCGCCCGCGACGGGCGCCCTCAGCCCCGCGCGCCCGCTCGCCGCGCGGAGGGCCGCCACCGTCTCCGCGTCGGAAACGTGCCGGGCGGGACCGTCGGCTCGGAAAGCGGCCACGCGGCGCACGTCGATCCCCGTGAGCGCGTCGACGCCGTCCTGCAGGGCGTCCGGCCGCTGCTCGTCGACGACGAAGCGGACGTCGAGCGGGAGCCCGGCGCGCCGCGCGCGGGCGAGGGCGGCGGGCCACGCGGGCGAGGCCAGGTCGAGCTCGACGAGCACCGTGTCGACGGGCAACGGCCGGTCATCGACCTCCTCGACGGGGTCGGGGGCGGTGCTCGCGCCGATGCCGAGGGACGGCGCGGTCCCCTCGGCGCGCAGGTCGATGACCGCCGGCCCCGTCGGCTCGGGCGGCGGCACGGGACCGACGCGCTCGATCACCACGGTCTGCGCGACGCGCTCCCCGGCGGCGAGCCGGACCGGGAAGGGCAGAGCGAGGGGGCGGTTGTACGTCTTGAACGACGCGTCGGTCCAGTTGCGCTGGTCCTCCATCTCGAACACGTCGCCCGAGAACGTCATCCGCATCTCCCCGGCATCCGAGGACCACCGGAGTGCGGCGATGTCCGTCGCCGGCTGGTGCGGGCTGATCCCGTCGGGGAAACGGGTGGCCTCGGACGAGCCGTCCGGATGGTCCACGGAGAGGGCGCGGCCGCTCACCCTCGGCGGGTGGAGCACCACGAGTCCGGTCCGGTTCGTCTCGAACGCCGCGGTGCTGATCAGGTCGACCGCGATCTCGAGCCGGTCGTCGTCCGCGCGCGCCACGAGCTCGCCCTCGAGGCCTCCGGGGTCGGCCGACGCGCGAACGCCGAGGCGGAGACATCCGGGCTCGTCGCGGACCTCGTCGACGGAGAGCGGGAGGGTGTTCCAGTCCCGGTCGCGGACGGCGAGGCGGACGCTGCGCAGCACCGGGCGGCCGCGGAACGCGATGTCGGCGAACTCGTCGCCGCGCCGCCGCGTCAGGGTCCACGGGCCGCTCGACCACGCGACCTCGTCGTCGTTCCAGGTCATGTCAGAGCGTGGTCATGCCGCCGTCGACGACGAACGTCGCGCCGGTGGCGAACGCGCCCTCGTCGCTGGCGAGGTACACCATGATGCCGGTGACGTCGTCGGGCGTTCCCGCGCGACCGACGGGGATGCGCCCGACGATGGCGGCGCGCGCCTCGGGGTCGTCGGTGATCGCGGCCACCAGCGGCGTTTCGGTGTACGCGGGTTGGACGGTGTTCACGCGGATGCCGTCGGCGGCATATGCCGCAGCGACGGTGCGGGCCAGGCCGTGCACACCGGCCTTGGACGCGCTGTAGGCGGTGAAGTCCTTGCCTTCGCCGTTGACCGCGGTCGGGCTTCCGGTGAGGATGATCGACCCGCCGCGGCCGCGGAGCATCGATCGCACCGCGTACTTCACGGTCAGGAACGCCCCGGTGAGGTTGATGTCGAGCGTCCGGCGCCACACGTCGAGGTCGAGCTCGGCGGCGGGGGCGTCCCGACCGAACAGCTGCACCCCGGCGTTGGCGACGACGACGTCGGGCTCCCATCCCGCGCTCTGCAGTTCGGCGAACCCTCCGGCGACGGACTCCTCGTCCGAGATGTCCATCGCGAGCGCCCGCGCGTCCGGACCCAAGCCCTCAGCCGCGGCGCGGGCGCCGGCGGCATCCACGTCCGCGATCACGGCGCGCGCGCCCTCGGCGACGAAGCGGGCGGCCACGGCGAAGCCGATGCCCTTGGCGGCGCCCGTGACCAGAGCGGTCTTCCCGGTGAGTCTGCTCATGGTCGTCTCCTCAGCGTGCGATCCGGTCGAGGTCGAGCATCCGGGCGAGGTTCTTGTCGAGCTCGTCGTCGCGGAAGATCTTCTTCCAGTCTTCCTTGATGATGCTCTCGCGGCCGTAGTCCATGGCGATGAGGCACGCGTCGCTGAAGGGGTTGTCGCCGCGGAGTCCGTTCGCGAGCGCCACCTGCGTGTGGCCGTAGAGGATGCTGCGCGCCGCCGCCTCGGGCACGCCCATCGTGTGGACGGCCTCGTCCAGCGCTTCGTTCAGGAGCGAACCGATCATGCACGCCACCGTCTCCACCAGCGTGGGCTCGAGCTGCGCGAGCTGCTTCACGGTGACCCAGTGCACGTCGATGACGGGGGCGTAGATCGCGCGGACGGTCGCCTCGACGATCGCCCGCTTGACGGGGTCGTCGGACTCGATCGCGGCGATCGCGTCCTGCGGGGCGGCGATGCCGCCGAAGGTGTCGGCCCACTCCTCCTTCGTCGTGCGCTCGAGGAAGACCGACGGGTGGCACGGGTGGGCCACCGCCTGGATGACGTCCGCGCGCGTGGTGAGCAGGCCCGCGTAGGCGGCGGCGGGATCGAGCGTCAGCACGATCGCTCCCGACTTCAGCTGCGGAACGAGCTCGGCCGTGACCGCGCCGAGGGCGAGGTCGGGGACGGCGAGCACCACGATGTCGGCGTCGGCGACCGCGGTGGCCGCCTCGGTGAGCTCCCGGCCCGCGGCGATCGTGCGCTCGCGACCGGCGGGGGAGTTCTCGACGTAGGCCACGGGGTGGGCGGTACGCGCGAGGTTGTTCGACACGCGCATCCCCATCTTCCCGCCCGCGCCGATGACGGCGATCGAGTGGAGGTCGGTGGTGGTCTCGGTCATGGGGTGCTCCTGAGGTAGTCGATGGTGGTGCGGGTCCATTCCCGCTCGAGGCGGACGGTGGTCTCGGCATCCCCCTGCCAGGGGAGCCAGTGCTCGACGATCTCGTCGATGCCGCGCTCGCGCGGTCGGACGGTGTCGAGGAGGTGGGGGTAGTCGTGCAGTCCCGAACCCATCGGAGCGCCGGTGTACTCGAAGCCGACCCAGCCGTCGCGGCGATGGAAAGCGAAATCCTTGACGTGCACGTTGGCGACGAGTTCCGTGCACACCTCGACGCAGGCGGCCGGCTGCTCGAGGCGGGCGACGACGTTCGCGGGGTCGAGGCAGATGCCCAGGCTCTCGCTCGACAGCGACCACACCAGGTCGACGAGGTCGACCGTGGCGACCTGCTCGTAGGTCTCGAGGGCCAGGGTCACCCCGGCGTCCTCGAACGAGGGCAGGGTGTCGGCGAGCCAGAGCTCGGCCTGCCGGAGTGTCGGAGTGCCCTCCGGGCCGCTGAGCATCGAGCGGAGGAGGCGGGCGTCGAAGACCTCGGCGAGGCACAGGAAGCGCTGGAGCCGCTCGGGAGTGAGGCCCTTCGTGCCGAGCTGCACGATGACCCCGAGATCACGTGCGGCGGTCGCCGCCTCGGCCAGCTCGCGATCGCCCATGTGCTCCAGAGGGGCGTAGTCGCAGATCTGGAACAGCCCCACATCGAGCGCACGGGTGGCCTCGAAGGCTCCGCGGAGCGTCAGGGGTTCGGGAGCGAGGGCGGAGTGCTGCCAGAAGAACGCGTAGGTTCCCAGGCCGATCACGCGCTCACCCCCGCGCGGGCGGCGGCCTCGTCGAGGACGCGGCGAAGCTGCGCGGGGTCGTGGGCGAAGCGGCCGAGGAACAGGCCGTCGACCGCCCCGCCGAGGTCGGTGAGCAGGCCCGGCCCCGCCGACCCGCCGTACACCACCGCGCTGCCCGCACGCTCCGGCAGGGCGTCGAGCGCCGCGCGCAGCGCCCGCGCGACGGGGACGATGTGCGCGAGGGATGCCGGGGACTCCGCGCCGATCGCCCACACCGGCTCGTAGGCGACGGTGACCGCGCCCGCCGGTGCACCCTCGAGATCCGCGTGGAGCTGGGCCACGACGGTCGCGGCAGCGATCTCGGGGGCGGTTCTCCCGGTCTCGCCCAGGCAGAGGAGCGGCGTGAGACCCGCGGTCAGCGCGGCCGCGGCCTTCGCCGCCGTCTCCGCGTCGGTCTCCCCGAACAGGCGTCGACGCTCGGCGTGACCGATCTCGGCGAACGCGACACCGATCTCCGCGAGCTCGGAAGCCGTGATCTCGCCGGTGAAGGCGCCGGCCGGGTGTGCGGAGACATCCTGGGCACCCACCCGCACGTCCGTTCCGGCGAAGACCGCGAGCGCCGCGGGGATCTGCAGGTACGTGGGGACGACGACGAGCCGCACCGCGCCGGAGGCGATGGCGGGTGTCTCACGGGCGATACGGGCGACGTCGTCCAGCCACGCGAGGGCGCGGGCGTGTCCGAAGTACGTCTTCAGGCTCACCCCGACCCACACCGGTGCGGTCATCAGCAGGATCCGGTGTTCTCGTACGCGGTGAGGACGGCGACCTTCTCGGCGCTCGCCGAGGAGTCGTCGAAGCGGTAGGTGAGCCACTCGCGCACGAGCCGTCGCGCGAGCTCGATCCCGACGACCCGCTGCCCCATGGTGAGCACCTGCGCGTTGTTGGACAGCACCCCGCGCTCGACCGAGAAGGAGTCGTGCGCGGTGACCGCGCGGATGCCGGGGACCTTGTTGGCCGCGATCGCCACGCCCAGTCCGGTTCCGCAGATCAGAAGCGCCCGGTCGGCTTCGCCGTCGGCGACGCGCGAGGCCGCCTCGATCGCGACCGTCGGGTAGGGCGTGTGGCCGTCGGCGTCCACGCCCACATCGGTGACCGCGAGGACGCCGTCGTTGGCCTCGAGGTCGCGCTTGAGGATCTCCTTGTAGTCGAAGCCGGCGTCGTCGGAGCCGATCACGATGCGCAGGGGAGAGGTCATGAGGGGGTTCCGTTCTCGGAGGCGGTCGCCAGCACGGGGGCGATCGCGGCGGTGATGAGCGCGAGGGAGACGGCGCCCGGGTCGGGGGTTCCCACGGCGTGTTCGCCGTGGGTGCGGGCGCGGCCCTTGCGGGGCAGCAGATCGGCGGTCGCCGCGGCGGCCCGGTCGGCCGAGTCGGCCGCGGACGCCCAGGCGGAGGCGAGCGAGGCGCCGCCGTCGATCGCGTGGGAAAGGGTCGCGGCGAAGGGCACGAGAGCGTCGACGAGCGTCTTGTCGCCCACTTCGGCCTTCCCGTAGTCGGTGACCGCGCGTGAGGCGGCGGACACCCCGCCCGCGACGTCGGCGGCCGTCGGCGCACCCGTGTCGCCCAGCGTGCGGGCGATCGCGCCGAGGATCACTCCCCACAGCGCGCCGGAGGTCCCGCCTGCGCGATCGGCCCACGCGTCCGCGGCGCGCCGCAGCGTGGTGGCGGCCCCCGCGCCCGCGGCGGCGGCGGCGTCCGCCGCGGCCTGCGCCGCGTGGGCGCCGCGCTGCATCCCGATGCCGTGGTCCCCGTCGCCGGCGACGGCATCCAGGCGTCCGAGCTCGTCGACGTGCGCGTCGATGGTGTCGGCGATCGCCTCCACCGCGAGACGCACCGTCTGCGCCGTCGCGCGCGAGGTGTCGTCGGCATCCGGCATGTCGTCGGCGGTCTCCGTCTCGGCCACCGGCGCCGACACGCGTTCGGTCGCGGCGACCGCTCCTCGCCGGTAGGCGGGGGTGTCGACCGGGTGCTCCCAGAGCGCTGCGAGTTCGTCGTCGAGCCAGTAGAGCGTCAGCGACGTGCCGGCCATGTCGAACGAGGTGCAGTACTCGCCCACGTGCGGGTCGACGATCTCGATCCCGGCGTCCTCGAGGAGCTGGGCGATCCGCCGGTACACGACGAACATCTCCTCGTACTTGAGCGAGCCGAGCCCGTTCAGCACCGGCACCACGCGGGCGCCGGAGACGGATGCCACGCCGTCGGGGACCTCGGCGGGGTCTAGCAGGGCCGCCACCAGCATCTCGGCGAGTCCGTCGGCGGTGGGGATCGCGGTCTCGTCGATCCCCTGTTCGCCGTGGATGCCGAGCCCCACCGCCATGCGCCCCTCGGCGACGCTGAACAGCGGGTCCTGAGCGCCGGGGAGCGTGCAGCCCGTGAACGCCACGCCGAAGGAGCGGGTGCGCTCGTTGGCGAGGGCGGCGACGCGGGCCACTCCGTCGAGGTCGTCCCCCCGTTCGGCGGCGGCCGCGGCGGCGCGGAAGACCGTGAGATCGCCCGCGATGCCCCGCCGCCGGTGGCGTTCCGCGGGAGGTGCGGAGGAGATGTCGTCGGTGACGGTGACGGTCTGCGCGTCGATGCCCTCGCTGCGCAGGCGCTCCTGTGCCGCGTCGAAGTTCAGGACGTCGCCGGCGTAGTTGCCGTAGGCGAAGAACACCCCGCCGCCGTTGTCAGCGGTCCGCGCCGCGCTGTACACCTGCTGCGTCGATGGGGAGGCGAAGAGGTTGCCCATCGCTGCCGCGTGCGCCAGGCCCGGGCCGACGAGACCACCGAAGGCCGGGTAGTGGCCCGAGCCGCCGCCCACCACGACCGCGACCTGCCCGCTCGGCGAGGTCGTCGCGCGCGCGACCCCTCCCGGGATGCGGCGGACGTAGCGGCCGTTGGCCGCGACGAAGCCGTCGATCATCTCGTCCGCGAACGCCGCCGGCTCGTTCCAGAGACGGGTCACCGAGCCGTCTCCTCGACGTCGATCGCCTCGGGCGTCGGGGCGGGTGCGGCCGCCGTCCGGCGGGCGAGGACGACCATGAGGATCGCGGAGACCAGCATCACGGCGCCGACGATGAACATCGGGACCTCGTAGCCGCCCGTCCAGTCGTGCACGGCGCCGGTGACGTACGGCGCGCTGAAGCCGGCCAGGTTGCCGATCGTGTTGATGAGTGCCACGCCGGCCGCGGCGGCGGCGCCGGTGAGGAACTTCGTCGGCAGGGTCCAGAAGTTCGGCAGCGCGGCGAAGATCGCCATCGCGGTCAGCGTGATCACGGCGATCGTCAGGGCGGGGGAGCCCGCGAACAGGGCCAGGGGGATGCTGACCGCGCCCACGAGCGCGGGGACCACGATGTGCCACGTGCGCAGTCCTCGTCGCGAGGCGTCGCGGGACCAGAAGTACATCGCGATCGCCGCCGGGACGTAGGGGATGGCGGTGATGAGGCCCTTCTGGAACACGTCGAAGGAGGCCCCGGTCTGCTCCTGGAACCCGTTGATGATCGTGGGCAGGAAGAAGGCGAGGGCGTACAGGCCGTAGATGAAGCCGAAGTAGATGAACGACAGCATCCACACGCGCCCGCTGCGGAAGGCGAAGCGCGCGGAGACGTGCTTCTGGCTCGCCGCGGTCGCGGCCGATTCCTTCGCGAGCGCGGCGGTCAGCCACTCCTTCTCGTCGGCGGCGAGCCAGTTCGCGTCGGCGGGCTTGTCCTTGAGGTAGAACCACGCGATGACGCCCACCACGATCGCCGGGATCGCGACGCCGAAGAACATGAAACGCCATCCCTCGAGGCCGAAGAACGTGCCGTGCTGCTGGATGAGAGCTCCCGCGAGAGGGGCCCCGATCACGGTCGTCAGGGGCTGGGCGAGGTAGAAGAGCATCAGGATGCGACCGCGATGCGCCGCGGGCACCCACAGGCTGAGGAAGAGGATCGCCCCGGGGAAGAACCCGGCCTCGGCCACACCCAGCAGGAAGCGCAGGATCACGAGCTGCTCGAAGTTCTGCACCCACGTGAACAGCAGCGCGACGATGCCCCAGGTCACCATGATCCGGGCGAGCCAGCGGCGGGCGCCGAAGCGGTGCAGGGCGAGGTTGGAGGGCACCTCGAGAAGGATGTAGCCGACGAAGAAGACGCCGGAGGCGAAGCCGAACTGCGCGGCGCTGAGAGCGAGATCGTCGTTCATCCCGTTCGGGGCGGCGAAGCCGATCGCGGTGCGGTCCAGGTAGTTGATGAAGAACATCAGGGCGACGAAGGGGACCAGTCGCCAGGCCACTTTGCGGATGGCTCGACGCGCGACGTCGGGTTCCGCTGCGAGGGGAGTGGAGGTGTCCACGTTGACTCCGTTCGATTCGGGGCGCATCGGCGCGCTCGTCTATATTGGCCAACCGGTTGACCAATTGCAAGCACGACTTCGGTGGCCGCTAGGTTGAAGGCGTGCCCGCCTACCCCGCCGACCGCAGCCACGAGATCGCGGCCGCACTCGAGGCCCTCCCCGCGGGGTCGCCGGTCAGCGAGGTCGCTCGCCGCTTGCTCGATCTCTTCACCACGGGCTCCATCGCCCCGGGCACGCGCTTGCCCGCCGAGCGTGCGCTCTCCACGACGCTCGGCGTCGGGCGCTCGGCCGTCCGCGAGGCGCTCGCGGCGCTCGAGATCCTCGGCATCGTCGACGTCCGTCCCGGCTCGGGCACCTACCTGCGCGGCACCGCGAGCTCACTGCTTCCGCAGACGCTGCGCTGGGGACTGCTCCTCGGCGACACCGACACCGCCGAACTCCTCGACCTCCGCGCGGGGCTGGAGATCTACGTCGCCCGCCTGGCCGCGGACCGCGCCGACGAGGCCGCGCGGGAACGCATCGCGGCGACGCTGGCCGAGATGACCCGGTCGCGTCACGACCTCCGCGCGTTCGCGCGAGCCGACCGCGACTTCCACGACGCCCTCGGCCACGCCGCCGGCAACGCCCTCCTCGTCGACCAGCTCAACGTCGTCCGCTCGCTGCTGCAGGTCTACGCCGACCGCGCGGTACAGAGCGCGGACGACGCGACCCGGGCCATCGCCGAACACGATGCCGTCGACCGCGCGATCCGCGCGCGGGACGCCGACGCCGCGGCATCCGCGATGGCCGTGCACATGGCGACGGCGTCGGCGCGTCTCGTCGGGGAGTGAGCTGCCTTCCTCAGAAGGCACGCGTCCGATTTTATGAGATAGTGCCTTAAGTCATAAATTTTTGGGGACTTCTTATGAGTTCTGAGGAATTGCCGCCCGACCACGCCGCCGCGGGCGAATCGGGGGATCAGCTCGACCCGTCCTGGCCGGCGATCGACCATGAGAGACGGGAGTGGGTGCCGGCCGCCGCCATGGGGGTCCGCGCCGCACGCGCGGGTCGCGCGAGCGTCGCCTACGACGCGTCCGTGCCGCCGATGATCGCCTCGCGCCATCCCGTGCTGCTCCCCGAGGTCGCCGCCGACGCCGATGAGGCGGCGGCTGAGCTCGCGCGATTCGACGCGGAACTCGGGAGCCGGGTCGCCGGGTTCGCCCCGGTTCTCCTTCGTTCGGAGGCCGCGTCCTCGTCGCAGATCGAGAACCTCACGGCATCCGCACGCGCGATCTTCTCGGCCGAGCTCGGGGCCAAGGGGTCTCGAAACGCCGAGCTGATAGCCGCGAACACGCGCTCACTTCAGGCGGCTCTCGACCTCGCGGAACAGATCACGCCCGCGAGCATCGCGGCGATGCATCGGGTTCTGATGGAATCGCAGCCCCGACACACTCCCGGCGAGTATCGCCGCGAACAGAACTGGATCGGAACGCGAGGGGACTCGCCCGTCGGAGCCGAGTTCGTCCCGCCTCATCATGAACGCGTTGCGGCTCTCATCGACGACCTCGCCGAGTTCGCGGCGCGCTGGGACGTGCCCTCGCTCACCTCCGTCGCGATCACCCACGCGCAGTTCGAGACGATCCACCCCTACACCGACGGCAACGGTCGGACGGGCCGAGCCCTCGCACAATCGCTGCTTCGCTACCGCGGCGTCACCAGGAACGTCGCTGTTCCCGTCTCCGCGGGCCTCCTGGCGGATGTCGACGGGTATCACTCCGCGCTGACCGCCTACCGCGCGGGAGACCCCAACCCGATCGTCCGCGCCTTCGCGTCCGCCGCTTTCCGCGCCGTGTCCAACAGCCGAGAGCTCGTCTCGAACATCGACGCTGTTCGCGGGTCCTGGAATGATCGGCTGACCGCCCGTCGTGACTCGAGCGCCTGGCGTCTCCTGGACATCTTCGCGTCTCGACCCGTCCTCGACTCGGCGACGGCCGCCGGGGCGCTGGGGATCGCCCAGCCCAACGTGTACCCGCCGCTGAAGGCGCTCGTCGACGCAGGTATCGTCCGTTCGAAGGCCGAGCACAAGCTGGGGCCGTTCTGGCGGAGCGAAGAGATCCTCGACGCTCTCGACGCGTTCGCGGCGCGGGCGGGGCGTCGCCAGCGCGTCTGACCGTCGGAATGACGGGACGGGTCACGGCGCGAACGCCCCCGCACCGCAGCGAAGCGCGTCAGACGCGCGACACCCGCAGCGCCACGAACTGCCGCCCCGGCAGGGTGACCCGGACGGTCCCCGAATGGATGCCGTCGACCCGGTCGGTCGTCATGTTCCAGGTGTCGATGACGTCGATGACCCAGTCGCCCTCGCCGAGCAGGACGGAGCGGAACCGCGGGCGATTGAACCCGAAGTACGCCACGCGCACCGTCCCATCCGGCGACTGCGCCCATGGCACGTCCCAGTCGGATGCCGCGGGCTCGAGCACGCCGTCGGGGACCCCGGCCAGGAATCGCTCGAGGAAGGCGATCCGCGCGGGGGAGGACCCGTGCAGGACGCCGCCCTTCGCCCACCACAGCACCTCGTCGTCGGAGCCGGCGGACGCGGGCATGAGCGCCTCGCCGAACGGCGCCGGCAGGTAGGTCTCGCCGTGGCCCACATATCCGCCGCGGACGGCACCCTCCCAGAATCGGCGGGTCATCTCCTCGCCGGTGATGTTGCCCCAGCCCTGGTCGATGTCGCCCTCGTACGCGCACTCGTCGATGACGACGGGCTTGCCCCAGCGCTCGCGCCATTCGTCGGTGTTCTCGGCGGTGCGGTAGACGTCGACGCGCTGCACGCTCGCGTGGGTGATCCACGGCCGGGTGTAGTCGTAGAACGGGCGGCAGTTGTGGATCGAGATGAGGTGGCCGAACGGGTCCTCCTCGCCGACGATCGCGGCGATGCGCTCCCAGTCGTCCTCGTCCTTGCCCCAGACGAGGTCGTACTCGTTGGCGAGCGACCACCACACGTTCGAGAACGCCGCCAGCCGTCGCACGACGTAGCGGACGTACCGGTCGTCGACCGCGGGGCCGAGGTCGGCGAACCCCCAGCGGTCGTAGGCGTGGAACAGGATCAGGTCGGCTTCGACGCCCATCTCGCCGAGCTGGGCGATGCGGCGCTCGAGGCGGCGGAAGTGCGCCGGGTCGAAGCGCTCGAGGTCGAACCCGTCGGCCAGCGACCCGGGGAAGACGAAGTCGTCGGGCTCGTTGGCGTTGAAGAGGTACGACTTCGGGAACAGGCACATACGGAGTTTGCGGAACGCGCCCTCGGCGAGGGTCGCGAGCGTCTGCTCCTGGAGGGCCTCGGGCTGGTGGGTCCAGGCGTACGCCGTCGTCCCCAGCGGTCGGTGCCGGGTGCCGTCGGCGTGCCGGAAGTGGAAACCGTCCACGCGGACCGGACCGTGGGCCCCGGATGCCGCGGGACCGACGTCCGCGGTTCCGGTGAGGCCGTCGAGCGACGGGGTGGTGGCATCCGTCTCGAACGACCAGGTGCCCTCGGCATCCGCGAGCGCCCGGAACACCCACTCGCCGTCGCCGTCGTAGAACCCGCCGACCCGGACGGGCGAGCCGTCGGGACGACGGAACGTCGCGTGCGCGTCGACGTCGACGAAGGGGTTCCCGTGCGCGGGGCCGTCGACGCGGATTTCCAGCACGCCCCACAGCGTGGTCGCGGCGGTCGGGCGGACGCTCGCGCTCGCCCGCGAAACGTCATCGCCCTCGTACGTCGCCGACGGCGCGATCGCCGGCGCGTAGGGCGGTCGCTCGTCGCCGTCGCCGATCTCGGCGAGCGCTTCCCAGAACCGCGCGCGGTGGTCGAGGTCTTCGAGGCTCGGCACGATCGCGACGAGCTGCCCGAGGCGGCCGCCGCGGAACTGCGTGGCCATGGGCGACGCGGCGACACCGGGCAGGAAGCGTTCCAGCACGGCGCGGGCGCCGGGGTGGTCGAGGGCGTCGCCGAAGGTCGAGCGGCGGTCGAACATGGGGGTCTCCGGTTCGGGGGTCAGGCGGCGCCGGTGGCCGCGCGGACGGCGCGGTCCACGCGGTCCAGGACGTCGGGCGGGGTGAACATGAGGGCGCTCGCGAGCGGACGCCCCGCGGCCCACACGGTGTCGTCGCGGACGGCGCCGAGACGTTCGGGGGCGACCTCGGTGAGCGTGTCGAGGAGCGCGGTGTAGGCGCGCGGATCGTCGATGACGGCGGCCAGCGACGCCTCGAGCCCCGGGAGCGGGGGAGCGGTCGGGGCCGTGGGCGCGGTCACCGTCCACTCGTGCGTTCCCGATCCCACCGTCGCCGGCGCGGTCGTCCCGTCGGCGGGGATGCCGGGGAGATCGACCTCCGCGGTCGTGTTCGGCGGCACCACGACGGTGATGCGGACCACTTCGCCCTCGCGTCGCCACCCCACCGAGGCCGTGCCGTAGGGCGTCTCGTGCTGCGCGGAGGCATGCTCCAGCGTCGCGAGCGGGCGCGGGGCGATCCGGAGGCGACGGTAGCCCGGCGCCGCCGGGGCGAGGCCCGCGACGGTGCGGTGCAGCCAGTCGGCCACGGCGCCCAGGGCGTAGTGATTGAACGAGGTCATCTCGCCCGGGTTCACCGACCCGTCGGGCAGGAGGCTGTCCCAGCGCTCCCAGACGGTGGTGGCGCCCATCGTGACCGGGTACAGCCAGGACGGGCACTCGGTCTGAAGCAGCAGCCGTTCGGCGGCGGCGAGATGGCCGCCGTCGCTCAGCGCGTCGGCGACGAGCGGTGTGCCGACGAAACCCGTGCCGATGCGGTACCCGCCCTCGCGGACGAGGGCCGCGAGGCGGCCGGCCAGGGCGTGCCGGGTCTCGGGGTCCTCGACGAGGTCGAACGTGAGCGCGAGCGCGTAGGCCGTGGGGGCGTCGCTCATCATGCGGCCCGCGGGCGTGACGTACTCCGCCACGAAGGCGCGCCGGCTGCGCTCGGCCAGGTCGCCGTACCGCTTCGCGTCGGCGTCGTGCCCGAGGAGGGCGGCGGCGTCGGCGACGAGCCGCAGCGACCGCGCGAAGCACGCGGTGGCGACGATGTCGGCATCCACCTTCGCCTGGCCGGGCTTGTCGGGCGGGGCTGCCGGGTCGAGCCAGTCGCCCAGCTGCATGCGGCCGGCCCACAGTCCGCTGTCTCCGGCGTCGCGGTGAACGGCCTCGACCCACGCCCGCATGCTCGGGTACTGCGCCGCGAGCACCGCGCGGTCGCCGTAGCGTTCGTGCAGCACCGACGGCACGACGGTGGCCGCGTCGCCCCAGGCGGCGACGGGCCCGCCGCCGGCGAAGGACGGCAGCGCCGCGGGGATCACGAGCGGGACGACGCCGTCGTGGCGCCCCTGCTCGAGGGCGAGGTCGCGCAGCCACGACGTGAGGAACCCGGCGCTGTCGTACAGGAAGCTCGCGGTGGGCGCGAACACCTGCAGGTCACCGGTCCATCCCAGTCGCTCGTCGCGCTGCGGACAGTCGGTCGGGATCGACAGGAAGTTCCCGCGCATGCCCCACACGACGTTCTCGTGGAGCCTGTCCAGCAGCCCGTGCGACGACGAGAACCAGCCGGTGCGCACCAGGTCGCTGTGCAGCACGACGGCGTCGACATCGGTGTCGGCGACATCGATGCCCTCGATCTGCGCGTAGCGGAAGCCGTAGAAGGTGAAGCGGCTCTCGAGCACGTCGTCACCGCCGGAGAGGACGAAGGATGCCTCGGCCCGGGCGTTGCGGAGAGGACGCAGGGCCAGTTCGCCGGCGTCGAGCACCTCGGCGTGGCGGATCGTGACGCGCGTTCCGGCTGCGCCGCGGACGCGGACGCGGAGGCGTCCGACGAGGTTCTGTCCGAAGTCGAGGATCGTGCCTCCGGACGGCGTGGGCAGACGCGCGGCCACCGGCAGCGACTGGATGCGCCGCACCGGCGGAGCGATGCGCGCCTCGGGCGTCGGCACCGTTTCGTACCCCGGGCGGGCGACGGCGCCGACGCGGGCGGGGGCCCAGCGCGCGCCGTGCGAGACGCTCTCGCCGGCGCGACCCAGGTCCTGCTCCTCACCGGCGTAGATCCCGCTCGCGCGGACGGGGCCGTCGGGGGAGGCCTCCCATCCCGGGCCGGTGGCGGCGAGGGTTTCGGTCGTGCCGTCCTCGTACGTCACGCGGAGCTGCGCGAGGAACGACGGCTGGTCGCCGTAGACGCGGTCGGTGAACGTGAAGAACCCGTACTTCTCGGTGTACCAGGCACCGGCGAGCGTCGCGCCGAGCACGTTCTCGCCGACCCTGAGCAGCGCCGTGACGTCGACGGTCTCGTGCACGAGCCGGTCGCGGTACGACGTCCATCCGGGCGAGAGCACGTGGTCGCTCACGGGCGTCGCGTTGATCTCGGGCTCGGCCGCGCCGAGCGCCGTCCAGAACAGCAGCGCCCGGCGCACCGGACGCTCGAGCCGGAAGGTGGTCCGCAGGAGGGCCGGCTGGGCCGCGGTCACGGGGTCGGCGAGCCCGACGGGCGCCGCGATCCACTCGTCCGCGTCCAGGAAGCCCGCGGCGACGGCGAGCGGCGGGCTCCACGGGCTGATCGCGCCGGCGGTGTCGGTGACGCGCACGCGCACCTCCCGCTCCTCGCCCGCGGTCAGCGGGCGGAACGGCCAGTCCACGAGCACCGACTCCCCGCCCGCGAGCGCGACCGTGTCGACGCCGTCGGTGAGCTCGGCGCTGCTCTGACGCCAGTCCGGCGTCGCGGTCCGGACGCGCCACGACAGGCGCGGGAGCGCCGTCGCGACGAACGGGGTGTCCTCGCGCAGATCTGCGTGGAGGGCGACCTCGACCGTGCTCATGCGTCGTCCCCCTCTGAGGTCCAGTTCGCGGCATCCACTCTGCCCTCGCGGGCGTAGACGCCCACGACCCGGCCCGTGAAGGATTCCGCCGTCTCCGACGACAGGAACCGGCCGTCGACCTCGGCGAGATCGATGCGCCGGCCGTCGACCGTGGCGGCGAGGTGGAAGACGTCGCTCGTGCGGGCGAACCCGCCCTCGATGTCGGGGCGGCGCGACTCGATGTGCAGGGTGACGCGGTCGGTGTCGACGGATGCCGCCCACTCCTGCACCAGGCCGGCGACGTTCGCGCGGGCGACGATGCGCCCCGCGCCCGCCTCGACCTCGACGTGGAAGCTCTCGTCGTAGCGCACGGCGAGGCCGCCCACCCCGGCGGTGCAGTCCAGGTCGAGCGAGGTCGACTGGGTCAGGTGCTCCTGGCGGCGACCGACGAACACCGGGCGCGGGTCGTCGAGGCTCGAGCCGTCGGCCCGCAGTACCAGCCACCCCGGGCGGGTGGTCAGGTCGGCGAGCTCGGTCGGAAGTCGGCGCGGCGTGATCCACTCGCCGTCCAGCGGAACCTCCGGCGAGAACGTCACGTCCACGCGCGTGCCGGAGCGCGGGTTCAGGGTGACGGGTTCCATCGTGGGCCAGCCGTCCGCGTGCCACTGCACGCGGGTGACGAACGTCTCGCGACCGAGCGCCGAGAACGCCCGCGTCATGCTGCGCGGGCGGACACCGAGCAGCACGCACAGCCACTCGCCGTCGGGACCGATGACGAGATCGCCGTGACCGGTGTTCTGGACCGGGCGGATCGTGGATCGCGCCGACACGATCGGGTTGGCGGGGCCGGTCTCGAACGGGCCTTCGGGACGATCGGCGCGGGCGATCGACACACCGTGTCCGCGCTCGGTGCCGCCTTCGGCGATGAGCAGGTACCAGCGCCCGTCGATCTCGTACAGGTGCGGAGCCTCGGGGAACTGCCCACCGGTGCCGGACCACAGCGACCGCGGTTCCTCGAGCGCGCGGTGCGTGTCGAGGTCGACCCGGGCCTGCAGGATGCCGAGGTGACGCCCCGCCCCTTCGCCGCCGAGGATCAGGCCCGAGTACGTGATGACGGCGACGCCGTCGGCATCCCACGCGATGTCGGGGTCGATGCCGTTGAGCGAGGCCCGGCCCTCGGAGTCGGTGATCAGGTCGCCGTCGCTCCAGGGCCCCGCGGGGTCGGTCGCGGTGAAGTGCAGCATGCCCCGGCCCATGGCATCCGTCACGACGAGGTGGAACACTCCGTCGCGGTGCCGCCGCAGGGTCGGCGCCCACGCGCCGCCCGCGGTGCGGACGTCCTCGACGCCGAGCTGCCCCGGACGCGTGGCGACGTGGCCGATGAGCTCCCACGTCACGAAGTCGGTCGAGCGGTGGATCGGGATGCCGGGCAGGTACTCGAACGTGGAGGTCGCGAGGTACCAGGTGTCGCCGACGCGCACCGCGGAGGGGTCGGGGTGGAAGCCGGGGACCAGGGGGTTCGGGTAGTCGGTCATGCGCCTGTCCCCAGGACGCGGCCGATCTCCGCCGCGAGGGAGACGGCGCGGGGGTCGCCGCCGCCCGGCCAGGGGCCGCGCACGATCGTCCACGCGAACGCGACCCCGCTGTCGGGATCGACGCACGCGAAGCAGCCCGCCGCGCCGTCGTGCCCGAAGGCCCGGGGTCCGCCGAACGGCATCGCGGCGGACGGCTTCTGGAAGACGATCGCGTGGGCGCGGTCCGGCTGGCCGAGGACCTCGTCGAATCCGCGGACCTGCTGCTGCCCGATCGCCGCGACCGTCTCGGTGGAAAGGAACGGTGCACGCCCTTCGACGCCGGTAACCGCGGCGGCCAGCAGCCGCGCGATCCCGCGGGCGCTGCCGGTCGCCGAGGTCGCCGGGTGGCCGTAGCCCCAGCTGCGGGGGTCGTTCGCCATGTCGACGCTGGAGCGTCCCGGGCCGAAGACGAGCGCCCCCAACGGCGTCGTCTGCCGCTCGCCCGGACCCGTCGCAGGCGGAACCATCGGCAGGACGTCGACGCGGCGCGGTTCCTGGTCGGCGGGGAGGCCGAGGAAGAAGTCGATGCCGTGCGGGGCGCGGATCTCCTCCTCGTAGAAGGCGTGCAGGCTCCGGCCCGTCACGCGCTGCACCAGCTCGGCACCGAGCGTGCCGATCGTCACGGCGTGATACCCGAAGGCGCTCCCCGGATGCCAGAACGGCACGCTCGCGGCCAGGCTCGCGGCGGCCGCGGGCTGGTCGAGCATGTCGAGGAAGTCCAGGGCCGGCGTCGCCTGGGGGAGGCCCGCCTGGTGCGACAGCAGCTGACGCACCGTCACGGTGGCCTTGCCGGCCGCGGCGAATTCGGCCCAGTACTCCGCGACGGGCGCGTCCAGATCGAGGAGGCCCCGTTCGACCAGGAGGCCCGCGGTGATCCCGATCGTGTTCTTCGACACCGAGTACGGCACGAGGACGCTGTCCTCGCGGAGGTGCGGTCCGCCCCACACGTCCAGCACGGGGGTGCCGTGGTGGAACGCCGCGGCCTGGAACGACAGGTCGGGGTCTGCGGCGAGGGCAGCCGCCAGACGGTCGCCCGCGGCGGTGAGCCGCGGGTCGACGTGACCCCGCAGGAGTCCCGTCACGCGCCCGCCTCCCACTCGACGCTCAACGGCGTCTCCACGACGGAGGCGCCGACGCGCAGCGTGAACACGCCGGACTCGACCTCCCAGCCGCCGTCCCAGTGCGCGAGTCGACGCGCGGGAACACCGACGCGGACCGTGGCGGTCTCCCCGGCCGTCGCGCGGACGACGCCGAAGCCGACCAGCCATCGCGTGGGGCGGTCGACCGCGGAGTCGGCGCGTTCGGCGTACACCTGCACGACCTGGCCGCCCGTGCGGGCACCCGTGTTGGTGAGGGTGACGACGAGATCGTCACCGTCGCGATCGACGGCGTCCCACGACCACGTCGTGTACCCCAGGCCGTGGCCGAAGGGGAACGCGGGGCGGACCTCGGAGCGCAGCCACGCGCGGTACCCGATGTGGATCCCCTCGCTGTAGCGCAGCACCCCCTGGTCGGGTGTCACGTCGAGCACGGGGACATCCGCGAGCGCCGCCGGCCACGTGGTGGGGAGGCGTCCGCCCGGCTCCGCGGCACCGGTGAGGACGTCGGCCAGCGCCGCGCCGAACTCCTGGCCGCCGAAGTAGCCCTGCACGATCGCGGCGACGTCGTCCGCCCACGGCAGCACGACGGGAGAACCGGCGTTGATGATCACGACGGTGCGGGGGTTGGCGGCCACGACCGCGCGGACGAGGTCGTCCTGACGCCCGGGGAGGTCGAGGTTCTCGCGGTCGTAGCCCTCGGACTCGACCTTGGAGTTCGTGCCGACCACGACCACCGCGACATCGGCTCGGGCGGCGGCGGCGGCCGCGCGGGCGATGAGCTCGTCGGCATCCGTGTTCTCGGGGGCGATGCCGAGCGTGACGCTCATCGCCCCGGGGATGCCGCCCTCGGCGCGGTCGAACTCGGCGCGGACCGCGATCTCCCGTCCCGCTTCGACCCGCACGGGCGCGGTCAGCGACGGCGGGTTGAGGAACGCGGCACCCAGGTCGGTTCCGTCCACGACGGGGGAGTCGTCGAGGACGAGCTCTCCGTCCACGAAGAGGCGGCCGGGATTGGCTCCGGCGAAGCCGAGCTCGATGTCTCCGGTCGTCTCGGGGGTGTAGACGGTCTCCAGGACGACGGTGCGCGACTGCGCGATCGGGGCGTCGCCGCCGAACCACACCAGGGCGGTCGCCCGGCGGTCCTCGGCGTACAGCTCCCCGTCGTCGCCGAGGAACGTCACCCGCATTCCCGGTCCGCCGGTCACCGGGTTGCGCAGCTGCGCGAGCGGGATCTCGGCCACGCCCTCCTGCACGACGGCGCCGAGCTCATAGGTGACGCGGTCGGGTCCGTAGGCGCGACGCAGACCCTCGAGCGGCGAGACGATCCGCTCGGGGACGACCGTCGCGCTGCCGCCGCCCTGCGTGCGGGCGTCCCGCGCGTTCTGCCCGATGACCGCGAGGGATGCCACGGCGGCGGGTTCGAGGGGCAGGATGCCGTCGTTCGCCAGCAGGACCGTGCCGGCGACCGCCGACTCACGCGCGAAGGCCGTGGCATCCAGGGGAGCGGGCTCGATCGTGGCGGCGTCACCGAGAGCGCCGACGCGCTCGGCGAGGAGCAGCATGCGCAGCACCTTGCGGTCGAGGTCGGCCTCGGGGACCCGCCCGTCGCGGACGGCGTCGGCGAGATCCGCCCACGCCGGGGCGGGGCCGGGCATCGCGAGGTCCTGCGACGCGGTGGCGGCATCCAGCGACCGCACCGCGGTCCAGTCGCTCATAACGACGCCGTCGAAGCCCCACTCGGAGTTCAGCGGCGTCTCGAGGAGGTCGTTCTCGGTCATGGTCACCCCGTCGACGGAGTTGTACGCGCTCATGATCGACCAGGCGCCGGCTTCCACGGCGCGTTCGAAGGGAGCGAGGTAGAGCTCGCGCAGCGCGCGCTCGTCCACCTGCACGTCGACGGTGAAGCGGTCCGTCTCGGAATCGTTCGCGACGTAGTGCTTCGGGGTGGCGGCGACGCCGTTGTCCTGCAGTCCGCGGACGTACGCGGCGCCGAGCTCGGCGGAGAGCTCCGGATCCTCGCTCAGGCACTCGAAGTGCCGGCCGCCCAGCGGCGAGCGGTGCAGGTTGATGGTCGGGCCGAGGACGACGTCCACGCCCTTGCGCCGTGCCTCGGCGGCGGCCGCCGCGCCGTAGCGGTAGGCCAGTTCGACGTTCCACGACGCGGCGAGGGCCGAGCCGGACGGCATGTTCAGCGAGGGCTCGCGCTCGTCCCACCGGGGGCCGCGCACCCCGGCGGGGCCGTCGGACAGGGTCATGGCCCGCAGGCCGATCTCGGGCAGCGGAACGGTCGTCCAGAAGTCGGCGCCCTGCACGAGGGCCGCCTTCTGGTCGAGGGTCAGCCTCTCCAGGAGGGGGAGGAGGTGGGCGGTCGCGGGCGCGGCGACAGAGGGCAGGGTCACGATGATCTTTCCGGGTGCGAGAGGGACGAAGGTCAGGATGCCGAGGAGGCCAGGAGTGCGCGACGGGCGGCGCGACGCTCCTCCTGCCGGTCGGGGTCGGGGACGGGCGCGGCCATGAACAGGCGCTGCGTGTACGGGTGCTCGGGTCGCGAGGTCACGCGTTCGGCGGGACCGGTCTCGACGATCTCGCCCTTGTACATCACGGCCACACGGTGGCTGATGTGGCGGACGACCGCGAGGTCGTGCGTGACGAACAGGTAGGCCACCCCGGTGCGGTTCTGGATGTCGATGAACAGGTCGAGCACGCGTGCCTGCGTCGACAGGTCGAGCGCGGACACCGGCTCGTCGCACACGATGAGCTTCGGCCGGAGGGCGAGCGCCCGGGCGATGGCGATGCGCTGACGCTGGCCGCCGGAGAACTCGCGGGGGAGGCGGCTGCGCGAGTCGGAGGGGAGCCCCACCTGATCGAGCAGGTCGCGCACGCGAGAGCGCGCCTCGGATCCCGCGACCCCCGACGCCGTCAGCGGCTCGGCGAGGATCTGCTCGATCGTCATCGAGGGGTTCAGCGACGAGTACGGGTCCTGGAAGACGACCTGGATCTCGGAGCTCAGCGCGCGGCGTTGGGCGCGGCCGAGGTGCGAGATGTCGCGCCCGTCGTAGGTGACCGTGCCGCCGCTGACCGGGGCGAGCCCGAGGACCGCGCGACCCAGCGTCGTCTTGCCCGAGCCGGACTCGCCGACCAGGCCCATCGTCTCGCCGGGCAGGATGTCCAGCGACACGCCCTTCAGGGCGCGGAAGGGCTGGGCGCGGAATCCCTTGCCCGGGTACTCGACGACCAGGTCGTCGACCGTGAGCAGCGGAGCGGTCATGCCCGCACCCCTTCCTCGGCGCCCAGCGGCGGCCGTGCCGGACCCTCGTCGAGGATCGCGTCCAGCAGCGCCCGCGTGTACGGGTGCTGCGCTTCGGTGAAGATCGCCCGGACCGGGCCCTGCTCGACGAACACGCCGTTCTGCATCACCGTCACGCGGTCGCAGAGGTCGGCGACGACGCCGAAGTTGTGCGTCACGAGCAGCATCGCCATGTGCCGCTCCTTCTGGAGGTCGCGCAGCAGCTCGAGCACCTCGGCCTGCACGGTGACGTCGAGGGCGGTGGTCGGCTCGTCGGCGATGATCAGTTCGGGATCGGTCGAGACGGCGCCGGCGATCAGCACGCGCTGCGCCATGCCGCCGGAGACCTCGAACGGGTACGCGTCGAAGGTGCGGGCAGGGTCGGGGATGCCGACGCGGGCGAGCAGTGCGAGGGCGCGCTCGCGCGCCTCCTTCTTCGACAGCCCGAGGTTCTTGCGCAGGGGCTCGACGAGCTGGCTCCCGATCGTGAAAGCCGGGTCGAGATTGCTCATCGGCTCCTGCGGGATGTAGGCGATGCGCTTGCCGCGCACGCCCGCGTAGACCTTCTCGTCGGCGTCGGCCAGTTCGGTGCCGTCGAAGAGGATCGAGCCCGCCGTGACCGATCCGCCGCGGGGGAGGAGGCCGAGGACGGCGAAGGCCGTCTGCGACTTGCCGGAACCGGACTCGCCGATCAGGCCGTGGACCTCGCCCTTGCGGACGTCGAGCGAGACGCCGTGGACGACCTCGATGTGGGAGCCGTCCGCCTGGTCGTACCCCACGTGCAGGTCGCGGACGCGCAGGAGCGTGTCGGTGGCCTTGCTGCGGGTGTCGTCGGCGTGCACGATCACGTCGCTCTCCACGATCGGGAGCTCGTCCTGGTCGAGGATGTCGCCGCCGCTGAGGGAGACGGAGGTGGTGACGGCGGCGATCGAACCGGTCCGGCTCGACACCGCACGACGGCGCCGGCGGCGGACGGTGACGGTGCGCTCCAGCTCGTCGCGGAGGACGTTGGCCAGGAGTGTGAGGGCGATACAGGTGAGGGCGATCGCGAGCGAGGGCCAGACGAGGCCGGCCGGGTTCTTGTAGATGTTCTTGAACGCGTCGGTGAGCATCGAGCCCCAGGTCGGGACGTTGGCGTCGCCGAGGCCGAGGAACTCGAGCCCGGACTGGATCGCGATCGCGATGCCCGAGACGATCGCGGCCTGGATGATGATCGGCGCCCGCACGACCGACAGCACGTGCCGCCCGATGATGCGCGCGTCGCTGAGGCCGGAGACGCGGGCCGCGTCGACGTAGAGCTCGCCGCGGACGGCGGTCACCGAGGCGAAGACGAGACGGAAGAAACCGGGCGAGAGCAGGATGCCGAAGATCACCATCGACAGCCATACGGAGGGGCCGAGGACGGCGCGGGCCGCGAGCAGCACGACGATGCCCGGGAGGGCCATGGTCAGTTCGGTGACCCACGTCGCGACGGTGTTGAACCAGCCCTGGTAGTACCCGGCGATGAGGCCGCTGACCACGCCGATCAGCACGGCCACGACCACCGCGACCAGGGCGGCGGCGATGCTCGTCTGCGTGGCGGCCAGGAGGCGCGACAGCACGTCGCGGCCGCTGCCGTCGGTGCCCAGGAGGTGCGCGGAACTCGGCCCCGACAGGATGTTGCGGATGTCGGCGAAGTTCGGATCCTGCGGGGCGATGAGCGGGCCGATGAAGGTCAGCACGGCGACGATCGCGAGGAAGATCAGCGAGACGAGCCCGACCGGACGGCGCACGAGCCGGCGGAACAGGGCGACCCGGACCGGGGCGACGGGGACGGCGGGAGGGACGGCGATGGCGGTCATGCGAGTCGCACCTTCGGGTTGAGGGCCGCCTGGGCCAGGTCGATCAGGAGGTTGACGACGACGACGATGATGGCGAAGGCGATCACGAGTCCCATGACGACGGGGATGTCGCCGAGGGTCGTCGCCCGGACGCTCAGCTGACCCATGCCGGGGATGGCGAAGATCTGCTCGACGATGACGGCGCCGCCGAGGAGCCCGACGAACTGCACCGCGAGGACGGCGAGGGCGGGGCCGCCGGCGTTGCGGAGCACGTGCTTGTAGACGACGGAGCGTTCGCTCAGGCCGCGCGAGCGGAGGGTGCGGACGTAGTCGCGGGAGGTGGCGTCCAGGACGGAGCCGCGGACCTGCTGCGCCACGGTCGCGATCGCGCCGATCGAGAGTGCCGTGATGGGGAGGATGACGGAGGAGAGCCAGCCGCTCACGGAGGTCGTGAGCGGTGTGAAGCCCGTGGCCTTGAACCAGCCGAGGTTCACGGCGAAGACCAGGACGAGGACGAGGGCGATGAGGAAGCCCGGGACGGCGAAGCCGACGAGCGAGAGGAACTGCACCGTGGCATCCACCGCTCCTCCGCGTCGGGCGGCGAGGACGCCCAGCAGTACGGAGAGGATGGCCGACACGAGCGTGGCGCCGATGACGATCGAGAGCGTCACCCCGAGGCGGCCGGAGACGCTCGTCGAGACGAGCTCGCCGTTGAACCAGCTCCGACCCAGGTTCCCGGTCAGGGCGGAGGTCACCCAGTCGGTGTACTGCGTCCACAGGGGTCGATCGAGCCCCAGTTCCGCGGTCTTCTTGGCGACGGTCTCGGCGGTGGCCTGCTCACCCAGGATGCGGCGGGCGATGTCGCCGCCCGCGGCGTAGAGGAGCGTGAAGGCCAGCAGCGAGATGACGGCGACGAGGACGACGCCGGACAGCAGCCGGCGCACGATGAATGCAAGCATGTGTGGTCCCTCGGGGCGGACCGGGCCCACCCGGTGAGTGCGGGTGGGCCCGGTCGGCGGGTCAGTTCTTCGGCGAGAAGTCGAAGATCGACGGGTAGGCGTTGGTCGGCCAGAACTCGAGGTTCGTGTTCGGGTCGGTGGCGAAGGTGCCCTGGACGCGGAAGAACGGGGCGAACCAGGCCTGGTCGACGAGGTACTTGTTGAGCTCCTTGAGCGCGGCGTCGGACTCGGCCTGCGAGCCGGTCTGGATCGTCGAGATGAGCGCGTCGACCTTCGGGTCCTCCGACTTGAAGGGGTTGAAGGTGGCGTTCGGCGCGATCATGAAGTTGATCAGCTGCCAGTCCGGGTTCTGCTCCAGCGCCATCCAGGTCGCCGGGAACTTCGGCGCGAGCATGTCGGCGATGAAGTTGGCCGCGCCGGGGTCGGTGTAGTTCACCGTGATGCCGATGTCGGACAGCTGCTGGGCGACCAGGTCGAACGTCTGCTGGAACGCCGGGGTGGTCGGCATGTTCAGCGTGAAGCCGTTCGGGTAGCCGGCCTCGGCGAGAAGCGCCTTCGCGCCGGCGGGGTCGTAGGCGTAGGTCGAGTCCAGCGACGCGTCGTAGGCGACGGAGGTCGCGGGGAACACCTGCTCGGTGACGGTGCCGTAGCCGGTCTGCAGCGACTGCAGCAGGGCCGCGCGGTCGAAGGCCATGTTGATCGCCTGGCGCACCTTGACATCCGCCAGCTCGGGCGCCATGGTTCCGGCGCGGTCGAGCAGCAGGAGGCCCTGGAAGTCGAGCTCGTTGGACTCGATCGTCCAGCCCGCTCCCTCGACCTCGGTGATCGTGTTGTTGTCCGCGATCTTCGCGCCGTTGAGCTCGCCGGCCTTGATGGCGTTGATGGTCGCCGTGACGTCATCGAAGACGTTGATGGTGAGCTTGTCGTACTTGACGGCGTCCTTGTTCCAGTAGTTCGGGTTCGCCGTGTAGTTGTAGGTCGTCCCGGTCACCGAGGAGGCGGTGTCGAGGATGTAGGGGCCCGAGCCGATGGGGTTCGTCGACACGTCAGGGTTGTCGAAGGAGGACGGAGCCTCGACGAGACCGGGGGCGATGGAGAGCAGGTTGATCAGCGAGGGGTCCGGCGCCGTCTGGGTGATCGTGACCGTCGTGGCGTCGGGGGCAGCGAACGTCTTGCCGGCCAGTGTCGCGGCCTGCGGCGAGGTGCCGTCGCGGAACCGCTCGAGGCTCGCGACCACGGCGTCGGCGTCGAGCTTGGTGCCGTCCGAGAACGTCACGTCGTCGCGCAGAGTGAGGGTCAGAACGGTGTTGTCGCCGTTGTACTCCCAGGCGGTGGCGAGCCACGGCTCGATCTCGCCCTGGGAGTTCTTCTGCAGGATCGTGTCGAACACGGCCTGGAAGAACGGGCTGCGGTTGCCGTACTCGGCGCCGGCGCCGATGTCGTAGCTGGTCGGCGCGGCGATGGCGCCGAGCGTCAGCTGCGCGCCTCCTCCGTCGCCGCCGCCCCCGGTGTTGTCACCGGCGCATCCGGTCAGTGTCAGCGCTGCGGCGACGGCGAGGGCTGCTGTGGCCTTCCATCGGAACATCCTTGTCCTCTTCTCTCTGGCGGGGCTCGGGTGAGTGGCCCTGCGGCGAGAAGCTAACACCAAATCCGAGTGCCCGCTAGATTTTTGCAGCAAAAAACTAGCGACCACTAGAAATTCGTTGTAGAACGGTTCGTGAGAGGGCTCCCACCCGACGATCGGTCCGGTGGGCGTTACGGTGATGCGATGACGGAGACGACGCAGACTCCCCGCCGACAGCGGGGCGAGTATGCGAAATCCGAGGCGACCCGGCAGGCGATCCTGGATGCCGCGCTCGAGGTCTTCGCCGAGGCCGGGTATCGCTCGGGGTCGCTGCGCGAGATCGCGCAGCGGGTCGGCATGAGCGAAGCCGGTCTCCTCCACCACTTCCCGCGCAAGAGCGCGCTCCTGCAGGCGGTGCTCGACCATCGCGACGAACTCGCCCGGTCGATCGTGGACTTCACTTCGGACGACGGCGTCGAGACGCTCCGCAACCTCGTCGACCTCGCCCGACACAACGCCTCCGTCCCCGGAGTGGTGGAGCTGTACTGCACGGTGTCGGCGGAGGCCACCGCGCCGGACCACCCGGCTCACGACTACTTCCGCCGCCGCTACGAGCAGGTGCGCCTGAGCACGCGCGAGGCGTTCGAACGCATCCAGGCCGCCGGACGGCTCGCCCCGGGGCTCGACCCCGGCCGCGCGGCCGTCGCCACGATCGCCCTCATGGACGGACTGCAGGTGCAGTGGCTCCTCGACCCCGCATCCACCGACATGGCCGAGGCGCTCGCCGAGTACTTCCGGGGCTCGATCCGCGGATTCGATCTGACCGCACTGGAGGACCTGCTCGACACGGTGGCCGAGGACGCTCCGTGATCCGCGAGCCCCTGCTCCACGGCTGGACCGTGGGGCCGAAGCTCGGCGCGTTCGAACAGCGCGACGCGGCCACCGCGTTCGTCCCGGTCACGCTCCCGCACGACGCCCTGCGCGACCTCCCGCGCGATCCGGGCAGCCCGCAGGGGGTGACGTCGGGGTACTACCCGGGCGGTGTGTTCGAGTACGTCCACGAGCTCGACGTCCCCGAGGAGTGGCGCGAGAAGACGGTGCTGCTGGAGTTCGAGGGCGTCTACCGCGACGCCGTCGTGTTCGTCGACGGCGACCGCGCGGCGCACGAGGCGAGCGGCTACGCGGCCTTCATCGTGCGGCTGGACGCGTACCTGCGCTTCGGCCGCACGAACCGGATCACCGTCGAGGCCCGCGTCCACAAGGACTCGCGGTGGTACACGGGAGCCGGCATCCACCGTCCGGTCCACCTCGTCGTCGCCGATCCCGTCCACCTGGCCCTGGATGCCACGCGCATCGTCACGTCCGATGTCGACGACGAGCGCGCGATCGTCGCCGTCTCGTCGGTGGTCGAGAACGAGACCCGCCACACGCGGACCGTCCGGGTCCGATGGGAGGTGACCGCGACCGACGGCGCCGTCGTCGCCACCGGCGACTCGCCCGTCTCGGTGCTCCCGGGCGAGCGCGCGACGGCGCGCCAGCGCCTCACGGTGCGCGATCCGCGTCGCTGGGGGATCGACGACCCGCAGCTGTACGGTCTGCGCACGACGCTCGTCGAGGAGGGCCGCGAGACGCCGCTGGACGCGGAGACGTTGGCGTTCGGCATCCGGACCCTCCGGCTCGACCCCGTGCACGGTCTGCGGATCAACGACGAGAGCGTGACGCTCCGGGGCGCGTGCGTGCACCACGACAACGGGCCGCTCGGGGCCGTGGCGATCCCCGCGGCCGAGGACCGCCGGATCCGGTTGCTGAAGCAGGCCGGGTTCACCGCGATCCGCAGTTCCCACAACCCCGTGAGCCGCGCGATGCTCGACGCCTGCGACCGGCACGGCATGGTCGTCATGGACGAGCTCGGCGACGTGTGGACACGGGCGAAGACCGGTTTCGACCACTCCGTCGGGTTCGCCGATCACTGGCGCCGCGACGTGGAGGCGATGGTGATGAAGGATGTCAACCACCCCAGCGTCGTGCTGTACTCCATCGGCAACGAGATCCTCGAGCTCGCCGGTGCCCACGGCGCGATCTGGAGTCGGCGCCTCGCCGAGGCCGTGCGCGAGCTCGACGGCACCCGCTTCGTGACCAACGGCATCAACGGGATCATCGCGAATCTCGACCGCATGGGCGAGGCGATGGCCGAGGCGCAGGCTTCGGACCCCAACACCCTGATGGCGACCATGGGCGAGCAGATGGCGCTGCTGAACGCGTCGGATCTCGTGACCGAGTCGATCGAGGAGTCCGCGGCCGTTCTCGACGTCGTGGGCTTCAACTACGCCGACTCGCGGTACGCACTGGATGCCGATCTGTTCCCGAACCGCGTGATCGTCGGCTCGGAGACGTTCCCCGAGCGCATCGGCGCGTTGTGGCCGCTCGTGTCGAGCCAGCCCCACGTGATCGGCGACTTCACCTGGACCGGCTGGGACTACCTCGGCGAGGCGGGGATCGGGCGCGTGGACTACGCGGACGAACCCGGGTACACCGACACCGGCACCGCGGGACCCTACCCGTACCTCGCGGCCGAGTCCGGCGACCTCGACATCACGGGTCACCGCCGGACCGTCTCGTTCTTCCGCGAGATCGTCTACGGTCTGCGCCGGGAACCGTTCATCGCGGTCCATCCGCCCCGCCACCACGGTCGGCCGACCGCGGTGACGCCGTGGTCGTGGGACGACACGGTCGCGTCGTGGACCTGGGGCGTCGCCGCGGGCGCCCCCGTGAGCGTCGACGTGTACGCCGACGCCGACGAGGTAGAACTCTTCCGCGACGGCGCGTCGGTCGGCGTCGCTCCCGTCGGAGCGGTGCGCGAGTACACCGCCCGCTTCGAGACCGAGTACGTTCCGGGCGAGCTCGTCGCGATCGCTCGACGCGGCGGCGTCGACGTCGGTCGGACGTCGCTGCGCACGGCGGCGCCCGAGGTCGCGCTCACCGCCCGGGCGGAGGCCGACACGATCGCCGCCGATCCCGACGCGTTGGGATTCGTGCGGATCACCCTGGAGGATGCCGCGGGCATCGTGCCATGCGATCACGACGTGCGCGTCACCGTCGGGGTCGACGGTCCCGCGGTGCTCGCGGGCCTCGGTGCCGGCCGCGCGGCGACGGAGGAGCCGTTCTCCGCGGCATCCGTGACGCTCTTCCACGGCCGTGCACTCGCGATCGTCCGGCCCACCGGCCCCGGGGAGATCCGCATCCGGGTCTCGGCCGAGGGGTATCACGACACCGCGGTCGGCATCCGAGCCGAGTGACCCCGGATACGACAGAAGGCCCCCGAGTACTCTCCGAGGCCCTCCGCAACGAATCAGACCCTACGCAGGCGAACGGTTCGTGACCCGGGGATTGCCAAACCGGCGCTGTTGGCCTAAGCGAGTCTCTGCCACACTCGCCGGATGAGGTTCGAGACGACGCTGCTGCAGATGGGCAACAACACCGGCATCGAGGTGCCCCCCGAGGTGGTCGAGGGGCTGGGCGGCGGCAAACGCGCCGCGGTCACCGTCGACGTCAACGGGTACGTGTACTCCAGCACGATGGCCGTGATGGGCGGACGCCAGCTGATCCCCTTCTCGGCCGACAAGCGCAAGGCGACGGGCCTCGCCGGTGGCGACGCGATCACGGTGGAGCTGACGTTGGACACCGCCGAGCGGACGGTGGAGCTCCCCGACGATCTGGCCGGGGCGCTCGCCGAAGCCGGGGTGCGTGCGGCGTTCGATGCGCTGGCCCCGAGCACGCGCAAGGCGCACGCGGGAAGCGTGGCCGAGGCGAAGGCGCCCGAGACACGCGCCCGCCGCATCGGGAAGATCGTCGCCGCTCTGACGTGACCGCGGACTCGGCCGCGCGCCTCGGACGGTAGCCTGGAGCGGGAGGTCGCGTGGGCCGGACGAAGGATGCCATCGCCGAAGGGCTGTCGATCGCGACGGCCGCGGCGCGGCTCACCGTACGCAACCGCATCCTGGTCGAGACGATCGCCCGCGGGGGACACTTCGACGGCGAGGTCTTCGCCGAATTCGCCCGCGAGACACTCCGCGCCCTCGCCGCCGAGCAGGACCAGGCCGCTGATCGCGTGACCCAGCAGCGCAAGCGCGCCTGGGGGCGTTTCTCCGACTCGTCGGGCACGCATGACTACCGCGACCGCGACACCCGCAACCTCCGGCGCCGCGCCCGTCAGTCGCACGGTGTCGCGAAGGAGCTGCGCGCGTTCGCCGACGACCCCGAGCGCGTCGACGGCCTCGTCGCCGCGGCCCGCGCGGCCGCGTGGGGCGACGTCGAGGCGAACCTCTCGAAGCGGCTCGACGTCGAGGGGATGACGGCGGATGCCGATCCCGACTACGCCACGATGCGTCGCGCGCGCATGGACGCGCTGCGCATGGTCGACCTCGCGCGTCTCGCCTCGCAGGCGAAGAAGCGGGCGAAAGAGCAGTCCGCGGCGGCCGGTGACGAGGCGGAGGCTCCGGCAACGAAGAAGAAGAAGTCGACCTCGGCCTGAGCCCGCGGCGTCCCGCCCGCGGTCAGCTCGCAGCGAGGGCCCGGATGTGGCTCTCCAGGCCGCGGGCGGCGGCATCGAAGGGGTCGATGGCGCGCTGGGCCCGGCTGAGGACCACCGCCCCCTCGCTGCCCGCGATGAGCAGGGTCGCCGCGCCCTGCGCGGCATCCGCGGGGATCCCGCCGTCGGTGAGGAGTGACGCCAGGGTGTCCGTCCACTCGCGGAAGACGTTCGAGGCGGAGTCGAGGAGATCGGTCGAGACGGTGGCCACCGTCACCGCGGTCGCGGAGCACCCGATGCGGAAGTCCGCCTCGACGAGCAGGTGCCGCCACATGGCCAGGAAGCCGGCGGCGACCTCTTCGGCGGGGCGCCCGCGGAGCTGCTCGAGGCGCGCGCGCAACCGGTCTCCGGCGGCTTCGACCGCGTGACGGACCAGTTGATCCTTGCCCTCCGGGAAGTGGTGATAGATGGAGCCGCGCGGGGCGCCGGTGAGTTTCAGGACCTCGGAGAAGGAGGTCTCCTGCAGCCCGCGCTCGGCGAGCAGGCGCGCGGCGCCCCCGATCATCGCCTCTCGCGGACTCTCTTTCCCCCTGTCGACCACTTTGAGAGTATATGTCCGGGTCTTGACTATGACGGGCGTCATACATAACACTAGCACCGCATCCGTTCCCCGAGTCAGGAGATGACCCATGCCCATGATCGACGTGTACGCGACCGCCGGAACCTTCCCCGATACGCACGCGCTGGCGCGGACCCTCGCGACGACGCTGATGCGGATCGAACAGGTCCCCGACATCCCGATGTTCCGCGAGAACACCGCCGCGTTCGTCCACGAACTGACCGACGACCGTCTCTCCAACGTCGAGGGGGAGTCCGCCTACGTGCGCGTCCAGGTGCTGACGAACGCGGGCGCGCTGGACCGCGAAAAGCAGGTCGCGGTGGTCGAGCAATTCACGCGGATCGTGGCGGATGCCGCGGGAGACCCGTCGCTGACGGCCCGGACATGGGTCCTGTTGACCGAGGCCGTCGACGGCGGGTGGGGTTGGGGGGTCGTGCCCACACGAATTCGGAGCTCGTCGACGCGGCGCGCGCGCAGATCGCGCAGCTGCAGGCCGGTGGTCCCGCCTGACGGCACGGATCACGACGGCCGCGCCGCGCCGCCGAATCCGATGTCGTCCAGGAGAAAGATCAGCTCGGTGCGGGAGCGCACCCCGGCCTTGCGGTACACGGCCCGGGTCTGGGTCTTGATGGTGTTCACGGACACGTGCAGCTCGATCGCGATCTCGCGCATCGTGGTGCCCGCGAGCAGGGCGCGAGCCAGGACCTCTTCTCTCGGGCTGAAGGCGGGGATGGCCCGTGCAGCGCGTCGTGGGGCCGGGGTGAACGTCCGGGCGTCCCGGACGCGCTGCGACAGACCCGCCGCCGCTTCCCCCGCTCGGGAGAACAGGGTGTCGGTCTCGCCCGGGGGAAGGAGGAGCAGGTCCACGATCGCTCCCGTGCTCAGCGCCGTGTGGACACCGTCCGCGAACATCGCGTCGGCCGCCTGCGCGTGGCCGAGCCGGTGCAGGGCGACGGCGCGGTTCAGCGACACCGAGGTGAGGGTCCTCAGCGCGTGCTGATGGCCCATCCGCAGACATCCGTCGGTGGCGCGGAGGCATTCGCGCCACCATCCGATCCCGAGGTGCGCGGAGGCCCGGACCGACTCGAGACACACCACGTGGCCCGCGGGGGAGGATCGCTCGTGAAGCACCGTCAGCGCGCGCAGGTGGTCGCCGCGCGCGATGAGCGTGCGAGCGGTGAGCGTGGCCGCCAGCGCCCGCAGGACCGGAGGGAAACGGTCGTACGCCGTCGCATGCAGGATGCTCGTCGCTTTCGCCGACGCCTCGTCGACGCGGCCGTCGAGGAGGTGAGCGAGCGCCGCCATCAGGGTCGCGGCGGCTTCGGCGGTGTCGTGGACGGGGGATCGTCGACGCAGCGTCTCGGCGCAGTCGCTCAGAACCCGCGCGTCCGCCTCGGCGGCGGCGAGCACGGCGCGCGTGTAGACGACGAGTCGTTCGACGCGGGCCGCCGGGCTCGGCGACGCGCCGTCGATGAAGCGTCGGGCGTGGCCGGACTCCCCGTTGAGGGCGCGCGCCAGTGCGGCGAGGGCGCCCGCCTCCTGCTGCATGATCTCGTCGGGGTGCTCGCCGAGCGCCACGCGGGCATTCTCCGCGGCGTTCAGAGCGCGGCGCAGCGAACCGCCGGCGAGGGAGATCTCAGCGACGATGAGCCAGCCCCAGGCGCGAGCCCGGGGTTCGATCCCCGCGTGGGTGGACAGCGTCTCCCACGCGACCGCGGCGAGGGCCGACGCGGCGGCGTCGTAGGACCCCGCCGAGGCGCGGGCGCCGGCGATGGCTGCGGCCGCGTACCACCGTTCGGCGCCGGAGAGCCGCGCGATCACCGAGGTCGGGGTTCGCGCGAGGGTCGCGATGACGGCTGCCGGGATCCGGTCCGGCTCGTGGCGGAGTGCGAAGAGATGACGGGAGGCGACGACGACGTCGCGGAGGTCGATGCGCGTCGCGCCGGAGGGGGACGCGTGAGGGTCCATCGGCTCGGACAGTGACATCGGCTCTCCCTTCGGGTCGACGGGGCCGGCATGCGGGAGCCCCGTCACCTCAGGGGAGTGCGGTCGGCACCGAAGGTGACGCGGCGACGGCGATTCCGTGGCCGAAATCGCGTATCACCCACGAATTCACCCGCTCCGACCGACAAAGGGGCCCCGGTGGGCCGACTCGGCCGGATGGTCGCGTGTAGCTTTCTGTCGCTGCGTGTCGAACGCGCCGCCGCCGGAGCCGCGTCCTCGGGCGGTGATCACTCCCCGTTCCGGAGGACCCCGATGACATCCGTCTCCGTTCCCCTCGTCGTCCAGCGAGCCGTCGACGCCATCAACGCCGGCTCCTGGCGCAGTCGCGTGTTCACGGGGGAGTCCACCGCCATCGTGACCGCCGTGGGCGACCGCATCGGTTCGTTCCGCATCCCGCCGCACGCATGAGCGGCTCGATCCTGGCCCGCGCCGGCCTGGTGCGGATGACGGGGCGCGACCCGCATCAGCATCACCGGGTGGCGAGCCCTCTCGAGCTGTTCTTCGACCTCGTCTTCGTCGTCGCCGTGTCGCAGGCGTCGCAGAACCTCCACCACGGTGTCGTGGAGGGGCACGCGGCGTCGGCGACGCTGACCTACGCGATGGTGTTCTTCGCGCTGTGGTGGGCGTGGGTGAACTACACCTGGTTCGCCTCGGCGTTCGACACCGACGACTGGCTGTACCGGGTGATGACGATCGTGCAGATGGGCGGCGTCCTGATACTCGCCGCGGGTGTCCACGACGCGATGGTCGAGGGTCGCTGGGATACCGTCACCTGGGGCTACGTGGTCATGCGTCTGGCCATGGTGGGGCAGTGGGTGCGGGTGGCCCTGTCGGATCCGTCTCGGCGGAGGGTCGCGATCCGCTTCGCGGTGGGCATCTCGATCGTGCAACTGCTGTGGGTGGCGCGCATCGCGTTCCCTCCCGAGGTGCAGTTCTGGACGTTCTGGCCGGTCATGATCCTTGAGTTCCTCGTGCCGGTGTGGGCGGAGCGCGTGCAGGGGACACCGTGGCATCCGCACCATGTCGCGGAGCGCTACAGCCTCTTCACGCTGATCGTGCTGGGGGAGAGCCTGCTGGCGTCGGCGAACGCCATCATCGACGCGCGCAACGCCGAAGGGCACTCCGGCGATCTCGCCGCCCTCGCTATCGCGGGCGTCGTGCTGGCGGCGGGGATGTGGTGGACCTACTTCTCGCGCGAGCAGGGCGACGGGCTCGGTGCCGGGCGTCGGGCGTTCACGTTCGGGTACGCGCACTACTTCGTCTTCGCCGCCGCCGGTGCGGTGTCGGCGGGGATCGAGGTCGAGCTCGACCTGATCACCGGAGCCGCGGAGCACCTGGATGCCGGTACCGCCTCGCTCGCGCTGACGATCCCGGTCGCGGTGTTCCTGGTGGCCACGTGGGCGGTGCTCCTGCGCGGGCGGATCCCCGCGGCCGCCTCGGCGCTGTTCCTCGCCGCCGCGGCGCTCGTGCTCGCCTGCGCGCTCCTGCCCGTGGTCACGGTCGTCGGCACCGCCGTCGCGGTCGTTCTCGCGGTCGTCGTGCTCGAGTACCGGCGCAGTCGCGACCGGCTGAGCCGCCCCTGAGCGGATCCGCGCCGATAATCGAGCGTGGGCATTTCCGCGGAAGACCGGCGTCGCGCGAGCGTCGTCGTCATCGGCGCGGGTCAGGCAGGCTTGTCCGCGGCGTACCACCTCGCCCGGGCCGGATTCGTGAGCGCGCTGGACCCCGCGCGCGACGGGGACGGGCCGTCGTTCGTGGTGCTGGATGCCGAACCCGCGGCGGGCGGTGCCTGGCGGCACCGATGGGAGTCGCTGACGATGGCGACCGTGAACGGGATCTTCGACCTCCCCGGCTTCCCGAAGCCGCCGATCGATGAGTCGGCGCCGAGCCGCGACGCGGTGCCCGCCTACTTCGCCGCGTACGAGCAGCACCTGCGGCCGCCGATCGTGCGCCCGGTGACCGTGACCGCGGTGCGTTACGCGGATGCCGACCCCGACGGCGACCTGATCGTGGAGTCGACGTCGGGGGTGTGGGAGACGCGCGCGGTCATCAACGCGACCGGAACGTGGAACAACCCGCTGCTCCCGCACTATCCCGGCCAGGAGACCTTCCGCGGTCGGCAGTCGCACACCCGCGACTACGTCTCGCTCGAGGAGTTCGCGGGTCTCCGTGTGGCGATCGTGGGCGGAGGCATCTCCGCGGTGCAGCAGCTCGAGGAGATCTCCCGGGTGGCGACCGTGTTCTGGTACACGCGGCGGGAACCCGTGTTCTGGGAAGGGGACTTCACACCCGAGACGGGGCGGGAGGTCATCGCGAAGGTCGTCGCCGACGTCGAGGCGGGAAACCCCTCGGGGAGCGTCGTCTCCTACACCGGACTGTCCTGGCTGCCGTACGCGGTCGCGGCTCGGGAGCGCGGAGCCCTCGTGCGTCGCCCGATGTTCACCTCGATCGAACCCGACGGGGTGCGGGAGGCCGACGGGTCGTTCACCCCGGTCGACGCGATCCTGTGGGCGACGGGCTTCCGTCCCGACCTCGGGCACCTCGATCCACTCGGGCTGCGGAACGAGTGCGGGGGAATCCAGCTGACGGGCACCCAGGTCGCCGTCGAGCCGCGCGTGCACCTCATCGGGTTCGGACCGTCGCAGTCGACGGTGGGCGCCAATCGCGCCGGCCGCGACGCGGTCCGCGCCCTGCGGAAACGGCTCATCACCGCCGACGCGATCTGAGGCCGCCCGCTACCAGGACGCCGGTTGCCTGGCTATGGTGCGCGGCCGGAGGGTATTCCCGCGGCGACTTCGACGCCCGCAGCAAGCCGGCTTCCCCGAGCCGTGTCGCGAACAGCTCGCCTCGAGGTCGTCGGTGCGACAACTCGCGCTACGTCAAGCCCACTCGGTCGGCGCCACCGGTCCGTATGGTCGTCACCGTCGCGCGAGGCTGAGGGGGCGGGGTCGATGCCGCTATGACGTGGGTCTGGGTTGCGAGCGTGGTGATGGGGCAGAGCGTGTACATCGCCGGGATGCTCGATTACCACCGACGGAATCCGACCGATCGCGTTCCGTTTCTTCACCGTCCCGAGAGACGCTTGCGGGCATTCTTCGTGGTGGGGATCGGGTTCACGGTGTTCGGGGGATTGATACTCGCCCACGGCGTCGAGAACGGCTGGCTCAGGGCCCTGACTGTATTCGCCTGCTTCGTGCCTTCGCTGCTCGCGCAGGTGGGTGTGAATCTTCGGGTGGCCACGCTCCGCCGGCGCTGATCACGCGACCGTAGCTCGCGACCGCGTCGGGGATCCGTGCCGATGTGCGGTCCGAGTGTGCAGGTGGAAACAACAACGGCCCCCGCCGAAGCGGGGGCCGTTGTTTCACTGTCTCAACACAGTGTGCGCCCGAAGGGACTCGAACCCCTAACCTTCTGATCCGTAGTCAGATGCTCTATCCATTGAGCTACGGGCGCAGGGCCTCCGCGCGAAACGGCGCGCAGGCCGTGGTCCAGCATAGACGGAGAACCGGTGGAGGTCTAATCGGCGCCGACGGCACGGCATCCCGGGCGTGGCGCGCGGGTGTCCGGACGGTGACGGGGGCGCGACGTACGCTGTTCCCATGAGCGCCTACGTCTCGGCGTTCGAGTTGTTCTCCATCGGAGTAGGACCCTCGAGCTCCCACACGGTCGGCCCCATGAGGGCCGCCGCAGAATTCGCCGCACGCCTGCGTTCCACCCGGACGCTCGATCGGGTGGCATCCGTCTCCTGCGCCCTGTACGGATCGCTCGGCGCGACCGGTATCGGGCACGGCACCCCGGATGCCGTGGTCGCGGGCCTCCAGGGGCTCGAACCCGAGACGGTGGATCCGGATGCCGTGCGCCGGGCCTGGTCGGACTGGCCCGACGGCCGGGAGCTCGCCCTCGCTGGGAGCCATGGCATCCCGTTCTCGAAATCCGACATCGTGCTCGCGCCGCGCACGCGCCTGCCCGGCCACCCGAACGCGATGACGCTGTTCGCGCGTGACGCCGACGGCGCGATCCTCGCCGACGAGACCTACTACTCGGTCGGCGGCGGGTTCATCCGCCGGGAGGGCGAGCCGCCGCGGGTCGCCGCCGCTCCCGTGCCGTTCCCGTACACCGACGCCGCGTCGCTGATCGCGCTGTGCGACGAGCACGGCATCACGATCGCCGAAGCCGCGCGCCGCAACGAGGAAGCACTGCGCTCCGACGAGGAGATCGCCGAGGGACTGGACCGGATCTGGGATGCCATGGCCTCCTGCGTCGACGCCGGTCTGCAGCACGACGGGGTGCTCCCCGGCATCCTGAAGGTCAAGCGCCGGGCGTCGGTCATCCGCGGACAGCTCGAGGCGATCGAGGCGGAGGGACACCGCGAACTCCCGGGGGAGTGGCTGGGTGCGTTCGCCCTCGCGGTGAACGAGGAGAACGCCGCCGGAGGGCGCGTGGTGACCGCTCCCACCAACGGTGCGGCGGGCATCCTCCCCGCGGTGGCGATGTACTGGTGGCGGTTCCTCGCGGATTCCGGACTCGGTGTGGGCAACGCCGTCACCCCGCACGGCGAGTTGGTCGGGAGCGCGCTGCTCGGCTTCCACGGTCACGCCGCCACGCGGGACGAAGCCGCCGGGTGGGACGACGCGCAGGTGGCCGAGGCCAATCGCCGCCGTGGCATCCGTCGCTTCCTCCTGACGGCGGCGGCCCTGGGGTCGCTGTTCAAGAACAACGCGTCGATCTCGGGTGCCGAGGGTGGATGCCAAGCCGAGGTCGGCTCCGCGTGCGCCATGGCCGCGGGAGGGCTCACGGCGGTGATGGGCGGCACGAACCGGCAGATCGAGAACGCGGCCGAGATCGCGATGGAGCACCACCTCGGTCTCACGTGCGACCCGGTCGGCGGTCTCGTGCAGATCCCGTGCATCGAGCGCAACGCGATCGCGGCCTCGACGGCCGTCACCGCCGCGCGCCTCGCGCTGCGCGGCGACGGCACGCACTACGTGTCGCTCGACACCGTCGTGGAGACGATGCGGCAGACCGGCATCGACATGTCGACGAAGTACAAGGAGACCAGCGAGGGCGGCCTCGCGGTCAACGTCATCGAGTGCTGACGCGCGGGCGGTCGGCGTCGTCCCCGGGCTTCCGTGTCCAAGACACGCCGATGCCATCGGCGCCGAACGGCGTGTCTTGGACACTCAACGGCGGAGCGCGGCGCGGTGCGGCCCCGGCGTCAGCGCTCGTCGCGGAGCTTCGCGGTCAGCGAGTGGAGCTGCGCGAGCTCGGCGTCGTCGAGTCGGGCCATGCGGTCCGCGATCGAGGTCGCGTGCGCGGCGGCGAGACGGCGGAAGGCGACGGCGCCGGCTTCGGTCGCCGTGACGAGCGAGCCGCGGCCGTCCTCGGGGTCGGCGCACTTGGTCAGCAGCCCGCGGGCGACCATGCGCTCCACCAGGCGCGAGACGCTGGGCTGGCTGATGAGCATGTTCGCCGTGACATCGCGCAGGCGCGCGGTCATCCCCCGGCGACGGGTCACCGTCAGGAGAACGTCGTACTCGGCCTGCGACAGCTCGGAGCACTCGAAGTCGGTGCGCAGATCCTCGAACACCTCGTGCTGCGCACGGAACAGGCTCTCCCATGCCTGGACGGCGAGGCGACGATCGGTCATGGACTCAGGGTAGGGCGTCCCGACCCGACGGGGGCGGTGCCACGTCCATGTCGGTGAATACAGGAAGGGCCGGTCGAAGCGGCATCCGACCGGCCCTCTGCACCAAGAGTGTCCTGCAATCACATGTCGGTGACCGCCACAGCAAACGATCACCGTGCGATGACTCTATAACGGTGAGGTAACGGAAGGGAAGGGTTGGTCGTGATGTTTTCGTGATGAGATCGCCGGTGACGCCCGGGCCCTAACGCACGCGCCCGGACTGGTACGCCCAGATCGCGATCTCGACGCGGTTCCGCGCGCCGAGCTTCGACATCAGGCTCGCGATGTGCGTCTTGACCGTGCTGAGCGTGATGTAGAGCTCGCCCGCGATCTCGCTGTTGCTGCGTCCGACGGCAACCCTCGCGAGCACCTGTTCTTCACGATCGGTGAGCGGATCGAGCGGTTGCGGCGGCGGTGAGTCGGGGCTCGCGCCGGCGAACGCCTCGAGGAGTCGCACGGTCACATTCGGGGCGATGAGAGCGTCGCCTCGAGCGGCGGCTCGCACGGCCTGCGTAAGCAACCGCGTGCCGGCGTCCTTCAGGAGGAATCCCCTCGCCCCTGCGCGCAAGGCGCCGAACACGTATTCGTCGAGGTCGAACGTGGTGATGACGACGACGGCCATCGGGTCGTCGACCTCGGGTCCCGCCAGGAGACGCGTCGCTTCGATGCCGTCGATGCCCGGCATCCGGATGTCGAACACGCAGACGTCCGGCCGCAGCCGTCGCGCCTGAGCGATCGCTTCGTGCCCGTCCGCAGCCTGGCCGACGACGTCGATGTCCGGCTGCGCGTCGAGGATCATGCTCAGCCCCGTGCGCACCAGCTCCTGGTCGTCCGCGACGAGGACGCGGATGCTCACGTTGCCCACCCCGTTCGAGGCAGGTCCGCACTGACCCTCCAGCCGCCCTCGGGGGACGGGCCGGAGGTGCACGAGCCGCCGAGCAGGGCGGCGCGCTCCATCATGCCGATGATCCCGAAGCCGGGCGTGGACGCCAGGGGGAGGCGGCCGTCGTTCGTCACGCGCAACCGCACTGCCCGGTCATCGACGTCGACGCTGACGTCGACGCGGCTGACGTCGTGCGCGTGGCGGAGGGCGTTCGTCACCGACTCCTGCGCGATCCGCGAGACTGCGGCCGCCACCGGAGGGGGAAGGATGCCGGGATCGCCGTCGATCGTCACGGTGACGGCGGCGCCGCCGGGCGCGCGGCCGGCGAGGTTCACGATGTCGCCGATGCCCGGACTCGGAGCGCGTTCCGCCGTTTCGTCCTGCCGGAGGACCCGCACGATCGACCTCAGCTCGCGCAGCGTGCGACCGGCTTCGGCTTCGATGACCTGCAGTGCGTCGCGTGCCGCCCTCGGGTCGTGCTCCGCGACGGCGAGACCGGCCTGCGCGCGGATCGCGATCGCCGACATGTGGTGGGCGACGGTGTCGTGGAGATCACGGGCGAGTTGTTCGCGTTCGCGCAGGCGCGCCTGGTCGAGCAGTCGGTGCCGGGCGCCCGCCCGCGAACGGACCAGGACACCGAGCAGAACGGTCGCCAGCAACAGCGTCGTCCCACCGACGACTTCGTCGAGGCCGCCGCCGCGTACGAGGGTGAGCGCCAGTGTCACGAGGATCACCGCCGACCCGACGATGAGGTCGCGACCGGAGCCCCATCGGAAGAGCGCATAGACCATCACGAGCACGAACGTTCCGGCGTACAGCAGCGAGGTCGGCAGCACGAGATCGACGGGGGCGAGGGCGATCGTCAGCATCCACAGCGGGTGCGCGCGCCGCCACAGCACGGTCGGCAGGACCGCGAGCACGGCGACGACGGAGAGCAGCGGGTGGGGCAGGTCGGTTCGCAGGATGCCTTCGGACACTGCCGCGAGTGCGACGACGGCGAGGAGGACACCGTCGCGCCATACCCGGCGCGGCGGCGGGGGCACCGCGCGCGGCGCACTCCATACGGAACGCAGCACCCCGGTCACCGCGTCAGGATACAAGCGCTTCCCCCGCCGCCGTGGCTCGTCCGCGCCGAACAGCCCGCCGGTGGATGACGGCCTCGGCGACCAGAGCCGTGAGGAGGGTGCCGGTGGCCACGAGCCACGTCTCGCCGTCGGCGTCCACGTCGCCCAGAGGTACGGTCCAGAGCAGGACGACGAGCGCCTGCGTGCCGTTGCCGACCCCGATCGCGAACGCCCGCGTCATCCAGTCGCCGTGGGCCGCGAAGTCCCGACGGGCGATCGCGGCGGTCCCGAGCGCGAGCGACACGATCATGGCCGCGGCGAAGACGAGTCGGACCATCGCCAGGGGCCGCTGGTCGGCCGGCCCCCCGAAGAAGACCGCGAGCCAGGCTGCGCCCAGCGCCGCGACGAAGCCGACGGGGATCAGCGCGCGGCCGGCGCCGCGATGCCATCGGCGGCGAGAGCGCAGCGCCGGTGAGAACTGGAACGCGCCCAGCAGGCAGAAGAGGGTCATCCCGACGATGTGCGCCACAGCGGCGATCGACGAGGCCGCGGGGCGCACCGCGCCCGCGGAAGGGATCTCGCCCAATCGCAGGATCCCGCCGATGACGGGGAGTGCGCTCAACAGCAAGAGCCCGGTGACGGCGAGCCAGGCGCCGTCCGGGGACTGTCGTGCGTGTTCGTTCGACATGTCTCGATGCTCGTTCGCCCCGGTGTCCGTGTCGTCGGCCCGCGGGACGAGCCGAGAACCGTGCTTTCGGCCGACCGGGTTCCGGCCTCTCGTCCGATGGACTCCGATGGACTCGGCGCGAGTCTCGAGACATGACAACAACGATTCCCGTGCAGGCCAAGATCGCCGCCGCATGGACGAGCTTCATGTTCCTGTACGCCTACGTCGACATCCTCAACTTCTTCAAACCCGGAGTGCTCGCCGAGATCCTGAACGGCAAGGTGTGGGACTTCGAGGTCAGCGCTCCTCTGCTGACGGTGATGTTGGCCTCGGTCGCGGTCCCCGCCCTCATGGTGGTCCTCTCCCTGGCCCTCCCCGCCCGAGCGAACCGCATCACCAACCTCGTGGTCGCGATCGTGCTCGTCCCCTACTCGCTCTTCAACGTCGTGGGCGAGAGTCTGGAGTGGGCGGCGTTCTACGCGATCTCGATCGGGCTGGAGGTCGCCCTCCTGGCATTCATCCTGCGCGTCGCATGGATCTGGAACGCCGCGGGGGTCATCGCGCCGACGGCACCCGAGTCGGCGCGATGACCGTCATCGCCGCGACGGCGCGGCACCGAGGTCCGGCATCCTGGGTCCTGTCCGCGGTCCTCCTCGGCGTCGCGACGATGATCCTCCCGTCGCTCGTGGCCGAGTGGTCGTCGGCGGGCCGGGTCGCGGTCGCGGGTCTCGTCGAGACCGTGTCGGTGGGATTCGAGCGGTGGATGTCGTCGGGTGCGGCCGCTCCCGCGGCCCCGCTCTCGGACGCGGTGACCTTCTGGGCGGTGTTCCACTTCACCAAGGCCGCGCTCGCGATCGCGCTGCTGTACGCGCTGGTGGGCGTCGGGCGCCAGGTGTGGGAGCGTGCCGTGCGCGCCGGCACGCTCCTCCCACGAGCCGCGTGGATCGCCGCGGGCGTGCTGGGAGCGTCGCTCCCCGTGCTGGTGCTGCTGATCGTCGTGGCGAACGTGCAGGGAGCGGTCGCGCCGTTGTCCTCGGTAATGAGCTTCCTGCCGATCGGGACCTCGCCCGAGGTCGTCACCGTACGCGCGGAGCTGGCCGCGGGTGTCTACGGTCCCGTCACGAGTGCTCTGGTCGCCGATTTCCGCACGTACCACGCAGCCCTCGTCGTCTGCCTGTCCGTCGTCATCGTCGGGCTCGGGGCGTCGGTCGCCTGGATGCTCGTGCGACGTGCGCGAGCGCCGCGCGATCGGCGCCTGGTGCGTCGGAGCCTGGCATCCGCCGCGGTCGCGCTGACTCTGCTGGCGGGAGCGCTCGGGCTGATCCTGCTCGCGAATCTCTCGACGGTCCTGGACACGGCCCCCGCGCTGGCCGGGTTCTTCGACTCGGGCGGCGCGTGAGCGGGCCGACTCAGGGTTCGGTCAGGTCGAACGTCATCTCCTCGGGGGAGGGGCCCCACGGATCGAAGATGATGTCGGGGTCGTAGACGTCGACGGCGCGCTCCGTGCCGGGGCCCCAGCGACCGTCGCCGTCCACCACGCGGAACGTGAGGTAGTACCAGCCTCGCGCCGCCATCACGAGGCGTTTGCGGGCGTGCCCGTCGCCGTCGAGCGCGAACTGCACCGCGTGGCCGGTCATGCTGACCGCGAGCACCGTGGCATCCGGTGGGCCGTCCACCTCGATCACGAGACCGGTCGTGGATGCTTCGTCCACGGTCATGTCCTCGATGCCCGCAAGATCCTCGAAGCCGCGGACCCCGAGACTCACGATCGTGAAACTGCCCGCTCGTTTCGAGACCGTGCCGTCGGTCGAGGAACTCGTCACGGCGTACGGGTAGGTGCCGGCGGGGAGGGAGAGGCGGCGGGCGTCGAAAGTCCAGCTGCCGTCCGGCGTCGTGTCGGCGGCGTACCGCGATCCGTCCACGTCGACCGTGACGGTGTCGCCCGGTCGACCGCGCCCGGTCAGTGCGGGCGCGAGGTACCCCGTCGTCGCAGCGGCGGGATCGGGGGTCGGACCCGCGGACGAGGTCGGAGCGGGTGTCGGCGTGGGGGTACCGCTCTGCGCGAGCGGGGTGGGCCGGTCGGACGGAGGGAGGGGGAGCGCCGCGGGATCGAGGACGAGAGCAGCCTCCGTGAGGTTCGGATCCTCGACCCCCCTCCCCACGCGGGGGGCGGTCGTGGCCTCGGGGGCGGGGGTGGAGGGTGCGGCCTCTGTCGGCGAGGTGTCCTCCGCCGCCGGGAGCACCGGTGATCCTGCGCTCACGACGGGCGGCGGTGCGGGCGGAGCCGCCGCGTCGGCCGCATCGGGGGCTGCTGTTCCGAGGAGGGGCGAGAGCAGAAGAAGGGATGCCGTGACACCGCCGACGGCGAGCACGCTCAGGGCGCCGACGCCGACGCCGGCGCCGGCACCGACGCCGGCGGCCGCGGACCCGCCCGCCGTGGACGACGCGACGCCGACGGACGCGGACCCGCCCGCCGTGGAGGACGCGGGTCCTCCCGAGGCGAGTGAGCCGAGGCCGAGGGCGGTGACCGTCCCGCCACCCGTCGACGCGGCTGCTGCCGCGGCGCCCGATCCCGTCGCCGAGCCGATCAGGACCAGGATGAGCGTGCGCTGGGTGCGAGACGCCCTGCTGCGGAGGGCGTGGAGGAGGTCGGCGCACGACCCGCAGGTTGCGATGTGGGCACGGACGGCGGCATCCGTCCGTGGGTCGGTGGCCCGGTTGACGTAGTCGGGCAGGATGCGGGCGGCGTGCGTCGGATCGTCTCGGAGGAGCGGGGGGATCTGCTGGGCGAGCCAGGTGCGTGCGAGCCCCGACGTCGCCCGACGGCGGAGAGCGGAGACGGCATTGGCCGAGATCCCGAGTTCCTCGGCGATCTTCCGGCGGTCCGCCCCCTCCACCTCGGTCAACCACAGCAGACGCTGCCAGCGAGGCGGGAGACCCTCCAGGGCTGCGGACAGATCGGAGCGCTCGTCGTCGCGCTCGACGAGGGTCAGCGCATCCAGGGAGGTGCCGATGTCCTCGACGGGACGATCGCTCAGGTCGACCTCCGCGCGTCGCCACCGGAGGGCCGTGTTGCGGATCACGGCCTTCAGGTAGGGGCGGAACGCGTCCGTGGGGCCGGTGGCCGTCGTCGTGACCTGCTGGTAGATCGCGAGGAAGGCCTCGGAGACGAGGTCGTCCACCCGCGAGGGAAGCGCCCGCCGCGCGTACCTCGCCGCGGCCTCGCGGTGGCGGGTCCACAGCTCTTCGAAGGCTGCGGTCTCACCGCTTCGAACGGCGGCGAGGAGCTCACGGTCGCCGCGGACGTCGGCCATGCGTCCCCCTCCCCCCGGAACGGTTCTCCGCGTCGTCGTAGGGTGCGGCGGCGAGTCCCCGTGGCCAGAGCCTAATGGGCGATTCGCGCGACGGGCGTCGGTCCTCCGCCCGCGCCGGAGGTCACGGCCGGGTCAGCGCCCGCGGACGTGGTTCCACTGCGTGATGACCTCGGAGCCGTGCTCGAACCCGAGCTCGCTCACCGCGGAGGTGCCGAGCACGAAGTAGCGTCCGCCCGCGGCGGTGAGGCCCAGCCAGACACCGGCCAGGGCGCGGAGGAAGTGCGCGTGCGAGAAGAGCAGCACCTGCTCGCCGGCGCGGACGCGGGGGCGCAGTTCGGCCAGGAGGGATTCCGCGCGGGCCGTGACCTGCTCGACCGTCTCGCCGGGGGTCGCGCCGGCGGGGGCTCCGGCCTGCCAGATCGTCCACGGTCGACCGAGGCGCGCGTCGATCTCGGGCGTCGTGAGGCCCTCGTACGCGCCGTAGTCCCACTCCACCAGGCGCGGCTCGAGCGCAGCCTGCGGGTAGCCCGCCCGGGCGGCGGTCTCGACGGCGCGGTGCAGGGGGCTCGTCAGCACGAGGTCCCAGTGGCGGGTGGCGAGCAGGGTGCCGGCGAGCTCGGCCTTGTAGGCGCCGGTCTCGGTGAGGGGGATGTCGGTCAGCCCGGTGTGGCGACCGGTGCGACTCCACTCGGTCTCGCCGTGGCGGACGAGCACGAGGCGCCCGTCGGGGTCGGTCAGATCCTCGTCTTTCACGTCCCCATCCTCCCGCGTTCGGCCGGATCGGTCGTGAATCGCGGCCGAGAACGGACGAAGGGCCGGTCGAGGAGTCTCGACCGGCCCTTTCCCTGCACCAGAGTGTCCTGCAATCACATGTCGGTAGCTGCCACAGCAAAACAACTACCGTGCGATGACTCTATAACGGTGAGGTAACGCCAGGGAAGAGGATGCCGTTACCTTTTCGTGATTCATAGCTTCCTCATCGCCGGCTCATCAGGCGGCGACGACCGCACGGGAGCGGCCTCGTGCTCGGCTCGCGAGGGGTGTGCGGGCGAGCTCACGAGTCGCAATATGGGCCGCAGATGACCCTGCGCGACTCCGCTTCCGTTCGGATCGGACGTCTCCGGAAAAGTCGGACGACGTGCGGGCGACATTCCCGGAACGGAATGTCTCCTTCGAGCTCCCCGTCGGCCAATCCGAGGAAACCCAGATCAGGGGCACCATTCCCGAGAACCTCGCAGAGCGATGGTGTCGATTCCTGCCGGTCGCGCGTCCGGATAGCGGCCGGAATGTCCACGGAGGGTGAATTCTTCCGTCTCGCCCTCATCTACAGTCACCAGAACGACGACGGCGTGCGACCGCCCGAGGTCGCCCGCCGTTCAGGCTGGGGGGCCGTGTCACGCGCTGCGTCAATGCGCTGTTTCGCTGTACCCCCTTTACCCGAGGGGAATGGCGATGGCCCGACACTCAGAGCGACGGCGGTGCGTCCGCCGACGCACGCACCGCACATCATCCAGCCGGATCTCGGCCGGATCCGACATCTTCCGCGACGGCACGGTGCAGTCGCCGTCGCTGATCCTGCTCGTCGTCCTCGCGACGATCGGGTGCCTGCTGTACGCGGCATTCCTCCTGAACCCGGCGAACGTCGGCGATCCGCTTCCCTACACGATCGTCGTGGTCTGCGAGAGCTTCCTGATCCTGCAGATCCTCCTGAGCCTGTGGACCGCGCTCTCCTCCACGCACAATCCCCGAGGGTTCGCGTACCACGCGGCGCGCGCGAGCCTGTTCACGGGCGACCCGGAGAGCCCCGACGTGCAGGTTCACGATGTGCGCGTCGGCATCGACGTGCTCATCCCGACCTACGGCGAATCGCTCGTGGTGCTCGAACGAACGGTCCGCGCGTGCGTCGCGCTACGAGGCGCCCACCGGACGTGGGTCCTCGACGACATGCGTCGCCCGGAGGTCGCCGAACTGGCCGCGCGGCTGGGTGCGGGGTACCGCACCCGTGAAGGGAACGAGGGCGCCAAGGCGGGCAACATCAACGCGGCGCTCCGGCAGCTCGACGGTGACTACTTCGCGATCTTCGACGCGGACTTCGTGCCGGAACCGAACTTCCTCGAGGAGACGATGCCGTTCTTCGCCGACGACCGGGTCGCGTTCGTGCAGACCCCGCAGGTCTACGGCAACATCGACGGGTTCATCGCCCGCGCGTCGGCCTACATGCAGACGGTGTTCTACGCGCTCGCCCAACCGGGGAAGAACCGCTTCAACTCGGCGTTCTGCGTGGGAACCAACGTCGTGTTCCGCCGTGCGGCCGTCGACAGCATCGGGGGATTGCATGCGGCGTCGAAGTCCGAGGACATCTGGACCTCGATCCTCCTGCACGAGGCCGGGTGGTCCTCGGTGTACATCCCATTGCACCTGGCGACGGGAGAGACGCCGGATCGCATCGAGTCCTTCAGCAAGCAGCAGGTGCGCTGGGCCACGGGGGCGTTCGAGATCCTGCTCACGCACAACCCGCTGTCGCCGCGCCGCACGCTCACGATGGACCAGCGGCTGCAGTACTTCGCCACGGCCACGTTCTACTTCAACGGGGTCATCCCGTTGGCGCTCCTCCTGCTGCCGCCGCTGCAGATCTTCCTCGACATCACGCCCATGTCGATGGAAGTCCCCCTGGGGCAGTGGATCCTCTTCTACTGCGGCTTCTACCTCATGCAGGTGGTGATGGCGTTCTTCACGATCGGCGCCTTCCGCTGGGAGACCCTCCTGCTGTCGTCCGTGTCGTTCCCGATCTACACGAAGGCGTTGTTCAACGCCGTCACGGGCCGTGCCGGGACGTGGCACGTCACCGGGGCGGGCGCGCGGACCTCGCCCTTCCTCTACATCCGCGTGCAGACTCTCTTCTTCCTGTTCCTGCTCGCGACCACCCTCGTCGGCGTCTGGAAGTTCGACTGGACGGGTCAACTGTCCGTCGCCCTCTTCTGGAACGTCGTGAACACCGTCGCCCTGGGCGGTCTCATCATCGTGGCGTTCCGCGAGCAGCAGCAGGACCGCCGCCGCGCCCGCAACCGTCGCCAGCTGCAGACCGCGCCGCGGCGTCGAACCTTCGACCCCCTGGAGGTGGTCTCGTGAAGTTCCTCCGCATCGGCGGCTTCATCCTGTCGTCCGTGATCGTGCTGGCCGTCGCCCTCGGCGGACTGATGTACGCCAACCAGCGGGCACTCAGCGTCGGCGCATCGGAGGCGACCCTCGTCTCCGACACCTACAGCGTCGGGACCGCCTACGCCGGGTTCGTGGCATCCATGTCCATCCAGCCGGGCACACCCGTGGTGAAGGGACAGGAGCTGCTGCGGCTGCAGAGCTCCACCCTGCAGCAGTCGCTGCAGACCTCGCGACTGAACCCCGAGGGCGTGGGCTACCGCGTCGAGGGAGACGACGTGCTGGTGTTCACCGCCGTCGCCGACGGCATCGTCCGCGACGTCGAGGCCAACATCGGATCGTTCGTCCCGGGCAACTCGATCATCGCCGTCGTGGGCATTTCGAACACCCTCCACCTGGAAGCGTCCTTCCCCATGAACGCCCGGGACTACGCCCGGATGCAGGTCGGCGGCGACGTGGACGTCCGGATGCCGGACGGGACCTCGCGCACGCTCGCTCTGACGGAGTTCCACGTCGGCGAGGAACGCGACGGGCAGCCGCAGGTCGTCGTCGTGGCTCGGGACGAAAGCCTGGGCGGCGCGTCGGTGGCGTTCGCGGGCGCGCCCGTGGCCGCAGCCCTCGAGCTGCGCGGCGACGAGGACCTCGGAGCCTGGGTCGTGCGCCAGGTCGGCAAGCTCTTCGTCCCCGGGGGGTTCCGGTGAGTCGGCGCCTCCGGACGGTCGCGGCGGTCGCGATCCTCGTCGCCGTCGGAGTGGCCGCGAGCGGGTGCGTCCCGGAGGTGCCGGAGTCCCCGACCGTCGACGCCACGCCCGCCCCGGCGTGGGCGACGGAGGCGGCGCAGGTGGCCGCCGATCTCCCCCGACTGCCCGGTCCCTACGCCGGAGACACACGTCTCGCCGAGGGGGTGGCGCCGCCGACCAACTCCTGGGTCGGTGCGGCGGTCTTCGGCGGCGGCGAACGCCCGGTGTACACGGGGGTGCTGGCGGTGCGTCCGACCGCGTCCTCCTTCGAGGTGGGGCTGCCGCGCGTTGCGATCACGCCCTCGTCGGTGTTCGGTTCGTTCATCGCCGACCTGCGGTTCGACGTCCCGGGGTCGTCCACAGTGCTGTCGCGGATCGACGCGCTGTCGGCCGATTTCCGTTACAGCACCGCCGACGCGGAGGTCGGCACGCTGACCCTCGCCCAGGGGTGGCCCTACGCGTTCTACCGCGCGACGACGGCGCAGGAGATCGGGTTGGGGGGCGCGACGCCGACCGAGACGTCGTCCGGAGTCTGGCGGACCGAGGTGAACGGCGTCGCGTACCTCGTCGTCGGCACCGACGCCGTGCTCGGCGGCAGCGGTTTCTCCGTCGCGGCGGGCGGAAGCCTCGCGGTGCTCGCGCTCCCCTCCGGCGCGGGTTCCGACGTGATCGATCGGCTCGTGGCCGGTGCCGTCCCGCTGACGGGGACCGAGGCGACCACTCGGGTCGAGAGCGAGTCGGTGGCGACGACCTTCCATTTCGACGTCGACCAGGACACCGTCTTCGCCGCCCGCCCGCATCAGCAGATCTCGACCGGACTCCTCGGGGCCGCCTACGACACCATCTACGGGCCGTCGACTCTCGTGGGCGGGCGGGACTTCACGTTCGAGGTCCCGCGCGTCGAGCCCGTCGCGGGGCTGGACGTCGACTCGTTGACCGACGACGAGAAGGACACCGTCCGCGCGCAGATCGCTGTGGACGCCGAGCGCCCGTTCGTGGCGACGGACTCCTACTCGGGGGGCAAGGAGCTCTACCGGGCGGCGATGCTCTATCGTCTCGCCGTCGACCTCGGCCAGGACGATGTCGCGGCGACGCTCAAGTCCGGGATCGAGCAGGAGCTGGACCTGTGGCTCGACCCCCGCGGATGCCAGGGGCGCAGCGACCGCTGCTTCGTGTACGACCCGGTGCTCGGCGGGATCACGGGGCGCGCGCCGGCGTACGGATCCGACGAGTTCAACGACCACCACTTCCACTACGGATACTTCCTCTACGCGCTCGGCGTCGTGGCGCAGGGTGATCCCGACCTCGTCGAGAGGTACCGGCCGATGGCCGACGTCATCGCGCTCGACCTCGCGGCGCCGGTGGCCGTTCCGGGATTCCCGGCACGGCGCGTGTTCGACGAATACGAGGGTCACTCCTGGGCCTCCGGCACGGTGCCGTTCGTCGACGGGAACAATCAGGAGTCGGCCTCGGAGGCGGTGAACGCCTGGGCGGGACTCGCGCTGTGGGCAGAGGCATCCGATCAGGACGACCAACGCGCCGAAGCCGAGGCGCTACTGAGCGTCGAGACCGAGACGGCCCGTCGATACTGGCTCGGTGCGGAGATGCCGACCGGCATGACGGCCCCGTTCTTCGCGCTCAACTGGGGTGGCAAACGCGATTACGCGACGTTCTTCGACGCGTCGCCGTCGGCGATCCTCGGGATCGAGCTCATCCCGATGTCTCCTTCGACGGCGTTCCTCCCGGACACCGAGCGCCGCGCCGCACTGGTGTCGGGGGTGATGGATGCCGGAACCCTCGAGCTGCCGCTGATCGACTACGTCATCATGCTCCAGGCCACCGTCGATCCCGCCGCCGCACTCCAGAACGCGCGTGCCCTTCCCGACGCGCGCATCGATTCCGCGAACTCCCGCAGCTATCTGCTCGCGTGGATCCTGACCCACGACTGACCCCATCCCGTCCACTCGAACGAGAGGCCACACCATGATCACGAAGGCCGTCATTCCCGCCGCTGGACTCGGCACCCGATTCCTGCCGGCGACCAAAGCCATCCCGAAGGAGATGCTGCCGGTCGTCGACAAGCCCGCGTTGCAGCACGTGGTCGAAGAGGCCGTCGCGGCCGCGCTCGATGACGTCCTGGTCATCATCGGACGCAACAAGAACGCCATCAGCAACCACTTCGACGCGGTTCCGGAGCTGGAGCACACCCTCTCCACCAAGAATGACGCCGTCAAGCTCGAGCACGTGCAACGCTCCTCCACGCTCGCCGACGTGCACTTCGTCCGGCAGGGCGAGCCGCGCGGCCTCGGCCACGCCGTCCTGCGAGCTCGGCGGCACGTGGGACACGAGCCGTTCGCGGTGCTGCTCGGCGACGATCTGATCGGCGAGGGCGAAGGGTTGCTGTCCCGCATGATCGCGGTCGCCGAACAGCGTTCCACCTCGGTGATCGCGTTGATGGAGGTGCCCGCGGAGCAGATCCACCTCTACGGCTGCGCGGCCGTCGAACCCACCGCGGACGCCGACGTCGTCCGTGTCACCGGTCTCGTCGAGAAACCCGACGCGCAGACCGCGCCCTCCCTCTATGCCGTGATCGGCCGGTACGTGCTGCAGCCCGCCGTCTTCGACGTCCTCGAGGACACGCCGCCGGGCAAGGGCGGGGAGATCCAACTGACCGACGCCCTCCAGGTCATCGCGGCCGAGGGTGACGAGGAGGTCGCGGGCGGCGTCTACGGCGTGGTCTTCTCCGGCGCGCGCTACGACACGGGCGACAAGGTGGACTACGTCAAGGCGATCCTCCAGCTCGCCTCCGCACGCGATGATCTGGGACCTGCACTTCGGCCATGGATCCGAGAGTTCGCCGCGAGCCTCTGAGGCGGCGACGACACGATTCCGAACGATCGACGGGGCGAGGGCATGACAGGACTTCGAGGCCAGGACTCCGTGGCGCGGTTGGCGTCCGATCTGCGGTTGCTGCGCGTGTCCGCCGGCAACCCGACACTCTCGCGATTGCAGTCCGAGAGCGGTGTGTCGCGCACCGTGCTCTCGGACGCGTTCCTCGGTCGCGGTCTGCCCTCGGTGCGTACCCTGGCCTCCATCGTGCAGACGTGCGGCGGCGGGCCGGTGGACCCGTGGTTGGAGCGGCGCGACGCCCTGACCCGTCTCGGTGCGGATCATCGGGCGCCGGATGCGACGCGGGAGTTCGGGGGCCGGGAGGGCGTGATCGTCGCGACGGCGCTGGGAGTCGGTGCGGTCGTGGCGATGGTCGCGCGTGGACTGTTCGCGGTGTTCGGTCGGCGCCGGCGGCGCTGAGGGGCACGGCGGGACGCGGCGACGTTCGGCGGTCCGGTTCCCCCGTGACCGCGGCTCTCCCGAGTCCGGCGCGACCGCGGGTACCCGGCATCCATTACTCTTGCCTGCGCCGTGACTGCTCTGGAAGCGCCGGCTCCGGCGCGTGATCTCCGCCGGCTCCCACGATTGCGAGTTCCCCCCTCATGACCTCCTCCTCGGGTTCGTCGCCCCTGCCCCGCGACGCCGCCGCGACAGCCGAGCCGCCGCGCACGCTCCGTCGAACCATGGATGCCAGGCACCTGGTCATGATCGCCCTCGGCGGCGTCATCGGCTCGGGACTCTTCCTCAGCTCGGGGTACACGATCCAGCAGGCCGGGCCACTGGGGGCCGTGCTCGCCTATCTGCTCGGCGCGTTCGTGGTGTGGCTCGTGATGGTGTGCCTCGGCGAGCTCGCGGTGGTGTATCCCGTGTCGGGGTCGCTGCACGTCTATGCGGCCCGCACGATGGGACCGGCCACGGGATTCGCGACGGCGTGGCTGTACTGGCTGTGCTGGGTGGTCGCACTGGGGTCGGAGTTCACGGCATCCGGGATCCTGATGCAGAGATGGTTCCCCGATGTCGCGGTGTGGGTGTGGTGCCTGGTCTTCGCCGCCGTCCTCTTCACGCTCAACGCGATCTCGGCCCGGGTGTTCGGCGAGACGGAGTTCTGGTTCGCCCTCATCAAGGTGGTCGCGATCGTCGCGCTCATCGTGCTCGGCGGCATGGCGATCTTCGGATTCACGCCGCTGTCGCCGGAACCGCACGAGGCCGTGCTGCTCAGCAACTTCCTGACTCCGGAGGGCGTGCTCCCCGCGGGGCTGGGGGGAGTCCTGATCACCTCCCTTGCGGTGTTCTACGCCTTCAGCGGTGCCGAGCTGGTGGGCGTGGCCGCGGGCGAGACGAAGGATCCGGGTCGCAACATCCCGCGCGCCCTGCGGTCGACCGTGCTGCGCCTGCTCGTGCTGTTCGTGCTGTCGATCACCGTGATCGCGGCCCTGCTGCCCTACGACCGGGCGAGCCTCAGCTCGAGCCCGTTCGTCGACGTCTTCGAGTACGTCGGCGTCCCGTACGCCGCCGACATCATGAACTTCGTCGTCATCACGGCCCTCCTCTCGGTGGGCAACAGCGGACTGTATTCCTGTGCGCGCATGCTTTTCTCGCTCGCCGAGGAGGGTTACGCCCCGCGCGCGTTCACCCGCCTGACCCGCCGCGGCATCCCGATCGTCGCGCTCCTGGTCAGCCTCGGGATCGGACTGGTGTCGCTGATCTCGAGCGTCATCGCGGCGGAGACGGTGTATCTCGTGCTGGTCTCGATCGCGGGCTTCGCCGCCGTCGCGGTGTGGATGTCCATCGTCGCCGCGCAGTTCTTCCACCGGCGGCAGTTCGTCCGCGGCGGGGGAGACGTCGCCACCCTGCCGTTCCACACGCCCTTCTACCCCGTGGTGCCGATCCTCGCGTTCGTGCTGCTGACGGCGTCGATCGTCGCGATCGCTTTCGACCCCGATCAGGCTCCGGCGCTGTACTTCGGCATCCCGTTCGTCCTGCTCTGCTACGGCTACTTCTGGGTGCGGTACGGCCGCCGCGGTGCGCGGCCCGTGCCGATGAACGAAGAGGCTCCGGTCGACGAGGTCGACTGAGTCGAGCGGGTGCGCGGCGGCCCGCGGCGGCGGATGCCGGGGTGATGGGGGTGTCGGGGTGCGGGGCGGCGGGGTGTCGGGGTGCGGGGCGGCGGGGCGTCGGGATGCCGGGGCGCCGGGGTGCCGGGGGTGCCGGGGTGTCGGGGTGTCGGGCCGCGGCGCGACGGAGACGCGCGGGCTCGGGCGGCGAGGGGCGTCGATATCGCGGTGCGATCAGGGGTGAGCGGCGCGCGGTGACGAGCGACTCCGCCACCAGGCGAACGAGAGCAGCGATGCGACCGCGGCACCGAAGGCGTTGACCAGGACGTCGTCGGTCGAAGTGACGCGCCCGAGGGGGAGCTGGAGGATTTCCAGGACGCTCGAGCACGCCGCCGCGAAGAGGAAGACGAGCGGGACGACCAGCGGGGGCGGCCCGAGGCGGAACCGCACGGGGAGAAGTGCGCCGAGTGCGGCGAACACCAGCAGGTTGCCGACCACCTGGATCACGGCGCCGCCGCCCGACAGAACCGCAGCGAGGTCTCGGAACGGCGCGAGACGGATGCCGCCCGCCCCGCCGGCGGGCGTCATGATCATCCACACCCACGGCGCGGTCCCGAACACCATCCCGACCTCGGCGGCGGCGGAGCGGCGTGCCCACCGCGGCGACCATCCGCGTCGGATCCTCCGACGAGCGAGCAGGACGGCGACGAGGATGCCGAGGGGGAGGCACACCAGGACGGTGACCCCGACGACCGTGCCGTATCGGTCGGCGATGGAGGTGACGACGGAGAGGACGCGGCGGGCCGTTCGACCTTACTGCCGCGCGTGCGGCGGCCTGTTCGACCGTTCCGGAGCGCGAGCGTGGGGCGGGTGGCGGGGGACTCGTCGGGACGTCTTCCGTGGGGGATCCACGTCGCGTCGACGGCTCCTACACAGGCGTCGGTCGCCGCGAGTTGTTCACAGATATGCTCTCTGGCCTGGGGAATGTCGGCGTCGCGGCCTATTCTTAGAACATGTCTTCGAATGTTTCAATCCGGCCCCGCCGAGGGCGATGCCGAACCGCCGGCCGGCCGCGCAACACCGGAGGCCGGACCGTCCGCGGGCGCCCCGCCGCCCGGGGCCACGGGTCCCCTCGCGGGTGCGCCCGCAGGCACAGGCCCGTCGGGGGATGTGGGAGTGTTGTCGGTGCTGGTGACGGAGGTCGTTCGGGCCGAGGCCGTGGTCGCGGCGGCCGAGGTCGCGCGCGTGCGTGCTCTGGCGGCGGCAGGACGATTCGCGCGGGAGTCGTCGTCGAGAACGCGGGCGTCGGGGCGTGCGGCGGAGATGGCTCTGCGAGAAGTCGCGTCCGAGATCGCCGCGGCGTGCCGGGTGTCGGACCGGGCGGTGCAGCGCGACGTGGACGAGGCGATGACCCTGGTGGAGTCGTTCCCGAAGGTCGTGGCCGCGTGGGAAGCGGGTGCCGTGTCGCGGCGGCACGTGCGGGTGATCGCCGAGGTCGGGGTGCAGCTCCCCGCGGAGAAACGGGCCGAGTTCGATGCCCTTGCAGCCGCGCTGGCGGGTGAGGTGTCCAGCCCCGGGCGTCTGAAGTCCCGACTGACGATCGCGTCCGAGGCGTTGCAGCCGCGGACCATCACCGAGCGTCATCGGGCCGCGCGGGAAGGGCGGTGTGTGCGGATCGTGCCCGGGGCGGAGGGGATGTCGGATCTGATCGCGACGTTGCCGACGGTGCTGGCCGAGGCGGTGTTCGACCGGCTGACGCAGCAAGCCCGCGTGATCGTCGACGCCCGCCCCGACGAGGCGGCGACGGCTCGGGCGACGACGCCCCGGAGCCCGGCCGCGCGGGGCTCAGTCGGCTCGGGCGGTTCGGCGAAGGCACCCGACACCCGGTCGGTGCACCAGGTGCGTGCGGACGTGTTCGCCGACATGCTCCTGACGGCCGATCCCGCGATCGATCCGACGCGGATCGGCGACGGTCCTGGGACCCTCGGGAGGATCCGTGCCCGCGTTCAGATCGTGGTTCCCGCGCTGACCGTTCTCGACCCCGCGCGCGAGACCACCGCCCCCGCCGAGCTCGTGGGGCGCGGCCCCATCGATACTGCCCTGGCCAGAGATCTGGCGGACGCGACGAGCGTGCCGTGGGACCGCGTCATCACCCACCCCGTCTCGGGCGCTGTGCTGCACACCGACACCTACGCGCGCACCGCCGCGATCGACCGGCACCTCCGCGCCCGTGACCGGCACTGCCGGTGGCCGGGATGCATCACTCCCGCGATCCGGAGCGAGGTCGACCACACCCTCGACCACCACCTCGGTGGCGCCACCCGCGTGTCCAACCTCGCGCACCTGTGCCAGCGGCACCACACCCAGAAGCAGTTCACTCGATGGACCGTGCGGCAGGGCGACGCGGGGGTCCTGGAATGGACCTCCCCGACCGGCCGCACGTACACGGACACCCCCGACCCCTACCCCTCGGCGGGCGTCACTCACCGACGAAGCCCGTCCACGGAACAGGATCCCCACGCCACCGCGCCCCGCGTGCGATTCCTCCCCGACGACGGGTCGGCGGACGTGCCCCCGCGCTCGGCATCCGACGTCCCGCCCTGGTGAAGCGCGAAGGCGTACGACCGCTCCTGCTCGCGGAGCGGAAGGGGCGGGCCCGACCTACGCTTTCGCGCCCGTCAGCGCCAGCGTCCCACCGAGCCCGATCATCATCACGCCGCCCGCACCAGAGAGCGCCGCGATGCGCTTCGGTGAGCGGGCGAACCACTCGCGCGCGGTGCCCGCCGCGAGCGCCCACGTGCTGTCGCACAGGAGGGCGAGCACCTGGAACAGCAGCCCCAGCAACAGCAGTTGAGCCCACACGGGTCCCGCCGCGGGTGAGACGAACTGGGGGAGCACGGCGACGAAGAAGGCGATCGTCTTCGGGTTCGTCATGCCGACGACGATGCCCTGGCGCAGGAGGGTCCACGACGATCGGGGGCCGCCGACGGCACCTGTCGCCGCGTCTCGACGGTGCCGAATGGCCTGGATGCCGAGCCAGACGAGATACACCGCGCCGGCGATCTTGATGACCGTGAAGGCCACGATCGACGAGGCTACGATCGCCCCCACGCCGAACGCCACCGCCAGCACGGCCGGGATCGTTCCGAGGGCGTTCCCGACCACGCTGAGCACGCCCGCGCGGCGACCGAGCGCGATGGACCGGCCGATGACGAACAGCACGCTCGGCCCCGGGATCACGATGATGACGACGGAGGCCAGCGCGAAGGCCACCAGGTTCTCCCACGGGATCATGCGCTCACACTAACGTCGCCAGACCCCCGCTCGGACTACTCTCGTGACACGGTCGTCTACTCGAGGGAGCCGTCATGCAGGAGCAGTTCGACACCGTCGTCGTCGGAGCGGGAATCGCGGGTCTGTCCGCCGCCCGTCTCCTCGCTCGCGAGGGCAAACGCGTCGTCGTCGTGGAGGCCCGCGACCGAGTGGGCGGTCGCGTCCACTCGCAGCGCGACGGGCACCGCGTCACCGACCGCGGGGCGTCCTGGATCCACGGCATCGATGACAGTCCCGTCGAGGCGGCCGCGCGCGCGTTCGGCATGCCGATGGCGGAGTTCACGGTCGGCGGGTACCAGCCCGACAGCCGTCCGTTGATCTATTTCGGTCCGGATGCCGCCCGCCTCGCACCCGAGGAGGTGCAGGCCTTCGCCGCCGACGTCCGCGCCCTGAACGCCGACCTCGTCGAGATCATCGCCCGGTCAGCTCCCGACGCCACGTACGCCGACGTCGTCGAGGAGGCCCTCGCAGGACGCGACTGGGCGCCCGAACGGGCGCAGCGCGTGCGCGAGTACAACGGCCGCCGCGCCGAGGAGCAGTACGGCGTCCACATGACGGTGCTCGGCGCGCACGGACTCGACGACGACACCGTCAACGGCGACGAAGTGGTCTTCCCGCGCGGGTACGACGAACTCGCGACCCACCTCGCCGAGGGTCTCGACGTCCGCCTCGAGCACGTCGTCACGGCCGTCGACTGGTCCGGTGAGGGCGTCACCGTCACCACGGACCACGGAACCTTCCACGGTGCCGGCGCCGTCGTCACGCTCCCCATCGGCGTTCTGCAGTCCGGTGACGTCACGATCACGCCGCCGCTGCCGGACACGCACCAGCGGGTGCTCGGGGTCCTGGCATCAAACGCCTTCGAGAAGGTCGTGCTGCGCTTCCCCGAGAGATTCTGGGATGCCGGGGTCTACGGCATCCGTCAGTTCGGCGACGAGGGGGAGTGGTGGCACTCCTGGTACGACCTCGGGCGGATCCACGACGAGGCGGCCCTGCTGACCTTCGCCGCCGGTCCCGCAGCGGTCGCCACCCGGCACTGGAGCGACGAGGAGATCACGGCCTCGACGATGACGCAGCTGCGCCGCCTGTACGGCGACGCGATTCCCGAGCCGGAGAGCGTCGTCGTCACCCGATGGCAGGACGACCCGTTCTCGCGTGGGTCGTACAGCTACATGAAGCCTGGCTCGGTCGGCCCCGACCACGACGACCTCGCCGCACCCGTCGGGGGTGTCCTGCACCTCGCCGGCGAAGCGACGTGGGGCGACGATCCCGCCACCGTCCCCGGCGCGCTGCTGTCGGGGCACCGCGCCGCCGAGAACGTGCTCGGCCGCGCGGTGCCGATCGAGGAGCTCTGGACCTGAGTCAGCGCGGCTCGGGACCGGTCGCCACGGGGAGCTCGGGGTGGTTCGACCACTGGCTCCATGAGCCGAGGAACACGCGCGGCATGAACCCGGCGAGGGTGAGCGCCACCGCCTGGTGCGCGGCCGTGACGCCGGACCCGCAGTACACGCCGACCTCGGCCCCCGGGGCGGCACCGAGTGCGGCGAACCGCTCGCGCAGCGCCTCCGGATCGTGGAACCGCCCGTCGGCCCCCACGTTCTCGGTGGTCGGCGCGCTGACGGCTCCCGGAACGTGCCCCGCGCGCGGGTCGATCGGCTCGACCTCACCGCGGTACCGTTCCCCGGCGCGCGCGTCGAGCAGGAGCGACCCGTCCGCGAAACCGGGCACGTCCTCGAGCGGCAGCACCGGCAGAGCGCCGTAGGCCAGGGTCACCGATCCCGGCGCGGGGGCGACGGCATCCCCGGATTCCACCTCGAAGCCGGCGTCGGTCCACGCCCGCAGCGATCCGTCGAGCAGGCGCACGTCGGCGACGCCGGCGTACCGCAGTAGCCACCAGGCGCGCGCGCTCGAGAGGTTCTTCAGGTCGTCGTAGACGACGACGGTGTCGCCGTCGTCGATGCCCCAGCGCCGAGCGACCTCCCGCAGCGCCTCGACGGGCGGAAGCGGATGCCGCCCCTCGGTGGGCTCGCCGTGCGCGGCGAGGTCGTGGTCGAGGTCGACGTACTGCGCGCCCGGGATGTGCCCGGCGAGGTACTCGGGCCGTCCGTCGGGGCGGTCGAGGCGCCAGCGCACGTCGAGCACCCGGACCGGACCGCCGTCGGCGAATCGACCGGCGGCGAGGGCGTCGCGCAGTTCGGTCGCGGTGACGAGGACGTCAGACATGCGCGTGCACCGCTTCGGCGTCGTGGATGCCGGACAGCTTGAACGCCAGCCGGCCGTGCGCGAACCCGCCGCCGGCGCGGATCGCGGTCGCGACCCACGCGGCTTCGGCGAGCTCGGCCTTCGAGGCGCCGGCTCGGACGGCGGCCTGCGAGTGACCGTCGATGCAGTAGGTGCACTGCGTCGTGATCCCGACCGCCAGGGCGATGAGCTCGCGGAACTTCAGCGGGATCTCGCGCCCCTCCGGGGCGAACACGCTGTCGTTGAAGGCCGTGAACGCGGCCAGCACGTCCGGCGTCGTCTCCTTGTAGTCCCGCGTGTAGGCGCGGTCTCCCTCGCGGTCGAAGAAGTCGCTCATCTCTCACTCCTCGTGGCGGCGCCGGTCGGATGGCGCACCGTCCGAGCCTAGGAAGGCCGCCCGGCGGTCAGCAATGCCGGGTCTGTGATGAGCACTCATCGTCGCGCCCGATGGATGCCATGTGAACGCGCGTGACCGCCGCCGAGCGGGGGCGGCATCCGGCCGTCTATCGTCCAGGAATGGCCGAGACTCTGGACATCATCCAACTCCGCACGTTCGTCGCCATCGACGAGTGCGGAGGATTCGGTCGTGCCGCCGTGGCCCTGCACATGTCGCAGCCCACGGTGAGTCAGCACGTGCGCTCCCTCGAGAAGCGGCTGCAGCAGCCGCTGGTGGAGCGGGACGGTCGGCGCGCCCGATTCACCCTTGCGGGCGAGAAGCTGCTCGCCGAGGCCCGGCGCATCCTCGCCGTCCACGATGAAGCCCTCGCGCGCCTGGACGTCACCCGCGCCCGCACGATCGTCGTCGGTTCCACCGAGACGGCGGCCGAGCAGATCCTGCCCGAGCTCCTCGGGACCCTCCGTCGTGCGTTCCCCGACCGCCAGGTGCAGTTCCACATCGACCGCTCCACCAAGATGACGGATGCCGTGACCAAGGGCACGATCGACCTCGCCGTCGTGCTCGACACCGGCTCGACCGTCGCCGGCGTCGAGGTGGGCGAGCTGCCCCTGAACTGGTACGCGTCGCCCTCCTGGCAGCCGCCCGGGCACGGCGAGGCCGTGCCGCTGGTGGCCTACATCGAGCCGTGCGGCATGCGACAGCGCGCGCTCCAGGAGCTGGGCGACATCGGCGCCCGCGTCGACATCGCGGCCGAGTCCGGAAGCCTCGAGGGCGTGATCGCCGCGGCCCGCGCCGGACTCGGCATCGCGGTCCTGCCCACTGCCGGCCGCGCGCCCGCGGGACTGGTCGTGCGCCGCGATTTCCCCGACCTCGGCCGGATCTTCGTGCGGCTCATCACGCGGCGCGGGCTCGAACCCGACGTGGAGCAGGCGGCGATGGCATCCCTCGACGGGTTCTTCGCCGTCCGACGTCACATCCACGCCGTATCGGCGTGATCCCCGACCATCGGAATGCCCGATGAGTGCGGTTCGGGGATCGCTGTTGGACGCCCGCGGCCCCGCGCGCGGAGCATGGGGAGCATGACTGCCTCTCCGACCCTCTCGCGCGTCGACCTCGGCGCCCTCACCGCCGACGTCGCCGAAACCGCGGAACGCTACGACCGTTCCGGCGACTTCCCCACCGACGGTCTCGCGGCCGTCCACCGGGCGGGAGTCTTCCACGCGGTGCTCGGGGAACGCTTCGGCGGCGATCAGGTCGACGCCCTCGAGCGGCTCCGCATCCTTCAGGCGATCGGTCGCGGCGACCCCTCCGTGGCCCTCATCGTCGCGAACACCGTGGCCACCCACGTCGCCCAGATCGATCACGACGTGTGGCCGGCTCACCTGTACGAGAAGGTCGTCGCCGAGACCGCGGAGCGTCCGGTCTCCATCAACACCGCCCGCGCCGAGCCCGAGTTGGGCGCGCCCGCACGGGGCGGACTCCCCGCCACCACGGTCCGGCGCACCGCGGACGGCTGGGCCGTGACCGGACGCAAGGCCTACGTCACCGCCAGCACCGGCCTCGACTACCACCTGGTGTGGGCGAAGACAGACGACCCCGAGCCGCGGGTCGGACATCTCATCGTCCGTGGTGACGCGCCCGGCATCACCATCATCCCGACCTGGGACCACCTGGGCCTGCGGGCCAGCTCCACCCACGACGTCGTCTACGACGGGGTCGAGTCCCCGGCGGACCACTTCCTCGAGATCCCGTTCACGGGGGTGTACCGCGACCCCGCGGCGCAGGCCAGCGCCCTCGGCCTCACGCACGCGGCGCTGTACGTCGGCGTCGCCCGCGCGGCGCAGGACTTCTTCACCCGTTTCACCCACGATCGCGTCCCCGCGGGACTCGGGCGTCCGATCGCGACCACCGACCGCATCCAGACCGTCGCGGGCGAGATCGAGGCGCAGCTCGTGCAGGCCGAGACGCTGCTGTACGGAGTGACCGAGAAGGCCGTGGCGGGCGACGCCGAAGCCGTCGCGCGCGTTCCGCTGGCGAAGGTCCTGATCGTCCGCTCAGCGATCGCCGCCGTCGAGGCGGCCGTGGCCGCGCTCGGGAACCCGGCCCTCAGCCGCACCAATCCCCTCGAGCGCCACCTGCGCGACGTCTTCTCCGCGCGCGTGCACCCGCCCCAGGAGGACCAGGCGCTCCTCACCGCCGGACGACGGGTCCTCGGAGTCTGACGCAACACGGCGTCATGCGCGCCGGCCCCGCCGCCGGCGCAAGATCCACGCTCCACACCTCGAAACCCCCGGAATCCTGCGGATCCCGGGGGTTTCGGCATCCATCACCAGGACCGATCGTTTCCGATCGGTCGTCGTCGTTGGACGCTCGCCCACGGCCCGCTGAGACTCGCTGGAGAGTTCCCGACCGCGCCCGGCGGTCGTCCCCGACCAAGGATCACAGCCATGTCCTCATCCCCGAAGCGTCGACGGCGTGCCGCCCTCGGCGCCGCCCTCGCCCTGTCCCTGACCCTCCTCGCCGGCTGCGCCGGCTCCACGACCGCGGCCGCCCCCACCGACGCCGCTCCCACCGAGGGTGGCGACGTCGTCTTCCTGATCAATTCGCTCGGCACCAGCTGGGTGCCCAACGAGAGCTCGATCTCCAGCTACCAGGGCAACATCTGGGGCCAGGTCACCGACAAGCTCGTCTACGTCGACGACAAGGGCGAGGTGTCGCCCTGGATTGCCGAGAGCTGGGATCAGAACACGGATGCCACCGAGTTCACGCTGCACCTGAAGGAGGGCGTCACGTTCTCCGACGGCACGCCGCTCGACGCCGCCGCGGTCGTGGCGAATCTCGACTACTGGGCATTCGGCAGCGCGGATAAGGGCATCGCCCCCATCGGCCTGTTCCCGAAGACGTACCAGAAGGCCACGGCCGTCGACGCCGCGACCGTCACGGTGACGTTCTCCGCCTCGACGCTCGGGTTCATCCCGACCCTCGGCTACCACGGCTCGATCCTCGTCTCGCCGAAGACGCTGGCGCTCAGCAAGCAGGACCAGGGCGACCTCGACAACTTCTCGGGCTCGGGTCCCTTCACCATCAAGAGCTGGGCCGACGGCGACGACGTCGTGCTCGAGAAGCGCGCCGACTACAACTGGGGCCCCGCGGCCCTCGGACACACCGGCCCCGCCTACCTCGACACGCTCACTTACAAGCAGGTCGCGGAGTCCAGCACCCGCATCGGCGCGCTGAGCTCGAACCAGGCGCAGGTCATCTACAACGTCCAGCCGAGCGAGATCGCCGGTCTCACCGACAAGGGCTTCGTCGCGGGCCTCCCGCGGTACCTGGGCTTCACCAACGGGTACGCCGTCAACGTGCAGGCCGCTCCGTTCGGCGACGTGAAGGTGCGTCAGGCGCTCCAGCACGGCATCGACCGCCAGCAGATCCTCGACACCGTCTACACCGACGGGTGGGAGGCCGCCGAAGGCTTCATCCAGAGCGGTGTCCCCGAGTCGACCGACCACTCCGCCGACTTCGCGTACGACCCGGAGGCATCCGCCGCGCTCCTCGACGAGGCCGGCTGGGTCAAGGGAACCGACGGCAAGCGCAGCAAGGACGGGCAGACCCTGGCGGTGACCCTGTACGCCAACCCGTACCTCGCCACGTCCGCGTCGATCGACGAACTGGTCTCGCAGCAGCTCGGCGACCTCGGCTTCGACGTCACGGTCCAGACCTACGACGTGGCGACGTTCGGCGAGAAGGTCAAGATCGGTGCCAACACCCCGCTGTACGAGGTCACCCGGTCGTTCATCGACGTGGGGACCGTCGCCGGCATCCTCACCAACGCCAACAAGGGCGAAGACTGGTTCGGCCTCGGCGAGACGGACACCACGCTCAACGGTCTCCGCGACCGCATCGCCCGCGCAACGGACAAGGACGACCGCGCCGCGGCCGTCGACGAGCTGCAGACGTACGTGCTCCAGCAGGGGCTGTTCGTGCCGATCACCCAGATCGTGCAGCGCATCTACGTCCAGAGCCCGAAGCTCCAGGGCGTCACCTACAACGGCGTCGCGATCGCCGACTACGCCACGGCGTACCTGCAGAAGTAGGACTCCCGATATGAACTCCGCCTATCTGATCTTCGCGGCCAAGCGCCTCGGCCAAGCGGTCGTCGTGGTGCTGCTGGCCTACGTGCTGACCTTCGTGGTGATCAGCGTGCTCCCCGGCGATCCGCTCACGAGCACCCTGCGCAACCCCGAGAACGGCTTCACCGAAGACCAGATCCAGAAGATGGTGGAGTTCTACGGACTGGACCGCCCGGTCTGGGTGCAGCTGGTCGAGGCGCTGGGGCGCTTCGTCCGCGGCGACCTCGGGGTCTCCCTGAGGTCCAGCCAGCCGGTGGCCACGATCGTGGGGGACGCCCTGCCGTCGACGTTCGCTCTCGCGGCGTCGGCGCTGGGCGTCGCCCTGGTCCTCGCCTTCGCCCTCGCGTACGGCACCCAGGTGCTCCCGCGCCGGGCGGCGCAGGTGCTGCGCTCGGTTCCGGCCCTGTTCCTCTCGGTGCCGAACTTCGTGATCGGCCTGCTGCTGCTGAACGTCTTCGCCTTCCAGCTGAGCCTGTTCTCGGTCATCGAGCCGGACAGCCCGGTGGCCACGTTCTTCGCGGCGGTGGCGCTCGGTATCCCGGTATCGGCGCAGATCGCGCAGGTGCTCATCACCGGGCTCGATCACGAATTCGGCGAGGACTACGCCGTCGTCGCCTACGCCCGGGGCCTCGGGCGGGCGCGCCTGTTCTTCGCGCACCTGCTCAAGCCGTCGGCGCTCCCGGTCGTCACGATCATCGCGCTCACCGTCGGCGAGCTGCTCGGCGGCGCCCTCATCACCGAGACGGTCTTCGGTCGGGCGGGGATCGGCAGCGTCGTCCAGACGGCGGTGGCGACCCAGGACCTCCCCGTCCTGCAGGCGATCGTCGCGCTGGCCGCGGTCGTGTTCGTCGCCGTGAACCTCGTCGCCGACCTGCTCTACCCCGTCCTGGATCCGCGCGTGTCGCTGCTGCAGCCGCGCCGGACCGCCGTGCCGGCCCCGATCGCGGACACGGCGCTTCCCGAGAAAGCGAGCGTCCGATGACCGCTGTCCTGACCCCCGCGCTGTCCGGTTCGGACGCGCTCGGCGCTCGACGTCGTGGCATCCCGGTCGCCGTCGTCCTGGCAATCCTCGTGATCGTCATCGTCACCGCCTGGGCGATCGCGCCCTCCGTGTTCACCGCGTCCGATCCCGTCGTCGGCGACACGAGTGAGAAGCTCCTCGCCCCGAGCTTCGCGCACTGGTTCGGCACCGACAACCTCGGTCGCGACGTCTTCACCCGCGTGGTCTACGGCACCCGCTCGTCGGTGCTGAGCGCCCTGATCGCGGTGGGCATCGCCGTGCTCGTCGGCGGACTGCTCGGGCTCGTCGCGGGCTTCTTCGGCGGCCTCGTGGACGTTCTCACGGCGCGCGTCGTCGACGTGCTGCTGGCGATCCCGAGCTTCCTGCTCGCCGTGGTCGTCGTGAGCTCGCTGGGGTTCCAGACCATCAACGCCGCCATCGCGACCGGTGTCTCGGCCGTCGCCGTCTTCGCACGGGTGATGCGCTCCGAGGCGCTGAAGGTGCGCGGCACGGTCTACGTCGAGGCCGCGCAGCTGCAGGGCGGGTCGCGCCTGCACGTGCTGCTGACGCACGTCCTGCCCAACGCCTCGCGATCCGTGCTGTCGCTCGCCGTCCTGCAGTTCGGGGTGTCGATCCTGGTCATCGCGGGACTCGCGTTCCTCGGCTACGGCGACCCGCCCCCGGCATCCGACTGGGGCCTGCTGGTCTCGGCGGGCAAGGACTACCTCGTGTCGAGCCCCTGGCTCGTCTACGCCCCCTCGGCGGTCATCGTCGTCGTGGTGCTGTCGATCAACCGCGTCAGCCGCTGGCTGCGAGCGAAGGACTGAACCATGACGGACACCCTCCTCTCCGTGCGCGACCTGTCCATCTCGTACGGCGGCCGCCGGGTCGTCTCCGACGTCTCGTTCGATCTGCAGCGCGGCCGGAGCCTCGCCCTCATCGGCGAGTCCGGCTCGGGCAAGTCGACCATCGCGAAGGCCGTGCTGCGGCTCCTCCCGCGCGACTCCGGTCATGCCGAAGGCCGCGTGCTGCTCGAGGGCGACGACGTGCTGGGCCTGCCCCTCGCCCGCTTCCGCCCCCTGCGCGGACGCCGTCTCGGGTTCGTGCCGCAGGACCCCGCATCGGCCCTCAACCCCGTCCGTACCATCGGCAGCCAGGCGCACGAGGCGGCCGCCCTCACCGGGGAGCGGGATGCCGCGCTCCGCCGCGCCGCCATCCTCGAGGTCTTCGACCGCGTGGGGCTGGCCGATCCGGAGCGCGTGTACCGCTCGTACCCGCACCAGCTCTCCGGAGGGATGCTCCAGCGCGTGCTGATCGGGCTCGCCGTCCTCCCCGAGCCGGCGCTCCTCGTCGCCGACGAGCCCACGAGCGCCCTGGACGTGACGATCCAGAAGCGCATCCTCGACCTGCTCACCGACCTCCGGACATCCCTCGGGATCGGCCTGCTCCTCATCACGCACGACCTCGCGCTCGCGGCCGAACGCGCCGACGACCTCGTCGTGCTGCGCGACGGCGTGATCCAGGAGGCGGGGCCGGTGGCGCAGGTGTTCGCCTCGCCGCGCTCCGAGTACGCCGCCGCGCTCCGCGCCGATGTCCCCGCGCTCTCGCCCGACCGCTACCGGGCGGTGCTGGCGGAACGGCGCATCGACCCCGCCCGCCCCGCCGTGCAGGTGTCCGACGTCGTGAAGACCTTTCGTGTCGGCGGGGAGGAGCTGCGCGCGGTCGACGACGTCTCGTTCGAGGTGGCCGCCGGAAGCACCCACGCACTCGTCGGCGAATCGGGTTCCGGAAAGACGACGACCGTCCGCCTCCTCCTGGGCTTGGAGACTCCGGATGCCGGCGACCTCCGCGTCGCGGGTGACACCGTGTACGGGCGTTCCCGCAAGGACCTGCGCACCGTGCGGCGCCATCTGCAGCTGGTGTACCAGAACCCCTTCACGTCGCTCGACCCGTCGTGGCACGTCGAGAGCCTGGTCCGCGAGCCTCTCGACCGCTATCGCGTGGGCGACCGGCGCGCGCGGCGGGAGGCGGCCCGTGCCGTGCTGTCCGCGGTCGGGCTGCGCGAGCACCTGTGGCGGCGCCGCGCCGCGGCCCTCTCGGGCGGCCAGCGCCAGCGCGTCGCGATCGCCCGTGCCCTCGTCCTCGAGCCCGACGTGCTGGTGCTCGACGAACCCACGAGCGCGCTCGACGTCACCGTCCAGGCCGAGATCCTCGACGTGCTCACGCGACTGCAGGTCGAGCGGGGTCTGACCTACCTGTTCGTCTCGCACGATCTCGCGCTCGTCCGCCAGATCGCGGACACCGTCACCGTCCTCCGTCACGGCCGCGTCGTGGAACACGGCACCGCGGCCGAGGTGCTCGACACGCCCCGGCACCCCTACACCCGCTCCCTCGTCGCCGCCGTCCCCGATCCCCGCGGCATCCGATCCTCCGTGCCCGCCACGGTCTGAACCTCCGTCTCTCGCGAAAGGAACTCCCATGCCCGTCGAATTCGTCAACATGGTCGGCAGTCGTCCCCCCGGGTCCTCGGCTCCCGGCGGGAACACCTTCACCACGCCGATCGACGTGGACTGGCTGCGCCACTACGCACGCACCATCGAGGCCTACGGCTTCGACTACACGCTGATCCCGTACGCCTCGGCCAGCGCCGATCAGTACGCGCTCGCCGCGACCGTCCTCGCCGCGACGCAGAAGCTCAAGACCGTTGTCGCGGTGCGTCCGAACTCGGCGTTCCCCACCGTCGCCGCCCAGGGGCTGTCCACGCTCGACCAGCTCTCGGGCGGGCGGGCGCTCGTCCACATCATCTCCGGCGGCAGCGACCAGGAGCAGGCCCGCCAGGGCGACTACCTCGACAAGGAGCAGCGCTACCGCCGCTCGTCCGAGTTCATCCAGGTCCTCCGCCGCGTGTGGACGGAGAAGCAGCCGTTCTCGCATGAGGGCGAGTTCTACCGCTTCGACGGCTTCGGGCCCGGATACGCGACCCACTCCGGCGGCGCGCTCCCCGTGTCCCTCGGGGGGTCCAGCGAATTCGCCTACGCGTCCGGCGGCGCGCACGCCGACATCTTCGCGCTGTGGGGCGAGCCCCTCGCGCAGACGGCCGAGCAGATCGACCGGGTCTACGCCCACGCCCGTGCCGCGGGGCGCACCGACCGCCTCCGGTTCTGGGTCACGTTCCGCCCGGTGGTCGCCGCGACCGACGCGCTCGCCCGCGAGAAGGCCCGGGCCATCCTCGAGGCCGCCCGCCCCTTCTACGAGAAGGTGAAGGACATCAACAGCACGAACGTCGGCTCGGTGCGTCTGCGCGAGCTCTCGGAGCAGTCCGAGGAACACGACGGCGGCGTCCTGTGGACCCCGCGCGGCGTCGCCGGTTCCGGTGGCGCATCGTCGCTGCTCGTCGGCTCGCCCGAGACGATCGCCGAGGCCATCGTCCGGTACGTCGAGCTCGGCGCCGACATCGTCTCGCTCCCGACGCTCGGCGACCTGAACGACGCGGTGGATGCCGGGCGCCTGGTCATCCCGCTCGTGCGCGAAGAGGTCGCCCGGCGCGGGATCGACCCCGAGGTCGTGTTCGGTCGGCGGAACGTCGCGTGAGCGGACGCCGGCTCATCGTCGGGGCGGGAGCCCTGGGCGCCCTCCTGGCCGCGCAGTGGCGGGCCGCGGGCGTGCCCGCCGTGCTCGTCGCGCGCGGGGCGGCGCTCGAGGTCATCCGTGAGCGCGGCGTGACCGTCCGCCGCCCGCACGGCGACGAGACCGTCGTCGTGGACGTGGTCGGATCGGTCGACGCCGCCGAGCCGGCGGAGGGCGATTCCGTCGTCCTCGCGGTGAAGGCGCAGGATGCCGAGCAGGCGCTGGCCTCCGTCGCGTGGCGCCCCCTCGCCGGGGGAGGAGCGGTGGCGGACCTGCCGGTGGTGACGCTGCAGAACGGGCTCTCCGCCGAAGCCGTCGCGTCGCGGCGTTCGGCGGCCGTGGTGGGCGTCTCCGTCGGGATCGCCGCCAGTCACCTGCGCCCGGGCGAGGTCGTCTCGCCCTCGTGGCCGACGATCGGTGTCGCGCGCGTGGGCGCGGCGACGGCCGCGGGTGCGCCGTTCGTCGAGGCCGTGCGGGAGGATCTCGCCCGCGCGGGCTTCGCGGCATCCGTGGTGGACGACATCGCGGCCACGAAGCGGCGGAAGCTCCTGGCCAATCTCCGCAACGTGGTGGAGGTCTTCGACGTCGACGCGGCGGAGCGGGATGCCGCGACCGACGCGCTGCGTCGCGAGGCGGAGGCGCTCTTCGCGCGGCTCGACCTGGCCGTGGCACCCGCCGAGCAGGGGTTCCTCCCGGTCGAGGACGTCCCGGGCCACGTGCCCGGGCGGCTGTCGACGTGGCAGAGCCTCGAACGCGGCACGAGCGTCGAGAGCGACTACCTCGTCGGCGACATCGTGCTGCTGGCCCGGGGTTCAGGCCGGACGGTCCCGCTCGCCGAGGCGATCCAGCACGCCCTCGGCATCCTGGCCGCCCGGGGCGACCGTCCCGGCAGCGTGCCGTTGCCGGCCGAGATCGCCCACGCCGCGCGGGCGGGGGTGGCATCGTGAGCGCGCTCGCGGTCTCGGCCCCCTCGGCGGGCTCATCGGCCCGCGGACTGCACATCGGCTTCCACACCCGCGTGCCGTTCGAGGCCGACCCCGCCGTCGCCGAGGCGGACGACCTCATCGCGTTCCTCCCGCCGGAGTTCGGTCTCGCCGAGAGCACGCGCCTGCTCGAGGACATCGCCGAGCACGTCCTCCCCGCTCTCCGAACCGAACGAAAGGTCCGTGCATGACCGCTCCCGCGACCGAGATCGACCGGGCGATCGACCGCTCGGGACTCCGACCGGTGGGCGCGCCCACCGAGGTCGTCGTGGCCCGCGACGTCGCCGAGGTGCAGGAGACGGTCCGGCGCGCGGCGGCCGCCGGCACCCCCCTCATCACCCGGGGGGCCGGTTCGGGCCTGGCCGGCGGAGCCGTCGCGGGGGAGGGCGCGATCGTCCTCGATCTCTCCCGCCTCACCCGCATCCGCTCGATCGACCCGGTGGACGGCACCGCGGAGGTCGAGGCCGGCGTCATCACGGCCGACCTGGATGCCGCGGCCCGCACCCACGGCCTGATGTACGCACCGGATCCGGGCAGCGTCGGCATCTCCACGGTCGGCGGCAACATCGCCACGAACGCGGGGGGCCTGCGCGGCGCGAAGTACGGCGTGACACGCGATGCGGTGCTGTCGGTCGACGTGGTCCTGGCCGACGGTTCGCTCGTCCGCCTCGGTCGGCCGACCATCAAGGGCGTCACCGGGTACGACCTGGCGGGCCTCGTGGTGGGGTCCGAGGGGACGCTCGGCATCGTCGTCGCGGCCCGCGTGCGCCTGCTGCCGGCGCCGCAGCGGGTGGCCACGGCCTCCGCGTTCTTCGCGACGCTGGAGGACGCGGCGCGCGCGGTCGCCGCGATCGCGGTGAGCGGTGCGCGCCCCGCGGTGCTCGAGATCCTCGACGGCGCGACGCTCGGGGCGATCGACGCAGCCTCCGGGACGGCGCTGCGCGCTCAGGGGGAGGCCCTGCTGCTCGCGCAGACCGACGGCTTCGGCGCCGCGGAGGAGATGGCCGTCGTCCTCGCGGCGGTCGCTCCGACCGCGACCCGTCACGAGTGGACCGAGGATGCCGAGCGCGCCGCCGACCTCCTGTCCGCGCGGCGTCAGGCGCTTCCGGCACTGGAACGCATCGGTCGTCCCCTGATCGAGGACATCGCGGTCCCGCGGAGCCGGCTGGCCGAGGCGATCAGCGGCATCCGTCTGATCGCGGATCGCCACGGGGTGCCGATCTTCGTGTTCGGTCACGCCGGCGACGGCAACCTGCATCCGATCATCGTGGTCGAGCCGGGCGAGGGCGATCTGCCCGAGACCGCCGTCCGCGCCGCCGACGACATCTTCGCTCTGGCGCTGTCGCTCGGCGGGACGGTGACCGCCGAGCACGGTGTCGGCCGACTCAAGCGCGAATGGGCGCGGCGCGAACTGGGCGAGGACGCCGTGCGGCTGCACAACGAGATCAAGCGGGTGTTCGATCCGCTCGGCATCCTGAACCCGGGTAGCGGGTACTGAGCCGGTCCGGTCACTGCGCGGGTTCGACCGGCGGGCGCGCCGACGTGCGCCCGTCGGCCGCGCGGGCCGCCGCTCGGTCGTGCCGTGAGCCGACGGGCACGATCGCCGTCGCCTTCGGCAGCCCCATCGCGGGCGTCGCGACGAAGATCGACTCGGCGCGGTCGACGAGGTACGTCTCGTGCCAGATGCCCACGGCACCGGCCGCTTTCCGCGCGCGCTTGTTGAAGCGGGTCCAGGCCGGACGGTGCGCCTGCGCGGGGGCCGACGCGTAGGCGTACAGCTTCTCCAGCGACGACCAGTACTGCACGAGGTACGGCCCGCGCGCTCCGATGAGCATCGTGAACCCGAGGAGTCCCGACTCGGGGTCCGTGCTGAGTTCACGCAGCATCGGCCCCATCTCGGCGGAGATGGGCAGCCACAGGTCGGGCCGCCACCACCGGTTGACGGTCATGCCGATGTGGAAGACGACCAGTTCGCCGTCGTGCTGGTGGGTCATCCGACCCGGATTGATGGATGCCATGGGCCCGTCCTCACTGGATAGTGTCACTATCTAGTGTTGGATAGTAAAACTATCCAGTCAAGGGGGAATCGATGCGCATCTCGGAACTGTCCGCTCGCAGCGGGGTCTCCGTGGCGACGATCAAGTACTACCTCCGCGAGCGCGTGCTGCCCGAGGGGGAGCGGACGTCACCGACCCAGGCGACGTACGGCGAACCGCACCTGCGCCGACTCGGCGTCATCCGGGCCCTCGTCGCCGCCGGTGTCGGGATCGCCGGGGTGCGCAACGTCATCGGCGTGCTCGAGAACCCCCCGGAGGCGCCCGGCGCGCTCCTCGGAGCAGCGAGCTCGGCGGTGAACCCGGCCGACGACGACGCCCACCTCGACCTGGAGCCGGCGCGCGCGCTCGTGGCCCGCTTCGGCGGTGAGCCGGACGAGTGCGCGCCGGGTCAGGTCGCCGCCGTCGCCCGCGCCCTGAACGCGCTCGACCGTGCGGGGTTCGCGGTTCCGGAACCCGTGCTCGCCGCGTACGTCGAGCATCTGGCCGCCATCGGCGAGGCGGAACTCGAGGCGACGCCCGCGGACTCCGCTGAAGAGGCCGTCCGCTACGTCGTCCTCGGCACCGTGCTCGTCGAACCGCTCATTCTCGCCCTCCGTCGGGTCGCCGAGCAGATGGCCGCCTCGCGCCGGTTCGGGGGCGGCTGAGCCGTCCGGTCAGCGGTGCGGGTTCGACGCGGCGCCGTCGAGCCACAGCGTGTCGGTCGGGTCGCTGTGCGTGCCGCCGGAGCCGACGTGGGTGGCGCTGATCCGCGGGCCCTTCGTGATGACGTGCACGAGAGCCATGCCGTGACCGCGTCCGAGGTCGTAGTCGGTCTTCAGCCACTCCAGGATCGGGGTCGCCTTGGTGTCGGGGCCGAATCCGCGTTCCGTCGCGAGATCGACGAGCTGGCGCGGCGTCAGCCCGGTCTTCTTCTCGACCGCGTCGAGGTACGCCTGGAAGGACATCGGTACTCCTGTCTCGGTGGCGGGCGGCGGGGCGGTGGGCGCCCGGCGCCCGAGGGTCAGGCTAGCGACACGGCGCGATAGCGTCGAGGGATGGCCGTCACGTTCCGCCGCGCACCCGTCGCCGACATCGCCCCGCTCACCCTCTACCGTCTGCTGTGGCTCCGGGTGTCCGTCTTCGTCGTCGAGCAGGAGGCCGCGTACCCCGAGATCGACGGCCGCGACATCGAGCCCGGCGCCGAGCTGCTCTGGGCCGAGGACGGATCCGGAGCCGTGCTCGCGACCCTGCGCGTGCTGCGCGAAGGCTGCAACACCCGCATCGGGCGGGTCGCGACCGCCGCGTCCGCGCGAGGCCGGGGGCTCGCCGCCGACCTGATGCGCGCCGCTGTGGGGATCCTGGATGCCGAGGCCCCCGGCATCCCGATCCTCCTCGATGCCCAGGCTCAGCTCGCCGAGTGGTACGGCCGCTTCGGATTCATCGTTTCGGGCGAGCCCTTCGCCGAGGACGGCATCCCGCACCTGCCGATGCGGCGCACCCACCTCGCCACCGAGCGACTCGTGCTCCGGGAGTGGACCCGCGCGGAAGACGACCGGACGTTCCTGTTCGACATGTACCGCCGTCCCGAGGTGCGTCGGTACATCGGCGACGGTCGGACGATGACGGATGCCGCCGAGGTCGACGCCCTGCTCGATCGGTGGAGCGACCGCGGCGACGGGGTCCTCGGCGTCCGCGCCGTCACGCGAGCCGACGGGCGGAGGCTGGGCGCGATCCTGCTGAAGCCCATCCCGTGGTCCGCCGGTGTGGGCGACGGGCGAGCCGACGACGTCGAGATCGGCTGGCACTTCCACCCCGACGCCCAGGGCCGCGGGTACGCGACGGAGGCCGCCGCGGCGGTGCTCGCGCTCGCGCACGCGACCGGCATCCCTCGTGTGGTCGCCGTGACCCACCCCGACAACCGCGCCTCGCAGGCGGTCGCCGAGCGCATCGGCATGCGGCCGGCCGGAGAGACCGACGACTACTACGACACGACGTGCGCGCTGTTCGTCTCGGAGCGGCCGTCGTGAGACGCACCGCCGCCGCGGCCGTCGCTCTCGTGTGCGTCCTCGTCCTCTCGGGGTGCGGGCTTCAGTTCTCCCTCGGTTTCGGCACCGGGTCGGACGGCCGGTTCGAGGGCAGCGAGATCACCGTGCCCGTGCTGTACGCGAGCGGCAAGAAAGGGGTGCTGGCCGCCCAGCGCATCACCGCGTCCTCCGCCGACGGCGACGGCCTCAGCGTCGACATCACCGAGAACGACGTCAGCGGCGTCGATCCGGTCACGCAGTCCGCGACCTGGACGGCGGTCACCGCCGCGACGCTCCTCACCGGCGCGCGGCCGGACACCGCGTACACGTTCGGCTTCGACACGCGCCTCGCGACCCCGGCGGCGGGCGCCGTCACCGCCGTGGGCGTCCTCGCGCTGTACTACGGCACCGAGATCCAGTCGGGGGTCGCCCTGTCCGGAGCGGTGACCCCGTTCGGCGCGATCCGACCCGTCGCGGGGCTGGCGGAGCAGGTCGCCGCGGCCGTCGAGGCCGGAGGGATCGACACGATCCTCGTTCCGGCCGGTCAGCGGATGGTGCGGAACGCGCAGGGCGAGACGGTCGACCTCGACCAGCTCGCCGCGACCGGCGGGATGACGGTGACCGAGGTCGCCGACATCGCCGGCGCCTACGCCGTGATGACGGGGGACGACCTTCCGGAGGCGGCGTTCCCCACGCCGCCGCCCTCCCCGTCGCCCCTCCCCGCGGCCGTGGACGTCGCCGAGGACGACGGGCCGCTCGGCGCCGCCGTGGACGCGATCCTGCAGGCCGCCTCCGCGTCCCTCGAGACCGCGACCGACCCGGCGCTCGCCGACCCGGCGCGCACCGCGCTCGCCAACGCCTCGGCCCTGCGCGCGGGGGGAGAGACCGAGGCGGCGTTCGCTGCTGCCACGACGGCCGCCGACGCGGCGGCCCTCGCCGCATCGGCGCAGGCGCCCGCCGAGGAGGCGACCGCGGATTCCGCGCGGGTCCGCGAGGCCGCCGGGGGGCTCCTCGACGACCTCGACCAGCGGTCGCCCGAAACCCTCGACGATCTCGACGCGGTCCTCCGTGCCGCGACCGCCGCCACCGAGGCCTACGCCCTCGCCCGGTACGCCGAGGACATGTCCGCCGAACCGGTGGACGACTCCTCCCTCCTGGCCGCGACCACGGCCGTCGCGCTCGCGCGGTCGTCCCTCCGTACGGCTCAGGCTGTCAGCGGACTGCCCGCGGGCGGCGGTGGCCGACTCGTCGGCGACGCCGACCTCGACGGGGTGGCCTCGCTGCTGCGGCGGGCGGGTATCGCGGCGGGCGACGCGTATCGGTCACGGGTGATCGCGGCGCGCGCCGACGCCGACGGCATCGACGTCGACGCCGCCGAGGCGCGCGTGGCGGCGGCCGACCCCGCGGCGCTGCGCGCGCTCGCCCTCGCCCGCGCGCGCGACGAGCTGGCCGAACGAGCTCCCGACGACCGCGGGTGGGCCGCGCTCGGCATCGCTCTCGTCGGATACACGCGCGTGTCGCCCGTGCTCGCGGCGACGCAGGCCGTGCGTCCGCCGTCGGACGTGGATGCCGCGGACGCGGCGGCGCGACGGATCGCCGTGGCCGACGAGTACACGGTGTCGGCGGTCGATGCGCTGACGGAAACGGGGGCGACGACGCCGTTCGTCCGGGGCGCGTTGGCGGAGGCGACGATCGACGCCCAGGCGACGCCCGCCGCGGGGGCCGCGGGCTACGTCACGCCGTTCGTGACCGCCCGGGTGCTCGCCTTCGCCGCCGGCGTCGAACGTTCCTGAGCCCGCGCGTCAGAGCTCGACGCCGTTGTCGGGGTCGTTGACGCCGACGTTGCGTCCGCGGTTCGACTCGAACGCGATGAGCCACCCCAGCGAGATCACGGCCGCCAGCAGCAGGCCGAGCCACACGTTCTGCCATACCAGACCGAACAGGATGCCGGCACCCAGCAGCACCACGGAACCGAGAAGCCAGTACGTGCGTCCGCGGGGCCAGCCCGTCCCGGAGTGCGTCATGCGCCCAGCCTAGGCGCGCGCCGCCTGCGATGCCCCGCGCGACCGGTCGCGGTGGTCACCGGTCGCGGTGGTCTTCGGGCGCGAGTCGCGGACCGCGTCGCGGTTCCAGTCCGGCTCCCGCGTAGATCAGACGGATGACGCGCTGGCGGTGCCCGGCGAAGGGCTCGAGGAGTTCGAGCATGCCGTCGTCGTCGGTGCGGTGCCCCGTCAGGGCGTAGCCCACCTGGTGAGCCAGGTGGTAGTCGCCGATGCTCACGGCATCCGGATCCCCGAACGCCCGGATGCGCGTCTCGGCGCTCGTCCAGACGCCGACCCCGCGCAGGCTGATGAACACCCGGTCGCGGGCCTCGCCGTCCGCGGCATCCAGCGCTGCCCGTTCGACCGAGGCACCCCGGCGCGCGGCCTCGACGATCGTGCGCGACTGCGGCGGTTCGAGTCCCGCGCGATGCCAGGCCCAGGACGGTACGTGCCGCCAGCCCTCCACGTCCGGCGGGGCGAACATCGGGCGCGGCGTCGGACCGGGGGCGCGCTCGCCGTACCAGGTGACGATGCTGCGCCACGCGGAGAACGCCTGGAGGCTCGTGACCTTCTGCTCCATGACCGCGCTCACCAGCGCATCGAACACGAGGTCGGTGCGACCGATGCGGAGGTCAGGGTGCCGTCGATGCCACTCGGCGACCGACGGATGCCGCGACGCGTCAAAACCGTCGGGCTCGTCGAGCGCGCCGCACAGCGCGGGCAGCTGGTCCACCGCCCACTCGGCGCCCGGACCCCACGCCGCGGCTCGGACCGTGCCGTCGGCGGTGCGGCGGAGCGCGAGCGTCGCGACGCCCGTCGGGGTGCGACTCGCGCGCCAGAGCACACCCCCGGTGCGCAGCGCGCCCGACGCCAGGAACGTCGGGTCGTTGCGTCCGTGGCGTTGCGCACCGACCGCGGCCTCGACGTCGACGGGCCGAGCCGGGCGGTACTCCGTCTGGAGGGGCTCGGCGATCGGCGGTCGCGGGTCGCGCGACGACGGTCGCACGTGCACCCGCGTCGATCTCATGCCGACACCCTACGTCGCCCCGCCGACATGACGCTCAGCGGGGTAGCTGCTCAGAAGCGGTCGGGCGAGGGCGTGCCGTGGCCGTAGCGGATGGACACGTCGGCGTGCCGGTCGAACCGGTAACCGACCCCCCGCACGGTGCGGACGATGTCCTCGTACGCGCCGAGCTTCGCGCGCAGACGCCGCACGTGCACGTCGATCGTGCGCTCACCGGGCGCTTCGTCGTCGGTCGCGCCCTCCCACAGCGACGAGACGAGCTCGGTGCGCTCGATCGTGCGGCCTTCGCGGAGCACGAGGTACTGCAGCAGCTCGAACTCCTTGAAGGTGAAGGCGGCGGACTCGCCGTCGATGAGGACGCGCTTGCGCGAGATGTCGACGACGACGCCGCGGGGAGCGCGGTCCTCTTCGGCCGGCTCCTCCTTCGTGCGGGCGACGGCGGAGGGTTCGTGCAGGGCGAGCCGCACCACGTCGACGTCGCGACCGCCGGCACCGGCCGGGGCGAGTGCGACCGTCGCGTACGTCTCGGCGGCGGGCGCGAGCTCGCCGAGCGTGCGGCGCAGCGCCTCGACAAGGGTGCCGAGGCTGACGCCGGCTTCGGCGGCCTTGGCCTCGTCGATGCCGACGTAGAGGGCGAAGCCGCGGGGAGCGGTCCCGGCGGGCAGTGCGGCCCGTGCCGCGGGGGTGGGGGTCGCGGGGGCGGCAGCCGGAGCGGCGGGCCGCGCGGCGACGACGCGACGCGCGGGCTGCGGGCGGACCGCGGTGGCGGAAGTGGCGGTGGTGGCGGGGCGGTCGAGAACGGCGGAGATCGACATGAGGGAAGTGTCCTTCAGTGGTGAACCCGGGCGTCGAGGGAGCGGGGTTCAGCGGGAGGTGTGTGGCCGAGGGGCCGGAGCGCGGTGTCCGGGTACGCGTGATCGACGCGGAAGGCGGACGACCGGGCGACGACGCCGGCGTTCAGAAGCGCGGGGTCGTCGGGGCGAGGGTCGCTGTTAGCGGCACATTCGACAACACATGACAACGCGGCCGGGCATCATGATGCCCGCAGTTCCGTTCGCCTCCCGGGCGGACAGAGCAAGCGCGTTGAGAGTCATGCGGCCGATTATGACCCACCGTGGCGGATTGCGTCAAATCGTGACCGGCGAGGATGTGGCATCCTGCTCTGTTCTCGGCGTGCAAGCGCCCGTGCATTGCGCACATTGCGTTCCCGGCGCCCGTTCCCGAGAAGCGGCGTACCGTGAGGTGCATGACCGACCTGCGTTTCGCTGACGATCGTGCCGCCTCGCGCTACACCCTGCACGACGGCGATGATCTGGTGTCCGTCCTCGACTATCGCGACGACGGCCGCACGATCGCGCTCACGCGCGCGTTCACCATTCCCACGTTCCGCGGACGAGGGTACGCCGCCGTGGTCGTGGAGCGGGCGGTCGACGCCATCGAGCAGGCGGGAGACCGCGAGATCCTCCCCGTGTGCTGGTACGTGGGCGAGTGGTTCGACGCCCACCCCGAGCGTGCGAGCCTCCTCCGCGCCCGAAGCTGAGCGACCCGGTACCCGGGCCTCCCTGAAGCGTCAACCCCCGGCTGCGGGGGCACCCCGGCGGCGAAGCTGGGAGCGTCGAAAGGGGATGCCATGACCGACGACCGCGACCTTCCCGAGGGCGTCATCGATGCGAACCCTCCCGGTGGCTGGGTGAGCGGCGATGTCGCCGACGGCGAGACCGCCGAGCAGAACGAGCGGGCGAAGGGGTCGCCGCGTCTGAACGACGCCGAGCCCTCGGACCCGATCGAAGGCGATGCCGCCAGTCAGGGCATCGACCCCGACATGAGCACGGAGGACTGACATGACCGACCACTCCCGCAGCCCCCAGCCGTCCGACGGCCCCGAGGGCGGGGCCTCGCCGGCGGATTCCGTCGGCGGCGCCGTGCACCCCGAGGGTAAGACGACGCGACCGGGCGAGCAGTCCGCACCCGCGATGGACACGCACCCCACCGACGACGAGGCGCGCATCGCCGGCGTCGTCGTGCAGACGCGTGCCGACGTCGGCGACGCGTCCGAAGAGCGCATCGCCGACGTGCTCCGTCAGCGCTTCTCCGACGTGGGCCTCGACCTGGGTGACGACCGCATCCGTGCTCTCGCCGCCGAGGTCGCCGCCGGCTGACGGAGCCGGACGCCTCGGCGTGCGCGACCCGCGCCCCGGCTGAGCGTCGATGTCGGAGGCCCGACGTACCGTGTGAACATGCGGATCCTGCACACCTCCGACTGGCACATCGGGCGGTCGTTCCACGGCCACTCGACGCTCGACGCCCTGGCCGACGTGCTCAGTGCGCTCGTCGAGCAGGTGCGGCTGCACGCCGTCGACGTCGTGATCGTCGCGGGCGACGTGTTCGACTCGGCGGCTCCGTCGGCGGCCTGCTACCCGCTTCTGACGGGCACGCTCGCGGCGCTCGCCGACGCCGGCGCACGCGTCATCGTGACCTCGGGCAACCACGATTCCGCAGCCCGGCTGGGTTTCCAGTCGGCCCTCCTGCGCGAAGAGATCACGGTCGTCACCGACCCGCTCGCCGTCGGTTCCCCGGTGACGATCGACGATGCGCACGGTCCGGTCCACTTCTACGGCATCCCCTACCTCGAGCCCGCGATCGTGCGCCACCTGTGGGAGGGTGTCGAACTGCGCAGCCAGGCGCAGACCATCGGCCACGCCATGGACCTCGTGCGCCGCGACCTGGCGGCGCGCGGCGGAAGGTCGGTCGCCATCGCGCACTGCTTCGCCGCCGGTGTCGAGGCGACGCCCGGCGTGGAGCGCGAGATCCGCCAGGGCGGGCTCGACAACGTGCCGCTCCCGGTCTTCGACGGCCCCGACTACGTCGCGCTCGGGCACATCCACGGGCGCCAGCAGCTCTCCGACCGCGTGCGTTACGCCGGCGCGCCCGTGCACTACAGCTTCGGCGAGGCCGGCAAACCGAGAGGGTCGTGGCTGATCGATCTGGATGCCACGGGCCTGGCATCCGTCCAGTGGCTCGATCTGCCCGTGCCGCGGCCGCTGGTCACTCTCCGGGCATCGTTCGACGACCTGCTGGGCGATCCCGCGTTCGACGCGCACGTCGACCAGTGGGTGCGGGCCGAGTACACCGACTCCACTCCGCAGATCGATCCGATGCGCCGGTTGCAGGCCCGGTTCCCCTGGTGCGCGACGGTCGCCCACACCCCGGCCGAGGCGCGGAAGGACGACGGCCTCGGCTACGCCCGACGTGTGCGCGCCGCCCGCGACGAGACCGAGATCATCGACGCGTTCCTCACGCACGTGCGCGAGGGCGAAGGGGCCTCCGACGCCGAGCGCGAGCTCATCCGAGAGGTGCTCGACGCGCGCGCCGTGACGGAGGCGCGGTCGTGAAGCTGCATCGCCTCGAACTCGAGGGCTTCGGGCCGTTCCTCGAACGGCAGGTCGTCGACTTCGACGCCTTCGCCGACGACGGGATCTTCCTCATCGCGGGCCGCACGGGCGCCGGGAAGTCGAGCGTCCTCGACGGCGTCTGCTACGGCCTCTACGGGGGTGTTCCCCGCTACGACGGAGCCGAGCGGCGTCTGCGCAGCGATCACTGCGGACTCGACGACCCCACGAGCGTGACGGTCGAGTTCAGCGCCGAGGGGCGCCGGTGGCGCGTCACGCGCTCGCCCGAGTACGAGCGTCCCAAGCGCAACGGCGCGGGGACCACGAAGGAGCCCCATCGGGCCGCTCTCGAGGTGCTCGAGCCCGAGGGCTGGACGGGTGTCGCGGCGCGACCGGTCGACGTGGCGGCGCACCTGGACGAAATCCTCGGGCTCACCCAGCAGCAGTTCCTGCAGGTGATTCTGCTCGCTCAGAATCGGTTCGCCCGGTTCCTCCTCGCCAAGAACGACGAACGGCAGGCGCTGCTGCGCACCCTCTTCGGCACCCGTTCGTTCGAGCAGTACGCCACGGCCCTCGACGATCGGCGCAAGCGCGCGGCCGAGCGCCTGGCCGCGGAGGGCACCGAGGTGTCGACACTGCTGGACGAGGCGGAGCGCATGGTCGCCGAGACCGACGCGGCCCGCGAGGTCGGGCCGGAGGCCGATGCCGTGGGCGGATCCGACGTGCGCGAAGACGCTGCGGAGTCCGAGGGCCCGGGGCACGCGACGCGGACGATCGACGAACGGCTCGCTCGTCTGATCCGCGCGGTCGAGCGATTGCAGTATCGCGTCGAGGCAGCCGCGCACGAGCGGGAGGCGGCGAAGGGTGCGCTCGATGCCGCGCTCGCCGCGGAGCGCGAGGCGGCGTCGATGCATGAGCGTCAGGTCGAGCGGCAGACGGCGCGGCAGCACCTCTCCGCCCTCGAGTCCGACGCCGACCGCGTCGCGGTCCTGCGGGCGGAGTCGGCGGCCGCGGCGGCCGCGGAGGTCCTGCGGGCGTCGGTCGACGCGCTCGACCGCACACGGCGCGCGGTCGAGCCCGCGCGTGCCGCGGTCGACGCCGCGGTCCGGGCGGCGGCCGACCTCGGCGAGGTCGGACTCGACGCAGCGGCCGACCTCACCATCCGCGACGACGAGCTCACGACGGTGATCGCGCGCGTCGACGAGGCGCTCGCCCTCGAGGACGAGTGGGCGGCGATCGAGGCCGACGTCGCGCGGCGTCGAGCGGACGTCGAGCGTGCCGAGCGGTCCGCCGACGAGGTCCGCACGCGGCGCGACGGGGTGCCGGCCGCGCTCGCCGGCCTCGATCAGCGGATCGCGGCTCTGACCGATGCCGCCTCCCGTCGCGACGTCGCCGCGGCCGAACGGACCGAGGTCGCCCGCCGGATCGACGCGGCGCTGGACGCCGAGAAGCTCGCCGAAGAGCGGGACATCGCCGATCTCGCCGCGCTCGTGCGCGCCGACGAACTGCGTCTCGCCGTCGAGGCCTGGAGCTCCCTCCTGCGGCGACGGCTCGCCGGGGCCGCAGCCGAACTCGCGCACGCCCTCGTGGACGGCGAACCGTGCGCCGTCTGCGGATCGCGCGAGCATCCGGCGCCCGCGGTGGGCGCCGGCGAACCCGTCACCGACGCCGAGGTCTCGGCCGCCGAAGACCGCAAGAACGCCGCGACCGAGCTCGACCGGCTGGCATCCGACGCTTCGCGGGTCGCCCGTGACGCTCACGCGCTCGCCGCCGCCCGGGCCGGAGGAGAATCGGTGACCGCGCTTCGCGAGCGACACGACCTCATCGGCGAGACGCTCGCGCGCGCAGAGGCCGACGTGGCCGAGTTCGACCGCCTGGCCGCCGCGCGCGCCGAGCTCCTCGACCGCGAGAAGGCGGACTCGGTCGAGAGTGAGCGGTGGGCGCACGAGCTCGCCGCGGCCCGTCAGGATCTCGCGCTGCACCTTCAGCGCGCCGAGGCACTGCGCGCGGCCGTCGAGGACGCACGCGGCACGTTCGACAGCGTGCGGGCGCGTCGCCGCGACCTCCGGGCACGCAGAGACGCCGTCCGCGCGGTGATCGCCGCGCGGATCGAGCACGAGACGCGCACCCGTGCCGCCGCGGATGCGCGCGCGACCTTCGACGGGCTGCGGGGCGAGAGCGCCTTCGCCCACGAGGACGACGTGCGCACCGCCCTTCGCGACCCCGCCGCCCGCCGCCGCCTGGAATCCGCGGTCGGCGAGCACGAGGCCGCGCTCGCCGCCGTCCGCCGTCGACTTCTCGAACTCGAACTCGTCCTCGTCGGGGCGCCCGACGAGCCCATCGACCTCGCCCCGGCGGCTGCGGCGGTACGCGACGCCCGCTCCGCCGTGGAGTCCGCCGCCGCCGCTCACGCCGCTGCCTCCGCGGTGGCGACGCGCGTGCGCGATCTCGCCCAGCGGGTCGATGCGGGCAGCTCCTCGGTCGCGCGACTGTCCGAGGCGCACGCGGTCGTCGCGCGCCTGGCCGACACGATGGCCGGCCGTGCCCCGAACACCCGCCGGATGACCCTCGAGACCTTCGTCCTCGCGGCCGAGCTGGAAGAGATCGTGGATGCCGCGAACCTCCGTCTCGACCACATGTCCGCCGGTCGCTACCGGCTGCAGCACACCGACGCGTTGGCCGCGCGGGGAGCCGCGAGCGGTCTGGGACTCGAGATCATGGACGCCTTCACCGGCCAATGCCGACCGCCCCAGTCGCTGTCGGGCGGCGAGACGTTCCTCGCGTCCCTCGCCCTCGCGCTCGGGTTGGCCGAGGTCGTGACGGCGCGGGCGGGTGGCATCCGGCTCGACACCCTGTTCATCGACGAGGGCTTCGGCTCCCTCGACGACGAGACCCTCGACCTCGCGATGCGAACGCTCGACGAGCTGCGCCAGGGCGGCCGCACGGTCGGCGTCATCAGCCACGTCGCGTCGATGAAGGACCAGCTGCCGGCTCAGGTGCGGGTGACGGCGACCCCTCGCGGACCGAGCGTGATCCATCAGGACTCCGCGACGGTCGCAGCGCCCGCCTAGTCTGGGATCATGCGTACGAGCACCCTCTGGACCGTTCTCGGCGTGATCGCGGCGGTGATCATCGCGGGGCTGATCGTCAACGTGCTCCTGTGGTTCATCGGGTTCGTCTTCCGGCTGGCGCTCATCGCGGTGGTGGCGGTCGTCGTGTTCCTGGTGCTGCGCGCGGTGTTCGCCCGGCGCGACGCGGACTGACGCTCCGCAGAAGTCCGGGCGGGACCGGCCCGACGCACGGCGACGGCCGCCCGCGACCCCGACCGAGCGATGGCGCAAGCCCGCCCGCGGCGTCGTCGCCCGCGAGTAGCGTGAGCGCGATGCCTGAAGAACGCACGTCCCCCCACCCGCCTACGCGCGACATCCAGCTCTCCCCGCGCCACCGCTGGCGTGCGTACTGGATCGCCGTCTCGGTCGCGGCCCTCACCATCCTCGATCTCACGAAGGTCAACGTCGCGCTGCCGTCGATCGAATCGGCGTTGAACGCGGGACCCACGGAGCTGCAGCTCGTGGTGTCGGGCTACATCCTGACCTTCGGTCTGGTGCTGGTGCCGGCGGGTCGGTTGGGCGACCTGCGGTCGCGACGGGTGCTGTTCCTGGTCGGACTGTCGCTGTTCCTCCTCACCAGTCTGGCGTGCGCACTCGCGCCCAACACCGCCGTGCTCCTGACCGCCCGTCTCCTGCAGGGGGTGGCCGCCGGCATCCAGATGCCCCAGGTCCTCGGGCTCGTCCAGCAGCTCTTCCAGGGCAAGGAGCGCGGTCGCGCGTTCGGCCTGTTCGGGGCGACCATCGGCATCGCGACGGCGTTCGGTCCGACGCTCGGGGGGCTCCTGATCGCCCTCGGCGGTCAGACCGACGGCTGGCGGCTCATCTTCTGGATCAACATCCCCCTCGTCGCGATCGTGATCGTGCTGGCGGCGTGGCTGCTCCCGAGCACCCGGACGAAGTCGCACCGCGCGCTCGACCTCGATCCGATCGGCGTCGTGCTCTTCGGGCTGACGATCGTCGCCCTGATGTGGCCGTTCCTCTTCACGACCGGGTCGCCAGACGACGACCCTCGTCGCTGGTGGCTGCTGGTGGCCTCCGCGGTGTTCGCCGCCGCGTTCGTCTTCTGGGAGCGCCGCTACGCCGACCGCGGGCGGATGCCGCTGATGCCCTTCGCGATCTTTGGGCTCGGCTCCTACCGCAACGGGGTGCTGATCTCGACCGCCTACTTCGCGGCGGTGCCGGCCATGTTCCTCCTCGGCACGCTGTACCTGCAGGGCGGCCTCGGGCTTCCCCCGGTGTTCGCCGGCATGGTGACGATCGGGTTCGCGGTGGCCTCGGCCGGCAGCGCCTGGATCGGCGGCACCCTGGTGACCCGGCTCGGACGCCCGCTCGTGGTGGGTGGCATCCTCGGGATGGTCGTCGCCGCGGGGGCCCTCGTGCTCGTCGCCGTCGTCACCCCGCCGGAATGGACGCCGTGGGCGATGGCCGCGGTCATGGCCGTGGGCGGTCTCGCCGGGGGACTGGTCGTCTCCCCGAACCAGACGCTCACCCTCGCGGACATCCCCGTCTCCCGCGGCGGGGTCGCCGGGTCGATCGGCCAACTGGGGCAGCGTGTCGGAACGGCGGTGGGGACGGCCATCGCGCTGGCCCTCTTCTACGCGACGGTGTACCGCGAGCAGGGCGACCGCGAACAGCTCACGGTGTTCCACGACGCCTACGCCAGCGGGATGATCGCCGTCGGCGTCTTCCTCGGGCTCGCGCTCATCGTCGGTGTCGCCGACCTCGCCGGTCGTGCCCGCCACGGGTCGCAGACGCCGTAGCGGTGGCCGCCGGGTGTGCCCCGGAAGCGCCGGTCACACGTTGTAGAGCTCGCGGATCCTCGCGCGCAGCTCGTGGCTGCACCGCTCGACGACGTCGTCCCACAGCTCGGTCGCGCCGTCCTGGGCGCGGTCGGAGACGGCCCGCAGGATCCGGATCGGAACATCGAACTGCTGAGCGACCCACGCCAGCGCGTACGACTCCATGTCGACCATGCGCGCGTCGAGTCCCCGGATGAGGGCGACGGCGTCGGCGTCATCGACGAAGTGGTCGCCGGTGGCGATGACGACGCCCTCCGGGGCGATGTCGACCCGCGCCGGCAGCCACACGTGCTGACCGAACGTGCCGTCCAGGCCCTTCACGTCGTGCTGGATCGTCGCGGAGATGTCGTAGATGCCGCCCTCGAGGTCGGAGTCGATGGCGCCGGCCGTGCCGACCACCACGATCTCGTCGTACGTGCCCTCGCACAGCGCGCGCGTCAGCGCGTACGCGGCGGGGATCTTGCCGACGCCGGTCAGCAGTCGGTCGAAACCGGGGATGTCGGGTTCGAAGGCGACGAATTCGGACGCGTGGGCGGCGACGAGGAGCTTCACCCCACCATTCTGGCCGACCGAGCGGACGCGGCCGACCGCGCGGCCGCCGCCGACCGCGCGGCGCGCGCGACCGCGGAGCCCGGTCCGACCGCCGGGCCGCGTCGCCGCGCGGCCCGGCGCGGGCTCAGCCCTGGGCGGCGGCGGACACGTCGTCCAGACGCGCCAGCTCGTCGGCCGAAAGGTCGAGCGAGATGCTCGCCAGAAGGTCGGGCACCTGCTCGGGCCGCGACGCGCTGGCCAGCGGAGCGACCACGGTCGGCTGCGCCTTCAGCCACGCCAGCGCGGTGCTCGCGATCGACGCGCCGTGGGCACGACCGATCTCCTCGAGCGCGTCGATGACCGCGAGCCCGGCAGGCGTCGCGAGCTTCGCGGCACCGCCCGCGCGGGGCGAATCGCCCGCGGCATCCGTCGTCCGGTACTTGCCGGTGAGGAATCCGCTGGCCAGCGCGTAGTAGGGCACGAGAGAGAAGCCGTACTGCTCGGCGACGGGCACGATCTCGGTCTCGACGGCGGTGCGGTGCACGAGGTTGTAGTGCGGCTGCACGGCGACGGGGAGGTCGGCGCCGGCGGCCTCGGCGAGTGAGATCCACTCGCGGATGCGGTCCGCGCTGTAGTTCGAGACGGCGACGTAGCGCACGAGCCCGTCGGAGACGAGGTCGGCGAACGCGCCGACGGTCTCCTCGAGCGGCGTCTCGGGGTCGTCGAAGTGGGCGTAGTACAGGTCGATCGCGTCCACGCCGAGCCGGCTCAGCGACGCCTCGGCCGCTGCGCGCACGTTCGCGGCGGACAGGCCGCGGAAGTCGGGGTGCGTGCTGACCTTCGTGGCGACCACGACGTTCTCCGGCTTGCGGCTCGCGAGCCACTCGCCGATGATCGTCTCGCTCTCGCCGCCGGAGTTGCCGGGTGCCCACGCGCTGTAGCCGTCGGCCGTGTCGATGAAGTCGCCGCCGCCGGCGTGGAAGGCATCCAGGACGGCGAACGAGGTGTCCCGGTCGGCGGTCCAGCCGAAGACGTTGCCGCCCAGGGAGAGGGGTCGGATGTCGAGGTCGCTCTGTCCGATGCGCGTCATGATGCCCTTTCGTTCGGTGATCGATGCCTTCAGGACAACGACCCCGAGCGACGGGAATTCCCGGCGGGCGTCAGTTTCCGGAGCCTCCGGACAGGATGCCGATGAGCCCGCTGCCCAGCAGCCACAGTCCCACCGCCGAGACGGCGATCCAGATCACGACCTGGCCGCGCGGGTACTTGCGGGGCTTCTCGCCCTGGCCGCCGTCGTCGGGGGCGGTCATGAGCGCACCATCATCACGATCGACACGATGATCACGGCGAGGCCCCCGATTCCGGCGATGGCGGCGATCACGGGGCCGCCGCCCGCGAGGAGCGCGGCGATGCCGAGCCCGAGGAAAAGCACGCCGAGAACGATCCCGCCCACTTGGTAGACGCGGTACCGCCGACTGATTCCGGTGCCGTGTTCGCCGCTCACTCGTGCCCCTCCTGGCTAAAGGGTATCGAACCGCCGCGCGCTCCCGTGCCACCCGCCGGTCCGAGCGGGGTCGATCCGACCCCGGGCCGGTCGCCGCGGCGTACCGTGGACCCATGGCGCGCCCCGTACCCGACCCCGTCCGTCCCGGCCAGGAATCCGTGTGGGACTACCCGCGTCCGCCGCGGGTGGAACGGGTGCGCACGCGGGTGCAGATCGATTTCGGCGGCGTCCGCATCGCCGACACCGACGACGTGGTGCGGGTGCTCGAAACGAGCCACCCGCCCGTCTACTACCTGCCCATCGCGGCGTTCGGGGAGGCGCTCACGCCGGGTCAGGGAGCCTCGTTCTGCGAGTTCAAGGGCGGCGCGCGGTACTTCGACGTCCACGGTGGGCAGGGTGCGGTCGCCGAAAGGGCCGCGTGGAACTATCCGAACCCGATGCCCGGATACGAGGTCCTCGCCGACCGGGTCGCCGTGTACGCGGCGCCGATGGATCGGTGCGTCGTCGCCGGCGAGACCGTCGAGCCCCAGCCGGGCGGCTTCTACGGGGGCTGGGTGACGAGCGACCTCGCGGGGCCGTTCAAGGGCGTCCCCGGCTCGATGGGCTGGTGAGGTCAGGCGCCGTCGAACGCCTGCGGCACGGCGGCTCGCAGCTCCGCGAGCCACGCGCGCGCGTTCCCGTCAGACGGCGCGCGCCAGTCGCCACGGGGTGACAGGGACCCGGCGGGGGAGACCTTCGGCCCGTTCGGGATCGCGCTGCGCTTGAACTGCGCGAAGCCGAAGAAGCGCTGGAGGAACACCTCCATCCATCGGGCGACCGTGGGCAGGTCGTAGGACGGCCGCGCCCCCTCGGGGTAGCCCGGGGGCCAGGCGCCGGCATCCGGGTCCTCCCACGCCTTCGCGGCGAGGAAGGCGATCTTCGAGGGCCGGAAGCCGAAACGCAGCACGTGGTACAGCGTGAAATCGTGCAGGTTGTAGGGGCCGATGCGGTCCTCGGTCGACTGGATCCTGCCGTCCTGGCCGGCGGGCACGAGCTCGGGACTGATCTCGGTGTCGAGCACCGCCTGCAGCACCTCGACGGTCGCGGCGCTGAGCTCCCCGGCCGAGATGACCCAGCGGATCAGGTGCTGGATGAGGGTCTTGGGCACGCCGGGGTTCACCGAGTAGTGGCTCATCTGATCGCCCACGCCGTACGTCGACCAGCCGAGCGCGATCTCGGACAGGTCGCCCGTGCCGATCACGATCCCGTTCTTCTGGTTCGCCAGCCGGAACAGGTAGTCGGTGCGCAGCCCCGCCTGGACGTTCTCGAAGGTGACGTCGTGCACGGGTTCACCCGCCGCGAACGGGTGCCCCATCCGGGAGAGCATCTCGGATGCCGCGGGCCGGATGTCGATCTCCTCGATCGTCGCGCCGACCGCCTCGGCCAACGCGATCGCGTTGCGCTTGGTCTTCTCGCTCGTCGCGAACCCCGGCAGCGTGTACGTCAGGATGTCGCTGCGCGGGCGGCCCATCCGGTCCATCGCCTGCGCGATGACCAGGAGCGCGTGGGTGGAGTCCAGCCCGCCGCTCACACCGAGCACGGGCCGCGGAGCGCCGATCGCCTCCAGGCGCTGGACGAGGCCGGAGACCTGGATGTTGAACGCCTCGTAGCAGTCCTGCGCGAGGCGCGCGGGATCGTCGGGGACGAAGGGGAATCGATCGAGCGAGCGCCGGAGGCCCAGGTCGCCGGTCGGCGGCGCCAGCGCGAACGACACCGTGCGGAAGGGCGTGCCGGCGGTGCGACGGTTGTCGTCGAACGTGCCCTGGCGCAGCCGGTCCTGGCGCAGGCGGTCGAGGTCGACGTCGGCGACGCTCCGGCGCGGGCCGTCGGGAAAACGCTCGGTCGTGGCCAGCAGCTGGCCGCCCTCGTAGATCATCGTCTGGCCGTCCCACGACACGTCGTTGGTCGACTCGCCCGGACCGGCGGCGGCGTAGGCGTACGCCGCGAGGCACCGCATCGACTGGGACTGCGACAGAAGGTTCCGGTCGTCGGCGCGTCCGATCGTGATGGGGCTGCCCGAGAGGTTGGCGAGCACCGTCGCCCCGGCCAGCGCCGCGGGGGACGACGGGGGGATCGGCACCCACACGTCCTCGCACACCTCGGCGTGCACGGTGAGACCCGGCACGTCGGCGGCGTCGAACAGCAGATCCGGGCCGAAGGGCACCGTCTCGCCCGCCACGACGATGTGCTGACCGACCTGGTCGTCGCCCCGGGCGTACCAGCGCTGCTCGTAGAACTCGCGGTAGGTGGGCAGATAGGACTTGGGGGCCACGCCGAGGATGCGTCCGCGGTGCACCACCACGGCGCAGTTGTAGAGCCGGTTGCCGTGGCGGAGAGGGGCACCGACCAGGAGGACCGGCAGGAGGTCGACGGATGCCGCGACGATCCGCGCGACGGCCGCTTCGACGGCATCCAGCAGGGGATCCTGCATCACCAGATCGTCGATGGCGTACCCCGACAGGCACAGTTCGGGGAAGACGGCCACCGCGACGCCGTCGGCGTCGCACTCGCGCGCGGACGAGAGCACGGCCTCGGCGTTGGTGGCGGGGTCGGCGATCGCGACGGGGATCGTGCACGCGGCCACACGCGCGAACCCGTGCCGGTAGATGTTTTCGAACGGCAGCTCGGTGATCACGCGACCAGTCTGTCAGGTGTCCCCGACACCGTGGCGGACGGCGCGGGCGGACGGGGGAGCGTCAGCGCGAGTCGCACTCCCCGGCGAGGTCCGCGCTGATCCCCGCCGCCGCACCCACGCGTCCGATGGCATCCGTCGCGTCCGGCATCTGCTGGAACTCCTGGAACACGACCGAGAGCGAGGAGGCGTCGTGCACGTCGCCGAGGTGCTCGAACAGGGTGGCGCCCTGGTCGTAGTACGCCGCGACCGTCTCGACATCGGGGCGCACGTCCTCGGGCCACGGGGTCCCGGAATCGCGGAACGCCGGGACACTACGAGCCGACGGTGAACGTCCGGCGGTCTCCGGATCAAGGAGGTGTGGACAGTGCGACCGGCGATGTCGGCGACCCCGGTTAGCGTTGACCATCATGCGGTACATCGAGCAGGACGCCCGGATCGTCTGGAGCGCCAGCGACCTCAAAGCGGCGGCGGAGTGCGAGTTCGCCTGGCTGAGGGCGATCGACGCGAAGATCGGCCGCATCGAGGCGGTGCCCGACCCCGAGGATGCCACGCTCGAGCGCGCCGCGGCCCTCGGTACCGCGCACGAGCTGCGCGTCCTCGACGACTACCGACGGCGGTTCGGCGCTGCCGTCCGCGAGATCCCCGCGGCGCGCTCCTCCGACACCGTCGCGCTGACCGAGGCCGTGCGGCTCACCGGCGAGGCCCTGGCCGACCCGGCGGCCGAGGTCGTGTACCAGGCCGCCTTCTCGACCGACGAGTTCGTGGGCTTCGCCGACTTCCTGGTCCGCGAACCCGACGCGGGCGACGGTGGCCCGCGCCCGTGGATCGTGCAGGACACCAAGCTCGCCCGACGCGCCCGTGTGACCGCGCTCATGCAGCTCGCGGCCTATGTCGACCAGCTCGACCGCCTCGGTGTCGCGCGGTCCGACGAGGTGCAGTTGCTCCTCGGCGACGGCGGCACGAGCACGCACCGGGTCGATGACCTGCTGCCCGTCTTCTCCCTCCGTCGGGCGCGGCTGCGCGCCCTGATCGCCGACCGGCGGGTGTCGCTCGGAACGGCGGGGCCGGTGATCCCCTGGGGCGACCCGCGGGGCGAGCTCGCCGTCCTCGCATGCGGACGCTGCCCGACCTGCGAGATCGAGGTCGTCGCCCACCGCGACCTGCTGCTGGTCGCCGGCATGCGGCCCGTCCAGCGCGACCGCCTGCGGGCTGCGGGCGTCGACACGATCGACGCGCTCGCGTCCGCACCAGCCCCGCCCGCCGGCATGAGCGTCGACACCTTCGTCTCGCTCCGGACGCAGGCGCGCCTGCAGCTCGAGAGCCCGGCCGGCGACGGTTCGGAGGGCGACCACGTCGTGCCGACGTTCGAGGTCGTGGCGCCCAAAGCCCTCGGTGTGCTGCCCCGCCCCGACCACGGCGACCTGTTCTTCGACTTCGAGGGCGACCCGCTGTACACCGAGGGCGACCGGGAGCAGTGGGGCATCGACTACCTGTTCGGCTGGGTCGACACCCGCGAACGTTACGGAGCGCTGTGGGCGCACACGTTCACCGAGGAACGGGCGGCGCTCGAGCGCTTCCTCGACATGGTGGCCGTGCGCCGCGAGCAGTTCCCCGGCATGCACATCTACCACTACGCGCCGTACGAACCCACGCACCTGCTGACGATGGCGGCCCGCTACGGCGTGCGCGAGGCCGACGTCGACCGGCTGCTGCGCGACGGCGTCTTCGTCGACCTGTACCCGGTCGTGCGCCGCGCGCTGCGGGTGGGGTCGCGCTCGTACTCGATCAAGAAGCTCGAGCCGTTGTACATGGGCGACGAGGTGCGCACCAGCGACGTGCAGCGCGGCGACGACTCCATTGTGAAGTACGTCGAAGCCCGCGCGCTCGCCGCCGACGGCGAGGCCGAAGCCGCCCAGCGGGTGCTCGACGATCTGGCCGACTACAACCGTTACGACTGCGTCTCCACCCGCCGCCTGCGCGACTGGCTCGTCGAGCGGGCGCGCGAGGGCGGGGCGATGCCCGCGCGCGGGGCCGAACCGGACGAGCAGGCGTACGAGCCGTCGCTGCGCGCGACGGAGCTGCAACGCTGGGCGGCCGCCGCCGCCGAACCCGACGCGACGGCCCTGCGCCTCGCCGCCGCCGCGATCGACTACTACCCGCGCGAAGAGAAGACGTACTGGGCGACCCACTTCCTCCGCCTGCGCGAGCCGGTCTCGATCTGGGAGGACACCCGCGACGTGATCGTCGTCGATGCCGCTCGCTCGCGGGTCGTCGCCGACTGGCACATCTCGGAGTCCGGCCGCGGCGCCGAGCGGCGCCTCGTCGAGGTGCGGGGCGAGGTCGCCCCCGGCAGTCGGCTGTCGGTGGATGCCGAACCGTTCGCCGTCTACGACCTGCCGGCGCCGTTCCCGCTCGACGTTCGGCCCCGGTGGATCCACGGGGCCCGGCGGGTGACGGTACGGGAGGTCCTCGACGACGGCGCCGTGATCGAGGAGGTGGCCGTCGACGGGGTGACCTGGGACACCCTTCCGCTCGCTCTCACGCCGCCGGCCCCGCCGCGCGCCGGAAACCAGCAGAAGGCGATCGACGCGTGGGCGGATGCCGTTCTGGCCGCGGCCCCCGCCCTCCCGGAGGGACCTGCGGCCGACATCCTCCGCCGCCGGCCGCCGCGTACCCGTTCCGGTGCTCTGACGCCGGTGACCTCGATCGACGGGGGCGCCGGAGACGACGAGGTCTCCGCGATCGCGCGGAGCGTCGCCGACCTCGACCGCAGCTACCTCGCCGTGCAGGGACCCCCCGGAACCGGCAAGACCTACGTCGGGTCGCACGTCATCGCCCGGTTGGTGGCCGAACGCGGTTACCGCGTCGGGGTCGTGGCGCAGTCCCACGCGACCGTCGAGCACATGCTCGACCAGGTGATCTCCGCGGGCGTCCCCGCGGGCAGGGTCGGCAAGGCCCCGAAAGACCCGGGCGCGGAGCACTCTTTCACGGTGCTGCCGAAGAACGGCGTCCCCGCCTTCGCCGCCGAGAACGCCGCGCACGGCTTCGTCGTCGGGGGGACGGCGTGGGACTTCAGCCACGAGGGGCGCATCCCGCGCGGCAGTCTCGACCTCCTCGTGATCGACGAGGCGGGGCAGTTCTCGCTGGCATCCACGATCGCCGTCTCGATCGCGTCACCGCGCCTGCTGCTTCTCGGCGACCCACAGCAGCTGCCGCAGGTCAGCCAGGGCACCCATCCCGAGCCGGTGGACACTTCGGCTCTCGGGTGGGTCGTCGACGGCGCCGAGGTGGTGCCGCCCGAGTTCGGGTACTTCCTCGCGCGGACGCGCCGCATGCACCCGGCGGTCGCGGCACCGGTGTCGCGTCTCTCCTACGAGGGACGTCTCGCCGCCCACCCGTCCACGGCGCTGCGGTCGCTCGCCGGTGTCGAGCCCGGGCTCCGTGCCGTTCCGGTCCGGCACCACGGCAATGCGACATCCTCGCCCGAGGAGGCGGCGGCCGTCGTCTCCCTCGTCACCGACCTCGTCGGGCGCGAGTGGACGGGTGCCGACGGCGGTGTCGGGGATGCTGCCGTGGTCCATCCGCCGCGGCCGCTGCGCGCCGACGACATCATCGTGATCACGCCGTACAACGCGCAGCAGGTCGAGGTGGAAGAGGCTTTGGCGGCGGCGGGGTTCGCCGACGTGCCGGTGGGCACGGTCGACCGGTTCCAGGGCAAGGAGGCGGTGGTCGCGATCCTCACTCTCGCGGCGTCCTCCGGACGCGAGGCCCCGCGAGGACTGGAATTCCTGCTCCTGCGCAACCGCATCAACGTCGCCATCTCGCGGGCGATGCAGGCGGCGTTCGTCCTCTTCTCGCCCGCCCTGCTCGACGACCTGCCCCGCACGCCCGAGGGCGTCGCGCGTCTCAGCGCCTTCGCTCGCCTGGTCGGTGCCGACGGCTGACGCCGCGAGACGCCCCTCGCCGACCAGCGCGACCCTCGCACGGCGAGTCCCGCGCCGGTCGCTCCCGCGTCGCGGAGGTGCTGCGCCGCGTCGCTTCCGCGTCGCGTCGCTTCCGCGTCGCGTCGCTTCCGCCGATCGCTCCCGCGCGCGCTCGACCGCCCCGCGTACGCGTGTTCCGGGTTTGGGGCGTATTTAGCGCTTTGGGGCGCGGAATGTCCGCCCCAAACCGCGAATCGCGCCCCAAACCGGAGGCTCAGGCCACGGAGCGTCGGGCCGTTCGCGCGGCGTCAGGCCACGCAGCGTCGGACCGGCCGCGCGGCGCGAGGCCTCGCACCGCCAGGCCGGCAGGCGTCAGGCCGTGCCGTAGAGGCGGTCGCCCGCGTCGCCGAGTCCGGGCACGATGTAGCCCTTCTCGTTCAGGCGCTCGTCGAGGGCGCCGAGCACGAGGGTGACGTCGTGTCCTTCGACCTGCTTCTCGATCGCGGCGACGCCCTCCGGCGCGCCGAGCAGGCAGATCGCCGTGACGTCCTGCGCGCCGCGGTTGAAGAGGAATTTGATGGCCGCGCCGAGCGAGCCGCCGGTCGCGAGCATCGGGTCGAGCACGAAGCACTGGCGGTCGCTGAGGTCGTCGGGCAGGCGCTCGGCGTAGGTGGTGGGCTGGAAGGTCTCCTCGTCGCGGACCATACCCAGGAAACCCACCTCGGCGGTGGGGAGGAGCTTCACCATCCCCTCGAGCATGCCCAGGCCCGCGCGCAGGATCGGCACCACGATCGGTCGCGGCTCGCTGATCTTCACACCCTGGGTGGTCGTCACCGGGGTCTGGATCTCGATCGGGTCCACGCGCACGTTGCGGGTGGCTTCGTAAGCCAGCAGCGTCACCAGCTCCTCGGTGAGCTGACGGAAGACCGGCGACGAGGTCTGCCGGTCACGCAGCACCGTGAGCTTGTGGGTGATGAGGGGGTGGTCGGCGACGTGGACACGCATAGGCTCAAGGCTAGCCGCTCGACCCCGAGAGTCCGCCCCCGTCTTTCCGGAGCACCGTGACCCCCACCGCCGCCGACCTCGCCGCGATGCAGCGGGCCCTCGCGCTCGCCGCCGAGGCCTCCGCGCACGAGGACGTGCCCGTCGGCGCCGTCGTCATCGACGCGGACGGACGCGTGATCGGCGAGGGACGCAACCTCCGCGAGGCGACGAACGACCCCACTGCCCACGCGGAGGTCGTCGCCCTGCGCGCGGCCGCCGCGCACGCGGGCACGTGGCACCTCGCCGGGTGCACGCTCGTGGTCACGCTCGAACCGTGCGTCATGTGCGCGGGGGCGATCCTGCAGGCGCGCGTGCCGCGCGTGGTCTTCGGATCGTGGGATGCCAAGGCGGGTGCCGCCGGGTCGCTCTACGACGTCCTGCGCGACCGGCGTCTGCCGCATCGCGTCGAGGTGGTCGGCGGGGTCGCCGAGACCGCGGCATCCGCGCTGCTGCGGGAGTTCTTCGAGACCCGTCGCGACTGACCGCGCCGGCGCGGCTCAGCGCGGCAGCAGCGGCAGCAGCTCGGTGCCGACCTCGTCGGCGTGATCGATGTCGCGCAGGTCGAGGAGCTGGAAGTACACGCGTTCCGCGCCGAGAGCCCGCAGACGCTCGACCTTCTCTGCGATCTGCTCCGGTCGGCCGATCAGGTTGGCGCCGTTGTCGAACTGCGCGCGCGTCTGGCCGATCGCGGCCGCGCGGCGTTCGATCGCGGCGTCGTCCGCGCCGACGATCGTGGGCAGTGCGACCGAGAACTTCAACGACGCGGGGTCGCGTCCGATGTCCTCGCACGCGGCGCGGACGACGGCGAACTTCTCGGCCACCACGTCCTCCGGGACGAACCCGATGTTGAACTCGGTCGCGAAGCGCGCCGCGAGGGCGGGCGTCCGCTTCGGGCCGCCGCCGCCGACGATCACTGGCACGGGCGACTGGACGGGCTTGGGCAGCGCGGGGGCGGCATCCAGGCGGTAGTTCGCGCCCTCGAACGAGAAGGTCTCACCCGCCGGCGTCGACCAGAGCCCGGTGACGATGGCGAGCTGCTCCTCGAGCAGGTCGAACCGCTTCGGCGGGAAGGGGATGCCGTAGGCGGCATGCTCCGCTTCGAACCAGCCCGTGCCGAGGCCGAGTTCGACCCGACCGCCCGACATGGCGTCGACCTGCGCGACCTGGATCGCCAGGATGCCGGGCACGCGGTACGTCACCGACGACACCAGGGTGCCGAGCCGGATGCGGGACGTCTCGCGGGCGAGGCCCGCGAGCGTGGTCCACGCGTCGGTGGGGCCGGGCAGCGGGTCACCCTCGCCCATCCGCAGGTAGTGGTCGGAGCGGAAGAATCCGTCGAGGCCGTGGGTCTCGGCCGATCGCGCGAACGCGAGCTGATCGTCGTAGGAGAACCCCTGCTGGGGCTCGGTGAAGAGGCAGTACTCCACGGGGACCTCTCAGTCGGCCGAACGCAGGATGATCGCCTCGGTGGGCGGAGCCGGGTCGGCGGGGCGACCCACGTAGCCGATCACCGTCAGCAGAGCCTGGCGGAACTGCGCCGGGCGCTCGAGGTGCGGCGCGTGGCCGGCGCCCTCCACGGCGACCTCGGTGACGTCCCCGCCGGCGGCGGCGTACGCGTCCAGCACGTCGCGGGTCTGCGACACCATCGGCTGCGCCGGGGCCGCCTCCTCGCCGGGCCAGTCCGGAATGATGCCGAGGGCGCCGAGGTGGTTGAAGTCGTAGAACGAGGCGTCCGACACGATCGCGTCGGCCGTGCCGTGGATCCACAGGATCGGGGGCTTCTCGGCGAGGTCGACGATGCCCGAGACGTCGAAGTGCTTCGGCGCCATGGTGTTGAGCACGCCGAGCTTCCCGGCGGCGAAACCCGGCCAGTTCGGCGACGCCACGGCATCCCCGGGGTAGTTCCCGCCCGCGGTGGAGGTCGTGAGCATCGACTCGACCCAGACGTCCTCGTGCTCGCTCGTGTAGCCGGGAGCGACGTACCCCGACCGGAAGACCGAGCGCGGAGAGGTGGGGGCCTCGTCGGTCGTGTCGTGGTCGATGAGGCGTTGCACGAAGTCGGGGTTCGCGCCGCCGGCGCCGACACCCGCGTCGTCGTCGGTGAGTCGGGAGCCGTCGCGGCGCGTTCCGCCGAATCCGTAGGGCGACACCGGCGCCTGCAGGGTGAGGGAGAGGACGGGGTGGTCCAGCGCGTACTGCAGGACGACGCCGCCGCCCATCGACCAGCCCACCAGGTGCGCGGTCGGGATGCCGAGGGCGCTCAGGGTCGCGTGGAGGTCGTCGCTGAAGTCGCGGACGCCGCGGGTCGCGTCGATCGGGGTGTGCTCGGTTCCGCCGAAGCCGCGCAGGTCGACCGCGAGCACGCGCAGGTCGCTCGGCAGGTCCTGCATGATCTCCTGCCAGAACAGCGCCGAGGAGACGTTCCCGTGCACGAACACCACGGTCTGCTCGGGAGAGGTCGCGGGGTCGTCGGTCGCGCGCTCGAGCACGTTGACGCTCAGCCGACCGGTCTCGACTAGGCGTGAGGTGATGCCGTCGAAGAGAGTCATGGGGGTCCTCCGTGTCACTCGCGTCCGCTCCGCTACGGGCGCGTTCCGACTCTAACGCGCGCCCCTATCGGCCGCACTCAGGGTTCGTAGACTTGCGTGCATGACGGATGCCACCCCCACCCTGCCCCCGCTCGCGTTCCTCGGCGCCGGTTCCATGGGGGGCGCGATCCTGCGCGGACTCGTCGCCGCGGGCCTCACCGGCGGGGGAGTGACCGCCACCAACCGTTCGGCGGCCAAGGCGGCCGAACTCGCCGGGCTGGAGGGCGTCACCAGTGTCGCGCTGGAGACCGCCCCCGACGGCAACACCGTCGCCGCGGCATCCGCCGACGTGATCCTCATCGGCGTGAAGCCCGCCATGGTGCCCGATCTCCTCGACGAGATCGCGCCGCACCTCCGACCCGGCGCGGTCGTGGTCAGCCTCGCGGCCGGCGTGACCCTCGAGACCTTCGCACGTCACCTCGGCGCGGGCGTGGCGACGCTGCGCTCGATGCCGAACACGCCCTCGCTCGTCGGCAAGGGCGTCACGGGTCTCGCCGCCGGTGCCGACGCGACGGCGGAGGACGTCGCGCTCGTCCGTGCGCTGTTCGAGACGGTGGGCCACGTCGTCGAGGTCCCCGAGTCGCAGATCGACGCGCTCTCCACCATCTCGGGTTCCGGGCCCGCGTACGTGTTCCTCCTCATCGAGGAGTTCACGAAGGCGGCGGTCCGCATGGGCTTCGACGACGACGCCGCACGTCTGCTGGCCGAGCAGACCTTCATCGGCGCGACGGCGCTGCTGGCATCCGCCGACGTGGATCCGGCCGAACTCCGCCGCCGCGTCACCAGCCCCAAGGGCACCACGGAGCGGGCGGTCGCGGTGCTGCAGGACGCGCACCTCGACGACACGTTCACCGCGGCGGCCGAGGCCGCGCTCGCGCGGGCGAAGGAACTCGCCGCCGGGGCGTGACATGCGCCTGAGGTTCGAGGGACCGATCTGGTACTGGCGCGGACCCGCGCCGTACCACTTCGTCACCGTGCCGTCCGTCGAGGCCGCGGCGATCGCCGAGGTCGCCCCCGTGGTCACCTACGGCTGGGGCATGATCCCCGCCGCCGTCACGATCGGGCAGACGCGGGTGACCACGGCGCTCTGGCCGAAGGACGGCGCCTACATCGTGCCGATCAAGGAAGCGCTGCAGGATGCCGAGCACCTCGGCGTCGACGACGTCGTCACCGTCGCGCTGGAGATCGCCGTCTAGCGATCCAGTGCCGCGAACCGCTCGATGTCGCTGTTGGTGCCCGAGACGATGATGAGGTCGTGGTTGGTGACGATGGTGTTCGCCTCCGCGTAGCGGAAGGGGCGGCCCGGGCTCTTCACTCCGACGACCGTCACGTTGTACTTCGTCCGCACGCCCGACTCGTTCAGGCCGACGCCGCGGACGAGTTTCGGCGGGTACATCTTCGCGAGCACGAAGTCGTCGTCGAAGCGGATGAAGTCGAGCATGCGGCCGCTGACGAGGTGCGCGACGCGCTCACCGGCTTCGGCCTCGGGGTAGATGACGTGGTTCGCGCCGACGCGGGCGAGGATCTTGCCGTGCGACTGCGACACCGCCTTCGCCCAGATCTGGGGCACCTTCAGGTCGACCAGGTTCGCCGTGATGAGCACGGACGCTTCGATCAGGGACCCGACCGCGACGACCGCGACCTGGAAATCCTGCGCACCGATCTGGCGCAGTGCGTCGATGTTGCGCGCGTCGGCCTGGACGGCGTGCGTGACGCGCTCGGACCACTTCTGGACGAGGTCGAGGTTGCCGTCGACGGCGAGCACTTCGCGGTCCAGCCGGTCCAGCTCGCCGGCGCACGCCGCGCCGAAACGCCCGAGGCCGATGACGAGGACGGGCGCGTCGCTGCGGATCCGTTCAACCAACGATCGGCCTTTCGACGGGCAGCGCGTAGAGCTGCGAACGGGAGGACGCCGCGACGCCCGCGGCGAGAGTCACAGTACCAATGCGCCCCATGAACATCGTGAGCGCCAGCACGTACACGGCCGGGTCGGGCAGTTCGGCGGTGAGTCCCGTCGACAGGCCCACGGTGGCGAAACCGGAGATGACGTCGAAGAGCACGTATTCGATGGGGGCGTCGGTGATGCGGCTGATCGTGACGGTGGAGATCGCCACGATCGTCGCCCCCCACGCCACGACCGAGAGCGCCACGCGCTGCACGTCGCTGGGGATGCGCCGCCCGAACGCCTGCACCGACGGACGACCCTTCGCCTCCGAGAACACGGCGAGGGCGAGGACGGCCAGCGTCGTGACCTTGATGCCGCCGGCGGTGGATGCCGAGCCCCCGCCGACGAACATGAGCATGGATCCGACGATGAGCGTGGCACCGTTGAGATCTCCGACGTTGACGACGGAGAAGCCTCCGGACCGGGTCATGGCCGACAGGAAGAACGCCTGGAACGTGGTGTCCCACGCGTCCATGCTTCCGAAGGTGAGGGGGTTGTCGTATTCCAGCAGCAGAATGACGCCGGCGCCGGCGAAGAAGAGGACCACGGTCGTGATGATCGTCAGCTTCGCGTGCAGCGACCACAGCCGGAACCGCCACCAGTGGCGCCACAGCGTGAAGATCACCGGGAACCCGATCGAGCCGAGGAACACGCCGATCATGAGCACCGTCAGCAGGAAGTAGTCCTGCGCGAACGGCGTCAGGCCGTCGGCGTTGGGGATGAAGCCGGTGTTCGTGAACGCCATCGCGGCGTAGTACGGCGCCTCCCACAGGGCGACGAGCGGGTCGATGCCGCCGATGACCAGCGAGGGGTAGATCAGCACCGTGAGACCGGCCTCGATCACGAGGGTGGACAGCGCGACGGTGCGCAGCAGCTGGCCGACCTCGCCCAGGCGGATGGTCTGCCCCTCGTTGACCGGCCCGCCGTGGGCGCGGAGCGGGTTGCTGTCGCCCGCGGCGATGAGCTTGGCCCGAAGGCCCAGGCGCTTGGAGATGACGAGGCCCAGGATCGAGGCGAGGGTGAGCACGCCGAGTGCGCCGACGTTCACCCCCAGGTAGGTGATGACGTGCCCGAGCGGCGACCAGTGGCTGTACATGTTCACCGTCGACAGACCGGTCACGCAGATGGTGGACACCGCGGTGAACAGAGCGTCGGCGAGCGGCGTGCGTTGTCCGTCCGCGGCCGCGGCCGGGAGCGAGAAGAGCGCGGTGAACAGGAGGATCAGGATGACGAACACCAGCACCGCGAATCGAGCGGGGGATGCCGTGGTCAGATCGCGCAGCCCGTCCCATGCTCGGAAGGCGATGCGGCGTACGCGCATCGACATACGCACCTCGTCGGGCGTCGCCGCCATGCGTCGCTCCCTTCGGGGATGGAACCCGAATCATGGTACTCGGGCGGGCTCGCGGCTAACCTAATGCCATGGCGGACATCTTCGACGTGATAGCTGACGGCACGCGTCGCGACATCCTTCAGCTGCTCCTGGACCGGGCGACCGGCGGTGAGCGGGGCACGAGCGTCTCACAGATCGTGCACGCGCTCGGCGTCAGCCAGCCCACCGTCTCGAAGCACCTGAAGGTGCTGCGCGAGGCGGAACTGGTCTCGGTGCGCGAGGAGGGCCAGCACCGCTACTACAGCCTGGCGGTGGCCCCGCTCGACGAGGTCGACGACTGGCTCGTGCCGTTCTTCTCGGTCGACGTCGAGAACGAGCCCGCCCTGCCGGAACCCGCCGTCCACGCGGCCGAGGTGATGGGCCGCGCGGCCGCCTCGGTGAAGCACTCGGTCACCTCCGCGTTCCGCAAACTCCCCGGCCGCTGAACGGCCGCAGGGCCGCGGGAACCCGGCATCCGCATCACACTTCCGTCACAGAAGCCCCATAGGTTTACACGCGTCTCGGGCAGACCCTAGAGTGTGTCCACAGCGAACAGGGGTGGCGGACACCCGCGGCGAAGGGTGATCGATGGCAGAGCTGCCCGACGTGCGTTTCCTGACGGTCGCCGAGGTCGCAGATCTGATGCGTGTCTCGAAGATGACCGTCTACCGCCTCGTGCACGCCGGAGAACTGCCCGCCGTGCGGTTCGGACGCAGCTACCGGGTGCCCGAATCGGCGGTCGCCGAGGCCGTGCAGCGGCCGGTGTCCGACGTCGGCTAGACTGGTCCGAGGCCTTTTTCCAACGCCTGCCCGTTCCCGGGAGCCGACATCGGCACCCAGACCCCGACTTAGTGAGGTTTTCCGTGGGTTCTGTCATCAAGAAGCGCCGTAAGCGCATGGCGAAGAAGAAGCACCGCAAGCTGCTTCGCAAGACTCGTCACCAGCGTCGCAACAAGAAGTAACGCGACCACCACACCGAGCGCCTGTCATCCGACGGGCGCTTCGTGTATGCGGCATCCGATCACCGACGTCCTTTCGAGGAGCACACATGCAGTCCATCTCGGTCCACGACCTGCACGCCGGACGCGATCGTCCGCTGATCGATGTGCGCGAGGTCGACGAGTTCGCCGGAGGACACGTCCCCGGCGCCGTCAACCTGCCGATGTCGACGCTCGGCGAGAACCTGGACCAGCTCCCGGAGGGGGCCTTCGACGTCATCTGCCAGGCCGGCGGTCGCTCGGCGCGGGTCGTCGAGGCCCTGTCGGCGCGCGGCCACGACGCCACCAACGTCGAGGGCGGCACGGGCGAGTGGATCGCCTCGGGCTACGACGTCGAGTCCTGACACCTCGTCGCGCCCTCCTAGGATGGGTGGGGTGACGACCCTCACGCTCATCGGCAAGCCCGACTGTCATCTCTGCGACGTCGCCGAGCAGATCGTCGAGACGGTCGTGGGCGAGCTTCCGGCCGAGGTGGCCGACCGGCTCGTCATCGAGCAGGCGTCGATCGCCGAGGACACCGCCCTCTACGAGCGGTGGTGGGAGAAGATCCCCGTCGTCCTGATCGACGGCGAACTGCACGCGCACTGGCGCGTGTCCGCCGACCGTCTCCGTGCCGCGCTTCTCGCGGCCGACCCCGAAGGAGCCTCCGCGTGAGCATCCGTCACATCGTCCTGTGGAAGCTCGCGGCGGACGACGCCGACACCCGCGCGCTGCACGCGGAGCAGATCGCCGAGCGGCTGCTGTCGCTCCGCGGCGAGATCGCCGAGATCGAACACCTCGAGGTGGGGCGGAACGTCGCCTACCCGCAGACGAACTGGGACGTGGCGCTCGTCAGCGAGTTCGCGGACGTCGAGGCTCTCGAGCGGTATCAGGTGCACCCGGCGCACCAGGAGGTGGCGGCGTTCGTCCGCACCGTGGTGACGGAGCGTGCGGGGATCGATTTCCCCGCCTGAGCCCAGCCCTCAGCTGAGCGGCCGCGTCGTCACGGGAACGGCCGCGAGGGCGATCCGCACCCGGGCGTGAAGGTCCAGGCGTGCATCGGCGGCGTGATCCACGTGGACGAGGCTGCCGTCGAGCGTGCGCACGAGCGACCGCCGCACGCGACCGAGGAACCTGCTCTCCTCGACGACGGCATCCATCCCGGGCGCGTCCGGCGCCACGAGGACGACGTTCTCAGGGCGGACCAGCACTTCGCAGTGCCCGTCGTGCGCGGACCCGGCCAGGGGGAGATGCTGCCCCCACACGTCGACCTCGGATCCCTCGACGATGCCGGGCACGCTGCTCACCGGTCCGAGCACCGCCGCGACGGCGGGCTCGGCAGCGCGCGCGTAGACCTGCTCGGGTGTGCCGTCGGCGGCGATGCGTCCGCGGTCGAGGACGATCACGCGGTCGGCGACGGCGATGGCTTCGGCGGTGTCGCGGGTGACCCAGACAGTCGTCGTTCCGCGGCGGCGGAGCTCGCGGACCAGAGCGTCCCGCAGTCGCTCCCGACCGACGGTGTGCAGAGCGCTGAGCGCATCGTCGAGGACGAGGGCTCGGGGCTCGGCGGCCAGCGCCCGCGCGATCGCGAGCCGTTGCCGGTCGCCCCGCGACAGGCGCCGTATCCCGGCATCCGGGGAGGTCAGCCCGACGAGGGCGAGGAGGCGCCTCACCTCGTCGTCGGCACCGCGGGGATGACGCGCGCGGGGCAGCACGGCGTCGCGTACCCGCCCGAAGCGCGGAGCGCCGTCATCGAAGACCCCACCGAGTCGCGGCGCATCGGGTCGTGCCCGCCCGTCGATGAGCACCTCGCCGTGGTCGGCCCGTTCGCGGCCGGCGATGATCCCCGCGAGGGTGGTCGCGCCGCAGCCGGACTCGCCGACGATCGCGACGATGCCCCCCGCGGGCAGGTCGAGGTCGATTCCGTCGAGGACCCGCGCGCCCGCGCGTGAGCGGGTCACCCCCGAGAGCCGTACGCTCCACCCCGCGCCCGAGGTACCGTCCGAGGGGACGGCCACCGCGGCGCTGCCTTCGACCATGACGACACGCTAGGCGTCACGGATGACCTCGCCCGGCCCGGTGAGTGAACCTCGGGCGTCGGGCGGGGGAACTCAGGGAGCCAGGCGCGTGGGGCCGCGGAAGAGGAAGGTGACCTCGCGGATCGACGACTCGCCGAGCAGGAGCATCAGCACGCGCGCGAGGCCCATGCCGAAGCCGCCGTGCGGCGGGGCGCCGAAGCGGAAGAAGTCGAGGTAGAAATCGAGGTGCTCGGGGTCGAGCCCCTTCTCCTTCGCCTGCTCCACCAGGACGTCGACGCGGTGCTCGCGCTGCGCGCCGGTGGTGATCTCGACGCCGTTGAACAGCAGGTCGTACGACTTCGTGAGCCCGGTCTCGGGGTCGCGCATGTGGTAGAACGCGCGGATCTCGGGGTGGTAGTCGGTCACGAAGACGAACTGGTGGCCGAACGCTTCGCGGACGTGCGCGGCGATCTGGCGCTCGCCCTCGGGGTCGAGGTCGCCGTCGGTGCGCGGGATGTCGTAGCCGCGGGCCGCGACGATCTCACGGGCCTCCGCGAGCGGGATGCGCGGGAACGGCAGGGTCGGCACCTGCACCTCGACGCCGAACAGCTCCTGGATCTCGTCGCCGTGCTTGTCCTTGACCGCCTGGAACGCTGTCTGCAGGAGCTCCTCCTGCATACGGGCGACGTCCTCGTGCGAGTCGATCCAGCTGATCTCCGCATCCACCGAGGTGAACTCGGTCGCGTGGCGGCTCGTGAAGGACGGGTCGGCGCGGAACGCGGGTGCGATCTCGAAGATCTTGCCGAAGCCGGCGACCTGCGCCATCTGCTTGAAGAACTGCGGGCTCTGCGCGAGGTACGCGGTCTTGTCCTCGAAGTAGGGCACCTCGAACAGCTCGGCGTTGGACTCCGAGGGGGATGCCATGAGCTTGGGGGAGTGGATCTCGATGTAGTCGCGCTCGACCCAGTACGTGCGCATGGCGTTCTCGAGGGTGGTCTGCACGCGGAAGATGAGGTTGTTGCGACGCTGGCGGAGGTCGAGGAAGCGCCAGTCCATGCGCTTGTCCAGACCGCTGTCGGCGGCGATCGGGGTCTCGGGGTTGGCGGCAGCGGAGATCTCGAGTTCGCCGATCTTGATCTCGACGCCGCCGAGCTTGACGCGCTCGTCGTGCTTGAGCTCGCCGCGGACCGTCAGGAACGTGCCGTTGGCGAGGGCGCCGATCGTCTCGGTGAGGGCCAGGGCGGCGGCATCCTGTTCACCGGCCTCCTCGGAGGGACGCGTGGCCGGGTTGACCAGCTGGACGGCGCCGGTCTCGTCGCGGAGGACGATGAACTGGACCTTCTTCTGATCGCGGACGGTCTCGACCCACCCCGACACCGAGACGGGGCCGGCCGGAAGGGACTTCAACTGCTGGATCAGGACGCGTTCGCTCACGAGGGACCAGTCTACGTGCGGGGGCGGGCCCGCCCGTGCTCAGCGTCCCGCGCCCGCGCTCAGACCCGCCTTGACGTGGCGCTGAGCCGCGAGGATCACCACCAGCGCGGGGACGCTCGCGATCAGGGAAGCGGCCATCGTCGCCGCCCACGTGTTGAGGTTCGAGTTCGCCAGCGCCAGGATCAGCACCGACATGGGGTACATCTCGTTGCGGTTGACCAGGGTCAGGCCGAACAGCAGATCGCCCCAGCTGAAGAGGAACGCGAAGACGCCGGCGGTGACGATGGCGTTGCGCGAGAGCGGGACGACGATCCGCCACAGCGTGCCGATCGGCCCGAGTCCGTCGACCGTCGCCGCCTCGATCACCTCGGTGTCCAGGCGCAGCATGAAGGCCCTCATCACGATGACCGCGAACGGGACGCCCGCGGTGGCGTTGGCCAGGATGAGTCCGATGAACGTGTTGAGCAGGCCCCACGAGTTGAACATCGCGTAGAACGAGGTGGCCAGGACGACGCTCGGGATCATCTGCGCGAGCAGCAGCAGGATGAGGGCGATGCTGACCGCCCGCGACCGCAGGCGGCTGAGCGCGTACGCGGCCGGGATGGCCACGAGCAGCGTCACGAGCACCGAGCCGAGCGAGACCAGGACCGAGACGCGCAACCCGCCGATGCCGGCGTCGTCGAGCGCCTTCTCGTAGCCGCCGAGTCCGGGGGAGGCCGGGAACCAGGCGGTGTCCGCCGAGTTGGCGGAGGGCTGCAGCGACGCCGAGATCATCCAGTAGACGGGGAAGAGGTAGACGGCGAGCACGACGATCGTGACGATCGTCCACGTCCAGCCGCGGCGGCGGCGACGCTCGGCGACGGGAGCGGCGACCGGGGCGGTCGTCGCGGGGGCCGGGGCGGCGGGCAGGGTCGCGGTCATTCGTCACGCTCCTGGCGCATGGACATCACGGTGTACACGATCGCGAACAGGATGCTGATGCCCAGCAGCAGCATCCCGTAGGCGCCGCCGAGTCCGAACTGGAACTGCTGGAACGCCTGCCGGTAGGACAGCAGGCCGAGGGTCACGGTGCTGTTGGCGGGCCCGCCGGCCGTGAGCACGAGCACGAGGTCGACGATGAGGAGCGTGTAGACGACGCTCATGACGACGAGCACCGAGATCACGGGCCAGATCGTCGGCAGCACGATCGAGACGAGGCGACGCCAGGCGCCCGCCCCGTCGAGCTGAGCCGCCTCGAGCTGTTCGGCCGGCACCTGCTTCAGGGCAGCGCCCAGGATCGTGGCCCAGTAGGGCAGGCTCGCCCACACGGCGACCACGATGACGGCAGGGAGGGCAGTGGCCGGGTTCGCCAGCCACGCCTCGGCGGGAAGTCCGAGGGAACTCAGCACGTCGTTGATCGGTCCGTCGCCGGCGAGGAGCGACTTCCAGACGGTCGCCACGACGACCGCCGGGAGCAGCCACGGCAGGAGGATCAGGGTGGGCAGCCACCGGCTGCCGGGGAAGCGCCGGGCGAAGAGCAGCGCGAGGAGAAGCCCCAGGACGAGCTCGACGACGACCGAGACCACGGTGATCGTGACGGTGTTCGCCAGCGCGCGGAAGGTGATCGGCTCGGAGAGGATCGCCTCGAAGTTCGCCGTCCCGACGAACGGCGCCCGGCCGGTGATGAACGTCCCCGTCGTGAAGTTCGTCGTGCTCATGTACACGCCGTACCCGAGGGGGAACAGGAAGAAGACGACGAAGAACACGATGGCCGGGGTGAGGAACCCCCACAGCTCACCGCGCTGGCGCGCGGCCAGGGAACGCCGGAACCGGCCGGGGGTGCGTGCCCCCGGCCGGCCGGTCGTCGTCAGCGTGTCCGCCGTCACTTGCCGCTGGCCTGCTCCAGGGCGGCCTGTGCCGTCTGTCCGCCGACCGTCGCCGCCTGGATGGCGTCGACGTACTGCTGCTGCAGCGTGTTCCACTCGGTGCCGAGCTGCGCGGAGTTGTAGGCGCCGTCGACGGCGTCGACGAACGGGGCCGCGGCCGGGACCTTCTCGACGAAGGTGGCCTGCGCGCTCTTCAGCGCGGGGATGTATCCGCCCTGGACCGCGGTGTCGACCTGGTTCTCCTCGGACGCGCGGCACTTGACCAGCGCCGCGGCTGCGGCTTCCTTCGTCGCATCGGCATTGGCGGCGACGCCGTAGGCGTAGCCGAGGAGGTTCACCTTCGGCGACTCGCCGGAGGTGGCGGTCGGGAAGGGGAACGTGCCCCACTCGAACGGGATCGAGGTGTCGACGAGGTTCCAGGGGCCCGACACCGTCAGAGCGGTCTTGCCGGAGGTCCACTGGTCGATCGAGTCCCAGCCCCAGTTGACGAACTCGGACGAGAGCGAGCCGTTGTCGACGAGCTTCTTGTACAGGTCGACGGCCTCGACGGCACCGGTGCCGGTCGGGTCGGCGGGGTCGCCGCCGGCGGAGAGGAGGAACGGCAGGAAGTACACGGGGGTCGAGCCGTCGCCGCCGATGCCGGGGAGGACGATGCCCTTCTGGTCGGCCGTGGTCAACGACGCTGCGAGCTTCACGAGGTCGTCGAAGGTCTTCGGCGCGGTCTCGGACACTCCGGCGGCGGCGAAGGCGGCCTTGTTGTAGAAGATGGCGTAGTCCTCGACCTGCACGGGCAGACCGTAGAGCGTGCCGTCGTAGCGGCCGAGGTCGGCGGCGCTGTCGGCGAGACCGTCCGTGCTCACGTCGTACGAGCTGAGGTCTGCGAGCACGCCCTGGGCGGCCAGCTGCGGCAGCTGCGTGTCGGTGGAGAGGAGGGCCACGTCGGGCAGCGCCTTGGCGCCGGCGGCCTGCAGCAGCTTCGTGGTGTAGTCGCCGGACTGGGTCTGCACGTCGACCGTGATGCCGAGGTCGGCGGCGCACGCTTCGAAGTACTGCTTCTGCAGGCCCTGGTAGGGCTCGAAGTCGATGTTGTTCCAGACGGTCAGGCTGACGCCGTCGAACCCGTCCGTTTGGGCAGGAGCGGCCTGACCGCCCGCGCAGGCGGTGAGGGCGAGGGCGGCGGTGAGACCGGCCGCGGGAAGCGCGACGCGTCGCAGTCGCTGAGACGTGGATGCCATGGGGTGTGTCCGTTCCCGATGACGCCGACGGCGCCGATCGACCTGTGCTGTGAGGGACACGGGTCGGGGCCGCCCGTGTCATCCCTCACTCTGGGGGCTTCTCGTGACGAACAGGGAACGAACGCGTCACGCGATGTAACACCGCGCCGTGTCGACGCGGGCGACCGGGCAGGGTGAGTGCATGGCATCCGCTTCTGCTTCCGTCGTCCGCCGCGTCCTCGTGGACACCGACACCGGCCTCGACGACGCGCACTCCCTCATGTACCTGCTGGCCCAGCCCGACGTCGCGATCGAGGCCATCACGACGATCTACGGCAACACACCGGTGGAGGACTCGGCGCGCAACGTCCGCACCGTGCTGCGGCTCGCGGGGCGCGAGGACATCCCGGTGCACCTGGGGGAGGCGGCCCCCATCGAGGGCGAGGCGTCCATCGCCGACTTCGTCCACGGCGCCGACGGCCTCGGCGACCGCTTCGAGCGCGCCGAGCTGCGCGTCGAGGACGAGAGCGCGGTGGATGCCATCGTGCGCATCGCCGCGGAGCACCCCGGCGAGGTGGACCTGCACCCCCTGGGGCCCCTCACCAACATCGCCCGCGCGCTCGAGCGCGACCCCGACCTGTTTTTGAAGTTCCGATCGGTGGTCATCATGGGCGGGGCGGGTCCGTACCCGGCCCCGGGTGGTGCGACCCTGACGGATGCCAACACCGCCAACGACCGTCGCGCCGCCGAGATCGTGTTCGGGGCGCGCAACTCCGGCAACGTCGTCATGGTGGGAGTGAACGTCACGGCGACGGCGATCCTCGACGAGCACGTGCTCGCCGTGCTGCGCGGGGTCGGGACCCCGTGGGCGACGTTCGCCGGCGAGGTGCTCGACGCGTACAACGACTTCTACCAGTACAAGTGGGGGCGTCGGATCTCGTCCGCCCACGACGGCCTGGCGACCGTCATCCTGCACCGCCCGGAGATCGTGACGAGCTGGATCGAGGGACCGGTGGACTACACGCCGTACGCCGACTCCCTCGCGACCCGCATCGCGCTCACGCACGACGGCCTGCCGCTGGTGTGGGGGACGCCGGAGGGCTCGACCGTCCGCGCGGTGACGGCGTTCGACAAGACGGAGTTCCTCCGCCGGTTCGTCCACGCGCTCTCGACCGGACCGGCGCCGCGCGACTGACCGCGGCGCCACCGGCTCATCGCGCGCCGGAGCGCGCGGGGTGGTCGTCGCCGAGGCGGTCGCGGCGGTCGGTGCGCAGCCGCGACCGGAACGTGCCGTCCTGCGGGAAGCCGCCGTACAGCCCCCGCTCGCGCAACGCCGGGACGAGGAGCTCGGCGAAGTCCTCGACGGATCCGGGCGACAGGAACGGGTGCAGCAGGAAGCCGTCGACCCCCGACTCCTCGACGAAGGCCCCGATGGAGTCGGCGACCGTGTCGGGGGTGCCGAGGAAGCGGTCGTCCGCGAACGCGGTCACTTTCGAGAACTGGCGGCGCACGTCTCCGGCGGTGAGCACGGGCGCGTCGCTGCGCGTCTCCTTGGTCTGCGTCGCGTTCGTGCTGCGCTTGACGAGCGGCTCGTCGTCGGCGTACTGCGAGAAGTCGATCCCGCCCCACCCGGCGTAGGCCGCCAGTTGCGCCTCCGCGGCGTAGTGCGCCTGCAGCGAGTCGATCTTCTCCTGCACCGCGACCGCGGTCGGGGCGACCACGAGGTTCATGCCCACCACGGCGCGGATCTGGGAGGCATCCCGCCCCAGCTCCTCCGCCCGACGGCGGATGCCGGCCAGCCCCTCGCGCACCGCGACCGGATCGGAGTCGCCCACGAAGATCAGCTCGGCGTGCCGGGCGGCGAACTCGCGGCCGCGCGGCGACCATCCGGCCTGGATGACCACGGGGGTGCGCTGGGGCGACGGGGTCACGAGGTGAGGACCCGCGACCCGGAAGTGCTCGCCGACGTGGTCGATGCGGTGCACCTTGGCGGGGTCGGCGAAGACCCCGGACGCCTTGTCGCCGACGAAGGCGTCGTCGTCCCAGCTGCGCTCCCACAGCGCGTACGCGACCTCGAGGAACTCGTCGGCGCGGTCGTAGCGGCTGTCGTGGGCCATGACGTCCAGACCGAAGTTCGCCGCGGCTCCCGGCAGGTACGACGTCACGACGTTCCAGCCGATCCGCCCGCCGGTGAGGTGGTCGAGAGTGGAGAAGCGGCGGGCATGCGCGAACGGGTGCTCGTACGTCGTCGACACCGTCGTCCCGAACGCGATGCGGTCGGTGACCGCGGCGAGCGCCGGGATGTGCAGCATCGGATCGAGCGCCGGGATCTCCACGCCGTGACGGATCGCGGTCTCGGCCCCGCCCCGGTACGTGTCGTACAGCCCGAGCACGTCGCCGAAGAAGAACAGGTCCATGCCGGCGTCCTCGACGCGCCGCGCCTGGTCGGTCCAGTAGCGCAGCGACGTCGCCGACAACCGGTCGTCGGCGGGGTGGGTCCACAGGCTCGCGGCCGAGGAGCCGTTGCCGACGCAGGCCTGCTCGTAGAGGCCGAACAGCAGCGGGCGGGGGTCAGACATGGGTGGTGGTCCGTTCGTGATCGACGGTGGTCGCCCAGCGGACGCGGCCGCCGACGACGGTGAGGGATGCCTCGGCGGGGCCGTCCTCGACGAGCTCGGCGAGGGCGTCGCGCGGCGTGGCAGAGGCGACGGGGAAGACGGCGAGGTCGGCGCGGGCCCCCGCCCGGAGGACGCCGGTGTCGGCATCCAGTCCGAGGGCGCGCGCGCCTCCCGTCGTCGCGGCCGCGAACAGGCGCGCGTGGAGGTCGTCATCGGCGTACCCCTGGGCGCGGGCGATGTCCGCGAGCGCGGCGACGTCCTGCCACGGGGAGAGGCTCGGCGACGACGACAGCGAGTCCGTGCCGACGGCGATGGCGTTGCCCTCGCGCAGGTACGCGGCCACCGGGGGCGGGTCCAGGCCGATCACGGCGTTCGAGCGGGGGCACAGCGCCACGCTGACGCCGCGGGCGCGCAGGAGCGCCCGGTCGTCGGCATCCACGTAGATCCCGTGCGCGAGATGCGTCGTCGGGGTCAGGGCGCCGAGGTCGTCGAGGTACCGGATGACACCCGTGCCGACGCCGCCGTCGCGGAGCAGGGCGAACTCGCCGCGTCCGTTGGCCTGCCACCGCTCGGCGAGATCGCCCGTCCCGGAGCGCACGTACGCGTCCTCCCACGCCGACTCCGCCGCATGGATGTGCTGGCGCACACCGAGCGTTCGGGCGAGGCGCGAGAGATCGCGCAGCACGGCGGTGTCGAGCGAGTAGACCGCGTGGGGCGACAGACCTGTCGCCGGCGGGGTGGGGAGGGCCGCGAGCTCGGCGCGCACCGTGCGCTCGCCGTTCTCGGCCCACGCGCGCTCGGTCCAGCCGAGCACCTCCCAGAACGCGATGCCGTGGAGCCCCGCGTCGTGCACGGCGGAACCGGCGGCGGCATCGGTGACGATCTCGGCGACGGCCGTCGTGCCGGAGCGCAGGGCCAGCGCAGCGCCCGCCGCGGCCGACGCGCCCCAGTCGCGGGGCACGGGGTAGAGCTCCATGAAGGCGCTCATCCACGCCTCGAAGCCGGTGTGCTCGGCGAGGCCGACGGCCGCCATGTCGCTGTACTGCAGGTGCGTGTGGGCGTTGACGAGACCGGGGGTCAGCGCGCCGTCCCACTCGTGCAGCTCGGCGTCGGGGCCGGCGGCGGCGAGCACCTCGTCGGCGGGACCGACGTGGCCGATGCGCCCGTCGGCGATCGTGACGGCTCCGTCCGTCAGCGGCGGGGAGTCGGGGGAGAGGACGACCGGGGCGCGGTGGACGACGACGGTCACTCCTCGCCCTCCTCGGGATTCCACGTCGCGAGGAACGCCTGCTGCGCCGCGGACGGCGCGTCCAACGTGCCGCCGAACGACGAGAGGGCGATCGCGGCGACCTCGTCGTCGGCGGCCCGGGGCAGGTCGTGCACCCCCGGGGTGAGGCCGGGGGTCGAGAGCACGTGGGCGACGGAGGCGAGCTGGACACCGAAGGAGAGGTCCATGATCTCCACCGGGTTGCCCTCGGCGGCGCTGACGTTGAGGCAGTTCCCGTCGTCGAGGACACGGACCTCGGCGCCGCTCGGCATCCGGAGGACCGAGACGGCTCCCGTGCGGGCGATCTCGACGGCCCCCGCCGCGCGAGCGGCATCCAGGGCGATCTCCTGGCCCACGCCGCCGCCGACCGCGACGACCGCTCCGTCGCGCAGCGCGTCGAGATGCGGGACGTCGATCGTGTGACGGATGCCGGTGGCCGAGATGACGATGTCGGCGAACAGCACGGCCTCCGCCAGGGTGCGCACCTCGAACCCGGTGAAGGCTGCCTGGAGCGCGGCGACCGGATCGGTCTCGGTCACGACCACCCGCGCGCCGAGCGCGGCGGCGTGCTGCGCGATACCGGTGCCGACGCGTCCGAACCCGACGACGGCGACGGTCGCGCCGCGGAAGGAGCGGTCCGCCACGTCGGCGACGGCGAACACGACCGACTGCCCGGTGCCGTGCATGTTGTCGAACAGCGACTTCGACCGGGCGTCGTTCGCGGCCACGACGGGGATGCGCAGCGCGCCCTCGGCCTCCATGCGCCGCAGCGGCCGTACCCCCGAGGTCGTCTGCTCGGTCGCGCCGCGCATCTCCGCGACGACGTCGGGGCGCTCGAGGTGGGCGAGGCGGATCGTCGAGGCGCCGTCGTCCACGATCACGTGCGGACGGTGCTCGAGAAGCGCCAGGGCGTTGGCCCGGTCCTCGGTGCGGTCGGCGTCGGCGCGGGCGTAGGTCGGGATGCCGGCGTGGGCCAGCGCCGCAGCCACCGCGTCGTCGGTGTTGCGACCGGCGGAGGTGACGGTCACGTCGGCCCCGGCCTCGGCCAGCGCGAGCGCGATCGTCGCGGTCTTGGGCTCGAGCACGTCCGAGACGCCGATGCGGACCCCGGCGACGGTGCCGTCGCGGGCGAGCCGGGCGGCGAGCGCCGTCGTCACGGGCATGTGGGCGCGGGCCCACTCGATCCGGTCGTGCCCGGCCCGCCACAGCCCCGGGTCGGCGATCCGGCCGCTCACGGGGTCACCGCCGAGGCGAAGGCGTCGTCGGCGCCGGTGATCAGGGCCGCGATCAGGGCGTCGACGAGGTGGAGCTGCGCCGAGGTGGGTCGCTCGCCCTCGACAGGGAGGGGCGAGGGCATCTCCACCAGGGATCCGTTCGGGGTCGTGCGCACGTGCGGGCGCGGGGACGGCAGGTCGGCGGCATCCACCGGTCGGGGGGAGGCATCGGCGACCAGGCCCCGCACGTCGGTCGCCGTGACGCCGTCGTGGCCGACGCCCGTCAGGATCGTCACGGGCGTCGAGCCGGGCGCGGTGACGGCCTCGACGCGGATGCCGTCGAGGCGGGCGGCGAGTCGTTCGAGCGGATCGTCGGTCGCGCGCACGACGGCGGCCCCCAGACGTCGCAGCACCGTCGTCAGCGCGATGGCCGGCGCGCCGTCACCGACGATGCGCACCGTGCCTCCGGCGAGCGTCAGGTTCGTGCGAGCCGACAGTGCCAAAACGACCTGCTCGGCCCGCAGGTGGCCGTACAGGATGCCGAACGCCCGCGAGGCGAGCGGGTCGGGCGCCGCGGGATCGTGGATGACGTCGAGGTCCCAGGCCGAGCGGAGATCGGCGCGGAGGTCGGCGGGCACGGCGGGAAGAGGGCCGCCGTAGGAGAGCGCGACGGGCCCGACCGGACGCGCGTCGAGGAACCCCCGCGCGATCGGGAACACGGCGTCGGGCCCGGCGGGGGCGGCGGACGTGGAGGACGACACGGCTCGAACGTAGGGCGCGACGCCCGTCCGACGCGAATCGATGACGCTGCATCTCTAGGATGTGGCCGTGACGTATTCCCTCCCCCCGGAGTCGTACCGGACGCTGCGGCCCGAACGGCCGCCGCGTCCCGCGCGCCGGGGCTGGGACCTCGTCATCACGGTCGTGCTGCTCGTCCTGCTGCCGCTCGCCGCCCTCGCCTGCTCGTACGCGGGGTTCTTCCTCGCGTTCGCCTCCGACGCCTGCGGCTCCGTGACGTGCGACTACGGCGTGATGAACTTCGGCCTCTGGTTCGCCGTCCTCGCCCCGTGGGTCGTGCTGCTGCTGACCGTGGTCGTCGCGATCATCCGCCTGGTGCGGCACCGCATCGCCTTCTGGGTGCCGCTGACGGGGATCGCCCTCATGGCCGTGACGTGGTTCGTCGCCGCCGCGATCGTCGGCGCCGGGGTCTCGGCATCCTGACCTCCTCCTCACAGGTGCTGCCGAGCCTGCGGCCGTAGGCTTCGTGCGGGCGTCCGGACGGGCGGCCGATCACCGAGCGCGAAGGCACCCGATGACCGACAGCACCCTGACCCTGCGCGGCGCGTCCGCGGACTCCTCCTCGGGCGACGAGTCCTGGCTGACGTCGCTCGCCGACTGGACCGTCTCGCTGATGGAGATCATCGGCCCCATCGGCGCCGGCCTCGCGATCGCGCTGGAGAACCTCTTCCCGCCGCTCCCGAGCGAGGTCGTGCTCCCGATGGCCGGACTCACCGCCAGCCGCGGCTCGTTCACGCTCTTCGAAGCACTGCTGTGGACCACCCTCGGCTCGGTCGTGGGCGCGTTCGCGCTGTACGGACTCGGACGCTGGCTCGGAGCGGCCCGGCTCCGCGCGATCGCGGCGAAGGTCCCCCTGCTGCACCCCGAGGACGTCGACCGCACCGTCGCGTGGTTCGAGCGGCACGGGGGCAAGGCCGTGTTCTTCGGGCGGATGGTTCCGATCTTCCGCAGCCTCATCTCCATCCCCGCCGGCGTCGCGAAGATGCCGCTGTGGCGCTTCGGCCTGCTCACCGCCGCCGGCAGCCTCATCTGGAACACGATCTTCGTGCTGGCCGGGTATCTGCTCGGCGAGAACTGGCACGTCATCGAGCAGTACGCCGACGTCCTGAAGTACGTCGTCATCGTCGGAGTCACGGTGGGGGTCGCGTGGTTCTTCTATGCGCGCGTGCGCTCGTTGCTCGCTGCGCGCCGCGACGCGTGACCGGGGCGGGCGGATAGGTCGCCGTCGAACCAACGGCGCTCCTCGCTCAGCGGGCCCACAAGACCCGACCGTAGACTGGAGTCCGTGCCCGCAGACCGCCTCCATCTCGTGCGCCACGGGGAAGTCCACAACCCCCGCCGCGTGCTGTACGGTCGGCTCCCCGGATTCGGGTTGAGCGTCGACGGCCGTCGCATGGCACGGCAGGCCGCCGAGTACGTGCACGCGCTCGAGCGCCCGATCGGCGCCCTCGTCGTCTCGCCGCTGCAGCGCACGCGCGAGTCGGCCGAACCCTTCGTCGGACTCTTCGGCATCGAGCCGTTCATCGACGATCGCGTCATCGAACCGACCAACGTGTTCGAGGGCCGACGGATGAAGAAGGCCCTGGCCAACCCGCTGAACTGGCGGCACCTCTCCCGCCCGGCGGTGCCCAGCTGGGGCGAGCCGTACGAGCGCATCGTCGCGCGCATGACCGAGGCGATGGCCGACGCCTGGGACCGCGTGCCCTCGGGCGACGTCGTCGTCGTCTCCCACCAGCTCCCCATCTGGGTGACGCACCTCGCGCTCTCCCAGCAGCCCACCCGCCACGACCCCCGCAAGCGCCGCTGCGCGCTGTCGAGCGTCACGAGCTTCGAGCGGCGAGACGGCGCCGCCGGCTCCTCGCGCTGGGTCGAGGTGGCGTACGCCGAGCCGGCCGCGACGGCCGGAGCCGTCGACGTAGGAGCCGTGTGATGCGCCGAATCCTCTCCGCCGCCGCCGCCCTCGCGCTGGTCGCGGGCCTCGCCTCGTGCAGCGCCGACCCGCTCGCCGAGCAGTACCGCGCCGGCGACAACAAGGGCTACATCGCCGCCAACGGGTTCCAGACGCAGGAGCTCGCCCCCGAGAACCGCGGCGAACCCGTGGACTTCTCCGGCACGCTCGACAACGGCTCCACCGCCTCCAGCGCCGACTACGCCGGCAAGGTGCTCGTCGTGAACTTCTGGTACGCCACGTGCGGCCCGTGCATCATCGAAGCGCCGCGTCTCGAGCAGGCGTACCAGACGTTCGAGGGCCAGGACGTCTCGTTCCTCGGCGTCAACACGTACGACCAGCCCGCGACCGCGCTGTCCTTCGCGCGTGACAACGGGGTGTCGTACTCGAGCCTGATGGCGGTGAGCGACGCCGAACTGAAGTTGGCGTTCGCCGACAAGACACCCATCAACGCCACCCCCACGACCCTGGTCCTCGACCGGCAGGGTCGCGTCGCCGCACGCATCATCGGCGAGCTGCCCGAGGCATCCATCCTCGAGGCGATGGTGCGCACGGTCCTCGCGGAGACCACGTGAACCCGGGCGCCCTCGTCTTCGACGGCGCGCTCTGGCTCGCGATCCCCATCGCCCTGGCCGCGGGGCTGATCTCGTTCCTCTCCCCGTGTGTGCTGCCGCTCGTCCCGGGCTACCTCGGCTACATCGGCGGCGCCGTCTCGCCGCGCGGGGGATCGGCATCCGCGCCGGCACGGTCCCGGCTGGTGTTCGGCACGCTGCTGTTCATCGCCGGATTCACGCTGGTGTTCATGGCCGTCAACGTCTTCAGCGGCACCGTGGGCATGTTCTTCCTGCGGTACGCCGACGTGATCACCCGCGTGATGGGCGTCGTCATCATCCTCCTGGGCCTGGTGTTCGTCGGGCTGTTCGGCCTCGCCCAGCGCTCGGTGCGTCTGCAGGCCCGTGGCAACCTCGGTCTCATCGGCGCCCCGCTGCTGGGCATCGCGCTCGGGGTCGGCTGGACCCCGTGCATCGGCCCGACCCTGGCGGCGATCCTCTCGGTGTCGTACAACCTGGGCGACCCCGGCCGCGCCGCCCTCCTGGGCTTCGCGTACTCGCTGGGCCTCGGCATCCCGTTCCTGCTCCTGGCCCTCGGCTTCGGATGGGCGACCCGTTCGGTGGCGTTCGTGCGCCGCCACATCCGGCTCGTGAACCTCATCGGCGGCGCCCTGCTGATCGTGCTCGGCCTGCTGATGGTGACCGGCCTCTGGGGCACGTGGATGTCGACGCTGCAGGGGGTGATGCAGGGTGTCCAACTCCCGCTCTGACCTCTCGCCCGACCGGAAGAAGACCGTGACCGAACCCACCGACGGCGTGCTCCGTCCGTCCGACCACGCCGACTCCGCGCCCCCGTCCGGCGACGACGTCGTCTCGCCGCGCCTCGGCGTCGTCGGGTGGCTGCGCTGGGCGTGGCGCCAGCTCACGAGCATGCGCACCGCGCTCGTGCTGCTGCTGCTGCTCGCGATCGCCGCGGTCCCGGGATCGCTCGTCCCGCAGCGCAGCGCCGACCCCAACGGCGTCACGCAGTACTTCACCGACAACCCCGACCTCGCGCCGGTGTTCGACAAGCTCAGCCTGTTCGACGTCTACACGTCGCCCTGGTTCTCGGCGATCTACATCCTGCTGTTCATCTCGCTGATCGGCTGCGTGCTGCCGCGCACCAAGCACCACTGGAAGGCGCTGCGGGCGCAGCCGCCGCGGACGCCCGCGCGGCTGTCGCGCCTGGACGACCATCGCACCGTCGACGTGCCCGTGCCGCCGGGGCAGGATGCCGCGACCGTCGCGGCCGCGGCCGTCGACTCCGCCGCGGCGCAGCTGCGCAAGAGCGGCTACCGCGTCGCCCGGTACGACGGGCGCGGCGCCTTCTCGGTCTCGGCCGAGCGGGGGTACCTGCGCGAGACCGGCAACCTCGTCTTCCACGCCGCGCTCGTGGGCGTGCTCGTCGCCGTCGGCGTCGGCGGCGGCTTCACCTACACCGGGCAGCGCGTCCTCGTCGAGGGACAGGCGTTCACCAACAGCCTCCTCGACTACTCGTCGTTCAATCCCGGCCGCTTCGTCGACAGCAACGCCCTCGCTCCGTACTCGATGACGCTCGACCGCTTCGACGTCACGTACGTGCCGCCCGGACAGCCCGGATCGGGGCAGGCCGGCGACTTCGCCGCCAACGTGACCACCCTCACCCCGGACGGCCAGAGTCAGGACGGACAGGTTCGGGTCAACCACCCGCTCGACGTGCAGGGCGACCGCGTCTACCTCCTCGGCAACGGCTACGCGCCGACGGTGACCATCCGCAACGCCGACGGCGTGGAGGTCTTCCACGACTCCGTGGCCTTCCTTCCCCAGGATGCCAACATGACCTCGCTCGGCGTCATCAAGGTCGCCGACGGCATGCCCGAGCAGCTCGGACTCATCGGCTTCTTCTACCCGACGATGGACACCCTCACGTCGGGCGCGCTCACCTCCACCTACGGCGACCTCGAGTACCCGGTCCTCACGCTGCGCGTGTACGCGGGCGACCTCGGTATCGACAACGGCACCCCGCGCTCGGTCTACACCCTCGACCCCACGGGCATGACCCAGATCGCCGGCGGCGACAGCGGCACCCCCGCCCTGCGCCTCATGCCCGGCGAGACCCAGGACCTGCCGAACGGCCTCGGCACCATCACGTTCGAGAACGAGGCGCCGGCCGGTGCCACGGGCTATGCCGGGTCGGTGAAGCGCTTCGCGTCGCTGTCGATCCACCGCGACCTCGCGGGGCCCTGGGTGCTCGGCTTCGCCGCGCTCGCGACCCTCGGCCTGCTCGCCGCGCTGTTCGTACCGCGCCGTCGCATGTGGGTGAAGGCCACGACGCACGGCGACAGCGTCCGCGTGGAGTACGCGGGCCTCGCCCGCGGGGAGGATCCCACGCTCGCCGCCGCGGTCGACCAGGTCGTCGAACGGCATCGCCCCTCACTCCCGGCTCCGAAGACGCAGAGCCGCCCCTCCCGTCCGGCTTCGGACGACCAGAGCCGCCCCGACCCCGGAAAAGTAGACTGACACCATGCCCGGAACCGACCCGCTGCTCCTCGACGAGATCTCTCTCCTGCTCGTGTGGACGGCCGTTGCGATCTACGTGCTGGCCTTCATCGCGTACGCGATCGACCTGGCCCGCCGCTCCGACCTCGCGATCAAGGCCAAGGACGAGGTCGTCGCGCGCGAACTGGTCACCGCGGGCGGCGGCGGCGTCATCGACGCGTCGCCGCGGTCGTCGGCATCCGGCCCCTCCTCCGCCAAGCCGCGCTACCTGTGGGCGCGCATGGGCACGGCGCTCGTCGCGCTCGGATTCCTCTTCCACCTCGCGGGAACCGTGCTGCGCGGCGTCGCCGCGGGGCGCGTGCCGTGGTCGAACATGTACGAGTTCGCGCTGACCGGCGTGCTGCTCGTCGTTGCGGTGTACCTCGTCGTGCTGACCCGCTTCGACCTCCGCTTCCTCGGTGCGCTCATCACCGGGCTCGCCATCGTGCTGCTGGGCGGAGCGACACTGGCGTTCCACGTCGAGGTCGTGCCGCTGGCCGATCCGCTGAAGTCGGTGTGGCTCGTCATCCACGTCTTCGTCGCGTCGTTGGCGACGGCGCTGTTCGCCCTCGCCTTCGGGCTGTCGGTGATGCAGCTGCTGCAGACGCGCCGGGAGCGCAAGCTCGCCCTCGCGGCGTCGTCGGACGCCCCGGCCCCCCGGCGCAGCTTCCTGCAGACCCTGCCGAACGCCGACGCTCTCGAGTCGCTCGCCTACCGTTTCGCGATCGTCGGGTTCATCTTCTGGACCTTCACGCTCATCGCCGGGTCCATCTGGGCCAACGACGCCTGGGGTCGCTTCTGGGGCTTCGACACCAAGGAAGTCTGGACCTTCGTCATCTGGGTGCTCTACGCCGGATACATCCACGCCCGCGCGACCCGCGGCTGGCGCGGCACCCGCTCGGCGTGGCTCTCGATCATCGGCTTCGCCGCCGTGCTGTTCAACTTCACGATCGTCAACGTCTTCTTCAAGGGCCTTCACGCCTACTCCGGCCTGACCAACTGAGGTCGCGGGGGTCTTTGCGGCATCCGAGTGTCCAAGACACGCCGTATGCGCGCATCGAGACGCGGCGTGTCTTGGACACTCGGCCAGAGCGATCACGGCGACCAGCCACGGGACGCAAGGGCGCGGCGCACTGGGTCGACGATGTCGCGCTCGGGCGACTCCATGTGGTGAGACACGATCCGCACCAGGATCCAGCCGGCGGCACCGATAGCGCGCCATCGATCCGCGTCGCGACGAAACTGCTCGTCGAGCGCGTGGTGACGGCCGTCGTATTCGACCGCCACGCGATAGTCCCGATACGCCATGTCGAGGCGGGCGACGAACCGACCGTTCGAGTGCAGCGTCCAATTCAGCGACGGTTCAGGGAGCCCCGCGTCGACGAGCACGAGTCGTACCGCGGTTTCACGAGGTGACTCCACCCCCGGGCGCACTCGCTCGACCGCGCGACGCAATATCACCGAACCCCTGCCGGTGAACTCCGCGACCGTCGCTTCGAGCGTCGCCTTCGGGATGCCGCGAGCCAGCAGCCAATCTCCGATGCCCACAAGCGCGTGCTCGGAGAGTGAGCCCGCGAGGTGGGCCGAGGTGGCGACCGGCGTTGTGACCGGCAGCCCTGCCACGGTGGTGGTGTCCTCAGCGTTCATAGCGATGCGATGACCGACGACGCCGACGGTTCGCGGTTCTCGGGACGGCGGCGCTGCGCTCACATGCAGGGTTCCCGCCCCCGGACGCTGAGGAACGGGCATTCCCCACAGCGCCGCGGCAGTTTCGTGGCTGAATGCCTGGCCGCTGCGGAGACGGGGAGCGTACAGGCGACACCGGTCGAACGTTTCGGTCGAGGTCGTCCCGAAACGCGCACGCACGCCGTGGAACGGAGCCCAAACGTTGCGCGCGACCAAGCGCCGTCGGGGAACGCCGAAGTCGTCGGCATCCCGGACATGGAACGCATCGGGGAGACGCGGAGGGAGGGGGCGAGGACGCACCCTCCCATCTCAGTCCCAGCGGTTCGAGTGCGCGGCGCGCTCTCCACAACAGCACCGCTGTGGAGGAGCCGTCGCGAAGCACCTCACCCGGTCGAGTGTCCAAGACACGCCGCGACGCCGTGGAGCCATACGGCGTGTCTTGGACACTCGACCGAGTGCACCCGCGCGCGACCCCGGCGCCGCGCCCGCCTACGCGGGCTGGGCGGCGGTGCGGACGGACGCCGTACGGCGGCGGACCACGACGAGCGTCGTCACGATCAGAGCCAGCACGGCCCAGACCGCCAGCGCCACGATCCCGGTGCCGACGCCCCCCGACGACGCGAGCGCGCCCAGCATCGCGGAATACGCCGGCGATGTCGGCAGCAGCGCGGCGAAGCCGGCGAGCACGGGTGGCACCGTCGAAACGATGTTGGCCGCGATGGCGAGCGCTCCGACGATCGCGGCGATCCAGCGGCCGGCGCCGCCGAACACCGCGACGAGCGCCTGGTTCACGGCGGCGAAGGCCACGCCGGCGGCGATGCAGACGAGCGCGAACAGCGCCCAGTCGCCCCAGTCGTAGTTGGATGCCACCTGCACCACCGCGGCGACGAGGAGCCCCTGCACCGCGCCGACGATCGCCGCGGGGGCGAAGCCGCGGAGGGCGACGAGCCCGGACGCGCGCCGACTCGTGAGCGCCCGCGCCGACACGGCCTGGAACGCGACGAACGACGCGACCCCGCCGAACCACAGCACGGCCACGGCCAGCAGCGGGACCGCCGAGATGCCGAAGAGCGACGTGCTCACGCCCGCGGCCGACACCGGGTCGGCGACGACCTTCGCGAGGTTCGTGGCCTGCGTGTCGGTGTAGGTGGGCAGCTGGGCGACGGCGGTGTCGAGTCCGTCGGCGAGCGAGGAGGTTCCGGATGCCACCTGCTGGACGCCGTCCGCGAGTTGCGCGGAGCCGTCGCGGGATGCGGAGACACCGGATGCCACCTGCGCCGCGCCGGAGCTGAGCGCGGCGGCGCCGGCTCCCAGCTGACGCGTGCCGTCGGCCACCTGGCTCGCGCCGGTGCTGAGGCCGTCGATGCCGCCGGCGATCGTGTCGATGCCGTTCGCGGCCGTGAACCCGCCGTCGGCGAGCTTCTGGTTCGCGTCGGCGATCGCGCGGACTCCGGCGGGGAGCTTCGCCGCCTGACCGGCGAGAGTGCCGATCTGGGTCACCGTCTCGGTGGCCTGCGGGAGCGCCGCGTTCGCGTCGGCGGCGGCCTTCTGCAGCGCGTCGCACTGCGCGGGCGTGCCGGTGCACTCGTCCGCCGCCTTCTGCAGCGCCGCGGCCGCCTCCACGAGCGCGTCGTTCACCTTCGGGGCTGCGTTCGAGAGGTCGGTCGCTGCCTGCGCGAAGCCCGGCGGAATCTGGTCGGCCAGGTCGTTGATCTCGGCCGCCAGCGCCTTGTTGCCGTCCGCGAGGTCGCGGACGCCGGAGGCGGCCTCGCGCGTCCCCCCGGCCAGCGCGGTCGCGCCGCCGGCGATCTTCGAGGCGCCGTCGGCGAGCGGGGTCGTGCCGGCCGCGAGCTGCTGCGCCCCGGACGTGACCTGATCGGCGCCGTCCGAGAGCTGCCCGAGGCCGTCGGTCAGCGTGGTCGCGCCGGTCGCGGCCTGCCCGGCGCCGTCGGCGAGCTGGTGCGCGCCGCTGGCCGCCTCCCCGAGCTTCTGGCCCAGGGTCGTGAAGCCGAGGAACACGTTCGTGAGGTACTGCGACGACAGCTCGGTGCCGAACACGGAGGAGGCGGTGGATGCCAGCTGCGCGGTGATCGCGCCGTCGACCACGCGCGCGTCGGGAGCCGTCTCGAGCCCGATCGTCGCGCGTTCAGGGGTCTCGCCGGGGCGGGTGGACAGCGCCGCCGAGGTGAAGTTCTCCGGGATGGTGACGACGGCGGTGTAGGTGCCGTCCTTCAGGCCCGCCGCGGCATCCTCGTCGTTGGAGATGACCCAGTCGATGTTGCTCGGCTGGTCGTCCGCGCCCTGGACGAGCCCGCCGGTGAGCTGCCGACCCAACGGCACCGTCTGGCCGTTGAGTTGTACGGGCTTGTCGTCGTTGACGATTGCGGCGGTGATGTTGTCGAGGCGATCGGTCGGGTTGTACAGCGCGCCGACGAGGATGCCGCCGATCACAGCCGGCAGCAGGAGGACGCCGATGAGGGTCAGCCAGGTCACGGGGCGACGCGAGCGGGAGCGCTCGACGGGGACGGTCATGCGAACACCTCGGAGAGATCGGTGGAGGACTCGGGGGCCGGGCGGTGCCGGTGGGGCGCGGGGAGCGCGAGCGAGGTCACGTCCGGGCGGTGGGCGTCGGCGAGGAGGGCGAGGGCGCGACGCTCGTCGCGGGCCGACACGACCAGCGTGAACGCTGACCCGGCATCGTCGGCGCGCTCGCGCGCGGCGACGGCGGCCCGTCGGAGTTCCTCGGCGACGTCGGAACGGGTGTCGGCGTCGAGCCGGTCGACGTCGCACAGCACCGCGAGGCGTGTGCGGCCGGCGAGCGCCCGGGCGACCTCGTCGACGGCGGATCCGGGATCGTCGAGGAGTGCCAGCCCGACGCGGGAGCGGACGGCGCCGGCTCGCTCGGGGAGCAGGAGGCCGTCGACGCGCAGGCGACCCTCGACCGCGGAGAGTCGGCCGGCGAGCGCGAGCAGGAGGGGACGCGTGACGCGCGTCTCGCCGGTCACCAGCAGGGTGCCGCCGTATCCGACGCGCAGGTGGACGTCGGCGAACGCGGGCTCCTCGTCGTCGGAGGACGTGGCGGCGCGCAGGTCGTCGGCGGCGAGGGCGATGGCGGGCTCCGTCGGCCAATCCCGGAGGCCGATCTCGCGTTCGACGGCCTCGCCCTCGACGTCGAGCTTGGGGAGCAGCCGGTCGAGCCAGCGCGGCATCCACCACGCCTTCGCGCCCAGGAGCGCGAGCACCGCGGGGACCAGGGTCATGCGCACGAGGAACGCATCGACGGCGACGCCGACGGCGAGGCCCAGCGCGATCGGCTTGAGGCTCGAATCGCCTTCCGGCACGAACGCGACGAACACCGAGAACATGATGACCGCGGCGGCCACGACCACGCGGGCCGAGCCCATGAAGCCGCTGCGGACCGCCCCCAGCGCGACCTCGCGGGGCGTGCGGCCCTCGCGGTCGGCGTGCACGTAGTCCTCGCGCATGCGCGAAACCAGGAACACCTGGTAATCCATCGCCAGGCCGAACAGCACGCCCATGAGCACGATCGGCATGAAGCTGATGATCGGTCCGACCTTCGCCACGTGCAGCGCGTCGGCGAACCAGCCCCACTCGAACACGGCCGCGACGACACCGAACGAGGCGGCCACCGACAGCAGGTACCCGCCCGCGGCGGTCAGCGGCACCCAGATCGAGCGGAACACGATCATGAGCAGGATCAGCGACAGTCCGACGACGAACAGGCCGAACGGCAGCAGCGCGGCGCCGAGCTGGTCGGAGATGTCGATGGTGACGGCGGTGTACCCGGTGACGAGCAGCCGGACGCCGAACTGGTCGTAGAGACGGTCTTCGGCGGCGCGGAGCTCCCGCACGAGGTCGGCCGTGCGGGGATCCTCGGGCCCCGTCTCCGGCACGATCTGCACGATGCCGGTGTCGGCCGTCTGGTTCGGGGTCGCCAGGGCGACCTGCGCGACGCCGGGGATCTTCGCGACCTCATCGCCGATGTCGGTCATGAGGGTGAGCGGGTCGTTCGAGGTGACGATCGTGCCGGTCATGATGAGCGGACCGTTGGCACCGGGACCGAAGTACTGGTCTGTCAGCTCGTAGGCGGTGCGCGCCTCGTTGCCCGGGGGCAGCTGTCCCGCGGTGGGGAGCGTGAGCGCGAGGCTCCCGGCGGGGATGGCGGTGACGCCGAGCAGACCGATGACGGCGACGGAGGTGACGACGGGATGCCGCGTCACCAGGCCGACCCAGCGCTTGGCCGGGCCGTTGCGCTCGGTGCGGGCCTTGCGGGCGGCCGCCTTCCCGGCGCGAGCGGCCTCGGCCGCGGCGTCGGCCTCGGTGCTCTGCTCCGCCGTCATCGTGCGGCGGCGGCGTCCGGACGTCCGCTTCCGGGCGAAGCCCCAGCCGACCACGCGGCCCTTCGCGAATCCGAGGAAGGCGGGCGTCAGCGTCAGCCCGATGCACACCGCGATGGCGACGGCGACGGATGCGGCGACGCCCATCGTGGTGAGGAACGGGATGCCGGCGAAGCCGAGGCCGATCAGGGCGATAAGCACCGTGATGCCGGCGAACACGACCGCCGAGCCCGCCGTGCCCGTGGCGCGGGCGGCGGATTCCTCGGGGTCCATGCCGCCGCGCACTTGATCCTGATGTCGCGACACGATGAAGAGGGCGTAGTCGATGCCGACGGCGAGTCCGAGCATCACCGCCAACAGGGGCGTCGTGGAGGACACCGTGGCGAAGCCGGTCGCGATGAAGATGAGGGCGACCGAGAGCGCGACGCCGAGGATCGCCGTGGCCAGTGGCATCCCGGCCACGAGGAACGAGCGGAACGTCAGCATGAGGACGATCGCGGCGATCACCACGCCGAGGGCTTCGGTGATGCTCGCGCCGGGGATCTCGGTGGCGAAGAGCTGACCGCCCAGCACCGCCTGCGACCCCGCGGGGAGGGCGGTGCCGAGCGCCGTGGTGGCCTCGCGCAGGCCGTCCTCGGTAGCGGTGGGCACCTCGGTGGCCTCACCCGAGAACTGGATGCGGATGATGGCGGCACGGTCGTCGTCGGACACCCCGCCGGAGATGCGCTCGTCGAACGGGTCGGTGACGGCCTCGACGAAGTCGAGCTTCTCGATGTCGGAGATCGTCGTGCCGATGGCATCCTGATATCCCTGGTCGCGGACACCGGCTCCGTCGGCGGAGACGACCACGATGTCGGCACTGGCGCCGCTCACCTGCGGGAAGGTGCGCGAGAGCATCTCGAGACCGGCCTGCGACTCGGTTCCGGGGATCGCGAACGTGTTGTCGGTGCCCTTGGCGAAGAGCGCGACCCCGCCGCCCGCGAGCACGAGGATGAGCAGCCAGGCCGAGAGGACCCGCCACGGGTGGCGGAACGACCAACGGCCCAGGGTGTACAGGAATGTGGACACGGTGGCTGCTCCCGAGGTCGGCGGTGGGTCGATACAGCACCGTATCGGATACAACAATGTATCGTAGTCGTCGGGATGCGGGGCCAACCTGAGTCTCGCCCGTGAAGCCAGAGGAGCGCCGCATGACCGATACGGCACCGGCGCCGTCGCGACGACGCGAGAACACCCGCACCAGACTCATGGATGCCGCGGCCCAGCTGTTCGCCGAAGAGGGCATCGACGCGACGTCGGTGGAGGCCGTCTGCGAGCGCGCCGGATTCACCCGGGGCGCCTTCTACTCGAACTTCGCCTCGAAGGAGGAGCTGTTCCTCGCGCTGTGCGAGAGGTCGGCGGAGGCGACGCTCGCGACGCTGCGCGAACGCATCGCCTCGCTCGAGGCGAACGACCTCGACGCGCACACGGAGCTGCGCAATCTCGTCCAGCAGGTGCTCGAGATCGCCGCCCAGGATCGACTCGACGTGCTCCTGAACGCCGAGATCCGCACGCAGGCGCTGCGCAACGCGGACTTCGCCGTGGCGTACCTCGCCCTCGACCGGGGGCTGTCCGAGAACGTCTCGCACCTCGTCCGCGACATCGCCGAGGCGCGGGGCCTGCGCCTGCGGGTTCCCCCGGAGGCCGCGACCGAGCTGCTGCTGTCGATGTGGGTCTCGGCGACGGAGCACGCGCTCATCGCCGGTCGCGACCCGCGCGCGGCGCAGCCCGAGCTCGCCGCTCGGCTCTCGCACATCCTGACGCTCATCCTCGAGTGAGGTCGGCCTCCAGGAGGCGGTAGCAGCGCGTCAGGCGCTGCAGCCACCAGTCGCACCGGTCGGCGGATGCCTCGACCCGGTCGAGCGAGGCGGTGGTCGGGGTCGCACGGGTCACCGGGAGTGCGCCGCCGTGCGGACGCAGGGGCGAGGCGACGACGTCCTCGGTGAACAGCGCCGCGGTACCGAGGCCGCAGTCGAACTCCAGGTCGGGCAGGGCGGAGGCGAGGGCGAGTCCCATCGACAGCCCCACCGACGTGTCGAGGGCGCTCGACACCACCGCGGGAAGACCCGCCTCCGCCACGATCGCCAGAGCGGCGCGCACGCCGCCGAGCGGCTGCGCCTTGATCACCAGCAGGTCGGCGGCTCCCGCGCGGGCGACACGCAGCGGATCGCTCGCCTTGCGGACGCTCTCGTCCGCGGCGACGGGGATGTCGAGATAGCCGATGCGCTCCCGGAGCTCGGCGAGCTCCTCGACCTCGGCGCACGGCTGCTCGATGTACTCGAGGTCGAACTCGGCGAGGGCGTGGACGGCGCGCTCGGCCTCGTCGACGTTCCATCCGCCGTTGGCGTCGATGCGGACGCGTCCCTCGGGGCCCATCGCCGCGCGCACCGCACGCACCCTCGCCACGTCGTCGGCGAGCACCTGGCCCGCTTCGGCGACCTTCACCTTGGCCGTGCGGCATCCGTCGTAGCGGGCGAGCACGCCGTCGACCTCGGACGCGGGCACCGCGGGGACCGTCGCGTTGACGACGACGCGGGTGCGCACCGGGGGAGGGGTGGGATGCCAGCCGAACTCGAGTGCGGCCGCGAGCCACGTCGCGGCCTCGGCGTCGCCGTACTCGACGAACGGCGAGAACTCCGTCCATCCCTCCGGACCCTCGAACACGACGGCCTCGCGCGTCCGGATACCGCGGAACCGGGTGGCGAGGGGGAGGGCCACGACGCGGGCGGTGGCGAGGACGTCGGTGAGCGGCGGGAGGGGACTCATCCCCCCATCCTGGCCTCGGTGTCGGACGCCGGGAATAGGCTGGCGGCATGCTCTTCGACACCCCGGTCCGGCTCGGCGTCCAGATCCAGCCGCAGCACGTGCAGTACTCCGACATCCGCGACGCCGTCTTCCGTCTGGAGGAGATGGGGGTCGACATCCTCTTCAACTGGGACCACTTCTTCCCTCTCTACGGCGACCCCGACGGCGAGCACTTCGAGTCGTGGACGATGCTCGCGGCCTGGGCCGAGCAGACCGAGCGCGTGGAGTTCGGCGCGCTGGTCAACTGCAACAGCTACCGGGGAGCCGACCTGCAGGCCGACATGGCCCGCACGGTCGACCACATCAGCAAGAAGGGCGGCGACACCGGTCGCTTCATCTTCGGCACCGGATCGGGCTGGTTCCAGCGCGACTACGACGAGTACGGCTACGAGTTCGGGACGGCAGGGTCCCGCCTGAACGCCCTCGCGAGCGATCTCGACCGGATCGTCGACCGCTGGGGCAAGCTCAACCCCGCCCCCACCCGCAAGATCCCCGTCATGATCGGCGGCAAGGGCGAGCAGAAGACGCTGCGCATCGTCGCCCGCCACGCCGACATCTGGCACAGCTTCGTCACGCCCGACGAACTGCCCCACAAGTTCGGGGTCATCGAGCGCTGGGCCGAGACCGAGGGGCGCGACCTGTCGGGTCTCATCGTGTCGAACGAGCTCAAGGACCGCGACGAGACCGTCGCCGACGCGCTGTACGACGCCGGCACGCGCCTGTTCACGCTCGGATTTTCCGGTCCCGACTGGGACTACTCGATCATCGAGCGGTGGCTCGCCTGGCGGGACAGCAAGAACGCCTGAGTGACGTGAAGGTCTCCGACATCTTCGACCCGGCCGAGTGGACGCTCGCGCCGGGCGCCGAGGAGTACACCGACATCACCGCCCACGTCACGCACGACGGCCGGGTGGCCCGCATCGCGTTCGACCGACCGGAGGTGCGCAACGCCTTCCGTCCGCACACCGTCGACGAGCTCTACCGGGCCCTCGACATCGCCCGGCAGGACCACCGCATCGGCGTCGTGCTCCTCACCGGCAACGGTCCGAGCCCGAAGGACGGGGGCTGGGCGTTCTGCTCGGGCGGCGACCAGCGGATCCGCGGGCGCGACGGGTACAAGTACTCCGACGACGAGACGTCGGTCGCCGACCACGGTCGGGCGGGGCGTCTGCACATCCTCGAGGTGCAGCGACTCATCCGCTTCATGCCCAAGGTCGTCATCGCGGTGGTCCCGGGATGGGCGGCGGGCGGCGGTCACTCGCTCAACGTGGTGTGCGATCTGTCGATCGCGAGCGCGGAACACGGTCGCTTCAAGCAGACGGATGCCGACGTGGGGTCGTTCGACGCCGGTTACGGCTCGGCCTACTTCGCTCGTCAGATCGGGCAGAAGTTCGCGCGCGAGGTCTTCTTCCTCGCCGAGGAGTATTCGGCGCAGCGGGCGTACGAGATGGGCGCGGTCAACCGCGTCGTCCCGCACGCCGACCTCGAGCGCGAGGCGCTGGCCATGGCCCGGACGATCCTCACGAAGTCGCCGACCGCGATCCGCATGCTGAAGTTCGCGTTCAACGCGGTCGACGACGGGCTGGTCGGGCAGCAGCTGTTCGCGGGAGAGGCGACGCGGCTCGCCTACGGCACCGACGAGGCGGCCGAGGGCCGCGATTCGTTCCTTCAGAAGCGCGACCCCGACTGGTCGGGCGTCCCGTGGCACTACTGAACCCGGGATGCCGCGGCCCGGTGCCGTCGTGAAGCTGGAGGCGGCGGCATCCGACGATCCCCGTGACGTGCTGCGTGCGCTGCGCCACGCCGTCCTGGGGGCGGGGCCCGCGGTCGCCCTGGGTGGCGGCGGGCTGCCGGAGGAGGTGGCGGCCGGGACGGCGGCGGTCATCACGACGTCGGGGTCGACCGGCGTGCCGAAGTCGGTCGCGATCGGCCGCAACGCTCTGATCGCGAGCGCTTTCGCGACGGCGGCGCGCATCGGCGAGGGCGCGTGGCTGCTGGCGGTGCCGGCGACCTACGTCGCGGGCGTGCAGGTCCTCGTGCGCGCGCTCGTGAACGGGCGGGAGCCGGCGGTCCTGGCCGGGCCCTTCCGTCCCGAGCCCTTCGCCGCGGCTGCTCTCGGCATGGCGTCGCACGAGAACGGCGAGCGCGTCCCCACCTACACGTCTCTCGTCCCCGCGCAACTGCAGCGGCTGCTGGATGCCTCCGAGGACGACCCCGAGGTTCTCCGGGCACTCCGCTCGTTCGAGCGCATCCTCATCGGCGGACAGGCGCTGCCCGTCCCCCTGCGCGAGCGGGCGGCCGCGGCCGGCGTGCGGATCGTGCGGACGTACGGGTCGACCGAGACCAGCGGCGGGTGCGTGTACGACGGGGTCCCGCTGGACGGGGTGGAGGTCGCGATCGTCGACGACGAGGTGCGCATCTCGGGCCCGACCCTCGCCGACGGCTACCTCGGCGATCCCGACCGCACGGCAGAGGTCTTCCCCATGGATGCCGCCGGTACCCGGTGGTACCGCACCGGTGACGGCGGCGAGTTCGCCGACGGAGTGCTGCGGGTCACCGGGCGCCTCGACAACGTCATCGTCTCGGGCGGCGTGAACGTCTCGCTCGACCGGGTCGAGGCGGCGGTTCGTGGCATCCCGGGTCTGGAGTCCGCCGTCGTGATCCCGGTCGAGGACGCGCAGTGGGGGCAGGGGTCCGCCGTCGTGGTGGCGGCGCCCGGAGGCGAACGGGAGACGCTCGAACGTGTGCGCACCGCCGTCGCCGCAGCGGTCGGACCCGTCGCCCGGCCCGCGAGGGTGATCCTGGTCGACGCGCTGCCGGTCCTGGCCTCCGGGAAGCCCGACCGCGCCGCCCTGCGGCAACGGTTCGGCTCCGCGAAGAATTAGGCTTTCCCTCCGTGGCAGCACAGTCTCGCAAGCGCTCGCGTCCGGCCCCGAAGCGGCGTCCCGGCGGCAACCCCCAGAAGGCGCACCGTCCCGCGCCGCACGCGGCGACACGCGCGACCGCGCGCGATTGGGTCGGTGCCGCGCGCCTGAGGACGCTGCCGCTCGCGATCACCCCGGTGCTCATCGGCACCGGCGCCGCGACGCTCGTCGACGACCAGCTCCACGGGGTGATCGCCCTCGCGTGCCTCGCGGTCGCGTTCGCGCTGCAGATCGGGGTGAACTACGCCAACGACTACAGCGACGGCATCCGGGGGACCGACGACGTCCGCGTGGGCCCCGGCCGCCTGACGGGCGGCCGGAAGGCGAAGCCGCGCACGGTGCTCATCGTGGCGCTGGCGTTCTTCGCGCTCGCCGCGGTCGTGGGGCTCGCCCTCGTGATCCGCACCGGGCAGTGGTGGCTCCTCGCCGTGGGTGCGGCCTCCATCGTCGCCGCCTGGTTCTACACCGGCGGGAAGCGGCCCTACGGCTACAACGCCCTCGGCGAGGTGTTCGTCTTCGTCTTCTTCGGCCTCGTCGCCACGCTCGGGACGACGTGGCTGCAGGTGCAGGCACTCCCGCAGGAGGCGTGGTTCGGAGCCGTGGCCGCGGGTCTGCTCGCGTGCGCGGTGCTGCTGGCGAACAACCTGCGCGACATCGATCAGGACCGTCTCGCCGGCAAGCGCACGCTCTCGGTGCTCATCGGCCGTCGGGCCACGCAGGTGCTGTTCACGCTGTTCGTCCTGGTGCCGTTCGGGATCGCGGTGTTCCTCGCCCTGGTCTACCCCATCGCGTGGTTGACGCTCATCGCGCTGCTGGGAGCCCTGTCGGCGATCCTCATCGTGTGGACCTACCGGTCACCGCGCGAACTCATCGTGGCGCTGCAGGTGACGAGCTTCACGTCCGTCGCGTACGGAGCCGTGCTGTTCTGGGCCTTCGTGGCCTGAGGCTCAGCGCGTCGCGTCGGGCCGGTCATCGCCGGCCGCGTCGACCACCGCGTCCTCGACGTCGGCGTCGCGCTCCGCGGCGGTGCGGCGGTCGTTCGCCTGGCGCGCGGCACGGCGCTCGGCGAGGTCGCCGGTGACCTGGTCGAGCGGGCGTCGCAGGAACAGCAGCGACAGGCTCAGACCGATGAGGGCGGCGAACACCGCGGCCAGCCACGGCAGTTCCTGGAAGACGGGGAACAGCAGCAGGATGCCGAGCGGCACCACGAAGGCGAGGAGACGCAGCACCGTGTAGACCAGGGCGGAACGGGCACGCATATGACCACTCTACGACCGCTCCGCCCTCGCCCGGCGCCCGGCCGCCGCCCAGGCAGCGCCGGTAGAATCACTGCATGGCACGCCTGCTGCTGATCCTGGCGCTCGTGGCGACCGCGTTCTGGGTCTACACGATCGTCGATTGCGCCGTTCAACCGGCGACCCGCCACCGCGGCGTCAGCAAGCCCGCGTGGATGGTGATCGTGATCCTGCTGCCGGTGCTCGGTGGCATCCTGTGGTTCGTGATCGGCCGCGGTCGCGCCGGTGGCCCGGTGCTCCGACGTGCTCCGGACGACGACCCCGAGTTCCTCGGCGGACTCTCCGCCCGTGCGCGCGCCGATCAGGACGAGCGCATCCGCCGCCTCGAGGAGGAGCTCGCTCAGCTCGACTCCGAGGGCGAGGATCCGCGCGACAGCCGACCCGCGCCGAAGCCGGACGGCGACGACCCCGGCGGGAAGCCGGGCGACGACGACACCCGCGGTCAGCGCGGCGCCGTCGGCTGACCGTGGCACAGGGGGAGACGGGCGCCGCAGCGCCGTCGACGGACGCGGCTGCCGCACTGTTGGCCGGGCTCGTCGCCCGCGGCGTGCGGCACCTGGTCGTGAGCCCCGGGTCGAGGTCGCAGGCCCTGGCCCTCGTGGCGGCCGACCTGGAGCGCGCGGGACTCGTGCGCCTGCACGTGCGCATCGACGAACGCGTCGCGGGGTTCACGGCCCTCGGCATCGGGCGCGAGACCGGGATGCCCGCCGCCGTGATCTGCACGTCGGGCACGGCGGTCGCGAACCTGCTGCCCGCCGCCCTGGAGGCCCACCACTCCGGCGTTCCGCTGCTGCTCCTCACCGCCGACCGTCCCCCGGAGCTGCGCGGCGTCGGCGCGAACCAGACCACCCGGCAGCCCGGGCTCTTCCATTCGACGACCCGGTTCGAGGCCGATCTCTCCGTCCCCGACACCGTGGATCCGGATGCCACCGGCCCCCAGACCGCCGCGTTCGACGCGGTCGCCGCGACGGCGCTCGCCGCGGCGCTGGGAGAGGGCATGCGCCCGGCCGGTCCCGTCCATCTCAACGTCCCTCTGCGCGAACCACTCGCGGGTGCCGCCCCGGCGTGGCTCGTGGACCGTGCGACGCGACCCGCTGCGCCCGGTGATCCGGCCGCCGACGAGGCATCCGGAGCTCTGTACCAGGGTGGGGGCGGGATCGGGATCGCGGATGTGGCACCCGAGCCCGAGGCGCCGGTGATCCTCGAACCGGGGCCACGGACGATCGTGGTCGCCGGCGCCGATGCGGGCCCCGCGGCCGAGGAGCTCGCCCACCGCGGCGGCTTCCCGCTCGTCGCCGAGATCGTCAGCGGCGCGCGGTACGGCCGACACGTCGTGCACGCCTACCGCACGCTCCTGCGCGACCCGGCGCTCGGTGGCCGCATCGAGCGGGTCGTCGTGTTCGGGCACCCCACCCTGAGCCGCGAGATCGCGCGCCTGCTCGGACGTGAGGACGTCGAGGTGATCGCGGTGCGCGGCCCGGGCGAGCCCATCAACCTCAACGGGGCGACCCGGGCGGCGGACGCCGTGGATGCCGACGGTGCCGGGGACCGCGCGTGGCTGGGGGAGTGGATGCGCGCGTCGCGCGCTGCGGTCGTCGATCTGAGCCCTCCCGCTCCCGACGCGGACGGGCTGGCGTCCGCCGTTCCGCACGAGCGACTCGGCGCGATCAACGCCGAGGTCGCGGTGATCCGCGCTCCCGTCGACCGTGCCGCCCTCGTCGACGCCCTGTGGCGCGCGACCTGGCCCCACGACCGGCTCGTGTTCGGGTCGTCGCGTCTCGTCCGGGTCGCCGACGAACTGCTCGGGGGCAAGAAGGTGGCCGTCCACGCCAACCGCGGGCTCGCCGGCATCGACGGGACGATCGCGACCGCGACCGGTGTCGCCCTGGCCAGCCAGGACGACGAACGTCCGGGCGTCACGCGCGTCCTGCTCGGCGACCTCGCGTTCCTGCACGACGTGGGGGCGCTCCTCCTTCCCCCCGGGGAGCACGAGCCGCGGCTTCAGGTCATCGTCGGCAACGACGGTGGCGGCACGATCTTCGACGGACTCGAGGTCGCCGGCGTCGCCGGTGCCGACGCGATGGAGCGCGTGCAGTACACGCCCCAGAACGTCCGACTTGAGCAGCTCGCGCTCGCGTACGGCTGGGAGTACCTCCGCGTGACGACGCGCGTCGCGCTCGACCAGGCCCTCACGTCCCCGGCGGGCGGTCGCCAGCTCATCGAGGTTCCGCTCGAGCGCTGACCCGCGCGGCGTCAACCTCTTGGCGCAGGGTCTTCCGGCACGGCACGATGTGTCGATGAGTTCGCACAGCCGTTGGACCACGCCCGCCGCCGTCGCCCTGAACGTCGCACCGGGGTTCCGTCTCGCCGATGTCGACTCCCGGTCCACCCCGGGCTACGACGGCGACAAGGACCAGGGCAAGGCGGACCTGGACGCGGGCGTCGCGCCGCTGGCCGATCTGCAGGAGCGTCTTTTCGCACAGAGCGTCGCCGGCACGGCGACGGGGTCGGTGCTGCTGGTGCTACAGGCGATGGACACCGCCGGGAAGGGCGGCATCGTCAAGCACGTCGTCGGCGCCGTCGACCCGCAGGGAGTCGAGCTGGCCTCGTTCAAGAAGCCGACCGCCGAGGAGCTGTCGCACGACTTCCTCTGGCGCATCCGCAAGCGCCTCCCGGATGCCGGTCGCCTCGGCGTCTTCGATCGCTCGCACTACGAGGACGTGCTCATCGGCCGCGTCCGCTCCCTCGCTCCGGCCGACGAGATCGAGCGGCGCTACGGGGCGATCGTCGCGTTCGAGGCGGAGGCGGCGGAGCTCGGCATCCGGGTCGTGAAGGTCATGCTGCACATCTCGAAGGACGAGCAGCGAGAGCGACTGGCATCCCGTCTCGACCGGCCCGACAAGCACTGGAAGTACAACCCGTCCGACGTCGACGAGCGTGCCCTGTGGGATGAGTACATGGATGCCTACCAGGTGGCGCTCGAGCGCACCTCCACGCCGCTCGCCCCGTGGCACGTCGTGCCCGCGGACCGCAAGTGGTACGCGCGGCTCGCCGTGCAGCGACTGCTCATCGACGCCCTCGCGGACATCGACCCGCAGTGGCCCGCGGCCGACTACGACGTCGCGACCGAGAAGCAGCGGCTCGCCGAGTCCTAGGCCAGGGCCTCGACGATCGGCCGGAACTTGACGCGGGTCTCGAGCAGCTCCGATTCGGGCACGCTCTCGGCGACGATCCCGGCGCCCGCGTATGCGGTGATCGTCGCGGTGGGGGATGCGGGGGCGGCGGGGTCGATCTGCGCGCAGCGCAGGGCGATGGCCCACTCGCCGTCGCCCGACGCGCCGATCCAGCCGACGGCCCCGGCGTAGCGCCCGCGGTCGAAGGGCTCGAGGCGGCGGATGACGTCCATCGCCACCGCGGTGGGGGTTCCGGCGACCGCGGCGGTGGGGTGGAGCACGGCGACGAGATCGAGCGAGGATGCCGCCTCCGACAGCTCGCCCTCGACGTCGGTCGCCAGGTGCCAGACGTTCGGGAGCTTCAGCGTGAACGGCTGCTCGGCGGCGGCGAGGGCCGAGGTGTGCGGGCGGAGCGCGGCGAGGACGCTCTGCACGGCGAACCGGTGCTCCTCCTGGTCCTTCGCGCTCTCGGTGAGGGCGAGGGCCGCGGCGACATCGCTGTCGGCGTCGCCTCCGCGCGCCGTGGTCCCGGCGAGGACCCGGGCGGTGACGGTGCCGCGCGAGACGGTGACGAGCGTCTCGGGGCTCGCGCCGATCAGACCGTCGACGGCGAACACCCAGCAGTCGGGGTAGCCCTCCAGCAGCGACCGCACGAGACGGCGCCGGTCGGAGCCGGCGGGGATCGTGCCGACGATGTCGCGCGCGAGCACGACCTTCCGCACCTTTCCCACTCCGATCGCCTCGACGGCGTGGTGCACGGCCTCCTGGTATCCCTCGGCGGTCTGCCTCCCGGGACCGAGCGTGGCCGACCAGTGCGGACCGAACGGGGAGCGGGGCGGCAGCTCGGGTTCGGGCTCGTCGGGGGTGTCGGCGAAGGCCAGCCGCGTGACCCACGCGCGACCGCCGTGGCGTCCCACGATCGTGCCGGGAACCCGCAGGATGCTCTCGCGCTCCGACCGGGGGTCGAACACGAACGAGCCGAAGGCCACGAGCCCCGTACCGGGCAGGCCCAGGGGGTCGTCGATGTCGGCGGCGGCAGCGATCCGGCGCCAGCGATCCGCGATCGTCGCGTCGCCCGGCTGCGCGCCGGTGTACCGCAGCGTCAGCAGGTCGCCGAAGCCCGCGAGCGACTCTCCGCGGCGGCTCCAGAACAGCGGGTCGTAGCCCGTCGTGTAGTCGAGGACGTCGTCCATGGGGGAGAGTTCGCGCGTGACGACGCGCAGACGCGGGACGAGGTCATCCGCCGGTTGCTGCACCTTTCCACAGTAGACCGCGACTGAGACTCGGGGCATGGAAGCGCCAGGACGCCAGCACAGTCACCTGTCGTGCATGCGCCGCGACTTAGACTCGCGGCATGACGTCCCGACCCGCACCCGGCACCCGGCTCGTGTTCCGCTGGCGCAAGTGGGACGGGTCCCCGCACTGGGAGCAGGACTGCGTCTACCTCGGCAGCGACGACTGGGGCGACTGGTTCGGGCAGCAGATCGGGTGGCGCAGCGTCCGCCCCGGCCGCGAGTTCGTCTGCCGCGAGCCCAACGTCACCCTCGTCCCGGCCAGCGGCGACTGGGCCTTCACGCACAACGCCGCCCCGCACCCGGTCGCCGTCTACATCGATCTCGCGTGGGATGCCGGATGGGACGACGACGGCGCCCCCGTGGGGATCGACATGGACCTCGACGTGGTGCGGCGCACCGACGAGCGGGGCACGTGGATCGACGACCGCGACGAGTGGGACGAGCATCGGGTGCGGTACGGCTACCCGGCCGACGTCGTCACGCACCTCGAGTCCGTGGCCGTCGACCTGGAGCGCCGGGTGCGCGACCGAGAGGCGCCCTTCTCGGACGACGTCACGGGGCCCTGGCTGCAGCGTCTGGCCGACCTCGCGCAAGCCGGGGACGGCGAGTCCGGCCGCGCCTAGACTCGACGGGTGAGCAGCGACCCGAACCGCGCCGATCTCGGCAAGGACCCCCAGCGCGTCAGCGGAATGTTCGACCAGGTGGCCGCGGCCTACGACCGCACCAACTCGGTGCTGAGTCTCGGCAACGACAGGTTCTGGCGCGTGGCCACCCTGAAGGCCGTCGCCCCGAAGCGAGGCGAGCGGATCCTCGACCTCGCCGCCGGCACCGGCACGTCGTCGATGGCGTTCGTCCCCAGCGGCGCCCACGTCGTCGCGGCCGACTTCTCCCGCGGGATGATCGCCGAGGGGCGACGTCGCCACGGGAACGTCCCGAACCTCGAGTTCGTGCAGGCGGATGCCACCGACCTGCCGTTCCAGGACGGGGAGTTCGACGCGGTGACGATGTCGTTCGGACTCCGCAACGTCAACGACCCGCGCCGCGCGCTGCGGGAACTGCGCCGGGTCACGAAGCCCGGCGGGCGCATCGTGGTGTGCGAGTTCTCGCACCCGCCGTCCCGCGCGTTCAACGGCCTCTACCGCTTCTACAACGACCGGGTGCTCCCGACCGTGGCGAAGGCGGTGAGCTCCAACGCCGAGGCGTACGACTACCTCAACGAATCCATCCGCGACTGGCCGGACCAGCCGACGCTGGCGGCGTGGATGCGGGATGCCGGGTGGGTCGACGTGGCGTACCGCAACCTCACCTTCGGCATCGTGGCGCTCCACCGCGGGACGAACCCCGGGGCGTGACGCCGCGGGGGCGCGCGCTGTCAACCGTCGAGATACCGGCGGCTGCCCCGGACCGCGCCAGGATAGGCTGAAACCGTGACCCCGAGACCGCCCGCGGCCGGCACCCGCCTGTCGGGCAAGCTGGGCCTGAGTGACCGCATCTTCGGCGGGCTGCGCGCGCGCACCCTGCTGTCCACCGTCGAGGCCGGCCTCGACCTCGTCGAGAGCACCCTCGAGCGTGAGGTGCGCAGCGCCGACAAGCTCGCCGACGTCACCGCCCGATACCTGTACGAGGCGGGCGGGAAGCGCGTGCGCCCGATGCTCGCGATCCTCACCGCGCAGCTCGGTCGAGGCACGACGCCCGAGGTCGTCGAGGTGGCCACGGCCCTCGAACTGACGCACCTCGGTTCGCTCTACCACGACGACGTCATGGACGGCGCCGACAAGCGCCGCGGCGTGCCCAGCGCCCAGACGGTGTGGGGCAACAACATCGCCATCCTCACCGGCGACCTCCTCTTCTCCCGCGCCAGTCAGCTCATGGCCCGGCGCGGCGAGCGCGCGATCCAGCTGCAGGCCGACACGTTCGAGCGGCTCGTCCTCGGTCAGATGCACGAGACCGTCGGCCCGCAAGAGGGCGACGAGCCCGTCGAGTTCTACCTGCGCGTCCTCGCCGACAAGACCGGGTCGCTCATCGCCGCCGCCGCTCAGTCGGGCGTGATCTACTCGGGCGCGCCCGAGGAGTTCGAGGCCCCGATGGTCGTCTTCGGAGAGAAGGCCGGGGTCGCCTTCCAGCTGCTCGACGACGTGATCGACCTGTCGCCCGACCCGTCCGAGACGGGCAAGGTGCCCGGCACCGACCTGCGCGCGGGCGTGCCGACCATGCCGTACCTGCTGCTCGGTCACCGGTCGGATCGGGCCTCGGCCGATCTGCGCGCGCGCATCGACGAGGGGCAGGACCGGATCGCCGCCGGCGCGGATCCCGCGATCCTCGACGATCCGCTCACGGAGTTGCGCGAGCACGAGACCACGCGCGAGACGCTGGACCTCGCCCACCGGTGGTCGCAAGAGGCGATCGATGCCCTCGCGCCCCTTCCGGACGGCGCCGTCCGCGAGGCCCTGACGCGGTTCGCCCGCGCGGTGGCCGACCGCTCCGCCTGACTTTTTCCCACCCCCCGATCGCGATCGAGAGGATTTCCATGACGAAGCTGCGCCTTGCCATCGTCGGCGCCGGACCCGCGGGCATCTACGCCGCCGACATCCTGCTGAAGGCCGAGCGCGAGTTCGACGTGTCGATCGACCTGTTCGAGCAGCTCCCCGCCCCGTACGGCCTGGTGCGCTACGGCGTGGCCCCCGACCACCCGCGCATCAAGGGCGTCATCACCGCTCTGCGTGAGGTGCTCGACCGGGGCGACATCCGGATCTTCGGCAACGTCGACTTCGGCACCGACATCACGCTCGACGACCTCAAGCAGCACTACAACGCCGTGATCTTCGCCACCGGCGCGATCCGCGACGCCGACCTCGACATCCCCGGCATCGACGCGAAGGGGTCCTACGGCGCCGCCGACTTCGTCAGCTGGTTCGACGGCCACCCCGACGTCCCTCGCGAGTGGCCGCTGGAGGCCGAGTCTGTCGCCGTGATCGGCAACGGCAACGTCGCCCTCGACGTCACGCGCATGCTCGCCAAGCACGCCGACGACCTGCTGCCCACCGAGGTGCCCGACAACGTGTACCAGGGGCTCAAGGCCTCGCCCGTCACCGACGTGCACGTGTTCGGTCGTCGTGGCCCCGCGCAGGTGAAGTTCACCCCGCTCGAGCTGCGTGAACTGGGCGAGCTTCGCGATGTCGACATGGTCGTGTACGACGAGGACTTCGACTACGACGAGGCCTCGCTCACGGCGATCCAGACCAACAAGCAGGTCAAGGTCATCGACCGAGTGCTGCAGCAGTGGCGCACCCGCCCGGGGGTGAACAACGCCGGGGGAGAGGCCTCCCGCCGCCTGCACCTGCACTTCTGGGCGAAGCCGGTGGAGGTCGTGACGGATGCCGACGGCCGCGTGGCCGCGTTCCGGTACGAGCGCACGAAGCCCGACGCCGAGGGCGGCGTCACCGGCACCGGAGAGATCCGCGAGGTCGCGATCCAGGCGATCTACCGCGCCGTCGGCTACTTCGGCTCGCCGCTGGCCGACGTGCCGTTCGACGAGCGTCACGGCGTGATCCCGAACCACGAGGGCCAGGTGCTGGCATCCGACTCGAACGAGCGGATCCCGGGCCTCTACGCCACCGGGTGGATCAAGCGCGGACCCGTCGGCCTCATCGGCCACACCAAGTCGGATGCCATGGAGACGGTGCGCCACGTCATCAACGACCAGGCCGAGTGGTGGCGCCCCGCGCACCCCGAGGAGGAGGCGATCCCCGCGCTCCTAGCCGAGCGCGGAGTGCGCTGGACCGACCTCGCGGGCTGGCACCGTCTGGACGAGCACGAGATCGCCCTCGGCGCGCCGCACGAGCGCGCGCGCATCAAGGTCGTCCCGCGCGACGAGATGATCCGGGTCTCGCGCGGCGAGTAAGCGCGCCCCCGCACCCCGCAGCACGCCCCCGCGCCGCGCGCGCGAGTAACACCCACCCCACCGCCGGGGCAACCCTCGCGACCGCATCCGAGCCCCCTCGGCAGGATGGATCGCACGACGCCGGGCAGCATCGCCCGCGCACCGAGGCGAGGGGGCCGGATGCGAAGGGTGATACGGATCGCGGCCGGGGTCTCGGCCCTCGTGCTGGCGGGGACGCTCGGGGCCTGCTCGGCGGGTGACGGGGTGCCGACCCTCACGTGGTACATCAACCCCGACGACGGCGGTCAGGCCGAGATCGCGGCATCCTGCACCGAGGCCGCCGACGGGGCGTACCGCATCCAGACGTCGCTGCTTCCGCGGGATGCGGCGTCGCAGCGCGAGCAATTGGCGCGGCGGCTGGCGGCGAGCGACCGTTCGCTGGACATCATGAGCCTGGATCCGCCGTTCATCCCCGAGCTGGCCGAGCCCGGCTTCCTTGCGCCGGTGCCCGAGGATCTGCGGAACACCGACGGGGTGGTGCAGGGGGCCGTGCAGTCGGCGAGCTGGAAGGACGAGCTCGTGACGGTCCCGTTCTGGGCCAACACGCAGCTGCTCTGGTACCGCAAGTCCGTCGCCGAGGCGGCGGGACTCGACATGACTCGGCCGGTGACGTGGGACCAGGTCATCCAGGCCGCCGAGGACCAGGACAAGAAGCTGGGCGTCCAGGGCGCCCTCGCGGAATCGCTGACGGTGTGGATCAACGCCCTCGTCGCCTCGGCGGGCGGCAAGATCCTCGAGGACCCGGATGCCAAGCCCGACGAGATGCAGCTCGGACTCGACACCGACGCCGGCAAGAAGGCCGCCGACATCATCAATCGGATCGGTGCGTCGGGCCTCGGCGGATCGGGGCTGCCGACCGCGGACGAGAACGCCAGCATGAATCTGTTCCAGGGCGACGACGGCTCCTTCATGGTGAACTGGCCCTTCGTGTACCCCGCCATGCAGGGTGCGGCCCCCGAGGTGGTCGACGACCTCGGCTGGGCGGTCTACCCCCGAGTGGATGCCGGAACCCCGGCGGCGCCGCCGGTGGGAGGCATCAACCTCGGCGTCGGGGCGTACAGCGCGCACACCGACCTCGCGTGGCAGGCGGTGGCGTGCATCGTGAGCCCCGAGAATCAGGCGCAGTACTTCGTCACCAACGGCAACCCGCCGTCGAACGCCGCGGCGTACGACGACCCGGAGGTGCAGGAGAAGTTCCCGATGGCCGACACGATCAAGGAATCGCTCGACCTGGGCGCGCCGCGTCCGCAGACGCCGTACTACAACGAGATCTCGATCGGTCTGCAGCGCACGTGGCATCCGCCCACCGCGGTGAGCCCCGACTCGACGCCGCAGACCTCGACCGATTTCATCCTCGCGGTGCTGAGAGGGGAGAGGCTGCTGTGACGACGGAGATCGCCTCGGCCGGAAAGCCGAGGACCGAGAACGCACGGCCGCAGGAGGCCGCGAAACCCCACAAGAAGCGCTCCGACCGCGCCCGCGCGGAGGCACGTCTCGGGTGGATGCTGGCGGGACCGGCGTTCGGCATCATGCTGCTGGTCACGCTGTACCCGATCGTGCAGGCGCTGTGGGACTCGCTGTTCAGCCTGCGGTTGACCGCCCCCGACGACCGGGAGTTCATCTGGTTCCGCAACTACCAGGTGATCCTCGGCGACCCGGCGTTCTGGCAGTCGATGGGGGTGACGCTGTTCATCACCGTGGTGACGGTGCTGCTCGAACTGGTCATCGGTTTCGGGTTCGCGCTCGTGATGCACCGCGCGATCAAGAAGCTGCGGGGCTTCGCCCGCACGGCCATCCTCGTGCCCTACGGGATCATCACCGTCGTGTCGGCCTTCGCCTTCTTCTACGCCTTCGACATCAACTCCGGCGGGTACGTCAACAACTGGCTGTCGTGGATCCCCGGGTTCGACGAGAACCTGAACTGGTTCGCCGCGCAGAACACGTCGCTGGTCGTGATCATCCTCAGCGAGGTGTGGAAGACGACCCCGTTCATCTCGCTGCTGCTGCTGTCGGGCCTCGCGCAGGTGCCGGGCGATCTGGAGGAGGCGGCGAAGGTCGACGGAGCCACCCCGTGGGAGGTGCTGCGCCGCGTCATCCTGCCGAACATGAAGGCCGCGATCATGGTCGCCGTGCTGTTCCGCACCCTCGAGGCGTTCCGCATCTTCGACAACATCTTCATCATGACCGCGGGTGCCAACAACACCGAGGCGCTGTCGCTGCTGGCGTACAACACCTCGATCGGGCGCCTGGAGATCGGACTCGGATCGGCGATCTCGGTGCTGCTGTTCCTCAGCGTGCTGATCATCGCCGGGATGTTCATCAAGGGCTTCAAAGTCGACCTGTCGGCCGGGAGGAATGGGTGATGCGCGCGATGACCTGGCCCCAGCGGATCACGTGGCTCGTGATCATCGCCGTCGTGCTCGTGTGGTCGCTCTTCCCGGTCTTCTCGATCGCGATGACGTCCTTCAAGACCCCGGCGGGGCTCTTCTCCGGCACGCTGCTACCGCAGGAGTGGACGCTCGACAACTACGCGACGATCCTCGCTCCCGGCGGCAGCGCCCAGGACCTGTTCCTGCCGGCGCTGCGCAACTCGATCGGCATCTCGCTCATCGCGACGTTCATCGCGGTGGTGCTCGCGACCCTCTGCGCCTACGCGATCGCGCGGCTGGACTTCCCCGGGAAGCGGATCATCCTCACCACCGCGCTGGCGGTGTCGGTGTTCCCGATCGTGTCGATCGTCACGCCGCTGTTCAACCTGTGGCGCGTCATCGGGCTGTACGACACCTGGCTCGGGCTCATCATCCCGTACCTGTCACTGACGCTTCCCATTTCGATCTGGACCCTCGCCGCCTTCTTCCGTCAGATCCCGTGGGAGCTCGAGCAGGCCGCGCAGGTCGACGGCGCGACCCCGTTCGAGGCGTTCCGCAAGACCGTCGTGCCGCTGGCCGCGCCCGGCGTGTTCACGACCGCGATCATCGCGTTCTTCATCGCCTGGAACGACTTCGTCTACGGCATCTCGTTGACCTCGACGGATGCCGCCCGCCCGGTGCCGGCGGCCCTGTCGTTCTTCACCGGGGCCTCGCAGTTCGAGGAACCCACCGGCGCGATCTCCGCCGCCGCGATCGTCGTCACCATCCCCATCGTCATCGTCGTCGTGATCTTCCAGCGCCGGATCGTGTCCGGTCTCACGCAGGGCGCCGTCAAAGGCTAAGGAGACAGTCCATGGCATCCATCACCCTCAACCGGATCGTCAAGACCTACGACGACGGTTTCACGGCGGTCAAGGGCGTCGACCTCGACATCGCCGACGGCGAGTTCGTGATCCTCGTGGGGCCGTCGGGCTGCGGCAAGTCGACGCTGCTGCGCATGATCGTCGGCCTGGAGGACATCTCCGACGGCGAACTGAGGATCGACGATCAGGTCGTCAACGACAAGGCGCCCAAGGACCGGAACCTGGCCATGGTGTTCCAGAACTACGCGCTCTACCCGCACCTCACCGTGTACGAGAACATCGCGTTCCCGATGCGGCTGAAATCCAGCGACCTCGACGACAAGGAGATCGACGAGCGCGTCCGCCGCGCCTCGAAGCTCCTCGAGCTCGACGAGCACCTCGAGCGCAAGCCCGCGAACCTCTCCGGCGGTCAGCGTCAGCGCGTGGCGATGGGCCGCGCGATCGTGCGCAACGCCAGTGCCTTCCTCTTCGACGAGCCGCTGTCGAACCTCGACGCGAAGCTGCGCGGCCAGATGCGCACCGAGATCGCGCGCCTGCAACGTTCGCTCGGCATCACGACCGTGTACGTCACGCACGACCAGACCGAGGCCATGACCCTGGGCGACCGCGTGGCGGTGCTGCGCCGCGGCGAGCTGCAGCAGGTCGCCAGCCCCCGCGGGCTCTACGACCAGCCGGTGAACCTGTTCGTCGCCGGCTTCATCGGGTCACCGCCGATGAACTTCCTCAGTGGGACCGTCGACGGGGACACGCTCCGGCTCCCCATCGCCGACGTCCCGCTGGACGATCGGCTGCGGAAGGCCGTCGAGGGGCGCGACCTCGTGATCGTCGGCATCCGTCCCGACGCGTTCGAGGACGCCGACGCCACGGAGCGCGACCTCGACGGGGGAGTCACCGCCGAGCTCGACATCGAGATGACCGAGTGGCTCGGCGAGGTGCTGTACGCCTACGTTCCCTATGAGACCGATGCGACGGTGAAGGACAAGCTGTCGGAGCTCGATCGAGACCTCGACGGCGAGAGCCTGCGCACCGAACTCGTCGTGGCGCTGGATGCCATGAGCGGGATCCGCGCGGGGGATGCTGCGCGCCTGTGGTTCTCCCCGGACTCGCTGCACCTGTTCGACCCGGAGACGGGCGTGAACCTCACCCGCGACGAGGCCAAGGCCGAGAAGCTGGAGGAGGACGCCCGCGCCGCGCGGACGCGCGCGCTGGAGCGGGCCAAGGAGCGCGCCGCGCGCGAGCAGCAGCACGCCTGACGACCCCGCTCTAGGCTGTGGCCATGGGGGAGTGGCATCCGGACATCCTCGGGCCCGGCTTCGAGCAGCAGACGTTGCCGCTGGGGAGCGACGACGAGGGCGAGATCGTCGCCACGCTCGTGCGGGCGATGCCGCACCCCGGCGCGCGCCTGTTCGGACCGTGGCGCGACGCCGACGTGCTGTACGTGCACGGCTGGTCGGACTACTTCTTCCAGACGGGTCTCGCGCGCTTCTTCACCGACCGCGGCGCTCGGTTCCACGCGTTGGACCTGCGCAAGTACGGGCGCAGCATCCGTCCGGGGCAGACGCGCGGCTACGTCGCCGCGCTCGACGTGTACGACGCCGACATCGAGGCCGCCCTGGATGCCATGGGCACCGGAGCGCACGGTCGGCGCCTCGTGCTCCTGGGGCACAGCACGGGCGGACTGACGCTGACGCTGTGGGCGGCGCGGCATCCGGGGCGCGCGCACGCCGTCGTGCTCAACAGCCCGTGGCTGGAGTTGCAGCTGGGCCCGCTCGGCCGGCAGGCCCTCGCTCCGATCCTCAACGCTCGCGCGCGAATCGATCCGCTCGGCACGCACCCGGCCGTCGACCTCGGGTTCTACACGCGCGCGCAGCGCGAGGTCGGCACGCTCCCCGACAGCCCCGACGGGTGGCGACCCGAGCGCGGATTCCCGACCCACCCGGGCTGGCTCGCCGCGGTGGTCGCCGGCCACGCGCGGGTGGCATCCGGGGTCGAGATCGGCTGCCCCGCGCTCGTGCTGCTGTCGAAGCGGTCGACCTCGGCGCTCAGCTGGAGCGACGCGATGCTCTCGAGCGACTCGGTGCTCGTCGTCGACGACATCGCCCGCGCGGCCACGCGCATCGCGCGGGAGGTGACGATCGCGCGCATCGACGGGGCGCTCCACGACGTCTTCCTGTCCCGCCCGGACGCCCGGGATGCCGCGTACTCCGCGCTCGAGCGGTGGTCGGGGTGGTTAGCGTAGAGGTCGACCAAGGAGCCCCATGACCTCGACGACCCCCACGGAGCTGTACCGCGCCGCACGCGACCTCCTCCTCGCCGCCCGCACCGATCCCGCGCGCGCGGCGTCCTTCTCGTGGCCGCGGTTCGAGGGGCCGTTCAACTGGGCGATCGACTGGTTCGATCCGATGGCGCGCGGGAACCACGGAGCGGCCCTGGTCGTGGTCGACGACGACGAGACCCACCACGAGCGGACGTTCGACGAACTGGCGCGCCGTTCGGATCAGCTCGCCGCGTGGCTGGCATCCCGGGGCGTGCGCAAGGGGCACGCGGTGCTGCTGATGCTCGGCAACCAGGTCGAGCTGTGGGAGTCGATGCTGGCGATCATGAAGCTCGGCGGGGTCATCGCGCCCACGACGACGGCCCTCGGCCCCGGGGACCTCGCCGACCGCATCGAGCGGGCCGAGATCCGGCACGTGATCGTCGGATCCTCGGATGCCGACAAGTTCGACGACCTGCCCGAGGGCCTCGGCCGCATCATCGTGGGCGGAACCCACCCGGGTTGGGTGTCGTACGACGACGCCTTCGCTCAGGATGCCGAGCCGGCGCGGCATCCGGGGACCACCGCCGACGACCGTCTGCTGCTCTATTTCACGTCGGGGACGACGTCCAAGCCCAAGCTCGTCGAGCACACGCACGCGTCGTACCCGGTCGGGCACCTCTCGACGATGTACTGGCTCGGAATCGAGCCGGGTGACGTGCACCTCGCCATCAGCTCCCCGGGCTGGGCGAAGCACGCGTGGAGCTGCTTCTTCGCCCCGTGGATCGCCGGGGCGACCGTTCTGGCGCTGAACTACTCTCGGTTCTCGGCCGAGCGGCTGCTGGCCGAGCTCGAGCGCGACCGCGTCACGACCTTCTGCGCTCCGCCGACCGTATGGCGCATGCTCATCCAGGCCGACCTGACGGGCCGGCGCGGGGCGCTCCGCGAAGTCGTGTCCGCCGGCGAGCCGCTGAACCCCGAGGTGATCGCGCACGTGCAGCGCGCGTGGGGGCTCGACATCCGCGACGGCTACGGCCAGACGGAGATGACGGCGATCGTCGCGAACACCCCCGGCGCCGACCTCGTCCCGGGGTCGATGGGACGGCCCCTGCCCGGTTGCCCGGTCGTGATCGTCGATCCCCTGACGGGGGAGTTCGCCGACGAGGGGGAGATCTGCCTCGACCTCACGGAGCGCCCCCTCAACCTCATGACCGGCTACGTCGGAGACCCGGCGCGGAACGCGGATGCGTTCGCCGACGGGCTCTTCCACACCGGAGACGTCGCCCGCCGCGACGAGACCGGGAGCATCACCTATATCGGGCGCACCGACGACGTGTTCAAGTCGTCGGACTACAAGATCAGCCCGTTTGAACTGGAGAGCGTCCTCATCGAGCACCCCGCGGTGGTCGAGGCCGCCGTCGTCCCCGCTCCCGACGCCCTGCGGCTGTCGGTCCCGAAGGCGTACGTGGTGCTGGCATCCGGTCACGAGCCGGGCGAGGAGGTCGCGCTGGAGATCCTGCGTTTCGCGCGGGAGAACCTCGCCCCGTTCCAACGGCTCCGGAGGATCGAGTTCGCGGAACTCCCCAAGACGATCTCGGGAAAGATCCGTCGCGTCGAACTCCGCGAGCGGGAGGAACGGGCGGCGCGTGGCGAGGTCGTCGTGGTGGAATGGCGCGACGACAGCCTGCGCGGCTGAGAGGAGCACGCATGGACGCCGGCCCCTTCTTCCACGGGACGAAGGCCGACCTGAAGGTCGGAGATCTGCTGATCCCCGGATTCCGGTCGAACTACCGCCCCGAGGTCGTGATGAACCACATCTACTTCACGGCGGTCCTGGACGGCGCGGGGCTCGCCGCCGAGATCATCCCCGGCGACGGTCCGCCACGGGTCTACGAGGTCGAGCCGACGGGGGAGTGGGAGAACGACCCCAACGTGACCGACAAGAAATTCCCCGGCAATCCGACCCGGTCCTACCGGAGCGCGGCGCCCCTGCGCATCGTCGCCGAGCGTGACGACTGGACGCGGCTGACCCCCGAGGCGCTCGCCGCGTGGCGGACACGCCTCGCGCGGATGCGCGACGAGAACGCCGAGATCATCAACTGACGCTTCAGGTCGGCTCGGTCGTGCGGATGAGCCCGCAGGTGACGCACGACCACGCCACGAGGAAGCGCTCGTCGTCGAGCACCTCGAACCGCAGCGGGTCGCCGCAGGTCGGGCACGTGGGTAGCCCGTCGGGTGTCCTCACCGCTCGAACGTCACGTGCACGACACCGCTCTCGGCGACCTCAGACGTGACACGGTAGTCGGCGTGGAGGTGCTCCAGGCCGTCCCACAGCCGCGTGCCGCGCCCGAGGATCACTGGGCGGATCGCGACATGGAGGCGATCGACGAGCCCCGCGGCGAGGGCCGAGCGGACCGTGGACACCCCGCCACCGATGCGCACGTCGGCGTCGCCCGCCAGCTCGGTCGCCCGGCGCACGGCATCCGCGATGTCGGCGTCGACGAAGTCGAATCGCGTGCCGTTCGCGAACTCGATCGGCGCGCGTTCACGGTGCGTCAGCACCAGCACGGGCACCCGGAACGGCGGTTCGTCGCCCCACCATCCGCGCCACTGCGGATCGTCGGGGAACGAGTGGATGCCGAACATCCCCGCGCCCATCACCTCGGCGCCGACGCCCTCGAAGTAGGCGGCGGCGTAGCGGTCGTCGACCCCGGTCGTGCCGGCACCGGAGGTGTCGCCGAACACCCGCGCGCGGAACGTGCGCGTCGCCATGTAGTCCGCGACGAGCAGGCCCCAATCGGCCCCCATCGGATTCTCGGGCGACATGTCGGCGGGCGCGGCGACCCCGTCGAGCGAGACGTTCAGATCGACGCGGACGGCCATGGCGTTCCTTCGTGATTCGGGCGGCGAGTGACGGATCGCACCTTATCAATCCTCCGATGGCGGTCGTGGCTGTGCCCCGGGGTGGGTCGGAGGAGTTTTCCTTGCCACGAGTGGCAAGTGACCCTACCCTCGGCGGCATCCGACATGAAAGGAGCTTTCCCCATGCCCGCGACGACACCACCCGCTGCTCCTCCGTCCGGCCTCCCCCGTCGGCTGCTGCTCGTGGGAGCGGCCGCGGGTGTAGCCGGAGCCGTGAGTGCAGCGTCCGCCTCGCCGGCCGAAGCCGCTCCGGGAACCACGGCGTGGCTCCTCGGCGGCAATTCCGGCGTCTCGACGGACGGTTCCAACTTCCTCGGGCCCACCACGGCCGGCGCCCCCTTGATCTTCAAGACGCGTGCCTCGGGGGCGACCTCGAACGCCGAACGCATGCGGATCCTCGCGAACGGGAATGTGGGCATCGGGGTGACCACCCCGACGGCGAAACTGCAGGTGAAGACGGGCGGGACGGCGATCCAGGCCTCGTCCACGAGCACAGCCGCATCGTCCGCGACGATCTCAGCGAGTGCTGCCGCAGGCGCGGGCGTCGTCGGGAGCTCGACCAGCGGGGCCGGCGTCAAGGGCACATCGACGAACGACTACGGCGTCGTGGGGTCGGGAAAGACTGGCGGCGTCCTCGGGCAGACGGGCTACTACGGCGTGGTCGGGCTGGGTGACAGCGTCGGCGGATATTTCGGCGGCACGACCGGCCTGCTCGCCGGAGGCTCGGGCGCCGCCAACGGGTTGATCGCGAGCGGACGGATCGGCGTCTACGCGCAGGCCGCCGTCTCCGGGCAAGCCCAAGCTCTCCTCGCCGAGGGCGGGCAGTACGCGGTCTACGGGACCGGCGGCGGTACGGCCGGTGTCCGTGGCGACTCCGGATACGTCGGAGTCTGGGGACAGGGCACGTCCTGGGGCCTGTACGGCGTCGGCACCGCCACGACGGGGCAGAACTACGGCGTGTACGCGACGACCAGTAGCCCCGACGGCTTCGCGGTCTTCGCCCAGGGGCGTGTGCACGTGAACGGCACGCTCAGCAAGAGCGCGGGATCCTTCAAGATCGACCACCCGCTCGACCCGGACAACAAGTGGCTGTCGCATTCGTTCGTCGAGTCGCCGGACATGATGAACGTCTACAACGGGATGGTGACGACCGACGCCGATGGGCATGCCACGGTCGATCTCCCCGACTACTTCGACGCTCTCAACCGCGATCCGCGGTACCAGCTCACCGTCATCGGGCAGTTCGCCCAGGCGATCGTGTCGCGAAAGGTCTCCGGCAACTCCTTCGAGATCCGTACCGATCACGGCAACGTCGAAGTCTCGTGGCAGGTCACCGGTATCCGGCAGGATGCCTACGCCACGGCGCACCCGATCCAGGTCGAGGAGGACAAGACCGACGAGGACAAGGCGGCATCCGGGTCGAGCGGGCAGCGGCGGGGTGTCAGCGCCGATCCTCGCGCTCCTCGGTCGGTGGATGTGGAGATCCCCGCCGCCGACTCCGTGCCGCAGGCGCCGAAGCTGCCGTGACGGGAAGCGCCGACCCAGCGGATGCCAGGGCCGGCGCCGTCAGCGGATCGCGCTCTTACCGGTAGTTCGTGAACTGCAGGTCGACGTCGAGGTCGGCGGCCTTGAGGAGGCGCTGGACCTCCTGCAGGTCGTCGCGCGACTTGGACTGCACCCGCAGCTCGTCGCCTTGGATCTGCGACTTCACGCTCTTGGGGCCCTCGTCGCGGATGATCTTGCCGATCTTCTTCGCGTTCTCCTGCGAGATGCCTTCCTTCAGCGTCGAGGTGATGCGGTACTCCTTGCCGCCGGCGACCGGGTCGCCCGTCTCGAGGCTCTTCAGCGAGATGCCGCGCTTGATGAGCTTGGTCTGGAAGACGTCGAGCACGGCTTTGGCGCGCTCCTCGGAGTTCGCCTTGATGAGGATCGCTTCGCCGCTCCACTCGATGGAGGCGTCGGTGCCCTTGAAGTCGTAGCGCTGCTCGACCTCTTTGCGCGCCTGGTTCAGGGCGTTGTCGGCTTCCTGGCGGTCGATCTTGGAGACGATGTCGAATGAGCTGTCGGCCATCCCGCGATTCTAGCGAGCCGAGGCGGGTGCGCCTCCGGGATGGCCTGTGAGCGCTCACGACATCACAGCTTGGTATCGACGCGCGCGGCCGTTTTGCGAAGTCGGGTGAGGTCGCACAGTATGTAAGCGCTTGCAGCGTAAGCGCTTGCATGACGACACGGGGCCGACGGCGTCCACCATCCGGACGATCCGCCGCCCCTCCCCCCACCAGAGAGGCACACCACCAATGAAGGTGAAATCCACGAGCGCACTCGGCTTCGGCGTCCTCATCGCCGCCGGTTCGCTGCTGCTGGCCGGTTGCTCCGGCAGCGGCGCAGCTCCGCAGGCCAGCGGCGACGCCGCCGCGGCCGGCACCCTGACCGTCTGGGTCGACGCGAACCGCGCGGACGCCCTGAAGGACGTCGCCGCGACCTTCGCGGACGAGAAGGGCATCAAGGTCGACCTCGTCGAGAAGGACTTCTCGAAGATCCAGGCCGACTTCGCCGCGCAGGTCCCCACCGGTAAGGGCCCCGACATCACCGTCGGCGCGCACGACTGGCTCGGCGGCTTCGTGCAGGACGGCCTCGTCGCCCCCATCGAGCTCGGCGACAAGGCATCCGAGTTCCAGGACGTCGCCATCCAGGCGTTCACCAACGACGGCAAGGTCTACGGCCTGCCGTACGCGACCGAGAACATCGCGCTGATGCGCAACGTCGACCTCGTCCCCGAGGCGCCGACCTCGTTCGACGACATGATCGCCAAGGGCACCGCCGCCGGCGTGCAGTACCCCTTCGTCGTGGGACTGGACCCGGCCAACGCCGACCCGTACCACCTGTACCCGTTCGAGACGTCGTTCGGGAACTCCGTGTTCGCGCGCAACGCCGACGGCAGCTACGACGGCTCGCAGCTGTCGATCGGCGACGAGGCCGGCCAGGCCTTCGCCGCGTGGCTCGGAGCGCAGGGCGCCGCCGGCACGATCAACCTGAACCTCACCCAGGACCTCTCCAAGGAGGCCTTCAACTCGGGCCAGACGCCGTTCATCCTCACCGGCCCCTGGAACGTCGCGGATGCCGAGGCCAAGGGCATCAACATCGCCGTCGACCCGATCCCGTCGGCCGGCGGTCAGCCCGCGCAGCCCTTCGTGGGCGTGCAGGGCTTCTACCTGAACGCGAAGTCGCAGAACGCGCTCGCCGCGAACGAGTTCCTGGTGAACTACCTCGGCACCGAGCCCGTGCAGACGGCGCTCTACGAGGCGGGCGACCGTCCGCCGGCACTGAAGGCGGCGTACGAGAAGGCCGCCTCCGACCCGATCATCGCCGGCTTCGGTGAGGTCGGCGCCCAGGGTGCCCCGATGCCGAGCATCCCCGAGATGGGTTCGGTCTGGGAGTTCTGGGGTGTCGCCGAGGTCGCGCTCCTCAAGGGCGAGGACCCCACGGCCACGTGGACCAAGATGTCCGACGACATCCAGGCCAAGATCGCCGGTTGATCCACCGCCACGGCGGGCGTCCTTCGCGGCCGCCCGCCGTGGCACCCCCTCTTCCCCCACCCCCGGACTTCGTCCCCCTGACGCAGAAGGCCTCAACGATGACGGCTCCCCTCCTCGAGAACGACACCCCTGTCGGCTCGACCCCTCCCGACCCCGCGGCCGAGCGACGCCGCCGCCGCGCCGAGCGCTACGCCGAAGCCGCCGCGGCCGGATGGAAGGTCTGGCTCGTCAAGATCGTCGCGCTGTCGATCATCGACGCGGCCGCCGTGTACGCCGTCATGGTGCTCGCGGGGACGGGGCAGTGGGCGGTCGCCGGTGCCGTCGCGCTCATCGCCGTCGGCGTGAAAGTCGTCTACCTCACGCCCGGGCTGCTCCCGGCAAAATACCTCACGCCGGGCCTGATCTTCCTGCTGATCTTCCAGATCTTCGTCGTCGCGTACACGGTGTACATCGCGTTCACCAACTACGGCTCGGGCCACAACTCGACCAAGGATGACGCCGTCAACGCGCTGCTCCTGCAGTCGCAGACCCGCGTGGCCGACTCGGCGACCTACCCGATCACCGTCGTCGAGCGCGACGGGGTGTTCTCGCTGCTGGTGACCGATCCGGTGACGGGCGACGCCGCCGTGGGAACGACCGAGTCCGAGCTCGAACCCGTGGACGCCGAGTTCTCGGGCGGTCGCGCCGTCGCCGCCGACGGCTACACGAGCCTCGACTTTGCCGGCATCGTCGCCAACCAGGGCGCCATCGGTGCGATCGCGGTGCCGATCTCCGAGGATCCCAACGCCGGGTTCCTCCGCACCACGGACGGCTCGAACGCGTACCTGTTCACCTCCAGCCTGACCTGGGATGCCGCGGCCGACACGATGACCGACACCACCGACGGCACGGTCTACCGCGACATCGGGACGGGGGCGTTCACCGCCGATGACGGCTCCGAGCTGCTGCCGGGCTGGGTCGTGACGGTGGGGGCGGACAACTTCGTGCGCGCCTTCACCGAGGACTCCATCCGCGGTCCCTTCATCGCCGTGGCGATCTGGACCTTCGCGTTCGCGTTCCTGTCGGTGGCGACCACCTTCGTCCTGGGCCTCTTCCTCGCGATCGTGCTGAACGACCCGCGTATGAAGAGCCGGAAGTACTACCGGGTCGTGATGATCCTGCCGTACGCGTTCCCGGCATTCCTCTCGGCGCTGGTCTGGGCGGGGATGTTCAACCAGGACTTCGGGTTCATCAACCAGACGATCCTCGGCGGGGCCACCATCCCGTGGTTGCAGGACCCGGTGCTGGCGAAGATCGCGATCCTGATCGTCAACCTCTGGCTCGGCTACCCGTACATGTTCCTGGTGTGCACGGGCGCGCTGCAGTCGATCCCGGACGACATCACCGAGGCCGGGCGTGTGGACGGGGCGAGCGTGTGGCAGATCTTCCGCCACATCAAGTTCCCCCTGCTGCTGGTCTCCGTGGCACCGCTGCTGATCTCGTCGTTCGCGTTCAACTTCAACAACTTCAACCTCATCTACATGCTCACGGGCGGGGGACCGCGGTTCGCCGACGCCGCGATCAACGCCGGTGCCACCGACATCCTGATCTCGATGGTCTACAAGGTCGCCTTCGTCGGCCAGCTGCGCGACTTCGGCCTGGCCAGCGCCTTCTCGATCGTGATCTTCCTGCTCGTCGGCGTGATCTCCTACATCGGATTCCGCCAGACCAAGGCCCTCGAGGAGCTGAACTGACATGGCGATCGACACCGCGACCCTCACCCGCCCCGCCCGCAACGACCGCGCCGACCGCGCACCGCGACCGCCGCGCCGTCCGTTCGGCACCTGGTTCCGGCAGACCGGTTGGCGTCATCTCGTCGGCATCGCGATGCTGATCTTCTCGGCGTTCCCGCTGCTGTACGTGCTGTCGGCCGCCCTGAACCCCGGCGGGACGCTGCTCACGGCCAACGGACTGTTCCAGACGATCAGCGTCGACAGCTTCGTGCGTCTGTTCTCGCTGCCGCAGCAGCCCTTCGCCGCGTGGTTCGTCAACTCGCTCGTGATCGGGCTCGTCACCGCCGCCGGCACCGTGTTCCTCGGCGCGCTCGCGGCGTACTCCTTCTCCCGCATGCGCTTCGCCGGACGCCGATTCGGGCTCCTCAGCCTGCTGCTGGTGCAGATGTTCCCGCAGCTGCTGGCGTTCGTGGCGATCTTCCTGCTCATGACGACGATCGCCGACGTCTTCCCCGCGATCGGGTTGAACTCCCAGATCGGTCTGATCATGGTGTACCTCGGCGGCGCGCTCGGTGTGAACACGTACCTCATGTACGGCTTCTTCAACACCGTGCCCGCCTCGATCGATGAGGCGGCCAAGATCGACGGCGCCGGTCACGCGCGCATCTTCTTCACGATCATCCTGCGCCTGGTCGCTCCGATCCTCGCGGTCGTCGGGCTGCTGTCGTTCATCGGCACCATGAACGACTTCGTCTTGGCATCCGTGATCCTCGTCGACCCCGACAAGCAGACCCTCGCCGTGGGCCTCTACCAGTTCGTGTCGCAGGAGACGGCCACCAACTGGTCGGTGTTCGCGGCGGGAGCGGTGCTCGCGGCGATCCTGCCCATGGCGCTGTTCCTCGCCCTGCAGAAGTACATCGTGGGAGGGCTCACGGCCGGCAGCGTGAAGTGACGGGCCGGCCCGGCGCCCCCGGGTCGCTCGTAGACTCGGATGCCATGCGAGCACTCACCGAGAACGAGGTGCGCGAGGCGTTCGTCAACGCCGCACCGGACGACCTGCGGGTCCTGGCTCTGCCCCACGATTTCCTGCTGACCGACTGGGACCACCTCGACTTCTTCGCGTGGCGGGATCCGCGCACCCGTGGACGCGGCTACCTCGTCACCGAGCGGGGCGGTGAGCCCACCGGCGTCGTGCTGCGGGCCGCGGACGGGCAGTCGCGCGCGCGGGCGGCGATGTGCAATCTGTGCCACACGATGCAGCCGGGCGACCAGGTGGCGTTGTTCACGGCGCGGAAAGCCGGGGCGGCGGGGGACCAGGGCGATACGGTCGGAACGTACATGTGCGCCGACCTGTCGTGCCACGAGAACGTGCGCCTCGCGATGCCGCTGGCGCCGAGTGAGATCCGCGGGAGTGTGGACATGAAGATCGACGGCACCAAGCGCCGAACCGAGGCGTTCGTCGAGCGTGTGCTCGACACGGCCGGAGTCCAGCGGTGACCGGTCGGGTCGTCGTCATCGGCGACGCCCTGATCGACGAGCTGCGCGACGACGCCGGTGTCCGCGAGTTCGTCGGCGGTGCCGCCCTGAACGTCGCGGTGGGACTGTCGCGCCTGGGCGTCCCCACGTCGCTCATCGCCATGGTCGGCGACGACGCGGCGGGCGAGCAGATCCGCGGCTACCTCGCCGAGTACGACGTCGACCTGCTGCAGAGTCCCTCTGAGCACGGGTCGTCCCGTGCCGTGAGCACGCGTTCGGCCGGGGGCGAGCCGGAGTACGTCTTCAACGAGGCCGCGCAGAACCGCCGCGTGCACTACGGTGACGCCGAGCGCGCCGCGCTCGCCGAGGCGCCCCTCGTCGTGGTGAGCTGCTTCCCGTTCGACGACCTCGACCAGACCGACGCGCTGCTGGATGCCGTCGGCTCGACGTCGCTCGCGATCGACCCGAACCCCCGGGCCGGAATGCTGCACGACCGCGAGGCCTTCGTGCGCGGATTCGAGAAGGCTGCCGCGCGGGCGCAGCTGGTGAAGGTCGGCGAGGACGACGCGCAGCTGCTCTACGGCGGGCCGCTCGAGGATCTCCGCGAGAAGCTCGCCGGCCTCGGCGTCGAGGCCGTGCTCGCGACGTACGGGGCCGGGGGAGCGGCCGTCGACGCCCACGGGCTGACCGTCTCGCGCCCGATCGTCGAGCTTCCCGAGCCCATCGTCGACACCATGGGCGGCGGCGACGCCGTGCTCTCGACGACGGCGGCGCTCGTGCGCGGCGGCCTCCCCGAGGACGAGGCGGGCTGGGGCTTCGTGCTCGACCGCGCGATGGAGGTGGCCGCGGTCACGTGCCGCAGCGAGGGCGCCCTGCTGCGCATCCCCGAGTGACCCGGGCCGCGTTGTCGCGCACCTGCCCCGTGTTGGAAGCACCCCCTCGCAGAGGGTAAGGTAGGTGATCGCGCCTCTGGTCGACTGCGAAAGCCGGGCGGGTGCGCACCTGGCGAGTTACCCAAGCGGCCAAAGGGATCTGACTGTAAATCAGACTGCATTGCATTCGGGGGTTCGAATCCCTCACTCGCCACCGAGAACATCAGCGAAAGCCCCGGGAGACCGGGGCTTTTCGCTTTCCCCGGCGGACTTTCCGGCGACGAGACGGCCCGAGTCCAGCCGCACGACGACGTCGGCCTGGGTGATGAGTCTGTCGTCGTGGCTCACGCACACGACGGCGACCCCGCGGGCGGTCTCCTCCGCGATCGCACCGTGGATGAGCGCGGCGCTCGTGGCATCCAGGGCCGTCGTCGGTTCGTCGAGGAAAAGCAGGTCGGCGCCGCGTGCCAGGCCCTGCGCGAGGAGGGCTCGCTGACGCTGTCCGCCGGAGAGCGCTCCGAAGGGCTTGCGCTGCAGGGCGGTCACGTCGAGACGGCGCACGGCGTCGTCGACGGCCGTGCGACCGGCGCGACCCAGCCGGCGCACCGTGCCCACCCGCCCCCAGGCGCCGATGACGACGACGTCGCGGACGGTGAGGGGGAGTCGGTCGGCCACGGCGGCCCTCTGTGGAACGAAAGCGCGCGACGTCGCGTGGACGCGGACGGTTCCGGCCGACGGGGCACGCGCCCCCGCCAGCACTTCCACCAGCGTCGATTTGCCCGAGCCGTTGGCTCCGACGATCACCGTCAGAGCGCCCGCGGCGATGTCGAGGTCGACCCCGTCCAGGGCGCGTGTCTCGCCGAAATCGACGCGGATGCCGCGAGCCTCGACGACGGGGGAGGGAGAGGGTGCAGGGGGCATGGCATCCATTCTATGAGTTTGATAACCGTTCTCAATAACGCTACGGTCGTGCCTCGTGTCCTGGCTCACCGATCCGTTCTCGCTCGAGTTCGTCCAGCGCGCCCTCCTCGGCGGCGCGTTGGTCGCGGTGCTGTGCGCCGTCGCCGGGACGTGGGTGATCATCCGCGGCATGGCGTTCCTCGGTGAGGCGCTGGCCCACGGCATGCTCCCGGGCGTCGCCCTGGCCACCGTCCTCGGGCTGCCGGTCCTGCTGGGGGCCGCGGTCAGCGCGATGGCGATGAGCCTCGGCATCGGCGTCCTCCAGCGCCGCGCGCGGCTGTCGTACGACACGAGCATCGGCCTGCTGTTCGTCGGCATGCTCGCGCTCGGGGTGATCGTGATCTCGCACGCCGGGAGCTTCGCGACGGATGCCACGGCCATCCTGTTCGGCGACATCCTCGCGGTGGGCGTGGGCGACCTGGTCGTCCTCGCCGTCGCGGTCGTCGTGGGGGTGGCGGCCGCCGTCGCCGCGCACCGATCACTCGTCGCGCTGGCGGTCGACGAGCGGGTCGCGCGGGTGCTGAACCTGCGTCCGCGGTGGGGCCGCACCGTGCTGGTGGGCCTCGTGACCCTCGCGGTCGTCGCGTCGTACCAGGCCGTGGGGTCGCTGCTCGTCGTGGGGCTGCTCGTGGCCCCCGCGGTCGCCGCGCGGCAGTGGACCGAGAGGATCCCTTCCACCATGGCCCTCGCGGCGGTCATCGGCACCGTCGCCGTCGCGGTCGGCCTGCTGGTCTCGTGGCACGCCGCCACCGCGGCCGGGGCCACCATCGCCGCCACCGCGATCGCCGCGGCCGGTGCCTCATGGGCGCTCCGCGCGGCCCACGACGCCGCTGTCCGCCGCCGCCCTGTTCTCGTCCCCGTTCCGTCCTGACGCAGAAAGACCGCATGCTCCCGCGCTCCTCGCCCCTCCTGTTCCCCCTGACCTTCGTCGCGTTGCTGGCCCTCGCCGGGTGCGCGGGCGGCTCCCCGCCCGAGCCGACGCCCGACACGACCCCCGACGCGGCCGTCGACACGCACGGCGCCATCGCCGGCGCGGCGGAACTCGCGGAACCCGCGCTCGGGTTGACCTCGATCGACGCCGAGGGTCGCGTGTCGCACCTCGACCTGCTCGACGAATCGACCGCGGACCTGGGGGCGGTGCGAGCCCCCGACGCGGTGCACGGCGACGGGCGGTATCTCTTCGCGATGGACGGGGCCGGCGTCTCGATCGTCGACAGCGGCGTGTGGACGTGGGATCACGTCGACCACTTCCACTACTACCGCGCCGAGCCGCGCGTGCTCGGCGACGTCGAGGGCGGGGGAGCGGGCGGGGGAGCGGGCGGGGCAGCGGGCGGGTCCGGGGGCGGGGGAGTGGCGACCGTCGCGACGTCGAACTCGTCGACGACCGGTGGCACGGGGCTGTTCTTCCCCGAGAGCGGCGACGCCGTCCTCCTCGACACCGAGGCGCTCTCGAAGGGCCGCATCGTGGAGACGTTCCGCCTCGCACGCGAGCCGGGTGCGGGCCTCGTCGTCCCGGTCGGGTCGTTCGCGGCAGTGGCCGCCGCCGACGTCCTGGCTCTGCACACCGCCGACGGCACGCCGACCGGCGACTCCGCCGACTGCGTCGATCCCGCCGGGACGATCACCACCCGCGTGGGAGCGGTCATCGGATGCCGGGACGCGGCGCTTCTCATCCACGTCGAGGACGAGCGGCCCGTCATCGAGCGCGTCCCCTACCCCGCGGGCACGACCGCGGCGCGGGCGACCGCCTTCGCCAACCGCGAGGGGCGTCCGCGCGTGGCCGCGCTCGCCGGCGACGACGGCATCTGGATCCTCGACACCCGGGCGCGGTCGTGGTCGCTGATCCCTGCCCCCGAGCCCCTCGTGCAGGTCACCGCGGTCGATGACGCCGACGCGAATCTGCTCGCCCTCACCCGCGACGGGCGCGTGCTCGTGCTCGACGGCGAAACGGGCGCGGAGCGCGCGGCATCCGCCCCGCTCGTCGCCGAGAGCCTCGCGGCGGGCGCGTCCGCGACGCTCGTGGCCGACCAGCAGCGCGCCTACCTCAACGGTCCCGTCGAGGGGCGCCTCTGGGAGATCGACTTCGCCGACGGTGCGCGCATCGCCCGGGAGTTCCCCGCCGAGCGCAGCCCCGCGTTCTTCGTTCAGACGGGACGCTGAGATGAGACTGCTGCGCCTCACCGCCGCCCTCCTGCTCGCCGCGGGGGTGCTCACCGGCTGTTCCGCCCCCGCGAGCGACCGTCCGCTCGTCATGGTGTCGACGAACATCCTCGGCGACGTCGTGTCGAACCTCGTCGGTGACGACGTCGAGGTGGTGACCCTCATGCGACCCGGGGCCGACCCGCACGCGTTCGAGATCTCCGCGGCGGAGGCGGCGCGGCTGCGCTCGGCCGACCTCGTCGTCTCGAACGGTCTCGGCCTCGAGGAAGGGCTGCAGCAGCACCTCGACGCGGCCGCGGGGGCGGGCGTCGCCGCGTTCGTCGCCGGGGACGCCGTCGACGTCCTGCCCTACACCTCGACCGACGCCGGTGGCGCCGACGATCCGCACTTCTGGACCGACCCGGCGCAGACGATCGCCGTGGTCGACGCGCTCGTCCCCGTGCTCGAGGCGATGGACGGGGTGGATGCCGCCGCGGTCGCCGCCCGGTCGGCCGCCTACCGCGGCGAGCTGACGGAGCTGGACGCCGACATGACGGACGCCTTCGCCGCCATCCCGTCCGCGCAGCGCGCACTGGTGACGAATCACCACGTCTTCGGCTACCTCGCCGAGCGATTCGGATTCCGTGTCGTGGGAGCCGTGATCCCTGGGGGGACGACGCTCGCCGCCCCGAGTGCGAGCGACCTCGCCGACCTGGTGTCGGCGATCGACGACGCCGGCGTCCGCACGATCTTCGCCGAATCGTCGCAGCCGGACCGGCTCATGAAAGTGCTCGCCGAGGAGGCCGACGTCGACGTGACGGTCACCGAGCTGTTCACGGAGTCGCTGACGGATGCCGCCGGCGGAGCCCCCGACTACCTGACCATGATGCGCGTCAACACGGAGCGCATCGCCACCGGCCTGTCGCCCTGAGCGCCCGGCCACCCCTGAGAGAAAGAGAAATCACATGCGCACCCTTCCCCTCCGCCGCGCGGGCGTGCTCGCCCTCGCGGTCGGCGCGACCGTCGGTCTCGCGGCCTGTGCCGGCACCGGCTCCGCGACCCCGGGCTCGTCCGCGTCGGCGGTGGCCGAGACCGGCACCCGCGTGGCCCTGTCCTACCCGGGCGGCATCGTCGTCCTCGACGGCGAGACGCTGGAGGTCCTCGGCGACGTCGACTCCGAGGAGTTCACCCGCCTTAACCCCGCCGGCGACGGGCGCCACATCATGGTGACGACCAGCGCGGGCTTCCAGGTGCTGGATGCCGGCTCGGCCGACGCCGCGCCCGCGCTCACCGACCTGGTGTTCCCGGCGGAGAAGGCCGGACACGTCGTCGTGCACGGCGGCAAGACCGTTCTGTACGCCGACGGCACGAGCGACACCACCGTGTTCGACAGCGCCGCGCTGTCGGCATCCACCGGTCGTCCCGCCGTCGAAACGATCCCCGGCGTCGAGGCGCACCACGGCGTCTCGATCGTGCTCGAGGACGGCACGTTCCTCACCACGGTCGGCAACGCCGACGGCCGCACCGGCGTCGTCGCGAAGGATCCCTCGGGTCGGACCCTCGCCGAGAGCGCGGACTGCCCGGGCGTGCACGGCGAGGGCACCGCGAAGGACGAGGTCGTCGTCTTCGGCTGCGAGAACGGCGCGCTCGTCTACGACGACGGCGCCTTCACCAAGCTCACCGCCCCGGACCAGCCCTACGGACGCATGGGCAACGCCTACGTCAGCGAGACCAGCCCGCTCGTCATCGGCGACTACAAGGACGACCGGGATGCCGAGGGCTACCTGCTCCACCGCGTCGCGCTGATCGACACGCAGGCCAAGACGCAGGCCGTCGTCGATCTGCCCGAGGGGGTCGAGTACACGTTCCGCGACATCGCCCGCGGCCCCGAGGACCGCGGCTACATCCTGGCCACGGACGGGTCGATCCACGTCATCGACCCCGCCACCGGTGCAGTGACCGAGGCGTTCCCGGTGATCGACGCGTGGGAGGGGCCGGTCGAGTGGCAGGACGCGCACCCCGCGATCAAGGTCAGCGGCGACGTCGCCTACGTGACCGAGCCGGCGAGGAACGCGGTGCACGCCGTCGACCTCACCACGGGCGAGGTGCTCACCACTGCGACGCTGAAGGTCACGCCGAACGAGATCGCGCTCACGCGCTGACGCCGCCGAGCCGTCCCGGGGAACCCTCGGGGCGGCTCCGCGCGCTCAGGCCGATTCGCGCCAGACGATCGGGCTCTCCAGCAGGATCGGGGCCGTGAAGGTCTGGCCGTCGAGCTGCGCGAGCACGGCGCGGGCGGCGGCGCTGCCGAGCTGATCGGCGGGTTGGTGCACGGTCGACAGCGGGGGATCGCAGCGCAGGGCCCAGGAGCTGTCGTCGAAGCCGACGATCCCCACGTCGTCGGGGATGCGTCGACCCGCCTCGTGGAGGGCTTCGATCGCGCCGGCGGCGACGGCGTCGCTCGAGGCGAAGACGCCGTCGATGTCGGGAACCCGGTCGAGCAGGCGCTTCATGCCGGCCTTGCCGTCGGAGAACGAGTAGAACGGCACCCGCTCGACGAGCTGGGGGTCGAAGTCGCCGCCCAGCGCGTCGACGAACCCCGCGAGGCGGTCGGCGCCGGAGTCGCGGTCGAGCGCGGCGGCGACCATGCCGACGCGACGCCGACCGGTGCCGACGAGGCGTTTCGTGATCTCGCGCGCGGAGCCGCGGTTGTCGATCGCGACGTGGGCGGCGTCGCCGATGTCGCGCGGGTTGCCGACGAAGGCGGCGGGGAGACCCAGCTCGACGACCGCGCGCGTGATGGGGTCGCCCACGCGCGCCGACACGATGATCACGCCGTCGATGAGGCCGCCGCTGAGGTAGCGCGCGAGGCGGTCCACATCGCGCGGGGTGTCGGCGATGAGGCACGACAGCTGGTAGTCGGCCTCGGAGAGCGCGCTGTTCGCGCCGAGCAGGATCGAGGCGATGTTGGGGTCCTCGACGAACAGCGAGTGCGGTTCGTGCACGATCAGACCAATCGCCTGCGAGCTCTGCATCACGAGGCTGCGCGCCGCGCGGTTGGGGACGAACCCGACGCGGGCGATGGCCGCCTCGATCGCGGCGCGCGCGTCCTCCGAGACGTACGGCTGGCCGTTGAGCACGCGGCTGACCGTGCCCCGCGAGACGCCCGCTTCGAGGGCGACGTCCTTCACGGTGGCGCGACGTCGACGCTCCGTTTCCACGTTCCCGATCCTAGGGGCGACCCGCCCGATGTGTGAACGAGCACAGATTGATAACGAACACTTGACGCAGAAAACGTCGAATGCCACTCTGTGTACGTTCACAGAACCTCGACGGAGAGGCATCCGCTCGAGACTGTGCACGTTCACAGAACGAGGAGCAGGATGACCGGCCGGACCCCCTTCACCCACGAGGGCATCGCCTTCGGGTGCGACTACAACCCCGAGCAGTGGTCGCCCGAGGTGTGGGACGAGGACATCCGCCTCATGCGGGAGGCCGGGGTCGACCTCGTCGCCGTCAACATCTTCGGCTGGTCGCACCTGCAGCCCGGTCCCGACGCCTTCGACTTCGCCGCGCTCGACGACATCCTCGAGCGGCTCCACGCCGCCGGCATCCGGGTCAACCTCGGAACCGGAACCGCCTCGGCGCCGGCATGGCTCAGCCGCGCGTACCCCGAGGTGCTGCCCATGACCGAGGACGGCACCCGCCGCTACCCGGGCGGACGCCAGGCCTGGTGCCCCAGCTCGCCCGTCTTCCGCACGGCATCCCTCCGCCTGGTCGAAGCGGTCGCCGCGCGGTACGGGGCGCACCCGGCGGTGGCCCTCTGGCACGTCTCGAACGAACTCGGATGCCACAACGCCCTCTGCTACTGCGACGAGAGCGCCGCCGCCTTCCGCGTGTGGCTGCGGGAGAGGTACGGCTCGGTCGCCGAACTGAACCGGGCGTGGGGCACCGCGTTCTGGAGCCAGACCTATCACGACTGGGAGGAGATCCTCCCGCCGCGAGCCGCCCTGTCGGCCCGCAACCCCGGGCAGCTGCTGGACTTCCACCGCTTCAGCTCGGACGCGGTCTTCTCCCAGTACCGCGCCGAGGCCGACGTCCTCCGTCGCCTCAGCGACCGCCCCGTGACGACGAACTTCATGGTCACCGCCCACATCGAGAACATGGACTACTGGTCGTGGGCCGACGAGATGGACGTCGTCGCCAACGACCACTACCTCGACCACCGTCTCGGCGACCCGCTCAGTGAGCTCGCCTTCGCCGCCGACCTCAGCCGCGGCCTCGCGCAGGGGGCCCCGTGGATCCTCATGGAGCACTCCACCGGCGCGGTGAACTGGCAGCCGCTGAACCTCGCCAAGGAGCCCGGTCAGCTGCTGCGGAACTCCCTCACACACGTCGCGCGCGGCGCCGACGGCGTCTGCTTCTTCCAGTGGCGCGCGTCGCTCCAGGGAGCGGAGAAGTTCCACTCGGCGATGCTGCCCCACGCCGGCACCGACTCCGCCGTGTGGCGCGAGGTCGTCGAACTCGGCGGGATCGTCGACCGGCTCGGCGAGGTCGCCGGGTCGCGGGTCGTGGCGGATGCCGCTGTGATCTTCTCGTGGGAGGCGTGGTGGGCCACCGACACCGAGTGCCGCCCCAGCCAGTCGGTCGGGTACCTCACACAGGTGCACGCCACGTACGCCGCACTCCACGCCCAGGGGCTCACCGTGGACATCGTGCGCCCGGGGGCCGACCTCTCCGCGTACCGCTTCGTGGTGGTCCCGGGCCTGCACCTCCTGCGCGCCGACGAGGCCGCGGTGCTCACCGACTGGATCGCCGCGGGCGGGACCGCGGTCGTCACCTACAACTCGGGCATCGTCGACGAGAGCGACCGCATCTGGGCGGGCGGCTACACGGGTCCGCTGCGGGAGGCCCTCGGCATCCACGTCGAAGAGTTCGCGCCCGTCGCGCCCGGCGTCGCGATCGCGCTCGACGACGGCACGCGCTCGCACCTGTGGAGCGAACGCCTGCGCGCGACGACGGCCGAGACCCTCGCGACGTTCGCGGACGGTCCCGCGACGGCGTCGCCCGCGATCACCCGCAACGCCCACGGGCGGGGGAGCGCGTGGTACTTCGCCACGCAGCTCGAGCCCTCGGCCCTCGCCGACCGGCTCGGCGCGATCGCCCGCGCCGCGGGCGTCCGACCGCCGGCCGAGGTCGAGGCCGCGGGCGCGTTCGAGATCGTCCGTCGACGCGGGGAGGACGCGTCCTACGTCTTCGTCGTCAACCACGGCGACACCGAACTCGTCGCCGACGTGCGCGGCACCGAGCTCATCACGGGCCTCGCGGTCGAGGACCGACTGCGCGTCCCATCCGGCGCCGTGCGCGTCGTCCGAGAGGAGAACCATTCATGACCGCTCCCGCCGCAGGGGCAGCGACGCCCCGGGTGCGTCGACGCATCCCCCACAAGAGGGCCATCGTGGCCTTCATCGCCCCCTTCGTGGTGCTGTTCGTCCTCTTCTACCTCGTGCCCATCGGCTACGCGGTGTGGAAGTCGATGCTCGTCGTCGAGCGCGAGGGCACGTTCGGTCAGGCCCGGGAGGTGTTCGGCGGACTCGCGCAGTACGCGCTGGTGTTCCAGAACACCGCGTTCTGGACCTCGGTCGGCCGCGTGCTGCTGTTCGGCGTCGTGCAGGTGCCGGTGATGCTCGGCCTCGCGCTGCTGTTCGCCCTGCTGCTGGACTCGCCGCTGCTGCGCGGCAAGCGCTTCTTCCGCCTGGCGTTCTTCGTGCCGTACGCCGTGCCGGGCGTGATCGCCGCGATCATGTGGGGCTTCCTGTACTCGCCCAACCTGTCGCCGTTCCCCGCCGTCACCTCGAATGTCGATCTGCTGTCGGCCGACCTGGTGCTGTGGTCCATCGCGAACGTCGTGACCTGGGTGTTCGTCGGCTACAACATGCTCATCATCTACTCGACGCTCCTGGCGATCCCGCAGGAGATCTACGAGGCGGCCCGCATCGACGGCGCCGGTCAGGCCCGCATCGCGTGGTCGATCAAGATCCCGCTCATCCGGCCGGCCCTCGTGCTCACCGGTGTCCTCTCGATCATCGGAACGCTCCAGCTCCTCGCCGAGCCCCAGACGTTCCGCTCGTTCAGCTCGGCGGTGACGAGCACCTTCACCCCCAACATGACGATCTACGCGACCAGCTCGATCCCCAACGTCTCGCTCGCGGCGGCGTTCTCGGTCGTGCTCGCCCTGGCGACGTTCGTGCTGTCGTTCACCTTCCTCCGTCTCAGCCGCCGTGGAGCCCAGTCATGAGCGCGATCGCCCCCCGCCCCACCGACACCCGCACGCTCACGACCGGCCGTCGCGCCCCCGCGCGGCGTCCCGCCGGCTCGGGCCCGCGCGAGAGCATCGTGTCGCGCACGACCGCGATGGTCGTGATGGGCATCTTCACGCTGTACTTCCTCATCCCGCTCTGGTGGCTGGTCGTGGCCTCCACGAAGGACCGTGGACAGCTGTTCAGCACCAACGCGCTGTGGTTCGCCGACTTCCGGTTCTTCGACAACGTCGGCCAGCTCTTCGCGTACCGCGACGGGGTGTACCTGAAGTGGCTCGGCAACAGCGTGCTGTACGCCGGTGTCGGCGGCGTGATCGCCACGGTGATCGCCGCGATGTGCGGCTACGCGCTGGCGAAGTACCGCTTCCCCGGCCGCGAGGCCATCTTCAACACCGTGCTCGGCGGGGTCCTCGTGCCCGCGACGGCCCTCGCACTGCCGCTGTTCCTGCTGTTCAGCCAGGTCCAGCTCACCGACACGTACTGGGCCGTGCTGCTGCCGAGCATCGTGAGCCCGTTCGGCGTCTACCTGTCCCGCGTGTTCGCCGAGGCATCCGTTCCCGACGAACTCCTCGAGGCCAGCCGCCTCGACGGGGCGGGCGAGGTGCGGACGTTCTTCACGGTGTCGATCCGGCTGATGTTCCCGGCGCTGGTGACGGTGTTCCTCTTCCAGTTCGTCTCGATCTGGAACAACTTCTTCCTGCCGCTGATCATGCTGCGCAGCGAAGAGCTCTTCCCCGTCACGTACGGCCTCTACGCGTGGAACTCCACCATCAACCAGTTCCCCGAGCTGCGCACGTACGTGCTGGTCGGGTCCCTCATCTCCATCCTCCCGCTCATCGTGACGTTCCTGTTGCTCCAGAGGTACTGGCGCACCGGGCTCGGTACGGGAGCCCTGAAGTGACACACCTCCCACCGGCACGACCGGCGGGCCAACCGAGAGAAGGAATCATGCAGCACAAGAAGAGAGCGGTCAGCGTCGCCCTGCTCGCCGCGGGCGCCCTGGTCATGGCGGGATGCTCGTCGTCGAGCACCGGCAGCACCGACGCGGCGTCGTGCGCCCCCGCCGGCGAGAACGTGACGCTCACGTTCACGTCGTGGATCCCCGGCATCGAGGATGCCGTCGCGATCTGGAACGAGCAGAACCCCGACATCAAGGTCGAGGTGCAGACGGGCCCCTCGGGCAACGCCGGCACGTACCAGAACTTCTTCAACCAGCTCCAGGCGGGGAACGCCCCCGACCTCGGGCAGATCGAGTACGACGCGCTGCCGAACTTCCGCGTGCAGGACGGCCTGGCGAACCTCGGTGCGTGCGAGGACGTCGTCGCGGCCAAGGACCAGTTCGTCGACTGGACCTGGAAGCAGGTCACGCTCGGCACCGAGAACGAGGTCTACGGCGTGCCGCAGGATGCCGGTCCCATGGCGCTGTTCTACCGCAAGGACCTGTTCGAGCAGAACGGCATCGCGATCCCCACGACGTGGGACGAGTACCGCGAGGCGGCCGTGAAGATCCGTGCGCTCGGCGGCTACATCACCAACTTCTCGCAGAGCGACATCAACCAGTTCGCCGGTTTCGTGTGGCAGGCGGGCGGTCAGTGGTTCTCCAACGACGGCGACGCCTGGAAGGTCGACCTCACCAGCGACGCCTCGACGAAGGTCGCCGACTACTGGCAGGGCCTGATCGACGACGACCTCGTCTCGTCGTACCCCGCGTGGACCGACGAGTGGAACAACGCCTACAACACCGGCCAGGTGTGGTCGTGGAACTCCGCCGTCTGGGGCGCCAACTCCATCTCCAGCGGTGCTCCCGACACCTCGGGCAAGTGGGCGGTCGCCGAGAGCCCCCAGTGGGCGTCGGGCCAGTCGGCCGCCGGCAACTGGGGCGGCTCCTCGATCGCGGTCTTCAAGTCGACGAAGCACCTCTACGAGGCGGCGAAGTTCGCGCTGTGGCTGAACACGTCGGAGGAGGCGCTGACGTCGCTGAACAAGACGGCGGCGATCTACCCCGCGACCAAGGACGGGCTGACGCTCCCCTCCCTGCAGGACGGCGTGCCCTTCTACGGCGACCAGAAGATCTACGACGTCTTCGCCAAGGCGTCCGGCGAGGTCGACCCGAACTTCGTGTGGGGTCCGACGATGACGCAGGTCTACGCCGACGTGTCGGACGGCTTCAAGTCGGCCGTCGCCGGCTCGGGCACGCTCACCGAGGCTCTGGCATCCGCTCAGGACAAGACGATCGCGACCCTCGAGGCGCAGTCCATCCCGGTCGCGAAGTAACCTCCATCGCATGATCCATCACCTCCGCGCCGCGGGCGTCGACTTCATCCTCGACGCCCGCGGCACGGCGGCACCGGTCGTGGTGCACTGGGGGCGCGCCCTCGGTGACCTCGACGCCGCCGCCCTCACCGCCCTGGCCGACGCGACCGCCCCCGCGGTCGCCCCGAGTTCGATCGACCGCCCGTTCCGGGTCGGCGTCGTCCCCCTGCTCACCGACGGATGGACCGGGCGTCCCGCCGTCGAGATCTCCCCGCCCAGCCCGGTGCTCGACCACGTCGACACCGTGCGCGACGGTGATGCGCTGGTCACGACCATCGCGCTCGGCGACGCGCGCATCCAACTGCGGCATACGCTCACCCCCCGGGGCGTGCTCCTCGTCGACCGGCAGCTCACCAACACGGGGACGGATGCCATCGAGGTGCGCGCGCTCGCCGCTCTTCTGCCCGTCCCCACCCGCGCGCGCGAGATCCTCGATTTCACCGGCCGGTGGGCGGGGGAACGCGAGCCGCAGCGCTCGCGGCCCGGCCACGGCGTCTGGGCCCGCGACACCCGACACGGTCGCGGCGGTCACGACGACCCGTTCCTGTTCACCGTCGGCACGCCCGGGTTCGGGTTCCGCCACGGCGAGGTGTGGGCCACCCACGTCGCGTGGAGCGGTGACCGCTCCGTCTGGTTCGAGCGCGGCGACATGGGTCTGTCGGTCGTCGGAGCCGGCGAACGTCTCGACGGGCTCGTCCTGGCCCCCGGCGAGACCCACCAGGCTCCGACCGTGGTCGCGACGTGGTCCGATGCCGGCCTCGACGGTCTCTCCTCCCGCCTGCACCCGTGGGTGCGGTCGTGGGCGACCCCGCGGGGTCCGCGCCCCGTGACCCTCAACACGTGGGAGGCGGTCTACTTCGACCAGTCCCTCGAACGTCTCACGCCCCTCGTCGACGCGGCCGCGCGGGTCGGCGCGGAGCGGCTGGTCCTCGACGACGGATGGTTCCACGGCCGCACCGACGACCGGCGTGCGCTCGGCGACTGGACCGTCGACGAGCGGGTGTGGCCCGACGGTCTCGGTCCGCTCATCTCCCGCGTGAACGGCGACGGTCTCGAATTCGGGCTGTGGGTCGAACCCGAGATGGTCAGCGCCGACTCCGACCTCGCTCGTGCACACCCGGAGTGGATGCTGACACCGGCGGATGCCGTGTCGTGGCGGTTCCAGCACGTGCTCGACCTCGAGCACCCCGACGCCTGGCAGCACATCTTCGACCGCCTCGACGCGCTGCTCACCGAGTACCCGATCGCGGCGCTGAAGTGGGACCACAACCGCGACCTGCTCGTCCCGCACACCGGGGGTCAGGTGCGGGCGCTCTACCGGCTCCTGGACGCCCTGCGCGCGGCGCACCCGGGCGTGGAGATCGAGTCGTGCGCGTCCGGCGGCGCCCGGATCGACCTCGGCATCCTGCGTCGCGTCGACCGGTTCTGGACGAGCGACACCAACGATCCGCTCGCCCGTCAGCGCATCCAGCGGTGGACCGGCATCCTGATCCCGCCGGAGTTCCTCGGCTCGCACGTGGGCGACGAGCGCGCGCACACGACGGGGCGGACGGCGTCGCTCGCCTTCCGCATGACGACGGCGCTGTTCCTCCACGCGGGGATCGAGTCCGACATCTCGCGCCTCGACGACGCGCAGCTCGCGGCGCTCGCAGGCTGGACGGCGCTGTACCGCACCCATCGGGCGCTGCTGCACGGCGGAACGACGGTGCGGGTCGACGACGCCGACCCGGCGCTGCTCCAGCACGGTGTCGTCGCTCCCGATCGCGGCGAGGGGCTGTTCGCCTACGTCGCGCTCGACCGGTTCGACGCGGCGTTGCCCTCGCCGATCGTGCTGCCGGGCCTCGATCCGCAGCGTCGGTATCGCGTGCGGGTGCTCGACGTCGGTGCGCCGGTACGCACGATCCAGGATGCCGACCCCGCCTGGCTCGTGGCCGGTGGCACCGTGTTGCCGGGTTCGGTGCTCGCCGAGGGCGTGCTCGCCGCGCCGCTGCTGGCGCCCGGGGAGGCACTGCTGATCCACGTCACGGCCGACTGAGCGGACAGGGAGAAGCCCCGCCCCCGAAAGGGGCGGGGCTTTCCCGTCTCTGGTTCAGTCCTCGTCGGGTGTGAAGGGCACGCTCCCGGCGCTGCAGTACGAGCCGGGGGAGTGGACGAGATGCGCGATCCGCAGCTCCGCGTCCGCGTCGCCGGACATCTCGGGCCGCAGCTGCGGGGAGGCGTTCCACCGGAACTGCTCCTGCGCGGGGAAGCGACGGGCGTGCGCCTCGAGCCCGAGCGGCAGCAGGCGCATGCGGCGGTCGACCCACTCGGCATCCCACGGTCCCTCGGCCTGGATCTGCTCGGCCGCGCGGAATTCGTAGTAGATCGTGCGGCGGAGCCGGTTTCCGGTCACGGCTTCGGATCCGTGCACCACCATCACGTCGTGGACGAGCACGTCGCCGGGCTCGAGCTCGACCTGCACCACACCGGGCGCGTCCCAGCCGTACTCGTCCTGCAGCTGGCACACGTCCACGGGCGCGAGGTGCGAGCCGGGGGCGACGCGAAGGGCGCCCTCGCCGGCCTTGGAGGCGTCGAGGTAGACGTCGACGTTGAAGATGCGGTGCGTGCGGGGGTGCACGGCATCCTGGTGCCAGTCGATCGCGGCGCCGTCGCCGGTGTCCTTGAAGACGAGGGACTCGTAGGTGGGGACGAGGTCGGGGCCGGCGAGGCTCTCGGCGATTCCGAGGACCGCGGGCGATCCGAGGAGTTCGAGCGAGGCGGCCGAGCCCTTGCCGTGGAGGTAGTCGACGCGGAACATGCGCCGGGCGCCGCCGCGGGTGGCCCACTGGTAGTCGGGGCCGTCCGGGCTGTCGGGACCGAGTGCGCGTCCGGTGGCGATCCACTCGTCGGCGGCGTCCTGCAGGCGGGCCAGCAGATCGGCGGGGATGCGGCCGGGCAGGACGACGTAGCCGTGCGCGTCGAAGTGCGCGATCTGCTCGGGGGTCAGGTGGTACGGGGCGGTGGACACCGACGTCGGCGTCGAAGTGAGGGTGCTCATGACCTCACGGTACGGCCGGACGAAAGGCGATTTCCTCGCGCTCGCACGGATGTTCTTCCGGGATACTCGGATCATGGATGCCACGATCTCGTCGTTCGACCTCGCGTGCTGGCGCGGGGCCGTCCCCCGGATGTCGGTGGCCCACACGCACGACGATCTGGAGTTCAACTGCGCCCCGGTGGAGCTGGAGTACCTCGTGGACGGGCGGCAGGTGGTCATCCCGGCCGGGGCGCTCGCGGTGTTCTGGGCGGCGCGGCCGCACCAGCTCGTGCGCGATTCCGGGGGGAGCGAACTGGCGTGGCTGACGGTGCCGCTCGCGCAGGCGCGGGGGTGGCGTCTCCCGGGGGAGTTCTTGACGCGCATGTTCGCCGGCGACGTCGCGGTCGCGCCGGAGGCCGTGGGCCCGTTGGCCCTGGCCGAGCGGGCCGGGTCCTGGAGCGCCGAACTCGACCCGACGCACCCGCTGCACCGCGCTGCGGTGACGGAGGTGCAGGCCTTCGTGCTGCGCGCGGCGTTCGCGACGGCCGCGGAGGGGCCGGTCGAGAAGGTCGGGGGAGGCCTCCGGGCCGACGTGGCCGACATGGCGGCCTGGATCGCCCGGCATGCCGCCGAGGACGTCACCGTCGCCGCGGTCGCCGCGCACGTGCACGTGCACCCGAACCACGCGATGACGGTGTTCCGTCACGCGCTGGGCGTCACGATCGGCGAGTATCTCGCGCAGTGCCGGATCGCGCGGGCGCGCGAGCTGCTCTTGACGACGGATGACGCGATCCCTGACATCGCGGCATCCGCGGGGTTCGGCTCGCTCAGCCAGTTCTACGCGCGATTCCGCGATCACACGGGCGAGGCGCCGGCCGCCTACCGTCGCCGCCACGCCGGGTGACGGGACGTCGACGGATGCTCAGCAGGCGGCGAGCAGCGCCCGCGACTTCGTCTCGAGGAACGAGACCAGCGCGCCGAGCACGTTGAGCTCGTTCCCGAGGTTCACGATCCCCACGGCGGTGAGCTCGATCGTCGTGTCGCGGGCCTCCATCGTCGCCTTCCACCGGCCGTCGCTCCCGGCGATGGGCTGGAGGTAGGTGATGGTGGCGGCTTCGGTGAGGTCGACGACGATGAGTCCCCGGGTCACCTCGGTGTCGTCCTCCTGCTCGAGGACCCGCATGTCGCTGCCGGTCAGATACCCCAGGCCGCGGAACTCTTCGAGCCACTGCCCGAGCAGCTGGATGTCGAGCAGATCACGTACGGGCACAGCACACTCCGTCTCGGGCGCGGGAATGCGCTCGAGCCATTATCGCGGGTCGTGCGGCGAGATGGGTCGTGTGCTACCAGTTCAGGCCGCGCGCACCGGCCTCGCCGGGCGGCGGGGGGCGACGTGTTGAGCGGGAGTCCGCGGGAGGGAACTCTCGTCGTCCTGCCACGTCCGCAGGTCGATGACGAGCCCGGCGGAGGCGTTCGCCTGGTCGGCCAGTGCGCGGAGGTAGTCGCCGGCGAGCTGCTCGGCATCGGCGGAGTCGAACACGAAGCGCATCGGGATGGACGGATGCAGCCAGATGGCGGAGCGTCCGGGATTCTCGGGGTCGCCGGTCCAGGTGAGGGTGAAGGACTCGTTGCGACGGAGCTTGGTGGAGGTGATCACCTTGACGTAGGCCATGAGACGGTCGGGGAAGGTCACCGGCGAGAGGTCGGTGCCGTAGTAGAGGCGGGCCATGTCGCGACCGTAGCACTATTTAACCGAGTTAAATAACTAAATGAAATACTCACAGGTTTAACCAGGTCTGGCTAGGGTGGATGCCATGTCCCTGCGCCCCGCACTGTCCACGGCCCTCGACGACTACGTCGAGGCGCGGCGCTCCGCCGAGGCGGCCACGCGCGCCGAACTGAGGCTCAGCGACACCGAGGTGCGTGCCCTGCTGCGGATCCGCGAGCGGCCCGGCATCCGCCCCTCCGAACTGCGCGACCACCTCGGGGTCACCTCGGCGGGGGTCACGACACTCGTCGACCGCCTCGTCGAGCGCGGACTCTTGCGCCGTGAGCTCGACACCGAAGATCGGCGGGTCAACCACATCCACCTCGAGGTCGACCTCGACGCCCTGCCCTGGTCGCAGCTCGACCGCTTCGCCCGCGATCTCGACGCCGCCGTCGACGGGGAGCCGGTCGCCCAGTCGACGGCCTTCGCGGAGATGCTCGGTCGGATCACCCGGTCGGTCCTCGCCCCGCGCTGATCCCGGGGACGCGGGCGAACGCGTCCTCCAAGGCGGCGCGCACCGCGCGGATGCCGGGGCGATCCGCCGTTCCACGGCGCACGGCGGTGAAGATCTCGCGCCGCGGTCGCTCGGGAAGATCGATCGATCGCGTGACGGGCTCGTCCCCGCCGAAGACGAGCGCGGGGATCATCCCCACCGCGTGCCCGGATGCCACGAGCCGCACGTGTGCGGTGAGGTCGGCGAGCGCGAACCGGACGTCGGGTTCAAAACCGGCGGCCCGGCACTGCTGCGTCGCCCACTGACGGGCGGCGGTCCCCTCCGGTTCCATCACCCACGCCCGGTCGCGCAGGTCGGCGAGCGAGGTGGCCGGATCGCCGTGCGCGACGGCGAGGCGGATGGCATCCCGCCCCAGCGTCCGACGTTCCAGAAGGGCGCGCTGCTCCCGCGTGTGGCCGGGGTACTGCTCCGCCACGGCCAGATCGAACCCGCGGGCGGCGACTTCGAACAGTCCCTCCTCGGGGGCGAGTTCGGCGATCTCGACCCGCAGGCGGGGCTCGGCCTCGGCCAGGACGTCCAGGGCTCGGGGGACCAGTCCGTGCGCGGCGGACTGCATCACGGCCAGGCGGACGGGGGCGAGCGAGGGCTGGAGCAGCTCGAGTTCGGCGCGCGCGGCCTCGTCGGCGGCGAGCATGCGGGCCGCGTGCGCGGCGAGGGCCTCGCCCTGCGCGGTGAGGCGGACGCGCCGACCGTCGGGTTCGAGGAGCGGGACACCCGCCTCGCGTTCGAGCTGGGCGAGCTGTTGCGAGATCGTGGAGGGGCTGAACGACAGGGCATCGGCGACGGCGGAGAGCGTGCCCCGCATCGAGAGCTCGTGCAGCAGCCGGAGGCGGCGCAGATCGAACATGGCATCCTTTCGCTCTGATCGAAGAATATCGTTCGTAAATCATCGCTTTTCCCGAATCGTGAACGGTCGCACACTGAGGGCATCCAAGGAAGGATCCCCATGTCGCTCACCGATGTCACCCCGGCGGAGATCGCCCCGGCCGACCTGGCCGACGACGCCGTCGCCCTCGTCCGCCGCTGGCTGGCCGAGAGTCGCTCCGAACCGGTCGACGCGGCGGCCACGCGGTTGGCCGGCGTGCTGCGCGACCCGAACGGTCTCGCCTTCACCGTGGGCTTCGTCGACGGGGTCGTGCGGCCCGAGGACCTCCGTGTCGCGGCGGCCAACCTCGCGGGGCTCGCGCCGCTGGTGCCGTCGTTCCTTCCGCTGCACCTCAAGGCCGCGATCCGCCTCGGTGCGCTGACCGCACCGATGCTGCCGCGGGTCGTGGTCCCCGCGGCGCGGACGGCGCTGCGGTCGATGGTGCGCCACCTCATCGTGGACGCGAGCGACCGCCGTCTCGGCGACGCCATCGCCGCGATCCGGGGCCGTGGCGAGGGCATCCGGCTCAACGTGAACCTGCTGGGCGAGGCAATCCTCGGGAAGAAGGAGGCCGCGCGGCGGCTGGAGGGCACCCGCCGCCTGCTCGCCCGGGACGACGTCGACTACGTCTCGATCAAGGTCTCCTCGACGGTCGCCCCGCACACGCCGTGGGCGTTCGACGCCGCCGTCGCCGACGCGGTGACGGCGCTGCGCCCGCTCTACCGCGTGGCGAAGGAGACCGGCACCTTCCTCAACCTCGACATGGAGGAGTTCAAGGACCTCGACCTGACCCTCGCCGTCTTCGAGACGCTGCTCGGCGAGCCCGAGTTCCACGGCGTCGAGGCGGGGATCGTTCTGCAGGCGTACCTGCCGGACGCCCTGGCCGCGATGATCCGCCTGCAGGAATGGGCCGCCGCGCGGGTGGCATCCGGGGGTGCGCCGATCAAGGTCCGCGTCGTCAAGGGCGCGAACCTGCCGATGGAGCGCGTCGACGCCGACGTGCACGACTGGCCGCTCGCGACCTGGCCGTCCAAGCAGGCGACGGATGCCTCCTACAAGGCGGTGCTCGATTACGCCCTGCGCCCCGAGCACACCGCGCACGTGCGGATCGGCGTCGCCGGGCACAACCTCTTCGACGTGGCGCTGGCCTGGCTGCTGGCCGAGCGTCGCGGGGTCACCGGCGGCATCGACGTGGAGATGCTGCTCGGCATGGCGACCGCGCAGCAGGCGGTCGTGCGTCGCACCGTCGGCTCGATCCTCCTCTACACGCCGGTGGTGCACCCGCAGGAGTTCGACGTCGCGATCGCGTACCTGATCCGGCGGCTCGAGGAGGGGGCGTCGAGCGAGAACTTCATGTCGGCCGTGTTCGACCTCGGCACGCACGAGGCGCTGTTCGCCCGCGAACGCGACCGCTTCCTCGCGTCGCTGGCTTACATGCCCGTGGGTGTTCCCGCGTCGCACAGGGTGCAGGACCGCACGGCCGTGCCCGCGCCGGCGCCGCGGGACGGGTTCCGCAACACCCCCGACTCGGATCCCGCGATCGCCGCGAACCGCGCGTGGGCCGAGGGGATCGTGTCGCGCATGCCGTCGTCCCGGCTCGGCATCGACACCATCGCCGCGCACACGGTGACCGAGGAGTCCGTGCTCGACGAGCGGATCCGCGCGGCGGCGGCCGCCGTCGTCGCGTGGCGCGACCTCGGGGCCGACGCGCGTGCCGAGATCCTGCACCGTGCGGGCGACGTGCTCGAAGCGCGCCGAGCCGACCTCATCGAGGTGATGGGCGCCGAGTGCGGCAAGGTCGTCGAGCAGAGCGACCCCGAGGTGTCGGAGGCCATCGACTTCGCCCACTACTACGCCGAGCAGGCGCGGCACCTCGACCACGTCGACGGTGCCCGGTTCACGCCCGTGGCGCTCACCGTCGTCACGCCCCCGTGGAACTTCCCCGTCGCGATTCCCGCCGGGTCGACCCTCGCCGCGCTCGCCGCCGGGTCGGCCGTGGTCATCAAGCCCGCGGCGCTCGCCGAGCGCTCCGGCGCGGTGATGGTGGAGGCGCTGTGGGAGGCCGGTGTGCCGCGCGACGTCCTGACGCTCGTGCAGGTGTCCGAGAACGACCTCGGCCGACAGCTGCTCACGCACCCGGCCGTGGAGCGCGTCGTGCTCACGGGGGCGTACGAGACCGCGGAGCTGTTCCGCTCCTTCCGTCCCGACCTGCCGCTGCTGGCCGAGACGAGCGGCAAGAACGCGGTCATCGTGACACCGAGCGCCGACCTCGACCTCGCCGCGAAGGACGTGGCCCTGTCGGCGTTCGGGCACGCCGGTCAGAAGTGCTCCGCGGCATCCCTCGTCGTGCTCGTCGGGTCTGTTGCGACGTCGCGTCGCTTCCGCGACCAGCTCGTCGACGCCGTCACCTCCCTCGAGGTCGGGATGCCGTGGGACGACGCCGCGCGCGTCGGACCGCTCATCGAGCCCGCGCAGGGCAAGTTGCTCCGGGCCCTCACGGCCCTCGAGCCCGGGCAGCGCTGGCTCGTCGAACCGCGCCGCCTCGACGAGGACGGGCGCCTGTGGCGCCCCGGCATCCGGGAGGGAGTGCAGCCGGGGAGCGAGTTCCATCGCACCGAGTACTTCGGTCCGGTGCTGGGCATCATGACGGCCGAGACCCTCGACGAGGCCATCGAGATCGTCAACGCCATCGAGTACGGCCTGACCTCGGGACTCCACGCTCTCGACGAGGCCGAGATCCAGCGGTGGCTCTCGCGTATCGAGGCCGGCAACGTCTACGCCAACCGCGGCACCACGGGCGCCATCGTGCAGCGCCAGCCGTTCGGCGGGTGGAAGAAGTCCGCGGTGGGCGCCGGGACCAAGGCCGGCGGTCCGCACTACCTGTTCGGGTTCGGGTCGTGGACGGATGCCGAGTCCCGCGCGCCGCGAGGCGCGGACGCCCTCGCGGGTGCCGCCTCGGCGGCGGTGCCCGCGGAGGACCGTGAGTGGCTGGCATCCGCTCTGGCCTGCGATGCGGCCGCGTGGGCGTCGGAGTTCTCCGTGGCGCGGGACGTCACGGGCCTGGAGTCCGAGCAGAACGTCCTGCGCTACGGCACGGTGCCGGTCACGGTGCGGCTCGAGGATGCCGCCGACGTCGCCCTGGTGCGCGTCGTCGCAGCCGGCGTGCGGGCCGGCTCCGCGGTCACGGTCAGCGCCGGTCGTGAGCTGACCGCCGCGGTGCGGGCGTGGCTCGAGGGGGCGGGCGTCGCGTACGAGATCGAGGACGCCACGGCGTGGGGGCGGCGCGCGGCACGGCTCGTGCGCACCGGGGGTCGGGTGCGGCTGCTCGGCGGCTCGGCGGAGCGTTTCGCCGAGGACACGGCCGGATCGCCCGCCGTGGCGCTGTACGCGGGAGAACCGACGCGAGCCGGAGAAGTGGAGCTGCTGCCGTTCCTTCGGGAGCAGGCCGTGTCGATCACCGCGCACCGCTTCGGGACGCCCCGGCGTCACACCGTGCCGCCGCTCGCGACCAGCTGACTCCGCCGGACGGAGGCGGGGACCGGTGTCCCCGCCTCCGTCTGCGGTGACGTGACCGGGTCGCCGGCGACCGTGCGCAGCGGAAGTTCGCCCGCCCAGACCGCGCGGTCCTCGCCGTCGTCGTCCTCCTCGACCGCCGAGTCGGCGTTGTCCTTCACGCTGGCCTCGGCCAGGGGCAGGCGCAGCACGAGCGTCGCCGCGAGCTCGCGCGCGGTCATGGGCCGGACCTCGGCGGCGCGCCCCGGCATGAGGTGCTCCGACAGTGCCAGCAGCGCGTCCTCCTTCTCCTCGGCGGGGACGACGGATGCCACCCCGTGCACGACCGCGCACCGGTACCGCATCGAGCTGTCGAACAGCGAGCGGGCGTACTTCAGCCCCAGGAGGTGGGTCACGGTGAGGCACACGGGCGCCCCCGCGGCGATCCGGCGGAAGAAGTCGCTCCCCGTGGACCCGTGGATCAGCACGTCGTTGCCGTCGCGGCCGATGCCCACGGGGAGGGCGACCGGACGGTTGTCGCGCACGATCGCGAGGGTGGCCGCGAGGGATCCGTCGAGGATCTCGTACAGCGCCGCCCGGTCGGTCGTCTGATACTGCGGCAGGCGGCGCACCCGCGTGAGCGGAGTGAGGGGGAGGTCGGTCATACGTCGATCTCAGTCGCTCAAGCGGTCCACTGCCTAGGCCGGTTCTCGCATTTTCGCATGGACCAGTGCAGGCTGGGGCGATGATCTCGTCCGGCATCCTGGATCGTTCCTCGTCCGTCCCGTTGCACGTCCAGCTCACGCACGGACTGCGGGGGGCGATCGTCGACGGCCGGTGGGTGCCGGGGGAGGCGCTGCCGTCGACGCGGGCCCTGGCCGACGACCTGGGCGTCGCCCGTGGGACCGTCGTCGCGGCGTACGAGACCCTCGCCGGGGAGGGGTATCTCGTGGCTCAGCCGGGCGGGCGGACGACGGTCGCGGCGCTGCCGCTCGGCCCCGCGGTGCCCGCGAGTGCGCCGGTCGCGCCCCGCTCGCCGGGCGCGGTCGCGATCGATCTGCGTCCCGGGCGGCCCGGTACGCGCGGCCTCGCCGATGCGGCGTGGCGATCCGCCTGGCGGCGTGCGAGCGCGCGCGACCCGGAAGCGGACGTCGACGACGAGAACGGATTGCCCGCGCTACGCGCGGAGATCGCCCGACACCTCGGCCGCACGCGGGGGTTGGCGGTCGACCCGGCCGACGTGATCGTCACAGCCGGCACCAGCGACGCCCTGCTGCTGGCGGCGTTGGCGCTTCCGCGGCGGCGGCCGGGGCGGTTCGGGGTCGAGAACCCCGGGTATCCGCGGGTGCGGACGATCCTCGCCCGCGTCGGCGTCGAGGCGGTTCCGCTTCCGGTGACCGTCGAGGGCGGTCTCGACCTGGATGTCGTGGAACGGCATGGCGATCTGGACGCCGTCGTCGCGACGCCCCACCACCACTACCCGCTCGGCAGCCGGATGGATGCCACGGCGCGAGCCCGTCTGATCGCCTGGGCGCGTCGGACCGGGACGGTGGTGATCGAGGATGACTACGACAGCGAGTTCCCGCACGGTCGGGCGCCGCTGCCGCCGCTGCGGCTCCTCGATTCTCACGGGGTGGCCCTGGTGGGTACCGTGTCGAAACTGCTCAGCCCGGCGCTGCGGTGCGGGTGGATCGTCGCCGCGGGGGCCGTCCGCGACCGCCTGAGCGCGGCCCGCGCCGACCTGGATCTGCCCGTCTCCAGTGTCCTCCAGCACGCGCTGGCGTTGTATCTCGCGGAGGGATCCCTCGCGCGGCACACCGCCCGTCGACGCCGGGACTACCGCCACCGCCGTCGCCTCGTGTTGGAGGCGTTGCAGTCGGTCGAGGGCGTGGAGCTGGCGGCGATGAACGGCGGTCTCCACGCCGTCGTGCTGTTCGGCGGGTCCGGCGCGCATGGTTCGGGTGGTTCAGCGACCTCGACGCGGGCGGCCGCGCGCATGCCGGGGTCGGAGCCGGCGCGGGAGCCGGCGCAGGGGTCGGCGCGGGCGTCGGAGCCGGAGGGGGCGCGGGAGCCGGGGGCGGCGCGGGCGTCGGAGACGGCGCGGGAGCGGGAACGCGAGGAGAAGGTCGTCGCTGCGGCCGCCGGTCGGGGTGTGCTCGTCTCGGGGCTGTCGGAGTACGGCGTCCCGGGCGCCTCCGCAGATCTTCCCTCGGGCATCGTGCTCGGATACGCCGAACCGGCGACCCCGCAACTGGCGCGTGGTCTCGCCGTCGTGGCGGACGTGTTGCGACACACCGGCCGTACCTGAGCTTCGGTCTGCTCGCGGGGTAGGGCGACCGGGGTGGGGCGGAAAGAGGGCCACGCGGAGCGACGCGGAGATCGGAACCGCGGGAACGGGCTGCGGGGAACGGGGCAGCCAGGAACGGAAGAGCGGAGAGCTGAGCCCGGGAGGGGAACGTCGGGAGCGGCAGGCCGGCTCGGCCTGGTCCACCGCGCGGTCCAGACCTTCTCGGGAGATGACCACGGGAACGGAACCGGGGAAACGGAATCACGGGAAGGGGACAGGGACAGAGTCAGAACGGTGGGGCCGGGCCGGGGCTACGCCGAAGCCGTGAGCGACTGGGGCAGAGCCAGAACGGCAACGCTGAGTCGGAGCCAGGCCGGAACATGAGCGACAGGGGGTCAGAACGGTGGGGCTGGGTCGGAGCCAGACCGAAGCCGTGAGCGACTGGGGTCAGAACGGCGGGGCTGGGCCGGAGCGAGGTCGGAGCTGTGCCCCGCACGGGTCAGAACGGCGGGGGATCAGCATCCGGCACGAAGACCACCCGGGATGGGACCCTCTCGCGATGCTCCTGGCCGAGCGGGCTGCGGAACCTCAGCGTGCCATCGCTTTCCTGCGTCACGGTCCATTCGGTCTCGGTCTTCAGCGTGTGATGTCGCACGCAGAGGTGGCACAGGTTGTCCAGGCGCGTGGGACCGCCCTCGTGGGCCTCGTGATTGTGGTCGATCTGGCAGCGGACGATGGGCGCGCGGCATCCGGGTGCTCGGCAGTGCCGATCGCGGGCAGCGAGGAATCGTCGTTGCGACGTCGTCGGCGCATACCGGTCGACCTCGAGCACCGACCCCGTGACCGGGTCGCACAGGATGCGATCCCACCCCGGAGCCTGCGCGGCCAACCGCCGTGCGGTGTCGGGGTCGATCGGCGTGAGTCCGTCGATGCTCGCGCCGGCGTCGGTGCACCCGAGGAGGGTCAGCACCGGCACCGTCACCTGAACGTGTCCGCGGATCGCTCCCAGCCCGCCCGGGCAGACGCTGTCGTCGGTCGGGTCGACCGCGGGGGTCGCGGTGAGCAGCAGATCGGCGCAGACGTCCGCGCCGATCTGCGCCAGGGTGCGGGTGTCGGACGGCCCGGCGTTCCGGGTCGGGCCGATCGCCCCTGCCGACGTCTCGTGCGTCCGCATCCGGCCTTCCGCCGCCTCCGGCGCCTGGATCCGAGGTGCCGGTGCCTCGGGTGCATGAACCCGAGGTGTCGGAGCCTCGGCCGCCGCCGTCCCGTCTCCTTCCGCCTCGACCGCCGCCGCGCGGATCGCCGCGGCCTGCCGTTTCAGCCGATCGCGGATGCCGTACGCCACCGTCGCGGGGAGGATCACGCTCAGTTCGGCCATGCCGTCGGCGAGATCGCGGACGCTCACGCCGCGCGTCACGGCGGCGCGCGCGTGTCTCACGGTCATGCCGACCGGGTGAACGCTCTCGGCGAGCTCGCGTCCGAACGCCCGCACGCGGCCGGGGGAGTCGCGCTCCGCCCTTGCGAGAACGACCTGCTCCCACCCGGCGCGCGTTGCATCGTCGTCGAGCACGATGCCCGTCTCGAGGATGGCCTGCGCGTGCCGGACGCCGATGCGCCCTTCCTCGAGCGCATCCACCGTGGCGGCGAACTTCTCGGTGAGGGTGTGGGCGTCGGACAGCTCTCTCTGCACCGTGAGGTCGTGGCTCTGCGTTGCGACGGCGATCTCGAGCGCGAGCGAGCGGACCGGCATCTCTCTTTCCCGCGTGGTTCGCGAGCGGGACCGCGCGATCTCGTCGAGCGCGATCTGGAGCGCCTCCGCCCGGAGCCTGACGAGCGATGCATGGACACCGGCCGCCCGGATCGACTCTTCGCGGATCGCCGCGACGAGCACGCGCAACCGGTCATCGTCGGCTGACGAGGTCTCGCGGAGGGGGATCGGGGGCATGAGTCAAAGATAGAACAAATGTTCGAGTGAAGCACGGGATCTCACCCCTTGCAGAACGCGACATCACCCGCACGTGCGAGGCCTCGGCGCGACAGGCCGCGCGCTCTCCGCCTCGCGACGCTATACGCTCCGGCCCCCCGCGGAGCGAGACGCTCCGGCCCCCTATCCCCGACCCAGGATCTCCAGCGCCGCCATGGCCGCGTTCTGCCCTCCGATGCCGCTCACGGCACCACCGCGTCGTGCCGATGAACCGCAGATCAAGACGCGACGGTGCTCGGTGTCGACGCCCCACCGTTCCGCGGCGCCGAGCTGATCCCCGCCGCCACCCGCAGCCCCGCTACCACCCGCAGCCCCGCCGCCACCCGCAGCCCCGCTACCACCCGCAGCCCCGCTACCACCCGCACTCCCGCCGCCACCCGCAGTACCGGCACTACCCCCGTCGCCGTCGAGCCACGGCCAGGACAGCCCGCCGTGGAAGATGTCGCCGCCGATCATCCCGAGCGAGCGCTCGAGATCGGTCGTCGTGCGCGCCTCGATGCAGAGGCGCCCGTCGGGGGCCTTCATGATGCAGTCCCGGAGCGGTTCGGCGAGCACCGAGTCCAGCGACTGCTGCGCGGCGGCGAGCAGTCGCGCGCCGGCGGCGACGGGGTCTTCCTCCTCGATGAGTCGGTGCGGAACCTGGAGCCCGAAGAGCGTCAGGGTCTGCGCCCCGCTCGCCCGCAGGTCGTCGCCGAGGATCGTCGGGTCGGTGAGCGAGTGGCAGTAGATCTCGGCCGGGAGCGGCGAGGGCACGAGTCCGGCGGAGGCGGCGACGTAGGCGGCATCCAGTTGGGTCATCGTCTCGTTGACGTGGAACGTTCCGGCGAACGCGGCTTCGGGCGAGACGGACGTGCCCTTGAGCCGGGGCAGCCGCGACAGGAGCATGTTGACCTTGATCTGCGCGCCCTCGGGCTGAGGGGCCGTCGTCGGTGCGCCGCCCGCCGTGAGGAGGCGCGCGAGCACCGCGCGGCCCACGCCGCTCAGCACGACCTCGCCGACGAACGCCTCGGACCGGTCGGTGACCGCGTGCACCTCGCCCGACGGTGACACGGCGATCACCTCGACGCCCGTGCGGATCTCGGCACCCGCCTCGCGGGCCGCGCGTTCGAGCTCGGCCGTCACCGCGCCCATGCCGCCCACGGGGACGTCCCAGTGCCCGGTCTCTCCGCCGATGACGTGGTACAGAAAGCACCGGTTCTGCGCGAGCGACGTGTCGTCGGACGACGCGAACGTCCCGATGAGTCCGTCGGTCAGGGCGATCCCGCGCGCCAGGTCGCTCTCGAACGATGCCCGCAGCAGGTCGCCCAGGGGGCGTTGCGTGAGCGCCTCCCACAGCTCGTCGTCGCCGAGGCGCGCCCGCATCTCGTCGGCCGTGGGCAGCGGCTCGGTCATCGTCGGGAACACCGCGCGCCCGAGCGGCGCGAGCCGGTCGCCGAACGCCGCGAAGCGCTCGGCCTCGCCGGGATCGCCGAGCGTCCGGGCGAAGGACGCCGCGGTCGCTTCGGTATCTTGCGTGTCGATCAGGATGCCACGACTCGGGTCGGTGGGATCGGGTGTGTAGGAGGAGTACCTGCGGCGCTTCAGCTGGATGCGCAGGCCCAGATCGTCGATGATCTTCCGCGGCAGCAGGCTGACGAGATACGAGTAGCGGGAGAGGCGTGCGTCGACGCCGGGCCACGGGCGTTCCGACACGGCGGCGCCGCCGACGGCATCCTGTCGCTCGAGGACCACCACCGAGCGGCCCGCGCGGGCGAGGTAGGCCGCGGCGACAAGGGCGTTGTGCCCGCCGCCGACGATGACGACGTCGTATCGAGTGGTCTCCGGGGGGTTCATGTGCCCACGGTAGCGACGGGCGCCGACATCGCCCAGAGGGGTGGCATCCCAGTAGCGTGGATGCCATGACCCGCGCCGCAGACCTGCTCGAGATCGCCACTCGCATCGCCCGGGAGGCCGGCGATCTGGCCGCGCAGCGGCGGCGCGAGGGTCTCGAGATCGCGACGAAGTCGGTCGCGGCCGACATCGTCACGGCCGCCGACAAGGAGGTCGAGGCGTTCGTGCGGGCCGAGCTGGCGCGGGAGCGTCCCGAGGACGGCTTCTACGGCGAGGAATCCGCCGCGCAGGAGAGCCGGAGCGGCATCACCTGGGTCGTCGACCCGATCGACGGCACCGTGAACTACGCCTACGGGATTCCGGCGTGGGCCGTCAGCATCGCCGCCGTCGAGGGGTCCGCCGACACGGCGACCTGGAGCGCGGTCGCCGGTGTCGTCTACAACCCCGTCTCGGGCGAGATGTTCCGGGCGTCGCGCGGCGGGGGAGCGTGGCTCGGCGAGACCCGTCTCTCGGTCACGGCCGAGGTCGGTCCTGCCGGCGGCCTCGTCGCCACGGGGTTCGGATACGACCCCGCCACGCACGCCCCGACCCTCGAGCTCCTGGCCCGCGTCATGCCGATCGCGCGCGACATCCGCCGCATCGGCGCCGCGTCGCTCGACCTGGCATCCGTCGCCGCCGGACGAATGGATGCCTACTACGAGAAGGGCACCAACCCGTGGGATCACGCCGCGGGCGTGCTGCTCGTCGAAGAGGCCGGCGGCATGGTCGGCGGAGCGCCGGGCGGGCGCCCGGGGAAGGGCATGGTCATCGCCGCAGGTCCCGGGTTCTACGAGCGGCTCGAGCGGATCCTCGAACCGGAGCTGTGAAAGCCGACGCCTTCATGGCATTCCCAGTGAGGCCGGGGTAGGGTAGTTATCTGTTCGTTATTTTCGCGACCCGAACCTGCGGAAATGGCAGAAGCCCGAAAGCCCGAAGCCGTCGCGCCTGCGACATGAACCGAGAGCCCCCGCGCGTTGCCGTCAGAAGCCCCCGAGACTGAGCCCGCCCGAACGCGGCGATCCAGTCGCCCCTCCGCCACGCCCGTCGCCCCCGAGTTGACGCGTGCCGAGCGCCGCCGCCGCACGGCCGAGACGATCGTCGAAGACGCCGCCCCCGAGTCGGTCGCGCTCGACCCGGCGCCCGTCGACGCCGACCACGCGTCGCAGCCCGAGATCGTCGAGCAGGTCGCCGCGGCCGTCGTCGAGACGGTGATCGCCGCCACGATCCAGCCGACCCTCCCCGCTCCGCGCCGCCGATCGTCGCGTGCCGCTGCGAGCTCCGTCGCCCCCGAGGCGACGGAGGCCGAAGCGATCGCGACGACCGAGGTCGTGGCATCCGAGTCCTCGGCATCCGATGCCCTCGAGGTGACCGTCGTCGACGAGCGCCGCTCCGACGACGAGGTCGCGGTCATCCTGCAGAGCGCCGACGCGGCCGAGGCGACCACGCCGGTCTCCCTCCCGACGTCGCCGATCACCCTTCCGGTGACGCGTCGCAGCCGTCGTCGTCCCGCCGCCATCGAGGCTCCCGAGCCGGTCGCCGTGCCGGAGCCCGTCGAGCAGCCGGCCGCCGCGGATCCGGCGCCCGCCGCGGAAGAGCCTGCCGCCGCCGAGCCTGCGCCGGCCGCTGAGCCCCGCGCGTCCGCCCCGGCGGACGAGATCGCCGACGAGTTCGAGGCCGCGGCGCGGCTGTTCTCGTTCACGGGCGAGAACGCCGTCCAGCGTCCCGCGCCCGAACCGGTCGCCGAGGCCACGCGCCCCGTCACCCAGGGACTGCCCGTGGATGCCGCGCCCCGCCGCCGCAACGGCCGTCGGGTGGCCGCCGCCTCCTTCTCGGTCGGTGTCATGGGTCTCGTCGGTCTCCTCACGGTGGGGATGACGATGCCCGTCAGTGCCCTCGCCTCCGCCAACGGGACGACCAACGTCGCAGCTCCCGCGGACGTCGCGACCCAGAACCTCGCGGTCGCAGGAGGAGACGTCGGCGGCGGATCGATCCAGGCCTACGTCGCGCCCGCGCAGTCGCAGTCCGCGATCGTCGACCGCGCCGACGGGTACTCCGCGGCCACCTACGCGCAGGTCGCGGCCGACACCGGCATCAAGAACCCGAGCGACTTCTACGTCAACGACACCTCGGCGGCCATCCAGTGGCCGTTCGCGGTGGGCGTGGGCATCACCTACGGCTTCGGCATGCGCGACGGCGTCATGCACGAGGGTGCCGACTTCGTCCCCGGCGAGGGTGCTCCGATCCAGGCGATCGCCGACGGCGTCGTCCGCGAGGCCACCGAGGCCGGCGGCGGGTACGGCGTCGTGGTCGTCATTGACCACAAGATCGACGGCCAGCTCGTCTCGAGCCGGTACGCGCACATGCTGTACGGCTCGCTCCAGGTCAAGGCCGGCGACACCGTCCACGTCGGCCAGGTCATCGGCCACACGGGCAACACCGGCCACTCGTTCGGCGCCCACACGCACTTCGAGATCCTCATGAACGGGACGGTCGCCATCGACCCGATCGTCTGGCTCCGCGCGAACGCCGGCCGCCACTCGCTCGATTAGAAGAGGTCGCCAAGCTCTGATATTCTCTTCTAGTTGCCCGGAGCGATCCGGGTACGCCCCGATAGCTCAGTGGCAGAGCACTTCCATGGTAAGGAAGGGGTCGTCAGTTCAATCCTGACTCGGGGCTCACAGCATCTCCTTCGGGGGATGCCGCGCGGCGGGGTAGCTCAGTTGGTGAGAGCGCACGACTCATAATCGTGAGGTCGCGGGTTCAAGCCCCGCTCCCGCTACATCTCGGACAGGTCAGCTGTCTTGATCGAACACGTGCGTCTCTACTGTTGGCAACGCTCAGGGCGATGCTGCGATGAATGTGCCTGGCGACGATGAGATGTTCTCGCTTGAGTCCCTGGTCTCGAGGCTGCGCGGTCTTCCGGAGAGCGTCATCGAGCTCCTGTGGGATCCGTTTGAGCTCGCCAGTGAGAATTTTGGCGGCATCCTGATGCGCCTGCAAGACGAATGGGCCCCCGAGGGCTCTCCGTCGCTCGACGAGGTGCGGCTCGCGGCGCGAACGGGCGTAGGGGTCGCGTCTTACCGTCATCCCCGACAGGTGGATGAATACGGCACGGGGCGATAACAGACGGATCGGTCCGGGGTTGCCGGGAAGTCGGTGCTCCCCGGCAACCCCCGAAGATACTGTCGCCTGGCTACCAGCTCTTGTAGAAGTACGGGCTGTTCGTCGGAGCGACGCTCGATCCGGATTGTTGGTCGGTGACCACACAGCCGGAGTTGTACGTCGTCGCCGACCAGGTGAAGGAACGGCCAGCCGCACCCAGTTCGATGTACTGTCCCGTGAGGCCGTCGGGCACGGTGTAGCTGCCGGATGCCGATTGGGTTACCGAATACGACTCGCCCAGGGTTACGCCCGCGGTTACCGACGCCTGTGCTATCACCGATCCAACGCTCACACTGCCGGAGGTGGAGACATCGGAGTGCACCTCGCTGGTTTGCCCAGCCGAGATGGTCAGTGTCGCTCCTCCGTCACCATAAGCTCGAAAGGTTCCGGGCACATACGTTGTTGCCACGTTGGATACGGCGATGTCGGGCCCACTTCCCGAGCACTCAGAGTTGGGTGTGACGTCGGAGGCGTTAGCTGAGCTAACACCTAGCCCTGTCATCGCAACCGCAAGGACCGTGGTCACGGTCACCCTTGCCCATCGTTGACCTGCCTTGTTCATTTCTCACCCGTCCTTTCGTGTGTAGTAGGTGGTGAGCCAGTAATCGCTTCCGTCGGGGATGTCGATGTGCAGGGTCGTCGGCTGTGACGGGTCGTCGAGTGGCACGGCAGCGATAGAGGTGCCCGCCGTGCCGCACGCAGCGCCGACGGTATTCGGGTGCGCCTGTTCGACGGTGATCGAGTAGGTGTCCGTGCCGGTGCAGGTCAGGAGAAGCACAACTTCGACGGGAGCGTTGAGATCGGTGGCCGATAAGGTGACGGTTTCGTCCGTGTCCCCGGAGAAGTTGCCGGCCGGGACGGCGCGAGGATACTGCGCCACGACCTTCTCGCCTTGGCTGGCGAAGTGTTCTCCGTCGGTGGCGGTGCCGATGGGCGTCGTCGATGTCGCGGTAGTAGGCGTCGGGGATGGGCTCGGGGCTGGTGGTGTGCACGCCGCCAGCGCGATCAATAGCGGGACGGCTCCGACAATGGTCAACCTTCGGTATACGTTCATCTCACCCTCCCGCTTCGCACTCCGTTTCATCGCCGGCCATGTTTGTGCAGGCGCAGCCAAAAGGGAAACTGGGTATTTTGAGATAGCTCTCAGGAGCGATCGAATCGCCTCCTGATCTGCGGTTAAGCCGAACCGCTCTGTTGCTCTCTCAGCGCCAGTGCCTTGCAGTACTGACCTGACTCGGCTACCAGGCCCGGGGAGGGTCCCCATTCGACGGTGTCGGGTGAGCGGGTTTGCAACCCCGAGTGCGCCCGCGCTACGGCGGATTGAAGCACCCCGGCGGGGATGCATCTGGGGCGGCCGAAGTTTGACCCCGACAAGCGGACAGGCGCGTTGTTCGAGCATGCTCGAAACGAAGAGGAGAAGGAGGCATCGGGAACGATCCGAGTCGCCGGTAGCTGCCGCCGCGTGGGCGTAGCTGGACTCCCTCCTCGATGAGTCGCTGCCGGACGTTGTTGTAGCTGGTGTCGAGGTGGGTGGCAATGGCGGCGATCGGATGGCCGTGCTCGTGCAGCTTGCGTGCGACCTCGATTTGGTCGACCGTGAGCGGCCGGCGGCGCACCGTTACGCCTTCGTCTCGGAGCAAGCGGAGGATGCCGGTCTTGGAGAGTCCATAGGTGTCGCAGAGACTCGGCGTCGTTGCGTCCGCTTCGTATTCGGTGACGATCCGCCTGACCAGGGCCGGTTCGAGACGCCGACGAAGCGATCGACTGACCTGCTCTCGCAGGGCAGCTGAGACAGTCGACTTCGCCGTCAGATCAGCCAATTCCTGCAACTCCACCGGAGGTGGCGCCAGGAGCGCCGACTTGTTCGAGTAGCGGCATACTGGCTCTACATCAGAAGAGCCTCGACAAGCCGCGGCCTGTCACTGCGCGGAAGGCTCACCGGTCGAACGGGTCGGTTTCGTCAGCCCGGCGCGAACAGCCCGTGCCGCCGAGCTCTCGGGGTCGTGCACCTCGGATCAGCGACGGGCCACTGCAGCCCGCGCACCCTCACACTCCCGTCGAAGCGGCGCGCTTTTCGCGTCTTTCGGCCGTGTCCTGCCGGATGCAGCTGATCAGCAGCACGAGCACGAGCGCCCAGAGCAGGGCTTGGACGACGACGTTGATCGGCGAAGGGTCGAGGTTGTCCGCGGATCTGGAGGTGAGATCGCCGCTCGATACGCGGAGGGTGAAGTCGTTGAGTGCGTGGAGTCCCATCGCGATCCACAGCCGGCCGGTCGCCCGGAAGACGCCGTAGAACACGGCACCCGATGTCGCTGTGACGACAACCTGGAACGCGACGAAGCCGACCCCGGTCCCGGCGAGGACGCTGCCGAGGGCGTGAGCCGCACCGAACATCAACGAGGTGACGAGGAGCGTCACCGTTTCGCCATGATGGGCACGGATGCTGGCGCGGAGAACACCGCGGAAGTACAGCTCTTCTCCCACGCCCACCAGGATGTTGACGAGCACGATCACGACGATCACCGCGGCGCTCCAGGCTCCCCAGGGGGTGCCCGCAAGTAGGACGATCGACTGGATCAGCAGAAGCGCCGGGAACGCGAGCATCCACCATCGCCGGGGATGTGTCTCGAATGCCGCGGGCGTGCGCCAGACGTGCTTCGTCCACCCTGCCCACCACACGAACCAGACACCGGCCGCGACGAGCGGGATCAGCACCGGGAAGTGGCCGAGGGAGAGCTCGGCGACGTCGTCCTCCGTCGAGATCCCTTCGGTCAGGAGCTCGGCGACGCCGCCGGCGAGGGCGACGTAGACGATCGCGGCGACCAGTCCCACCCAAAACCGTCGGGGCACCCGCTCCGCGGGTGTCTCGGTCGCCGGCGGATGCGCGTTCGCCGGCGTGTGTCGTCGATCGGAGGGCCCTGTCGTCACCACAACTCCGTTCCGCGACGCGAGGGAGTCGCTCATCGACGCCGCGTCTCCCTTCATCCTCGCAGCATCCATCGATCGAGTGCGAGACCGAGCTCCCGGCGGGGTCAATCCAGGCTCGCCGCGAGACCGGCGTTCCACGCGTGAGAAACCCCGCGCCACACCGCCCCCACTTCTAGGGGTTCTCGGCCCCGATATCGCTGTTCCGCCCTGTGCAGCGAGGGGGCGGCTTTTATTCTGGCGAGGCTTCGCGTCGTCAACCCGAAAGGCACGTCCCGTGCGATTCTCTGAGACCATCACTCCCATCTCCGCCGTCGAATATCACGGATTCTGGGGTTCGTTCTGGGACCTGATCTGGTGGTTCCTGGCCGTCTTCATCTTCATCAGCTACCTGTTCGTCCTCTTCTCCGTGATCGGCGACCTCTTCCGCGATCGGAAGCTGAACGGGTGGGCGAAGGCGGCGTGGGTCATCTTCCTGGTGTTCTTCCCGATCCTCACCGCGCTGGTGTACCTCATCGTCCGCGGTCGCGGGATGGGGGAGCGCAGCCAGGCTCAGGCCGCCCGGTACGAGGAGGCCCAGGCCGCCTACATCAAGTCCGTCGCGGGTCAGACGCTGACGCCCGCGGATGAGATCGCGAAGGCGAAGGCGCTCCTGGATGCCGGGACGATCTCGCAGGCCGAGTTCGACCGGTTGAAGGTCAAGGCGCTCGGCTGAGCCGACCCCTCCACCATCCGAAGGAGAGCGCCGGTGCCCGGCGCCGGCGCTCTCGAAGTCCCACTGGGAAGGTCACGATGACGGATACGAAGACCTCGGCCGCGACGACCACGGGCACCGCGTCGTGGCTTCCGCTCATCGTCGTGGTGTTGACGCAGGTTCAGGCGTCTTTCGCCGTGAACGCGCTCACCGTCTCGATGGCGGGGATCACGACCGATCTGAACACTCCGGCGACCTCGGTCGGAACGGCCATCACCGCGGGCACGTTCGCGATGGCCGCCTTCATCCTTCTGGGGGCGAAGATCGGCGCGCGCTTCGGCACCCGCGGTGTCTTCCAGATCGCGGTCGCCATCCACGCGGCGGCCATGGCGGGCGTCGCGTTGAGCCTCAGCCCGGCGATGCTGTTCATCGCGCAGGCGTCGTCGGGTGCCGTCATCGCCCTGATCGCGCCGGCGTTGACGGTGTTCATCGCCACCAACTACAGCGGTGATCGTCAGGCGAAGGCGATCGGGCTCCTGGCCGCGGCCATCCCGCTCGCCGGCATCCTCGCCCTCCTCCTGGCCGGCTGGTTCGCCGAGACCATCGGGTGGCGGTACTCCTTCGCCCTCATGGTCGCCCTCGGCGTGGTCAACCTGGTGCTCAGCTTCCGGTTGAAGCGCGTCCCGGCGCAGCGCGATCTCCGCATCGACTGGACGGGCGCGCTCCTGGCGGCGGTGTCCATCATCCTGCTGAGCTTCGGTTTCTCGGGGCTGAACTCGTGGGGCCTGTGGCTGGCCACCGCGCAGGCGCCCTTCGACGTCCTGGGCGTCTCGCCCGCGCCGCTCCTGATCATCCTCGGGCTGATCGGCGGCCAGCTGTTCTTCCTGTGGGTCGGCAAACGTCAGCGCGAGGGCGCCCCGCGCATCTTCGACCTGCGGGTGCTGGCATCCGGAACGGAACTCGCCATCACGGCGTGCATGTCGATCATGCTGTTCGTCGGCACCGCGGCCAACTTCCTCATCCCGCTGTACATGCAGGTGGTGCAGGGGCTGACCGGCATCCAGACGTCGTTCTCGATCATCCCGTACACGATCTCGATCTTCCTGGCGTCGACGTTCGTCGCCTACCTCTACAAGGTCGCGCCGCCGCGGATCATCGGGTCGGTCGGGTTCGTGGTGGTCGCGGCGGCGCTGTCGCTGATCGCGTTCACGATCCGGGGCGACTGGGGTCAGGCGTTCATCGTCGTGGGGCTCGTCCTCCTCGGCCTCGGTCAGGGAGCGATCGTCGCCCTCGTGTTCAACACGCTCCTCTCGTCCGCTCCGAAGCAGCTCGCGGGCGATGTGGGGGCCTGGCGCGGTCTCGTCCACAACCTCAGCGGTTCCGTGGGAATCGCCGTGGCGAGCGCCTTCGCCGTCGGCATCCTGGCCGCGACCCTGCAGGCGAGCGCCGAGGCGCACCCCGAGATCTCTCCTCAGCTGATCAGCGAGGTCAACATCAACGAGGCCGACTTCCTCACGAACGCCCAGTTGGAGGCGGTCCTTCGGACGACGAGTGCGTCCGAGGCCGAGACCGCCGCCGCGATCCAGGTGAACGAAGAGGGACGCGTGCTCGCGCTGAAGGTGTCGCTGCTCGCGCTCGCGGGCCTCGCGCTGCTGGCGATCATCCCGGCGACCCGCATGCCGGGCCGTATCGCCGGAGAACTGCCCGAGAAGGTGGAGCCCGACGATCCGGATGCCATCGACGCGAGCATCCCCCTCAACCCGGTGGCCCAGAAGGAGGCGTCGTCATGACGCAGGGAACAGCATCCATCGACTCCCCGTCCGTGCCGGGCCTCGTCGAGCTCGACGCGGTCGTCGTCACCCGGGGTGACGGCGCGGAGGACACCGAGGCCGTCGGCTACGTGGTCTTCGCCGAGGGCGAGGTGCCATCGGCGCTCGGACTCGATCGCGCGGCGCTCGTGCGCGCCGGCTTCGACGCGAAGGTGGGGAGCACGCTCTCCCTCCCGGTCGCGTCCGGGCCCGATCTCGTCGCGGTCGGCGGGGGCGCCCCGAGCGACCTGACCCCCGCGCTCCTGCGGGACGTCGCGGCCGCGTTCGCGCGCGCCGCAGCCCGTCGGGCGCGGGTCGCGCTCGTCGTGGACGGCGGCGTGCCGGACGGCGCGGGCGAGGTCGAGGCCGCCGCGCTCGTCGAGGGAATTCTCCTCGCGCGCTACGGATACACCGGTCTGAAGTCGGAGTCGAAGCGCGTCCCGCTCGCCGCGCTGCAGCTCTCGCTCGAGGGCGTCGCCGACGATGCCTTCGAGCGGGGGACGGCCACGGCACGCGTCGCCGCGCGCGCCGCCGTCGTCGCACGCGACCTCGCGAACACCCCGCCCGGACGCCTCACGGCGACACGGATGGCGGAGGTCGCCGTCGAGCTCGGTGCAACGTACGGGTTCGACGTCGAGGTGTTCGACAAGGCCGCCCTCGTCGAGCTCGGCTGCGGTGGTCTGCTCGGGGTGAACCAGGGGTCGTCCGAGGAACCGCGCATGGTCAAGCTCGTCTACCGTCCGGCGGGCGGTGGCGGCCGCCACCTGGGGCTCGTCGGAAAGGGCATCATGTACGACTCCGGCGGGATCAGCCTCAAGCCGTCCGACCCCATGCATCTCCTCATGAAGATGGACATGGCGGGGGCCGCGGCCGTGCTCGGCGCCTTCACCGCCCTGCGTGACAGCGGCGTCTCGGCCGCGGTCACGGGCTGGCTGATGTGCACCGACAACATGCCCTCCGGAACGGCGTACAAGCTGGGCGACGTCCTCGTCGCCCGCGACGGGACCACCGTCGAGGTGAAGAACACCGACGCCGAGGGGCGCCTGGTGATGATGGATGCGCTCGCGCTCGCCGTGGAGGACGAGGTGGATGCCATCCTCGACATCGCCACCCTCACGGGCGCCGCGCTGATGGCCCTCGGTGGATCGACCGCGCCGGTCTTCTCCAACGACGACGCCACGGCCGACCTGGTCCTCGCGGCCTCCGCCGCCACCGACGAGCCGGTGTGGCGGCTGCCGCTGGAGAAGAAATACCGGCCGCAGCTGGATTCCGCGATCGCCGACATGTCCAATCTCGGCGGCCCCTACGCGGGAGCGACGACCGCCGCGCTGTTCCTGTCGCACTTCGTGCGCGACATCCCCTGGGCGCACATCGACATCGCCGGGACCATGCAGACGGAGAAGGACGATTCCTGGCGCTCGGCGGGGGCGACGGGCTTCGGCGCGCGTCTGCTGCTGCACGCCGCCGCGCACTTCGGATCGGACGCGTCCGCCTGACCGCGGACGTCCGACCTCCCCCTCCTCCTTCGAATCGGTGCCGAGATGGACCCTGTCGTCGCGACGCTGACGATCCTGCTGCTGGCCGTCGTCGCCTTCGTGAGCAACCGCGTCCCGCTCGGCGTCGTGGCGATCGGTGTCGCTCTTGCGCTGTACTTCACGGGAGTGCTGCCGTTGTCGGCGGCGCTCTCCGGCTTCGGCGACCCGACGGTCCTCTTCATCGCGGCGCTCTTCGTCGTGAGCGAATCGCTGGATGCCACGGGGGTCACGGCCTGGGCGGGAAAGATGGTGATCGCGCGAGCGGGCACCCGTCGTATCTCCCTCCTCATCGTCCTCAGCCTGCTGGTCGCGGGTCTGACGGCCCTCATCAGCGTCAACGGCGCCGTGGCGGCGCTCCTCCCGCTCGTCGTGGTGGTCGCGGCGCGGGCGGGCATCCACACCTCCCAGCTGCTCATGCCGCTGGCCTTCGCCGCGCACGCGGGGTCGATGCTGCTGCTCACGGGGACGCCCGTGAACATCATCGTGTCGGAGGTGGCGGTCGAGAACGGCGGCCACGCGTTCGGCTTCTTCGAGTTCGCCGCCGTGGGCGCGCCGCTGCTGATCGGCACCGTGGCGATCCTGGTGATCTTCGGCGGCCGCCTCCTGCCCGAGCGCAACGGCGGAGTGATGTCCGTCGACCTGTCCGACCACGCGCGGCTCCTCCGCCGGCAGTATTCGCTCGAGGGCGACACCGGGCTGATCCTGGGACCGGCTCGGGGGGTGACCGAGGTCATCGTGCCCCCTCGGTCGCCGCTGATCGGGGTGCGGCTGACTCCGGGAATGGTCACGCCCAGCGGCGATCTGGTGCTGTTGGCCGCGCGCCGCGGCGAGGAGGTCCTCCGCGAGGGCGAGTTCCGTGCGCGGCTCGGCGACGTGCTGCTGCTCCAGGGGGCGTGGGACGATCTGGTCGCCCGCACCGAGGGACCCGAGGTCCTGGTCGTGGACACCCCCGCGCAGCTGCGGCGTTCGGTTCCGCTGGGCGTCGGCGCCAAACGCGCGATGACGATCGTCGGACTCATGGTCGTGCTGTTGGCCACGGGGCTCGTTCCTCCTGCGGTCGCGGCTCTCCTCGCCGCGTGCGCGCTGGTCGTGACCCGGACGGTGTCACCGTCGCAGGCGTATCACTCGATCTCCTGGACGACGGTCGTGCTGATCGCCGGAATGATCCCGCTCTCCACGGCCTTCACCGAGACCGGCACGGCCGATCTCGTCGCCGGGTGGCTCCTCGCCGTCGTCGGCGATGCCGGTCCCCAGATCGCGCTGCTGGCCCTGGTCGTCCTCACCGTCGTGCTGGGCCAGCTCATCAGCAACACGGCGACGGTGCTCATCGTCGCGCCGATCGCGGTGGCCGTGGCGACGACCCTCGGTGCTTCCGTGCAACCGTTCATGATGGCGCTCACGGTGGCGGGAGCGGCATCCTTCCTCACGCCGATCGCGACCCCGGCGAACCTGATGGTGCTCGAGCCGGGCGGATACCGGTTCGGCGACTACTGGAAGCTCGGTATTCTCCTGGCCGTGTTCTTCGTCGTCATGGCCGTGTTCTACGTGCCCCTGATCTGGCCGCTCTCGTGAGCGCCACCCCACGCCGCGTCTCGTGGCCGAGAAGGCTGCGACTTCGGGCGACGGATCTCGTCGACGTCTTCGTCTACCTCGTGGTGCTGGGAGCCTTCATCCAGCTCTTCCCCAGTGTCATCGCGGAGTCGTTCCTCCTCGCCCTCCTCACCGCCGTCGTCCTCAAGATCGTGCTGGAGGTCGTGCTGACGGTGAAGAAGGCGACGGTCGCGAGACTGCGCGGTGCGCGCACGGGAGCGACGCGCGCGGTCAACATCGCCACGCTCGTCCTCCTGCTTCCCGGAAGCAAGTTCGTCGTCCTGGAGCTCGTCGCCCTCTTCTTCGGCGACGCCGTGAGGCTCGGCGGATTCTGGGCGGTGACCCTCCTGGTCGCGGTGCTGACCCTCGCTCGAGGCCTGGTGAGGTCCGTCCTGGATTCCTCGCCCGCGCCGCACCGCGACACCGCTCTCTGACCTTCGGGGCGGTGTCAGGATGCCGAGGTGTCCGGGCGCATCCCGACGTCTCGGCCGGCGTGGTCGAAGGCCGCCCGCACCGTGCCACCGGTCGTCCCGGCGACGGCGGACACCGCGGCCCTCCGCCCCGGGGGGAGCCTGCGCACGGTCACGTGCTCGAGCCCGGGCAGCTCGAGGATTCCCACGATCCGGTCGGCGAGGTCGTCCGAGATCCCCTCGTCGTCGATGGTCCCGCCGCCGATGAGGAGGACGCGGACACCCCCGTCGCGGGCCGTGTCGACGGCGGCGGTGACGCGCGGGTGGAACAGGTCTCCGGCGCGCAGCCGATCTCGGATCCGGCCCTCGACGATGCCGATCCGGCGCTGGGTGGGCTCGTCGAGGTATTCGGTCCCGGCGATGTCGAGGAGGACGGGTTCGCTCTCGTCGGTGACGCGGGCGAGTTCGTCCTGGTACGCGCGCGTCGCCGCCACGGCCGCCTCGGAGAGCATCTCGGCGCGCTCGCGATCGGACCGCGCGGACGTCTCGCGTCCGACGATGCGGCGGAGGGTGCTGAGCCAGATGAAGCCGATGGCGCCGGCGACGAGCGGCCCGGACACGATCCGTCCCCAGGACGGGTCGGTCTGGTCGCTCACGAGTGCCCAGGCGGTGCCGGCCGCGATGAGCAGGGCGAGGCAGACGCCGCCGACGAGCGGTCGGCCGCGGGGGATGAGGAGCGCGATCGGGTACGACGCGAAATCGAACAACCACACGACGTGCGACACGTCCGGGGAGGTCAGCACGATCACGGTGATCGTCGCCCCGAGCGTCACCACGGCTGCGGTCGGTGCCGCCGGCAGTCGCCCCCGGGGCGGCAGGGTCACCGCGACGGCCGCGACGGCCGCCAACGCGTAGGCGAGGAGCACCGGGGCCGTGTCGACGTCGAAGGCGCGCACCTCCAGACCGTGCGCGATCCCCGTCATCCACACGAACAGGAGGGCGACCCGCGCGGGGAGTCCGTCGAGGCCCGATCCGGCGGAGGGCGGAATCATGGATGCCACTCCACGACCACCGTCGTGCCCGCCGGCGAACTGTCGATGCGGGCGTCGCCGCCGGGCAGGTCCCGCATCCGGCCGATCACGCTGGAGCGCACCCCCAGACGTTCGAGCGGAATCCGTTCGAGGACGAAACCCGGGCCGGTGTCCGTCAGCGATACCGAGAGGGCTCCCTCAACGGCGCGCACGCTCGCCTCCACCGTGCAGTCCGGGGCGTGACGTGCGACATTGCGTGCGGCCTCGGCCACGGCCGCGCACACCGTTTCGGTGGCCCGCGTCGGCACCCACGAGGCATCACCGTCGCCCGTGAGCGTCACCTCCGGCAGGATCTCCCGCAGCTTCGCCGAGACCCGGCTCTGCGCGTCAAGGCCGGTGATCATCGTCCCGTCGTCGGGTGCGACGAGCGTTCCTCGCAGACGGCGGAGAGTGCGCCCGGCCTCGGTCCGCACCACGTCGGGCGTGGGGCCGGTGAGATGGAGGGCGACGGAGAACACCGAGAGCAGCTCGTCGTGCACGACGCGCGCGAGCTGCTCCTCGCGGCGCGCCCGCGCATCCAGCACGGCACGACGAGCCTCCTCGGCGCGCGCGGCGTTCTCGGCCCTCGACAGGGCGAGCAGACGCGACCGCATGGCGAGGAACAGCACGGCGAAGACGACGTTGCCCAGGTGGAGCGGCGTCTGGGCGGCGATGAGATCGGGTACCCGCCCCAGGAAGACGATCCCCGACAGTGCGGGGAGGAAGGCGGCCACGAGCGGGAAGATCACCGCCACGGGGGGAGCGGCCAGCAGGACGAGATAGCAGACGGCCACGGATTCGAACCGCCAGACCCAGGGGAACAGCGCGTCGGGGTCGGGGCCGCGGTACGCGAGGAACACGGTCGTCTCCAGCACGATCACCAGAACCACGACCGCGGCCCACGTGATCTGCAGGACCGCCTCCGGCGCGCGCCCGCCCACGACCGCGTTCGTCAGGACGAGGACGACCATCGCCGCCCCCAGCCCGTTCCACCAGAGGCTGAAGGAGCCGACCTGGCTCGTGGCCCGCGTGAACTCCGCCACGACCAGCACGACGGCCGAGAGCGACATGAGCATGCCGAGCGATCGGTCGACCGAGGGGCTCCGATCGCCGGCGCTGAGGGGATGCCGGATTCTCATCGTCCGAACTCGACGATGCCGTCCTCGACCGCCCGCCTGAGCAGATCGACCTTGGTGGTGGCCGTCCGCTCGACCGCGGCGTACTTGGCGCGCACTCGGCGGATGTGGTCCAGAACGGTTTCGCGCGAGATGTGCAGCAGAAGTGCCACGTGTTCCGCCGTCTCGCCCGACGCGTAGAGTCCGAGGACCTCCGCCTCCCGCGTCGACAGGGCGGCATCGACGAAAGGGGTGTCCTGATCCAGCGCGGCCGCCCAGTCCGTCGTCGCCGACACCTCTCCGTTGTGCACCGCTCGCACGGCGTCGATGACGACGCGGGGGGATTCGCTTTTCCGAATCATTCCGTCGGCCCCCGCCCGCGCGGCATCCCGTATCAATTGCGGGCGGTCGCCGGACGTGTACGCGATGATCCGCGCGTGCGTTCCGGAAAGAGCGGCGATGTTCTCCGCCGGACTGGAGCGATCCGCCAGGACCAGGTCGAGGAGCACGACATCGAGCGACGGAGAATCACGGAGGAGCTGGTTGACGGTCGAGCCCGTCGTCAATACCCGGAGGTCGGGTTGGGCGTTGAGAAAAGCGGCCGTGCCGATCACCACCGCGGGATGATCGTCGACGATCCCGATGCGGATGATTTTTCTTCCCCCCGGCGGCACGCTCGAATGCTACCGCGGCAGGTCGCGAAAAAGCCCGAGGGCGGACGACGACGTCCTCTCGGGCTCTTTCTTTCTCTGCCGTTCGGGACCGGCTCGAGTTAATTTGTTTAGTTAAATCGGTTGAATTTTTATTCCGGTGGGCTTTTTCTGCTCACCGCACAGGCAGAGCTTGATTCAGCGAGATCTCGCGTGAATCGAAGAGCCCTCGCTTCGCCACGACCATGGTGTAACCCAGGGACCGTAATTCGTGAGCGACCTCCGGCGTCAGGGGACGACGATCGATCTTCTCCCACCCGGTGGCGAGCCGGTATCCGTGCGTGACGGTGCGTACACGTGCCATTGACTTCCTCCCGCGCTCATCGTGGCAGTAAGTGGATCCATTTGCGAAATTCACTGGTTACGTGAACATGAACGGGATCTCTGAAGGGTCTATATTCGCGGTCGGCGACCGTTTCCGGTGAGTTCTCCCCAATCGGCGGCCGGGCCCCCGCCGGGCCGGAGAGATGACAGGAATGCCATGTGCACCTGGAAACAGGCCACTCGAAGAGAGCCGGCCCAGCCGATGACCTCGTCGTCGTGCACCGCCTTGTACATCACCCGATCGCCGGGCGAAACGCGGCGGATCTCGACCCGCCCGTACTCGTGGCCGTGCGGGTCGATCATCCGCCACGTGCCGGTGGGACCCTCGACTGCGGCGAGGATCGGATGCCACTGCGTCACGGGTGCCGGAACCCTTCTCCGGCCGAGGAGGATCACGGTACCCCCGACCGCCGACACGGGCCACCGCTCGCGACGAGGAACCCGGACGGCGTGGGCGACCCGGGGGATGTCGGCGGCACGCACTAGCGTCGTTCCATGAGCGATGAGCCCGTCCCGGTCGCGGCCCTCGGGCTCGGCCTCGCAGCGGTGGGACGCCCCGCCTACATCACCACCGGTCGCGCCGCCGACCTCGGCGACGCCGCCGGTCGCACGGTCCCGGCGATGCGCGCACGCAGCCACGACCTGCTCGATGCGGCGTGGGATCTCGGCATCCGCTACATCGACGTCGCCCGGTCGTACGGGTTCGCCGAAGAGTTCCTGGGCGCCTGGTTTCACCGACACCCCGACCGTGCGTCGCAGATCACGATCGGGTCGAAGTGGGGGTACGCCTACGTCGGGGGATGGCGAATGGATGCCGCGGTGCACGAGCGGAAGGAGCACTCGGTGGCGATGTTCCGACGGCAATGGCCCGAGACGCTCGCGGCGCTGGGACGCGCGCCCGACATCTACCTGATCCACTCCGTCACGCCCGACAGCCCGGCGCTCGGCGACGCCGAGCTTCTCGCCGACCTCCGACAGCTCGCCGAGGCGGGGGTCCGCGTGGGGCTGTCGACCAGCGGCCCGCATCAGGGCGCGGTGCTCGACGCGGCGCGGACCCTCGACGCCTCGCCGTTCTCGGTGGTGCAGGCCACGTGGAATCTGCGCGAGAGCTCGGTCGGGCCGGCGCTCGCGCGCGCCCACGACGAGGGATGGACCGTCGTCGTGAAAGAGGCGCTCGCGAACGGGGAGCTCGCGGCCGATCCGCCGGCCGAGGCCGCGGGCGAGGCGGGCGACGTCTTCGCCCTGGGCGCCGCGCGTGCGCAGACCGGCGTCGACATCGTCCTGAGCGGGGCGTCGACCCGCGACCAGCTGCGTCGCGGGGTGGAGGCGCCCGCGGTGCCGGTCACGGATGCCGCGCTCCGACGGCTCGCGGACGACCCGGAACGGTATTGGCGTCGGAGATCCGAGCGACCTTGGCGGTGAGGCGCGGCCGCTACGGCGCGGCGGGAGCGGGGGGCGCGTCCGGGCGATCCTCGACGTCCCACAGCGTGTAGGAGGTCACGGAACCGGCCGGGAGCCCGAGGGTGTCGTCGGCGGCCCGCAGGCTCGTCTCGACCCCGAGGATCCGCCCCGAGTCCAGGGAGACGAGAAGGGTGGCATCCGTGTTCGGGGTACTGGTCGGAATGCCGCCGAGTCCGATCGCCGCGCGCCCCACCCGATCGGTCGTGCGGCCCAGGACCCGGACATCGGCGGCCTCCCGGACGACATCCAGGAGCGCGGACTCCTGTGCGTCGCTGAAGGTCCACTCGCCGAGCAGCGTCTGCACCCCGATGATGGCGTCGCCGGAGGGGAGTGGCGTCTGCGGACCGACCGCCGTCGCCACCAGTTCCCGCATCGCGTCGATCGTCGCCGACGGCGGATCGATCGAGAGCGGACGGAACTGTCCGCGGATGAAGGACGCGTCGCCCACCACCGTGCCCGGCGCGGGGTCGTCGGCGGGGACGGTGTCGCCGGCCGCGTCGGTCGATTCCGCCACCGTCGTGACCACCGAGCCCGACAGGTCGGTGTTCCACGACACGTCGACCCACTCGCGGCGGAACACCGTCGCGTCGGGCTCTCCGACGGTGGCGCTGAAGAACCACCCGAGCGTGAGCGATCGGCGCACCGCGTCGTCGCGCCCGGGGTTGTGCGCGAGACGATCCTGCGCGGCGGTGAGGAGGGCGGGCACGTCATCGTCCACCGCCGCGTACTTCAGCGGCTCGGGCGTCAGCGCGGTCGCCGTCGGCGCGGGCCACCAGACGATGGTGCCCACCACGAGCGCCACCACGGCGACGGCGGCGGCGGCGAGGCCCGGCAGCACACGCCGGCGGCGGGCGGCGATCGCCCGCGGGGGTCGCTCGAGGATCTCCCGGAGGCGCCGCTCGGCGGCGAGGGGCACCGGCGCGTCCGCCGGCGTCCGCGCGGGGTCGAGAGCACGCAGCGCGCGTGCGAGGTCATCGTCGCTCACCGGGCACCTCCTCCCACGGAGTGCGAGCGTCCTGCAGCGCGGGACGCAGCCGCGTCCGCACCCTGTTCAGGCGGGTCCAGACGCTTCCGGGACTGATTCCCATGACCACGGCCACCTCGGCGGCGGACAGGTCTTCCCAGTACGTCAGCCAGAGGATCTCCCGTTCGTGATCCGGCAGAGCGCGGACGGCCTCCACCAGTCGTCGGGTCATCTCCGAGTCGGATCCGGCCGCGAGGGTGCGCACGTGGTGCTCGATGTGGATCCACAGCGCCTCCTCCCGGTCGCGGCGTCGGTATTCGTTGGCGATGAGGTTGCGCGCCGTGCGGTACAGCCACGGCAACCCGAACGGCTCGGACGGCACGTGCTTGCGCCACGCGATCTCGAAGCAGTCCATCGTGAGGTCGGCGGCCGCTTCGCTGTCGGAGACCCGGCGTTCGATGAACCGTCGGACGGCCGTGTAGTGCTCGCGGAACAGCCCGACGAACTCGCTCTCGTCCTTCATGGGCGCGCGTTCCCGTGCGCTCGACAGTGCTGTGTCGGCCGCACCCGGATCCTTACACGCCGGCGTCGCCGAACTTTTTCCGGAGGCGCTGTAAGGATTCCGGATCGGCAGACACCACACAGATGGGGGCGGGCGCCCCAAGGTCGCCCGACTGCCCGCGCCAGGCGGATGTTCGGATCTGAGGCCGGCGGGTGAGGGGTTGCGTCGCGTGGGGGTGACGCAACCCCTCGAATCTCCACGTGTTCCAGGATGCCAGAGCCCCCGCGCGGGCGCGGATGGGTCGTGCGCCGCTCAGCGGTCGTTGCGCCAGGAGTGCTGCGGCTCGTATCCCAGCAGGCGGCGGGCCTTGTCGATCGACAGGAGGGTGCGGGTGTCATCCAGGTCGGTGCGCGTCTCGACACCCGGGAAGACCTCGGCCACGAGCTCGGCATTGGGGCGCGTCATCACGGTGTCGGCGGCGGCGATGATGAACGTGTCGAAGCCCGCGGGGGCGTTCTCGAGCGCACGCTGCACGGCCTGGGCGCCGTCGCGCGCGTCGATGTAGCCCCACAGGTTCCACTTCCGCGTCCGCGCGTCGGCGTCGAACGGGAACTCGGCGTAGTCCTCCGGCACCATGACGTTCGAGAAGCGGAGCGCCGTGATCGACAGCTCGGGGTGCCAGCGCACGAGCTCGGTCGCGAGCCGTTCCTCGAGCACCTTCACGAGCGAGTACACCGACTCGGGGCGGGGGGCGTAGTCCTCGTCCACGGGGATGTAGGGAGGGTCGATGGCGAAGGGGAGACCCAGCACGGTCTCGCTCGAGGCGTACACGACACGGTGGATGCCGAGCCGCACCGCGGCCCAGAACACGTTGAACGTGCTCGTCATGTTGTTGTGGAAGGTCGCGATGTCGGACCGGATGCCGGGAGCCGGGATGGCGCCGAGGTGCACGAGCGCGTCGATGCCGTCGTGCTGATCGTTGACCCCCGCCAGGGCGTCGATGACCTGGCCGTAGTCGGTGAGGTCGACCTGCACGAAGCCGGGTCCGCGCTCGCCGCGGACGTCGAGGCCGATGACCTCGTGACCCGCGGCGCGGAGCTCGCGCGCGACGACGGTACCGAGTTTGCCGGACGAGCCGGTGAGAGCGATGCGCATGGGCGTCCTTCGATCGGGGGCGTGATCACGACGTTACCGGCAGCCCGGCGCCGCGCGGCCGCCTCGACGGCGAAAGGCCCGCGCCGTCACGTGTCGCGGCGCGGGCCCCGGGGAAGCGGCGTCAGTTGACGCGGGCCTCGGGCTGCTCGTCGTCGTCGTCGCCCGGGATGTAGACGTCCACGACCGTGACGTTGATCTCGGCGACCTTCATGCCGACGAGCTCGGTGATGGCCTGGTGCACGGCGGCGCGGACGTTGGAGGCCACGCGCTGCAGCTGCTCGGGGTAGTCGACCTGGATGTCGATGTCGGCGGCGACCTCGGTCTCGCCGACCTCGACGCTCACGCCCTGCGCGTGGTCCTTCGCGCCGACGGCCTGACGGATGTTGCCGATGACGCGGGCGGCTCCGCCGCCGAGCGCGTGCACGCCGGGGACCGAGGCGGCGGCGATGCCGGCGACCTTGGCGACCACGGGGTCGACGATGACGGTCTTGCCGACCTCGGGGGTGGTGGGAGTGGTGGATGCCATGAGTTCGTCCTTTCGTCAACCGTCCGCGCGCTTCGGGCGCGGGGTGTTTCGCTATGTGGACGAGCCGGATTCGCGATTCGTCACGAAACCCGACCTGGAAATCTGCTGACAGGAACAGGCATGACCTCTTTGTCCACCGCGACCGACGCGTTCCTCGCGTCGCGCGCGGCTGACGGTGATCAGATCGCCTTCGGGGTGCTCGTGCGTCGTCACGCCCCGTTCCTGGTCGCCTTCGCCACGAAGCTGACCGGCTCCCGCGCCGACGCCGATGATTGCGTGCAGGAGGCGCTCATCACCGCGTGGCGGCGACTGCCCGACCTCGCCGAACCCGAGAAGGTGCGCAGCTGGCTGACGACCATCGTGTCCCGCAAGGTGACCGATCGGATGCGTTCGCGGAAGATCTCGGAGCAGATCGACGAAGAGATGGTGTCGGTCGGAGATGACCCGGAGCGCTCGGTTGTGGCATCGTCGCAGATGGACGCGTTGAAGAAGGTCCTGGCCGATCTCCCCGAAGAACTGCGCGTCGTGTGGGTGCTGCGCGAGATCGGCGGCCACAGCTACGACGAGATCGCGACCGAGGTCGGCGAGACCGCCGCCACCGTACGCGGGCGGCTCGCCCGGGCGCGCAAGACCGTGTTGGAACGCATGCAGGAGTGGAGGTGATCGAATGAGTGACGACGTGGACGACGTGGGCGGTTCGGGATACTCGCTCGAGGATCTCTCCGCGTATCTCGATCGAGGGCGTACCCCCCGGATCCCCGCGATCGAGCGCAATGCCGAATGTCAGGCCCTCCTGGCATCCATGGAGCGGATGGGCCACCTCTCGCGCGAGATCGTCGATGAGCAGGCCGCCGAACCGCTGGCGGAGTCCTGGTACGACGAGATCATGCGCGAAGTGATGCGCGAGTTCCGCGCCGGGCGCGACATCCCCCTCGCGCGCACCGCGGACGGCACGCAGCTCGTGGTGACCGAGGGCGCCCTCTACGAACTGATCCGCACGGTCGGGGACGACGTTCCGGGAGTGCTGGTCGGCCGTGTCCGCATCGACCAGCCGGAGCCCACGGGACCGCTGGACGTGCGGGTGACCGTGAGCGTCCTGTTCGGGTACCCGATGCAGGGCACGGTGGAGCTCATGCGCGACGGCATCCGTGCGGCGATCGAGCGCCACGGCGAACTTCGGGTGGGGCGCGTGGACGTCACCGTCGGTGACGTGCACGTCGATGTGGAGGACGAATGATGACGGAAACCGCTGCCGATCTCGCACCGCGCATCGACCTGGCCGTGACCGCCGTCGCCGGCGTCCGCGAGTCATACTCGGCACGCCCCGTCGTGGCGCGTGCGTACGAGCGGATGGCCGAGGTCGAGGGCTCCCTCGCGGCGGTCGACGAGACCACGGGCGCCCGCGCGGTGACCGTCTGCATCGGCGTGTCCACGGATGACGACAGCGCGGCGGTCGCTTCGGCGGTCGCCGAGGCTGTGCGCCAGGCGGGAGCGAACGCCCCGGCCGACACCGTGCGCGTCCGGGTCGCACGCCTGGTGGCCCCGCGATCCTGAGCGCTCGCGCGGCCACCTCCCCGCGCCGCGGAATACGCTGAGAGGACTCTCTCTTCCCCCACGGAGGACGCATGCCCGACCAGCCCGTCATCGCCGTCACCGGATCGACCGGAGCCGTCGGAGGGCGCGTGGCCCGCGACCTCGCGGCCCGCGGCATCCGGCAGCGTCTGCTCGTCCGCGACGCGTCGCGGGCTCCCGCACTCGAGGGCGCCGAGGTCCACGTCGCCCGCTACTCCGACGCGGATGCCGCCGCCGACGCGCTCGCCGGCGTCGAGACGTTGTTCATGGTCTCCGCGTCCGAGACGGCCGACCGGGTCGAGCACCACCGGACGTTCGTCGAGGCCGCCGCGCGCGCGGGTGTCCGGTCGATCGTCTACACGTCGTTCTTCGCCGCGGCCCCCGACGCGGTGTTCACCCTGGGACGGGACCACGCGGCCACCGAGGAGCTCATCCGGGCGTCGGGGATGTCGTGGACGTTCCTGCGCGACAACTTCTACATGGACATGATGGAACTCTTCGCGGGCGACGACGGTGTCATCCGCGGTCCCGCGGGCGAGGGGCGCTGCTCGCTCGTGTCGCGGTCGGACGTGGCCGCCACGGCCGTCGCGGTGCTCCTGGACCCCGCCGCCCACGCCGACCGGACGTACGACCTCACCGGGCCCGAAGCGCTGACGCTAAAGGAGGTCGCGCAGAAGATCTCCGCCGTCCGCGGCCACCCCGTGCGGTACGTCGACGAGACGCTCGACGAGGCCTATGCCTCGCGTGCGGTGTACGGCGCCCCGCCCTGGCAGGTGGAGGCGTGGGTGACCACGTACACCGCGATCGCGAGCGGCGATCAGGCTCCCGTCTCCGGCGACGTCGAGGCCGTGACCGGACGTCCCGCGCAGACTTTCGAGGAGTTCCTCGGCGCGGTCGCGTGAGCGCCCGGTCCCCGGGGGCCGGGATCGTCGGGTATGCTGACCGCGTGCTGACCTGTCGCTGTTGTCGCTGAACGCCCCCGCGTTCTTCTTCGACGACCCCGTCAGCCGCGCCCTCGGGCGCATCGACCCCCAGGACTCCATCGTGCGTTACGCCCAGAGCGTCGCCGACCTCGTCGGCAACACCCCCCTCGTCCGTCTGAACCGCGTGACCGACGGCATCGCCGCCACGGTCCTGGCGAAGATCGAGTACTTCAACCCCGGCGGCTCCGCCAAGGACCGCATCGCGGCCAACATCATCGACGCCGCCGAGCGCGACGGCTCGCTCCGCCCGGGCGGCACGATCGTCGAGCCGACCAGCGGCAACACCGGCGTCGGTCTCGCGCTCGTCGCGCAGCAGCGCGGTTACCGCTGCGTCTTCGTCGTGCCCGACAAGGTCGCCGAGGACAAGCGCGCGGTGCTCCGCGCGTACGGCGCGGAGGTCGTGGTGACCCCGACAAACGTCGAACCGGACGACCCGAACTCGTACTACAGCGTCTCGGACCGTCTCGTCCGCGACATCCCCGGCGCGTTCAAGCCGAACCAGTACGCCAACCCGAACGGGCCGCGCAGCCACTACGAGACCACGGGTCCCGAGATCTGGCGCGACACCGAGGGTGCGCTCACCCACTTCGTGACGGGCGTCGGCACGGGCGGCACGATCAGCGGCACCGGCCGGTACCTGCGCGAGGTCGCCGGATCGTCGGTGCGCATCGTCGGCGTCGACCCGGTCGGTTCCATCTACTCGGGCGACGACATCCACGGCTACGACGTCGAGGGTGTCGGCGAGGACTTCTGGCCGCCGGCGTTCGACCCCACGGTGGTCGACGCGTACGAGCGCGTCTCGGATGCCGAGTCGTTCGCAATGACCCGTCGCCTCGCCCGCGAGGAAGGGCTGCTCGTCGGCGGCTCCAGCGGCATGGCCGTCGTCGGCGCCCTCCGGGTGGCCCGCGACCTCCCCGCCGACGCCGTCGTCGTGGTCCTCCTCCCCGACCACGGCCGCGGCTACCTCAGCAAGATCTTCGACGACCAATGGATGACGGCGCGCGGCTACGACGTCGAGCCCGTGGCATCCGTCCTTCCCGCACACAGCACCCAGGAGCACTCCGCATGAGCACCCACGACGCCGCGCGCGGCTTCGACAGCCTCGCCGTCCACGCGGGACAGGCCTTCGACCCGACGACCGGCGCGGTCATCCCGCCGGTGCACCTGTCGACGACGTACGCGCAGGACGGGATCGGCGGCCTCCGCGGCGGTTACGAGTACGGCCGGAGCGGCAACCCGACGCGCACCGCGCTCGAGACGCAGATCGCCGCTCTCGAGGGCGGCGCCCGCGCGCTGTCGTTCGCGTCCGGACTCGCCGCCGAGGACGCGCTGCTGCGCGCCGCCCTCGTCCCGGGCGACGAGGTGCTGCTCGGCAACGACGTGTACGGCGGCACCTACCGCCTGCTCGCGCGGGTGCTGGGGCCCTGGGGCGTGACGCTCCGCGTCGTCGACATGAGCGACCTGGATGCCGTGGCCGCAGCGATCGAGGAGCGCAGCCCCCGCATGGTCTGGGTCGAGACGCCCAGCAACCCGATGCTGCGCATCACCGACATCGCAGGTCTCGCGCGCCTCGGCCACGCGGCCGGCGCGATCGTCGTCGTCGACAACACCTTCGCCTCCCCGGCGCTCCAGCGCCCCATCGCGCTCGGCGCCGACGTCGTCGTGCACTCGGCCACCAAGTACCTCGGCGGGCACTCCGACGTCGTCGGCGGCGCGCTCGCGTTCGCGGACGCCGACCTGGCGGAGAAGACGCAGTTCCTGCAGTTCGCGGCCGGGGCCGTCTCGGGTCCGTTCGACGCGTACCTGACCACCCGCGGCATCAAGACGCTCGGCATCCGGATGGAACGCCACAGCGCCAACGCGCAGGCCGTCGCCGAGCACCTCGCCGGGCACGACCGCGTCGCGAAGGTGTACTACCCGGGACTCCCGACCCACCCCGGCCACGCGCTCGCGGCGTCGCAGATGAGCGCCTTCGGCGGCATCGTGTCGCTCGAGCTCGCCGACGGCGCGACCGCGCGCCGCTTCGCCGAGTCGACGCGCCTGTTCACCCTCGCCGAGTCGCTCGGCGGCGTCGAGTCGCTCGTGAACTACCCGGATGCCATGACCCACGCGTCGGTGCGCGGCACCGAACTCGCGGTGCCCGACACGATCGTCCGCCTGTCGGTGGGCATCGAGTCGGCCGATGACCTCGTGGCCGACGTGGACCGGGCGCTCGCCGCGCTCTGACACGCCGCGCTCCTGCCGCGCGGGGTGCTGCCGCGCCGGGTGCTGCGGCGCCCGGGCTTTGCCGCGCCGGGTGCTGGCATCCATAAACACGATTCGCGCGTATAAACACGCTGAGAGAGCGTTTATACGCGCGAATCGCGTTTATGCGTCGGATGCCGGCGGAGCGGATCCGGCGCGGTGCGGGGGCCGCGCGGTGCGGGCCCCCGCGGGCCGGGCAGGGGTCAGCGCTCGGCGGCGGCGAGGTTCTGCTCGAGCTCCTCGCGGTTCTGGCGGATGCCGTATCCCGGGGTGTCGCGCTCGATGCGCCAGCTGTCGGCGAGCGGACCGATGACGACGGTGTCGAACCCGAACCGGTCGTAGATGCCGGTGATCAGCGCGATGCCCTCGTCGGAGTCGCTCGCCGTGGCCAGCGCCCGGCGGTTCGCGGTGCCCGCGGGGGAGCCGGTCGTCAGGATCTCCGCGGAGCCGATGTGGTTGAAGGCCTTCACGACGGTGCTCTCGGGCAGGTGCTCCTGCAGCATCTGCGCGGTGGTGGTGCGCTTCTCGTCGAGCTCGGCGATGTGTCCGTCGCGCTCCCAGTAGTAGTTGTTGGTGTCGAGGACGGTCTTGCCGCGGAGCGGCTCCACGGGGATGTCGCGATACGCCTTGAGGGGGACGGTGACGACGACGATGTCGCCGGCCTCCGCGGCTTCCTGCGCGGTCGCTGCCCGCGCCCGCTCGCCGAGGGTGCCGACGAGGTCCGCGAGCGTCTCGGGACCGCGGGAATTCGCGATCACGACGTCGTACCCGTGGTCCACGAAACCCTGCGCGAGGGCCTGGCCGATGTTTCCTGCTCCGATGATTCCTACGGTGGTCATACCGGACCCGAACGAACGGGACGGCGAGCGCATTCCCGCCGATAGACGCATCGAGATAGTTAGTTAGCAGTATTAGATATCAGTGTCAAGAGGCAGCGGGTTCGGTCCGAGCCGGGTAACTTCTCTCCTGTCGCACCCTCGCGATCGTGGTCGCAGACCGGTGTTCGGGTCACCGTTCCGCTTGACCTGTGAGGGCGACGGCCCCCGGTGGACGCGGCTTCGGACCACCGGGGGCCGCTTTCTTTCCCGGGATGCCGTGACGTCGCGGTCCTCCCCGAGGTGGAAGACTGGTCCGTCGGCGGGCGCCGGCCCGCACCCCCTCGTCTCGCAAGGATTCCCGCCCCGTGATCGACACCGCCCGCCCGACCCGTTCCGCCCGCTTCTTCATCGTGTGCATCGGGGTGGGCCTCCTCGCCGGGCTCATGTCCGGCCTCTTCGGCGTCGGCGGCGGAACCGTGATCGTGCCGCTCCTGGTCCTCGCCCTGGGCTTCGACCAGCGCTTCGCCGCCGGCACCTCGCTCGCGGCGATCGTGCCCACGGCATCCGTCGGTGTCATCACCTACGCCGTCGACGGGCACGTGGCGTGGATCCCCGCGTTGATCCTCGCCGCCGGCGCGGTCGGCGGCGCGCAGATCGGCACGTGGCTGCTCCCGAAGCTGTCGCAGACGGCTCTGCGGTGGTCGTTCGTGGCGTTCCTCGTCGCGGTGATCGTGAGCCTGTACTTCGTCATCCCCTCCCGGGATGCCGAGCTCGAACTGACCTGGATCACGGGACCGGGGCTCCTCGTGCTCGGCGTGGTCACCGGCATCCTGGCCGGTCTGCTCGGCGTGGGCGGCGGGATCATCGTCGTGCCCGCGCTGCTGCTCCTCTTCGGCACGAGCGACCTCATCGCCCGCGGCACCTCGCTGCTGATGATGATCCCGACCGCGATCTCCGGCACCGTCGGCAACCTCCGCCGCTCCAACGTCGACCTCGTCGCCGCCGCCTGCGTCGGAGTCGCGGCGTGCACGACGACCGCCCTCGGCGCCTCGCTCGCGAAGCTCGTCGACCCGTTCGTCGGCAACGTCCTGTTCTCGATCTTCCTCGTCTTCATCGCCACGCAGATGGCGGTCAAGGCCGTCCGCGGACGCCACCAGCGCTGAGGTGGCCGCGGGGCGGGTCGATAGACTGAGCCGGTGCCCGTGAACCCCGAACTGGTCGGTCGTGCCTTCCCGCCCACCGCGCCGTACCTCGTCGGTCGAGAGAAGGTGCGCGAGTTCGCCCGCGCCGTCTTCGCCGACGCCCCCCAGCACTCCGACCCCGCCGCCGCTCGCGCGCTCGGCTACGCCGACGTCGTCGCGCCGCCGACGTTCGCGATGGTCGTCCAGGACCTGACACTGCAGCAGCTGCTCGGCGACCCCGACTCGGGCATCGAGCTCTCGCGTCTGGTCCACGCCGAGCAGCGCTTCCGGTACTCCCGGCCCATCGTCGCGGGCGACGAACTCACCGCGACGCTGTCGGTCACCGGCATCCGCACCCTCGGCGGCAACGCGATGATCACGAGCGAGGCGGAGATCGTGGATGCCGACGGCGCCCACGTCGTGACGACGACCAGCGTGCTGCTGGCGGGGGAGGCCGGCGCATGAGCGCGTTCACCGTCGGAGACGTCGTCGCCGAACGTTCCGTCCACCTCACCCGCGAGTCGCTGGTGCGGTACGCGGGCGCCTCGGGCGACTTCAACCCCATCCACTACCGCGACGACGTCGCCGCCGAGGTCGGGCTGCCGGGCGTCCTCGCCCACGGCATGCTGACGATGGGCGTCGCCGTCGGAACGCTCGCCGAGGTGCTCGGCGACACCGGCCGCATCCTCGAGTACGGCGTGCGCTTCACCCGGCCCGTGGTCGTCGACCCGGTCGAGGGTGCCGATCTTCACATCAGCGCCAAGGTGGGCGCGGTCGACGACGAGGCCGCCCGCATCGACCTCACCGTGACGCACGCGGGCACGACGGTCCTCGGCAAGGCGCAGGTGCGCGTGCGGCTGTCCTGATGCCCGAGATCACCCCCGTCCCGCTCTCCGAGCTGACGACGCTGCGCACGGGCGGTCTCCCCGAGCGCACGATCGAGGCGCGCACTCCCGACGAACTCGTCGGCGTCCTGCGGGATCTGTGGGCGAGCGGCGAGCCGTGGCTCGTCGTGGGCGGCGGGTCCAACCTGTTCGTCGGCGACGAGCCGTTCGAGGGCACCGTGGTGCTGGTGCGGACCGCCGGGATCGAGGAGCTGTCCGGTTCCCGCCCCGACACCGTGCGGCTGCGAGTGCAGGCCGGCCACGACTGGGATGCTCTCGTCGCCGAGACGGTGGCCCGCGGACTCGCCGGCATCGAGGCGATGTCCGGTATCCCGGGGACCGTGGGCGCCGCCCCCGTGCAGAACATCGGGGCCTACGGCCAGGAGGTCGTGCAGACCCTCGTCGAGGTCGAGCTGCTCGACGAATCCACCGGCGAGCTGTCCACCGTCGCGGCATCCGACCTGGGGCTCGGATTCCGCACCTCGGTGCTGAAACAGCACTACGGGTCGGTCGCCGAGCGCCCCGGTGTCATCGTCTCGGTGACGCTCGAGCTCGACCGCGTCGGCGACGGCGACCGGCCGATCGCGGGCGGTCAGCTGCGCGGTGCCCTGGGGCTGGATGCCGACGCGGCGGTGTCGCTGCGATGGATCCGCGAGCACGTGCTCGCCACCCGCGCGCGCAAGGGCATGGTCCTCGACGGGGAAGACCCGGACACGTGGAGCGCGGGGTCGTTCTTCCAGAACGCGATCGTCTCCGAGGCGTTCGCGCGGACCCTCCCCGTCGAGTGCCCGAAGTGGCCTCTCGGGCCCGTCGTCGACCCGGTGACGGTGATCCCGCTCGCGGCCTTCGACGGCATCGTCCCGCCGCCGGTCACGGAGTTCCGCGAGGTGAAGGTGAGCGCGGCCTGGCTCATCGAGCACGCCGGGCTCTCGCGCGGCTTCCGCTTCCCCCGCTCCCGCGCGGGGCTGTCCACCAAGCACACCCTCGCGCTGACCAATCGCGGCCGCGCGACGGCGGCCGAGATCGCCGAGCTCGCCCGTTTCGTGCAGAACCGGGTCCAGTCCGAGTTCGGTCTCCTGCTGCAGCCCGAACCGGTGCTGGTGAACGTCGAGCTTTAACGAGCGTGAGTCGCCAAGATTTGTCGCTTGCCGCGGGCCGGAGGCGACACATTTTGGCAACTCACGCGTGGGCCTGCCCGAGCAGGCGGCGGATGCGCATCAGCAGCACCTCGGGGGCGTCGAAGTCGCGGGCGGTGACCGTCGTCACGCGGTAGCCGAGCGACTCCAACTCCGCGCGACGCGATCGGTCGCGACTCCATTGCCGCGGATCGCGGTGGTAGTCGCCGTCGTACTCGATGACGAGGCGTGCGTCGCGGTAGAGCAGGTCGACGCGCGCCACGAATCGATGACCGTCGAAGATCTCGACGTTGCTCTCGGGCACGGGAAGACCGGCTTGGATCAGAAGGACACGGAGCTCGCTCTCCCTCGGCGACTCCGCCCGGTCGTCGGCGAAGTCGACGGCGAGCCGACGTCGGCGCGATCCTCTCCCGCCGAGGAACCGTCGGTGCATCCGCTCGAGGTCCGCGCGCGTCGCGAGCGGATCGCGGCACGCCAGCAAGCGGTCCGAGATGGCGGTCAGAGAGCCGACGTCGAGGAGTTCGGCAAGCTCGGCCCACGTACGTAACGGCGAACTGCAGCGCAGCCCCTCGACGTCGACGATGTCGGAAGGCTCGACGGCGAGTGAGCGGCCGGTGACTCCCGGGCGACGGATGCGATTGCATCCGCTCGGCACGCCGATGGTCGGTGACTCCTTCGCAGCTCGGCCGAGCGATGCGGGGAGAGGGAGCCCCAGAAGGACGGCCGCGGAGGGTCCGCACAGGAACGCATGATCCGGCAGAGCGCGCATCAATGCGCTCAGACGCTGCAACTCCGTGGCATCCGGTCGGCTCCGAGTTCCCGAGTACGGCGCGTCCCACCCCACCGAGCGGAGGCTGCTCGGCGAGAGTCCGTGCGCCCGCCCTTCCGCAACGGTGAACGCGATCGTGGGTCCGATGGGGCGATGCGAGAGCGGCATCCGCCGATGATGTCGCGCCCGCCGTCCGACCGTTCCTCGTTGTCCCCATGTGGAGGAGGGTCACACGCGTGAGTCGCCAGGAATTGTTGTCTCCGCGGAGGCAGAGGCGACAAATCTTGGCGACTCGCGCGAAACGACGGCCGTCAGGAGAACAGGCGCTGCAGGCGCTGCACGCCCTCCAGCAGTTCCTCGTCGCCGAGGGCGTACGACAGGCGGAGGTACCCGCTCGGGCCGAAGGCCTCACCGGGGACCACCGCGACCTCGGCCTTCTCGAGGATCAGGTCGGCGAGCTCGAGCGAGGTCGTCGGCGTGACGCCATCCCACTCGCGGCCCAGCAGACCGCGCACGTCGGGGTAGACGTAGAACGCGCCGAGCGGGTTGGGGACCTCGACGCCGTCGATCTTCGACAGCTCGCCCACGATCAGCTGTCGGCGGCGGTCGAAGGCGAGACGGAACTGCTCGGCCTCGTCCTGCGGACCGTTCAGCGCGGCGGCTGCGGCGATCTGCGCGATGTTGTTGACGTTGCTGGACAGGTGCGACTGCAGGTTGCCCGCGAGCTTGATGGCATCCGCCGGTCCGACCATCCAACCGACGCGCCAGCCGGTCATCGCGTACGTCTTCGCGACGCCGTTGACGAGGATCGTCTGCCCGGCGAGCTCGGGCACGGCCTCGACGATCGACACCGCGCGGGCGCCCTCGTACGTGAGGTTCTGGTAGATCTCGTCGGTGATGACCCAGATGCCGTGCTCGAGGGCCCAGCGGCCGATCTCGGCGGTCTCTTCGGGGGTGTAGACCGAGCCCGTGGGGTTCGAGGGCGAGACGAACACGAGGACGGTCGTCTTGTCGGTGCGGGCGGCCTCGAGCTGGGCCACGGTGACCTTGTAGTCCTGGTCGGCGCCGGCGAACACCTCGACGGGCACGCCGTCGGCGAGGGCGATGGCCTCGGGGTACGTGGTCCAGTACGGGGCCGGCAGCAGCACCTCGTCGCCGGGGTTCACCACGGTCTGGAACGCCTGGTACACGGCCTGCTTGCCGCCGTTGGTGACGATCACCTGCGACGGGGCGACCTCGAGGCCCGAATCGCGCCACGTCTTCGCGACGATGGCCTCGCGCAGCACCGGGAGTCCGGCGGCGGGGGTGTAGCGGAAGTTCGCCGGGCTGTGCAGCGCCTCGGCGGCGGCATCCACGATGAACTGCGGGGTGGCGAAGTCGGGCTCTCCGGCCGCGTACGAGATGACGGGACGGCCGGCGGCCTTCAGGGCCTTGGCCTTGGCGTCGACCTTCAGGGTGGCGGATTCGGCGATGGCGGAGAGCTTGCGGGAGAGCGGGGCGCGGTCGGTCACGGCGTAGAGCCTACTCGGCACGCCCGGGATGCCGCGGGCTCGGCGACGGGCGTCACCGAAGGGTTACACGGCGGAGCTGAAGAACACCCACACGACGGGGAGGACGAGGACGGCCCCGAGGGCCGTGCCGATGATCGAGAGGACCGGGTTCCGTTGCCGCCGGACGCGCAGGACGATCCCGACGATTCCGACGACGAGGGCGACGAGCCCGAGGAAGCCCATGATCGGCAGGAGCACGACACCGAGCCACCAGATCGCGTTCATGCCGGGGGCGAGCCCGATCAGGAAGATCATCAGCGCCGGCAGCAGGATGAACGCGGCGAGGATGATCGCGACGATGCCGAAGCCGTCGCTGGCGCGCCGGCCGGCCGGGGAGACAGAGGCCATGCGGTCACGCTAGCGCGTGGCGGGTGGGCTGTCGCCGGTGCGTTAGCGTGGCGTCGTGACAGCAGAGGCCCCGGAACGCACGCGCGTGCATCGTCGGGGGCTCGGCATCCTGCTCCGTCTGGGGCTGGCGACCGCGATCGTCGGGGTGGCCACGGGGCTCGCCGTGCTGCTGCTGGTCTGGATCGTCCACACCGTCGAGCACCTCGTCTGGGGCCACGAAGAAGGGCCGTTCCTCGACGGCCTGGCGTCCCCGGCGGTGTGGTGGCTGCCGATCGTGACCGTGGGCGGCGCGGGTGTCGTCGCCGCCGTCGGCTGGTACCTGCTGCGCCGATTCGGCCGGAAGATCGCCGCCGTCGAACAGGGTGTCGCCGGCGCGCACATGCCCTGGTGGGAGACGCTCGCCGACACCGTCATCCAGGTCACGTCGGTCGCCCTCGGCGCCTCGATCGGCAAGGAGGTCGCCCCGCGCGAACTCTCCGCGATGGCCGGGTCGAAGATCGTGCGCTGGTTCCGCCTCGACGCGCGCTGGGGGCGCATCCTCATCGCCGCGGCCGCGGGCGCCGGTCTCGCGGCGGTGTACAACGTGCCGCTCGGCGGCGCGCTGTTCGCGATCGAGATCCTGCTCGCGCAGTTCAGCGTCGGCGCGGCCGTCGTCGCCCTCTCGGTCAGCGCGATCGCCACGCTCGTGGCACGCCCGCTGGTGGGGGACGACTCGCTGTACCACGTGGCATCCATCGACGTGAACGCGTCGCTCATCGTGGCGGCGATCCTCATCGGACCGCTCATGGGGTGGGGCGCCACGAGCTTCGGGGCCGTGACGTCGCTCCTGGCGAAGGTGCGGCCGACGGGGTGGAAGCTGCTCGTCGCGCTGCCCGTGACCTTCACGGCGGTCGGCGCGCTCGGCGCGGTCTTCCCGCTGATCCTCGGCAACGGTCGCGCGCTCGCGACGGCGGGTTTCGATCTCACGCAGCCCGCGCTGCTCCTGCTCGCCCTGGCCGCGCTGAAGTACGTCGCGACGGTCGTGTCGCTCGGCTCCGGAGCCGTCGGCGGCACGCTCCAGCCGTCGGTCGCGATCGGCGCGAGCCTCGGCGCTGCGGCCGCCGCGGCGTGGGCGCTCGTCTGGCCGGGTGCGGATGCCACGGGCCTGGCGATCGTGGCAGCCGCGGCGTTCCTCGCGTCGAACATGCGCGCGCCGTTCACCGCGATCGTGCTCGTGATCGAGTTCACCGCGACCGGCTTCGACCTGCTGCTGCCGATCTTCCTCGCCGTCGCCGGGTCGCTCGCCGCCGCGCGGCTGACCTCGCGCGCGAGCCTGCGCCGCTTCGCCCCGCGCGATCCCGGGCGCGAGTAGCGCCGGGACCCTCGGTGCGGCCGGCGATTCCGGACGCCACGACGGGCCGGAGCCGAGGCCCCGGCCCGTCGTGTGCCGTCAGTCGAGGTACTTCGCGTACGCCGGCAGGGTGAGGAACGCGGGGAACTCCTCGCGCAGCGCCACCTCGCGGAACACCTCGGCGGCGTCGTCGAAACGGTCGCCCTCGAAGCGGGTCGTGTCGGCGAGCACGTCTCCGAGCACCCCCTCGACGTACTCGCGGGTGATGCGGGTGCCGTCGGCGGTGGAGCGGTCCTGGTGGATCCACTGCCAGATCTGCGAGCGCGAGATCTCGGCGGTGGCGGCGTCCTCCATGAGGTCGTCGATCGCGACGGCCCCGAGGCCCCGCAGCCACGCCTCGATGTAGCGGATCGCCACCGCCACGTTGCCGCGCACCCCGCCCGCGGTGATCGGCAGGCCGATCCGCAGGTCGAGCAGCTGCTCGGGCCGCACCTCGACGTCCTCGCGCAGCCGGTCGAGCTGGTTCTCGTGCTCGCCGAGCACGGCGTCGAACTCTGCGCGGGCCACCGGGATCAGGTCGGGGTGGGCCACCCACGTGCCGTCGAAACCGTCGCCGGCCTCGCGCCGCTTGTCGGCGGCGACCTTCTCGAACGCCGCCTCGGTCACCTCGGGCTTGCGGCGGTTGGGGATGAAGGCGCTCATGCCGCCGATCGCGTACGCCCCGCGCTTGTGGCACGTGCGCACGAGCAGCTCGGTGTACGCCCGCATGAACGGCACCGTCATCGTCACCTCGCTCCGGTCGGGGAGCACGAACCGCGCCCCGCGACCGCGGTAGGTCTTGATGATCGAGAAGATGTAGTCCCACCGGCCGGCGTTGAGGCCCGCGCAGTGGTCGCGGAGGGCGAAGAGGATCTCCTCCATCTCGAACGCCGCGGGGAGCGTCTCGATGAGGACCGTCGCGCGGATCGTGCCGTGGGCGAGGCCCAGGCGCTCCTCGGTGAACGAGAACACGTCGTCCCACAGCCGCGCCTCGTCGGCGGACTCGATCTTCGGCAGGTAGAAGTACGGCCCGCGCCCCGCCGCGATCAGCGCGTGCGCGTTGTGGAAGACGTACAGCCCGTAGTCCACGAGAGAGCCGGATGCCGGCAGCTCGCGGCCCGCGCGGTCGATCACGGTGATGTGCTTCTCGGGCAGGTGCCAGCCGCGCGGGCGCATCACGATCGTGGGCGTGCGCTCGGCGGTGACGCGGTACTCCTTGCCCTCGGGGCTCGTGAAGCTGAGCTGCCCGCGGATCGCGTCGAACAGCGAGAGCTGGCCCCCGATGACGTTGCGCCACGTGGGGGAGGTGGCATCCTCCTGGTCGGCCAGCCACACCCGCGCGCCGGAGTTCAGCGCGTTGATCGTCATCTTCGGGTCGGTCGGGCCCGTGATCTCGACGCGGCGGTCCTCGAGGCCCGGGCCGGCGCCGGCGACGCGCCACGACGGGTCTTCGCGGATGTGCGCCGTCTCGGACCGGAAGTGCGGGTCGTCGCCGTTTCCGATCTCGAAGCGGCGGCGTTCGCGCGCGGCGAGCCGGTCGTGACGGCGACGGCCGAAGCGGTCGTGCAGTTCGGTGAGGAAGGCGAGGGCGGCGGGGGTCAGGATCTCCCGGTCGCGGCCCTCGAGCGGACGATGGATCCGCAGGTGCGGAACGGGGGTGGATGCCGTGGGCTCGGGGCCGCGGCGGTCGGTGGTGGGAGGGGGTTCGATGAGGGTCATGATGAGCTCTTTCGGTCTGTATCGCGGCTGGCCCCGGGGAGCATGTCCCCAAAGTGGTCGCTCAGGCGGCGCCGAAGTGACCACAAATGGGACATGATCTGCGAAAAGGGGGACGAGGTTCGCGAGAAGGGGTCAGTGGAACTGCGCGGTCTCGGTGGAGCCGGCGAGGGCGAGCGTGGCGCTGTCGGGGTTGAGCGCGGTCGAGACGACGTCGAAGTAGCCGGTGCCGGCCTCGCGCTGGTGGCGCGTGGCGGTGTACCCGTTCGCTTCGGCGGCGAACTCGGCCTCCTGCAGCTCGACGTACGCGCTCATGGCGCGTTCGGCGTAGCCGCGGGCGAGGTCGAACATCGAGTGGTTCACGGCGTGGAAGCCGGCCAGCGTGATGAACTGGAAGGCGTAGCCGAGGGCGGCCAGGTCGGCCTGGAACGTGGCGATCTGCTCGTCGTCGAGGTGGCGCTTCCAGTTGAAGCTCGGCGAGCAGTTGTAGGCGAGGAGCTTGCCCGGGTAGCGGGCGTGGATCGCCTCGGCGAAGGCGCGGGCGAGCTCGATGTCGGGCTCTCCCGTCTCGACCCAGATGAGGTCGGCGTAGGGGGCGAAGGCAAGGCCGCGCGAGATGACGGCATCCAGGCCGGGGCGCACCCGGTAGAAGCCCTCGCTCGTGCGCTCGCCGGTGAGGAACTCCGCGTCGCGCGGGTCGACGTCGCTCGTGAGCAGGTCGGCCGCCAGGGCGTCGGTGCGCGCGATGATCACCGTCGGGACTCCCGCGACGTCGGCCGCGAGACGGGCGGCGTTGAGGGTTCGGATGTGCTGCTGGGTGGGGACGAGCACCTTGCCGCCGAGGTGGCCGCACTTCTTCTCGCTCGCGAGCTGGTCCTCCCAGTGGATGCCGGCGGCCCCCGCCTGGATCAGCGACTGCGCCAGTTCGTAGGCGTTGAGCGGGCCGCCGAAGCCGGCCTCGGCGTCGGCGACGATCGGGGCGAGCCAGTCCTGCGTGATCTCGCCCTCGGCGCGCTCGATCTGGTCCTGCCGCAGCAGCGCGTTGTTGATGCGGCGCACCACGGCGGGCACGGAGTTGGCGGGGTACAGGCTCTGGTCGGGGTAGGTCTGTCCCGCGAGGTTGCCGTCGGCGGCGACCTGCCAGCCCGAGAGGTAGATCGCCTTCAGGCCCGCGCGCACCTGCTGCACGGCCTGGCCGCCGGTGTAGGCGCCGAGGGCCCGGATGTACTCCTCGGTGTGGAGGAGGTTCCAGAGGTTCTCCGCGCCGCGGCGGGCGAGCGTGGATTCCTCGCGGACGCTGCCGCGGAGTCGGACGACGTCTTCGGCCGAGTACGTGCGCTCGATGCCGTCCCACCGCGGGTCGTTCTCCCACGCGGCGCGGATCTCATCGGCGGTCTCGGTCTGGTCGCCGGGGCGCAGGGGCGGCTGGGCGGGGGTGGCCTGGATCGTCATGTCGTCCTCCTTCGGGTACCGGGCATCGGTGCCCGTGGAGACCACTGTCGGCGAAGAATCACCGCCGGAACCAAGAAACCCGCTGTGAAGTTTTGTCGTTCTTCTGTTTCGGTGAGATCATCCCGACATGGACACCGGAGTCTCCCTGACCGCGGCCTCCGCGGCATCCGACGATGAGAGCGTGGACACGCTCACGATCGGCAAACGCATCCGCCAGCTGCGCACGGCGCGCGGGATGACGCTGGACGAACTCGCCGCGGCGGTCGGCCGCGCGCCCAGTCAGATGTCGATGATCGAGACAGGTCGCCGCGAAGCGAAGCTCACCCTCCTGCAGGCGATCGCCCGCGCCCTCGGCACCGGTCTCGACGCCCTGCTGGATGCCGAGCCCCTCGATGAGCGCGCATCGCTGGAGATCGCGGTCGAGCGCGCCATGCGCGGGTCGACGTTCCAGGCGCTCGGCATCACGCCGTTCCGCGTCGGCAAGACCGTGCCGGACGAGGCGATCGCCGCGATGCTCGCCCTGCAGGCCGAGATCGAACGGCTCCGTGACGAGCGGTCCGCCACCCCGGAGGAGGCGCGACGGGCGAACGTCGCGCTCCGCCGCCTCATGCGCACGCAGGACAACCACTTCCCGGAGCTCGAGCGCACGGCATCCGAGATCCTCGCCGCCGTCGACCACCCCGGCGGCCCGCTCACCCAGCGGGCGGCCAGCGACATCGCGGCTTACCTGGGCTTCTCGCTGCACTACGTGCCCGACCTGCCGCAGACCACGCGCAGCATCGCCGATGTGAAGAACGGGCGGTTGTACCTGTCGACGCGGGTGGCGAAGGGCGACCCGCGTGCGTCGGTGCTGCAGGCGCTGTCGAGCCGCATGCTCGGGCACACCGAGCCCAAGAGCTACGGCGAGTTCCTGCGCCAGCGCGTCGAGACGAACTACCTCGCCGGTGCCCTCCTCATCCCCGAGGCGCACGCGGTGGCGGCGCTGACGGAGGCCAAGGCCCGCCGCGCGCTCAGCATCGAGGACCTGCGCGACACGTATTCGGTGTCGTACGAGACGGCCGCGCACCGCTTCACCAACCTCGCGACGGTGCATCTCGGCATCCCCGTGCACTTCCTCAAGGTGCACGAGTCGGGGACGATCACGAAGGCCTACGAGAACGACGACGTGAACTTCCCCACCGACCGGCTCGGATCGATCGAGGGGCAGATGTGCTGCCGCCGGTGGACGAGCCGCGTTGTCTTCGACGAGGACGACCGCTTCAACCCCTACTACCAGTACACCGACACCGGCAACGGCACGTACTGGTGCACGGCCCGCGTCGAGCAGTCGAGCGAGGGGGCGCACTCGGTGAGCGTGGGGGTGCGCTTCGACGACACGAAGTGGTTCCGCGGGCGCGACACCCCCAACCGCGGCGTCTCGCGCCACGCGGTCGAGGTGTGCTGCCGGCGTCCGCCCGCCGACCTCGAGGTCGCGTGGCGCGACAACGCCTGGCCCAACGTGCGGACCCCCCGCACGCTCCTGGCGACCCTCCCGACCGGGGCGTTCCCCGGCGTCGACACGACCGAGGTGTACGAGTTCCTGGAGGCCCACGCCCCGAAGTGACGGACCGCGTCTCCACGGCGCGGCGCCCAGTGCACACGTTCGGGTCGAACGCACACGCACGGGACGCCCGGAACGTGTGCGCTCGACCCGAACGTATGTGCTCGCGGGGTGCGCGGCGTGCGCGCGGTGCGCGGGTCGGACGGCGCGGGGCGGCGAGGGGCGGGGCGCACGGAGCAACGGGTTGCGAAAAAACCGCACACATGTAAGGTTTTGGGCACCGAGCTCCGTCCCCCCGGAGCGCTTTCGATGAGGAGAGCCCGTCATGAAGCACACCCGCTTGGCATCCACCGCGATCGCGAGTCTCGTCGTGGGTGGTCTGTTCGCCGCCGGTCCCGCGACCGCCGCCCCGCCGGGGCCGCCCCCGCACGCCGGAGCACCGATCGGTGCGGGAACCGGACCCGGCGCCCGCGAGCTGCTGCGCTACGCCCAGGACACCTGGACGTCGATGGCCGCCATGGCGCACGCCGACACCGGACTCCCCGACGACAACATCGGGGGAGACCTGGATGCCGCCACGGCCTCCGGCTACACCTCGCCGACGAACATCGGCGGGTACCTGTGGTCGACCGTGACCGCGCGAGACCTCGGCATCATCGGCGCCGACGAGGCTCGCGAACGTCTCACCGCGACCGTCTCGACCCTCGAGCGCATGGAGCGCAACGACGGCAGCGGCATGTACTACAACTGGTACGCCCCCGACACCGGCGCGAAGCTGGAGATCTTCCCGACCTCGGGCGAGGTCATCCACCCGTTCCTCAGCACCGTGGACAACGGGTGGCTCGCCGCGGCGCTCCGCATCGTCCGCGAGGCCGAGCCGACGCTCGCCGACCGCGCCGACGCGCTGTACGAGTCGATGGACTTCTCGGCGTTCTTCGACCCGGCCGGGGCGCCGGGACTCCCGGCGGGCACCAACCGCGGCGGATTCTGGGAGGAGCCCCCGGGCGACGGCTGCGCGATCAAGGCGCCGATGTACAACGGCAGCGGCGCGCAGGCGTTCTACACCTGCCACCACTACGACACCACGGTGAGCGAGAGCCGCATCGCGACGTATCTCGGCATCGCGCAGGGCGGCATCCCGGCGACGGCCCTGTACGGCACGCACCGGACCATGCCCGCGGGCTGCGACTGGGCCTGGCAGGAGCAGCTGCCCACCGGGCAGACGCGGACCTACGACGGCATCGACGTGTACGAGGGCGTGTACTCCTCAGGTGGCATGTCGTTCGTGCCGAGCTGGGGCGGCAGCATGTTCGAGTCGCTCATGCCCGACCTCCTCGTGCCCGAGGCCGAGTGGGGGCCGCGCTCGTGGGCGCTGAACCACCCGATCACGGTCGCGGTCCAGAAGCGGCACGGCCTCGATGAGGCCGGCTACGGCTACTGGGGCTTCTCGCCGGCCAGCAACCCGTTCGGCGGCTACAGCGAGTACGGCGTCGACATCGCCGGCATCCGCTCGGACGGATACACCTCGGATGCCGAGAAGACCGACGTCGACATCGACCGCCCCGGCTGCACCACCGGAACCAACCCCGACCCGACCTTCGGCGACGGCGTGGTGACGCCGCACGCGGCCTTCCTGGCCCTCCCGTACGACCGCCCGGGCGTGCTCAAGAACCTCCGCGGCATCGAGAAGAAGCTCGGCGCTTACGGCCCCGGCGGCTTCTACGACGCCGTTGCGGTGAAGAGCGACACGATCGCGAAGCGGTACCTGTCGCTGGATCAGTCGATGATCCTGGCCGCGATCGGCAACGCCCTGACCGGCGACACCCTCAAGGACTACTTCGTCGACGACGAGCTCGAGCAGCGGTTGCGTCCCGCGATGGAGCAGCAGGTGTTCGGCTCGTCCTGGGGCACGCGCCGCCACTGACCGACTGCCCGACCGATGCCCGGTACCCTCACGGGACCGGGCATCGGTGTGTGCGGGAGGAGACGGATGACGGACGAGGGGATGCCGCGCGCCCCGCGGGGGAGCTACCCGAAGGGGCTCCAGCGCCGCCAGCGGATCGTCGACGAGGCCATGGTCGTCTTCGCGCGGTCGGGAGTGACGAGCGGATCGCTGCGCGAGGTCGCCAAGCGCGTCGGGTTGACCCCCGCCGGGCTCCTGCACCACTTCGCAACGAAGGAGGAGCTGTTCGCCGAGGTGCTGCGCCAGCGCGACGAGCGCGTCCGGGCCGCGGCCGGCGACCCCGCGGAGCACACCCTCGTCGAGCAGATGGGCAAGGTGGTCGCCCACAACGCCACCGCCCGCGGCCTCACCGCGCTCTACACCGTGGTCGTCGCCGAGGCGAGCGACCCCGATCATCCCTCGCACACCGCGTTCGCCTCCCGCTACCGCGACAGTGCCCGGCGCGCCGCCGAGCTCCTGCGCGCGGGGCAGGCTGCGGGGGAGGTGCGGCCCGACATCGACCCCGATCGCGCCGCCCGTCTCCTCGGCGCCGTCATGGACGGGCTGCAGCAGCAGTGGCTCCTCGACGATTCGGTCGACATGCCCGCGCACTTCGCCGAGTTCGTACGCGGGTACCTCCAGCCGCCTGCCTGAGGCCCCCCGCATCCCGGTCTCGTCTGTCCTCGTCGCCGAGCGCTCACGATCCGGCCGAGCGCACACGATCCGGCCGAGCGCACACGTTCTGGTCGACCACAGCGTGTGCGTTCGACCGGATCGCGTGATCTGGACGGGAAGAGGGCGGTTGCCGTGGCGTGAGTTATGCGCTTAAACTGTGCGAGACACCGCGTCCGACGACGGGCGCCCGTTCGAGGAGGAACACGATGAGAATGACCCGATGGGGCGCCGTCGCCGTTGTCGCGGCGGCCGCGATCGCGCTGACCGGGTGCGGACGCACCTCCGATTCCGGCCCCGGTGCCGCCGAGGCCTCCACGATCGGTGACGCCAAGGCCGACGGCACGCTCACGATGTGGGCGATGGGTGCCGAGGGCGAGGCGCTGCCGGCTTTCGTGAAGCAGTTCGAGGAGGCCAACCCGGGCGTCACCGTCGAGGTCACCCCGGTGCCGTGGGATGCCGCGTACAGCAAGTTCCAGACCGCGATCGCGGGCGGCAACACCCCCGACCTCGCGATGGTCGGCTCCACTTGGATGGCCGATTTCGGCGACGCGCTGCAGACGGTTCCCACGGACCTCTCCACCGACGGCATCTTCCCCGGCGCGATCGACTCGACGATGATCGACGACCGCGCGACCGGCGTGCCGTGGTACGTCGACACCCGCGTGCTCTACTACCGCACCGACATCGCCGCGCAGGCGGGCTGGAACGAGGCGCCCACCACGTGGGACGAGCTGAAGCAGATGGCCGCCGACATGCAGGCCAAGGGCGGCGCCCAGTACGGCATGCGCCTGCCGGCTGGCAACGACTCCTTCCAGGGCAACCTGTGGATGCCGTGGTCCAACGGTGCGGAGCTGGAGAACGGTTCGGAGTGGACCCTCGACACCCCCGAGACCGTCGAGGCGCTCGAGTACTACCAGAGCTTCTACACCGACGGCATCGCCAACCCCGCGGCCGATCGCTCGGCCGGAGCGCAGGAGGCGGACTTCGTCTCGGGCGCAACCCCCATGCTGATCGACGGCCCGTTCCTCATCGGACAGCTCGAGGAGCTCGGCGGCGCGGGCTTCAGCGACAAATTCGCCACCGCGGTGCTGCCGACGAAGGAGTCGTCCACGTCGTTCAGCGGCGGGGCGAACCTCGCCGTGTTCGACACCTCCGACAACGCCGCCAGCGCGTGGAAGCTCGTCCAGTGGCTGACCCAGCCCGACACCCAGGCCGCGTGGTACGAGGCGACCGGAGACCTGCCCTCGGTGCAGGACGCCTGGAAGTCCGACGCCCTGGCCTCGTCGAAGACCCTCGCGGCCTTCGGCACGCAGCTGGAGACCGCCAAGTCGGTTCCGGCCACCACCACGTGGGTGCAGGTCGCCGCGGCCGGTGACGCGATGCTGGAGAAGATCCGCCTCGGACAGCAGAGCCCGGCCGACGGTCTCAAGGAGCTCCAGGCCACCGCCGACCAGCTGGGCCTGGGCTGAGATCATGACGCACGCAGTCGTGGGCGCGACCGGACGGGTTCCGGCCCCCGGTCGCGCCCGCGCCGGCGGGGCATCGAGCCGCCGCCGGCGCCAGGGATGGGTCGCCTGGGGCTTCGCCCTGCCGTTCGTCGCGGTCTTCGCGGTGTTCATGGTCGTGCCGATCGTGGGCTCCTTCGCGATGTCGTTCACCGACTTCCGGGCGCGCGACATCCGTTCGCCGTTCGCGGTGAACTTCGTCGGGCTCGACCAGTACCTCGCGGTGCTGGGCGATCCGGTGTTCCTCACCTCGCTGGGCGTGACCGCGACGTTCGTGATCGTCGGCATCCCGGTGACCATGGCCGTCGCCCTCGCGCTCGCGCTGGCGCTGAACTCCAGCGGCGGACGCATCGTGTCGGTCCTGCGCGTGGGTTTCTACGCCCCCGTCGTGACGAGCATCGTCGCGGTGGCGGTCGTGTGGCGCTACATCCTGCAGCCCGAGGGGCTGTTGAACTCGGCGCTCGCGATCATCGGCATCCAGGGGCCCGATTGGCTCAACGACACCCGCACCGCGCTTCCGTCGCTCATCGCGATGGCGGTGTGGCGCAACGTCGGAACGCTCATGGTGATCTTCCTCGCGGGCCTCCAGGCGATCCCCACCGACGTCAAGGAGGCCGCCCTCATGGACGGCGCGTCGTCGTGGCGGCGTCTGACCTCGGTCACCCTCCCGCTGCTGCGTCCGACGCTGCTGCTGGGGGCCGTGCTCATCTCGGTCGGGTTCCTGCAGTTCTTCGAGGAGGCCTTCGTGATGACCCAGGGCGGCCCGCTCAACTCCACCCTCTCGGTGGCCTATTACACGTTCAAGCAGTTCGGCTTCGGGCAGTACGGCACGGCATCCGCCGCCAGCTACCTGCTGTTCCTAGCGATCGCGCTGCTCAGCCTGCTGCAGTTCCGTCTGCTGCGTTCGAAGGATTGAGGGAGGATGCCATGACGCTCACCGCCCCCGCGGCCCCCGTGGCCGCCGCCGAGACGCCGCCCGCTCCGCGCCGGCGCCGTCGCGCCGAGAACCGACTGACGCCGGGCCGCGCGCTCACCCTCACCGTGCTCGTGATCGGGCTGCTGGTGTGGATGCTGCCCTTCGCGTGGATGCTGCTGGGCTCGGTGAAGACCCAGCGCGAGATCCTGCAGCGGCCGCCGACGTGGTGGCCCGAGCAGTTCACGTGGGAGAACTTCGCCACGTGGTTCGGGCAGCTGAACTTCGGCCAGTTCTTCGGCAACAGCCTGTTCGTGGCCCTGGTCACCGTGGTCGGCAACCTCGTGTTCTGCTCGATGGTCGGGTACGCGCTGGCGAAGATGGACTTCCCCGGCAAGAAGGCCCTGTTCGTCGTGGTGATGGTGACGCTCATGGTCCCGGGCGTCGTCACCTTCGTGCCCCTGTTCGTGATGGTGTCCTCGCTCGGCCTCGTCGACACCTACGCGGCGCTGATCCTGCCGTTCGTCACGACGCCGTTGGGCGTCTTCCTCATGCGGCAGTTCATGCTCGGCATCCCCGATCCGCTGCTCGAGGCCGCGCGCATCGACGGGGCGGGGGAGCTGCGGATCTTCGCCCGCATCGTGATGCCCCTGTGCGGGCCGCCGCTGGCGACCCTCGGCATCCTGACGTTCCTGGCGTCGTGGAACAACTTCCTGTGGCCGCTGGTGGCGGCGCAGACCGAGGGGAAATACACCCTCCCCGTCGCGCTGTCGCTGTACTCCACCGGACAGAACGCCACCGATTACGGTCTGCTGCTCGCGGGTTCGGTGCTGGTGATCGCGCCGATCATCCTGCTGTTCGTCTTCCTGCAGCGCTACTTCATCCAGGGCATCGCCTCGACCGGCTTGAAGTGACCCGAGCCCTCGAAAGGACTCCCATGACCTCCCCCCGATTCCTCACCGCGCCCGACGGCACCCGTTTCCGCGACCTCAACGGCAACGGCGTGATGGACCCCTACGAAGATCCGCGCCGCAGCACCGAGGAGCGCACCGAGGATCTGCTCGGGCGGCTCAGCCTCGAGGAGAAGTGCGGCCTCATGTTCCAGACGGTCATCGAGGTGGGCGAGGACGGCGAGCTGCTCGAGGCCCCCGGCCGGATCTCGAAGTCGCCGACGACCGCCGTCGTCGTCGGCAAGAACATGACGCACTTCAACGTGCACGCGATCCGCACGGCCCGGCAGGCGGCGACCTGGAACAACGCGCTCCAGGCGCTGGCCGAGACGACGCCGCACGGCATCCCCGTCACGATCAGCACCGATCCGCGCCACGCATTCGTGGAGAACACCGGGGTGGGGTTCGCGGCGGGCCCGTTCTCGCAGTGGCCCGAGGGTCTCGGGCTCGCGGCCCTCGACGACGTCGAGACCGTGCGCGAGTTCGCCGACGTCGCGCGGCGCGAGTACGTCGCCGTCGGCATCCGCGCCGCCCTGCACCCGCAGATCGACCTCGCCACCGAGCCGCGGTGGGGCCGTCAGGCGCAGACCCTCGGACAGGATGCCGCGCGTGTCGCGGAGTTCACCGCCGCCTACCTCCGCGGGTTCCAGGGCGAGGAGCTCGGGCCCGACAGCGTCGCGTGCACGACGAAGCACTTCCCGGGCGGAGGGCCGCAGCAGGGCGGCGAGGACGCGCACTTCCCGTACGGTCGCGAGCAGGTCTACCCCGGCGGGATGTTCGACTACCACCTCGAGCCCTTCCGGGAGGCGATCCGGCGCGGCACCGCGGGGATGATGCCGTACTACGGCATGCCGGTCGGCCTCGAGGTCGACGGTCAGCCGATCGAAGAGGTCGGCTTCGGCTACAACCGTCAGATCATCACGGGTCTGCTGCGCGAGGAGCTCGGCTACGACGGAGTCGTCGTGACCGACTGGGAGCTCGTCAATGACAACCACGTCGGCGATCAGGTGCTCCCCGCCCGCGCGTGGGGCGTGGAAGAGCTCACGGCGAGCGAGCGCATGGAGAAGATCCTGGATGCCGGCGCCGACCAGTTCGGCGGCGAGGAATGCGTCGAGATGCTCGTGGACCTCGTCCGGGCGGGCCGCGTGTCCGAGGAGCGCATCGACCGGTCCGCGCGGCGTCTCCTGCGGGTGAAGTTCGCCCTGGGCCTGTTCGACGACCCGTACGTCGACGTCGACGCGGCCGAGCGGATCGTCGGCAACGCCGAGTTCCGCGAGCTGGGGGAGCGGGCCCAGGCGCGCTCGCTCACGGTGCTGGTGAACGAGGGCGACGTGCTGCCGCTGCGTCCCACCGGCGCCGTGTACGTCGAGGGCTTCCGCGCCGACGACGTCGCGGAACTCGGGCGCGCGGTGTCTGACCCCGCCGAGGCCGATCTCGCGCTCGTCCGCATCGGTGCGCCCTTCGATCCGCGCGACGACCTGTTCCTCGAGGCGTGGTTCCACCAGGGCTCCCTCCAGTTCGCACCGGGCCTGGTGTACCGGTTGCAGCAGATCGCGGCATCCTGTCCGCTCGTGCTCGTGGTGAACCTCGACCGCCCGGCGATCCTCACCCCGTTCGTCGGACACGCGGCGGCGATCGTGGCGGATTACGGCAGTTCGGCGCGCGCGGTCCTCGACGCCCTGACCGGGCGCGTCGCGCCGCAGGGACGCCTGCCGATCGAGATCCCCCGGTCGATGGATGCCGTCCGCGCGTCGCGCGAGGATGTACCGTCGGACACCGGTGACCCCGTCTTCCCCGTGCACTTCGGGCTGGAGCTCGCGGGGGTGGAGGACTCGGCGGAGCCGATGAGGGGGTACGCGCACCGATGAGCGAAGCGGACGCGGCACGTCGACCGACCGTCTACGACGTGGCCCAGGAGGCCCGGGTGTCGATCGCGTCGGTGTCGTTCGCGTTCCGCCGCCCCGACAAGCTCAGCGACGCGACGCGCGAGCGCGTGCTCGAGGCCGCGCGGCGACTGGGCTATGCGCCCAGCGCCGCAGCCCGCGGCCTCGCGCACGGCCGCACGGGCACGCTCGGCCTGCACGCGTTCGATCTGCTGCTGGAGCGGGCGGATCCGCTCACGCAGACCCCCTCGTTCACGGACCTCGCGATGCCCCGGCTCGACGCCGACGGCGTGATCCCGTGGGCGCAGACCGACGACGACGTCCTGTCGGATCCGCGCGCGTTCCCGCTCTACGTCGACGAGGTGCAGCGCGGATTCGAGCTGGAGTGCTGGGCGCTCGGGCGCCCCGTGATGCTCAGCAGCGGCGCCGGGACCGACGTCTCCGTCGCCGACACCGCGGGCCGCGTCGACGGGTTGGCGATCTTCCCGTCGCCGCAGACCGCCCCGGCCCTGGCCCGGTACGCCCCGACGATCCCGATCGTGCTGTTCAGCGCCGCCCCCGGCGACGATCACCACCACCGCGTGCGCGTCGACAACGCCGGGGGAATGCGGGCCCTCGCCGATCATCTGGTCCGGGAGCACGGCATCCGCGACATCGCCTTCGTCGGACGCCCCGAGGCCTCCGACACGGCCGAGCGACTGATCGGGCTGCAGGACGGCCTCGCCGACCTCGGCCTCCTGCTGCGCCCGCAGGTGGTGGATGCCACCGTCCGAGGCGAGGACGACCTCGTTCCGCAGCTGCGCGCGCTCATCGCCGACGGGCGGATGCCGCAGGCCCTCGTGTGCGCGACCGACCAGCACGCGTTCGCCGTGCTGGACACGCTCGCCGCCGAAGGACTCCGGGTTCCCGACGACGTCGTGGTCACCGGCTTCGACGGCACGCTGGCGGCACGCCTCAGCTCCCCGCCGTTGACCACCGTCCGGCAGCCGATGGAGGCGATGGGCCGCGCCGCCGCGCGCATCCTCGCCGGGGTCGCGGGCCCCGCCGACCGCCCCTTCGACGTGGTGTTCGAGCCTCGGCTCGTGGTGCGCCGCAGCTGCGGCTGCCCCGGCTGAGGCCGGGGGCGCGCCTCGTCCTCAGGCGGGCTGCACCCGCAGGGCCGCCCACAGCTCGGCACGCGTCGCGAACGACGAGAGGTCCCGGTCGAGCAGTCGCTCGGCCAGGGCCAGGCGTGTGCGGACGGTGTGCCGGTGGACGCCGAGGGCCTGCGCCGTGATCTCGTGCGAGCAGTCGTGGTCGAGCCAGCCGCGCAGGGTCTCGACGAGTCGCGACCCCTCGGCGGTGTCGTGCGCGGTCAGCGGTGCCAGCTCGGCGGCGGCCAGGCTCGGCGCATCGGGACCGAGGGCGGACAGCACCCCGGATGCCGCCACCTCGCGGAACGTGGTGACGGCGTCGCGCCCGCGATCGCGTGCCACCCGTGCCTGTTCGACCGCCGCGGCGAAGCGGTCGTAGCCGGTGGGGTCGGACACGCCGATCCGCGCCCCGAACCGGTCGGCGGCCTCGTCGATCGCGTGTCGCTCGTCGGCGGGGACGACGATGACGACGCCGTCGTCCGCGCGGCCGAAGAACACCGCACCGCGACGCTCGTCCGCGCGCAGCTCCAGGAGTTCGGCCAGCCCGCTGTTGCGGGCGGCGGTCGCGTCGGTGAGCGCGACGACGATGGGGGCGGCCGGCAGTGGTCCCCACGCGTCGCGCGCGATGCGACGGGCCAAGGTCGGATCGTCGGTGAGCAGCGACTGCACGAGGCCCGCGCGGAGAGCGCCGCGGGCGCGGCCGAGGCCCTGGTGCTGCTCGAAGGCGAGCCCGGCCATCGCGATGACGGCGGTGACGACACCGCGGCCCTCCTGGTCGAGCTCTCCGGCCGCGATCGCGATGAGACCGCGGAGGTGCCCCCCGCGCCCGAGGGTCTGCAGCGTGAACGGGCGCCCCTGGATGCGCAGGGAGGATGCCGCGCGGGCGCCGCGCCGGAGCACCGCGGCGACCTCGCCGTTCAGAGCGGCCGACGTGTCGGCATCCACGTCTCCGCCGGGATGCTCGCGCATGAGCTCCCCGGCCGCGTCGTACAGACCGACCCACGTGCCGAGCTGCCGCGCCAGTTCGGCGAGGGTCGCGCCCAGTCCGTCGGGACGCAGCGCCGCGAGCGCGATCGACCGTTGCGCGGAGAGCGCCCACGTCCGTCTCGCGAACGCCTCCGCGGCGATGGCCTCCGCGTTGGCGCGCGCGACCGCGATGAACGGCGTGCGGTACGGCACCTCGAACAGCGGCAGCCCGGCCTCGCGGCACGCGGCGGCGAGCTCGGGAGGGATGCCGTCGCGCACGACCTCCGTGCCGAACCCCAGGCCCGCGACCCCTCTCGCCGTCAGGCGTTGCACGTAGTCGGCGGCGGAGGCGGCATCCGGGCCCTGGAACTGGGTCCCTGTGGTCAACAGGACCTGTCCGTCGGAGAGGAACGGCGTCGGGTCGGCGAGGTCGCTGCTGTGCACCCACCGCACGGGACGCTCGAGCGCCGCGGGCTCGCCGTTCTCCAGGCGGAGGTGCAGGTCGGGGCGGCGCAGCAGTGCGCCGAGGGTGGAGGTGTCGGTGGCGTCCATGGGGCTCCCGCGGGATCCGCTGTACGAGTTGTACAGCGGGGTATCCAGAATGTACAGCACGGTGGGTGTCGGGTCGTGGCACCCTTCCCTACGCTCACGACATGACCGCACCGCACACCGTCACCGCGCCCCCCGTCGGCGGACCCTCCCTCCCGCAGGAGCGCCGCCTGGTCACCAGCATCCCGGGCCCCCGCTCGCAGGAGCTCCTCGACCGCAAGGCCGCCGCCGTCTCCGCCGGTGTCGGTCACACGGCCCCCATCCACGCCGTCGCCGCCGGTGGGGGAGTGATCGTCGACGCCGACGGCAACTCGCTCATCGACCTCGGCTCCGGCATCGCCGTGACCAGCGTCGGCAACTCCCACCCGGCGATCGTCGCCGCCGTGCAGGAGCAGGTCGCCGCCTTCACCCACACGTGCTTCATGGTGTCGCCCTACGACTCGTACGTGTCGGTGGCCGAGGCCCTGAACCGCCTCACCCCCGGCGACCACGCGAAGAAGAGCGCGCTGTTCAACTCCGGCGCGGAAGCGGTCGAGAACGCAATCAAGATCGCCCGCAAGCACACCGGGCGTCAGGCCGTCGTCGCCTTCGACCACGCCTACCACGGCCGCACCAACCTCACGATGGCGCTGACGGCGAAGAACATGCCGTACAAGAGCGGCTTCGGCCCGTTCGCCGCCGAGGTGTACCGCGCCCCGCTGTCGTACCCCTACCGTGACGGTCTGTCGGGTGCCGAGGCGGCCGCGAAGGCCATCTCGCTCATCGAGAAGCAGGTCGGCGCCGAGAACCTCGCCGCCGTCATCATCGAGCCGATCCAGGGCGAGGGCGGCTTCATCGTCCCCGCCGAAGGCTTCCTCCCCGCTCTCGTGGACTGGTGCCGCGCGAACGGCGTGGTCTTCATCGCCGACGAGGTGCAGTCCGGCTTCGCCCGTACGGGTGCGATGTTCGCCTCCGACCTCTTCGGGATCGTCCCCGACCTGGTGACCACCGCGAAGGGCATCGCCGGCGGTCTTCCGCTGGCCGCCGTGACCGGTCGCGCCGAGATGATGGATGCCACGCACTCCGGTGGACTCGGTGGCACCTACGGCGGCAACCCCATCGCGTGCGCTGCGGCGCTCGCCGCGATCGACGCATTCGAGAACGACGGCCTCGTCGAGCGGGCCCGCGAGATCGGCGAGGTCCTGATCTCGCGCCTCACGGCGCTGCAGCAGAGCGACCCGCGCATCGGCGACGTCCGTGGACACGGTGCGATGATCGCGGCCGAGTTCGTCGACCCCGCCACCGGCGCCCCCGACGCGGCCCTCACCTCGGCCGTGGCGAAGGCCGCGATCGCCGAGGGCGTGATCGTGCTCACGTGCGGCACGTACGGCAACGTCATCCGGTTCCTCCCGCCCCTGTCCATCGGCGACGACCTGCTCAACGAGGGTCTCGACGTCGTGGCCGGAGCGCTCGCGCGCCACTGAGCATCACAACCCGAGGGGGTGGCATACGACCCGAACGAGCCACCCCCTCGTTCGCACCATCCCGGGTCACGGAGCAGAGAGAGAAGATTTCATGGACGAGATCACGCGTGACGTCGTCGTCATCGGTGCGGGGGCCGCAGGCCTGACCGCCGCGAACGATCTGCGCAAGGCCGGACTGTCGGTCGTCGTGCTCGAAGCGCGCGACCGCGTCGGCGGGCGCCTCTGGACCGACGTCGTCGAGGGAGCCATGCTCGAGCTCGGCGGCCAGTGGGTCTCGCCCGACCAGCAGGCGCTCATCGACACCGTGGCCGACCTCGGCCTGTCGACCTACAGCCGCTACCGCGAGGGCGACAGCGTCTACGTCGGACCGGACGGTGTCGCGAAGCGCTTCACCGGGGAGATGTTCCCGGTCGCGCCCGAGACCGAGCGGGCCATCGACGAGATCACGGCGCGACTGGATGCCATGGTCGCCGAGATCGACCCCGACAAGCCGTGGGAGCACCCGAACGCCGCCGAGTGGGACACGATCTCGTGGGACGCGTGGCTGCGCGCGCAGACCGACGACGACGAGGCCGTGCGAAACCTCGCCTTCGCCACGGGCTCCGCGATGCTCACCAAGCCGACGCACACGTTCTCGCTCCTGCAGTCGCTGCTCATGGCGGCCTCCGCCGGCTCCTACTCGCACCTCGTCGACGCCGACTTCATCCTCGACAAGCGCGTGGTCGGCGGCCTGCAGCAGGTTCCGGAGCTCCTCGCCGAGCGTCTGGGCGACGACGTGCTCCTGAACCAGCCGGTGCGCCGCATCGTCTGGGGTCCGGAATCCGCCGCCGCGGACCGCCCCGCGGATGCGGTGACCGGACGCCGCGTCGACGACCTGCGCGCGCTGACCGCCCGCGTCGAGGCCGCGAAGTCCTCGACGGGGGTCACCGTGACCACCGACGACGTGACCGTGCGCGCCCGCTTCGCGATCCTCGCGCTCGCCCCCGTGCTGTACCCCCGCATCTCGTTCGACCCGCCGCTGCCGCGCCTCCAGCACCAGATGCACCAGCACATCTCGATGGGCTTCGTCATCAAGGTGCACGCCGTCTACGACCGCCCGTTCTGGCGCGAGCAGGGTCTGTCGGGCACCGCGTTCAGCCCGTACGAGCTCTCGCACGAGGCGTACGACAACACCAACCACGGCGACGAGCGGGGCACGCTGGTCGGGTTCGTCTCGGACCAGAACGCCGACGACCTCTTCCGCGTGAGCGCCGAGGAGCGCAAGGAGCGCATCCTCGAATCGCTCTCGCACTACTACGGCCCCGAGGCGAAGAACCCCGTCGTCTACTACGAGAGCGACTGGGGCAGCGAGGAGTGGACGCGCGGCGCCTACGCCGCGAGCTTCGACCTCGGCGGTCTGCAGCGCTACGGCGCCGACCTGCGCGAGCCCGTCGGCCCCATCCACCTCGCGTGCAGCGACATGGCGGGTGCCGGCTACCAGCACGTCGACGGCGCGATCCGCCAGGGTCACCGGGCCGCCGACGAGATCCTCGAACGGGCCCGCGGATGACCGCCCCGGTGGTCGTGGGGTACACCGCGACCGACACCGGCGCCGACGCGCTCGCGCTCGGCATCCGGTTGGCCCGGGCGATCGGGGCGTCGCTCGAGGTCGCGCTCGTCCTCCCCGACGACGCGCGCAGCGTGATCACGCCCCCGGATGCCGCGTACGCGCGGCTCGTGGCAGAGCAGGCCGAGCGCTGGCTCGGCGAGGCGGCCGGCACGATCGGGGATGCCGTGCCCCACCGCGAGCACGTCCGGCACGCCGATTCGTTCGCCGAAGGCCTGGTGGGCTTCGCCGACGAGATCGGAGCCGGCTACATCGTGGTCGGCGCGGCCAACGGGGGCCTCCGCGGGCGGCACCGGCTCGGGACGGTCGCGTCCGAGCTGCTGCACTCGTCGGACGTGCCCGTGGTGCTGGCGCCCGAGGGCTCGCGGCGCGTCGACCCCGCGATCGGCATCAGCCGGGTCACGGCCGCGATCGGCAGCCGCCCCGGCGCCGACGTGCTGCGCGAGGAGAGCATCGCGCTCTCGGCCGCGGCATCCGTGCCCCTGCGCCTGCTGTCGCTCGTGACCGTCGACCTGCCGCCCGGACTCGAGACCGGAGCGATCCGCATCGCCGGTGCCCGGCACGCCGAAGAGGTGCTGTCGCAGGCCCGGGTCGAGCTGCCCACCGACGTCGCCGCCGAGGTCGTGGTCGCCGACGGCGACAGCATCGAGGAGGCCGTGCGCGACCTCCCCTGGGATCCCGCCGAGCTCGTCATGGTCGGCAGCAGCCGCCTCGCGCAGCCCCGCCGCCTGTTCCTCGGTTCGACCGCGGCGAAGATGCTGCACGAACTCCCCGTCCCCCTCGTCGTCGTGCCACGCAGTCGTGCCGACGTCTCCGCCTCGGAAGGACCGCGGCCATGACCGCTCCCGCACCCGCCACCGGCAGCGACGCCGGCGGCCTGTCGAAGAAGGGTCTGAGCGCCGGCACGATCGGCCTGCTCGGCGCCGTCGTCATCGGCATCTCCTGCATCGCCCCCGCTTACACCTTCACCGCCGCGATCGGCCCCACCGTCGGGGCCGTGGGCGTGCAGGTCCCGGCGATCATCCTCGTCGGATTCATCCCGATGCTGCTGGTCGCCTTCGGCTACCGCGAGCTCAACAACCGCATGCCCGACTCGGGTACCTCGTTCACGTGGGCCGCCCGGGCGTTCGGGCCCTGGATCGGCTGGATGGCCGGCTGGGGACTCATCGCCGCGACCGTCATCGTCCTGTCGAACCTCGCCGGCATCGCCGTCGACTTCCTGTTCCTGCTCATCTCGCAGCTCACGGGGCAACCGGGCATCGCCGACCTGGCATCCAATCTGCCCGTCAACATCGTCGTCTGCCTGCTGTTCGTGCTCGGGGCCACCGTGGTGTCGTACCGCGACATGCAGACGACGCAGAAGCTGCAGTACGTGCTCGTCGGGTTCCAGGTGATCGTGCTCGTCGCCTTCGCCGCGGTCGCCGTCGCGCACGTCCTCGGAGGGGATGCCTACGACCCGACGCCGTTCGACTGGTCGTGGTTCAACCCGTTCGCGGTGTCGTCGTTCAGCGCCTTCGCCGCGGGCGTCTCGCTGTCGATCTTCATCTTCTGGGGGTGGGACGTCACCCTCACGATGAACGAGGAGACCAAGGATCCCGAGAAGACGCCGGGGCGCGCCGCGACCATCACGGTCGTCACGATCGTCTCCCTGTACCTGCTGCTGGCGGTGTCGATGATCATGTTCGCCGGCATCGGCGACGGCGAGTTCGGCCTCGGCAACGCCGACATCCAGGACAACGCCTTCTTCGCGCTCGCCGGACCCATCCTGGGGCCCTTCGCCGCGTTCGTCTCGCTCGCGGTGCTCACCAGCTCGGCATCCTCGCTGCAGTCCACGTTCGTCGGCCCTGCCCGCACCCTGCTCGCCATGGGGCACTACGGCGCGCTGCCGCCGAAGTTCGCCGCGGTCAGCCCGCGCTTCTTCACCCCGGGCTACGCCACGATCGTGTCGGCGATCGTCGCCGCCGGTTTCTACGCCGTGATGCGGGTGGTGAGCGTCAACGTCCTGTCGGACACAATCCTGACCCTAGGCATCATGATCTGCTTCTACTACGGGCTGACGGCCTTCGCGTGCGTCTGGTACTTCCGCAAGCAGTGGTTCGACTCGGTGCGCAACGTCTTCTTCACCCTGCTGTTCCCGCTCGTGGGCGGCGTCATCCTCGCCGTGATCTTCGTCACGACGCTGATCGACAGCATGAACCCCGAGTACGGCAGCGGCTCGGAGGTCGGCGGCGTCGGTCTGGTGTTCGTCCTCGGCGTGACCATCATCGTGCTCGGCGCGGTCATCATGGTGGTGCAGTACTTCCGCCGGCCGGCGTTCTTCCGCGGTGAGACGCTCTCGATCGACGCCCCCGCCAGCGCCCGTCGGGGCCGCCGCCTCGCCCGATGACCTCGACCACCACCACGACCACGAATACGGGAGCCCACATGAGTGACTACGCCGTCGTCAACCCCGCCACGGGGGAGACCCTCGCCGAATACGACACCCTGTCCGACGCGGGCGTCGAGGCCGCCCTCGCCGCCGCTCACGACGGCTACCGCGCGTGGTCGCGGACGGCGCCGGCCCAGCGCGCCGAGGCGCTCCGCCGCGTCGCCGAGCTCCACCGGGAGCGGCGCGACGACCTCGCCGCGATCATCGTGCGCGAGATGGGCAAGCCCCTGGAGGCCGCGCTCGGCGAGGTCGACTTCGCCGCCGACATCACCGAGTACTACGCCGACAACATCGACAAGATCACCGGCGACAGCCCGATCGACATCCTCGGCGAGGGTACCGCGGTCATCCGCCGCTCGGCGCTCGGCCCGCTGCTGGGCATCATGCCCTGGAACTTCCCCTACTACCAGGTCGCCCGGTTCGCCGCGCCGAACCTCGCGGTGGGCAACAGCATCCTGCTCAAGCACGCGCCCCAGTGCCCCGAGTCCGCCGAGGCGCTGCAGCTCATCTACCGCGATGCGGGGCTGCCGGAGGGCGCCTACGTGAACATCCGCGTCACGAACGACCAGGCCGCCACGATCATCGCCGACCCGCGGGTGCAGGGCGTGTCGGTGACCGGTTCCGAGCGCGCCGGAGCCGCGGTCGCCGAGATCGCCGGCCGCAACCTCAAGAAGGTCGCCCTCGAACTCGGCGGGTCCGACCCGTTCATCCTGCTCTCCACCGACGACCTCGATGCCGCCGTCCAAGCCGCCGTCGACGCGCGCCTGGACAACAACGGCCAGTCCTGCAACGGGGCGAAGCGCTTCATCGTGGTCGACGACCTCTACGACGCGTTCCTGTCGAAGTTCAGCGCGGCCCTCGGGGAGGCGAAGGTCGGCGACCCGTTCGCCGAGGACACCGTGCTCGGTCCCCTGTCGTCGCTGGCCGCCGCGGAGCGCCTCGACGAGCAGGTGCAGCGCGCCGTGTCCCAGGGCGCGACGCTGGAGGTCGGCGGCACGCGCGACGGCGCGTTCTACCCGGGCACGGTGCTCACGGGCGTCACGAGCGACATGGACGCCTACGGCGAGGAGTTCTTCGGCCCCGTGGCGACCGTCTACCGCGTCTCCGGCGAGGACGAGGCCGTCGCCGTCGCCAACGACACCGGATTCGGTCTCGGCTCGTACGTCTTCACCACGGATGCCGCTCAGGCCGAGCGCATCGCCGAGCGGATCGAGGCCGGAATGGTCTACGTGAACCTCGTGCTCGCCGACTCGCCCGAGCTGCCGTTCGGCGGCGTGAAGCGCAGCGGCACCGCCCGCGAGATGGGCCTCCTCGCGGCGGACGAGTTCGTGAACAAGAAGCTCATCCGCACGGCCTGAGTCGTGTCCGTCCCCCGGCGCGGTTCGCCACGCCGGGGGACATGGCATAGACTGGGACGTGCAGGAGAAATCTGCATTCTTTCGCCGTGCCTAGCGCACAGGCGGCATCCCTCCCCGAGAGATTCCTGGCGAAAGCATGTCGGTTTCGCATCCCGGGCCCCGCGAGGGGTCTTAGGGCGGTAGCTCAATTGGCAGAGCAGCGGTCTCCAAAACCGCAGGTTGCAGGTTCGATTCCTGTCCGCCCTGCGCACAGCACACGCTGGCAACGAGAAGCGACCTAGGTGGTTCGATGACGCAGGACGAGGCGAAGGGCGAGATCGTCGCAGACCGCGGCGCGCCCCGTGAGAAGAAGCTCAACTTCTTCGCGCGGATCGCTCTTTTCATCCGTCAGGTCATTGCGGAACTGCGCAAGGTCGTCACGCCGACGCGGCAGGAACTCGTCAAGTTCACGGCCGTCGTCCTCGGGTTCGTCGTCGTCATGATGGCTCTCGTGTACGGCCTCGACGTGCTGTTCGTGTGGCTGACCAGTGCCGTATTCGGCATCCCCGGCGCCGCCGGCGCCTGACCGGCGCTTCGGCGGACGCGCGGCCCCACGAGCGGCCGCCCCAGAACGGAAGAGATCACCAGTGTCTGAAAGATATGTCGACGACGCCGATTGGGCGCCCACGGCGGAGCAGTCCAGCGAGGACGACGAGGCGCAGGAGGGCGACATCCTGGCATCCCAGGAGCACGCCTCCGACGCGGCCGAGCACAGCGCCATCCACATCGTCGACGATGAGAACGACGATGACGACGACGAGCTCGACGACATCGACATCACCGACCCGGAGGCCGACGCCATCGTGAACGACGCTCTCGAGATCGACGAGGCCAGCGAGGCCGAGGCCGCCGCCGAGGTGCTCAACGACTCGCTCGAAGAAGAAGCCGCCGAAGAGGCCGCCGAGGCCGCCGACGAGGTCACCCCGTACGACGGTCCCGACATCAACGGCGAGCCCGACGCGCCCGTGCTCGACGAGGACTTCGTCGACGAGGTCGCCAGCGCCGCGAGCGTCGTCGACGAGGTCGAGGCGTCTGTGTCTCCCGCCGACGCCGCCGAGGCCCCGGTCGACGAGGACGCCGCCGACGACGAAGACCTCGACCCCTACGAGGTGTTCCGCGCCGAGCTGCGTTCGCTGCCGGGCAAGTGGTACGTGATCCACTCGTACGCGGGCTTCGAGCGCAAGGTGAAGGCCAACATCGAGCAGCGCAAGTCGACGCTCGAGGTCGAGGACGACATCTACCAGGTCGAGGTCCCGATGGAGGACGTCGTCGAGATCAAGAACGGCCAGCGCAAGATGGTCACGCGCGTGCGCATCCCGGGCTACGTGCTCGTGCGCATGGATCTCAACGAAGACACCTGGTCGGTCGTCCGCCACACCCCCGGCGTCACCGGCTTCGTGGGCAACGCCCACAACCCCACGCCGCTGCGTTTCGACGAGGCGTTCAACATGCTGAAGAGCCTCGTCGAGGTGAAGGAGTCCGCTCCGGCCAAGGGCGGCGCCGCCAAGGGTGCTCCCGTGGCGCAGCGCGTCATCCCCGCCGAGGTCGACTTCGAGACCGGCGAGACCATCACGATCAAGGAAGGCTCGTTCGCGGGTCTGCCCGGCACGATCAGCGAGATCAAGCCCGAGAGCGGCAAGCTCACGGTGCTGGTGTCGCTCTTCGAGCGCGAGACCCCGGTCGAGCTGTCGTTCGACCAGGTCACCAAGATGCTCTGACGCCCCGCGCGTTCGCGAACGCCCCGCCCGGCCTGTGCCGCGCGGGGCGTTCCGAGTTTCGCGCGGCCGCTGCGGTATCCGCCGCCCTCGTTGCGCCTGGCACCCCACGCATAAACACGATCGACGCCTATAAACACGCTGCCCCCGTGTTTATGGGCGTCGATCGTGTTTATGCATGTCAGGTCGAGCGCGCGTTGCGCCCCACCGAGGACAAGGCGGCGGTCTCGGGGTGGCGCTCGGGGCGCAGGCCCGCAGCGGTGAGCGCGTTGCGGAGCCCCGCCACTCCGAGTGCTCCCGCGTAGTCCCACCGAGCGATGCGCCACCCCTGCCGCCGAAGCGCGTCTTCGCGATACTTCTCCGCGCGGACCGCTGCGGCTGCGGCGGCGGGGTCGTCGGCGCCGTACTTGAGCCAGCCGTCCGACTCGCCGAGGATCTTCCGCTCCGGCCAGCAGAAGTCCGACCGGAAGATGCGCCCCTCGACCCGGTGGTTGCGCTGGAGCTCGGGGGTGGGGAACCCGCACCATTCGATGACGGCTCGGCTGATGGACTCGCCAGGAGACTCTGCCAGAGGGGTGGCATGCGACAGCACCCATCGAAGACGTCGTCGCCCGAACTCGTTTCGTTGTGTCGCGGCGCGATCGAGCAGAAGCTCCCCGTCGAGGTCGAAGGCGCGCAGCGCGGCGTCCGCCACAGCAAGGCCCAAGGCGGGCGGCAACACGCGTGCGAGGTCGATCGCCACGTCCTCGACGGCGGAGATGCGGATGCCGGCGACCTCGTGCTGCGATCGCCTGTCGGCGCTCGTGTGCACCGTGACATCGCCGTATCTCGCCGACCGAGAACGGCGCGCGTCGAAGATGTGAATCGTGCGGGGATGCCCGAAGACGGGAAGCCCGAGGAGTGACGCCGCGGCTTCGTGCGAGAAGACGGCATCGGGTCGCGCTAGCGCGAAGGCGTGGACGCGAACGAGGTAGCGCTCCCAGGGCGGTAGCGCTTCCCACTCCGCGCGAATGACGTACACGCCGGCCCGGACTCGCCACAGCGACTCGTCACGCCAGGGCGGCGGACCCGACCGCGGCGTATCCGACACGAGGAGCAGGGGGGTCGGCGACGCGCGCAGCGAGCGGGGGACGGCATCCATCCGGCGAGACTGCCAGGTCGGCCGCCGGCGGGACTTCGGGGCTGTGGATGACTTCCTGCCCTCCCTCGCATAAACGCTTCTCGCGCGTAGAAACACGCTCCGTGCGTGTTTATGAGCGCGAACCGTGTTTATGCGTGACCCGCCTCAGCCGGACGCCGGGCGCGAGCGCGGCCGGTGGGGGAGCGGGGATGCCGGGACATCGCGTATGATGGGGAGGTTGCTCGTGCGTCTGCGCGAGCGCGACCGCTGTCCGGAACGGCCGGACGTGCGGGAGAGAGGATGCCGCGAGGCATCCGCTCGAGAGAGGAAAAGGATATGGCACCCAAGAAAAAGGTGACCGGCCTGATCAAGCTCCAGATCAAGGCGGGCGCGGCCAACCCCGCGCCGCCGATCGGTCCGGCGCTCGGCCAGCACGGCGTCAACATCATGGAGTTCTGCAAGGCGTACAACGCGGCGACCGAGGCCCAGCGCGGCAACGTCATCCCCGTCGAGATCACCGTCTACGAGGACCGCAGCTTCACGTTCATCCTGAAGACGCCCCCCGCCGCGGAGCTCATCAAGAAGGCCGCCGGTCTCGCCAAGGGCTCGTCGACGCCCCACACGGTCAAGGTGGGCAAGCTCACCAAGGACCAGGTTCGCGAGATCGCTACGACCAAGCAGCCCGACCTGAACGCGAACGACATCGAGGCTGCGGCCAAGATCATTGCCGGCACCGCCCGTTCCATGGGCATCACGGTCGAGGACTGAGGGAGATAATCATGGCTACCAAGTCCAAGGCATACCGGGCCGCCGCCGAGAAGGTCGCGCCCGACACGTTCTACACCCCGACCGAGGCCGTTGCCCTCGCGAAGGAGACCGGCTCGAAGAAGTTCGACTCGACCGTCGAGGTCGCGCTGAAGCTCTCGGTCGACCCCCGCAAGGCCGACCAGATGGTCCGCGGCACGGTCATCCTGCCCCACGGCACGGGTAAGACCGCTCGCGTCATCGTCTTCGCCAACGGTCCCGCGGCCGAGGCGGCCCTCGCCGCCGGTGCCGACGAGGTCGGCGGCGCCGAGCTCATCGAGAAGGTCGCCGGCGGTTACACCGCGTTCGACGCGGCCGTCGCCACGCCCGAGCTCATGGGCCAGGTCGGTCGCCTCGGTAAGGTCCTCGGACCCCGCGGCCTCATGCCGAACCCCAAGACCGGCACCGTGACCCCCAACCCGGCCAAGGCCGTCGAGGAGATCAAGGGCGGAAAGATCGAGTTCCGCGTCGACAAGCACGCCAACATCCACTTCGTCGTGGGCAAGGCGTCGTTCTCGACCGAGCAGCTCGACGAGAACCTGAAGGCCGCGCTCGAGGAGATCGTCCGCCTCAAGCCGTCCAGCTCCAAGGGCCGCTACATCCAGAAGGGCGCCGTGTCGACCACCTTCGGTCCCGGCATCCCGCTGGACGTCAACGCCATCGTCTGACGCACCACGCCGAAAGCCCCGTCGCGCCTCGTGCCGGCGGGGCTTTCGCGTGCCGGGCCGGCACCGCGCGCTGCACGAACGTGCAACACGGCGTCATCCGGGAAGGATGCCCCGTCGATCCATGTTGGGCTGGGGGTGCGCCCCGGGCACTTCCCTCCGGAGTGCCCCCGCACGCCCCCCGAACTCACCCGCACCACAGCAAGGAACAGCTATGCCCCGTCGTCGTCTTCCCGTCCTCGCCGCCGCCCTCGGCGCCCTCGCGCTCGCGCTGACCGCGTGCAGCGGCGGCTCCACGTCCGGTTCGGCCGAGCAGGGCGATGACTTCGGTCTCGTCTCCGGCGGCACCCTCACCGTCGCCACCGAGGGCACCTACCGTCCGTTCTCGTACCACGACGAGTCCGGCACGCTGACCGGCTTCGACGTCGAGATCGCGCAGGCGGTCGCCGACAAGCTGGGGCTGAAGGTCCGCTTCCAGGAGACCCAGTGGGATGCCATCTTCGCGGGCCTGGACGCGGGTCGCTTCGACGTCATCGCCAACCAGGTCTCGATCAACGCCGAGCGCGAGCAGAAGTACCTGTTCAGCTCGCCCTACACCGTGTCGCGCGGGGTCGTGGTCACCACGGAGGACGACTCCTCGATCTCGAGCTTCGCCGACCTGGCCGGCAAGACCACCGCGCAGTCGCTGACCAGCAACTGGTACGAGCTGGCGACCGAGAGCGGCGCGCAGGTCGAGGCCGTCGAGGGGTGGGCGCAGGCCGTCGCTCTGCTGCAGCAGGGTCGCGTCGACGCCACGATCAACGACCAGCTGACCTACCTCGACTACGAGAAGACGAACAGCCCCACGGGTCTGAAGATCGCCGCGGAGACCGAGGACACCTCGGAGAGCGCGTTCGCGACGACGAAGGACAAGCAGGCCCTGACGGATGCCATCGATACGGCGCTCGAGGAGCTGCGCGCCGACGGCACCCTGGCCGAGATCAGCCAGAAGTACTTCGGCGCCGACGTCACCAAGTAAAGCCCCGGCGCACGCCCGCGCCTCCCGCCTAGCGTGGGAGGGCGGGCGTGCCGCGTTCGCGACTGGAAGGAGGCCGAGTGAACGACATCTGGACCCTGCTGCTCGATTCGTTCTGGCCCATGGTGCTGGCGGGGTTGCGGGGGACGATCCCGCTGTCGCTGGCGTCGTTCGCCATCGGACTCGTCATCGCCCTGGCGATGGCGTTGCTGCGGCTGTCCCGCAACGTCGTGCTGCGCGGGATCGCGCGGTTCTACATCTCGGTCATCCGCGGAACCCCGCTGCTGGTGCAGCTGTTCGTGATCTTCTACGGTCTGCCGGCGGTGGGGATCGTCATCGACCCGTTCCCGGCCGCGGTCATCGCGTTCTCGCTCAATGTCGGCGGGTACGCCGCCGAGGTCATCCGCGCCGCGATCCTGTCGGTCCCGCGCGGCCAGTGGGAGGCGGCCCACGTGGTGGGCCTCTCGCCACGCAAGACCCTGACGCGCATCATCCTGCCGCAGGCCGCCCGGGTGTCGGTGCCGCCGCTGTCGAACACGTTCATCTCGCTCGTGAAGGACAGCTCGCTGGCATCCCTCATCCTGGTCACGGAGTTGTTCCGGCAGGCTCAGAACATCGCCGCGTTCTCCTACGAGTTCATGGCGATCTACCTGGAAGCCGCCCTGATCTACTGGTTGTTCTGCCTCGTGCTCTCCGCGGGGCAGGGAGTGCTCGAGAGGAGGCTCGACCGCCATGTCGCACGGTGACGACGCTCTGACCCCGCTGTTGCAGGTTCGGGGTCTCGTGAAGAACTTCGGCACGAACCGCGTGCTCGACGGGGTCGACCTGGAGGTCCGCCGCGGCGAGGTGCTCGTTCTGATCGGACCGTCGGGTTCGGGCAAGACCACGGTCCTGCGGTGCCTCAACGCCCTCGAGACACCGGAGGCGGGTGTCGTGGACTTCGACGGCGGCCCGTCCATCGACTTCGCCGGGAAGGGGGGGAAGTCCGACCGCGCGGCGATGCGCGACCGCTCGGCGATGGTCTTCCAGCATCACAACCTGTTCCCGCACCTGACGGTGCTGCAGAACGTCATCGAGGGTCCGGTGCAGGCGCACGGGGTGCCCAAGGCCGAGGCCGTCGCCCGCGCCGAGGCGCTGCTGGACCGCGTGGGGCTCACCGAGAAGCGCGACGCCTACCCGTCGGAGCTCTCCGGCGGGCAGCAGCAGCGCGTGGGGATCGTGCGCGCGCTCGCGCTGCAGCCCGATCTGCTGCTCTTCGACGAACCGACCAGCGCCCTCGACCCCGAACTGGTGGGCGAGGTGCTGAAGGTGCTGCGCGGCCTCGCCGACGAGGGGTGGACGATGGTCATCGTGACGCACGAACTCGGTTTCGCGCGCGAGGTCGCCGACGAGGTGCTCTTCTTCGACGAAGGGGTCATCGTGGAACGCGGCGCGCCCGAGGCGCTGTTCACGGCGCCGAAGAAGGAGCGGACCCGCCGGTTCCTCGATCGCCTCCTGCGCCCCCTGGACTGACCGTGTCACGGCTGACGGAGCTGTTCGGGATCGACGTCCCGATCGTCCTCGGGCCCTTCGGGGGTCTGTCGTCCGTCGAGCTGACCGCCGCGGTGAGCGACGGCGGCGGTCTCGGATCGTTCGGTCTCTACGGGTACGCGCCCGAGCGCATCCGCGACACGATCGGCCGCCTGCGCGCGGCCACGGACCGGCCGATCGCCGTCAACCTGTGGTGGCCGCGCGGTGACGAGGTGGGGCCCTCCGACGTCGATCTCGACCCGGTCCTGGATGCCACGGCCCCGCTGTTCGAGGCCACCGGGGCCGCGCGTCCGGAACTGCCCGCCGCGTTCCTCCCGGCCCTCCCCGACCAGCTGGACGCCGTGTTCGCCGCCCGGCCCGACGTTGTGAGCGTGGTGTTCGGAGCTCCGGATGCCGCGACCGTGGCGCGCGCCCGGGAGCACGGCATCCGTCTGGTCGGCACCGCCACCTCGGTCGCCGAGGCGGTCGCGCTCGAGGACGCGGGGGTGGACGCCGTGGTCGCCACCGGGATGGAGGCGGCGGGCCACCGCGTGTCGTTCCTGCGCGATCCCGCGGACTCCCTCGTGGGGACGTTCGCGCTCGTGCCGCAGGTCGTCGACGCCGTGTCCGTGCCCGTGATCGCCGCCGGCGGTGTCGCCGACCGCCGCGGGGTGACGGCCGCCCTCGCCCTGGGCGCGGAGGGCGTGCAGGTCGGCACCGCGTTCCTGCGCACGCGGCAGTCCGCGGCGACGGTGGCCCATCGCGCGGCGATCGCGGCCGCCCAGGACACCGACACCGTGCTGACGCGGGCCATGAGCGGGCGGCTGGCGCGTGGCATCCCGAACCGAGCCGTCCGCGAGATCGAGGCGGCCGACGCGATCGCGCCGTTTCCCGCCCAGAACTGGCTCACGGGTGTCTTCCGTGCCGCGGCCGCGGCGGCGGGGGAGGGCGAACTGCTGTCGCTGTGGGCGGGCCAGGCGGCGGGTCTCGCGCGGCTCGACGACGCCGCCGACGTCCTGTCCGAACTGCGCGCGGGGCTGCCCGACGCGCTCGGCTAGACGGAGTCGCGGATCTCGAAGCCGGAGCCGTCGGCGGCGTCCGAGACCTCGGTCACCTCGACCCGCTCGACGCGCGCCAGCGGGGGACCGTGCTGAGCCCACGCGACGAGCGACTCCACGGCGGTCGCTGTTCCGGCGACGTACGCCTCGACCGCGCCGTCCCGGCGATTGCGCACCCAGCCGGTCGCCCCGACGCGCTCGGCCTCGGCGCGCAGGGCCCACCGGAACCCGACGCCCTGCACGTGACCGCGGACGGTGATCTCGACGGCTGCCATGCCTCCATTGTGTCCTCAGCCGGTGAACACGGGGAGGACGAGCGAGAACGCCAGGGCCCACATCACGAGCGCGATGACGCCGTCGAGCACCCGCCACGCCGTGGGGGAGTCCAGCCAGCGTCCGAGGAAGCGCGCGCCGAAGCCGAGCGCCGTGAACCACACCACGCTCGCGGCTGCGGCCCCCACGCCGAAGACGCCGCGCTCCGCGCCGTGCGTGGCGGCGACGGATCCGAGGAGGAACACCGTGTCGAGGTAGACGTGCGGGTTCAGCCAGGTCAACGCGAGGCAGGTGAGCACGGCGGCGGTCCGGGCCGTGGTGGTCGTGCGCGTGCGGACCGCGGCCGAGGTCGACGTCTCCGGTTCGACGTGAAGGACCGCGCCGGAGGGGCGCAGCGCCCTCCGTGCGGCGACGATCCCGTAGCCGACGAGGAACAGCGCGCCCGCCCAGCGCACGACGCCCAGGAGCCACGGCACCGCGGTGACGACCGCGCCGACGCCCGAGACGCCCAGCGCGATGAGGACGGCGTCGGACACCGCGCAAACGGCCACCACGGCGAGGACGTGCTCGCGGCGCACGCCCTGGCGCAGCACGAAGAGGTTCTGCGCGCCGATGGCGACGATGAGCGACAGGCCGAGCCCGAAACCGGCGGCGAGGGAGGAGAGCACGATCCGACGGTAGGGCCGCGGAGAGGTCAAGTACAGTTCATGATTCTGACGAACCATTAGCATCGCTTCATGCCCATCCCGCTCGACCTTGCCCGCACGCTCGCGACCGTCGTGGACGAGGGAACCCTGGATGCCGCCGCCCGCCGCCTTCGCCTGACCCCGTCGGCCGTCAGCCAGCGTCTCAGAGCACTCGAGGATCAGCTGGGTCGAGTCGTTCTGGTCCGCTCGAAGCCGGTGCGCGCGACGGCGGCGGGGGACGCGGTGATCCGGCTGGCGCGCCAGCTCGCCCTCCTCGAGCACGATGCGCTGACGGCGATCGGGGCGGACGGCGGGTCCGTGGCATCCCTGCCTCTGGCGGTGAACGCCGATTCGCTCGCGACGTGGTTCCTGCCGCCGCTCCAGCGCGTCGCGGAGCGACGCTCCGTCGTGTTCGACCTGCACCGCGACGATCAGGACTTCACGGCCGGGCTCCTCGAGTCGGGCGCGGTCATGGCGGCGGTCACCTCGCGCGAGACGCCTGTGACCGGGTGTCGCGTGCGAAGCCTGGGCGTCCTGCGCTACGAAGCCGTCGCGTCGGCCGGATTCGCCGCGCGCTGGTTCCCCGAGGGCGTCGATGTCGCCGGCCTCGCCGCGGCACCGGTCGTCGACTTCGACCGGCGGGACGACCTGCAGACGCAGTGGCTCGCGGCGCGGGGTGTGCCCGTGGCGGCGCCGCCGCGGCACCGGGTGCCCGCCTCGCAGGACTTCGCGACAGCGGTGTCGCTCGGTCTCGGGTGGGGGCTGCTGCCCGGATTCCAATCGGCTGACGGACTCGCGAAGGGGACGCTCGTGCGCCTCGGCGGCGACCCGGTCGACGTGCCGCTGTTCTGGCAGCAGTGGAACCTCACCTCGCCGCTCCTCGACGAGGTCGCCGACGAGGTCGTGGCCGAGGGGCGACGGGTGCTCGCGGCCGACGGGATCAGTCGTCGCTGACGCGCAGCACGATCTTGCCGCGCGTGTGCCCCTTCTCGAGCTCGCGGTGGGCGTCGGCGGCATCCTCGAGATCGAAGACGCGGTCGACGAACACGCGCACGGCTCCGGAATCCAGGAGGCGCGCGATCGTCGCCAGTGCGCTCCCGTCGGGGATCACCTTGTACCCGGTCGAGCGGATGCCGCGCGCCGAGGCCGCTTCGCGGAAGCCGGTCCACGCGCCCGTCGGGACCTCGATGAGCAATCCCCCCGGACGCAGGACCTCGAGCGACCGCGTCCCGGTGTCGTCGTGGACGTTGCCCACGAGGTCGACGACGACGTCGACGGCGGCGATGGCATCCTCGAACCGCACCGCGGTATGGTCCACGACCTCCGCCGCACCCAGCTCGCGGAGCCAGTCGAGGTTGCGGGGCGACCCGGTGGCGATGACGTGCGCGCCGAAGTAGGCGGCGAACTGCACCGCGAAGTGCCCCACCCCGCCGCTCCCGGCGTGGATGAGGATGCGTTGGTTCGCGTGCGCCAGCGCCGTCTCGACGACGAGGCCCCACGCGGTGAGGGCCGCGAGCGGCACGCCGGCGGCTTCGACGTGCGAGAGAGACGTGGGCTTGCGGGCGAGAGAGAGGGAGGGGACGACCGCGTACTCGGCGTACGTCCCCGGGGTCCGCGGTGTCGGCGTCATCCCGAACACCTCGGTCCCCGGCGGGAACGGATGCCCCTCGTACGGAGCCTGGACCACGACGCCGCTGAAGTCGTAGCCCAGCGTCGCCGGCCACGACGTGATCGCACCGCACGCGCCGCGACCGGCGCGGGTCTTGGCGTCGATCGGGTTGATGCCGGCCGCGACGATGCGGACGAGCACCTCGCTGAGGATCGGGGTGGGGACGGGGACCGTCGCGGCGTGCAGGGCGTCGGGCTCGCCGGGGGCGTCCAGGACCGCGGCGCGCATGGTCTCGGGAAGTGTGGGACCGGGCGCCTCGACGCTGGCCTCGGGACGCGACGATCGGAATCTCATCGGGCGCTCCTCCTCGGGGGTCACGTCGACGGCGACTCCGCCTCGACTCCCTCAGTCAAGCGCGACATTGTCTCGGCGGTGTTACACCTCGGTCACCGTGTCGCGTCGCCTCGTCGGCGCCGCCGGCCGGAGGATCAGTTCCGCTCGGGGACCCCGCCCACGGCGAGGGCGTGCAACATCGTCGAGAGGTTCCCGATCTCGTCGACCGACCAGTCCGTGAGCGCCTCGTACAGGCGGCTCTCGTGCGGGGCGCGGGCATCGCGCAGACGGTCGTGACCGAGTTCGGTGACGGCGATGAGACGCGACCGCCGGTCGTTGGGGTCGGGCGTCCGGGTGACGAGCCCCATCTCTTCGAGCTCGCTGATCGACCGGCTCAGGAAGCCCTTGTCCGCGGCGAGTCGCTCGGCCAGAGCCGAGAGCGTCATCGGCCCGAAGCGGCTCACGACCGACAGCGTCTTGAACGTCGCCGGGAGCATTCCCGGGCTGACCCGTTCCGCCGCCTCGGCGACGTAGCGGCGGAACGTGGTCATCAACTCCGAGAACGACGATTCGAGCGCCTGCACGGCGGCGTGCCGCTCGGCGTCGTCTTCGTGGGTCACGTCACCCATCCTCCCCCATCGGGGCGCTCGAGCGGGTGCGGTGACGGCGTGTGGCATCCACCGTCTCCACCGTCCCCGTGGTCGACAGCGTCGCCATGCCCGCCGGGACGGACACGGTGGCGAGGTCTGCTTCGCTCGCCGAGACGCGCTCGGACGTCGTCATGCGCGTGAGCGGGCGGTTGGGCAGGAAGAGGATCGCCAGCAGGCTGACGACCGCCACCGGCACCGCGATGAGGAACGCGTGGGCGATGGACTGGGCGTAGACGTCCTCGACGATCACGCGGACCGTTTCGGGCAGGCTCGACACCTGGGGGATCGTGCCCGACTGCAGGGCCTCGGCGACCGGGGCGCCGGCCGAGCCGAGTCCCAGGATCGCGGCCTGCAGGTCGGCCGCGCGGTCGGTGAACAGCCCGGTAGCCGTGCTCGCGAGCACCGCGCCCATCACCGAGACGCCGATGGTGCCGCCGAGGCTGCGGAAGAACGTCACGCCGGAGCTGGCCGCGCCCATCCGCGCGGGGTCGGCGGTGTTCTGCACGATCAGGACCAGGTTCTGCATCGTCATGCCGACGCCCGCGCCGAGCAGGAACATGTACACCGACACCAGGGCGAAGTTGGTGTCGTAGTGGATCGTGGACAGCAGGTACGTGCCGGCGATCAGCAGCACGCCGCCGACGATGAGGAACGGCTTCCAGTGTCCGAAGCGCGTGATGAGGGCACCGACGATGACGGATGCCAGCAGGAGTCCCGCGATCATGGGGATGGTCATGACGCCGGCCTCGGTGGGCGTGGCGCCTCGGGCCATCTGCATGTACTGGCTGAGGAACACCGAGGTGCCGAACATGGCCAGACCCGTCGCGATCGAGGCGATCGTGGCGAGGGTGAAGGTGGCATCCCGGAAGAGCGTGAGCGGCACGAGCGGCTCGGACGAGCGCAGCTCCACCACGACGAAGAGGATCGCCGCGAGGACGGCTCCGCCGACCATGAGGACGGTCTCGGTGCTGGCCCAGTCGAACGAGCGGCCGGCGTTGGTCACCCAGATCAGCAGGAGCGACACGGCGGTCGAGAGCAGCACGATGCCGAGGTAGTCGATCTTGACCTTGCGCTTCGCGCGCTTCGGGAGGTGCAGGGTGCGCTGCTGGATGAGGAGCGCCGCCACCGCGAAGGGAAGGGCGACGAAGAAGTTGAACCGCCAGCCGAAGGCATCCGTGATCACTCCGCCGAGGAGCGGGCCGCCGACGGTGGCGACGGCCATCACCGCGCCGAACAGGCCCATGTAGCGACCGCGCTCGCGCGGGCTGATGATGTCGGCCATGATCACCTGGCTGAGGGCGGCGAGGCCACCGGCGCCGAGACCCTGCACGGCGCGGAAGGCGATCAGCATGTCGGTGTTCTGCGAGAACCCGGCGGCGGCCGTCGCCAGCACGAAGATGGCGATCGCGACCTGGATCAGCACCTTGCGGTTGAACAGGTCGGCGAGCTTGCCCCAGATCGGTGTGGAGATGGCGGTCGTCAGCAGCGTCGCGGTGATCACCCACGTGTAGGCGTTCTGGTCGCCGGACAGGTCGTGGACGATGACCGGCAGCGAGGTCGAGACGACGGTGGATGCCAGCATCGACACGAACATGCCGAGCAGCAGTCCGATGAGGGCGGGGAGCACGCGCCGCGGCGCGGCGGTCTCGGGGAGGGAGGAGGTCATGCGGAACTCTCCAGGGGAGGAAGAAGGATGCCGCGACGACGTCGGCGCGTTAGTTGACGAGGATCAACTATACGCGAAGTGGTTGATTCTGGTCAACTATCCCTCGAGGAGCGCGAGCGCGCGGTACCTCTCCGTCGGCTCCGGGCGAGGAGCGGGGACGCGTCCGACTGTCGTGCGCCGGTAGAGCTCGTCGATGAGGGAGGTGGCGAGGCGGACGAGGGACGCGATCTCCTTCTCGTCGCGATCCACCCACTGGCAGCGGGGCTCGTCGCCGACCGGGACGAAACCGTCGTGCTGTTCCCACGCGACCAGCGTGCGCTCGGCGCCCAGGACGTGCTGCTGCCACCACACCTGCCGCAGGTAAGTGCGGGGGATCGAGCGCCACGCCTTGTTGGTCGTCTTGATCTCGGCGAGGACGATGCGTCCCTCCCCGTCGACGACCACGCCGTCTGGGGTAGCCAGATGCCGCCGCTCCACGACCGCGTGATACAGCGCCGAAGAGGGCTGGATGCCGTGCGTCGCGGCCACCCAGGCCGCGATCTCGGGCTCGCGGCGACGGCCGTGCGCCGTGTAGGCGTTGCCCGAGAAGTTCGAGCCCAGGAGCTTGGCATCCGCCGCCCGGGCGATCGCATTCGTGCTGGTGAGCGTCGCGACATCGGTCGCGGTGATGCCGCGCGAGCGCGCCCGGATCCACGCGACACGGTCGCGGGAATCGGCGACGATCCGCGACTCGAGGTCGGCGCTGCGGGAGGCGACGAGCTCGGGGGACATGCGTTCGAGACTAACCCGGTCGGGCGCCCGGGCCGTTCGGCGCGGCGGTGTGTCCTGCGGGTCGGTGGGGTGGGCGGCGGTCGCTGCTGCGCGCCGGGGGCGCCACTTCACGTGATCTGGCTGACGGCACACGTCGTGGTCCGTCATGCCGCGCACATTCAGCCACTTCACGTGAAATGGAACCTCGGGCAGGGGGAGTCACGGCTCCTCCCCAGGCGGAACCGTCCACAACGCGGACGCGAAGTGCGGCGGGAGAGCGGGGACTGTGACCACAGTGGGGGATGCCACGCCGGTTGGGGATCGAGGACGCGCGCGCGATCGTTCGCTCGCGGCAACAGCTGCTGGACATCGACGGGTCGACTGCCGCGCTCCGCGGGGCCCTGGCCGACGGCGCACTCCTGCGCCTTCAGCGCGACGCCTACGTGTTCGCGGACGCGTTCAGGGACCTGTGGCCGGAAGGGCGCCACCTGGTCCGCGTGGTTGCGGCACACGGATTGATGACGGGCTCGTCGGCGGTGATCTCGCATCGCTCCGCCGCTGTGCTGCACGGCCTCGCGCAGCCGGAAGCGGGGGAGTGGCCCGTGGAGACGACGACGATCCCGGGCGTGCGGATGTCAGGGCGGCAGGGCCTTCGTCGTCATGCCGATCATCTCGCCGATCAGGACGTCGTCGAGATCGGGGGTATCCGCTGCACGTCCCTCGACCGCACCGTGTTCGACGTCGCTCGCACCTGTTCCGTGGAGTTGGGGGTGAGCTGTGCCGATGCCGCCGCGCGTCGTGAGTCGGTGAATGGACGCGAGTACTCTTCGGAGTTGCAGCGACGGTGGCGTGACCGCCTCCTCGAGAGGGCCGCCACATCGCCGGGTCGCCGAGGGGTCGCTCGCGCGCAGTACGTCCTGTCGTTCGCCGATGGGCGCGCCGAGCTGCCGGGAGAGAGCCTGACCCGTGTGCAATTGGCCCGCCTGGGTTTCCGTGTCTTCGAGTTGCAGGTTCCCGTCGCGGGGCCGAACGGCCGCGACTACTTCGTCGACATCGCCCTTCCCGAGCAGAAGACCTTCTGGGAGTTCGACGGTGAGACCAAATACATCGACGACGGCCTGCGGAACGGTCGCGAGCTTTCGCGAGTCCTCCTAGAGGAGAAGCGCCGCGAAGACTGGATCCGGGGAGTCACGCAGTGGCGTGTGACCCGCGGCGGGTGGCGCGACATCGCCACTCCCGACGCGCTGCGGGCGAGACTCCAGGCGTTCGGCGTTCCCGTGCCGTCGACCTCGCGTCCGTCTTTCGGTGAGATCACGTGAACTGGTCGAGTGCGCACGGCGCGACGCGATTTAGCGGGTGCGTTCGGTCATTTCACGTGAACTCGGGCCGCGCGGGCGCGGAAGCGCGGGCGGCCGCCGCGGGCGGCCGCGGACGCCGGGGCCGCGTGGATTTGGCGCACAGCGTCGGGGCTTGGTACAGTGGGGGCAAGCCAAAGACCGCCGGTCATCGTCGTGCATGCACGAAGATCGAAGCGTCTGCCGAAAGGCAGAGGACCTGCGCAGGTATACGTAACTCCTCCCGATCGGGATTCCGAGCTCCGTGCGCCTGCGCCGGAGCTCTTCTTTTTTGCCGTCGCCCGGTGTCTTGGCCGGCGCCCCGCTCCCGCGGAGCGCCTCGTACACACAAGGAGTGGCCATGGCGCAGAAGGACGCATCGGTCGCCGAGCTCACGAAGCACTTCGAGAACTCGACTGCCGTTCTGCTGACCGAGTACCGCGGTCTGACGGTTGCCCAGCTCAAGCAGCTGCGCAACGACATCCGTCAGGACGCGGAGTACGCCGTGGTGAAGAACACGCTGACCAAGATCGCCGCCGCCAACGCGGGGGTCTCGGGACTGGACGACGAGCTCAAGGGCCCGTCTGCCATCGCGTTCGTGCACGGCGACCCCGTCGCCGTCGCGAAGAGCCTGCGTGCCTTCGCCAAGGCTAACCCTCAGCTCGTGGTGAAGGGCGGCTACTTCGATGGCGCCCCGCTGACCGCGGATGAGGTCAACAAGCTCGCCGATCTCGAAAGCCGTGAAGTCCTGCTGGCGAAGCTCGCCGGTGCGATGAAGGCGACGATGACCAAGGCGGCATACGTCTTCCAGGCGCTTCCGTCGAAGGCCGTTCGCACGGTCGACGCGCTGCGCGAGAAGCAGGACACCGCGGCCTGACCCGGCCCGGATGACAATCCCGATCAAGGAGAAACACAATGGCTAAGCTCAGCACCGAAGAGCTGCTCGACGCGTTCAAGGAGCTCACCCTCATCGAGCTCTCCGAGTTCGTGAAGGCTTTCGAGGAGACGTTCGACGTCACCGCCGCCGCCCCCGTGGCCGTGGCCGCTGCCGGCCCCGCCGGTGGCGCCCCCGCCGAAGAGGTCGAGGAGAAGGACTCGTTCGACGTCGTTCTCGAGGCCGCCGGCGACAAGAAGATCCAGGTCATCAAGGTCGTGCGCGAGCTCACCTCGCTCGGCCTCGGCGAGGCCAAGGCCGTCGTCGACGGTGCCCCCAAGGCCGTGCTCGAGGGCGCGAACAAGGAGACCGCCGAGAAGGCGAAGGCTGCCCTCGAGGAGGCCGGCGCTTCGGTGACCCTGAAGTAATTCAGTTCACCTTCGCGGTACACGAAGGCCCGGATGCCACGGCATCCGGGCCTTCGTCGTTCCCGCGTGATGACACCGCGTACCGGCGTGGGTGACACCGATGTTCACCGATTCGAAACATCGGAGTCTGGGAAATCGATATGTCTTCGTTTACGGTCTAAGGGACCCCCCGTCGATCCCCCCATCCGGCGTCGCTTTCGTTGCGTGCGTCGGTACTTGGAGACCCATGCATCACGCACCCTCCCGCGCGTCCGCGCGCCGATTCACCACGACCCTCATCGCCGTCCTGGGCGCCGCGCTGTTCGGATCCGCCCTCGTTCCCGCTGCGGCGTACGCCGCCGACGGCCCCCGGGTGGTGATCAACGAGGCCTACCTCAAGGGCGGCAGCGCCGGAGCGCCCTTCAACGACAAGTTCGTCGAGCTCCACAACGCCGGCGACACCGCGCAGGACCTCACCGGGTGGTCGCTGCAGTACCGCCCGGCGGCGAGCACCGACGTGCCGTCCGCGGCGAACACGCAGGCGCTGAGCGGCTCCATCGCCCCCGGCGGGTACTACCTCGTCTCCATCCGCGGGAACGGGGACACCGGCGCGGACCTGCCGACCCCGGATGCCACGAGCACCGGGCTGAACCCTTCGGGGACGAACGGGCAGCTCTTCCTGGCGAATGTCGCCGAGTCGCTCGCCCTCCCGGCGGGCGACGTCGACGACCCCCGCGTCGTGGACTTCCTCGGCTACGGGAGCGCCGCGGCCTTCGAGACGGCGCCGGCCGTGGTCGACGGTCCCAACGGGACCCCCAACTCTCTCGTGCGGACGGACTTCACCGACACGGGGGACAACTCGGCGGACTTCACCAACGCCACGACGGTCACCCCGCGGAACTCCTCGGGCGCCGAACCGGAACCGGAGCCGTCCGTCACGCCGACGACCGAGCCGACGACACCGGCGCCGACGCCGGGAGAGGCCGTCGCCATCCGCGACATCCAGGGGACCGGCGAGTCCTCGCCGCTCACGGGGACCACGGTGACGACCCGCGGCGTCGTCACGGCGGCCTACCCGACCGGCGGATACAACGGCTTCTACATCCAGACGCCGGGGACCGGCGGCGCCATTGACGTCGCCGCGCACACCGCGTCGGACGCGGTCTTCGTCTTCGGGTCCGCCGCGACGGCGAAGGTGCAGAAGGGTGACTTCGTCGAGGTCACCGGCGTCGTGTCCGAGTACAAGTTCCTCACGGAGATCTCCGCGCCCGCGGACGGCGTGCGCGTGCTCGATGAGGTGGCCGCGGCGGTCCAGCCCGCCGCGATCGCGTGGCCGGCGACGGAAGAGGACCGCGAGTCGTTCGAGGGGATGCTCCTCGCGCCGACGGGTGAGTTCACCGTCACGAACAACTACGACACCAACCGCTATGCCGTCCTCGGTCTGGCGTCCGGCACGACGCCGCTGCGCAGCCCCACGGACGTCGCCCGGCCCGGCACGACGCAGTACGACGACGCCGTGGCCGACAACGACGCGCGCGGTGTGATCCTCGACGACGGCGCGTCGGCGAACTACCTCACCACGGGCAAGAACGACCCGCTGCCGTACGTGTCGCTCGAGAACCCCGTGCGCGTGGGCGCGGCCGTGACGTTCGAGACCCCGGTGATCCTCGACTTCCGCAACGACGTGTGGACGTTCCAGCCCACCGAGCAGCTCACGGTCGCCAACGCTGCCACCGTGCAGCCGGCATCCTTCGAGAACACGCGGAAGAGCGCTCCCGAGCCGGTCGGCGGCAATGTCAAGATCTCCAGCTTCAACGTGCTGAACTACTTCACCACCACGGCGGAGAGCGTCGGCTGCACCTCGACCTACAAAGACCGCGCGGGCAACCCGATCACCGCGGACAAGTGCCCCGACAACGGCCCCCGCGGTGCCGCGAACGACGAGAACCTCCAGCGTCAGCAGGCCAAGATCGTCGCGGCGATCAATGGCCTCGGCGCCGACGTGGTCTCTCTCGAGGAGATCGAGAATTCGGCGCAGTTCGGCAAGGATCGCGACGCGGCGCTCGCGACCCTCGTCGGCGCCCTCAACGAGGCCGCGGGCTCGGAGCAGTGGACGTTCGTGCCCTCGCCGGCCGCGCTCCCGGCGTCCGAGGACGTCATCCGCACGGCGTTCATCTACACGAAGGCCGTTGTGGAGCCGGTGGGTGACAGCGTGATCCTCGACGATCCCGCGTTCGCCAACGCGCGCCAGCCGCTCGCGCAGGCGTTCGCCCCGGTCGGAGATCCGGATGCCAAGATCCTCGCGATCGTGAACCACTTCAAGTCCAAGGGGTCGAGCGACGACGCGACCGGCGACAACGCCGATGACGGGATGCAGGGCGCCTTCAACGGTGACCGGGTCCGTCAGGCGGAGGCCCTCGGGAACTTCGCGGCGGAGCGGTCGGCGGCGCTCGGCACCGACGACGTGTTCCTGCTCGGCGACTTCAACTCCTACACGCAGGAGGACCCGATCGAGAAGCTCCGCTCGTTCGGCTTCGAGCCGCTCGAGACCGGAACGGGCAAGTACTCGTATTCGTACGACGGGCAGTCCGGTTCGCTCGACCACGTCCTCGCGTCGCCGTCGGCACGGGAACTGGTCACGGGAACCGACATCTGGAACATCAACGCCGTGGAAGCCCTGGCTCTCGAGTACAGCCGATACAACTACAACGCGCTGAACTTCTACGAGACCTCGCCCTACCGTTCGAGCGACCACGACCCGGTGATCGTGGGTCTCGACCTGTCGTCGACGACCGACATCAACCTGCTCGGCATCAACGACTTCCACGGACGGATCGACGCCAACACCGTGAAGTTCGCGGGCACGGTCGAGCAGCTGCGGGCGGAGTACGGCGACGAGAGCACGCTGTTCCTCTCCAACGGCGACAACATCGGCGCCTCCCTGTTCGCCTCCTCGCTGTTCCAGGACGAGCCCACGATCGACGTGCTGAACGCGCTCGAACTGGCCGCCTCGGGCACCGGGAACCACGAGTTCGACAAGGGTGCGGCCGACCTGACCGGGCGCGTGTCGGATCGCGCCGACTTCCCCTACCTCGCGGCCAACGTCTTCAAGGACGGACAGCCGCTGCTGCCCGGCTACGCCGTCTTCGAGGTCGACGGTGTGCGCGTCGGTGTGATCGGGGCGGTCACGCAGCAGACGCCGACGCTCGTGTCGAAGGAGGGCATCCAGGGCATCGAGTTCCGTGACCCCGTGACGGAGGTCAACCGAGTCGTGGCCGAGATCGACGATCAGGTCGACGTCATCGTGGCCCAGTACCACGAGGGCACCGAGCTCAGCGGCTCGGCCGCCACGCTCGAGCAGGCCGTCGCCCAGGGCGGTGCGTTCGCGGAGATCGTGAACGACACCGACCCGGCGGTGGATGCCATCTTCACCGGCCACACGCACGCCGAGTACGTGTGGGATGCGCCGATCCCCGGCGGCGACGGCACCCGCCCGATCCTGCAGACCGGCAGCTACGGCGCCAACATCGGCCAGATCGTTCTGAGCGTGGACGAGGGCGGCGAGGTGGTGGACTACACGGCCCGCAACGTGCCTCGCCTGTCGGCGCCGAACGCAGACGCCGGGGCCGCGCTGGACGCGGAACTCATCGCGACCTATCCGCGCGTGGCCGAGGTGAACGACATCGTCGCGGCGGCGCGCGCCGAGGCGGACGTCGTCGGTCGTGAGCCGGTCGGATCGGTCACCGCCGACATCACGACCGCCTTCCAGGAGGGCGGCTACGTCGACGGCGTGTACGCCGGCGGCAAGCGCGACGACCGCTCGAAGCAGTCCGCCCTCGGCGGGCTGGTGGCCGATGCGCTCCGCGAGACCCTCGCCGATCCCGAACGGGGCGGCGCGGACATCGCGGTGGTCAACCCGGGCGGGCTGCGGGCCGAACTGCTCTACGACGCCGACGGGGTGATCACGCTGGCCGAGGCCAACGCGGTGCTGCCGTTCGTGAACAACCTGTGGACTACGACCCTCACGGGCGAGCAGCTGCGGGTGATGTTCGAGCAGCAGTGGGGCGACGCCTCGGGTCGAGGCACGACCAACCTCGCTCTCGGCGTCTCCGAGAACGTCCGCTACACCTATGACGCCTCCCGCCCCGCGGGGGACCGCGTCCTGGGCATCTGGATCGACGGTGTGGCCGTCGACCCGGCGGCGGAGTACCGGGTGGGCTCGTTCAGCTTCCTGCTCGGGGGCGGAGACAGCTTCTCGGTCTTCCAGGAGGGCGCGAACACGCTCGATTCCGGTCTGGTCGACCGCGACGGATGGATCGATTACCTCCGCGCGCACCCCGGCCTCACCCCCGACTTCACGGCGCGCGGCGTGCAGGTCTCGGGTGTTCCCGCCGAGGTCACGCCCGGGGACGAGTTCGCTCTCACCGTGTCGAACCTCGACCTCACTTCGCTCGGCGCACCGCAGAACACGTCCCTCGCGGCGTCGTTCGGCACGGGGGACCCGATCGAGGTCGCCGTCGTCGGAGGAGCGGCGACCGTCACCGCGACGGTACCCGCCGACGCGCTCGACGTGATCGAGCTGCAGCTCACCGCTCAGCCGACGGGGACGCTCGTGACCGTCCCGCTGCGGCTCGCGGATGCCGCGACCGTCGGCGGCGGCGGGGGTGGCACCGCGGTCGGCGGCGGCGCCGGAGCATCGACCGGCGACGGCGCGCTCGCGATCACCGGGACCGACGGCGCGTGGATGGGCGCCGGCGTCCTGGCCGCCCTGGCGCTGCTCGGTCTGGGCGTGGTGGTCCGCCGCCGTTCGGTGCGCCAGACCGACTGACACGGAGAGAGAAAGGGACCCCGGATGCCTGGCATCCGGGGTCCCTTTTCGCGTCAGGCGCTGCGCGGGGGAGCGGTCGAGGCGCGCACCACGAGGCGCGCCGGGGCGAGCGTGCGCGGCGGAGGCGCCTCGCCGTCCAGCATGGACAGGAGGAGGCGCGTCGCTTCGACGCCCTGATCCTCGGGGTACTGCTCGACGGTGGTGAGGGCGAACATCTCGGCGTAGTCGTGCCCGTCGATCCCGACGACGCTGAGCTCGGTCGGCACCGAGATTCCCATGCGCCGCGCCGCGATGATCACGCCGATGGCCACTTCGTCGCACGCCGCGACGACGCCGCTGGGGCGGGAAGCGGCGTCGGCGAGGAAGGATGCCGCGGCGGCATAGGCGTCGGTGATCGTCAGCGTGGAGGGGACGTTGCGGATGCGCACGGCGAGCCCGCTGTCGTTCATCGCGTTCCGGTAGCCGATCGAGCGTTCGTCGACGTCCCGCGCCGGAGCATCGGTGGGCGGGGTGCTCCCGACGAACGCGATGTCGGTGTGTCCCAGCGCGATGAGGTGCTGCGTCGTGATGCGCGTGATGCCGATGTTGTCCAGGCCCAGGGTGGGGATGCCCTGGAGGGGATTCCCGATGCAGACGGTCGGCTTTTCGATGGCGAGAAGCCGCTCCAGGTCGCTGTCACCGGGTTCGAGGGCGACGGCGATGATCCCGTCGAACCGCTTCCGGGCGAGGTACTTCGAGTACAGGCTCTCGCGGTCGCGCGAGCCGGGTTCTGCGACGTACAGCGTGACGTCGTAGCCCTGCGAGATCAGCGAGCGTTCGACGCCCTCGATGATCGCGCCGAAGTACCAGCGGTTGACCTTGGGGACGATCAGGGCGACCGTGCGCGTGCGGCCCGTCGCGAGGCTGACGGCGCTCGTGGAGGGGACGTAGCCGAGAGTCGCCGCCGCGTCGGTGACGCGCCGGCGGGTGTCGTCCGAGACGTAGCCGCCGCCCGTCAGCGCGCGACTCGCCGTCGACTTGGACACGCCAGCCAGGCGTGCCACATCGGCGATTCCGCTCATGAGCCGTCTTCCTCGAGGATCTTCGACGTCCGTGTCGACGTCATGAAGAGTATCCGACAACTGACGAATCTGGAACCGGTTCCTCTGTGTCTCCGGGGTGAAATGCCGCGATATTCCGCCAGTTATTGAGTCGTGACCAAAGTTTGTTGCGGAACGCGTCGTTGTCCCCTACGGTGATCTGGAATCGGTTCCCGACGGGATCCGATGCAGCACAGAACTCAAAGAGGAGAAATCACATGGGCATGTCACAGCGGTATCGCCTGCTGGCTCCCGTCGGACTGCTGGCGGTCGGTGCGATCGCGCTCGCGGGCTGTGCCGAGGGCGACTCGGGCGGATCCGGCAGTGGCTCGGAGGGCACGACGACCGTTCGCATCTCCGGCGGCATCACCGGTAGCGAAGCCGACCTGCTGAACCAGTCCTTCGACCAGTTCACGAAGGACACGGGCATCAAGGTCGAGTACACCGGCGACAAGAGCTTCGAGGGCAACATCGTGACCAAGGTCACCGGTGGCGACGCCCCCGACATCGCGATCGTCCCGCAGCCGGGTCTCCTGCAGACTCTCGTCGGCACGGGCGACGTCAAGAAGGCCAGCGACACGGTCTCGGCCAACGTCGACCAGTACTGGGGCGCGGACTGGAAGTCCTACGGCACCGTGGACGGCGACTTCTACGCCGCTCCGATGCTCGCCAACGTCAAGGGCTACGTCTGGTACTCGCCGGCGAAGTTCACGGAGTGGGGCGTCTCGATCCCCAAGACCTACGACGAGCTGCTCGCCCTGACCAAGACCATCCAGGAGAAGACGGGTGCCGCCCCGTGGTGCGCCGGTTTCGCCTCCGGTGACGCGTCGGGCTGGCCCGGCACCGACTGGATCGAGGACCTCGTCCTCCGTCAGTCCGGCCCCGACGTCTACGACAAGTGGGTCGCGAACGAGGTCAAGTTCACCGACCCGCAGATCAAGCAGGCCTTCGACGCCGTGGGTGAGATCCTCCTCAACCCCTCGTACGTCAACGCGGGCTTCGGTGACGTCAAGAGCATCAACTCGGTCGCCTTCGCCGACGTCGCGGCCAAGGTCGCCGACGGCAGCTGCCCGATGACCCACCAGGCCTCGTTCCTGTCGTCGAACTTCCTCACGGTCAAGAACGCCTCCGGCGGCGAGGTCAAGGTCGCTCCCGACGGCGACGTCTACGCGTTCCTGCTCCCGGGTGTGAAGGAAGGCGAGCAGTCGGTCGAAGGTGGCGGCGAATTCGTCGCGACGTTCTCCGACGACGCGAACGTGCAGAAGGTCGCGGAGTTCATGTCGAGCCCCGAGTTCGCCGACGCCCGCGTGAAGCTCGGCGGCGTCATCTCGGCCAACAAGGGTGCCGACCCGTCGCTCGCGTCCAGCGAGTTCCTGCAGGAGGCCATGAAGGTCGTGCAGAACCCCGACACGACGCTCCGCTTCGACGCGTCCGACCTCATGCCGGCCACCGTCGGCGCCGGGTCGTTCTGGAAGGGCATGGTCAGCTGGATCGACGGAACGCCGACCGACACCGTGCTCAGCGACATCCAGGCCGGTTACAACAACTGACCCCGACCGCAAGATCGGTGGGCCGTCCGCTTCGGCGGGCGGCCCACCGGTACCGTAAGCCCACACGGTGCCGCTGCGCGGCCCGTCCATCGATGAGCACGACGGCGTGTTCGGGAGGGAAGTCATGACTCAGATCAGGCAGGCGGAGAAGCCCCCGGCGGCATCTCCCCGACACGAGGCGCCGGATGCCGAGACGGCATCCCGCAACCTCGCACGAAGGCATCGGACCACCGTCACGGTCGTGGTCATCGCGCTCATCGCGGTGGTGGCGCTGTTCCTGTTCATGGTCACGCGGGCACCGTCCGAGACCAAACCCACCACCATCGGGTTCTCGCTGAACAGCTTCTTCAAGACGCTCGGCGAGATGAACCCGCTCGTGCAGATCCCGCTGGTGCTCCTCGTCTTCGGCGCCGTCGTGGGGCTGCTGCTGCTGCTCATCGAGTACGCGCCGCGCTCGGGCAAGCGCTACTTCTGGATCCGCCTGATCGCGTGCTTCGCGATCCCCGTGCTCGCCTTCATGCTGCTGCGCCCGTACCAGAACGCGGTGATCTACGTCCTCGCGATCGCGGTGATCCTCGGCGGCATCCTGTTCTACGCCGACTACCGGTCGCGTCAGGGCGCCGGCTACCTGTTCCAGCTCATCCTGTTTGCCGCTCCCGCCGCGATCCTCCTGCTGATGGGTCTGGTGTACCCGGCCCTGTCGACGCTGGTGCAGTCGTTCCTGGACAAGACCGGGCAGAACTTCGTCGGGTTCGACAACTACGTCTGGACCTTCACCAACCCCGAGGGCTTCTGGTCGGTCATCAACACCCTGATCTGGGTGCTCCTGGCCCCCACCTTCGCCACCGCGATCGGACTCGCCTACGCCGTCTTCATCGACCGCGCCGCGGGGGAGCGGTTCCTCAAGGTCCTCATCTTCATGCCGTTCGCCATCTCGTTCGTCGGCGCCGGCATCATCTGGAAGTTCGTCTACGACTTCCGTCAGGGCGACCAGATCGGCATCCTGAACGCCATCGTGACGGCGTTCGGAGGCGACCCGGTCTCGTGGCTCTCGGCGACCCCGCTGATCAACACGCTGCTCCTGGTGGTCGTGTTCATCTGGAGCCAGACGGGCCTGGCGATGGTCATCCTGTCGGCGGCGATCAAGGCGGTACCGCCGGAGCAGATGGAGGCCGCCGAACTCGACGGCGCCAACGCCTGGGAGCGATTCATCAACGTGACCGTCCCCGGCATCCGCTCGTCGCTCATCGTCGTGCTCACCACCATCGCCATCGGCGCCCTGAAGATCTACGACATCGTCGCGGTCATGACCGGTGGGCGCAACGACTCCACCGTCCTCGCCTTCGAGATGGTCAACCAGCAGCAGCGGTTCCAGAGCTACGGGCATTCCGCAGCGCTGGCCGTGGTGCTGTTCCTGTTCGTCCTGCCGCTGATCATCTTCAACGTGCGCCAGATCCGGAAGCAGAGGGAAGTGCGATGACCACCTCCACCGTGGTGCTCGAGCCCACCGACGACAAGCGTTCGGCGCGTCAGGTCGCCCGCGACACGCGCAAGCACGAGGCGATGGCGCGCAAGCGTCTCACCTCCAAGGGGGCCACGATCGCCGCCGTCGCGATCGCGTTCTTCTGGACCATCCCGACGTTCGGTCTGCTCGTCACGTCGTTCCGTCCCGGCTCCGACACGCAGTCGACCGGGTGGTGGACCATCTTCACCGATCCGTCGTTCACGCTCGAGAACTACCGTCTCGCTCTGACGTCGGGGGGCACGGCGCTGACGCTGGCCGCCTCGTTCGTGAACTCGCTGGCCATCACGATCCCGGTCGTACTCTTCGCGCTGGCGATCGCCTCGCTCATCGCGTACGCGTTCGCGTGGATCGACTTCAAGGGGCGCAACTTCTTCTTCATCTTCATCTTCGCGCTCCAGATCGTGCCGCTGCAGATGGCCCTCGTGCCGCTGCTGAGCCTGTTCTCGCGCGGTCTCACGATCAACGACGTGACGATCTTCCCCGGGCTCGAGCTGCGTGGCGTGGAGCACAGCTTCGCGACGGTGTGGATCGCCCACGTCATCTTCGCGATGCCGCTGGCGATCTTCCTGCTGCACAACTTCATCGCGGAGATCCCGCACGAGGTCATCGAGGCGGCGCGCGTGGACGGTGCCGGGCACGGTCAGGTGTTCTTCCGCCTGATCCTGCCGCTCGCGGCCCCGGCCCTCGCGTCCTTCGCGGTGCTGGAGTTCATCTGGGTGTGGAACGACCTGCTCGTGGCCACGATCTTCGCGCCGTCGTCGTCTCTGCCGCTCACGCAGTCGTTGAACTCTCTGTCGGGGACGTGGGGCGACCAGTGGTTCCTGCAGTCGGCCGGAACGTTCATCTCGATCCTCGTTCCGTTGATCGTGTTCTTCCTGCTGCAGCGCTTCTTCGTCCGGGGTCTCCTCGCCGGCGCGACGAAGGGCTGAGTCCCGCACGAACGCCGAAGGGGCGTGGCATCCGTCGATCGGATGCCACGCCCCTTCGCTGTTCCGGCTCAGCCGGTGCAGGACAGGCGGGTCTGGATGTCGCGCATCGCGTCGATCTCGGCCGACTGGCCCGTGATGATCGTCTGGGCCACGTCCTTCACCCGGGGGTCGCTGCCGAGCTCGACCACGGCCTCGGCCATGGGGATCGCGCCCTCGTGGTGGCGGATCATGAGGCCGAGGAAGAGGCAGTCGGCCGGCTGACCCTCGAGCGAGCGGAGCTGGTCGAGCTCGGCATCCGTCGCCATCCCCATCTGGGAGAGGAGGTCGTCCTCGGACAGCGCGGAGGTGTCGCCGTGGCTGTGCGCGCTGGACGGAGCCATCCACTGCATCAGCGGCTGGGACGACGCCTGCGGCAGGCCCCACTGCACGAGCCAGCCGAACATCTCTCCGCGCTGACCCGCCTGGGTGGTGGCGATGTCGTACGAGAGGGTGCGCAGCTCGTCGTCGGAGGTCTTGCGGTAGATCTCCATCGCCATGAGCACCGCCTGCGTGTGGTGGACCTGCATGTCGCGGGCGAAGCCGGCGTCGGCGGAGGTGGTCGACGGGGTGGCGGGGGCGGCGGTCGCGCCGAACGCGGTGAAGCGTCCGATCGCGAAGGCGACGGCCAGCAGCGCGACCACGGCCACCGCGACGACGATGCGCCGCGCGGCCGGCCGGGCCGCGGTGTCGTCGTCGGTCACGTCATGCCCTGCCGGGGCCGTCGATCGCGCCCGAGCAGGCGGCGTTGGGCTCGGGGGCGTTCTGGCTGCGCCAGTACTCGGTGAAGAACTCGGCGATGCGGGGGTCGGCGGGGTCGTCGACCTTGAGCTGGTGGTTCCACGCGCTCACGGCGACGGGGGTGTCCATGCCCGGGTAGGGCGAGAGGATGGCGTAGCTGGAGGGCATGACGGCCTCGAGCGCGGCGATTCCGTCGGCGTCGACCCGCTCCGGGTCGTAGGTGATCCAGATGGCCCCGTGCTCGAGCGAGTGCACCGCGTTCTCGTTCTGCTGAGGCTCGGTGTACACGCCGCAGTTCAGCCAGTAGGGGTTGTGCGGGCCGCCGGCGGGGGGCGTCTGCTCATACGTGACCGCACCCTGCACGTGGTCGGAGCGGTTCTGGAAGGTCTCGACGCCCTCGATCTCGCGCCCGGTCGTGTTGCCCGCCTGGTAGCTGGGGGCCGGAGCCGGGGCGAGCGCGAAGGATGCCACGACGACCGCGACCACCGCGAGGGCGGCGGTCGATCCGACGACCCACCAGACGAGCTTGCTGCGCTTGCGACGAGCGATCTGCTTCTGGTACTCGGCGAGCTTGTCCTGTCGCTTCTGCTCGCGTTGCTGCTTGACGGTCAGGTCGATGTCGGCCTGCGTGGCGGGGTTGCCGCTCTTGCGCTTGTCGGGGGAGGGGCTCATGCGGTCTGTGCTGTCTCTCTCTGGGGCGGGAGGCTCGGCGCGGGCCGATTCCGCCCAGCCTATGCGGATGAATGCGGTGGCGGCCTGGGAGGAACCCGCGAGGGGGGATGGTGGAGAACCGGGACCGCGCGATAGTATGACGATGTCGAATCGATTCGAGGTTCGACGATCCCCCGAATTCACAGCCCGGCATCGTCCGGGCTGTCCGTGTTGCGAAAAGGACCCCCTGACCGACGTGCTCGACACCGCTTCCCAGCCCGTGATCCCCCCGACCGCCCGCACCGAGCCCTCGGCGACGGGCGCCATCCGTGCGCTCGGAAGCAATCCGGCGACAGCGCCGATCGTGCTGCACCCCGGCGACAGCATCTCGGCGCGACGCCGCGTCCTCTACATCGTCCTGCTGGGCGCCCTGACGGCTCTGGGGCCCTTCACGATCGACCTCTACCTGCCCGCGTTCCCGGTGCTCGAGGCCGACTTCCAGACCTCGGCCGCCGCGATCCAGTTGACCCTCACGGGCACGATGATCGGATTCGCGCTCGGCCAGCTCATCGTCGGACCGCTCAGCGACAAGGTCGGTCGTCGCATCCCGCTGCTCGCGGTCACGGCCCTGCACGTCGCCGCGAGCGTGTTCGCCGCTCTCGCCCCGACCCTCGGCACGCTGTCGATCGCGCGCGTCCTCATGGGGGCCGGTGCCGCAGCGGGCGGCGTCGTCGCGGCCGCCATCGTGCGCGACCTGTTCGGCGGTCGCCGGCTGGTCGTGATGCTCTCGCGCCTCGCCCTGGTCTCGGGCGTCGCACCGGTGCTCGCGCCGCTCGCGGGGTCGTTGCTCCTGTCGGTCATGCCGTGGCGGGGCATCTTCTGGGTGCTCGCGGCCTACGGCACGGTCATGCTTGTCTCGGCGATCGTCTTCCTGCCGGAGACGCTCCCCGCCGCCCGCCGGGGCGGCAAGGGCGCGACCACCGTCTGGCAGCGGTACGCGAGTGTCTTCCGGGACCGGGTGTTCGTCGGTGTCCTCGTCATCGGGGCGATGACCTTCAGCGGACTCTTCTCCTACCTGTCGGCATCCTCGTTCCTCTTCCAGCAGAGCTACGGCTTCGACGCGCAGCAGTACGGCGTGCTTTTCGCCGCGAACTCCGTGGGGCTCGTCATCGGCGTGCAGATCGCCTCGCGCCTCGCCGCGCGCTTCGGTCCCCAGTGGGTGCTCGCGTTCTCGACCGCCTCGCTCGTGCTGTGGGGCATCGTGATCGTCGTCTTCGACCAGCTCGGGTTCGGGCTGTGGGGCACGATCATCCCGCTGTTCCTGTTCATGACCTCGTGCGGCTTCACGTTCCCGTGCGCCCAGGTGCTCGCCCTCGACCGCCACGGCAAGGCCGCGGGCACCGCGCAGTCGATCATCGGTGCCGCGAACTTCGGCATCGCGGGCGTCATCTCTCCCGTCGTGGGCCTGCTCGCGACCGGATCGGGCATCACCGCCACGACCATGGCATCGGTGATGGTGGGCTGTGCGGTCCTCGGGGTGCTGGCGCTGTGGTTCCTGGTGCGTCCGCGCACCGTCGAGCGGCTCGCTCCGTAAGGGCCGAACAGTAGCAGAGGGCGAACCGCCCGTCCCGGTGATGCCGGGAGGCCCGGCGGGACGGCATCATGGGGCGATGGACCTGGATGCCGCGCCCCCGCCGTTCGTGACGGTGCGCTCGGAGCGCGTCCGCGCCGTGCTCGGTCTGGTGCTGATCGCGCTCGCGTGCGGGCTCGGGGCCTGGGTGTACTTCCGCGGGCCGAGTCCGTTCGCAATCGACGTGTGGTGGAACCAGCTGTTCGCCTCCGCGCCGATTCAGCCGCTGCTCACGATCGCCCTGGTCATGAACCAGATCGGCGGCTACATCACCGCCATCCTCATCGTGCCGTTGGGGGGAGCGCTCGCGCTCTTCCTCACCGGGCGCCGGTGGACGGCGGTGTACTTCCTGGCCGCGTCCGCGGGGAGCGCCCTCCTCGTGCAGGTGCTCAAGCACACGTTCGGCCGTGCACGCCCCGAGGACATCCTCGTCCTCGCGGACTACGGCTCGTTCCCCTCGGGGCACACCGCCAACGCCGCGACGATCGCGGTGGTCGCCGCGATCGTGTTCCCGACCCTGTGGGTGCGGGTGGTGGGCGGTGCGTGGATCGTCCTCATGGCGTTCAGCCGCACCTACCTGCACGCCCACTGGCTCTCCGACACGGTCGGGGGAGCGCTCGTCGGCGCGGGCGCGGCCCTCGTGCTCGCGGTGGTGTTCTCCCGTCTCCGGGCCCGCGACGACGATCGGGCGACGCTTCGACGCAACCGACGGGTTCCGGATGCCGCGTCCTCCGCGCCGTCCTAGGCTGACGCCATGAGCGACACCGCGCCGTCCGTTCCCGGTCCCGCCGACGACCCCGAGGTCGCCCGACTCCGAGCCGAGGCCGAGGCGGCCGAGGCCGAGCTCCGGTTGGCGCGCGCTCGCGCCGATCTCGCCGCGGCGGAGGCGGCGGCCGCGCGGGCCCGTGTCGCCGCCACGCCCGCGGCCACCGCTGCTCCCGAGACAGCGCCCGGGCCCGCTCCCGCTCCCGCCGCCGCTCCCGAGCCCGCGACGACGCCTGAGCCTCCCGCGCCGGCGCCCGAGCCCGCCGCCGGGCCGCTGACCGACGCGCAGGTCGCGACGATCGCCGCCGGGTACGCCGGGTCCGCTGGGGCCCTCGACCTCGGTGTACTCGTCAACGGCGGGCCGGTGGCATCCGTCCCCGTCCGGATCCCCCTCGCGATGACCAACCGGCACGGGCTGGTGGCGGGGGCCACGGGAACCGGCAAGACGCGGACGCTGCAGCTGCTGGCCGAGCAGCTGTCGGCGAACGGGGTGCCCGTGTTCGCGGCCGACATCAAGGGCGATCTCTCCGGGGTCGCCGCCCCCGGCGTCTCGAGCGAGAAGCTCCTCGCGCGCACGAGCGCCCTGGGGCAGGACTGGGAGCCGCGGGCCTACCCGACGGAGTTCTACGCCCTCGGCGACGACGCGGCCTCGGGCGTTCCCGTGCGGGCCACCGTGTCGGGGTTCGGTCCGTTGCTGCTCAGCCGCGTGCTCGGTCTGAACGCGACGCAGGAGTCCAGCCTCGGCCTCGTGTTCCACTACGCCGACGAGAAGGGGCTCGCGCTCGTCGATCTGTCGGATCTGCGGTCCGTGCTGACCTTCCTCACCAGCGACGAGGGCAAGAGCGAGCTGAAGGACCTCGGCGGGCTCTCCGGCGCGACCGCGGGTGTCATCCTCCGCGAACTGATCGCGTTCTCGGCGGCCGGCGCCGACACCTTCTTCGGCGAGCCCGAGCTCGACGTGACGGCGTTCCTGCGCACCACCGCCGAGGGCGAGGGCGTCGTGAGTCTCCTCGAGGTGCCGAACGTCGCCTCGCGTCCCGAGCTGTACTCGACGTTCCTGATGTACCTGCTCGCGGAGCTGTACGAGGTGCTGCCCGAGGTCGGGGATCTCGACAAGCCCAAGCTCGTGTTCTTCTTCGACGAGGCGCACCTGCTCTTCCGCGACGCGTCCAAGGCCTTCCTCGCGGCGATCACGCAGACGGTCCGTCTCATCCGCTCCAAGGGGGTGGGGGTCTTCTTCGTGACGCAGACGCCGAAGGACGTGCCGGGCGACGTGTTGGCGCAGCTCGGGTCGCGCGTCCAGCACGCGCTCCGCGCCTTCACCCCCGACGATGCGACGGCGTTGCGCGCGTCGGTGCGGACGTATCCCGCGTCGGGGTACGACCTCGAGCGGGTCCTGCAGGAGCTCGGGACGGGCGAGGCGATCGTGACCGTCATGGACGAACGCGGCACCCCGACCCCGGTCGCCTGGACGCGGCTGTTCGCGCCGCGGGCCTCGATGTCGCCGATCCCCGCCGCCGATCTCGCCGCCGCCGTCTCGGCATCCCCCCTGTTCGCCCGGTACGGCACCCCGATCGACCGCGAGTCGGCCCGCGAGATCCTGGCGGCGCGCATGCAGGCGGCGACCGAGGCGCGCGAGGCGGCGGAGCGCGCGAAACAGGCGGCGGCGACCGAGGCCGAGTACGCGAAGCAGCAGGCGGCGATCGACAAGGCGCACGCCGAGGCTCAGAAGAAGGCGCAGCGCGAGTACGACCGGCTGCTCAAGAGCACCGCGGCGCCGCGTTCGCGCTCCAGCGCTCCGACCGCGCCGCTCGACGACCTGCTCGGCCGGGGGTCGACGAAGACGATCCTCAACGGCGTGATCCGGGGCCTGTTCGGCACCGGTCGCCGTCGCTGAGCCGCGCGCGAGTCGCCAGGATCTGTCGCTTCGGGCGCCCCGCGGGCGACGATTCCTGGCGACTCGCGCGGAGAGCGGATCAGCCGCGGCGGATGGCGAGCGGCATCGTCGAGGTGTCAATGAGCGGGTCCTCGTCCTGACGGGCCACGACCGCCTCCGCCTCGGCGGGCGTCTCGACGGCGGGCACCGAGCCCAGCAGCGGTCGACGCGCGGTCTCGCGCATCGCGAACAGCGCCACCAGGCCCAACGCGGCGAAGAACATGATGTAGAACGCGGGCATGAGCGTGTTGCCCGTCCACTCGATGAGCGCCTGGCTGAACAGCGGCGTCGTGCCGCCGAACAGGGACACCGCGATGTTGTACGCCACGGCCATCGCTCCGAAGCGCGACGCGGTGGGGAAGAGGGCGGGCAGAGCGGATGCCGAGATCGCGACGTAGAACGCCACCGGCACCGCCGCGAGGGTCAGGGCGATCATCACGGCCCACAGCTCGCCGATCTGCATGATGAGGAACGCGGGGACGAGCAGCACGATCGCCGAACCGGCCGCGATCGCGTAGACGGGCTTCCGTCCGATCCGGTCGCTGAGCCTGCCGATGAGGGGGAGGGTCGCCGACATCACCAGCAGGACGGGAACCGTGGCCACCGCCGCGCCGAGGTTGGAGATGCCCACCTCCTTCTCGAGGTACGTGGGCATGTAGCTCGTGAGCGCGTAGCCGGCGGTGTTGGTCGCGGCGACCAGCGCGATGCCGATGAGCAGCGCGCGCCAGTGATGGCGGACGATGCCCCGCAGGCCCTGACGCGCCATCGGATCGTCCGAACCGGTCTCCTGCGCGGCCTCGGCGGCGTGCGTCTGCTCGAACGACGGCGTCTCGGGGATGCGCAGGCGGAAGTAGATCGCGACGATCCCGAGGGGGATCGCCAGCAGGAACGGGATCCGCCAGCCGTAGTCGACCATCGCGTTCTCGCCTGAGACCGCGGTGGTGATCGCGGTCGTCACGGCGACCGCCGACGCGCCCGCGGCGAAACCGACGTACGAGCCCACGTCCAGCCAGGACGACCAGAAGCCGCGTGTGCGATCCGGCGAGAACTCCGAGACGTAGGTCGTCGCGCCGGCGTACTCGCCGCCGGTCGAGAAGCCCTGGACCATCTTCAGCAGGTACAGCGGCACGATCGCCCACAGCCCGATCGCGGAGGAGGTGGGCAGGATGCCGATGAGCGCGGTGGCCGTGGCCATCATCGCCATCGTCAGGAACAGCACCTTCTGCCGCCCGATGCGGTCGCCGAGCGGGCCGAGCACGAACCCGCCGAACGGGCGGACGAGGAAGGAGATCGCGAAGCCCAGCAGCGTCACCAGCAGGCCCCACGGCTCGGGCAGGTCGGAGGTGAAGACAACGGCCAACGTCACGGCCAGGTAGCCGTAGATGCCGAAGTCGAACCACTCCATGAAGTTGCCGACGACGGTGCCGCCGATGGCGGTGCGCACACGCTTCTTGTCGACGACGATGACGTCGTCGACCTCGAGTCGAGGGGTTCCGGATGCCGCGGGGGGAAGCTGGCTCATACCTCCACCCCTACCGCGATCGGCGCGCGTTTTCCAGTCGAGGTCGGTCGCCGCCCGGGTGTGTTAGCCCGCGTGAGTCGCCAGGATGTGTCGCTCAGGATGGCCCTCAGGCGACGAATCCTGGCGACTCACGCGTCAAGAGAACGACAGGATGTTGTCACCCCACGCGCGCCGCAGCTCGCCGTCGAGGTCGTCGACGACGACATCGTGGCGGTCGATCACGAGGGTCGCGCGGGTGTCTCCCTCGTCGGCGGCGAACACCGGCCACGCGGGGGCATCGGGCGCCGACGGCTCGTCGCCGTGCGCGAACGCGGTCCAGCGCGCCTGCATCCGCGCCGAGATCAGTTCCGCCACCCGTCGACCGCCGAGACGGAAGGTGAGGTCCTTCGGGCCGCTCACGAGATTGCCCCACAGGTAGGGCAGCTCGGTGGCGTGCGTGGCACCGAGGCCGATGAGGCGCAGGAACGGCGAGGCGTGGTCGAAGCGGTACAGGTACACCGGTGCGACGGTGGAGTGGCCCTCGGCGACCCACAGCGTGGGCAGCCGGAAGCCGATGTCGCGCGCCACCCCCAGCCCGATCGCGCGGTGACGGACGTGCTCGTACGCGGTGAGCACCTGCTCTCGGGTCGGCAGCTCGACACCGGTGTTCTCGGCCGCCATGTCGGCGAACATCTGGTCGATCCGGTCGCCCGTGATGGGGATCAAGGGCGACTTCATGAACGAGAACAACGAGGCCTCGTCCTTGTTCGTCCCGATCATCACCGGCACGGGGATGCCGCGGCCCGCGCGGAGCGCGTCGATCGGGGCCTCCGGGAGCAGATCGCCGTCGACGACGGGCGCGAACGCGAGGGTGCCCGGGTCGGTGGTGGGGACCTCGGCGTACACGGCCTTGCCCGCGGCCACGATCGCCTCGACCGAGGCGGAGCGGACGGCGGAGGCCGCGCCGGCGTCATCGGGGTCGATGCCGAGCTGGGTGAGGAAGCTGCGGGCCACTTTTTGCGCCCGCGTCGTGCCGTACACGCTCGAGGCCGGGGACGACTGCGCGATCGCGCGGTGGAACAGACCCCGCGCGGACGGTGTCGCCAGGAGGGTGGTCACCAGCCCGCCGCCCGCCGACTCGCCGAACACCGTGACCCGGTCGGGGTCGCCGCCGAAGGACGCGACGTTGCGCTTCACCCAGCGCAGCGCCAGCAGCACGTCCTTCAGCGCCAGGTTGCCGTCGAAGCCGCCGTCGGGCACCGCGCCCGAGAGGTCGAGGAAGCCGAGGGCGCCCAGACGGTAGTTGACCGTGACCACGACGACCTCGCCCGTGGACACCATCGACGTGGCGTCGTACAGGGGCTGGCTCGACGACCCGAAGGTGTAGGCGCCGCCGTGCAGCCACACCATGACCGGCCGGGGCGACTCCGCCGAGGCGGCCGGTGCCCACACGTTCAGGGACAGGCAGTCCTCGTCCTCCACCGCCGCATCGCCGAGCGGCACGGCGGGGTTCAGGGGCTGGGGACAGACGGGGCCGAAGGCGGTGGCATCCACCTCTCCCTCGGCATCCGGGGCGGGGAGGGGGTCGCGCCAGCGGCGATCGCCCGTGGGGGCGACGGCGAAACGGATGCCGCGCCACGAAAGTACCGAGCGGTCGAGGAGGCCCCGGAAGGTTCCGGCGGGAGCGGTGACGGTGACGGGAGCGTCCATGGGGGTCCTCACGCGGTGAGCTGGCGGATCAGATGGGCGGCCTCGGTCGAGGCCAGGACCGCGAAGAGCACGGTCATGATGACGGCATTGTGGGCGATCATCTCGTCCTTGAGGCGGCGCAGCGCCGCACCGACGCCGGGCAGCCCGGTCGCGGCGAGCACCGTGGGGACGATGAGCGTCAGCGATCCCGCCACAGCGAGCGCGACGCACAGCAGCACCGTCGCCGCCATCGGAAGGTGCGCCGCCCCCAGGACCGCGCCGCCCTTGAGCTCGAGGGGGATGTTCTTGCTGTTGGTCGCCGCCATCAGCAGGCCGAGACCGGCCGCGCGCGCCGGCGTGATGGCATCCACCGCGGCGAGCCACCCGGGCGTCGGGGGCGCGGTCCCCGGCTTCGGGCGTCCGAGCCAGCTCACGAGGGCGAAGGCGGCGAAGCCCACCGTGAGCAGCGCCGTGAGGATCAGGACGACGATCTTGCCCCCGCTCCCGTGGGACGCGGAGGACGCACCGGCGGACGTGATCGCGCCCACGGCCACCACCGCGAGGGTCACGGCGAGGAACGCGCCCGTGTAGGCGGGCGCAGCGGTGCGGCCGCGGGCCGAGAGCAGGATCGCGACGACGGCGACGATCGGCAGCGGCGAGATCGCCATGCCGACCGCGAGGGGCAGGAGGGAGGAGAGTTCGGACATCGGCGCCGACGCTACGCTCGGCGGTCGACCCGATCGCCGGAATGTTCGGTCCACACGACAGAACCCGCCGTCGCAGGGTCGTGGGCGACCAGGAAAAGCGCTTCGAGCTCCGCGTCCCCGCCGCGCGCCGCCAGACGGGCGCCCAGGCGGCCGGCCCGCGAGCCCGGCCTCAGGCGCGCCCCCGCGACCGGGGTGCCCGGCGAGATCACTCGCACGCGGAGACGCGGACCGGCCGCTGTCGCCGTGAGACGTACCTCGACGCGCGCGGTCCGCACGCGCGCGTGCTTGGCGGCGTTGAGCAGACCCTCGGCCACGACGTCGATGACATCGTCGGCGAGCGCGGGGTCGGCGTTCAGCGCGGCGGCCGCGTCGTCGGCGACCTCCCCCTCGACGGGCATCGCCGCCCCCCAGGTCCGGAGCAGGGGCGCGAGGGAGGTCGCGCGCGGGCCGGGGGTGTCGAACACGCTCCGCACGGCGGCCGCGAGCGGAAGCATCCCGGCGCGGAATCCGGCCACCTCGGCGGGGCCGGCATCCGGATGCCGCAGCGTGAAGTGCACCGCCGCGCCCTGGGCGTCGGCGTGCACGAGGTCGGCAGCGCGGTGCAGGCCCGCCCGGACCCGGCGCGTGCCGAGGTCGTCGGCGCGTCCCCGATCCGCGATCGCACTCGACAGCCGCCGGCGTTCCACCCGGAGGCGGTGGAGTCCGCTACGACCCAGGGCGAGCGCGAGGGCGAGCGCCGGGTAGGTCAGGGCGGGTACGGCCGCGAGCGGCAGCGTGACGCCCTGCAGCATCGCGACGGCTGTGAGGGCCAGCCCGACGAGCACGGCGGATGCGATGAAGACGAGGGCCCGGGCCCGGGGACGTCGAGCGAGCGGGGGCACCCGGGCGACGAGGTCGGCCGCCGACCCGCACGCGAGGGCCCCGATCAGCCCGAGCAGGAGGTCCCCCGGGGCGACGCTGCGAAGGGCGTAGGGGAGGACGGCGACCCCGTACAGCAGTGCTGCCGTCCCGATGGGCGGGAGGCGCAGGGAGAGCGGCGTCCGCACCGGCGGGCGGTCATCCACGAGCCCGCCGGCGAACGGGGTCGTGGGCGCTTCGTCGGCGCGCGCGGAGAGGTCGCGCGCGTGGGTGCGGAGAGCGGATGCCAGGGCGCGGACATCCGCGACGGTGTCCGGTCGCGTCGTCTCGAGGGTGTCCGCGACGGCCGCGACCGCGGCTCGGGCCTCGGCGGTGTAGCGGCGCACGCGCGCAGCGCCGTCGTCCCACTGCGCGAGGACCTGGGCGAGCAGGGCATTGGTCTCGCGAGTCGAACGGACGATGTCGACGAGGACGGCGGTCGCCACCAGGGCGATCGTCCACACCAGGAGATTCGTGGCCGCACGCAACGGAGCATCCGCCGGGGGCAGCACGGCGAGTCCGGCGGCGTGCGAGATCGCGTCCAGCAGGAGGGGGCGGCCGAGGGCGGTGGCGACGAGCGCCCCGGCCACGAGCGACGCTCGTGCGCGCGGGCGGCCGAGGGCGCGCTCGGCCAGCCCCACCCCGATCCACACGGCGCAGGAGATCGCCGCCGTCACCGTCGCGACCAGAGCACGTTCGGCGGGCGACAGCCCCGCGGGGAGCGGCGCCAGGACGGTCAGCGACACCGCGGCGATCGCGACGAAGGTCCAGCGCGTGACGAACCGGCCGCCGGAGAGCGCACGGTCCACCGCGCGCAGCAGCGTCCTCACCCGACGGGGCCGAATTCGGCGAGGTACAGCGCGCTCGCCCGGACGCGCGGGTTCGTGCCCGCGGCGCCGAGGCCGAGACGCGAGAAGATGCGGCTCACGGCACGCTCGACCGCGCGCGTCGTCGTGCCCCGCTCGCGCGCGATCTGCTCGTTCGACCATCCGCGCGCGACGAGGGCGAGCACCTCGACCTGCCGGCGGGTGAGCCCGGCCAGCGGGGAGGCGCGCTGCGGCACCGGGGGAGCGGGCGGTGTCGTCGTGCGAAGCGCCGCCTCGATGGCATCCACCACGACGTCGGCGGAACTGACGTCGAGCTTGGACACGAACACCGCGCGGGTCGGGCCGGGGCGTCCGGCACCCGCGACCGCGCCCGGGAAGCTGCTGAGGAAGACGACGGCGAGGTGCGGGGCGAGGCCGGTGAGCATCGTGGCCAGTTCGACGCCGGAGGGGCGCGACCCGAGGTCGATGTCGGTCACCAGCACATCGGGATCCGTGTCCGTGAAAAGGCCGGTCGCCTCGGCGGCGTCGGCCGCGCCGGTGACCTCGAAACCGCGGTGCGCGAGCATGTCGCACAGCAGGACACGCATCGCCGGTTGATCTTCCACGACGAGCACGCGACGCACCCACGCGGTCTCCACGCACTCACACTATCGACGTCAAGCCCCCTCGGATGTCGGGGGCCGGGCGTACCTTTTCGGCATGAGCGAGCTGTCCGCCCCCACCGGTCGTGAACCCGCGCTCGTCGCGCAGCCCCGCCCCGACGGGTCCGCGCCGCGCGCGCTCGTCCTCGGCGCGACCGGCTATCTCGGCGGGCGTCTCGTGCCCCGCCTCCTCTCGGCCGGTTACCGGGTGCGGGTGCTCGCCCGCGACGCCCGGCGCGTCGAGGCGTTCCCCTGGGGCCACGACGTCGAAGCAGTGGAGGGCGACGCGACCGACGCGGCGGCGGTCGCCCGTGCCGTCGACGGCGTCGACGTGCTCTACTACCTCATCCACTCGATGGGCGGCGGGCGCGACTTCGAGGACACCGACCGTCGCGCGGCGCGCACCGTCGCCGACGCCGCCGCGGCGGCATCCGTCTCCCGCATCGTGTACCTCGGCGGGCTGCACCCCGACGACGCGCCGCTGTCGGCGCACCTGCGCTCGCGCGTCGAGGTGGGTGAGATCCTGCTCGCCAGCGGCGTGCCCGCGCTCGTGCTGCAGGCCGGCGTCGTGATCGGTTCGGGGTCGGCGTCGTTCGAGATGGTGCGGCACCTCACCGACGTCCTGCCCTACATGCCGGCGCCGAAGTGGGTGCGCAACCGCATCCAGCCGATCGCCGTGCGCGACGTGCTGCACTACCTGCTCGGCGCCGCGCGCGTGGCTCCCAACGTCAACCGTGCCGTTGACATCGGCGGGCCCGACGTGCTGCGCTACGGGCAGATGATGAACGGCTACGCCCTCGAGGCGGGGCTGCACCAGCGCGCCATCGCGTCGCTGCCCGTCCTCACGCCGCGCCTGGCGTCGCACTGGGTGAACCTCGTGACCCCCATCCCCAAGTCGATCGCGCGCCCGCTCGTGGAGTCGCTGCAGAACGACTGCGTCGTGAAGGACCGCGCGATCGACGACCTCGTGCCGCGCCCCGAGGGCGGGTTGATGCCGTACCGCGAGGCCGTCCGGCGCGCGCTCGGCCGCGTGAACGACGACGCGATCGAGACCAGCTGGCAGGACTCCGAGGTCTCCGGCGCCCCCAGCGACCCGCTCCCCAGCGACCCCGAATGGGCGGGGCGCCTCGTGTACACCGACGAGCGCACCATGCGCACGAGCGCGAGCCCCGCGCAGCTGTGGTCGGTGATCGAGGGCATCGGCGGCGAGAACGGGTGGTACTCCTCACCGCTCCTGTGGGCGATCCGCGGGTGGATGGACCGCCTCGTCGGCGGCGTCGGACTCGCGCGCGGGCGCCGGAGCCGCAGTGTCGTCACCGTCGGCGACGCGCTCGACTTCTGGCGCGTCGAGGCGATCGAGCCCGGTCACCTGCTGCGCCTCCGCGCCGAGATGAAGGTCCCGGGCGGTGCGTGGCTCGAGCTGCGCGCGAGCCCCGAGGGCGAGGGGGCGCGGTTCGACCAGCGCGCACTCTTCTTCCCGACGGGTCTCGCGGGGCGCCTGTACTGGCTGTCGGTCCTGCCGTTCCACGGGCTCATCTTCAGCGGCATGGCACGGCGCATCACCGCGGCCGCCGAGTCGGTGCAGCGTGACGATCCCGAGCCGAAGGCGAAGGCCGGGCGCATCCCGCCGGAGGTTCCCGAGGTCGAGACGATCCCGTCCGCGGCCGACACGCGCGCCTAGGCTGGGACGGTGCCGTACACCGCCCGCGTGATCACCGTGTCCGACCGCTCCGCCGCCGGGCTCCGCGAGGATCGCGGCGGACCGCTGGCGGTGTCGCTCCTGCGCGAGGCGGGGTTCGACTGCGACGACCCCGTCGTCGTGCCCGACGGCGCCGACAACGTCGAGGCCGCCGTGCGCGGAGCGGTCGCGACGGGCGCCGGACTCGTCGTCACCACCGGTGGCACCGGCATCGCGCCCACCGACCGCACGCCCGAGGGCACCGCGCGCGTCCTCGATCGGGAGCTCCCCGGCATCGCCGAGGAACTCCGGCGCCGTGGCCTCGCCGACACCCCGCTCGCGGTGATCTCGCGCGGCCTCGCCGGGATCGTCGACCCCGCGACCCTCGTCGTCAACCTCCCGGGCTCCACGCGCGCCGTGGCATCCGGGATCGCGGTTCTCGCCGAGCTGGCCCCGCACGTCCTCGATCAACTCGCCGGAGGAGACCACTCATGAGCGCCGTCCGCATCGCCCAGCTGTCCGAGGACCCGCTCGACCTCGACGCGCACCTGCGCGCCGTCGAGGACGACGCCTCGGGGGCCGTCACGACGTTCGTCGGGCGCGTCCGCAACACCGACCCGGATGCCACGGATGCCGTCGTCGCGCTCGAGTACAGCGCGCACCCCGACGCGCCCGCCGCGCTGCACCGCATCGCCGAGCAGGCGGCCGCGGGCACCGACGCGATCGTGGCCGTGAGTCACCGCGTCGGCCGGCTCGGCGTGGGCGATGCCGCCGTCATCATCGCGGTGGCCTCGGGTCACCGCGCGGCGGCGTTCGAGGTGTGCCGCACCATCATCGAGACGATCAAGACCGATCTTCCCGTGTGGAAGCGCCAGGTCGAGGCCGACGGCACGACGGCATGGAAGGGTCTCGGCGGGTAGCGGCGAGGCTGAGCCCGCGCGTCATACCTCTGCGAGGCGGGCCTCGCCGGTCGGGCGTCGGGCGATCGTCCGGCGGAGTGCCGAGATCGACGAGGCGATCAGAAGGACGGCTGCGGCGGCAGCTGTTGCCACGGCGATGACCGTCTCGGTGTGCGGTGTGGTGTCGTACGAGGAGCTCCCGACGACGGCCGGGGCGATCACGAAGCAGGCGAAGATGTATCCCGGCACGGTGGTCATCAACAGCAGCGCGGAGGTGAGCGCGGTCGCCGGCGCCGACCGGATGCTCACCGCGACGAGGACGATGAGACCCGCGAAGGCGACGACACTGAAGAGGATGATCGGCCACTGGAGGAACGTGGGCGCCCCGAGGACACCGGAAGCGAGCGCGTGCACACCGGTGAGGCCGAGGCCCACCGCCGTCGACACCGCGGCCATCCTCGAGAGGCCGGGTGCGGGGCCGTGCCCTCGGCCGACGAGCACGAGCACGCCCGCGGCCAGCAGAAGGAATCCCGCCCCGAACCACTGCGCGGCTGCCCCGATGTTCTCCCACGGGTCGGCGGGGTAGGAGTAGTCGAAGAGATGGTCTTCGATCCAGCGATCCCGGCGCGTCCACGTCGTCGGGGCGACCAACCATCGTTCGGCTGCGGCGATGCACTGCAGAGCAGCCGACCCGAGCAGGAATGCGGCCGCACTCACCTGCCTGCGCGGATCTACGGCCGGTCGAAAGAGGATCCTCCCCATGGCAGCAGGCTACGGCTGATGCATGCGGCACGGGTTGAACATCGGGTGACGCGTGAGCACGGCCACCCGAGGTGTCACCCGCCGGCGAACGGCGGCAGCACGTCGACGTGCGCGACCCCGGCGAGGGGCGCGTCGTCGTCGCGGCGCTCGCCGTCGACGAGCACGGCGCAACGGTCCAGGATGCCGGCGAGCGCGGGGTGGTCGGCGAGCACCGCCGCGCGCAGCGCCGCGAGCGAGGATTCCCCGCGGTCCTCGGCATCCGCTCCCGCCGCCTCCGCCGCGGCGGCGAAATAGCGCACCCGCACGCTCACGCGGGCTCCCCGGGACGGTGCCAGTCGCCGGACTTGCCTCCGGTCTTGGCGACGATGCGCACGTTCTCGATGAACGTGCCCTTGTCGAGACCCTTCACCATGTCGACGATCGCGAGGGCGGCGACCGAGACGCTCGTGAGCGCCTCCATCTCGACTCCGGTGCGGTCGGCGGTGCCGACGGTGGCCTCGATCTCGACGCCGTCGTCGACGATCTCGAGATCGACCGAGGCGCGGTGCACGCCGATCACGTGCGCGAGGGGCAGAAGCGTCGGCGTCGACTTCGCAGCCTGGATGCCGGAGATCCGCGCCACGGCCAGCACATCGCCCTTCGGTGCCGTCCCGTCGCGGAGGGCGGCGACCACCTCGGGTGCGCACCGGACGAACCCGCGCGCGGTGGCGGTGCGGACGGTGGGCTGCTTGGCGGTGACGTCGACCATGCGGGCGTGGCCCGCGGCATCCAGGTGGGTGAAGGTCATGGAATCAGCATGACATCGACGGGATCGCCGACGGCGACGGAGGACACCTCGGCCGGGACGATCGCGAACGCCTCGGCGCGCGCGAGGGATGCCGCGAGGTGCGAGCCGGAGCCGCCCGCGGTGGCGGGGCGAACCGTGCCTTCGACGAGGTCGATCGCGGCGGGGAGGTACTGGCGGCGACCGGGCGGGGTCTTCCACGGCTCGGACGCGGTGAGCCGGGCGCGACGGCGGTCGACGGCGGTGCCGCCCTGGAGTGCGAGGAGGGCGGGGCGGACGAACACCTCGAACGACACCGCGACGCTCACGGGGTTGCCGGGGAGTCCGAACACGAGGCGGCCGTCGTCGAGCACGCCGAACGCCTGCGGCTTTCCGGGCTGCATCGCGACCTTCACGAAGGCGATCCTCTCGGAGAGGGCCTGGCGCACCGGCTCGTACGCCCCCGCGCTCACACCGCCCGTGAAGATGACGACGTCGACACCGGCCGCGTGTTCGAGGAGAGCGTCGATCGCGTTGCGGTCATCGGTGAGCTGCGCGGAGACGACGACCTCGGCGTCGGCGTCCGCGACGAGGGAGGCCAAGAGGGTGGAGTTCGAGTCGGGCGTCTGACCGCGGCCCGGAGCGATTCCCGGCGGCACGAGTTCGCTTCCCGTCGACACCACGGCGACCCGCGGCCGGCGGCGCACCTCGACGCGGTCGACGCCCGCGGCCGCGGCGGCCGCGAGCGCGTACGGTCCCAGCCGCTCGCCCGCCGCCAGCACGACGTCGTCCGTGCGCACGTCGCCTCCGCGGCGGCGGATGAACGCCCCCGCGGCGGCGGGCGCACGCCGCACCTCGACGGTGCCGAGCGAGTCGGCGAGGCCGCCCGTGGTGTCCTCGAACGGGACGATGGCGTCGGCGCCGGTGGGTACGGGCGCACCTGTCATGATCCGCACCGTTTCGCCCGGGCCGAACGCCGGATCGTCGTCGGATCCCGCCGGCAGGTCGGCGACCACTCGCAGTGACGCGGGGGAATCGGCATCCGCGCCCTCGACGTCGGCGAAACGCACGGCGAACCCGTCCATCGAGGAGTTGTCGTCGCCGGGGAGGTCGTGGCGGGCGTGCACGTCCGCGGCGAGCGTACGGCCCGCAGCCTCGGCGAGCGAGACGGTCTCGACGGGCAGAGGCTCCACGGCGGCGAGGACGCGCGCGCGGTGCTCTTCGACGGTGAGCAGATCGGTCACGGGGCCCTCCGGGGCGCGAGCGGGACGATGTCGTGGCGGGAGCGCAGGGCGTCGATGACGACGAGGCGTCCGAGGAGTGGTTCGCCCGCGCCGGTGATCAGCTTGATCGCCTCGGTGGCGAGCAGCCCGCCCACCTGCACGCACAGCGCGCCGAGCACGCCCACCTGCGCGCACGTCGGCGGCTCCCCGACCGAGTCGGGCGGGAACACGTCGCCGAGCGTCACCGGCGCGTACCCCTCGGGCGGCCGCGACCAGAACACGGTGGCCTGGGCCGACCACTCCTGCACGGCGCCCCACACCAGCGGCATCCCGAGCTCGTCGGTCGCGGATGCCACGGCGCTGCGGGTGTCGAACGTATCGCTGCCGTCGATGACGACGTGGGCTCCGCCGAGGAGATCCCGGGCGTTCTGGGGGGTGAGGCGGGAGTTCTCCTCGCGCACGTGCGTGAGGGGCGAGAGGTCGTGGATCGCCCGGGCGGCGGATGACGTCTTGGGCGCGCCGATGTCGTCCACGCGGTGCATCAGTTGACGCTGCAGGTTCGTGCGCTCGACGACGTCGTCGTCGATCACGATGAGTTCGCCGACACCGGCCGCGGCGAGGGCGAGCAGCACGGGCGACCCGAGTCCCCCCGCGCCGACGACCGCGATGCGGGCGGCCGCGAGCCGGCGCTGACCTTCTTCGCCGATCCCGGCCAGGACGGCGTGCCGGGCCGTGCGGATGAGTTCTTCGGGGGCGAGGGAGGCCACCGGTTCGACGAGCGGGATCATCCGCCGATCGCGCTCATCGTGCGCTCCGGCTGGACGAAGTCGGCACGCGCAAGCCCGACGCGGTCGGAACCGTGGGCGCGGGGCTTGCGCCACATGGCATCCCGCCAGATCTGTGCGAGGTCGGCGTCGCTCGCGCCGTCGCGCAGCGCCGTGAGCAGGTCGGTCTCCTCGTGCGAGAAGAGGCACGAGCGGACCCGGCCGTCGGCGGTGACGCGCGTGCGCGTGCACGCGGCGCAGAACGGCTCGGTGACCGAGGAGATGATGCCGACGTGCCCGGCGAGCGTGCGGTCGCCGCGGCGCCGCACTTCCCACCGTTCGGCCGGTGCCGCGCCCCGACCGCGGGGGTCGGCGGCGAGGTCGAACACGTCCTCGAGGGCGGCGCGGATCTCGCGGGCCGGCACGACCTGCGTCTCGGTCCACGACCGGTCGCCGTCGAGCGGCATGTCCTCGATGAAGCGCATCTCGTAGCCGTGGGTCACCGCCCAATCCACCAGCGGCACGATCTCGGTGTCGTTGATCCCGCGCAGCAGCACCGCGTTGATCTTGATGGGCCCGAGGCCCACGGCCTGGGCCGCCTCGAGCCCCGCGAGCACCTTGTCGAGGTGCGGGCGGCGGGTGAGCTCGGCGAAGGTCTCGGGGTGCAGCGTGTCGAGCGAGGCGTTCAGGCGCGTGAGCCCGGCGTCCTTGAGCGCCCGCGCACGGCGGTCGAGCCCCACGGCGTTCGTCGTCATCGCGATCGGCAGATCGGGGTGATCGAAGCGGATGCGGGCGATGACGTCCTCGAGGTCCTTGCGCACGAGCGGTTCGCCGCCCGTGAGGCGCAGCTCCTCGGCCCCGAGGGCGCGGACGGCGACGCGGACGATGCGCGCGATCTCCTCGCCGGTCATCAGCTGCTGCTGCGGCATCCACGGCAGACCCTCGGCCGGCATGCAGTACGTGCAGCGCAGATTGCACTTGTCGATCACCGACACGCGCAGGTCGCGGGCGACGCGGCCGAACCGGTCCAGCAGACCCCCCTCGCGAGGGGCTCCGGTCTCGCGCACGGCATCCATGGGTCGAGCCTAGGCGAGTGGGGGAGGCCCGGGGTCGCTGTGCGAGGGGTCGCGGCGCTAGCGTCATGACATGCCGAACACCTTCCGCATCGCGCCCGCCGCGCGGCTGCTCGGAGTGAGCGACGACACCGTGCGCCGCTGGATCGACCAGGGGCTCCTCCCCACCACCGGCGCCACGCCCACGGAGATCCCCGGCGAGGCGCTCGCCGCCCGCGCCGTCGCCCTCGCCGACGAGCCCGACGACCCCACCGGGGTGTCCTCGAGCGCCCGCAACCGGTTCGTCGGCATCGTCACGCGTGTGCGGGTCGACGGGGTGATGGCGCAGGTCGATCTGCAGTGCGGTCCGCACCGCGTGGTCTCGCTCATGTCGGCCGAAGCGGCCGAGGAGCTCGCTCTCGAGCCCGGCGCTCTGGCGGTCGCCTCGGTGAAGGCGACGGTCGTGACAGTCGAGACCCCCCGCGCCTGAGATCTCGCGAATACGGCTTCCATCGGCCCTATGGTCCGCAGATGAGGAACAATGGATGCCGCGGCCGTCGGTGTCGCCGAAAGGACCCCTCATGCGACGCCCCCTCCGCCTCACCGCGCTCCTCGCCGCCGGCGCCCTGCTCGCCGGCTGCGCCGCTCCGGCCGCGTCGTCCGCTCCCGCGGCATCCGCCGACGGACTCTCCGGCACCGTCGAGGTGTACGCGGCGGCGTCGCTGCAGCGGTCGTTCGACCAGATCGCCCGGGCGTTCGAGACCCGGCACCCCGGCGTCACGGTGACCGCGGTGTACGACGGCTCCAGCACGCTGGCCACCCAGATCGGCGAGGGAGCGCCCGCCGACGTCTTCGCCTCGGCCGACGAGAAGAACATGGCGAAGGTCGCCGACCGGGCACCCGAGCCGCGGATCTTCGCGGGCAACACCCTGGTCATCGCGGTGCCGACCGGCAACCCCGGGAAGGTGCAGAGCCTCGCCGACCTGGCGCGCGTGACGACCGTGCTGTGCGCGGCGGAGGTGCCGTGCGGCGCCGCATCGCAGACGTTGCTGTCGAACGCCGGTGTCACAGTGACCCCGGCCAGCGCCGAGCAGAACGTCACGGCCGTGCTCACCAAGGTCGCCGCCGGCGAGGCGGACGCGGGCCTGGTGTACGCCACCGACGTGGTGGGTCGCACCGACGTCGCCTCGATCGTGCCGGAGGGGGCGGATGCCGTGGTCAACCGCTACCCGATCGCCGCGCTGGCCGATGCTCCGAACCCCGCCGCGGCGGCCGAGTTCGTCGACTTCGTGCTCTCGGCGGACGGGCAGGAGATCCTCGCCGACGCGGGGTTCCGGGCTCCGTGAGAGGGGCGGGCTACGTTCCCCGCTGGCTGATCGTGCCGGCGGTGGTCGGGCTGCTCTTCCTCCTCGTCCCGCTCACCGCGCTCGTCGCGCGGGTGGAATGGTCCACGCTGATCGCCGACGTCACCTCACCGACGGCGCTGCAGGCTCTCGGCCTGTCCCTGGGCACCGGGGCGGTGGCGACGCTCGTGTGCGCGGCCGTCGGCATCCCGCTCGCCCTTCTCCTCGCGCGCAGCTCCCCCCGGACCGCGGCGCTCCTCCGGGCGCTCGTGACGGTTCCGCTCGTGCTCCCGCCGATGGTCGGCGGCGTCGCGCTCCTCTACCTCTTCGGCCGCAACGGCTGGTTCGGCGCGCTGGGCCTGCCGTTCACCACGACCGCGGTCGTGCTCGCGCAGGTGTTCGTGGCCCTGCCGTTCCTCGTGCTCGCCGTGGAGGGGGCGCTGCGCAGCACGGGCGTCGAGATCGAGCGGACCGCGGCCTCCCTCGGTGCCTCGCGGGTGACGATCCTGCGGCGGGTGACCCTGCCTCTGGCCGCGCCGGGCATCGTCGCCGGCATCGTGCTGTGCTTCGCCCGCGCGATCGGCGAGTTCGGCGCCACCGCCCTGTTCGCCGGCAACCGCCCGGGCGTCACGCAGACCATGCCCCTCGCGATCTACACCGCGTTCAACGGTGGCGGCGTCGGCCAGGGCACCGCGGTCGCGCTCGCGCTCCTGCTGCTGGTGACGGCGATCGCGGTGCTGCTGCTCGTCCGCGGCTGGCGGCCGGCCGTGGGGGCATCGTGAGCGCCGCGCTGTCCGCGCACGTCGTGGTGCAGCGGCGGGCGTTCCGCGTGGACGTCGCGTTCGACGTCGCCCCGGGGGAGACGCTGGCCATCATGGGGCGCAGCGGCGCGGGGAAGTCCACGGTGCTCGAGGCGCTCGCGGGGCTGCAGCGGCTCGACGGCGGCGAGATCGCGCTCGACGGACGCGTGATCGACCGTTTCGCGCCCCCGCGGGTGCGCACCGACCCGATGCGGCGCGGCATCGTGCTGCTCGGGCAGGATGCGCGGCTCTTCCCGCACCTCTCGGTGCGCGAGAACGTCGCCTTCGGTCCGCGCGCGGCCGGCGTCGCGGCCGTCGATGCCCGCGCGGACGCCGACGCGTGGCTCGCCCGTGTCGGGCTCCCGGGGGTCGGGGACCGTCGGCCGGCCGAGCTCTCCGGTGGCGAGCAGCAGCGGGTGGCGGTGGCCCGCGCCCTCGCCGCCCGGCCGCGGGCCGTGCTCCTGGACGAACCGCTCGTCGCGCTGGATGCCGTGACCGCCGCCGAGATCCGCACGATGCTGCGTGATGCCCTCGACGGGGTCACCGCCGTCGCCGTCACCCACGACGCCGTCGACGCCGCGATCCTCGCCGACCGGCTGCTCATCGTCGAGGCGGGGCGGGCGACCCAGCTCGGACCGGTGCGCGAGGTGCTCTCGGCGCCGACGTCCGACGTCGCCGCGCGCATCGCCGGCCTCGAGCGCGTCGGAGGCACGGCCTCCGCCGGAAGCTGGGTGCTCGGCGACGTCCGGCTCGAGTCGACGGATGCCGGATCCCGCGCGCTCGCGGCGGAAACCGGGCGCGCGCTCGCCGCCGTCTTCCGGGCGGCGGACGTACGTGTGGGGGAGTCTGCGGTCAACGCGTGGCGCGCGCGGGTGGTGCGACTGGAGCCGACTCCGACCGGTGTGCGGCTCCTCGCCGGTGTCGGTGCCGCGGAGATCGACGCCGTGGCGGCGGCCGACCTGGCGGCGGGGGACGTCGTGACCCTGTCGATTCCGCCGGATCGCGTGCGGTTCGTCCCCGCATCCTGACGCGCGCGTCACGGCATCGTCAGATGCACAACGGACCGCCCAGATCGACGGTGCGTCCGTTCAGCGTGTAGTCGCCCTCCGCGCACAGCAAGGTGTCCGGCGTCGGACGGACGACCAGCGGAGTATAGGCACCCTGGACGTCGTGCTCGGTGGCTTCCATCCGCAGGGGTCCCGTGGGAGCGGTCAGAGGGTAGATCGCGATCGTCACGGTGTTCCCCGCGCCCTGCGCGTCGTAGCGAGTGAGACGCCCCCATCCGGCCTGGCATTTGTCGGACCAGATGATCTCGAGCAGGGAGTCACCCGCTCGTGTGTCCGAGGTCGCGACGGCCGCGTCGTCGATGCAGGGCGACGTGGCGGGGTCCACGCCGTTCGCCACCGTGATCTGCGGCTCGCCGATCCGCGGTGCGGTGACGGCGGAGACCACGGCGACGCCCCCAAGGGTGCCGAGGACACCGACGGTGAACGCGGCGACCGAGAGGAGCGCGGCGTTGCGGCGGGTGATGGTCCGCGCGGCCGGCGTCTCGTCGGAGGGTGTCGTCGCGACATCGCTTTCGCGGGCCGCGCGGGCGAGCGCCCGTCGACGCCGGAGGAGGGGCTCCGGATCCTCGCCGAGCGCGCTCACGAGCGCCGACACCGTACGCTCCGTCGGCAGAGTGCGGCCGGCGAACGCATCCGACAGGACGCTGCGCGAGATTCCGGTCCGATGCTGCAGATTCACCAGGGTGGGGCTTCCCGCGTCCAGACGCAGTCGGCGCAGCTCTCCCGCGAAGTCGTGGATCGGATCATCCTCGCCGGATTCCGTGGATGCCGTCGTCTCCGTGCTCTCGTCCACCGCGTCTCCCCCTGACGACATGAACTTCTTTTCCGAATTCGTCCGGAACGGATCCTTCCGGACGCTTTCGAGAACCTACATGGGGAATCCTCCCCATGGGGGCGCGGCAGGAAAAGCGCTTTCGTGGGGGGAAGCGGAGGGGACCCATGGGGGGCGATGTGACAGGCGGGGGCGAGACCGCGGGGCCGACGTCCATCCCGTCAGCAGGGCTCCAGTTGGAGTACTGCGGGGAATGGACGTCGGTGCCTCCGGGCGCCGCCTTCACGGTCGGGAGGTCGGGGGACCTCGTGCTCGACGACAATTCCGAGCTGGACCCGGCTCTGGCGGAGTTCTCCGACGTGGAGGGCATCTGGTTCCTCCGGAACACCGGTACGCAGACGTCCCTCTCCGTCGCGGACGGAGAGGGACGATTCCACTCGCAGGTGCCGCCGGGTTGCCGGATCCCGGTGGTCTTCGGCCATACCGCCGTGGTCTTCCGCGCCGGCCCCACGACGTACGAGATCGGCGTGTACGTCGCGGCCCCGATCTATTCCGCGCCCGCGCCCGCCGGCGCGGATCGTGACCGGCACGCGGAGAGGGAATCGCTCGGCGAGATCGTCCTCACGCTGTCGCAACGCCAACTGATCGTCGCATTGGTCGAACCGCTCCTGCGCTCCGAGAGCGCGGGTCTGGGCGACATCCCGACCAGTGCCCGGGCTGCGGCGCGTCTGGGGTGGACCCTGACGCGCTTCAACCGCAAGCTGGACAACGTCTGCGACAAGCTCGACCGTCACGGAGTCCCGGGCCTGCGCGGGGGCGTCGGGGCCTATGCGACCAACCGGCGGATCCGTCTCGTGGAGTTCGCGGTCGCCGCGCGGGTCGTGACCCGCATGGATCTCCGGCTGCTCGACCTCGCGGATCCCGTGGGGGACGGCTCGCTCAGCTGAGTCCGGTCACGACCCGCCCGTCCTCCAGCCGTACGGTGCGGTCGACCAGTTCCTCGGGCACATCGACGTGCGAGACGAGCACGACGGCGCGCCCGCGGTCGACCGCGCCGAGCAGGTCGCGCAGGAGCGCGTCGGATGCCGCCGGGTCGACGCCCGCGGTGGGCTCGTCGAGCACGAGCACGGGGAACCCGCGCAGGAGGGCCCGCGCGAGCGCGAGGCGCTGGGCCTGTCCCCCCGAGACGAGGCCGCCCCGGTCGCCGACCGTCGCATCCAGTCCGCCGCGTTCGGCGACCCACGCGTCGAGTCCGACGCGCGCGAGCACCGCGGTCAGTTCGGCGTCGCCGGCGTCGTCGCGCGCGAACAGCAGGTTCTGACGCACCGACTCGTCGAAGAGGTACGGCGACTGCTCGACGAGGCCGATCGTGCGGCGGAGGTCGTCGCCGGCGAGGTCCCGGGCTTCGACGCCGCCGATGGTGAACGAGCCGTCGTAATCGAGGAATCTCGCGAGGACGTGGGCGAGCGTGGTCTTCCCGGCGCCGCTCGGACCCGTGACGAGGACGCGCTCGCCCGCACCGACGCGGAGGTCGACATCGGCGATGCGCCCGGTGTCGTCGAGTCCGGCGTCGGACCGGGCCGGCCAGTGCGCGCGCACGTCCCGCAGCTCGATGCCGTCTCCGAGGACGGGGGCTGTGCCCGTGGCCGCGGGCTCGTCGCGGGGGAGACCCTCGGGGATCTCGGACGGGACGGCGTCGGCGATCCGCTCGGCCGCGGCGCGCACCTGCCGCCACGACGCGAGCGCCAGCGGCACCGGCCCGAACACCTCGAACACCGCCATCGGGAGCAGCACGACGACCGCGAGCCCGGGGCCGGAGAGGGTGCCGCCCGCGACGGCGGGCGCGGCGACGGCGAGCGCGAACAGCGACGCGAGTCCGGCGAGCACCGACACGGTGCCGGAGGTGAGTCCCTGGGCGGCTCCGCGCCGCACGACCGCGCGGCGCAGCGCCCGGTCGGCCGCCCGCACCCGCGCGCGGGCGGTGTCGAGGGCGCCGTAGGCGGTCAGGACGTCGAGGTTCGTGAGGAGGTCGTGGACGGCGTCGGCGACGTCGGCCCGGAGCGGAGCGATCGCCCGCTCGGCGCGCGCCCCGGCCGCCCACCCCGCGGCCACCGACACCGCGAACGCCGCGGCCAGGCAGGCCAGGAGGACCAGTGCCGCGGGCCACGACACGAAGGCCGTGAACACGACCGCCGCGAGCGAGGTCAGCGCCGCGACCGAGAGGGGCAGCACGACCCGCAGGGGCAGGTTCTGCAGCTCCTCGACGTCGTCGACCACGCTCGACAGGAGCCCGCCGCGGCGCGCGCGGCCGAGCCCGTCGGGGGCCAACGGCACGAGCTCGCGCACGAGGTCGGCGCGGACATCGGCGAGGCGTTCGAGGGCCGCGTCGTGCCCGGCGAGGCGTTCGAGGTACCGGAACACGCCGCGGGAGAGGGCGAACGCCCGGACACCGACGACCGCGACGGAGAGGTACATGACCAGCGGCTGCTCGGCCGCCCGGGCGATCAGCCACGCGCTCGTGGCGAGGAGCGCCACCGCGCTCCCGGCCGTCCCGAAGCCCGACAGGACCGCCGGGGCGAATCGCCGACGCGACGGCATCGCGGAGGCCAGGATGCCGCGCACCCGCCCGTTCACGCGCGCACCCCCAGGTCGATCACGCGGTCGGCGATCTCCCGCGCCGACGGGCGGTGCGACACGAGCAGCACTCCGGCGCCGGCGTCGGCCTCGCGGCGGAGCGTGCGCCACACGTGCGCTTCGGTGTCGGCATCCAAGGCGCTCGAGGGTTCGTCGAGGACGAGGATCCGCGCCCCGGCGGTGCGCGAGCGGCAGAGGGAGCGCGCGACGGCGACGCGCTGCGCCTGCCCTCCCGACAGCCCCGCGCCGCCCGCGCCGAGCGGGGTCGCCGGGTCGAGGTCGGCGGCGCCGGCGTCGGCGAGCGCCGTCGCGATGGTGTCGGCATCGACGTCGGCGCCGAGGGCGACGTTCTCGGCGACGGTGCCTGACACCAGTCCGGGCCGCTGGCCCGCCCATGCGACGGCGGCGCGGGCGTGGGCCACGGGGCGTCCGTCCAGGCGGATCTCGCCGGAGTGCTCGGCGTAGCCGAGGAGCGCGGCGACGATGCTCGACTTGCCCACTCCGCTCGGGCCCGTGACCAGGACGACCTCGCCCGGTCGCACGGACAGGGAGACCGTCGGCATCCGGTGCGCTCCGCGGTCCACGCGGACGTCGTGCAGTTCGAGCACCGTCCCCGCCGCGGGGGCGGGGGCCTCGGTCGTGGGCGCGAGGCGGGCGGCATCCAGGGCGTCGAAGATCTCCTCCGTCGCGGCGACCCCTTCGGACGCGGCGTGGAACTGCACGCCCACTTGGCGCAGCGGCAGGTACGCCTCCGGCGCGAGCAGCAGGACGAACAGCCCGACCAGCAGGCTCAGGTCGCCCGAGAGGAGGCGGAAGCCGATCGTCACGGCGATGATGGCGACGGAGATGGATGCCAGGAACTCCAGCGCGAAGCCGGAGAGGAACGACACGCGCAGCACCGTCATCGTCTCGCGCTTGTAGTCGCGCGTGACCTTCTCGATCGTGTCCGCAGCGCGGTGCTCGCGGCCGAAGGCCTTGAGCGTCCCGAGGCCTTCCACGGTGTCGGCGAACCGGGCAGCGAGACGGCCGAGGGTGCCGTACTGCTTCTTCTGCACGGCGCGAGTCGCCAGGCCGATCAACACCATGAACAGGGGGATCAGGGGGATCGTCAGCACGACCGTGAGGCCGGACAGGGGGTCGGCGAGGGCGATCGCGCCGATGAGGATGGGGGTGGTGATCGCGGTGGCCACGAGCTGCGGGAGGTAGCGGCCGAAGTAGGCGTCGAGGGCTTCGAGGCCGTGCCCGGCCGTGACCGACAGCGACGCGGCGTTGCGGCGACCGAGCCACCCCGGACCCAGGGTCGTGACCGCGGCCACCAGGCGCTCGCGCAGCTGCAGGGACGCGGCCGCCGCTCCCCGGGCGGACACGCGTTCGGATGCCGCGATGAGGAGGCCCCGAACGACGACCAGCGCCGCCGCGGCCGTCACGAAGCCGGTCAGCTCGCCGATCGGCCGCCCGTCGATCGCGCCGACGAGCGCGGAGGTGAGAGCCCAGGCGAACCCCACGACGACCCCCGTCTGGGCCAGGACCACCGCCGCGCTCACCGCGAAGAAGCTGCGTGAGGCGGAGGCGTACCGCACCAGTCGGGGGTCGACGGGGCGCACCCGTGTCGTGTCGGTCAATGCGCCACCAGGGCTGCCTTCTCGATGCGGGCGCGGGTGACGCGCTTGCGGAACACCCAGTAGGTCCATCCCTGGTACGCCAGGACGAGCGGGAGGAACACGAGCGCCGCCCAGCTCATGATCGTGAGCGTGTAATCGGTGCTGGAGGCGTTCTCGATGGTCAGACCCGAACCCGGTTCGAGGGTCGAGGGCATGACGTTCGGGAAGAGCGCGAAGAACAGGGCGCCGACCGCGGTGACGATCGTGATCGCACCGAGCGTGAAGGCCGTGCCCTCGCGGTCGCGCAGGTTCGCCACCCACGACCCGATGAGCGCGAGCGCGGCGATCCCGGAGAGGGCCACGACGCCGAGGAGGAGCGGCGCCTGGTTGTTCGCCGCCTGGATGATCGTCCAGACCAGGAACAGGGCGGCGGCGACGATCGTGGCCAGGCCCGACTTCTTCGCCAGGGCGCGGGCGTCCGCCCGCACCTGACCGTCGGTCTTCAGGGCGACGAAGTACACGCCGTGCGTGAAGAACAGCAGCAGGGTCACCAGGCCCCCGAGGATGCCGTAGGGGTTGAGCAGCGTGAAGAGGGTCCCGACGTATTCGTGGTCGGCATCCAGGGGCACGCCCTGCACGATGTTCGCGAAGGCGACGCCCCACAGGAATGCCGGCACGGCGGAGCCGATGACGATCATCCGGTCGAAGCCGCGCTTCCACTTCAGGGATTCGCGCTGGTGGCGGTACTCGAACGAGACGCCGCGGGCGATGAGCGCCAGCAGGATCAGCAGCAGCGGGAGGTAGAACCCGCTGAACAGCGTGGCGTACCACTCCGGGAACGAGGCGAACAGCGCCGCTCCGGCGACGATCACCCACGTCTCGTTGAGGTCCCACACGGGGCCGATGGTGTTGATGATCTGCCGGCGGGCGATGTCGTCCTTTCCGAGGAAGGGGAGCGACATGCCGACGCCGAAGTCGAACCCGTCCAGGACGAAGTAGCCGATGAAGAGGAATCCGACGATCCAGAACCAGAGGTATGCGAGGTCCATGACTGTGCTCCTAGTAGACGGTCGTCGGGGTGTTCTCGACGGTGTCGGGCTCGCGCGGCGCGTTCGGGTCGGGCAGCGGATCCGGGCCCTTCTGCGCGTACTTCTTGATGAGTCCGAACTCCACCACGGCGAGGGTGGCGTAGATCGCGGTGAACGCGACGAGCGAGATCAGCACGCTCCAGCCCGGGACGCTGGGGGACACCCCGTCCTGCGTGAGCATCAGGCCGAACACGATCCAGGGCTGGCGGCCCATCTCGGTGAAGACCCAGCCGACCAGGCTGCCCAGCAGCGGCAGGGGAGCGGCCCAGATCGCGACGCGCCACATCCACGGGGCGACCGGGCGCTTGGCGTTCTTGCGCGTGACCCACAGGCCCACGACGCTGATGAGGGTCGCGAGACCGCCCAGCGCGATCATCCAGCGGAAGGCCCAGTACGTCACCCACAGGACGGGGGCGAAGTTGCCGTCGACCTGGTCGGCGAACTGCGGGAACATCTGCTGGCTGTACATCGTGTTGAGGTCGTTGATCCCCTCGACGCAGCCGTCGAGCGAATGCGTCGACAGGATGCTGAGGAGGAACGGCACGCGGATCGAGAACAGTTCGCTCGTTCCGTCGGGGGTGCCGAGCGTGAAGATCGAGAACGAGGCGTTCGCCCCGCACACGGTGTTGAAGGTCGCTTCCGCCGCGGCCATCTTCATCGGCTGGGTGGCCACCATCACCAGGCTCAGCTGGTCGCCGGCGATCGCGACGAGGACGAAGGACACGACCGTCGCCCACAGGCCGAACCGCAGCGGTGCGCGCATCATCTCGACGTTGCGACCGCGGGCCAGGTGCCACGCGGAGACGGACACGACGATCATCGCCGCGAACATCCAGCCGGAGAAGATCGTGTGCGGGAAGGCGGCGAGGGCCACGGGGTTGGTCAGCAGCTTCCCGAAGTCGATCAGCTCGGCACGGTGGCCGTCGGCGGACATCTGGTAGCCGACCGGGTTCTGCATGAACGCGTTCGCGGCGATGATGAAGTACGCCGACAGCGTCGCGCCGATGCTGGCCAGCCAGATGCTCGCGAGGTGGAGTCCTCGCGGGAGCTTGTCCCACCCGAAGATCCACAGGCCGATGAACGTCGCTTCGAGGAAGAAGGCCAGCAGGCCCTCGAAGGCGAGGGGCGCGCCGAAGACGTCGCCGACGAAGCGGGAGTAGGCCGACCAGTTCATGCCGAACTGGAACTCCTGCACGATGCCGGTCACGACGCCCATGGCGAAGTTGATCAGGAAGATCTTGCCGAAGAAGCGGGTGAGGTGCAGCCACTTCACGTCGCCCGTGCGGTACCAGACGGTCTGGAAGATCGCCACGACCAGCGACATCCCGAGCGTGAGGGGCACGAAGAGGAAGTGGTACAGGGTGGTCAGTCCGAACTGCCACCGAGCCAGCATGAGGGGGTCGAGCCACTCCACGGGATGTCTCCGATCGACGGTCTTCTCTGTGGTCTGACCACAGGCTACTCCCGCGTCACCACGCGGAAAACAGGGTGATTCGGTATCGAACGATATACTTGGAAAAGCTTTTCGCGGTGGGTCGGAGGTCCCTATGTCGGTGCGCCAGGGCCTGCTAGCGATCCTCGATCAGGGCGATTGCTACGGTTCCCAGCTGCGCGCCGAGTACCTGCGTCGCACGGGGGTCGCGGTGAACGTCGGTCAGGTCTACACGACCCTCGAACGACTCGAACGCGACGGCCTCGTCGAGCACCGCGGCGTCGACGACGAGGGTCGCGTGCTGTGGGGGGCGACCACCGCCGGTCGCGCCGAGGCGCGGGCATGGCTGCGGGCGGCCTCGATCGTCGACCGCCGCGACGATCTCGCCCTGCGCATCGCGCTCGCGCTCACCCTCCCCGGCGTCGACGTGGCCGACGTCATCGCCGCCCAGCGTGCCGCCGTACAGGACGCACTGGCCACCGCCGAACCGGACGACGAGAACTCGGATGCCGTGACCCGCGCCATCGTGTCCGCTGCGCGTCGCACGCGGCTCGAAGCCGAATCGCGTTTCCTCGACGAGGCCGAACGCCTCGCAGCCGAGGCCGCGCCGTTCGACCTGTCGGACGAGCGCCCCCGCCGCGGTCGGCCCGTCCGCAGCGCGCTCTGAGCGCGTAACGCCCCTTCGCGGATCCGTCAACCCCGGCACGGCATCCCGCCCCTCGACGCACCCTGGGAGCACCCCGGTACGCAAGGAGCTCACATGGTCATGGACATTCCGCTCGATCGCCCGGGGCAGCCGAACATCGTCACCGAGATCCCCTGGACGCGCATCGACCTCGACCTCTACGAGGTCGCCCGCGAGGGTCGGATCGCCGGTTACGTGGAGGTCGTCGGCGCCGTGTTCGTCGCTCTCGGCGGCACGCGGTACGACCGCGCGGTGGAGGTCGCGCAGCACCTGACGTTCCACGCGGCCGTCGACACCGTTCTCCGACGCGCCGGTCGCTGACGTCCCGCGGGTAGCACCGTCTCCGGGAGAGTCAACCCCCTCGGCCATGGACTCGCGCTGACGCAGTGTCGAAGGACCAGGAGGTCGACATGTTTCCGCGACTCGCCGGTGGTGGTCGACGATGACCGCCGACCCTTTCCCCACCGGACCCCACCGCCCCGTGCGCATCGCGCACCTGCCCCCGCTGCGTAAGCACGCGCGAGAATCGAAGGATGACACGAACGCTGGCCGCTCTGCCCGGCGCGGCGCGCCGACTGTGCCTGAGCCGCCGGAAGGGCGAGATCTGCACGCGTGAGAAGGGCCACCGCGGCCTCCATCACCGACGCGGCGGTGCGCTGCTATGGAACGACCTGCAAGCGGACCCGCCCGAGTGCGCGGGAGCGGGAGCGTTCGCCGAACCCGCCCCGACCCTCCCGGACGGCTTCCCGGGCGGGAGGGCCGTCTGCCCCGTCTGCTGGGCGTTCGTCCCCCTGCGGGTCGACGGGACACTGAGCCCGCACGACACGTGGCGCGGTGACCCGACGCGGGCCGAAGCCGACCAGCGCCGGGAGTGGTTCAACGCGTTCGGGTGGTGATCTCCCGCACCCGCGCCCGGCCGTCGATCACCTCGACGGTCTCGTCGAGCGTGTCGCTGTGGACGAGGTCATGGGTGACGAGCAGCGTCGCGGTGTCCCGCTCGCGGGTCAGCCGCGACAGGAGCTCCATGATCGCCGCGCCGCGCTCCCGGTCCAGGGCGCTCGTGGGCTCGTCGACCAGCAGCACGCGAGGCTCGTGCACGAGCGCCCGCGCGATCGCCACGCGTTGGCGCTGACCACCCGAGAGCTGCGCCGGGCGACGGTCGGCCTGGTCGCCGAGGCCGACGGCATCCAGCAGCTCGTCCACGCGCGAACGTACGGCCGCGCGCCGTGCCCGCGACCCGCGGCCGCCGAGTTCCCCCATCACGCGCAGCTGTTCGCGGGCGGTGAGCGCGGGGAGGAGCTGCGGCTGCTGGAAGACGATACCGATCCGCTCGCGCCGGAGCGCGGTCGCTTCGGCGCGCGTGAGCGCGGTGGCATCCGTCCCGTCGATCATCACGCGGCCCGAGTCGGGTCGGATCAGCGTCGCGGCGAGGGCGAGCAGGCTCGACTTTCCCGAGCCGGAGGGGCCCGTGATCCCGGTCACGAGGCCGGGGCGGCCCTCGAGGGTGACGTGATCGACCGCGGTGACGCGGGCATCGCCGTCGGGATAGGTCAGGGTGACGTCGTCGAGAAGGATCATCGCGTGCTCCCGAGGGCTGTGAGGGGGTCGGATTTCGTGACGGTGCGCAGCGACACGGCGGCGCCGAGGAGGCCCAGGGCGATCATCACCAGCGCGGGCGCGAGGGTCGTGAGGGGGTTCAGGATGAACGGGAGGGTGCCGCCGGCGAGCGCGCCGAGAGCCGCCGTGAGACCGATCCCGACGCCGACGCCGACGACGAGGACGACCACGGCCTGACCCAGCGCATCGCGCACGAGGGCGCCCGTTCCGGCCCCGAGGGCTTTCAGCACGGCGATGTCGCCGGAGCGCTGCATGGTCCAGACGGTGAAGAAGGCACCGACGACGAGAGCGGAGACCCCGAAGAGCATCGCGATCATCAGGGCCAGGGACCCGATCTCGGAGCGGAACGTCGGCAGGGCCGTCAGGCTCGCGAGCGGACTCGTCGCCGTCGTCGCTGTCGCGGCGGCGAGAGAGTCCCAGTCGGGCGCCCCGCTCACGGCGAGCACGGTCGCCTCTCCCGAGCCGCCGAGACGGGTGTCGAGGGCCGCCCACGCGGGGGGAGTGAGTGCGACGACGGGCGTGTGGCTGTACCAGGAGTCGCCCCCGATGGAGGCCACCCGGAAGGTGGTCCCGGCCACGGTGATGTCGTCGCCGACAGCCGCTCCGAGCGCGCTCGCCGCGCCGGCGGAGAGTCCGGCCTCCCCGTCCGCCGAGGGTGCGAGGGCGGTGAGGTCGGTGCTTCCGGCGCCCGAATCGAGGCCGAACAGGGCGACGCCCCCGCTTCCGCCCGGGCCTTCGGCGCGGCCCTGGACGATGCCGACCGGGCTCACGCCCTCCACCCCCGCGGCGTCCCGCCACGTCGCGACGGTGTCGGCGTCGAGCGTGGAGTCGGCGAAGGTCGCGGCCGCCGACCCCTCGGCATGCAGCACGAGCCGGTCGCCGGGGAGTTGCAGGACCGCGGACACGTTCTGTGCGGCCAGGCCCCCGGTGAGTCCCGAGAGGAATCCGACGAGCAGGGTGATGAGCGCAACGACCGCCCCGATGAGGGCGAATCGCCCGCGGGCGAACCGCAGATCCCGCCATGCGACGTACACGTCGCCTCCTTTTCTCCGGCGGATCTCGCCGGTGATTCCACCCTCCCCGGGATGCTCCGGCGGGTCATCGGCGGGGCGGGCGAACTCCCTCTCCACCTTTCGGATGATCCGCGACGGGGGCGGCGTCCGTACGCTGGAACCGATATGCCGCATCGCACCCTGGCTCCCGTGTTCACCGGGCTGCGCGCGGGGCTCCACGCACTCTTCGCCGGGCTCCTCGCGCTCGTCGTCGTCCGCGTCGTCTGGACCGGCGGTTCGCCGTGGGCGCTCGCCCTCGCCGCGCTGCTGGCGGCGGTGTACCTCGCGGGGCTGTGGCTCGCCCGCCGGGGGCGGACGGCCGGCGGCATCGCCTGGGTGTGCGCCCTCACGCTGGTGTGGGCGCCGTTGATGTGGCTCGTGCCCGAGGCCGCGTACATCGTGTTCCCGCTGTTCTTCCTCTACCTGCACGTGCTGCCGGGATGGGTCGGGCCGGCAGCGGTCGTCGCGGCCACCGGGCTCACGATCGCGGCGTTCGCGGTGCACGGCGGCCTCACCGTCGGGGGCGTGGTCGGTCCGGTCGTCGGCGCGGGCGTGGCACTGCTCATCGGCCTGGGCTACGGCGCGCTCCAGCGCCGCAGCGTCGAGCGGGAGGCGCTCGTGGCCGAACTCCTCGCCACGCGGGATCGCCTCGCGGCGACCGAGCGCGAACAGGGCGTCCTCGCGGAGCGCGCTCGTCTGGCGCGCGAGATCCACGACACCGTCGCCCAGGGGCTGTCGAGCATCCAGATGCTGCTCCACGCGGCGGAACGGGCGGATGCCACGGGCCCCGGCATCGCGCACATCCGTCTGGCCCGGCAGACCGCCGCCGACGGCCTCGCCGAGACGCGGCGGTTCATCCGCGAGCTCGCGCCGCCGACCCTGGACCGGGGCCTGGGATCCGCGTTGCAGCGACTGGCCGAGGGCTGGGCGCAGCGCGAGGGCGTCGACGTCGAGACCGCGATCCCGGGCGAAGTGGGGCTGCCGATGGATGCGCAGGCGGCGCTGCTGCGCATCGCGCAGGGCGCCCTGGCCAACGTCGCCCAGCACGCCGATGCCACGGTCGTGCGCGTAGACCTCGTGCAGGACGGCGACGACGTGCGGCTGACGGTCGCCGACGACGGCCGCGGGTTCGATCCCGCGAGCGCCGAGGAGACGGCATCCGGGACCGATTCGTTCGGTCTGCGGGCGATGCGCGAGCGCGTCGAGCAGCTCGACGGCGACCTCACGGTCGTCAGCGCGGCGGGGGCCGGCACGGTCGTCGCGGTCACCTTGCGGGGGGTCGCGCTGTGATCCGGGTCGTGATCGCCGACGACCACCCCGTCGTGCGCGCCGGAGTGCGGGCGCTGCTCGAGGGCGAGGCCGACATCGAGGTCGTCGGCGAGGCGTCGACCCCGGACGCCGCCGTCGCCCTGGCCGCCGAGCTCTCGCCGGAACTGGTGCTCATGGACCTGCAGTTCGGCGACCGCGCCGCCGGGGCCGAGGCCACCCGACGCGTCCGCGCGCTGGCGGCTCCGCCCTACGTGCTCGTGCTCACCAACTACGACACCGACGGCGACATCCTCGGGGCCGTCGAAGCCGGGGCGAGCGGGTACCTGCTCAAGGACGCGCCGCCGCACGAGCTGCTCGCCGGTGTCCGTGCCGCGGCCGCCGGGCAGAGCGCCCTGGCGCCCGCGATCGCGGGGCGCCTGCTGGCGCGATTGCGCGAACCGCGGGTGAGCCTTTCGGCCCGCGAGATCGAGGTGCTCCGGCTGGTCGCGCGGGGTGCGTCCAACGCCGACGTCGCGGCACGACTGCACATCACCGACGCGACGGTGAAGTCGCACCTCGCCCACGTGTTCTCCAAGCTCGGCGTCTCCTCGCGCACCGCGGCGGTCTCCGCCGCGCGGGCCCTCGGCGTCCTGCGCTGACCCTTCCGCCGCGTCGACCGCCCCGTACGATGGCGTCATGGTCCCGGTTCGCGTGCTCGGCGTGGCCCTGGATTCCGCCCAGCAGCACGTCATCCTCCTCTCCCCGCTGCCCGGCGCGGCCGCAGAGGAGGGGATCGTCCTCCCCGTGTGGATCGGTCCGCAGGAAGCGATGTCGATCCTCGTCGCGACCGAGGGTGCGGTGACGCCGCGCCCGCTCTCGCACGACCTGATGGTCGTGATGCTGAGGGCGCTGTCGGCATCCGTCGATCGGGTCGAGGTGACGCGGCTGTTCGAGGGCACGTTCTACGCCGAGATCCACGTGCAGACGCCCCGTGGGCCGCTCGTGATCGACGCCAGACCCTCGGATGCCATCGCCCTGGCGGCGCGGACGGACGCGCCGATCGCGGTGGCCGAGGCGGTCCTCGCCGAGGCGGGGGTGCCCGAGGGAGCGGTCGAGTTCGACGCGCGCGGCGACGACGACCGCGTCGAGGAGTTCCGGAAGTTCCTCGACGACGTCGACCCCGACGACTTCCAGGGGTGACCCGGCCGCGTCGGTCGCGCGCGCTCCTAGACTCGTCAGTGCCGCCCGTCGCGGCGGATTCAGACGAATGGGGTACGGATGCAACTCGCCATGGTCGGACTCGGACGGATGGGCGCCAACATCGTCCGCAGACTCATGAAGGACGGCCACGACTGCGTGGTCTACGACGTGAACCAGGATGCCGTGGCGGCCCTGGCCGCGGAGGGCGCCACCGGCGCGTCGAGCATCGCGGACCTCGCGTCCAAGCTCCAGAAGCCGCGCGCCGTCTGGCTGATGATCCCCGCCGGGCTCACCGGCTCGGTCGTCGACCAGGTCGCGGAGGTCCTCGAAGCCGGCGACATCATCATCGACGGCGGCAACTCCAACTACCGCGACGACGTGCGTCGGGCCGCGAAGCTGCAGGACACCGGCATCCACTACGTCGACATCGGGACCAGCGGCGGCGTGTTCGGTCTCGAGCGCGGCTACTGCCTCATGGTGGGCGGGCACGACGAGGCCGTCGCCCACCTCGAGCCCGTCCTGCGCACGATCGCTCCGGGGCCTGGCGACATCGAGCGCACACCCGGCCGGACGGGTGACTACACCCCCGAGGAGCGCGGCTACCTCCACTGCGGTCCGTCGGGGGCCGGGCACTTCGTGAAGATGGTCCACAACGGCATCGAGTACGGCATCATGGCGGCGCTCGCCGAGGGACTGAACGTCCTCAACAACGCCGACGCGGGGCTCAAGCAGGGCGAGCACTCCGCCGAGGTCGCCCCGCTGGAGGAGCCGGAGTTCTACCAGTTCGACATCGACACGGCGAAGGTGTCGGAGCTGTGGCGGCGCGGGTCGGTGATCTCGTCCTGGCTGCTCGACCTCACGGCGGCGGCTCTCGCTCAGAACCCGACGCTCGACGGCCTCGCCGGGCGGGTCTCCGATTCGGGCGAGGGGCGCTGGACGGTGAAGGCGGCCGTCGACACCGGTGTTCCGGTGCCCGTGCTCGCCTCGTCGCTGTTCGAGCGCTTCGCCTCTCGCGGCGAGGACCACTTCGCCAATCAGGTGCTCTCCGCGATGCGCCTGCAGTTCGGCGGGCACCAGGAGCTTCCCGCCGGCGACGTGCTCGAAGCCGGCGGCAAGAAGGCCGACAGCAGCAGCTGAGGCGGCTCGGTCGGGGACGCGTACGCGGTCGGGGAGACTAGAGGGATGAGTAGTTCTCCCGCGCCCGCGTCCTCCGACCGCTACGTCGTCGCCACCGACGGCGCGTGCAAGGGGAACCCCGGACCGGCCGGGTGGGCCTGGGTCGGCGAGGACGGCCACTGGGCCGCCGGATCGATCCCCGAGGGCACGAACAACATCGGCGAGCTCCTGGGCCTGCTGCACGCGATCACGGACCACGCCGACGTCCGCGACCTCGTGGTGCAGGCCGACTCGAAGTACGCCATCGACACGTACTCGTCCTGGATGGACGGTCACCGTCGTCGCGGCTGGGTCACCTCGGCGAAGAAGCCCGTGGCCAATCGCGGCATCCTCGAGGCGCTCATCGCGGCCCGCGACGCCCGCCGCGCGGCGGGTCTTCCCGATGTGGTGCTCGAGCACGTGCGCGGTCACAGCGGCCACGTGTTGAACTCGTGGGCCGATGAGCGCGCCGTCCGCGCGTCGCAGCACGCGGCGAAGGGCGAGGAGCTGATCTGGACGTCGCTGCGCGGCCTCGACACGCTCGACGTCGCGTCGGCTCCGCCGCGTTCGGCCGCGGACCGCAACGGGCGCTGAGCCCGGGGTCGTTCGTCAGAACGGCGGCGGATCCGGCTCGGGCGCGAAAGCGACGTAGCGCTCGGGGCGGTCGGTGACGCTGCGCCCCAGATCCGCGCCTCGGCGAGAGCCCGCAGCGTCGCCGGGAAGTCGTCGACCAGCTGCACGGCCTCGCCGAGGCGTCGTTGGACCGTGCGGTCGTTCCAGCGGAGCGCCACGCCGATCTCGGCCGCGATGGACCGCAGCGCCATCTCGCGTTCCTGCACCGCGCGCGGGCGGTGCTTCGACCGCTCGAGCGCGACCCGCATCGCGGCGGCGAACTGCACGACGCGGGCCGCATCGAGCTCGGCCAGCGCCCGCTCGCTCTCGACGAGCGCGGCGACGGCGTCGGTGAGGACGGCATCCTCCCGATCGTCGAAGACGGGCGGCCGATCAGGCATGCACACATGCTGCCACGAACCTCCGACATCGCGCGGCGGCTGTCCACAGGCGCGCTCGCCTACGGTGGAGGCCTCCCCGTCGGAAGGCCCGCACATGAATGAGACCCGATCGGAATTCGCCCTCGTCGCGGCGGTCGCCCGCGCCCACGAGCGCGGGTTCGACGGCATCCGTATCGTTGCCAACCACTACGCCACGGGTCACTGGCGGTGTCGGGTCACTGTCCCGGAACCCGGTCAGGACGACGAGCAGAACGCCCTCCTCGCCTACTCCAGCGCCGGCAAGTGGGACCTCTTCCACGACGGTCGCACCGAGTGGACCGTGGATGCCATCACCGACCGCCTCATCGAACTCGCGCAGCCGTACCCCTCGGCAACCGTCCCTGATCCGGCGTACGTCCCGTGGCTCGCCGAGCTCCGGCGTCGTACGGGTGGGGGCGCGTTCGTCATGTACGAAGACGCGTACTCGCGCGAGCAGATGTGGCGGCAGCGCGGTCTCGTCAAGCTGCTGTACGCGGATGCCGAGGCACGGCGTCGCGATGCGGAGCGCCCGGGAGCCGGCGCCGTGGACGAGAACGGGTGGACGCTCGACGGCACGATGCCGGTGCCGCCGCCGCGGTGAGGGCTACGGAACCGACGTGCCCTGGTGGAACACGCACCGCGGTTCGGGCTCGCAGCGCCAGATCGACGCGCGGCGGCTGTTCCGTCCGTCGAAGCGCAGCAGGTACTGCAGCAGCACCAGTCCGGGCGCGAGCCGTCGCGCCTCGCGCTCGCTCAGCTCGCCGTCGCCACGACCGGGGTCGGAGACCAGCGCGGCGATGATGTCGTCACGTGTCCAGCGGCGTCCGGACTGGCCGATCTCGACGAAGTCCTCCGCGAGCAGCCGGCGCAGGGCGGCCGAGTCGCCGCGGACGCCGGGCGTGAGCAGCCGCTCCTCGGCCGCCCACGCCGCGGCGATGACCCGTGCCCGATCGTCGGGCACCAACGACTGCACGGGTGTCGTCGTGCCGTTCGCCCAGTCGCGGCGCAGCACGCTGTAGGCGACGGATGCCACGGGCTCGCGGTCCGCGACCGGCCAGCCGTCGCGATAGTGCGCCTCGAGAACCCACCTGCAGCGCTCGAAGGTCCGGCGCATGGCGATGTTGTCCGCGCGCGTCTGACCCTCGAGGCGGATGACGCCGGGGTGCTCCCGGAAGACGCGGTCCGTCGCCGCGGTGAGGGCGGCGGCCCCGAGACCGAACCCCCGGTGCTGCTCGCCCAGTCGCAGATCGACCATCGCCGTCGCGTCGGCGAGATCGTCCAGGCGGACGACGCCGACCCGGCCGCGCTCCTCGTCGTCGATCCAGAACGTCTCGATCTCGTCGTCGCCCCATCGCCCGGCGTCGATCGCCGCACCCGCCTGTCCCGCGGTGGTCCGCGGACGTACATGGAACGGGAAGACGTTGCGGGTGAGGAAGGTGACGAGGTCGTCGCGGTCCGCTCCCGCGGCGGCGAGGGGCGTCAGGTGCAACGACACGGATCCGCCTCCCGGCCGGGGCCCGGACGTGAGCCCCGCAGCGCTGCGGCCACGGTCAGCGCACCGACGCGCGGCGCAGAAGCGCGTACTGCCCGAGGACCGCGGCGGCGATGGCGATCCCGGCGGCCAGCGCGGCCCACCAGGGCTGGGCGTCGGCCGCGAACGGGATGACCAGGATCGCGGTGAAGCCCAGCACCAGCACCAGCACCGCGGCGAGGGCGATCGGCCCGAGCGCCCCGAACCGCACCCAGGCGGCGGAGAACAAACCGCCGACCGAAAGGACCGTCAGCGTCGCGAGGAACGCTGTCGCGGCGAGCTGGAACGGATCACCGGCGCCGAGGAGCCAGACGTCGGTCATGTAGATGTGGAAGAACCAGTGCCCCGTCGCCAGCTCGATGCCGAGGAGGACGAGCAGCATCGCCGTGACATAGAGGGAGATCGCGACGTGGCTCAGGACCGTGCCGATCACGAATGTCCGGCGGGTCGTTCCCAGAGACAACGCGAGAGGGAAGGTCAACGAGACCGTCTGTACGCCGAGCCAGCCGAAGAATCCCGGGAGGGCCCAGAAGACGGCGGCGTTGCTCCTGCTGTTCTGAACCCACTCGCTGCTGCCGGGCACGGAGCCCATCCGGACGAAGATCACGGCGAAGACGACGGTCAGTGCGAAGACGACGAGCATGATCAGGGGCGGGGTCCGAAGGAGCAGGCCGCGCTGCGAGAAGTGCAGGCGGAGGACGTCGAGCGGAGTGGCGCCGCGCCGAGCGGTGGCGGTGAGGGTGGTCATGCGCGCGTTCCTTCCAGCGACTCGGACTCGACGCCGTAGGCGGCGACGAGGTCTTGCAGGGTGGCGGGCGTGAGCTGCACGCCCGAACGACCGGCTTCGGCTCGGAGCTCCTCGTCGGCGGGCGTCTCGAGGACGACGGACGTGAGACCGCCGATCGTCCGTCGCTGGAGGACGCGGTGCCCCGGAGTCAGCGCCTCCACGGCGCTGGTCAGGCCGCTGGCGGTGACGGCGCTTCCGCGGAGGTCGTCGGCGGCGGCGGTCCGGACCAGGCGTCCTTCGTCGACGATCACGACGTGCTCGAGCAGCGGTTCCATCTCGTCGATGAGGTGCGTGGAGACGAGGATCGTGCGCGGGTGGTCCAGATAGTCCTGCATGAGGGTGTCGTAGAAGAACCGGCGGGCCGTGGCATCCAGTCCGAGGTAGGGCTCGTCGAAGATCGTCAGCGGAGCGCGCGAGGCGAGCCCCAGGACGATCCCGAGCGAGGAGGCCTGGCCCCGGGAGAGCTTCTTGATCGCCGTCTTGCGAGGGAGGCGGAAGCCGTGGACGAGGTGCTCGGCGATGTCGGCGCTCCAGCCCGCGTGGAACAGGGGAGCCACTTCGAGTACCTGTCGCAGTGTGAATTCGTCGGGGTAGCGCTGGTTGTCGCGGACGAAGCTGATGGAGGACATCGTCGGGGCGTCTTCGAACGGGTCGTTGCCGAACACCTCCACGGATCCCGTCGACGGGCGGTCGTGTCCGGCGATGATCGACATGAGCGTCGTCTTCCCGGCGCCGTTGCGACCGAGGAGACCGGTGATGGAGCCGGCGGGGATGTCGAGGGTGAGGTCGTCGAGGGCCCGCGTGCGCCGGAAGCGCCGCGACACCCCCGACAGGCGGACGGCGGGCTGCGTCATGAGGATGCCCCTTCCTGATCGATGATGCGGTGGATGTCGGTGAGGTCGAGGCCGAGTGAACGCGCCTCGACGAGCAGCGGCGCGACGAACCCGGCCCGGAAGGCCGTGGTGCGTTCGTCGCGGAGTCGCTGGCGGGCGCCCTCGCTGACGAACATGCCGAGTCCGCGCCTCTTGTGCAGGATGCCGCGGTCGACGAGGAGTCCGAGACCCTTGCCGACGGTGGCGGGGTTGATGCGGTGGAAGGCGGCGAGCTCGTTCGTCGACGGGACCTGCGTGCCTTCCGGGTAGCTGCCGGCGAGCACGCCGTCGGCGATGGACTCCGCGATCTGGATGAAGATCGGCTTGCCGTCGTCGAGCATCGGACTCCTTGGGTTAGTTACTTGAGTAATGAACCTAGGAGGTGGCGTGCGGGATGTCAATACCGCGTCGTCGGCGGCACGCTGAGGGGATGGAGTTCGCCGGAGTGATCCCGCAGGACGCCCCCGACCCGCGGCTGGCCGCGGACGCGCGGGTGCGCGCTGTGCCGTTCCCGGTCATGGAGCTGACGCCGCAGCCCGCGCTCTCGCCGCTACCGATCGCCGGTTTCGTCGAGGGAGGACTCGGCTCCGCGCAGGAGGAGTGGGCGGTGACGTTCGGCTACACCTTCTGGCGGCATCCGGAGAATCACGCAGACCCGCGCAACGAGCGCGAACTCAATGAGCGCACGCGACGGTCGATCGAGGAGGAGCCGCCATGGCCACGCCCCGCCTGGATCGTCGAGACGGCGCAGCTGTTCCGCTACCCGATGCTGCAGGAGGCGGTGCGCACCGCCCGTTACGGCTCGGAGCGTCAGGATGCCACGGTGTCGAGCCAGCTGGTCCATCACGCGAACCATGTGCTGCGGAACTCGTTCCGGGAGCAGCTCGGGCTGCCGACTCAGATCGGCGTGAACTTCGCCGGCGAGGTCGCACACTCGGCCGTGGCGCCCTCGTCGCTGGTGGTCGACGGGGAGCGGCGGTCGGCGCTGCACATCGATACCGACCCGTTCGTCTACGCCGTGGGCTTCGAGGTCGCCCAGCGGGTCGTCTGCACGGTCGTCCTCGACCGCGACGTCCTGCCGGTCCTCGACCTCGCGGTGTCGACGCTCGCCGTCGCCTAGGCGATCTCTCCCGACACGACGAGATCCGCCCGGACGCGCGTCGCCTCGATCAGTGCGGCGTTGGCTCCGTCGACATCCCGGGCCCACGCCGTCGCAGCCTCGACGGTGCGGCCGTGCCGTGTATGCCGCTCGACGAGGCGCGCCTCGCGAACAGCGTCCGGTGCGGAGCAGAACCATGCCTCGTCGAGCGCGGCGCGCACGCGCGCCCACGGGCCGTCGTCGACGAGCAGGTAGTTGCCCTCCACGACGACCACGCGCGCGTCCGGATCGATCGCGATCTCGCCCGCGACGCCCTCGTCGACCTCGCGGCGGAAGCTCGGCGCGAACACCGTGTGTTCGGTCTCGGTGCGGACGCGGTGCAGGAGCGCGAGGAAGCCCCAGCCGTCGAACGTGTCGATCGCACCTTTGCGGTCGTGGCGGCCGAGCCGGTCGAGCGTCGCATTGGCGAGGTGGAAGCCGTCCATCGGCAGCGCCGCTGCCGTACCGGGGTCCCGGGTGTTCAGTTCGGCGACGAGCAGCGTGGCGAGCGTCGTCTTGCCGCTGCCGGGGCTTCCCGCGATCCCGAGCAGGAAGCGGGGAGATCCGGATGCCGCCCGCTCGACGCGATCGGCGAGGGCGGCGACCGTCGTGCCCGGGGGACGGTCGGGAACGCCCCGGATCCCCTCGGGTGCCGCGATCACGCCGGCGACAGCGCGTAGGTGACGACGGCCCCGTACGGGTCCTGTTCGGTGACCGAGACCAGCACCGTGTACGTGCCATTGGTGAAATTGGACGCTTCGGGCGAGGTGACGCCTGCGCTGTAGCCGGCCGCGGTGAGCGCGCTCGTCGCCTGCGAGAATCCCTCGTCGACCGAGCCGACCTGGATGACGATCGACAGCGTCCCGTCGTTCAGCTCCCCGCGCACGAGGTCGCACACGACGGTTCCGTCCACGAGGGGGATGCCGGCGGCCGTGACGTCGGAGGGGATGCAGTTCTCCGCCGGAGCGCTCGGGTCGGCGGGCGCCGGGGTCTCGACGATCGCGGCGGAGGCGGAGGGCGCTGCGGCGGAGGAGTTCGCGGCGGGATCCGCGGTCGTGGTGCCGCCCGCGCACCCGCTGAGGATGGCGGTCAGCACCAGCGCGAGCGCCGGGGAGAGCAGGGCGGTTCGACGTGTCGGGTTCACGGCGTCAGCATAGGGTGCGGCACGGTCACCGTCACGAACTCGGATGCCACCCGTGGTCCGACACGCGAGATGCCCCCGTCGCCCGGCGTGAGCCGAGGCGGCGGGGGCATCCGGCGGCGGATGTCAGCGCGTGCGGGCGCTGCGACCGCGCGTGGCGAAGACGTAGATCCCGAGCACGATGATCGCGCCGATGATGGAGCCGATGATGCCCGACGGCTGGAGGAATCCGCCCATCGGGTCGCTGCCGAAGACGAGGAATCCGAGGAACCCACCGACGAACGAGCCGACGATTCCCAGGACGATGGTCATGAGGATGCTCATGCTCTGCTTGCCGGGGATGACGGCGCGAGCGATGAAGCCGGCGATGAGGCCGACGATGAGGAGACCGAGGATGGTCCAGAGCATGATGTTCTCCTTGCTGCGAGGTGCCGGGGTTTGGCACAGCGCTCCTGCTGGATGGAGCGCCTCGGAGACGTTAGGCCGAGGGAGGCGCCGGCCGCGTGCCCTTGAGCCCCGGGGATCGACTGACTATGCTTCCGCGCCCATGGGCGGGAAAACGGTCCGAGAGACATGCATATGGCTGTAGTCGCATGCGCTGGCCGCTACCTTCCTCGAAATGCATATGCCTCGTCCGCGAGGCCCGAGAGGAAGGTTGGACCCAATGATGGATCAGCAGACGCACCTCGAGATCGGACGGCCGACCGCCGCGTTCGTCGGGGCCTCGTGGGTGGCGCTGGGGCTCGGTGCCTCCGTGTATTTCATCGGCTTGGCGAACGCCCACATGGAACTCGCCGAGAAGGGATACTTCCTCGCGGTCTTCCTGCTCGGCCTCTTCGCCGCCATCTCCGTCCAGAAGGCCGTGCGCGACCGCGCGGAGGACGTGCCCGTGACCGGCGCGTACCTGGGCGTCGCGTGGGCGATGCTGCTCGCGGCCCTGGCGCTCATGTCGATCGGACTGTGGAACGCCGAGCTCCTGCTGTCGGAGAAGGGGTTCTACGGGATCGGTTTCGCGATGAGCCTGTTCGCCGTGGTCGCGGTGCAGAAGAACGTCCGCGATATCGCCGCCTTCCGGGTCGTGCACCCCGATCCGGCACCGGTCGAGCGGACACCGGGATTCCCCGGCATCTGATCGCCCCACAGACGAAGAGCCCCGGATGCCATGGCATCCGGGGCTCCGTCGTTCGCTCAGACGGCCGCGAGGGTCGACTGCCAGCCGAGGGCGGGCGCGACGTGCGTCGCGAAGTTCTCGATGAGGCGGAGGTTGAACTCCACCCCCATCTGGCTCGGGATGGTCATAGCGTGTATCACCAACACAGAGCCAAAAAGAGGCCGGACTCTACGCCGAGAGAGTCTTATTGATGGCCTTGAATAGCTGCTCCCAGCGATCAAGAGTTCCTGCACTAAGCGACTTGAGAAAAGCGTTCCGGTCCGGCATTCGGAGGAGGTGCTCGGCTGGTTTGCCGTGGAGAGTGAACGGCTCGCCTTCGGCTCGACCAATCCTTGCCAGGATGCGGTCCTTACCGTTGAGGTCGCTGGCCTTGAGACTTGTTCCAAAAGCTCCGTTGTACAGCTTCAGGTATTCGGCAGGGGTGAACAGGTCCTCGATGTCGCTCGGGCTCACCGAGCAGACCGAATTTGTACTGATGACTCGCTTCGCGGGCAGCGACTTGTTGCGCACTAGTTCGTCTAGTCTCCCCGTTGACTTCGATGTGCCGTCTATCAGGAGCGTGACATCGAGCTCGCTGAAGAGCGACACGAAGGCGGGCATGTTGGTGGCGCCGCGTGTGCTTATTACACGCCACCGAGGATCGAGACCTTCTCTGTTCTTCGAGCGCAGGTGGTCTGAGAGGATGCGGAGGTATACGTCATCGCTCCCGCCTTCGAGCAGCAGGTTGTCGGGTCCGATGAGGAGGTTCTGAGCGATGTCGTACCCAAGCGCCGCCTGCAACGGGAACGTAGCATCGTCACCTACCGTGTGAACGTCCGCCGTGACGACTGATCCCGTCTTGGGGCCTCGATCCTCCACGATGCGAACGCGCTCGACTCTGTGAGGTTCGACCATAAAAGGCGAGTGCGTTGTGTACACAACCTGGGACTGTGCACCCAGGCGCTCATTGATGAATCGAAGGAAATCTGCCTGCGCCTTACCATGCAGAGACATGGCCGGTTCGTCTAATAGAACGACTACCTTCGAGCCGAGGTCTTCGAACTCAGAAAAGGCGGCGAAGAACGAGAAGAACCATTGGAACCCCTTCGATCGCTGGTCAAAACTTCCGGTGAATCCGTGACGGCTGTCCTTGACTCGAACCTCTAGGTAGCGGACAACCGTTGACTGATAGCCTCCGTTGCCCACCACTTCTTTATCAGCGTCGATCTCGACCGACAAGTTCTGATTCTGCGTCCAGTACTCGAAGACTTGCTGGGTCAGCTCGTTACTAGCTGCCTCCAATTCGCTCTTGCGAGCGTCGAAGTCGTCTGCCTGCACATTCGAGGTGTCCGCGCCTGCCAGTCGAATGAGCGCACGTGCTGTCTGATTCGCAGAGGCCCCGGGGGTTTCGTCCTCCGCGGTGATGGATCGCAGGTCGATGCGAGAAGGCAGCGTCTGATAGTCACTGAAGTAGAAGAACCTCGGCATCCGTTGCACGAGGAAGTCTGCAACATGGGACCGTAGGGCCTTGCCACTAGGGGCGATGGCCTCTGCTTCGTCCACAAACTCTTGCAACAGGTTTCGTTTTGTTGTCTCAGCGGCCTCCTCAGAGCCCTTGAGCTTCGTGACGAGCGCTTCCGCGCGCGAGCGTGCCTCGCCCAGATCCAACGTACCTAGCTCGCGCTTCAGCTCTTCAGACGTGCTCAGAATGTAGAAGAGGTGATTGAGGGCGGCGCTCTCGTCCACGTCCAGGAGCCGCATGACTCCCTTGCCGTACGTTTTGTAGTACGTGAACTCGCCTGACGGTAGGACCCCGGCGCCGAACCGCTCTTCGAGAGCGCTCAGATCAGCAGCGTCTAGCCTGAACTTCGCTTCGATTGGGCGAGCGTCATCCAGTTCGCCGTTCTTGCGGTCTCTCGTGTAGCGCCATCGGGGATAGTCGTGCTGTGCGGAGAACTCATGCTCGCCGTTGGCAGGGTTCAGGCGATGCAGCGCCATGAGGAGGGCGGTCTTGCCTGACTCGTTCTTGCCGACGAGTGCTGTGACATCGTCTTGGAAGGTGATGGCACCACTGTCAATGACGTTTCGGAACATGCGGACCCGCGCCTCGATGAGCTTCACAGCTCCAGCATAGATTCGTGACCTGGTCGAGGCATCACCCGATTTGCGCGTCAGGCGGCGGCTCGGCTGATCCCCGTGTCGGGAAACGATGGCGTCTGCCTAGGCTGGCAAACTCCACCTATGGATGCGCGTGCTGCGGCGGCAGTTGAGGTCAGATTTGAGTACTCGGCAGCTGGATCACTACTCGGCAGGCATGAAGGGTCTTGCCTGGCCGAGTGTATGGAGATTGTCACGCGGGCTGCACTCGAGCCGGACCGTACTGCGCTCGTTATCACGGGAGATTTCGTGCGCTCCGTCCGCCATCGCTTCCCCATAGAGGTGAGGCACCTATACACCAGCGAGCGGGGGGACGGCGAGGTCGGAGCGAAGGTGATGAAAGTCGATGAGGGGATCCACGTTTTGGTCCCCGAGTACTACTTCGAGCCACAGACGGATCCATCATTCGACTACGACCTGCGTAACCGCCATGTAACCCGGCTAATGCATCACGAAGCAGGACACGTGACGATGGAACAGGCCGGCGAGGCAAGCGGTCCCACCATCGACCGAGACGGCGCTGCTCGCAGGCGGCTGGGTCTGCTGCACGGATAGGTGACAGGGGTTAGTCAGGCCGCGAGGGCCAGGGTCTTGGTCATCATGGTCTCGAACTCGACAGGCGTCAAACGGCCGAGGCGGTCTTGCCTGCGGCGTCGGTTGTAGGTCCGCTCAATCCAGGTGACGATCCCGATGCGCAGCTGCTCACGGGTGGCCCAGGAGCGTCGATTGAGGACGTTCTTCTGCAGCAGGCTGAAGAACGATTCCATAGCGGCGTTGTCGCCCGCGGCACCGACTCTGCCCATCGACCCGACCATGCGGTGACGGGCCAGGGCATGAATCGCTTTCCGAGATCGAAATTGCGACCCGCGGTCGGAATGTACGACGCAGCCGGCGACGTCTCCGCGCAGCGCGGCGGCGTTATCGATCGCGGTCACGACGAGGCGGGACTTCATCCGTGAGTCGATCGAGTAACCGACGATCTTGTTGCTGAAGACGTCCTTGATCGCACAGAGGTAGAGCTTGCCCTCGCTGGTTCGATGCTCGGTGATGTCAGTCAGCCAGAGCCGGTTGGGAGCGTCGGCGGTGAACTCCCGCTGCACGAGATCGTCGTGAACGGGCGGGCCGGCCTTGCGGCCCTTACCGCGTGCCTTCTTCTTACCGAACGCTGACCACCAGCCGTTCTCGGACGCGATCCGCCACGCAGTCCGATCCGACATCGCCTTCCCGACATCCCGGGCCTCGTCAGCGAGGAGGCGATGCCCGAACTCGGGGTCGTCGCGATGCGCGTCGAACAGCGCATTCGCGCGATAGGCCTCCACCGGTTCCGACTCGGTGATGGGCTGTGTGAGCCAGCGATAGTAGGGCTGGCGGGCGAGCGTAAGGACCCGGCACGTCACCGTGACGGGATCCCGTCACAGGCGAGCTCTTTCACGAGCGGGTAGAGCCTCTTCCCGGCAGATGCGCCTGTGACAGATACGCCGTCGCCCGGCGCAGCACCTCGACCTCCTGCTCGAGCAGCCGGTTGCGCTGGCGCAACTCGCGAAGCTCGGCGTCGCGGTCGCTGGGCGACGGCGAGCCCGCCTCGGAGGCGGTCCTCTCGGCACGCGATCGGGCGAGCCACTTCGTGAGAGTCATCGGGTGAACACCGAAATCGGCGGCGATCCGCTCGATCGTCATGCCGGGCTCACGGTTCTCCGCGACGCGCACCACGTCGTCACGGAACTCCTTCGGGTAAGGCTTGGGCACGATGGCATCCTTCCAGGCCCACCCCTCGGGGCAAGCCAGATCAGATGTCACCTATCCGTGCAGCAGACCCCTTCGCCCGCGTCGAGTCCTTTATTTAGGATCAGGACGGGCGCCTCGTATCGCTCGACCTCAAGTCGCCTTCCGTTCGAGACGCCATCGAGGCGATTATGAACGAGAACGTGCTCGGAACGTACCCCTCGCGCGGAGGGTATCTGCACTAGTTCTTCGTCTTGGCGCAGGCTTACCCGCACCGAATCGCCGCACGCCGAGACGTCCTGAGGCGGTCCGCGCCAGCCGCGCTCTCATCGTCAGCGGAGTTCCGACGCCGGCGCGCTGTCCGGAGTCTCTTCAGGTGCTTGCGGCTCTGCCTCGTCCACCGCGAAGTACTCGCGGCCAAGGCGAGCCGCCTGCGACAGTGTGCCTTTGTCTGTCACAGCGGTGAGCATGCGCTCCTCGGGTACCCCTAACTCGTGCAGCAGATTCAGCACCACGACCGCGGCAGTTACCTCGACTACGGCGTGCAGTTCGTGGAGTGTGTAGTCAGAGGTGCGGCCCACATGCGCGAGCGTATCGCGGGCATTGACGGCAGCCTTGATCCACTTCTTCGGATCGGGGACAACCGACGTGCCCACCTCGCCAAGCCGCTCGATCAGATCGGCCAAACGCATCTTTAGGCTGGGCTCATTGCGGATGAGCAACCCGTGAAGCCATTGCTTCCGCTCCACCGGCACGGTATCGAGGAGCAGTGATCGAATGACCTTGAACTCGTCGTCGGGTATCGGCGGCGCGGGGTCGAGCGCGCGGTGCATCGACTCCGCTGCACCGACCGCCGTGATTACGCGCGGCTCCAGGTATCCGCCCTCCGCGTAGCGCAGTCCGAGGATCATTGCTCGGGTCGGGGCGAAGCGGTCCTTGACCTCCATCCACCGGGGGAGTAACTCGCTGAACGGCACGTCGGCGAGCGTGAGGATGAATGGGCGCGGGTACTTCTCCTTCTTGCCTGGTTCGGCCACCTTCAACCAGTGGGAGTACACGTCGATGGCGCGCCGCTCAGTCCACTCGGGGTGGCGTTCGCGACGCCCTTCATCGGGCGGCAGGTGCAAAGTAGTGCGGATGAGCGCATTAGCCGTCTGCGTCGACAGTGACAGCAGGTGCATAGTCGAGGTCCACAGTTCCATGAAGTATTCGAGGGACTAGGGCTCGTCGGGCGTGTATTCGATCTTCGCTTGCTCCGTCACACGACCGATCAGCCCGCCGCGCGTGCGTTCACCGTGCGGCAAAGTGTGGACAAGTGAGAGCTTCGCCTTCGCGCCGTCGAGCGCAGCTTCGAGCGGTGTGGTGGGAGCGATAGTGATGTTCCCGCTGCCGCTGAAAGCCTTTCCCTCGTCCTTGAGGTCGTAGTTGAGCTGCATGCCTCCGAGGCCCGACCACGCCGTTAGGTGCTCTGCGAACACCGTGCCTGCGATGAATTCTTGCTCGTCCTCCCCACCTAGATGACACCCGACGAGCGCGGTTTGCACCTCCAGCACCTGAGCGCTCGGCTGCCACGTCGACGGATCGATGCCGCGTGCGTTCACGGACTCGACGTGGAGAAGGGTGACCTGCTTGCCCTCAGCCCGACCGTGGATGACCGGGATCGGACCGCGCCGACCCTGATCCATGGAAAGCCCGCCGCCTTCGAAGACGTGCCGGATGCGAGTGCTCCAGCCCCCAACAGTCCTGAGGGTGAGGCCCCTCTCCGGCTCGTAGTAAAGAACACCGGACCTCAACGCGTCCGTCTCGTCCGGCAACCACCACTGCCCCGACCACTCCTGTGCCTCGTCCAGTGTCGCGTCGTCCATGTGAGCCCCTTCCCCTCGGCTACCGTAGCGACGTCCTGAGCGCGGTGGGGCGGATTGGGGGGCAACCACCGCGCCGAGACGGGATAGACCGCGAGCGCCCGCCGCACGGCGGCTTGCGTCCCGTCCCACGCCGACGCGCGTACCCATCTCGCACCGAGTGCTCCAGTGGGACGACGACGGCCTAGCTGCCGCCCTTTGCCATGGCAGTGATCACGGCCAGATAGCCGACCTAAGGGCTTCGAAACCGGGTTGCGCGGCGGTCTTGAGCGGATTGATTGTTGCCGCTAGCACAGCGGCCGAGACTGCCACCTTCGCCTTAATCAGATTGTCGGCCTCGACGCCGACCACACCGAGCGCGTTCGCTGCGACGGTGAAGTTGTCACCCCACTTTTTGTTGGGGTTGGCGAAGTGGGAGCTCTTGAACGTGCGACCAAACTCCTGGGTGAGGGCCTCGAGGTAGACAGACGGGTCGATCAAGTCCTCGATCTCGGACGGCTTACGCCCCGGCTCACGCAGGATGAAGATGCTCTTCTGGTCAAGGAAACCGCCGTCACTCAGAAGGTTGGCCTCGTCCTCACCAGCCTGATCGTTATCGAGGACAACGATGATTCGGCATCCGGTCGACTTCTCTCGTTGCAGGTGCGATCTGAGTTTTCCAGTACCAGTCGTCGGCTTGAACACGATGCGACCGGTTGAGAGATCATCCGCAGCAGTCGCGAGCAGGTGTTTGAACACCGCAGGAATGATCTTCGCGTCTGTCACGCCCTCCGTCAGGACCACCGTCTCAGCGGAGTCCAAATTGTCAGCCAGTTGAACCCCCAGCGTTTCGCGAATCTTGCTCACTGTCTTGGCTGGCGAAGCCGTGTTCTGTTGAACCAACACATTGGCGGCGACGACCTCGCGGTTCACGAAGACGGGGTTGTGCGTGGCCAACACAACCTGCTGCCGCTGGGACAGCTTGGTGAAGAGCATCTGTAGGTCGTGGACAGCCTTCGAGTGCAGATGAGCCTCTGGCTCATCCACGAGCAGGATGAAGCTGTCTTTCGCATCGTCCATCCGCTCCCGAGCTAGGTGCTGAATGAGCGCCAACGCGAAAAGGCTCTTGACGCCGTCACCCTTCTGAGAAAGCGGGGTCTCCGATCCATCATCGATGAGTATTTCGCCGATGGCGTCAGTTTGTAGAACGCCGCGCGTCTCGACCTGCACCGCCTCGATGCTCGGCAGATACGTAGAGATGGAGGCCTGGATATCCTTCTGCACTTCTTCGACCGCTGCGCTGCGCAATTCGTTTACCTGTTGTAGAGCAATCTTGTAAGCTTCCGACTCCGCTAGAGCGGAGAGACGAATGCTCGCCAGTTCATTCAGCAATGTTCGCGCCTGTTCCATCGTGCGCACCGCCGGTACGAGAACGTGAGTGACTCTGTCTGCGATGAACTTCGTGATGCGGTGAGCGTTCGCCTGATACTTCGATCCGCTCGGACCCTGTTTCACGATGCCGATGGACGTGCTGGTGCGGGATAGCTGCAGAACGACTGGAAGGTCCCCGTTGATCTGCAGACCCGTTTGCGTCTTGAACTGTTCTCGTTCTTGATCGTCCAGGTGAAACTTGAGGCGAAGCTCCGTCGGGCGCGTTGACTTGGACGCCTGCTTGCTAAGGGGATAGTCATGTTGCCAAACGAAGGGAACATCTACGTTGGGGTCGCCTCGCCGGCTTAGGGGACTTGCCTGGTAGACCAGGGAAACCCGTTGCCCCGACAGTTCGCCCGTCTTCGTGACTTCTTCGGGCAACTCGCTCCACGTGCGAATCATGCGCATGCCGAGTGCGAGCGCCCGGAGGAGGTTCGTCTTGCCCTCGTTGTTGGGTCCAATGAGCGTTGTCAGCTCGTGAAGCTGAAACGTGGTCTTGTTCCCGATGGAGCGATAGTTTGCTACCGACACTTCTTCGAGCCGCATGGCGGTCCCCCCAAGGCTTGAAACGCGGTCTCATCCTGGCACAGAGGGCCATGTCGTTAGCGCACGTCAATCGCCGTAGCGCAGTGGATGAGCGACGAAATGCTTGAGGTGCAGCACGCATACGCTTGCCCTGCTCTGCGCCGATACGCTGCGGCATAGCGCGACAGGACCCCCGTACGGCGAGCACTTTGGCATGGACGCCGAGCGTCGATGATTTGCGAGACAGGATCGCGAAGCGGCCCCTTGCCGACGTTGCGGCTGCGGCAGCGGCTGCGACTCGCATGCGCGCACCAAAGTCCTCTACTGCGACGCCGGGGGCGTACACCACGACGGAGTGACCATATTTCCAGCCCGTTAATCGAGCTCGCGGAGGTGCCCTGGGCTGAGCGCCCGGTGGGCTTCATCGCGCTGATCGCGCTCGGAGCGCTCCTGGTCGGCGTGGGCAAGGAGCTGGCGATTCGCGGGATCTTGCTCACCGCCCTCCGAGGCCGCCACGGCAAGACGGTCACGCTCCTGGGCGCCGCCGCCGTGTTCGGGCTCATCCACATCCCGGGGAGCTTCATCAACCGTGCGCCGGTCGCGTTCATCGTCATCCAGGTGCTCGGGATCGCGCTGGCCGGCGTCACCTACTACTGGATCCGCCGCGTGACGGGCCGGCTCTGGGTCGGCATGCTAGTCCATGCCTTCACGGACTTCGTGTTGTATCTCGGCGCAGCGGAGGTCTCGACCGCGTCGGTGCCGAACGATCACGCAGGCGCTATCTACGAATCGATCCTCGCGCCAGTTCAGATCGTTCTTTGGATCCTGCTCACCGCATCCATTGTGAGCGTGATCCGCGAGGATCGGCGGCCAAGCGCTGAGATGCCATCGAGCGGGGGACCTCGTCACCGCGAGGCGCTGCTCGGCACCCATCCCAATGAGGGAGCGACGTACTTCGCGAACGACTCGACCAGCCTTGTATTATAAGCAACACCCATCTGCGACTGGATCGTCAGCATCAGGGTGTCGGCGCTCATCACGGCCGCGTCGTTCTGCAACTGCTCGATGAGCACGTCGGGCTCGGCGGCGTACGTCTTGCCGAACGTGGAGCGCATGCCGTCGATGACGCCGATCTGGTCGGAACCGGCCGAGCCGCCGAAGTACAGGCGGTCCTCGTCGCTCACGATGGGGAAGATGCTGCGGCTGACCGACGTGCGCGGCTCGCCGGCGTGTCCGGCCTGAGTCCACGCCTCGCGGAACGCGTCGAGCTGACGTGCCTGCAGGATGTCGAACGGTGTGCCGTCGGCTTCGGTGAGGAGCGTCGACGACATGAGGTTCACGCCCGTGCGCCCCGCCCACTCGGCCGTCGCCGTCGTGCCGGCGCCCCACCAGATGCGCTTCCGCAGGCCGGGGGAGTGCGGCTCGATCCGCTGGGGCCCCGCGCCGCCGCCGAAGGGGCTCATCGGGTCGCGCTCGGCGAGCCCTTCCCCGTCGATCGCGCGGAGGAACAGGTCGAAGTGGTCACGGGCGATGTCGGCTCCGCGCGGGTCCTCGGACCCGGTGTAACCGAACGCCTCGTAGCCGCGGAGGACCGTCTCGGGTGAGCCACGGCTGACGCCGAGGGCGAGCCGGTTGCCGCTGATGAGATCGACGGACGCCGCCTCCTCGGCGAGCATCAGCGGGTTCTCGTACCGCATGTCGATGACACCGGTGCCGACCTCGATGCGCGAGGTGCGTGCCGCGATCGCGGCGAGCAGCGGCATCGGTGCGGCCTGCTGTCGGGCGAAGTGGTGGACGCGGAACGAGACGCCGTTCACGCCGAGATCGTCCATGCCCTGGGCGAGGTCGATCGCCTGCAGCATCGAGTCGCCGGCGGAGAGATGATGGCCGCCGCCGAGGGGGCCGTAGTGCCCGAAGGAGAGAGTGCCGAAGGAGCGCATGACGGGTGCAACGCGGCATCCGCTGGTCTATTCCCGCGAATGGAGGCGACGGCCCCGACGCGTCCGGGCTGTGGCACGATGCAGGGCATGGATGTCGAGCTGCGGAGCGAGCTGCAGGCCCTCCGCGCTCGGGCGTACGGGCCGGATGCCGACCTGGATCGCGATCCCGCCGCCGTGGCGCGGCTGCAGGAACTGGAGGACCTCGAGCGCCAGGCGCGGGTCGAGGCCGCCGTCAGGCCGCCGGTCACCCCGCCGACGGCTCCGGACGCCGCGCCGCTCGTCGTCGACGACGATGACGTGGAGCCCGGCGAGCCCCCCGCCCGGCGCCCGATGGTGCGGCGTACGCGCACGCTGTGGCTGTGGGCGGGGTCGCTCGCCGCCGTGGCCGCCGTCGCCAGTGCGGCCTCGATCGCGGCGACGTCGTTCGTGCCCGTCGCGCGGACCGCGGGCGTCGCGCAGGTCGACACGCTACGGGTCGATCCGTCCGCCGACGACTCCCCGGTGCGGAGCATGGGGTTCGATTCGTCCGGGGTGTCCGTCTACGCCGACTTCCACGGTCTCACCGCGTACGCCGGGACGACGCAGGTCGACTCGTCGGGAACTCGAGCCGAGTGCCTCATCCTCATCGACACGTCGACCATCCCCGCGTCGGGCGACATCACCGCGTCGCAGATCGGGTACCGGTACGGCGGGTGCGGCGCGGGGGCCTTCCCCGCCACGATCGAGTTCGTCGTGACGCCCGACCTGCCCGACGCCTTCCGGGCGCGATTCCCCGTCGGCAGCTCGCTGCAGTTCGTGCGCGACGGCGACCACGTGGGGGTCTTCTCCGACGCGGAGTGAGTCCGTGCGGCCGGGCGGCGACCGGGGGGATGAGAGGGTGGTCCAGTGACCTCGCTCCTCGACCATGTGCCCGCAGGCAGCGACCCGGATGCCGCCTACCTCGGGTTCGTGGAGTGGGCGAGCAGTCGCGGTTTGACGCTCTACCCCGCCCAGGACGAGGCGATCATCGAGATCGTCTCCGGCGCGAACGTGATCCTGTCGACACCGACGGGGACGGGCAAGTCCCTCGTCGCGGTCGCCGCGCACGCGGCATCCCTCGCCCGGGGCGGCCGCAGTTACTACACGGCCCCGATCAAGGCTCTCGTGAGTGAGAAGTTCTTCGCGCTGGTCGAGATCTTCGGCGCGGAGAACGTCGGCATGGTGACAGGGGACTCCTCGGTCAATTCCGACGCGCCGATCATCTGCTGCACGGCGGAGATCCTCGCCAACCTCGCTCTGCGTCAGGGATCGGACGCGGCCGTCGATCAGATCGTGATGGACGAGTTCCACTACTACGGCGAACCCGACCGCGGGTGGGCGTGGCAGGTGCCCCTGCTGCTGCTGACCCGGGCGCAGTTCATCCTCATGTCGGCGACTCTCGGCGACGTCGCCGACATCGCCGACGATCTCTCCCGCCGCACCGGGCGGGCCACCGCCCGTGTCACGGGAGTGGAACGGCCCGTGCCGCTGCACTTCGAGTACGCCCGCACCCCCGTGCACGAGACGGTGCAGGAGCTACTCGACACGAAGCAGGCCCCGGTCTACGTCGTCCACTTCTCCCAGGCGGCGGCGATGGAGCGGGCACAGGCGCTGTCGTCGATCCGCATCATCGGCCGCGAGCAGCGCGACGAGATCGCCGAGGCGATCGGCGGATTCCGCTTCACCACCGGCTTCGGCAAGACCCTCTCGCGCTACGTGCGCGCGGGTATCGGCGTGCACCACGCCGGCATGCTGCCCCGGTACCGGCGGCTCGTCGAGACCCTCGCCCAGCGCGGGCTCCTGCGGGTCATCTGCGGCACCGACACGCTGGGCGTGGGCATCAACGTCCCCATCCGCACCGTGCTCCTGACGGCCCTCACGAAGTACGACGGCACGCGCATGCGCCAGCTGTCGGCCCGCGAGTTCCACCAGATCGCCGGCCGCGCGGGCCGCGCGGGGTACGACACCGCGGGAACCGTCGTCGTCATGGCACCGGATCACGAGATCGAGAACGCCGCGCAGATCCTCAAGGCCGGCGACGACCTGAAGAAGCAGAAGAAGATCGTGCGCAAGAAGGCGCCGCAGGGGTTCGTCAACTGGACCGAGCAGAGCTACGACCGCCTGGTGGCGGCCGAGCCCGAACCGCTGCAGCCGCAGATGAAGCTCACGGCCGCGATGCTCATCAACGTCATCGCCCGCGGTGGCGACGTGTTTGGCAACGTCCGCTCCCTGGTCTTCGACAATCACGAGCCGCGCCCCCGGCAGTACGAACTCGCCCGCCGTGCCATCGCGATCTTCCGCACCCTGGTGCAGGCGGGCGTGGTCGAGGCGGGGGAGGGCGGCATCCGGCTCACCGTCGACCTGCAGCCGAACTTCGCGCTCAACCAGCCGCTATCGCCGTTCGCGCTCGCCGCGATCGAGATGCTCGACCCCGACGTCGAACTCGGCAGGGGGCCGGATGCCGCGCCGCCGGCGTCGTCGGTCGGCACGGGGCACTACGCCCTCGACGTCGTCAGCGTGATCGAGGCGACGCTCGACGATCCGCGTCCGATCCTGTCGCAGCAGCAGTTCCGGGCGCGGGGCGAGGCCGTCGCCGCGATGAAGCGCGAGGGCATCGAATACGACGAGCGGATGGAACTGCTCGAGGAGATCACGTGGCCCAAACCCCTCGACGCGTTGCTGGCGCAGGCGTACGAGGTGTTCGCGTCGAGCCAGCCGTGGATCCGCGACTTCGAGCTGTCGCCCAAGTCGGTCGTGCGTGACATGTTCGAGCGGGCGTGCTCGTTCGGTGAATACGTCTCGCTGTACCAGCTCGCCCGCAGCGAGGGGCTGGTCCTGCGCTACCTGAGCGACGCCTACCGCGCGATCCGTCAGACGGTGCCGGTCGACGCGCAGACGCCCGACCTGCTCGACCTCATCGCGTGGCTCGGCGAGCTCGTGCGGCAGGTGGATTCGAGCCTCGTGGACGAGTGGGAGCAGCTGATCAACCCCGCCGACGATCCGTCGGCCCCGGTGGTCCCGCCGGCTCCGCCGTCCATCCTCACCAATCGCCGCGCGTTCGTCGTGCTCGTGCGCAACGAGATGTTCCGCCGCGTCCAGCTCGCCGCCCTCCAGCGCGACGACGAACTGGTCGGACTCGATCCCGACGTCGACTGGCCGGGCGTTCTCGACCGCTACTTCGACGAGCACGACAGCATCGGCACCGGGGGCGCATCGCGGTCCTCCGCACTCGTCGACATCGACGAGTCCGCGGCGACGGACGGCGTCTGGCGCGTCGAGCAGACGATCGACGACCCCGCCGGCGACCACGACTGGCGCATCCGCGCCGAGGTCGATCTCGGCGCCTCCGAGGAAGAGGGCACGGCGATCGTGCGCGTCACCGAGGTGCTGCGGCTCTGACCCTTCCTCCCCGGTGGATCGCGGGGTGAAGTTGTCCACGGTTCGCGCACGTACGCGTGCAGGGCGACCGGCGGCGGCGTAGGTTCGACGACACCCCGCTGAAAGGACCCGCCCGTGAACGTCGACACCGCTCAAGCGCTCATCGCGCTCGCCGCCTTTTTCGTGACGTTCGCCGCGGCGATCCTGAGCGGGATGAAGTGGATATTCGCCCGGATGGAACATCGCATGGAGCGCCGCTTCGCAGAGTCGGAAGCTCGCTGGAATGCCCGGTTCGCGCGTGGGGAGAGCAGCCCAGCCCAGACGTTCGCACGCAGCTGATCCTTGCCGGAACGACGGATGCCGAGGCCCTCGAGCCCCGGCATCCGGTGTCATCGTCCGATGGGGTTACTTCCGTGCGACGCGGTTCTCCGCGCTGACCATCCACGACAGCTGCTCGAGACGCTCGAGGATGCCGTGCAGGATGTCGGCGCTGGTCGGGTCCTCCTCGTCGACGTCGTCGTGCACGGCGCGCACGGTGCCGACGGTCGCGTCGAGGCGCTCGGTGATGAGGTCGACGACCTCGGCCGTGTCCACCTCGCCCTGCGGGAACTCCGGGAGGGTCGTCGTCTCGGCGATCGTGTCGCTGCGGCCGTCGGGCAGGGCGTGGAGCGACCGCATGCGCTCAGCGACCGTGTCGCTGAACTCGCGCGCGGCGTCGATGATCTCGTCGAGCTGCAGGTGGGTGTCGCGGAAGTTCTTCCCGACGACGTTCCAGTGCGCCTGCTTGCCCTGGATCGACAGCTCGATGAGGTCGATGAGGACGGCCTGCAGGCTGTCGGTGAGCTTCTCCGAAGCCTGGAAGCCCTTCTCGGCGTTCTGCTCGTCGGTGGTCTCGGGGCCGCTGCCGCCGCGGGCCGGGCGACGGCGGTTCTTGGTCGGGGTGTCCTTCGTGGTGGGGGACATGCGCGTTCCTTTCACTCGCTGTCGCCCTCGACGTTAGGTCGTGCGTCGCGGCGACGGTCGGGGGTTGCGAGGGCGACGGTGCCGCGGTACCGGCCCCGTACCCGCTCGGCCCGCGATCGACAACCCCCGAAGCGTCGCGCGAAACGGTTCCTAGCGTGGGACTGTGCTCACGACCCCGCCTCCGCCGTCCCGCCCGCTGCGCGACTACGCCGCGATCGGCGACGGGCGGACGGTCGCGCTGATCGGGCTGGACGGCGGCGTCGACTGGCTTCCGCTCCCCAACATCCACTCGCGACCGGTCTTCGCCCGGCTCGTCGACGAGTCGGCAGGGGGGTGCATCCAGCTCGCGCCCGTGGAGGAGTACGAGGTCACGCGACGCTACATCCCGCGCACCAACGTCCTCGAGACGACCTTCACCACCGCCTCCGGTGTCGCCACCGTCACCGACGCGATGGTGACGGGGATCGCCGGGCGTCTGCCCTGGGCCGAGCTCGCCCGCCGCGTCGACGGAGTGGCGGGCGAGGTCGAGTTCGCCTGGTGCGTGCAGCCGGGGACGATGCTGCGTTCGGCCGCGCCATGGACCGAGCGCATCGACGGCTTCTCGATCATGCGCATCGGGCACGTCTCGCTCGCGGTGACCGGGCACGAGTACGGGCTCCGCGGCGAGCCGGATGCCGGCGACGAGAGCATCGACGGCGGCTTCACGACCGCGGAGGGCTCGCGCCACCTGCTCGTGATCGCCGCGACGGAGGGCGAACCTCTCCGCATCCCCGACGCGCAGAACGTCGACCGCGGGATCGACCGCACGATCGGCGGCTGGGAGATGTGGTCGGACGAGTTCTCGTACCGGGGCCCGTGGGCAGACGACGTGCAGCGCAGCGCGCTCGCCCTCAAGCTCCTGCTGTTCAGCCCCACCGGTGCCATCGCGGCGGCGGCCACCACCTCGCTCCCCGAGAACCCCCGCGGCGGGAAGAACTGGGACTACCGGTTCGCGTGGGTGCGCGACCTCGCCTATACGGCGCACGCGTGGGTGGGCTTCGGCCTCCGCGAAGAGACGCACGCCGCGATCTCGTGGCTCCTGCGCACGATCCGGAAGAACGGTCCCGAGGTGCAGGTGATGTACACCCTCGACGGCGATGCCGAGATCGGCCTGGAGAAGCACCAGGTGCCGGGGTGGAACGGGAACCAGCCGGTGGTCACCGGCAACCCCGCGCAGGGCCAGCTGCAGCTCGGCGTCTACGGCGACCTCATCGCCCTGTGCCGCACGTACGTCGAGGCCGGAAACCGCCTCGACATCCAGACGGGGCGGCTGCTCGCCGACGTCGCCGATCGCACGTGCGATCTCTGGCGGCGCGCCGACTCCGGCATGTGGGAGCTGCCCGAACTCGAGCACTACACCTCGTCGAAGATGGGCTGCTGGAAGGCCCTCGATGACGCGCAGTGGCTCGCGGACGGCGGCCACATCCCCGACAACGGCGACCGCTGGCGCGCCGAGCGCGACCGCATCCACGCGTGGGTCGAGGAGAACTGCTGGTCGGAGTCGGTGCAGGCCTACACCCTGCGCCCCGGCTCCGACGACCTCGATGCGTCCGTGCTGCTGCATGCGCCGACCGGTTTCGACCGGGGCGAGCGCATGTCGAGAACCGTGGATGCCATCACCGAACGCCTCGGAACCTCGAACCACCTCGTCTACCGGTACACCGGCATGGACCAGGAGGAGCACACCTTCGTCGCGTGCGCCTTCTGGCGGGCGACGGCTCTCGCGTGCGTCGGCCGCCACGCCGAGGCCATCGAGGCCATGGACGCGCTCGTCGCGCAGGCGAACGACGTCGGCATGTACTCCGAGATGATCGCCGAGGACGACGGGGCCTTCTGGGGCAACCTCCCGCAGGCGCTCAGCCATCTCGCGCTCATCAACGCCGCGCTCGTCATCCGTGAGGTGGTCGACGAGGCCGACCTCGGCGACCGCTGACCCTTCCCCGCCGCGGCGACTCGCGTCGCGGCATCCCCCCGAAAGGACTCGCCATGACCACGCAATACACCTTCACCGACCCCGCGAAGCTCTACGCCGACATCGAGCCGTCGAAGCAGCACCAGCCCGAGCCCGGTCTGGATGCCGAGCTGAGCCCGAAGGCCGCCCTCGGCGAGGACACCTACGTCGGCAGCGGCCGGCTGGAGGGGCGCAAGGCCCTCATCACCGGCGCCGACTCCGGCATCGGCGCGGCCACCGCGATCGCCTTCGCCCGCGAGGGCGCCTCGGTCGCGATGTCGTACCTGCCGGAGGAGAAGGAGGATGCCGATCGCATCGCCGGGATCCTCCGCGAGGCCGGCGCGACCGTCGCGCAGATCCCGGGCGACCTCCGCGACCCCGAGTACTGCCGTGCGCTCGTCGCGCAGGCGGTCGAGGAACTCGGCGGACTCGACATCCTCGTCAACAACGGCGGCAAGCAGCTGTTCAACGAAGACCTCACGACCCTCACCGACGAGCAGTTCGACGCCACGTTCAAGACGAACGTGTACGCAATGTTCTGGGTGACCAAGGCGGCGCTTCCGCACCTGCCGGCCGGGTCCGCGATCATCAACACGACCTCGATCCAGGCGTACTCGCCGTCGGCGATCCTCGTCGACTACGCCTCGACGAAGGCGACCATCAACGCCTTCACCAAGGCGCTCGGTCAGCAGCTGGCGCCGAAGGGCATCCGCGTCAACGCCGTGGCTCCCGGCCCCATCTGGACGCCGCTGCAGGTCTCGGACGGTCAGCCCCAGGAGAAGGTCGCGGAGTTCGGCGAGGAGACGCCCCTCGGGCGCATGGGGCAGCCCGCCGAGCTCGCCCCGGCGTACGTGTACCTGGCATCCGCGGAATCGAGCTACGTGATCGGCGAGACGCTCAACGTCAACGGCGGCATGCCGACCCCGTAAGCACCGCGGCGTCGCGACGAAAACAGGCGATGCGACCGGAACAGGCCGATTCTGTGCGAATCGGCCTGTTCTCGGTGCATCGCCTGTTCTCGCGGCGTCAGGTCAGCGGCTTGCGGTAGAAGATCTCGCCGTCGGGGGTGGTCTCGGAGCGGTGATACCCCTCGCGCTCGTAGAGGCGCTGATTGGCCTCGCTGAGACCGCCGGTGAACAGTTCGGCCTCGGTCGCACCGGCTTGGCGCCCACGTTCCTCGACGGCGGCGAGGAGCTTCGACCCGAGGCCCCCGCCCTGCTGATCGGGTGCGATGGCGAGGCGGCCGATCAGCAGGAGCTCGTCGTCACGGCGTGCGCGAACGGCTCCGACGAGACGGTGGCCGACGATCGCGACGCAGCCGAGGTTCTCGACGAGTTCGGCCTCGAGCTCCCCGAGGGTCTGGGTCAGGGGCGGCATGTCGGGGTCGCCGTAGATCAGCGCTTCGCTGGCGAAGGCGGCGCGCTGGATCGTCAGGACCTCTCCGGCGTCGTCGGGGTGGATGTCGCGGATGACGGGCGAGTCGGTCACGGGGGCTCTTTCTGGGGGTGTGTGAACTATCGGCGGCGATGGGAAGATGCCGGAGGGATCGCCGGGTTAACTACTATGGCGGTGGTGCAGTCCAGCGGGAACGAGGTGCCGCAGGCCGTGAGCAGCGACTATTACGACACATGCGTGCGCACGGCGGAGGCGGCGGAAACCCTGGAGTGGCTGCGGGCACAGTACGGCCGTGTCGACATGCAGGTGGAGGTGGGCTCGTTCGCCGAGCGCGCCGTCGGTGACGACGCCTTCTCGTTGCGTCACCTGTCGTGGAGATGCCGGGCCGAGGTCGAGTACGGGGTCGATCGGTTCTTCTTCGCCACCGGAACCCCCGGTTTCTCGTGGCGTATCGGGTCGGCGAGCGGCGAGTACAGCATCGAGCCGGCCGTCGCCCAGCCGGGCCAGGAGTATTCCGGTATCGCCGATGGTGCGGAGATCGACATCGTCGCGTTCGACGCCGCGCGACTCGAGGACGCCGCCCGCACCATCTATGGAGACGACGCTCTCGAGGTGCGTTTCGACGGAACGGGCCCGGTATCCCGACGGATGCGCGACTACTGGGTCGCCACCCTGCGCTGGGCCTTCACCCAGCTCCCTCTTCTCGCCGAACCCCTGGTGCGCGCGCACGTGCACCGCGCGCTCGTGTCGGCCACCCTGGAGGCGTTCCCCCTGGCGGGTGACCCGCGTGAGCGGCGCGCCTCGGCGATGGCTCAAGCGGCCACCTACTCCGCCGCCATGCGATGGATGGACGATCACGCGTCGTTGCCCATCACGGCCGACGACGCCGCACGCGCGACCGGGACCTCGGTTGCGGGGCTGCGTCGCGCCTTCGCCGCGAACGGGCAGCTCTCGTCGACTCCCGAGGGTTACCTCGAGCACGCACGCGTGAGCGCCGCCCACGCCGACCTGGTGGCATCCGATCCGACCCGGACGACGGTTGCGGAGATCGCGCTCCGCTGGGGTTTCGTCGATCTCCCCGGATTCGCCGCGGCGTACCGCGCGGCCTACCGGGCCGACCCGAAGACGACGCTCGATCGCTGATTCAACGATCGCGGTCGGTGTACTCGCCCGGACGCTCGGTGTCCTCGCGCGACTCGTCGCCGGAGGGGAGCTGCACGTCGGTGTAGGAACCGGCCTCGTCGGCGCGTGGCCGCGCTTCGGTGCCGTCGGCCCGCTCGTTGTCGACGTATTCGCCCGGAGCGTCGAGGTTGCGTCCCGCCTCCTCGCCGTCGGGCAGCTGAACCTCGGTGTACTCGCCCTCTTCGGGTCCGGTGCCGTGGCCGGTGGTGTCGCGATCGCCCATGATGCGCCTCTCTCGTGGTGACGGATCCGAGGCTAGACCGCGAGCCTTCCGCGCGCCCGGACCTTGACACGCGCGTGCACCGGCGTGTGCCGTCTGTCAAGGGCGCGGGCCGATTCCCGTAGACGGAGCAGGGTGGATGACATGCCAGCTCTCGCCATCCTCCTCATCGTCGTCGGTCTCGTCTTCCTGTTCCTCGGCATCTTCGTCGAGGCCGTGAAGTTCCTCCTGTGGATCGGGATCATCATCCTGATCGTCGGTGTCATCGCGGCACTGCTGCGCTTCGTGCGCCGCAACACCTGATCTCCCCCCTTCTCAGCTCGAGAAGAGATCGCGGGCCCGGGGCCGGCGCTGGGATGCCACGGCGTCCAGCGCCGGCCCCAGTTCGTCGTACGCGAAGGCGAACCCCGCGCGGGTCAGAACCCCGGGCACCGCCCATCGACTCTTGAGCACCAGCTCGGGTTCGTTGCGCAGGACCGCCATGGCGGGGTCGAGCATCCACCGGAACGCCGGGAGACCCGCCGGCATCCCCGCGACCCGACGTACCTCGTGCATGAGGGTGCGGTTGTCGCTGACGCCCGGGGCGGACAGGTTCACCGGTCCCGCGATGTCGTCGCGTTCGCGCAGGAAGCGGATGGATGCCACCACGTCGTCGATGTGGATCCAGCTGAAGCGCTGGCGTCCCCGCGTGCGGTGCCACGACGACCACGCGGGTCCGCTCGGCCGTGCCCCGATTCCGCGGTAGCGGCGGTGGGGGAACCACCAGCTGTCGATCTGCGGACCACCGAGGCCGAGCTTTCCCAGGGCGAGGAGCATGCGCGTGGCCGGGCCGTCGCCCAGCACGATCGCCATGCGGAGGGCCACCCGCCGCGTCGAGGGGAGCTCGCCGTCGAAGAACGCCCGCTCCCAGCTCGTGGCGACGTCGACCGAGAAGCCCTCGCCGATCACGCCGTCGACCTCGTCGTTGCCGCTTTCCGTCTCGTGCCGGTAGATGGTGGCGGTCGAGGCGTTCATCCAGACGCGCGGGGGGTGCGCGGCATCCTGGACCGCCCGATGCAGGGCGCGAGTCGTATCGACCCGGGAGCGCAGGATCTCGTCGCGATTCGCGTCGGTGTACCGGCACGACACGATGCGGCCGGCGAGGTTCACGAGCACGTCGGCGCCGTCCACGAGCCGCGCGATCCCCGCCGGGTCGGTCCACGTCGCCGTGCCGGTGCGCCCCACCGTGGCGACCTCGTCGCCGTCCTCGCGGAACGCGGCGACGAGCGCCTGACCGACGAATCCGCTCGCGCCGGCGATCACGACGCGGCGAGGGGCGGCCGGGGTGCTCGTCATCCGGCCAGCCTAGAGGTGGCGGGAGAGTCGGCGCCCGGCTGACAGAATGAGGACATGCGACGACAGGACCGGGGCACGCGCGTCGCGCGCGGGACCGTCGCCGCGAGCGTGGCCACCTTCGTGGCCCTGCTGTCCCACGTCACCGCCGGCGGCACCGTGCCGGGGGCGTTCGGGATCGTCGTCCCGCTCGCGCTGTCCTTCGTCGTCTGCGTCGCTCTGGCCGGCCGCCGCCTCTCAGTCTGGCGCCTGGGCGCGGCCGTGACGCTGAGCCAGATCCTCTTCCACGCCCTCTTCGTGCTCGGCACGTACGACACCGGGCGCGCCACGCACGTCCACGGCGTCGCCACCGTGCTCGACGGTCCCGCCGGCCCCCTGGTGACCGCGGACGTCACGATGGGCGGGTGGCACCTCGTCGCCGCCGTCGTCACGACGCTGGCGCTGCACCGCGGTGAGAGCACTGTGGCGCTCCTCCGGGTGCTGGCCGACCGGCTCCTGGTCTGGCTGCGTGCCCGAGCGGCGATCATCGCCGTGGGCCCCCTCCCCGTTCCGCTGCGTCGCGTCCCCGTCGTCGTCATCGCCGCCGTGCGCCCGGCCTCGCTGCTGCTCACCGCCTCCGCGCGGAGGCGCGGACCGCCCCTCTTCGCGCTCTGACGCCCCGCATCCCTCCGTTCGTGGAGGGATGCCGATGGCCTCCGCGCCCCGCGGCGCGGACGGTTCACGTCGGGTGGCAGAGCCTCGCATCCCCGACATCCACCGGGGTCGTCGCGCGCCGCGCGCGCGGTCCGGCGTTCGCCATCGAGCGAGCACGGACTCCGACGGCCCTCGGCGTCCGCGTCCCGCGCGCCCCCGTGCGCCCGTGCGCGGTCGCTGTCCGACGGGTGCTCCGGCATCCGGGAAGAGGTTCCCATGCATCGCCTCCGCGTCGTCGCGGCGGGGATCGTCGTGGCTGCCGTCGCCGTCCTGGCGTCGTCGGTCCCGGCCTCCGCCCACGACGAACTGCTCTCCAGCTCACCCTCCGCGGGTGAGCGTCTGCCCTCCGCACCCCAGGAGATCTCGCTGAGATTCTCCGCCGACGTCATGGACGTCGGGGCAGAGGTGATCGTCGCCGACGGCGACGGCACCGACTGGGTGGCGGCCGACCCCGTGGTGGCATCCGGGACCGTCTCGGTCTACCTGGCGGACGGCATGCCGGTCGCCGGGTACGAAATCCGGTGGCGCGTCGTCTCGGTCGACGGCCACCCCATCTCGGGGGTCATCCCGTTCATCGTCGGAGACGCCGCGCCCCTCGAACGGGCCGCGGTCTCGACGGCGCCCTCCCCGCAGGCGGCCCTCGCCTCCACCGACGGCGCGGGGATTCCCCGTGTCGTCGTCATCGCCGCGATCGGGGCGGGCCTCGCGCTCGCCGTCTTCGTCGCGGTCTCGTTCCTCCTCCGTCGTCGCGGTGCCCGCGGCGATCAGTCCTGAAAGGTTCTCCATGTCCGTCCGCACCACCTCCCTCCTGCGCTTCGGCGCCCTCGCCCTGGCCGCAACTCTCGCTCTCTCGGGGTGCGCCGGCGCCGCGGCGCCCACCACGTCCGTCACACCGGAGGCCGACGCGTTCTCGACCAGCGACGTCTGGGTCAAGGCCGCCGACGCGGGGATGAGCGCCGGCTTCGGCGAGCTCCGCAACGACGGCGACACCGACCTCACGGTCGTGTCGGCCACCAGCCCCGCGACCTCCGCGATGGAACTGCACGAGACCGTGCAGAACGAGTCCGGCCAGATGGTCATGCGCCCGGTCGAGGGCGGATTCGTCATCCCCGCCCACGGGGCGATCACCCTCGAGCCGGGTGGCAACCACCTCATGTTCATGGACGTCACGTCGCCCTTGCTCGTCGGCGACGAGACCACGATCACCCTGACGTTCTCGGACGACTCCACGGCGGAGATCACCGCGCCCGTGAAGGAGTTCGCCGGCGCGAACGAGACCTACGAGGGCGACATGGGCGAGATGGACATGGGGTCCTCGGAGTCGGGCCACTGATGGCGTCCCGCGATCGATCCGCTCCGGGCGATCGCGGCCTCGGCCGGCGGGGGTTCCTCCTCGGGGGAGCCGTCGCCGGCGCGGGGGCGCTCGCCGCGGTCGGAATCGACGCGGCCGTCTCGGCCGGAGCGACGGATGCCGTGTCCGCGGCGCCGTTGAACGGCGATGTCGTCGTGCCCTTCCACGGCGCCCACCAGGCGGGCATCGACACGGACGCGCAGGCGCACGTGTCGCTCGTCGCGCTCGACCTGCGCGCCGACACCGACCGCGACGCCCTGCGCCGTCTCATGCGCCTGCTCACGGACGACGCCGTGCGTCTGACGCGGGGGCAGGGCGCCCTCGCCGACACCGAACCGGAGCTGGCCGTCTCGCCCGCGCGCTTGACGGTGACCTTCGGGTTCGGCCCGGAGTTCGTCGCGCGCACGGGCGCCGCGGCTCCCGCCTGGCTGCGCCCGCTTCCCGGGTTCGCGATCGACCGGCTCCGGCCCGAGTACGGCGACGGCGACCTGCTCCTGCAGATCGCCGCGGACGATCCGGTCACCGTCGCCCACGCCACGCGCATGCTGCTCAAGGACGCGCGGGCGTTCGCCACACCCCGATGGGTGCAGCAGGGCTTCCGCCGCGCGCACGGGACGACGCGCCCGGGGACCACGATGCGCAACCTCTTCGGCCAGGTCGACGGCACCGCCAACCCGCTGCCCGGGACCACCGGGTTCGACGAGGTCGTCTGGTCGCGCGAGGGCTGGCTGACCGGCGGGACGGGGATGGTGGTGCGGCGCATCGCGATGGACCTGGACAAGTGGGACCGGCTGGATCGTCCCGGGCGCGACCAGGCTGTGGGGCGTTTCCAGTCCACGGGCGCCCCGCTCACCGGGACGGACGAGTTCGACGAGCCCGACTTCGCGGCCAAGGATGCCATCGGCTTCCCCGTCATCCCGGAGTTCTCGCACGTGCGACGGTCCCGGTCCGACGACCCCGCGGAGCGCATCTTCCGGCGCGGCTACAACTACGACGACGCGCCGCCGACGGACGCGGTCTCGGACGCGGGACTGCTGTTCGTCTCGTTCCAGGCCGACGTCGATCGGCAGTTCGTCCCCCTGCAGCGTCGACTCGACGAGCTCGACCTGCTCAACGAATGGACGACCCCCATCGGGTCGGCCGTGTTCGCCCTTCCGCCCGGCTGCGCCGAGGGCGGTTTCATCGGAGAAGGAATCCTGACATGACCACCACCGACACCGAGCAGGTGCCCGCCTCCGCGGCATCCGACCCCTCGCCTCCGCGCGTCCGGAAGGGCTGGTTCACGGCGCTCCTGCGCCGGCTGCACTTCTTCGCCGGGGTGCTCGTGGGGCCGTTCATCCTCGTCGCCGCGCTGAGCGGGGCGCTGTACGCGATCACGCCGACGCTCGATCGCATCGTGTACGCGCACGAGCTGACGGCGCCCTCGACCGCCGCGCCCCTGCCGCTGGCCGATCAGATCGTCGCCGCCGAGAGGTACGTCGGCGGCGACGCGACCCCCGTCGCCGTGCGGCCCGCACCCGAACCGGGGGCGACGACGCGCGTCATGTTCGCCGACCCCTCCCTCGGCGCCAGCGAGACCCGCGCGATCTTCGTCGACCCGGGATCCGCCGAGATCCGCGGCGACCTCACGGCGTACGGCACCAGTGGCGCCCTGCCCGTTCGCACCTGGGTCAGCGATCTGCACCGGAACCTCCACCTCGGCGAGCCGGGACGGTGGTACAGCGAGCTCGCGGCATCCTGGCTCGGGATCGTCGCGCTCGCCGGCCTGGGGCTCTGGATCGGGCGGATGCGGCGCAGCCGTCGGGGGCGCGCCGACCTCGTACGTCCGAACCGTTCCCACACGGGCTATCGCGGACTGTTCGGGTGGCACGCCTCGATCGGCGTGTGGGTGGTGCTCGGGGCCGTGTTCCTCTCGGCCACCGGGATCACCTGGTCGACGTTCGCGGGCGCCAACGTCGCCGACCTGCGCGCCGCCGTCGGCGGGGGCACTCCGGCGCTGTCGACCTCGCTCGAGGGGGAGACGGCGACGGGCGGTGACCACGCGCACCACGGCGGAGCCGCGACCGCTCCGACGGGGGCTGCGAACCCCGCGACCTTCGACGCCGTGCTCGCGATCGCGCAGCGCATCAACGTCAACACGGGGCAGGTCGAGATCAAGCCCCCCACCGCCCCCGGCAAGGCCTGGGTCGTGCAGGAGATCCAGCGCAGCTTCCCGACCGAGGTGGATGCCGTCGCCATCGACGGTTCCACGATGCAGGTGACGGACCGGGTCGACTTCGCCGAGTATCCGCTGCTGGCGAAGCTGTCGCGCTGGGGCATCGACACGCACATGGGCTCGATGTTCGGGCTCGTCAATCAGCTGGTGCTGCTGGCTCTCGCTCTCGGGATCGCGACGCTCGTCGGGCTCGGATACGCGATGTGGTGGAAACGCCGCCCGACCCGGGGCGTCGCGGCAGCCCCCGCGCGCGGGGCGCTGCGCGGCGCGCCCTGGTGGGGGATCGCCCTCGTGCTCGCCGGAGCGATCGGGCTGGGGCTCCTCCTCCCGTTCGTCGGCTACACGCTCGCCGCGTTCGTCGTTCTCGACGTGGTCCTCGGGTTCGTGCAGCGACGGCGCGCGACGGCCGGGTAGCCGCCGGGGTCAGTCCTCGTCGGGATCGGGCAGGTTCTGCGCGACCCTGCTCGATTCCGCCGAGGACCGACCGACGCCGGGCTGGTACCTGCCGATGGGGGAGTCGGCATCCACGTGATCCTCGCCCGTCGCCGGTGCGGATGCCTCGGAGGACTCGTCGGGATCGTGGTGCGAGGTCGAACCGCCGCCGCGGGTGCCCACGCCCGGGATGTCGTTCTGGCTCGAGACGTTCGGCACGCGCGCGTCGTCGGCGTCGTCGATCTCGGTGGCGGAGACGGCGCCGGTGTCGGCGCCCGCCCCGCCCGCGGGGACGTCGGCGGTCAGGCCCTCGGCGTCCGAGACGGTCTGCTCGTGGTCGGCGCCGGGGAGGTTCTCGGGGGGAGTGGTCACGGTGGTCCTTCCGGTGGGGGTGTGGCCTCACGCTAGGCGGACGTGCGCCGGGCGATGACGGGGTTGACGGGGCGCGGTGGCCCGGGTGTCGGAGGGGCTGGATAGGCTCGGGGAGACCCCCGAAAGGAACCGCAATGCAGCAGCGTCCCCTCTCCCGCACCGGCCGCGAGGTCTCCGCCATCGGCCTCGGCACCTGGCAGCTCGGTCCCGACTGGGGCGGGGTGAGCGAAGACGCGGCGATGCAGGTGCTGGGCGCGTCGGTCGACGCCGGCGTGACCCTCTTCGACACGGCCGACGTGTACGGCGACGGGCGGTCGGAAGAGCTCATCGGCGCGTTCCTGCAGACCTCGGATGCCGCGGGCGTCACCGTGGCGACCAAGATGGGGCGTCGCGAAGACCAGGTGCCCGAGAACTATACGATGGAGAACTTCCGCGCGTGGACCGAGCGGTCGCGCCGCCTGCTCGCCCAGGACACGCTCGACCTCGTGCAGCTGCACTGCCCGCCGTCGGCCGTGATCGACGACGATGCGACGTACGACGCGCTCGACCAGCTCGTGTCCGAGGGCGTCATCGGCGCCTACGGCGTCTCGGTCGAGACGATGGATCAGGCGCTCTCGGCGCTGCGGCGCCCGAACCTGACCAACCTGCAGATCATCTTCAACCCGTTCCGCCTGAAGCCGCTCGACGAGGTGCTCCCGCTCCCCGCGGAGAAGGGCGTCGCGGTGTTCGCGCGGGTCCCCCTCGCCAGCGGGCTGCTGTCGGGGAAGTACTCCGTCGACACGACGTTCGACAAGGACGACCACCGCACCTACAACCGCAACGGCGAGGCGTTCGACAAGGGCGAGACGTTCTCGGGCGTGCCCTTCGCCGAGGGCGTCGCCGCGGCCGACGAGCTGAAGGCCGCCCTCCCCGAGGGCGTGACGCTGCCCGCCGCGACGCTCGCGTGGATCGCGTCGCGCGAGGGCGTGACATCGGTCATCCCGGGTGCCCGGTCGGCCGAGCAGGCCACCGCCAACGCCGCGGCCGCCGACCTGCTCGACGGGGGCTTCGACGTCGCGGCCTTCGACACGCTCGTGCGGGATGTCTACGACCGCCGCCTGCGCGCCGAGATCCACCCGCAGTGGTGAGTCGCCCCTGACACGACGGATGCCGGACCCCGAGGGGGTCCGGCATCCGTGTTCCGTGGGAAAGACGTCAGCTGACGTCGCCGCGCCACGAGCCGGACTCGGCACCGCGCGACTCGATGTACTCCTTGAAGTGCTCGAGGTCCTTCTTCACCGAACGGTCGTCGGCGCCGAGCACGGCACCGGCCTTCTCGAGGAGCCCGGTCGGCTCCCAATCGATCTGCACGGTCACCCGGGTCTCGTCGTCCGAGAGACGGTGGAAGGTGACGACGCCGGCGTGGTTCTCGTCTCCGCCGACGCTGTTCCACGCGACGCGCTCGTCGGGGTGCTGCTCGGTGATCTCGGCGTCGAACTCGCGCTCCGCGCCGGCGATCTTGACCTTCCAATGCGTGAGCGTGTCGGTCTTCTGCGTGATGGACTCGACGAAGCTCATGAAGTGGGGGAACTCCTCGAACTGCGTCCACTGGTTGTAGGCGACGCGGACGGGAACGTCGACGTCGATGGTTTCGATGACCTGGGCCATGATGTCCTCTCTCGGTGATCCGGGGCTGGGGCCAGTCTTCGCGGGAAATCTTCCGCCGACCCCGGGGTTGAGGGATCGGCGGATGTGGCCTATGGGCGCCTCAGGCCCGTCCGCGCAGGATCAGGTGCCAGTACACCCAGGGCAGGATCCGCCGATCCGCGATCCAGGTCGAACGCCTCTCGCGCGACAGCGAGCGCCAGAACGGAACCGTCGGCTGCGGCTTCCCCCGACGGTCGAACTCCGCGAAGACGACGGTTCCGCGCGAGACGGTGAAAGGGACGACGCTGTAGCCGTCGTAACGCGCGCGCGGGGCGGCTCCGCGCAGGACCGCCCGCAGGTTCTTCGCGAGCACCTTCGCCTGCGGCCGGATCGCCCCGCCCGAGGGGCGGGTCGCGACGCGGGCGGAGTCGCCGAGCGACCAGACGTCGGGGAAACGGCGATGCTGCAGCGTCTCGGGGTCGATGTCCACGAAGCCGTGCGGGTCGTCCGGGTCGGCGAGCCCGCTCCCGGCGATCCACTCGGGCGCGCGCTGCGGCGGGACGGCGTGCAGCACGTCGTAGGAGAGCGTCTCCTCGTCGTCGCCGTGACCGATCGTGAGCGTGCGGGAGGCGGCATCCACCCTCCTCACCTCGCGGGAGTACCGCACCTCGACGCCGTACCCGTCGAGTACCCGGTGGAGCTCGCGATCGATGTCGGGGATGCCGAAAGGGACGGGGTCGGGGAGCACGAGGACGACGCGGATGTCGTCGAGGACCCCGAGCGCGCGCCACCAGTCGCACGCGAGGTAGAGCGGCTTCTGCGCGGCTGCGCCGCACGAGGCCGGCTCCGGCGGCTGCGTGAACACCACGGTGCCGCGACGAAGATCGCGCAGCACCGTGGACGCCTTCACAGCCAGGGCGAGGTCGTAGTTCGACACGCCCTCGGGTTGGGTCATGGCCTCGGGGAGACCCGGAATCGCCTCCCACGCCAGCCGGAGACCCGCGGCCACGACGAGCTGGTCGTAGTCGAGGCGCCCGCCCGACACGAGGTGCACGCGGCGGGCGGCGGGATCGACGGTGAAGGTCTCGTCCCGCAGCCACCGCACGCCGGGCGGGATCACGTCGGCCTGCCGGCGCGCGGCCCGCGAGGCCCGGGCGGTGCCCCCGGCGATGTGGGACTGCAGCGGTGCGTAGACGTGCTGCTCCCGCGGCTCGATCACCGTGACGTTCCCGAGGCGCGCGTTGTGCAGGCGTCCGGCGATCGAGAGCCCGGCGTTCCCGCCCCCGATCACCACGATCCGCGTCTCGGGTGAGGGTGTGTGCGGCATGCGGCATCCTTCCGTTCCCGTCAGGGAACCCCCGGGCGGGCCGGGAGGCGAGCGGGTTGACAGCGGGGTCAGCCGAAGGGGTCGGCCGTCAGGGCATCCTCGGCCGGCTCGGGGACGACGTACAACCCGGTGGGGGAGTTCGCCATCGTCATGAGCGCCTCGAGCCAACTGCGGTTCAGTGCCGGCGGGCGGCCGCCGTGGAACTTGAACACGATGCTCGCGCGCGGGTGCAGCCACACCGATGTGCGGCCCCCGCCCGTGCTGACGTCGTCCTTCCACTGGAAGTAGAACGGCTCGCCACGACGCAGCTTGTTCCCGATCACGATCTGGAGGTGGGCGAGCACGCGGTCCTCGAAATCGGCGCGGACCGCTCCCTCGTACATGAACTTCCCCACGATCGATCCCTTTCGTCGCCCAACCTCGTCACTGTGCCCCGTTCCCCCCTCTCCGGCCGCCGCCGCAGACCTTTCGCGCCATCACGACACGGAATGCGACGGGTGTCAGAACATGCGGGCGGTCTGGGCGGGGTTGCGCCCGTACATGTCGCGGTAGAACCGCGCGAACCGCGACGGGCTGGAGAACCCCCACCGGCGGGACACCTCGCCCACCGTCGCGCCGGCGTTCTGCAGGTCGCGGTGCGCGGCGGCGAGACGGACCGTGCGCAGCTGCTCGGAGGGCGTGACGCCCAGGGCGCGGCGGAACGCGTGCTGGAGCCCCCGCGTCGAGATGCCCGCCGCCGCAGCGATGTCGTCGACGGTGATCGGCTGGTGCGCGTGCGCGTCGATGAACGCGAGGGCCCGTCGGACGGTCCGCGGTGCAGCCGCGCGCTGGGCGGTGCGATCCAGGGCCTCGAGGTAGGTGGTGGAGAAGGTCGTGAGCGTGGAGATCAGGGCGTGCCGTTCGAGCTCGGCGGCGATGAGCGGCTGCTCGTGCCCGACGGCGAGGGCGGATGCCACGTACCCGAAGCTGCGCTCCCACTGTGCGGCGAGGGTGCGGTCGCGCGCGACCGGATCGATCGAGCGCAGCACGAGACGGTCTTCGCCCGAGACCGCACGGGCGATCCGCTCTGCCGATGTCCGGTCGAAGAGGAAGGCCCGCACCTTCCCGGTGCCGCTCCAGCGCGCCTGCATCGCCCTGTCGCCCGTGATCCACGGCTGCCGGGCGTCGAGCGAATGACCCTCCGTCGTCATGCGTGCGTCGAGGGCGGCGAGCTGGCAGGCCATGATCTGGTCGTCGAGGTGGATGGAGGACCGCACGTCGGCGCGCAGCGAGTACTGCACGAGCGAGAACGCCCCCGTGTCGATCGACGTCCAGCGGAACCGCACGCGCAGCGGATCGACGTGCTCGAGTCGGGCGCTGGGGATGAACTGCTGCCACACCGTCTCGACGTCGCGAGCGCCGGTGGCGTTGACGGTGAGGACTTCCCCCATGCGACCCTCCTCCGCGGTGTCCGGTCCGCGGCATCCCGGTTATCTTGCCCCCGCCGTCGAGGTCGGACGTGTCGCGGGACGGGCCGCGCGAGGATTCGGCCTCGGAGCGAAACCGGGGGAGCGCGCGGTGGGCGGGCGCGCTGTCAAGGGGGCATGGGTCGGTGCGGCCGGAGGCTGGGATGGGGGAGTCGCCCGTCGTGGCGGCGCGTGCGCCCGACGCACGCATGATCGAAGGGACACCCATGAGCGACACTTCTTCCGACCAGACCATCCCGGCCGCCTCCGACGGCGTGGCCGGCGTTCAGCCTCTGCGCGACGGCGACACCTCGATCGAGCCCGACCCGACGCTGGATCCCGCACAGGCGGAGTGGGATGCCACGACCGCACTCGACGAGGGCGTCGATCCCGCAGACCTCGACCCCGCCACGGCGACGGGTGCCGATCCGGCTGAGATCCCGGCCGACGACGCCGACATCCCGCTGGAGGACGTGCACCCGGAGTCCACCGGCACTGACTCGCAGGGCCAGGATCCGGGTGTGGTCGAGCTCGGCGAGGAGGGCCAGGGAGATCTCGCGCCGGAGGACCTCTGAGGCTGCCGCGATCGGCGCTTGCCGTAACTGGCTAATAGGCGTAGCTTATGGCTATGGACATTAGCCAAGTGCAGGTGGACGGCGGGCGACTGGCCGTCGAGGTGCGCGGACAGGGCCCCCTCGTGGTGTGCTCGCCCGCGATGGGCGACGAGCGCGACGCGTTCGAGCCCCTCGCCGACCGGCTCGTATCGGCCGGGTACCGGGTGGCGCTCGTCGATCTGCGCGGGCACGGCGACAGCGATACGAGCTTCGCCGAATACGGCGACCGTGCGACCGCGAACGACCTCGTGGCCGTGATCGAGCGTCTCGGCGAGGGGCCGGCGGTGATCGCGGGGGCCTCGATGAGCGCCGGTGCCGCGATCATCGCGGCCGGCGAACGCCCCGATCTCGTGAGCGCCCTCGTGCTGCTCGGGCCCTTCGCCCGCAACGGCAACGCCGCGCTCGGGATGCTTCTGCGCGTGCTGCTCGCCCGTCCCTGGGGGCCGGCCGTCTGGCGTGGCTACTCCGCGTCGCTGTGGCCGGGACTCGGCGTCGGTGCGCGCGAACGGGCCGCGCACCTGTCGCGCCGACTCGCGCGGCCCGGACGGTGGCGGGCGTTCTCCCGCACCACGCGCGTCGATCACTCCGTCGTCGCGCCGTTCCTGACGCGCGTCACCGCTCCCGCGCTCGTCGTGATGGGAGAGGCGGATCCCGACTGGAAGGACCCCGCCGCCGAGGCCGCCTGGCTCGCCGGCGAGCTCTCCGCCGACGTCCAGCTCGTCTCCGGCGTGGGCCATGCGCCGATGCTCGAGGCTCCCGACGTCGTCGCCGACCGGGTGCTCATGCTCCTCGCGGAGGTGAGCGGTGCCGCGGGCCGGTCTTGACGCCGACGTCGTCGTCCGCCGCGCCGCCGAGCTCGTCGACGCCGAAGGAGTGGCATCCCTGACCCTCTCCCGCGTCGCCGCCGCCCTCGGCGTCGCCGCTCCCAGCCTGTACAAGCACGTCGGCGGTCTCGGCGATCTGACGGATCGTCTCGCGCTCGCCGCCACCCGCGCCTTCGGCGACGCCCTCGCGCGATCGTCGCGCGGGGTGTCGTCCCGCGACGCCCTCGGGGCGCTGGCCGCGGCCTACCGGGGTTTCGCACGCGAGCGTCCCGGCATGTACGAACTCGCCCAGCGCGGGGGGACCGGTGCCGAGTGGGAGCAGGCGGCGGCCGAGGTCGTGGACGAGATCACCCGGGCGCTCGCCGGGTACGGCGCCGGGGCGGCCGACGTCCACCGCATCAGGTACGTCCGTTCGGCTCTGCACGGGTTCACCGACCTGGAGAGGATCGGCGGTTTCCGTCAGCCCGAGTCGGTGGACGAAACCTTCACCCGCCTCGTCGACGCGCTGGATGCCGAACTCTCCCGGCCCGTGGACGGCGAGCACGCGGCGAAGTGACGGCATCCCCGTCGGCGGGAACGACTCCGGCGTGGGCGATCGGGCTCAGGATGCCGGGTCGCGCGGACCGTCCGCGACGGATGGGTCAGTCGTCGGTGCGGAACCCGGCGGGCTTGTGCGTCCCGTCGCAGAACGGCTTGATCGTGGACAGGCCGCACCGGCACAGCGCCACCGTGCGCCGGCGCTTCTCGATCGGGGCGCCGTCGGCGTCACGCAGTTCCACGTCTCCGCGCACGAGCAGAGGGCCGTCGGGATAGGCCGTGATACGCGGACGCTCGGCGGTCACCGGGCGTCCTCGGGGCGCAGCGAGGACGCGCCACGCCCCCAGGCATCGAGCAGGTGCTCGCCCACGCGACCATCGACGCTCAGGCAGGCGGCGGCGCCGAAAAGGATGTCGGGGAGCAGATCGGGGCGGTCCTCGGCGAGGGTGCCGGCGAGGTCGCGGGCCGCGATCTGCTCGTGCACCGCGTCGGCTTCGACGTGCTCGTCGAAGTAGCCGCACACGTCGTCATCGAAGCCCAGTCGACGCAATCCCTCGGCGTACAGGCGGTTCGGGATCGAGGACGTCATCTCGAACGCCGCGAGGTGTCCGACGATCGCGCCGAGGAGGCGCCGGTTGAGGCCGAACATCGACATCGCATTGTGGGATGCCAGGGTCACGGCGGGCACGTCGTCGACGTAGGCGCCATAGGCGTCGGAGAGCCCGGCCGCGCGCACGGCGCGGGCGAAGAGCTCGGCGTGGACGCGCTCGGGGTCGCCGCCGCCGTACTCGTCGGACTGGATCTCCACCAGCGCGGCTTTCGGGCGTCCGGTCAGGCGCGGGATCGCCCAGGAGTGCGGATCGGCCTCCCGCAGCGTGTAGACCGAGCGGTGCACGAGGAACTCGTGCGCCTGGTCGAGGGTCGCCTTCTTCGCGAGGTGGCGCGAGAGGCTCGGACCGCCGTCGGCGGCGGTCAGGGTGAAGAGTGCGCGGGCCACGGCATCCGCGGTCGCCGCGGGGAGTTCGGGTGGGACGATGCGCGCGCGCAGCGCAGCCTCGAACGCCCGCTCGATGACGCCGCGGGTGGCGATGAGCGACGGCTCCCACTCGAGCTCCGGGTCGAACGCCGGGACCGACCCGTAGGCCGAGGCGTACAGCGCGAAGAGGGCGAGCTGAAGGTCGTCGTCGGTCTCGACGTCGGCCGACGCGGCGACGGCCGCATCGGCGAGGACCGTGTGGTTCGTCGCCGCGCCCGCGCCGAGGTGGTGCAGGACGGCGGCGCTCACCGGGCCGCGCGGAGTGAAGGGAAGGGTGGGCACGTCATCGGCGTCGATGGCGGCCGGCGGATCGTGGGGGGAGAGGATCGCGGACACCGGAGCACTCTGCGGGCGCCGCTCCGGATCGCCGAGGGCCTTGACACGGGCGGAGGGGGCGACCCATCGGTCGCCCCCTCCGGGGTGCTCACTGCTCGATCGGCTGCGGGGTGCTCTCGTGAGCCGCGATCACGTCGCCGGCGTCGTCGGTGGACACCGCGATCCGCCGCGGCTTCGCCTTCTCGCTCACGGGGATCGTGACCGAGAGCACTCCGTTGCGGTAGGCGGCGCTGATGCGCTCGGTGTCGATGCCCTGGCCGAGGTTCAGCTGTCGGACGAACGACGCGGTCTCGCGCTCGCGCGTGATCCACTTGACGTCGTCGCCCGCGGCGAGGGTGCGCTCGGCGCGGATCGTGAGCAGCTGACCGTCGACGTCGATGTCGACCGAGCCCGGGTCGACGCCCGGAAGGTCGGCGGACAGGACGTAGTGGTCGCCGTCGCGGTACAGGTCCATCGGCATGCGTCGCGGTCCGCCGCGGCGGGCGTCGAGGAGCGTCGACGCGAGGCGGTCGAGGTCGCGGAAGGGGTCGTAGGTGGCCATGGTCATTCTCCTTTTCGATCGGTCCGGATGCGGCATCCGGAAGGTTCTTCGAAGTTGAGTCTCTATCGCTCAACTTGATGTCAGATTAGCACTCTCGTGCGGAGAGTGCCAAGGGTTTTGGTGCGGGTCGCGTGGGGTCGACACGTCGTTGAGGCCTGGCGGGGGCGGCGTCGCGGGTGCGGTTTCGTGCGCCCTGGCGCCCCTTCTGCACAGGTCTCGGGGGTTCGGGGTTGTGCACAGATTCACCTCCTGATCGGGGGGAACGTCGGGGCTTCGAATAGCGTTCGTACATGTCTTCGAATGTTCCGCCCGAGCCGTCCGGGTCGAGGGTCGTGGCGATCGACGTGGGGGTGTTGGCGGGTCTGGTCGCGGATGTCGTCGTCGCCGAGGCTGCGGTCGCGTCGGCGGAGGTCGCGCGCGTGCGGGCGTTGGCCGCGGTCGGGCGACTCGCCCTGGATGCCGCGGCGACGACACGGGCGTCGGTGCGGGCCGCGGAGATGGCGTTGCGGGAGGTGGCGTCCGAGGTGGCGGCCGCGTGCCGGGGGTCGGATCGGACGGTGCAGCGCGACATCGACGACGCGATGACGCTGGTGGAGTCGTTCCCGCGAACCGTCGCGGCGTGGGAGAGCGGGGCGATATCGCGGCGATATGTGCGGGTGATCGCGGACGCCGGGGCGGGGCTGCCCCTGGAACGGAGGGCGGACTTCGATGCCGAGGCCGTGTCCCTCGCGGGGGAGGCGTCCAGTCCGGGCCGGTTGAAGAGCCGGCTCGCCGTGGCCGCGCAGAGGTTGCATCCGCGGACGGTGACCGAGCGCCACCGGGCCGCGCGCGAGTTGCGGTGCGTCCGCGTGGTCCCGGCGGCGGAGGGCATGTCGGACCTGATCGCGACCCTCCCGACCGTGCTCGCCGAAGCGATCCACGACCGGGTGACGCAGCAGGCCCGGGTCATCGTGGACGCGGCGCGGGACGCGAAGGCGGGCGACGGTCTCGGCGATGCCGCCCCCGGCGACACGGCCTCGACGGGCGGGGTCGCCCGCGGGGGGACCGCGTCGCCGACGGGTCGAGCGAGCGGCGACGGTGCCGTCGACGGCGACCCGGTCGCCGGTCCCGTCCTCCCGAAGCGGGATACGCGCACGATGGATCAGGTGCGGGCGGACGTGTTCGCCGACATGCTCCTCACCGGCGACCCGACTCTCGACCCCACCCGACCCGACGACGGACCCGGCACCCTCGGCAAGATCCGCGCGAGGGTGCAGGTCGTCGTGCCGGCCATGACCATGCTCGCGCCGGGAGGGGAGAACGCGGCTCCGGCCGAGCTCGTCGGCCGCGGTCCCGTCGATGCGGAAACCGCGCGGCGCCTCGCCGAGGCCACCCGCGTCCCCTGGGATCGGGTGATCACCCACCCCGTCACCGGCGCCGTCCTGCACACCGACACCTACCACCGCACCACCGCGATCGACCGGCACCTGCGTGCCCGCGACCGCCGCTGCCGATGGCCCGGGTGCACTGCTCCCGCGATCCGTTGCGAGATCGACCACACCACCGACTGGGCGCACGGCGGGGCCACCGACGTCCGCAATCTCGCCTGCCTGTGCCAACGGCACCACACACAGAAGCAGTTCACGCGCTGGAGCGTGACGCAGCTCCCCGACGGACTCCTCGAATGGACCTCACCCACCGGCCGCGTCTACACCGACCACCCCGATCCCTATCCCTCTGCCGTCCCACCCGCCAGTGTTCGATTCGCACCCGACCCACCCCCCTGGGAGAAGCGGGTCGATGACGACGAGACGGCGGGTCCGTGAGCACGGAACAGATCTCGGGCCTGCCGCTGACCTCGAGCGCGCTGCTGTTTCCGAGCGCTACTGTTCCCGAGCGCCGCTGTTCCCGAGCGCGGCTGTTTCGGAGCGCTACTGTTCCCGAGCGCCGCTGTTCCCGAGCGCTGCTGTTTCCGAGCGCCGCTGTTCCCGAGCGCGGCTGTTTCGGAGCGCTACTGTTCCCGAGCGCCGCTGTTCCCGAGCGCTGCTGTTTCCGAGCGCCGCTGTTCCTGGAGGCGGCAGTTCCCTGGGGCCGTGACGGGCCGCCCGCCCCGGGCGCGCGGGAGGCGGTACCGTCGTCACGTGCCCGATGCCCCCGCGAAGACACCGCTCGTGCGGGCGCTCTGGGGTGCGACGCATCCCGGACCGACGCTCGTCGTCACGACCCTGTCGCTGGCGCTCGGCGTCGCCGCCGGTCTCGAGCCGTGGCGGCTGCTGCTGCTCGTCGTCGCCGTGTTCGCGGGTCAGGTCTCCGTCGGGCTGTCGAACGACGCGATCGACGCCGGCCGCGACGTCGCCGTCGGACGCACCGACAAGCCGGTCGCCAGCGGAGCGCTCACCCCGGAACAGGCGCTCGGGGTGGCGGTGGCATCCCTCGCCCTGGCTCTCGCGCTTTCGGCGCCACTCGGACCGGCACTCGTCGCCGCCCATGCGATCGCGCTCGCCTCGGCCTGGGCCTACAACGCCGGGCTGAAGTCCACGCCGCTGTCGATCGTGCCGTTCCTGGTCAGCTTCGGTCTGTTCCCGTCGTTCCCGACCCTCGCGCTGCCGGCTCCCGCGCTCGCCGCGCCATGGGCCTCGCTCGCGGGGGCGGCACTGGGCGCCGCAGTGCACCTGACGAACGTCGTCCGCGATCTCGACGACGACCGTGCGACCGGGGTGCGCGGACTGCCGCACCGGCTCGGCGCCCGCGTCAGCGTCGTCGCCGCTGCGGCGGGGATCGTGCTGGGTGCCGTCGCTGTCTTCGCCGGATCGGGCGGAGGTGTCGTCGGAGGCGTGTTCTTCGCCGCGGTCGTGCTCGTCGCGGTGGCGACGATCGCCCTCGCCGTGGCACGGCCGCCCGGGCGCGCGGTGTTCCGACTGACCATGCTCGCGGCGCTGCTGCTGGCGGCACAGCTCGTCATCACGTGAGTGCGCGGCCTGCCGATCGTGACCCTCCGCCTCGGCTCGGCCCGCCGAGACCCGGGACGCCCCTAGGCCCCTGCGCTCAGCCGCCTCGCGCGGCGGCGTCGAAGTCCATCGCATAGGCGCGCGTGAACGCCGCCGCCCCCGGGCCGCGGAGCACGGTGCGCAGCGCCACCGATCGGGTCGCGTGCCCGGGCGCCGAGGCGCCTCGCCCCAGCATCGTGTTCAGGAACGCCAGACGGGCGGCGTGCCGGGCAGACGCCAGCCGTCCCTGTTCCCACGCGGCCAGCCGTCGTGGTTCGGTCCCGCGCACCCACTCCGCCAGCAAGGGAGAAAGGGTGAGGGCATCCAGCAGACCGAGGTTCATGCCCTGACCGCCGATCGGGCTGACCTCGTGCGCCGCGTCGCCGACGACGATCACCCGCCCCCTCCGCAGCGCGGGAGCCACGGCGCGCCGCACGCGGAACGTCGACGCCGTCGACGTGTCCACATCGAGCCCCACACGATCGGCCAGCGCCGCACGGAGGAACTCCGCGGCATCCGGGACATCCGCCTTCCCCGCCCACGCCACGAGACGCCGTCTGCCTCCGGGCAGCGGGAACGACTCGACCACGCCGCCGCGCTCGAGGTGCACGAGCGCGGTCGCATCGCCGGGGGCGGCGACGTCGACCATCGCGTACCGGTCGGGGTAGTGGTGGGTGTGCACAGCGCCCGGGCGATACACGAGCTCGCGCCCGGCCCACCCCGATGCGACGACCACGATCGCGGCGCGAAGATCCACCTCGCCCCTCGGCCCGACCGCCCGCACGCGTACTCCTGCGCCGTCCTCGCGTACCGCGGTCACGCGCACGCCCCGCGAGACCGCCGGCGCAAGCTGCGTGAGCACGTCGACCGTGTCCGACTGGGGAAGCGCGGCGACGAACGGATGCCGCGCCCGCAGCCGGTCGAACCGGATGGTCGCGAGCCTCCGGCCGTCAGCCCGAGCCTCCCCGCGGCCGATGCGCACGGCCCGGGCCAGAAGCGCGTCGGTCGCGCCGGATGCCTCGAGGTGCGCGAGGGAGGGGGAGTGGATGCCGATCGCCCGCGTCCCGGCATCCGACCCGGTGCGTCGCTCCACGATGGCGACATCGACGCCGCGCACGCGAAGGTCGGCGGCGAGCGCCAGCCCGACCGGACCCGCCCCCACCACGAGCACGTCAGCCATGAGCCTCCGCCGTCCCGTCGGCGACGGCGAGCACGCGGAACGGTGCCGGAGTCTCGACGCGCCAGGGTTCTCCGAGCGTGCGGGCGAGTTCCTCGGCCCGGTAGCTGCGGCGGATGGAGCGCAGTCCATCGGTGCGGAGGAACGTTCCGGGCGCGAGCGGCGTCACCCCGATCGCGTAGAGCGCGTACGCCAGTCGTCCTCGAGCGATGTCGGCGTGCAGCACGGCGGATCGGGCGAGCGCCCGCGAGTCGTCCACGAACCCGCGCAGCTGCGCGGCGTCGAGATGATGGAGCACGTGATTCGACAGCACGATGTCGAACCTCTCCCCGTCGGCGAGCAGTTCCGACGAACCGCGCGAGACGAACCGGACCCCGGGGCGTTCGCGCTTCCGAGCGGATCGGAGTGCACGCGGATCGGGATCCGCGCCGACCCACTCGACCTCGAGTCCGTCGCGCGCGGCGAGCCCGGCGAGACGCACCACGACGTCACCCCCGCCGCAGCCGAGGTCGAGGACCCGACCCGGCCGGCCGAGGGCGCGAAGCCGGGGGCGCACGTGCGCGCGGTACACCCCGCCCCAGCCGGACACGGCACGGTTGACCAGATCGAACCGACGATACGTCGCGGCGAGACGGCGCGCATCGCAGTCGGGGTCGTCCATGAGCTCGAGGAGGACGGTGTCTCGTGCGTCGAGTCGTGCCCAGCCTCCGGCGCTCACCGGCGTCCCTCTCCCACGGCGTGCCGGGTGCACGCGCGGGCCGCCCGCATCACGCCGCAGGGCGGCGCAGCACCAGGCGCGCCGCCTCCACCGTGAGGCCCGGGCCGAAGGCCAGCGCGGCCACCCTGTCGCCGTCCGCGCGGGCCGTGTCAGCGAGAAGATCCCGCAGGATGAACAGCAGCGTCGCGCTGGACATGTTGCCGTGCGCCCGCAGCACCTCGCGCGAGGACGCGAGCGCCGTGGCATCCAGAGCCAGAGCCGACTCGACGCGGTCGAGGATGCTCCGACCGCCGGGGTGCACGGCCCACGCGTCGACCTCGCTCAGGTCGCCGAGCACGTCCGCGGCGATCGCGGCGATCTCGCGACCGATGATGCGCGGCACCTCCGGAGTGAGGGTCATCTCGAACCCCGAGTCGCCGACGGTCCACGCCATGTCCTTCTCGCCCTCGTCGGTGACGTACGTCGCGAACCCTTCGAGGTCGAGCCCGGGCCGGGCGGCGTCCGCGGCCGTCACGATCGCGGCCGCGGCTCCGTCGGCGAACACCGACGCCGCGACGATCTGATCGGGATGCGACGAGGTCTGCCAGTGCAGGGAGCACAGCTCGGCCGCGGCGACGAGGACGACGGCTGCGGGATCGGCGGCGACGATGCGAGCGGCGAGCCGGAGCGCGGGGATCGCCGCCGCGCACCCGATGAACCCCAGGTGATACCGCTCGACCGAGGGCGACAGGTCGAGATCGCGCACCAGCAGGTAGTCGGGTCCGGGCGCGAACATGCCCGTGCACGAGACCGTCACGACGTGCGTCACCGCCTCACGCCCGAGCCCGGAACCGGCCAGAGCCGCCCCGGCCGCCTCGGCGAACAGCGCGGGCGCGGTGCGGCGGTACTCGTCGTTGCGGGCACCCGTGGGCGGCATCGTCAGCTCACCGTCCGACAGCGCCGCGAGTCCGTCGGCCGAACCTCCGGCCAGCTGCGGGAGCACCGTGTGGCGCGTGTCGATGGCCGCGGCGTCGAACGCCGCCCCCACGAGGCGCTGGCTGCGCCGATCGAATCCGGGCTGTGCGGCGAACAGGTCGCGCAGCGCCGACTGGGCGACACGGGTGCGGGGCAGAGCCGTGCCGATCGAGAGGATGCTGGCGGTCATGACTCACTGTAGGCACGGTTTCGCACCGTGGTGTCGGGGATGGTGCCGTCACGGCGGTCCATCTAGGGTGCCGGGCCCCGCGCTCGCGCTCCTGGTCGCCGCCGTGGGCGCCGCCGGGGCGCCCGCGGCTCAGGCCGCGAGCACCTCGGGCAGCACGAGCTCCTCGATCGCGCCGCGGTAGTCCGCGACCATGCGTCGACGGTCCAGGCGCGGGCGGGCCGAGATCGCCGCCGACCGCAGCTCGATCCGGCGGGTCAGGGCCTCCTGCCAGGTCGCCGCAATGGCCTCGGCGTCGCGCGGGGTCACGAGTCCGAATCCCGCGACGACGCGGGCGGCGTCGCCGACATCGGTCGTGACGGGGATGGCTCCGGATGCCGCGCCCTCGGCGAGGCACAACGGCGACGCCTCGCCGAATGCGCTGGTCAGCGCCACGACGTCGGCGATCCGGTACAGCGCGGGCATGTCCTCGCGCAGGCCGAGCGCGTGCAGCGCGACGTCCGCGCCCAGCCCCGCATCGGCGACGAGCGCGGAGAACGCCGGGTTGCGGTGCGTCATCCCCGACCCGCACAGCACGTAGTGGGTGCGCGGCCGACGGCGCGCGTGCCGGGCCACGGCGTCGAGGAACAGCCCGGGATCCTTCATCGCGTCGAATCGCGCAGCCAGCATCACCACCGCGGCCGTCTCCGGGATGCCGAGGGATTCGCGGATGCTCCGGCGCTCGGCACGCGTACCCGGCCGGAACCGGCGCGTGTCGATGCCGTTGTCGATCACCCACGCGTGCGTCGTCGCGACGCCGGAGCGGGTGTAGGCGACCGAGGTCGATTCCGCGCACGAGATGGTCGCGGACACGGCGCCGGTCGCGCCGGCGTCGACGAGCCAGCCCAGGGCCGGGCCGGAGTGCGCGGGATCCGAGCGGTGCAGGCACGCCGCGAGGGGGCGATCGGGCAGCATGCCCGCCCGTTCGAGCGCGACGATCAGGCTCAACGGCTGCTCCTTGAGGGACAGCACCATGTCGGCATCCGCGATGAGGGACGCCGCGTGCGCGAGCTCGGCGGGGCTGAAGGAGTCCGGGGTCATCGGCTGGTCGCCGGCGACGCGGTCGAACGTGTCGATGCGCACACCCGCGGCGCGGAGCGTCCGGAACCGGGTGTCGTCGTGAGCGTGCTGCAGCGATGCGTCGCGACGGGCGGCGGACGTCAGCGAGAGGACCCGGTGCTCCTGGCCGCCGTCGGCATGCAGCCCTGCGACGACGTCGGAGTGGAGGATACGGGCTCCTCCGGCGAAGAATCCCTCGTACAGGGACAGCACGCGCAGGGGTCGGTTCATCGCGATCGCTTTCCGGGGAGGGGCGCCGACGAGCGGAGCCGAATCGGTGACCGCGGGTGCGGTTTGACCCATGCTGAAGGGTGGACCGCGGGTGGCGGGTTACGCCGTGAAGACCATCTCGTGAACGCGTGCGACGGCGATCGAGCGCTGAGCCCGCCCCCCGGTGCACGCCGGACACGGCGCGCCGGAAACGGAGCAACCGCGGGGCGAGACGAGCCCGCTGCCGCCCCCGCGGCGCAGCACGCGTCGGCCCTCGTCGCGTGACACGGCGGAACGGCCGCGAGGCCCGCACCCGCGCCGCCGGCCCCGCACCGGTACGATCAGGGGTCGTGCAGAACTCCTCGGACGCCTCGACGATCTCGGACCTCGGACGTGCGCTCCTGGCCTACGACGAGGCGCGTCGCGCCGCGACCGCCGAGGCGCGCCGGACGCTGTCCCTCAACGAGCTCGACGCGAAGGCCCTCATCTTCGTCGCCGAGAATCCCGGGGCGCGCCCCTCGCACGTGCGCGACCACCTCGGCATCACCTCGGCCGGCGTGACGACCCTCATCGACCGACTCGTGCAGCGCGGTGCCGTGCGCCGCGACCTCGACGACGAGGACCGTCGCGTGAACCACATCACCGCGACGGTCGATCTGGATTCTGCGCCGTGGTGTTCCCTCCGCGGATTCGACAACGCGGTGGAGGCGGCGATCGCCGAGATGGACCCCGCGGATGCCGACCGGGTCGCGACCGTCCTCCGCCGTCTCACCGCCGCGGGTACGGCCGCCGGCTGAGGCGTTCCCACCCCGACGGCGCGCGTCCGGCGGGGAGCCTCAGGATCGGGCTTCGACGAAGGCCTCGGCTCGTGCCTGCAGGAAGGTGCACAGCGCCGACAGCATCGCCAGCTCTCCGGAGAGGGCGAGGACGCGCGCCGACCCGAGAGGGGCGGCGTTCTCGCGCGGTTCGAACGTGACGGCCCATCCGGTGGATCCCGGCTCGGTCTCGGGGGAGACGTAGAAGGTCGTCGAGACGCTGCGGAGCCCCGCGGCGATCAGGCCGGTGTCGGAACCTCCCTCACCGTCCTGCGGGATCACCTTGAGGATTCCGGCGTCGTCGTAGCCGAGCGCGCGGAAGTCGTCGATCCACGCCTGCAGCGTGGTCATGGTGCGGAAGGGCATGACTCATCCCGTCGGTCAGTGCGTCGCGGGGGCGACACCCATCCGATTATCGGGGCCGACGCGCGGTTGCGCATCCCGGCCCATCGTGGGACCGGTTCCATCGCACAGTTCGAGCGCATACGCAACGGTCTATCCGTTTTCGGCAGCGAGAACTTAGGAAATGCCCGTGGAGCATACGCATGTCGAAACCAGGGATGCCACGACGGTCCAGGAGATGTGGCAGACGGTGATACCCGGAGCCCGCATCTCCCGTGCCGACGGCATCCAGCCCGCCTTCGTCTTCCACGGTGCCGCTGAGCCCGGCTTCGGGTTCTGCGACTACACCGTGGGATCGACGATGGTGACCGAATCAGACCCGGGCGACCAGATGATCGTGGGACGGATCGCGGGCCCGCGCATCCGCGCGACCTACCGACGCGACCGTATCGACACGACGGTGCCGTTCGTGGTGATGGACCGTCCGATCGAGATCGCGTTCTCGGGCAGGATCGCCGGAACCGCGGTGTCCTTCGCGCGCGGCGACGTGGACGAGGCCGCCCGTCGGCTCTCGGGAGATGAGACGTTGCGGGTCCGCCCCATCGGGCACGCGCCGATGTCCGAGCAGCGCCTGAGGTACTGGACCCGCACGTGGGAGTACGGCCGCGACGTGCTGCTGCGCTCGCCGGAACGCGCCCCGGTGATCGCGCAGCAGGTGCGCTCGCTCCTGCTCGAGGCCTCGCTGATGACGTTCCCCTCGACCTTCACCGAGGCGCTCGCCGCGGGTCGACCGGCGCGTGCGCTGCCCGCGCCGGTGCGTCGGGCGAAGGCGTACATCGACGCCCACGCCACCGGGCCGATCGCCCTCTCCGACATCGCGGAGGCGGCGCGGCTCTCCCCGCGCGGATTGCAGTACGCGTTCCGCACCGCCACGGGCCGGACGCCGATGCAGTACGTCCGACGCGTGCGTCTCGACGCTGCTCGGGCCGAACTGCGCGCCGCCGACCCCTCGGCGGAGACGGTGGCGGCCATCGCGGCGCGCTGGGGGTTCTCGAACCTCGGGCGCTTCGCCGCCATGTACCGGGCGGAGTTCGGCGAGACCCCCTCCACCACCCTCCGGTCGTGAAGCTCGCTCGGCGGATCAGTGCCCGCCGAGCCTCCCGCTCAGTCGGCCGTGGAGACGTGCCGTCTGGGCGTTCATCCCGATGATCTCGACGGTCGTACCGAGCCGGGCGTACCGGGTCTCGACCGCATCGAGCGCGGCGACGGTCGAGGCATCCCAGATGTGCGAACCGGAGAGGTCGATCACCACCCGGGCAGGGTCGCGCGAGTAGGCGAACTTCGTGGTGAGGTCGTTGCTCGAGGCGAAGAAGAGCTCGCCCTCGACCCGGTAGTGGGCGACGTCGGCGTCGACCTCCCGGTGCACCCGGGTGACGCCGGCGACCCGTCGGGCGAACAGCACGGCGGCCACGATCACGCCGACGCCGACGCCGATCGCGAGGTTGTGGGTCCACACCGTCACCGCCACCGTCGCCACCATCACGGTCGTCTCGCTCAGCGGCATCCGCCGGAGGGAGGACGGGCGGATGCTGTGCCAGTCGAACGTGGCGATCGAGACCACGATCATGACGGCCACCAGGACGGCCATGGGGATGATCGCGACCACGTCGCCGAAGACCAGAACCAGGACGAGGAGGAAGACCCCGGCGAGGAACGTGGAGATGCGCGTGCGCGCGCCGGATGCCTTGACGTTGATCATCGTCTGGCCGATCATCGCGCACCCGCCCATCCCGCCGAAGAAGCCGGACAGGACGTTCGCCGCGCCCTGGCCGAGGGACTCGCGCGTCTTCGAGGACGGGGTGTCGGTGATCTCGTCGACCAGCGCGGCGGTCATGAGCGATTCGAGGAGACCCACGACGGCCATCGCGAGGGCGAAGGGGAAGATGATCCCGAGCGTCTCGAACGTGAAAGGCACGTTCGGGAGCAGAAGCACGGGCAGGCTCTCGGGGAGCGCGCCCTGATCTCCCACGGTGGGCACGGAGATGCCGAACACGACCGCCGCGCCGGTCAGGAGCACGATGGCCACCAGCGGCGCCGGGATCGCGCGCGTCACGCGGGGCAGCAGATACATGATCGCCAGGCCGGCCGCGGTCAGGGGGTACACCATCCACGGCACGCCGATCAGCTGCGGGACCTGCGCGACGAAGATCAGGATGGCGAGAGCGTTGACGAACCCGACCATGACGCTGCGGGGGATGTAGCGCATGAGCTTCGCCACGCCGAGGACGCCCAGTGCCACCTGCACGATGCCGCCGAGGATCACGGTGGCCAGCAGATAGTCGACGCCATGCTCGCGCGCGACGGGGGCGATGACGAGCGCGATCGCACCCGTGGCGGCGCTGATCATCGCGGGGCGACCGCCGAGGAAGGCGATCGCGACGGCCATGACGAACGACGAGAACAGGCCGAGCCTCGGGTCGACCCCCGCGATGATCGAGAAGGCGATCGCCTCCGGGATCAGGGCGATCGCCACGACGAGACCGGCGAGCACCTCCCGGGTGAGCAGACGGGGGGAGCGCAGCGCCTGACGCACGGTGGGCTCGGGGCGCGGGCGCGCGAGGACGTCGGTCACGGGAGCTCCGGAGGGGCGGGGGAGAATGGGGGCGGTCGCGAGTGCGACCGTCGAACTCTACCGTAACGTGAGGGTTGCGGGATCGGGGATGCCATGGATCACGCCCGACCGATGCAGATCGGCGAGCTCGCGGAGCGGACGGGACTGTCGATCCGTACGCTCCGGCACTACGACGAGATCGGTCTCCTGCGCCCGTCGGACCGGTCCGAGGGCGGCTTCCGGCTCTACACCGCGGAAGACGAATCCCGCCTTCTGCTGATCCGCCGGATGAAACCGCTCGGGTACTCGCTCGAGCAGATGGGGGAGCTGCTCGCCGTCGTGGACGGACTGGATGCCGATCCGGGGGATGCGGTCCTGCGCGCCCGGCTCGACGGTATCCGCGAGGAGGCGACCACGCGGCGCGACGGCTTGCGTCGACAGCTCGCCGCCGCCGACGAGTTCCTCAGCCAGTTGGCCGCGCGGTGACCGATCACTCTCTCGACCTGGTCGGCTTCGGCGTGCGTCTGGCCCCCGCGCACCCCGATGACGCGATCGAGGCGTGGCCCCTCACCGACGCCGACCTGTGGCGCGGGATGACGACGTCGTGGCCCATGACCGTCGACGAGTACGCCGAGCGGGTCGATCAGCAGCGCGAGACGCCCGGCATGTTCGCCTTCACGGTCCGGGATGCCGAGACCGGCGAGGTGCGCGGATCCACCACGTTCTACGACCATGTGCCCGCGCAGGGGCGGGTCGAGATCGGCACGACCTGGTACGGGCGGCCGTTCCAGGGTGGTCGCACCAACCCGGCGGCCAAGATGCTCCTGTTGACCCAGGCGTTCGAGACGTGGGGCGTCAACCGCGTGGCGCTCCGCTGCGATGCCCGTAACGATCGCAGCGCCCGCGCCATCCAGCGTCTGGGCGGTGTGCCCGAGGGGCGTCTGCGTCGGCATCGGATCGCCGCGGACGGCACGGTCGGCGACACGCTGTACTTCTCGATCCTCCGCGACGAGTGGCCCGCGGTCCGCGCGGGCCTGGAGGCGCGTCTGGCCGGCTGAGGGTCAGGATGCGGCGGCGGCGGCACGGCGGCGGGCGAACTCCCGCGCCTCGGCGAACAGCTCGAGGTCGATCTGCACGTGACGGCGGGCGAGCTCGGCGGCGTCGTCCGGGGTGGAGCGCACGATCGCCGCGACGATCGCGTCGTGCTCCCGCCCGGCGCGCGACTCCATGCGTCGGTGGCTCTCGCGGTCGCCCCACGGGTGCGCGGGGGCGGAGAGGGAGAGGTGGCGCTCGTGGTCGAGGAGGATCTCGCGCAGTGCCGTGTTGTGGGCCGCGTCGATGATCGACAGGTGCAGCAGGCTGTCCGCGCGCTGCTTGGCGTCGCCGGACTCCGCCGCGTGGAAGGCGGCCAGGCGTTCGTGCATCGAGGTGATGTCGGCATCCGTCCGCCGTTCGGCGGCCAGGCGGGCGAGCGAGGAATGCAGGAGCGAACTGGCCGTGCACGCGTCGACGAGGTCGTCCCAGCGCTCGGCGAACCAGCGGTCCACGCCCACGACCACCGACGCGGGCCAGTCCTCGGCGACGAAGGTGCCCCCGGCGCGGCCGCGGCGCTTCTCGATCAGGCCGCGCGCGGACAGGTCGTCGAGGGCGGCGCGGACGGTGGTGCGCCCGACTCCGAGGAGGGGGGAGAGGTCGCGTTCGGGGGGCAAGCGGGTTCCGGGCAGGAACTCGCCGACGGCGACCGCGGTGATCAGCCGCTCGGTCACGCGCTCCACGAGTGATGCGTCGTCGGTCTCGGCCATCAGCTCCCCGGTCGATTTCTTTCATGTTAAATCCCGAGAAAAGGTTTGCCAACGAACCTTTACCGGGTCCACGATGACTCCATGCACCGCGAGATCACCGTTCCGTTCCACGACGGATTCACCTGGGCCCGCCTGACCGAGCCCGCGAAGCCCACCGGCGCCGCGCCGCTGTTCGTCCTCCACGGCGGACCCGGCATGGCGCACGACTACGTCAAGAACCTCGACGCCCTCGCCGACCTCACCGGCCGCACGGTCGTGCACTACGACCAGATCGGGTGCGGGAAGAGCTCGCACCACCCCGACGCTCCCGTCGAGCAGTGGGTGCCGCAGTTCTTCGTCGACGAGTTCCACAGTCTGCGCGAGGCGCTCGGCTTCGACGAGTACCACGTGCTCGGGCAGTCCTGGGGCGGCATGCTCGGTGCCGAGATCGCCGTGCGTCAGCCGGAGGGGCTGCGGAGCCTGGAGATCTGCAACTCCCCGGCATCCATGGAACTGTGGCTCGCCGGCGCGGCGCGGTTGCGCTCCGAGCTGCCGGAGGACGCCCGCGCGGCCCTCGACCGCCACGAAGCCGACGGCACCCTGGACCACCCCGACTACGTGGATGCCACCCGCGTCTTCTACGAGCGGCACGTGTGCCGCGTCACGCCCATGCCGCAGGACTTCGTCGACAGCGAGCAGCAGATGCTCGCCGACCCGACGGTGTACTTCACCATGAACGGTCCCAACGAGTTCCACGTCGTCGGCACCGGCCGCGACTGGACGATCATCGACCGTCTGCCGCGGATCGCCGTCCCCACCCTCGTCGTCGCGGGAGAGTTCGACGAGGCCACCCCCGAGACCTGGGCGCCGTTCGTGGAGCACATCCCCGGCGCCCGTTCGCACGTGTTCGTCGGCGCCAGCCACTGCGCCCACCTCGAGATGCCCGACGCCTTCCGCGCCGTCATCGCCGACTTCCTCGCCCCGCTTCCCTGACCCGCCCGTTTCGCGCCCAGCCGATACGCTCCACCGTCACCCGAACAGGAGTCCCATGTCCGACACCGCCCCCGAGGCCCAGCAGCAGCTGGAGTCCTTCGGCTACAAGCAGGAGCTCAAGCGCTCCATGTCCACCTTCGACCTCGTCGTCTACGGCCTGGTCTTCATGGTGCCGATCGCCCCGTGGGCGATCTTCGGCGTCGTCTACAACGCCGCCAGCGGCATGGTCCCGCTGGTGTACATCACCGGTGTCGTGGCGATGATCTTTACCGCCCTCGCCTACGCCCAGATGTCGAAGGCGTTCCCGATCGCCGGCTCTGTGTTCTCCTACGTCGGCCGGGGTCTCCACCCCACCGTCGGCTTCTTCGCCGGGTGGGCGATCCTGCTGGACTACCTGCTCGTCCCGACCCTGCTGTACGTGTTCGCGGCGTCGTCGATGGCCGGGATCTTCCCCGACGTCCCGCAGTGGATCTGGGCGGTCTCGTTCGTGATCATCAACACCGTCATCAACGTGCTCGGCATCGGTTCGATCAAGCTCGCGAACCGCGTGATGCTCGGCATCCAGCTCGCCTTCGTCGTGATCTTCGTCGTCATCGCGATGGTCGCGCTCTCCTCCGGGACGATCCCGGGCGCCGAGTTCACGATCGCCCCGGTGTGGGATGCCGAGAAGGTCAACCCCGCGCTGATCGCCACCGCGCTCTCGATCGCGGTGCTGAGCTTCCTCGGCTTCGACGGCATCTCGACGATGGCCGAGGAGTCCACGGGCGACCGCAAGTCCGGCGGTCGCGCGATGATCATCGCCCTGCTCGTGGTCGCGGTGCTCTTCATCGCGCAGACGTGGTTCGCCAGCGCCCTGGCCGCCGGCACGATCGCGTTCTCGGACGACGACGTGAACAACGCCTTCTTCCTCCTCGTCGCCCAGGCCGCGGGTTCGGGATGGGCGACCGCGTTCCTTGCCGTCAACGTCGTCGCGGTCGGCATCGCCAACGCCGTCGCAGCCCAGGCCGCGACCTCGCGTCTGCTGTACTCGATGAGCCGCGACCGGCGCCTCCCGGCGTTCCTGTCGAGAGTGAACTCGCGTCAGGTGCCGCTGGCGGCGATCCTGTCGGTCAGCGCGATCTCGCTCGTCCTCGTGCTGTTCTTCGTGGGCCAGATCGCGGTGATCTCGTCGCTGGTGAACTTCGGCGCGCTCCTCGGCTTCATGCTCCTTCACGTCTCGGTCGCGGCGTACTACCTCGGCAAGAAGAAGTCGAAGAACTACGTGCTCCACCTCGCCGTGCCGCTGATCGGGTTCCTGATCATCGGATACGTGCTGCTCAACGCCGACATCACCGCGAAGGTCGGCGGCATCCTGTGGCTCGTCGTCGGCGGTGTCGTGTACCTCGTCTTCGCCCGCAAGTACGGCATGACGCCCGCTCCGTCGCCCGAGCACGCCGCCTCGACCGCCGGTGAGGGCGGCGCGGAGGTGGCTTCGCGATGACGATCGAGCACCGCCTCGGCAAGGAGCACGGCCGCCCCGGACACCGCGCCGATGTGCCGCCGGTCCTCCGGATCGCGCCCGGCACGGGGGAGCGCATCGCGTTCCAGACCGACGACGCCGTGTACCGCGAGCTCCACGAGCACGGCGACCTGGGCCGGCTCTCGGCACCACTGAACCCGGTGACCGGACCCGTGTACGTCGAGGGAGCCCGGCCCGGCGACGCCCTGGCGGTGACGATCCACGAAATCCGGCTGACCGACACCGGGTGGGCGATGAGCCTGCCCGGTGTCGGGGCCCTGCGCGACCGCATGCCCGATCGGGTCGTCACCCGTCGCATCCCGATCGACGCCGACGGCGTACACCTCACGGATGCCGTGACGGTCGCGCCCCGGCCGATGGTCGGCTGCATCGGCACCGCGCCGGCGTCGGGGGTGGCCAGCACCGTCATGCCCGCGCATTCGATCGGCGGCAACATGGACGTCACCGACATCGCCCCCGGCGCCACGGTGTACCTCCCCGTCGAGGTCGAGGGTGCGCTGCTCGCGATCGGCGACGTGCACGCGATCATGGCGCGCGGGGAGTCCTCGTTCGTCGCGATCGAGGCCGAGGGCACGGTGGTCGTCTCGATCGACGTGGTTCCGGGTCTGTCGCTGCGGGCACCCCGCATCGCGACCGCCGACGAGTGGATCTTCGTCGGCCTCGGCTCGACCGTGCAGGAGAGCGTGCGCCGCGGCTACGAGGACGCGTTCGACGCCTTCGTCGAGCGGGGGTGGGATGCCATGGACGCCTACACCGTGATGAGCGCGCTCGCCGACTCCGAGCTCGGCGGCCCCACCGGCGCCGTCGACCCCGACCCGCTGCACCCGTTCGACGCGATCGGGGCGGTCACCCTGCACCGGGTCCCGCGCGCGCTGCTCGACGGGGAGTCATCGCCCGCGGCGGGGGACGGTGTCGCCGCCGTGTAAGATCGTCTGTTGGAAGTGTGTCCGAGCGGCCTAAGGAGCATGGCTGGAATCCATGTAGGCGGGGTAACTCGCCTCGCAGGTTCAAATCCTGTCACTTCCGCCAGAGATGGGCCTCACCCCGACGGGTGAGGCCCATCGTCGTTCCCTGTCGAACCGCTGGGCGCTATAATTCTGTACATGACGACCCTCTCGCTGGCCGACGCACGGGCCAATCTCTCGAAGCTGGTCGAGTCGGCGGTATCAACCCACGAGCGTTTCGAAGTGACGAGGAACGGTGATCGTGCGGCGGTTCTGCTGAGCGCAGACGACTACGACTCGCTGCTCGAAACGGTCGACGTCTTGAGCCGTCCGGACGAGGTCGATGCGATCCGGCGAGGGCTTGCCGACCTCGAGGCGGGCGAGATGTTCTCCGCCGACGAGGTGCGCGCGGCGATGGCCGCGCGTGGTCGCACCACGGCATGACCGACGGCTACGAGGTCGTCTTCACTCGGTCGGCACGTCGCGCGCTCGCGCACGATCTTCCCGAGAAGATCGCGGCCGCCGCGTTCGAGTTCATCCTCGGCGCGCTCCGAGAGAACCCTCGCCGAGTGGGCAAGCCGCTTCGCGAGCCCCTCGCCCCGCTGTACTCGGCGCGCCGCGGAGAGTACCGCGTGCTGTACCGGATCGTCGACGAACGGTTGGTCATCGAGGTCGTCTCGGTCGTACATCGCCGCGACGCCTACCACCGCTGAAGAGGAACGGGGGTCGACCTCACGTGAGTATCCTTGTCGCACGTCGACGGCAGCGGCTCGGGCGAGCCCTCGGGGTTCTGCCAGGCGTAGTTCTGCATCTCCTGGCTTCGGTGGCGGCGTGGACGTTCGTTCAGCTGAACGGGCTGATGGTCGCAGGATGTGGATCGGAGCGTTCCTGCGATTTCGTTCTCACGGATGTGGCCGTCAACGGGGTGCAGCCCGTGCTCCTCGTGGCGTGGCTCATCACCACCGCCCTGGCGATCGCGCGACCACTCGCGTGGGGTCGCAGCCCATGGCCCGTGCTCGGGGTCGGAATCGTTGTTTCCGCGATCCTCACCGTCGCCGCCTATGTGACGCTCAGGGTGGGCGCCGGCGTTCTCTGAGCGCGACTCCGCGTCAGCGGACCGGGTCGGGCGCCTCGACCGGTGCGGGCTCACCGCGCAGCAGCAGCGAGCGGGGGAGCACGAGCGCCCACACGCGGCCGGTCGCGCTCGCACCGGCACGGAGCCGTGCGCGGATCCGCGCCACCGTGTCGGCCAGCGCCGGCCCCCGCGCGGGATCCACGCCGTCCTCGGCGTACACCGCGCGCTCCAGCGCGTCGCGCACGAGCCCGATGTCGTCGGCATCCACGCCGTGCTCCTCGACGAGCCGCGCGGCGAACGCCCGCGGCGACTCGGCATCGGGGGCACGGATGCCGAGGTCCACCGCATCCGCGCGGATCTCGGCCCACGCGGCCACGGGGTCACCCCCGCGGATGAGCGTCGCACGCGAGCGTCGCCGCCAGGCCCGGATCGCCCCCGGGGTCGCGAGCAGGAGGAGCAGCACCACTCCGCCCACGGCGAGCACCGGGCCCGTCGGGTTCTGGACGGCCGAGGTGCTCGAACCCGCAGCCGACGATCCGGTGCCGTCCTGGTCGCCGAGCTGCGGGGCGTCGGAGCGGGTCGCACCCGGGGTGGCGGCATCCTGCTGCTCGGGGGTGGTCGCCGACCCCGACTGGCCACCGGTGCTCCCGGAGGCGAAGTTCGTCGGGACTCCGAGGCTGTTGGTGGGTTCGAACGGCACCCACCCGATACCGCGGAAGTACACCTCGGGCCAGGCGTGCAGCTGGCTGGAGGTGACCGTGTACTCGACGCTGCCCGTCTGCTCGACCGACCCCGACCGGGTGCCGGGGAGGTATCCGACGACGATGCGCGAGGGCATGCCGAGGGTGCGCGCCATGACGGCGAACGCGGAGGCGAAGTGCACGCAATAACCGGTGCGCGCCTGCAGGAACTGTGCAACGGCATCCAGGCCCGCTCCGTCGAATCCGGCCTCGACGGGGGCGTCCAGCGAGTACCGGAACTGGCTGCTGCGGAACCACGACTGCAGGGCGATGAGCGCGTCGTAGGGCGACTGCGCCCCGGCCGTGACCGAGCGCGCCGTGTCGCCGATGATCGCCGGGACATCGGCGGGGAGGGCGCGCACGGTGTCGCCGAGCTCGTCCCCGCCGACCGCGCGCGACCGGATCTGCTCGAGCGTGGGCCGCGGAACGAGCGCCTGAACCTGGTAGTCCTGGTTCCGCGACGAACCCGAACGCGACACGATCGTGCGGTTGGCCGGCATCCCCAGCCACTCGCCCTCGAGGCCGGTCACGCTTGAGGCCGGGTAGGGCACAGGGAGCCACGGGCTGTCGAGTTCGCCGACCTGGACGGTCGTCGTCCAGTCGGCGACCTCGATGTCGCCGTCGACCTGCACGGGATCGAACACCGGGGCGTCTCCGTCGGGCACGGTGACGGTCTCGCCCGAGTCGGGCTGCCACACCGCCCCGTCGAACTGCGACAGCGTCACCGCGCGGAGGTACGGCGCGGAGGTTCCCGTCGTGGTGAGCGTCAGCACGTCGATGTCGCGCGGTTGACGCAGGTCGTTGCCGAGCTCGAGGTTGGGATTGATCGTGGTGCCGAAACCCGCGCCCGTGCCCGAAGCGAAGCGCAGCGCGGGCTGGGGGAGGAACGGCACGGCCACGAGTGTCACGAGCACCGACACCGCGGCGATGCCGATCGCGGTCGCCGACGCCCCCCACACGCGGGAACCGAGCCGGCGCGCGGGGGCCGCGGCGCGCGTGCGCGAGCGCACGTCCATGCGCAGCAGGAACAGCACGGTGGCGGCCAGGGCGAGCACGGCGGGCACGTTGACGTCGGCGGGGATGGCGATCGTCGGGATGAGAGAGACCGCCACGAGTCCGACCCCGGCCAGAAGGGGCATCCGCGCCGTCAGGACCACGTGATCGAGGACGACGGCGAGACCGGTCACCGCCGCGACGAGGACGAACGCGAGGCCCGCGGCCGGCACCACCGGGGCGATGCCCAGGCGGATCTCCTCCGACGCCCCGGCGAACAGCGTCGAGACCGAGGCGAGGGTCGCCGGCGTCGGGATCACCCCGAGCAGCGCCGTGGAGCGGCCGAAGATCGCGGTGAGGAACACGACGCCGACGACGAGTTCGACGACGGTGGCCACGAGCGCGGGCGCCCGTGAGAACCGCACGGCGAGTCCGCACAGGAGCATCACGGCGGCCCCGGCGAGGGCGCCGATCGTCCAGGCGCCCGGCGCGATGACGGAGAAGACGGGCAGCAGGGCGGCGGCGATACCGGCGAACACGCCGAGCGACAGGAGGGCGAGGTCGCGGCGCCGCCGCACCGTCCGGCCGCTGACCTCAGGCGCCGACACGGGCGTCCTCCGGTCGCGTGGCATCGTCCCATGCCCGGGCGACATCGCCGCCGGGCGCGAGCGCCGTGGCGTGCCAGCCGGTCGCGGAGCGGACGTTGCGGGCGGCGTCGTCGTCCGCCACGGTGAGCAGCACCGCGAGCGGGGAGCGCGGGGCCGCGGCTCGCAGGGCCAGGAGATCGTCCGGGTCCAACCGCCCGGTGACGACGACGACCGGGCCGACCAGTGCGGACGCCGAGGCGGGCACGATGCGACGTGACGGGCCGTCCGGGCGGGCGCGCAGGGTCGCGAACGAGGCCGCGAGGCCGCGGGCCTCGGCATCCTCTCCGCCGTCGACGGGGTCGGCCAGGAGTTCGCCGTCGCTGTCGATCACGTCGACCGTGTAGCCCTCGTGCACGAGTCGCGCCACCGCCGAGACGCACACCGAGACCGCGGTCTCGAACGCGCGGTCCCGGCCCGGCCCCTCGGCGGCCGCGGGCGACCAGCGCGACAGCGCGCGATCGAGGACGACCGTCGCGGCGGGGCTCGATTCCTGTTCCTCCTGGCGCACCATGAGGGTGTCGCGGTGGGCCGTCGCCCGCCAGTGGATGCGCCGCATCGAATCGCCCGGGGCGTAGGGGCGCGCCACGAGGTTGTCCGCCCCCTGACCGAGCTGCAGGGCCGAACTCTGCCGCGTCCCGCCGGCCTCCCCGGTCGAGGAGGGCAGCGGCGCGAGCTCGACGATCGTGGGGGCGACGGTCACGGCGCTCGCCGCGCCGACGGCGAAGCGCCGGCGGATCAGCCCGAACGGATCCGTCGTCGACACCCGCAGCGGACCGACCGGATGGATGCCGCGCACCGCACCGCGCACTTCGTAGCGGAGCCGCACGGAAGCTCCCGTGCGCCGCAGGGTCGACGCGCTGGCGGGGAACGCGCCGTCCGCTCGGCCGTCCAGGCCCGCGGGCAGAGCGTCCGACCATCGCCCCGGGAGCGTCGGAAGCGCGGTGCTCACCCGGACCGACAACTGCACCTCGGCGAGCCCGCCCACCTCGACCACCTCGGGCGCGGCGGACCGGACGACCTCGCCGGTCGCGCGGACCACCAGAGCGCTGGCCGCCGCGCACAGCACGAGCGTGAGCATGAGCACGCCGAAGTACAGCAGTTCGGGGATCGCCGCACGCTGCGCGACGAACAGCGCGATCACGGCGAGGGCGAGGGCACCGGTTCCCCGCAGGGTCAGCGGCCAGCGCTCCCTCACGGCGTGCTCACGCCCGCTGAGCCAGCGGCACGCGCACGCTCGCGGCGATCCGCTCGAGCGCGTCGGCCACGACCACCGCGCCCGCACGCCCGCCGGCGGCCGAGCGGTTGGCGATGACGCGGTGCGCGAAGACCGGGCCGAGGAGTGCGGTGAGATCGTCCGGGATGACGTACGCGCGGCCGTCGAGCGCCGCCCGCACCTTCGCCGCGCGGACCAGCTGCAGGGTCGCCCGCGGGCTGGCCCCCAGGCGGATGTCGGGGTGGCTGCGGGTGGCCTGGGCCAGGGCCACGGCGTACTCCTCGAGCGCGGGGGCCACGTGCACGCCGCGCGCCCAGGCGATCATCGCGGTGACCTGCCGAGCCGAGACGACGGGGGTCAGCGCGTCGAGCGGGTTGACGGTGTCGCGCTGGCGCAGCATGAGCGTCTCGGCTGCGGCATCCGGGTACCCCATCGAGATCCGCAGCAGGAAGCGGTCGCGCTGCGCCTCGGGGAGGGCGTACGTGCCCTCCATCTCGAGCGGGTTCTGGGTGGCCACGACGAGGAAGGGGGAGGGCAGAACGTGCGTGCGCCCGTCGACCGTGACCTGCCGTTCCTCCATCGCCTCCAGGAGCGAGGACTGCGTCTTGGGTGACGAGCGGTTGATCTCGTCGGCGATGACGATGTGCGCGAACACCGCGCCCGGAGTGAAGTCGAAACGCCGCTCGACGGGGTTGAAGACCGAGACGCCGGTGATGTCGCCGGGCAGGAGGTCGGGCGTGAACTGGATGCGGCGCACGTCGGCGTCGATGGTGGCGGCCAGGGCCCGCGCGAGCATGGTCTTGCCGACACCGGGGACGTCCTCGATGAGGAGGTGTCCCTCGGCGAGGAGGGCGATCAGGGCGGCGCGGACCGCGTCGGGCTTCCCGTCGATGACCCGTGACATCGACGCGACGATGCGCTCGGTGAGGCGGGCGAACGACGTGGCGTCCAACGCCTCGTCGGGTTCCGGCCGCAGCGGTTGGAGGTCGGGGCGGCGCAGCCGCGGGGCCGCCTCGGGCGTGACCGTCTCGTCCATGGCATCCCTCGTGTCGCATCGCGGCGGAGGAGCGTCGTGGCCGCCGTGACCTGATCGTAACCTGCGCGAACGAGCCCCGGGCCGGAATACGGCAGGTGCTCAGGTGCGTGGGCGGATCGTCGTGGCCCTAGGATCGGGCTTCGTCGCCCGCACCGTACGGGCGCGTGCGCCCGTATCTCCCGGGCGGTGCCGCCCGAACCGAGGAGCCCGCGATGTCCCCTGCCGCCCCCGTACTCGCCGTCGACATCGGCGGGACGAAGGTGGATGCCGCCGTCGTCACCGCCGACGGGGAGGTGCTGCGCGCGAGCGTCGCTCGCCGCCCCACCGGTCGTGACACCCCCCGCGAGGGCATCGCGGCGAACATCCGCGCCGCCGCGGTCGAGGCCCTGGCGGCGGTGCCGGGCGTCCGCATCGCGGCCATCGGCGTGGGAAGCGCCGGGCCCGTCGACCTCCCGGCGCGCTCCGTGTCGCCCCTGAACCTCCCGCAGGCCGCGGGTCTCGCGATCGACGAGGTGCTCGGCGGACTCGTGGAGGGACCGATCTCGCTCGCCTTGGACGGCACGTGCATCGCGCTCGCCGAGCACTGGCGCGGTGCGCTGGTGGGCACCGAGAACGCGATGGCGATCGTCGTGTCGACCGGTGTCGGCGGCGGGTTGATCCTCGGCGGCCGGCCCATCTCGGGAGCCTCTGGCAACGCCGGACACCTGGGTCAGACTTTCGTGCGGACCATCGACGGTGACGGCGTCGGCGACGCGGTCGCCGCGACGCTGGAGGCCGTCGCCGCCGGTCCTGGATCGGTCGCGTGGGCGCGGGCGCAGGGGTGGGTCGGCGAGACGGGACTCGACCTGGCTGCCTCGTACCGTGCCGGCGACGAGGTCGCCGTCGCGGCCGTCCGGCGCTCCGCGACCGCGGTGGGGCAGGCGATCGCCGCCGCCGCGACGCTGTGCGACCTCGAGGCCGTCGCGATCGCCGGCGGCTTCTCGCACGTCGCCGACGATTACATCGCCCGGGTGGCCGAGGCCGCCGCCGCGGCATCCGTCCACGCGTACGCCCGTCGCTGCCGCGTCGTGCCCTCGGGCCTCGACGGAGACGGGCCGCTGCTGGGGGCGGCCGCCCTCGCGCTGCGGGCCTGACGCGGCGCGGCGGACCCCGTCGGCGTAACCTGAGCACAGGACCGCGTCGCGGCCGACGGATTCGAGAGCGGGGATGCCATGCGGACGGGCTCCAATCTGCCCGCGGTGGGCGAGTACAACCAGACGCTCGTGCTCGATCTCATCCGTCGCTCGCCCGAGGGGCTGAGCCGCGTCGAGCTATCGGCGCGGACGGGTCTCTCCGCGCAGACCCTCAGCAACGTCACCCGGCGTCTGGCGGAGGAGGGGCTGATCGCCGAAGCCGGCAAGGTCATTTCCGGGCCGGGCAAGCCCCGGACTCTGCTGAAGCTCGAGCCGCGCTCGCGCTTCGCCGTCGGGGTGCACCTGGACCCCGTCGTCGACACGGTCGTCGTGGTCGACATGGCCGGGTCGGTCGTGGCGCACGAGGAGATCGCGCCGTACGGCTCCGCTCCGGCGTCCGAGCTGATCCGGGCCGTGGCGAGGGCCGTCGACGACATCGTCGGTGATGCCGGCATCGATCGCGATCTCGTCCTGGGGGTCGGCGTCGCCGCGCCGGGGCCCTTCGACCCGCGCGGGGGGCGGTTGCTCGATCCTCCGCTGCTGCCGGCGTGGCACAACGTCAATGTGCGCGACGACCTGGGGGCGATCACCGGTCTGCCGGTGATCGTCGAGAAGGACGTCACCGCCGCGATGGTCGGCGAGATGTGGTTCGACGGATCCTCGGTGCTCAACGATGCGATGTTCCTGTATTACGGGGCCGGCGTCGGACTCGGTATCGCCGTGGCCGGCGCCCCGGTGCGCGGGCGGACGAGCAACGCCGGCGGCATCGCCCACATCGTCGTCGACCCGCTGGGACCGATGTGCGGGTGCGGGTCGCGCGGCTGTCTCGGTGTCGCGATCGAGCCGCGCACGCTGACGGCCGAGGCGGGGTACAACGAGCCGGCGGGGGATTCGCGCGCGGAGGTCGATCGATTGGTCCGGGATGCCGCGGCCGGGCGGCCGGAGACACTCGCGGTGCTGCGCCGGGCGGGGGAGCGCATCGCACGGGCTCTGGTGGTGGCGAACAACCTTCTCGACGTCGATGAGGTCGTGCTGGGCGGACCCGTATGGGAGCGTCTCGCGGGTGTCCTGGCCGACACGGTCGCCGTTCGTGTGGCGGGGGACCCGGCGTCGACGGCGACCCGCGCGATCGCCGTGCGCCGCTCGATCGTGGGGGCCGACGTCGCGGCCGTGGGCGCCGCGTGTCTGATGCTCGACGGGGCGTTCGCCGCGCGTCCGGCGCGCATGATGATCGCGCTCTGACCTGCTCTCGGGGGCCGTTTCCGATTCGTTACCGGGCTCGCTGGGGAAAGACTTGCCGAATTAGTCCATTTGATTTATAAAAGGTTCTGGCGACGCGTGTCTCCACCCGAGCAAGGGAGCTTCCATGAAGAAACTGACGATGGCGACCGGTCTTCTGACCGCCACCGCCCTGACCGTGGCGCTGGCCGGCTGCTCCGGCGGCAGCGGCGATTCCGGCGACGCGAACACCATCCGCGTCGCGTACCAGACCACCGCGACGTTCAACCAGATGCAGACGCTGATGGAGAACGCCAAGAAGGAGTACGAGGCGGCGCACAAGGGCGTGACCGTCGAGCTCGTTCCGATCCAGGCCGAAGGCGCCGACTACTACACGAAGCTCGCGCTGATGAACAAGTCGGCCAGCACCGCCCCCGACGTGCAGTACGAAGACACGTTCAAGATCCAGTCCGACGCCGCCGCCGGCTACCTGCTGCCGCTCGACGACTACCTCGCGAAGTGGGACGACTGGTCCCAGTTCGCCGAGGGCGCCAAGCAGGCCGGTCTCGGCCCCGACGGCAAGACGTACGGCGTCTCCCTCGGCACCGACACCCGTGGCCTCTGGTACAACAAGGAGATCTTCGCCAAGGCGGGCATCTCGGTGCCGTGGCAGCCCAAGACGTGGGCCGACGTGCTCTCGGCCGCCGAGAAGGTCAAGGCCGCCGACCCCGACGTCATCCCCATCAACGTCTACTCGGGCAAGACCGCCGGTGAGGCGGCATCCATGCAGGGGCTCGAGATGCTCCTGTACGGCACCGAAGACACCCTGTACGACACCTCGAGCAAGAAGTGGGTCGTCGGCAGCCAGGGCTTCAAGGACTCGCTGCAGTTCGTCAGCGACGTCTACCAGGGCGGCCTCGGCCCGTCCCTGCAGCAGGCGCTCGACCCCAACATCTTCACCAGCGTGACCGCCGACTGGCTGCCCTCCAGCAAGCTGGCCATCGCCCTCGATGGCTCGTGGCAGTCGGCGGCGTGGGTCGACGGCGGCACCGCCGCATGGCCCGCGTGGAGCGACACCCTCGGCATCGCCGCGATGCCGACGCAGGACGGTCAGGCGCCCGGCACGACCAGCATGTCGGGCGGATGGACGCTCGCGATCGGCAAGAACACCAAGAACGCGGATGCCGCGTGGGACTTCCTCTCCACCGCGGTGAACAAGGACAACGCCACGGCGTACAACATCGACAACAGCCAGATCGCCGTCCGCGCCGACGTGGCCGAGTCGAGCGAGTACCTCGACGCCAACCCGAGCTTCAAGACGTTCTCGAGCTTCGTGGACACCACCCACTTCCGTCCCGCGACCGAGGACTACGACAAGATCTCCAACCAGATCCAGGTCGCGATGGAAGCGGTCATGACCGGCCAGTCCAGCGTCGATGATGCTGCTGCAGCCTACGACCAGGCCGTCATCGGCATCGTGGGCGAAGAGAACACCCAGAAGGGCTGACCGTGACCGCCCTGGCTTCCACCGGGGCGACCGGAACCGGCCGGGGGTCGCGCGTGAAGACGCGCGGCTTCCGGTCGTCGGCCCGGGCGCTCCCGCTCCTTCCCGCAGCCCTGCTGCTGGCGATCTTCCTGCTCGGCCCGATTCTGGTGTCGTTGTGGGGCTCGCTCACCAACGCCACCCTCTCGGGTTCGACCGCGGTCGACTCCCAGTTCATCGGCTTCGACAACTACGTCCAGCTTTTCAAGTCCCCCGACTTCCCCGTCGCGGTGATCAACACGATCGTCTTCGTGTTCTTCTCCGCCGTCGTGGGGCAGAACGTCCTCGGTCTCGCCCTCGCGCTCATGATGCGCTCGGCCAACCGCATCGTGACCGCCGTCGTCGGCACGATCGTGGTCACCGCCTGGGTGCTCCCCGAGATCGTCGCGGCATTCGCGTCGTACGCGTTCTTCCGCGACAACGGCTCGCTCAACGGCATCCTCGCCATCTTCGGCGCGGAGCCGGTCAGCTGGTTGTTCACGATGCCGGTGCTCATGGTCATCTTTGCCAACATCTGGCGCGGGACGGCCTTCTCGATGATGGTGTACTCCGCCGCGCTGTCCGACGTGCCGCCGGAGATCACCGAGGCGGCCGAGATGGACGGGGCCAGCGGCATCAAGCGCCTGTGGCTCGTCACGATCCCGATGATCCGCTCGACCATCGGCACGAACTCAATGATCGTGACGCTCCAAACCCTGTCGGTCTTCACGCTCATCTTCGTCATGACCGGCGGCGGCCCCGGCAACAAGAGCACGACGCTGCCGATCCTCGCCTACCAGCAGGGTTTGAAGTTCGGGGAGCTGGGCTACGGCACCGCGATCGCCACGATCATGCTCCTCATCGGTGCGGTGTTCTCGTTCTTCTACGTCCGCGCGCTGCGCGAGGAGGTCTCGTCATGAGCGCCACCACGACCCTCCCCGAGGTCACCGGCCGCACCCGCTCGGCGGCGCGCGCCGCGAAGCGCCCGAAGGCCTCGCTGTCGTCCCCTCGTACGCGGGCGCTGCGCGTCCTGAGCAACACCCTGCTCATCGTCGTCGGCATCCTGTTCGTCGTCCCGCTCATCTGGCTGGTCACCGCCTCGCTCGACGCGCAGCCCACGCTCGCGATCAAGATGCCCGAGGTCGTCACCCTCGACAACTTCGCCGCGGTCATGAAGCCCGACCTGCTGTTCCTGCCGTTGTGGAACAGCGTGCTGCTGGCCGGCGGTACCGCGGTGGCCACGGTCGTGCTCGCCTCGCTCGCTGCCTATCCGCTCTCGCGGTACAAGATGCGCGTGGGCAAGCCCTTCCTCTACGCGGTGCTGTTCGGGACGTGCCTTCCGATCACCGCGATCATGGTGCCGGTCTACAGCCTCTTCGTGCAGCTGAACCTCATCGATTCGATCGGCGGGACGATCCTCTTCCTCACCGCGAGCGCGCTGCCGATCGCGATCTGGATGATGAAGAACTTCATGGATGGGGTGCCCGTCGAGCTCGAGCACGCGGCGTGGATGGACGGCGCGGGATCGATGCGCACCCTGGTGCAGATCGTCCTCCCGCTCATGCGTCCCGGGATCGCCGTGGTGTTCATCTTCACGTTCATTCAGGCGTGGGGGAACTTCTTCGTCCCCTTCGTGCTGCTGCTGAGCCCCGACTACCAGCCGGCGGCGGTCAGCATCTTCAACTTCTTCGGGTCGTTCGGGGCCGTGGCCTACGGCCAGCTCGCGGCCTACTCGATCGTCTATTCCCTTCCCGTCCTCGGCCTGTACGTCCTCGTGCAGCGCGGACTCGGCGGCACGTCGGCCCTCGCCGGCGCCGTCAAGGGCTGACCCGTCCCCCCAGACAAGGAACAATTCATGCACGACCGCACCGCGCTCATCGAGATGCGCATCGACCGCTTCGTCCGCGAGCGTCTCGTCCCCGCCGTCTACCGCGCCCGCCACCCCCTCGCCATTGCGGCGTGGGAGGCCCCGGGCGAGCCGGTGACCTTCGCCGAGGCGCGGGATGCCGAGTACCGTCCGTTCGCGATCGGGACGCCGTGGGGGCGCGCGTGGGGGACCACCTGGTTCGCCGTGTCGGGGGAGATCCCCTCCGGCTGGCGCGACGCGGCGGGCGCCCTGCCCGACGGGACCGTCGCGGAGTTCGTCGTCGACCTCGGCTTCACGGCCGGCCAGAGCGGGTTCCAGTGCGAAGCGCTGATCTGGAACCGTCAGGGCGCGCCGATCAAGGGCGTCTCCCCGTTCAACAACGCCACCCCCGCGGCCATCGACGCCGACGGCCGTGTCGACGTGCTCGTCGAGGCGGCCTCGAACCCCGACGTCGGCAGCCTCTTCACCTTCGAGCCGACCCCGGTCGGCGATCCCGCGACCGCGGGCGATACTCCTCTCTATACGCTCCGCGAGATGTCGATCGGCCTCCGCGACGTCGCGGTGTGGGAGCTGCTGCAGGACTTCCGCCTGCTGCACGGCCTGATCGCCGAGCTCGACGCGACCTCCGCACGCCGTGCGACCCTGCTGGAGGGAATGGATGCCGCGATCGACGCGGTCGATCCCGACGACGTCGCGGGCACGGCCCAGGCCGGTCGCGACGTGCTCGCCCCGCTGCTCGCCGCGCCGGCGGCATCCAGCGCCCACGTGCTGCACGCCGTCGGTCACGCGCACATCGACTCCGCGTGGCTGTGGCCGGTGCGCGAGACGGCGCGGAAGGTCTCGCGCACGTTCAGCAACGTGCTCTCGCTCATGGACGAGGACCCCGGGTTCGTCTTCGCCAGCTCGTCGGCGCAGCAGTTCGCCTGGATGAAGGAGCACTACCCGGCGCTGTGGGAGCGTCTGAAGGAACGCGTCGCCGAGGGGCGCTTCGTGCCCGTGGGCGGCATGTGGGTCGAGTCCGACACGAACATGGTCGGCGGCGAGGCCATGGCCCGCCAGTTCCTGGAGGGCAAGACGTTCTTCCAGGAGGAGTTCGGCATCGACACCGAAGAGGTGTGGCTGCCCGACTCGTTCGGCTACAGCGGCGCGCTGCCGCAGATCATGAAGGCCGCGGGAGCCCGCTGGTTCCTCACGCAGAAGATCTCGTGGAACGAGACCAACCGCATCCCGCACCACACCTTCCAGTGGGAGGGCATCGACGGCTCACGCATCTTCACGCACTTCCCGCCGGTGGACAAGTACAACTCCGAGGTGACCGCGGCCGATCTCGCCCACGCCGAGCGCAACTTCGCCGACAAGGGCCGTGCGCGCACGTCGCTGCTGCCCTACGGGTTCGGCGACGGCGGCGGCGGGCCCACGCGGGAGATGACCGCGACGATCGCGCGCGCACACTCGCTCGAGGGGGCTCCCAAGGTCGCGCACTCGACTCCGCGGGCGTTCTTCGAGGCCGCCGAGGCCGAGTACGCCGACCCGGCCGTGTGGGCGGGGGAGTTGTACCTGGAGTTCCACCGCGGCACCTACACCAGCCAGCTGCGCACCAAGCAGGGCAACCGCCGCAGCGAGCACCTGCTGCGTGAAGCGGAGCTGTGGGCCGCGACCGCCGCGGTGCGCGCGGGAGTGGAGTACCCCGGCGCGGCCTTCCGTCGACTGTGGCAGCTCGTGCTGCTGCAGCAGTTCCACGACATCCTGCCCGGGACATCGATCGCGTGGGTGCACCGGGATGCCGAGCGCAACTACGCAGCCATCGCCGCCGAGCTCGAGCAGATCATCGCCGACAGCCTGCGCACGCTCGCCGGGGAGGGTGACCGTGTGCTCGCGGTCAACGCCGCGCCGCACGGTCGCGCGGGCGTCCCTGCCCTCGCCATCGCGGCGGCGCCGGCCGCGCGCGACGTCGCTCCGCGCTCCGAGGGCGAGGGCTACGTGCTGGACAACGGTGTGGTACACGCCGTGATCGACGCCCGCGGGCTGATCATCTCGCTCGTCGAGGTGGCCTCCGGTCGCGAGGTCGTCCCCGACGGGCAGGCGGCGGGACTGTTCCAGCTCTTCCGGGACACGCCCACCCAGTGGGACGCGTGGGACATCGACGAGACCTACCGCCGTCACGTCACTCCGCTGGACTCGGCCGATGCGGTGCGCATCGACGGCGACGCGATCGAGGTCGAGCGCGCCTTCGGCGACTCGCGGCTGGTCACCCGCATCGCGCTCGCCGCGGGCGCGCGCACCCTGCGGCTGTCGATCGACGTCGACTGGCACGAGCAGCAGAAGCTGCTCAAGCTGGCTGTCCCCGTCGACGTGCACACCGACCGTGCGGCATCCGAGATCCAGTTCGGGCACATCACCCGTCCCACTCACACGAACACCTCGTGGGATGCCGCCCGCTTCGAGACCGCGGCCCACCGCTGGGTGCGCGTCGCCGAGCCCGGCTTCGGCGTGGCCGTGACCAACGACTCGACTTACGGGCACGACATCACCCGGCACGCGCGGCCGGGCGGCGGAACGTTCTCGCTCGTGCGACTGTCGATCATCCGTGGCGCGCTGTTCCCCGATCCGCAGCAGGACCAGGGAACGCACCGCCTCGAGGTGGGGATCGTGGTGGGCGCCGACGTGGCCGATGCGGTGACCGAGGGCTACCGGACCAACCTCCCCCTCCGCGTGATCGAGGGGGCGGGAGACGTCGCACCGCTGGTCGCGGTCGATCGCTCCGGCGTCGTCGTGGAGTCCGTCAAGCTCGCCCACGACGGTTCGGGTGACGTGATCGTCCGTCTCTACGAGGCGCTGGGGGAGCGGCAGGCCGCGACACTTCAAGCGGGCTTCGAAGTCACGGCCGTGGCCGAGACCGACCTGCTGGAGCGCGAGGTCGACGCCGCCGCGGTGTCGAGCGTCTCGGGCCGCGCGGTCGAGCTCGCCCTGCGTCCGTTCCAGCTGGTGACGCTGCGTCTGAAGCGCTGAGCGCCTCGGGTCACGTTGCGCGTGACGCGCTGAGCCCGTCGGCTCGGGAGCAGTTCCGGGTAAGGGAGGACGAATACTGCGGATTCGTCCTCCCTCCGCGGTTTCTCCTCCGCTCCCCGGCGGGACCCGCGGCCCCAGTCACACCATCGCCATAGCCATGAGCGCGACGGATGCCGCCATCGCGCCGATCTGCGCCCGGTCGAGGCGCGCCGGCATCCGTCTGATCGCGGTGAACGACAGCACGCCGTAGCCGACCGCCGCCGCGGCGAGCACGGGCGCGAGGGAGAGTCCGTGCGCGTGGTCCGAGGCCGTCGCGTGTGCGCCCATCGCGATCTGCAGCCCGGCCATGACGACCATGCCGAGCGTCGTGTGCAGCGTCATCAGCGCGGGCACCCGCGGGACGCGCCGCTGGCGCGGTCGGCGCCAGATCGCCAGGCCCACGGCCGCCGCGAGCAGCAGCGCCGTCCAGTACACCGGCGCGACCACGCCGAACACGGCGGCATCCAGCATCGCCAGCAGCATGACCGCCGCCGCGACGACCTCGGGCGGTCGCACCCGCGCGCGATCGGCGGCCAGACAGCACGTCCCGATCGCGGCGGGGGCGACCGCCCACAGGTGGAGGGTCTCGCTCATCGCCTCAGCAGCGGCATCCGGATGCCGACGCCTCGCCGTGCGCGTCGGGGTGCGACGCGGGCGCGCAGTGCGTGTTCACGGGCGCCGGCACGTTCAGCACGGGGTTGCGCTCGAAGAAGTTGTACGGCTTGAGCGTGAACTTGGCGTAGTCCATCGGCATGACCGGCCAGTCCTCGTTGCGCGGGAAGTGGGTGAGCCCGAACGTGTGCCAGAGCACGACGTCCTCGCCGACGAGAGGCTCGTCGCCCGCGATGAAGTCCGGGATGCCGGCACCCCCGGGGTGCTGGTTCACGAAGTCGCCCGCGGCGTAGCGCTCTGCCGGGTCGTACTTGGTGACGAAGAGGTTCTTCGTCGCGAACGCGGCGCGGGCGGCGATCGACGAGGTGTCGTCGGCGAGCAGCACGGGCGTCTCGGTGGGGAAGAGGACGTAGGAGGTCGCCTGACCGCGCTCGGTGGTCTTCTCGGTGGATGCGATCTGCCAGACGCGGTTGACCGCGCCGTCGGCGACGCGACCCGACACCTTCTCCGACGCGATCGGCGTCACCTTCTTGGTGAAGGCGTTGCCGGCGGGGTTCTCGGCCGAGATCGGCAGGCGCACCGCGTCGATCTCGTTCACGACGTTGGCGACGCCGTCGACGGTCATGTCCAGCCGCGCGGAGAAGAGGTGCTGGTGGTACGGCGCACCCAGACCCGGGGCGACCTCGGACGCGAAGGGGTAGTCCTCGCCCGGGTAGGCGGAGGTGAACAGGATGCCGGTGAGCTTGGCCTCGCACTCGATCGTGCCGTCGAGGTAGAGGTACCAGTAGAACCCGTAGTCGTAGTTGCCGACCGTGGTGAAGAACGAGATGACGAGCCGGCGGGCACGGCGGACCTCGCTGGACCCGGTGAAGATGTCGGTGTGCTTCCACAGGGAGCCGAAGTCCTCCTCGTGCATGCACACCGCGTTGCGGATGGTGCGCGGCATCCCGTTCTCGTCCGACAGCACCGCGTCGACGTAGGTGATGTCGCCGACGCAGTCGCAGCCGAGCTCGAGCTCGTTCGTGTACCGGCCGAAGAGGTACTCGCCGGTGTCGAAGTAGTTCTGCCAGAAGCGGTTCGGCGCGGGGTCGGCGTAGGGCACCACCATCTCGCTGATGGACCCGCGGTACATCACCGGGCGACCGGCGAACGACAGCTGGCGGAGGATGAGCCCCTCGCGGGTGTCGAAGCCGATGCGCAGGTCCCACTCGCCACACGTCACGTGCTCGTCGTCGACGGTGAAGCTCGATCCCTCGGGCTGCGTGATGACGATGGGCTTCAGCCCCTCCAGCGGCGGGCCCTGCAGCTCGGGGTCGTCGAAGTTGCCGTGCGTCTCGGGCACCGTGAACCCGGGGGTGTCGATGATCTCGATCACCGATCGGGCGGCGACGTCGATGTAGGCGGTGAGCCCGTCCACCGGGTGCGCCCACGGGTGGTCGGCCGGGTGGTCCTGGCGGAAGGCGAACGTGCGCAGGATGCGGCGGCCCACCTCGTTCTCGAAGCCGTAGTGCCCTGCGGACAGCGGGACCAGCACGACGTCGTCGGTGGTGAGTCCGCGCGCGGCGAGGGCGGCGACCCAGGCCGCGTCCTCGTTCGCGATGACGCCGACCTCCTCGAACTCGGCATCCAGGATCGGGAGCTGCCCGTCCGAACCGTCGAGTTCGGTCGTCCGCAGCACCGCGCCGGTGGCGAGCGAGACGACCAGGTCGAGCGAGTGGGCGGTGCGCAGGTTCAGAAGCTGCACGCGGGCGCGGCGGTCGGGGGCGGGGGCGTCGCCGCGCTCCCACGCCAGCACCTCGCCCTTGGCGGCCTCCTCGAGACCGACGTAGGCGAAGCGCGTGGCCTCGTCGACCCCGTCGAGGCCGGCGACGATCGTGCGGACGGCGGTGATCTCGGCGGGCGTGAGCGACGCGAGCGGGTGGGCGGGGGCCGCGGGGGCGGTGAAGGCTGCGACGGCGGGATCGGTGAGGGTCATGGTGTCTTCCTGGTGGAACGGGTGGGAACGGAGGAGGGGTCAGCTGGCGATGGCGTCGGTGAGCTTGGCGTAGGCCGCGGGGCGACGGCGACGGATCCACGCGGCCTGGACGTATCCGAAGACCGGGAAGGCCGCGACCAACGCGAGGAGCGACCACGTCACCGCCCCGAAGGTCGGTGCGCCCGTGGCATCCATGTCGCCGACCATGATCGGGAAGTAGACGACGATGATCACCGCCGAAGCCAGCAGACCGACGAAGCCCAACGCGGGGGCGACGACGGTGTTCCACACGCGCCGGTCGGCGCGGTTACGGGCGAAGTACACGATCACGGCGATCGAGGTGACGGCCATCAGCAGCGCGATCGCGAGGGTCGCCACGCCGGCGAACCACGTGAACACCTGCAGCAGCGGGTCGAGGTTCAGCACCGCGAAGACGGCCGTCAGCACCGCGGCGGTCACCGTCTGGGCGACGGAGGAGGCGTGCGGTGAGAGGTGACGCGCGTGGACACCGGCGAGGCGGTCGGGGAGGACTCCCGCGCTCGACATCGCGTGCTGGTAGCGAGTGAGCACGTTGTGGAAGGACAGGACGCACGCGAACATCGAGGTCAGCAGCAGGACGTTGACGATGATCTCGCCGACGCTGCCGAGGTAGATCGCGACGGTGCGGAGCATCAGCGTGCCCGGGTCGGCGGCGGCCTCCATGATCCCGCCGGGGCCCCAGGCCATGACGAGACCCCACGAGGCCAGCGTGTAGAAGACGCCGATGCCGATCACCGCGACGTAGGTGGCGCGAGGGATCGTGCGGTCGGGGTCGCGCGCCTCGTCGCGGAAGATCGCGGTGGCCTCGAACCCGATGAAGGCGGCGATCGCGAACATCAAGCCGACGCCGGGCGATCCGCTCAGGACGTTGGCGGGCTCGAACGGCGCCGCGCTCAGGCCCTCGGGTCCGCCGTCGATCATGACGGCCGCCACCAACGCGAGCACGATCGCGACTTCGGCCACCAGGAGCACGCCGAGCACCTTGCTCGAGAGGTCGATGTGCCGGTAGCCCAGGATGCCGACGAGCCCGACGACCGCGAGCGCGTACAGCCACCAGGCCAGGTCGGGACCGCCGAGGGAGACGACGGTGATCTCCAGCAGGTAGCCGATGTAGCCGTACACCGAGACCTGGATGGTGGTGTAGGTGAGCATCGCCGTCCACGCCGCGGCCAGCCCGGACGGACGCCCCAGGCCGTACCCGATGTACGTGAAGAAGGCGCCGGGTCGCGGGACGTGGCGGGTCATCGCGGCCAACCCGACCGAGAAGAACAGCAGGATGACGGCGCTGATCGCGTACAGGCTCGGGAACCCCGCGCCGTTTCCGATCAGGATGCCGAGAGGCGCGGCCCCGCCGACGACGGTGAGCGGTGAGGCGGCGGCGACCACCATGAAGACGATCGCCGTGACGCCCAGGGAGCCGCGCAGGGTCCGCGACGGCGCGTCGGCGGTGCCCTTCGATTCGAGCTGGGTCATGTCTGTGCCTTTCGGTTCGGGTGTGGTTCTCGAGGTTCCTCCCGCGGCGTTGCGGCCCGATGTGGCCGAGGTGAAAGTGCCCGCACCGCGACTGAGACACTCGCCGGTCCGGTGTCCCACTCGGGGATACCGGGACGAAACATGCGCGTCGTTCAGGGGCAACGGCCCGGGCGTACGGTCGCTGCGAGCACCCGGGGAGCACCATGACCGCACTTGCCCGCGCCATCGCACGGCCCACGCCCGTCGCCGGATTCGGCGCGCGTTCGCCGCTGCACGGGCTCGAACGCCGATCGATCGGCATCCTCGACCTGGCCGCGCAGTCGGTGGCCGCCGTCGCCCCCGCCGCGGCGGCCACGACGGTCGTGCTGATGGTCGCCGGCGTAGCCCCCGGCAGCACGGTCGCGGCGATCGTCGTGGCGGCGCTGCTGAGCTTCGGCGTCGCGCGTACGGTCTCGCAGTTCGCGCGCCGGTTCGCCGCCGCCGGGGCGCTGTACACCTACACCGCTCGGGGGCTCGGCACCCGCGCGGGACTCGGCGCCGGCGCCGCCATCGTGGTGGGCTACGCCGCGATCGCGATGTTCTCGCTGCTCGGCTGCGCGTACTACCTCGCGTACCTCCTGGGCGGCCTGTGGCCGACGGTCCCGTCCGGGGCGGCGGTCACGATCGCGCTCGTGGTCGAGGCGCTCGCGGTCGCCGCGGTGCTGGTGGCCGGCATCCGTCTGTCGGCACGGGTGGCGCTGGTCGTGGAGGCGGCGTCGGTCGTGCTCATCGTCGTGCTGCTCGGGACGCTTCTGTTCTTCATCGGTCCGGTCGACGTGGCCGCCTCGCTCGCGCCCGGTCCCTTCGACCCGGTCGCGCTCGCCGCGGGCGCCGTGGTCGCGGTGACGGCCTTCGTGGGGTTCGAGTCCGCCGCGACCCTCGGGGTGGAGTCGGTCGCGCCGTTGCGCAACGTCCCGCGCGCGATCACGGGCACCGTGCTCATCTCCGGCGGCGTCTACGTCCTCGCCGCCGTCACCCAGGTGTCGGGGTTCCACGCGCTCGGGAGGGACCTGGCCGCCAGCGCCTCGCCCGTGAACGACCTCGCGGGCACCTTCGGGCTGGGACCGTGGGGCGTGGTCGCCGACGTCGGGATCGCGGCATCCTTCCTCGCGTGCGCGATCGGGTCGATGACCGCTCTCGTCCGCGTGCTCTTCGCCATGAGCCGCGACGGCGTTCTGCCCGCGCGGATCGGTCGCACCCACCCGAGGCTGCGCACGCCTGTGGCGGCGACCCTCACGGCTCTGCCGATCGTGGCGGGTGTGCCCCTGCTGCTGTCGGTGGCGGGAGTCGACCCGCGTGAGGCGATGCAGGTGACTCTCGCGGTAGGGGCCACGGGATACATCTGCGCGTACGTCCTGGTGTGCGTCGCGGCTCCGGTGTTCCTCCGCCGCATCGGCGAGTTCACGATCGCGCCCGCGATCACGGCGGGCGTGTCGGCCGTCGCACTGGTGGCTGCCCTCGTGGCGTTCCTCGTGGTCGGATCCGATCGGATCGGCGCGGTGTGCGTCGCCGTCATCGCGGTGGCGGCGGTCGGCTTCGTGGTCGTCGCGGGGCGGCGGCTCGGGTCGCGGCCTCTGGGGGCGTACGACGAGCCCGTCGCGGCGCAGGTGCTCGGGGGCGTCGCACCGCCGGGGAGGGGCGGCCGGTGAGCGAGCGGGCCGGGCTCGCGGCGCGCCAGCCCGGTGCCGTGCGTTCCGCGCTCGCGGTGCTCGAGGCCGTGGCGCACCTGGGTGCGGGAGTCAGCGCGCAGCGCATCTCGGCCGAGCTCGGTCTGCCTCGGGCCACGACCTACCGGTTGCTCAACCTCCTCGTCGAGGACGAGTACCTCGTGCGCACCCCTGACCTCACCGGTTTCGCGCTCGGCGCCCGTGTCGCGCACTTGACGGGAGTCGTCTCCGCGCCGCCTCGGCTTCCGACCGCCGCGCGTGCGGTGCTCGCCGAGGCGCGGCGCACCGTCCGGGGCGGCGTGCACGTCGTGCTGTTCGTCGACGGGCGCCTGGTCGTCGTCGACACCGACCCCGACTTCCCGCTGTCGGACGAAGCGCGACTGGTACGCGAACCCGGGCGCTACGCGCTGGGTCGCCTGCTGCTCGTCGCGCTCGGCGGGGCGGTCGACGCCGACGTCGAGACCGATCTCGTCCGCTTCGGCGCCGTGCGGCAGAGCGGCGAGGTGACCGCCACGACCGGATGCCTGGCCCTCCCGATCCGCGACGACACCGGAGCGGTGGTGGGCGCCGTCGGGTTCTCCGGTGCGCGCCACCGCGTGGACGAGCCGGCGGAGGTCATCCGCTCCCTCGAGCCGGCGGTGCGCGCCCTCACCCCGCTCGTGGTGTGAGGGCGGCGCGCGTCGGGTAGACTCGTGTCGGCTCTCCGCGCGGCGGCATCCAGGCCAACTCCCCCAGGACGGAAACGTAGCAAGGGTAACCAGGCTCTACCGGGTGCGCGGAGAGTCTTCTCATGCCCGGGCGACTCCGGATGCCACGCCTCAGCGCCGGGCGAACGGCCCGTCGATCACCGCCCACTGCAGCAGCATGATGGTCTTGGCATCCTGGATCCCGCCGTCGCGGATCATGCGCAGGGCGACGTCGATGTCGTACTCGAGGATCTCGATCTCCTCGCCCTCGTCGATGAGGCCGCCGCGGTCGCCCTCGCGACTCGCGCCGTCGTACGCGGCGGCGAAGAAGTGCAGACGCTCGGTGACCGACCCCGGGCTCATGTACACCTCGAACACCGGCTCGACCTCGGTCACGCGGACGCCGGTCTCCTCCTCGGCCTCGCGGCGGATCGCGGTGACGGGGTCGTCGTCGTCCAGGAGTCCCGCCGCGGTCTCGATCAGCATCCCGTCGGGGTGGTCGTTCACGTACACGGGGTAGCGGAACTGGCGGGTGAGCAGCACGGTGCGCCGGTCGGGGTCGTAGAGCAGGATCGTCGCGCCGTTCCCGCGGTCGTAGGTCTCGCGCGTCTGGGTGGTCCACTCCCCGTCGTCGCCGCGGTAGCGGAACGTCGTCGCGCGCAGGACGTGCCAGCCGGCCGCGAGGAGCTCGACGTCCGCGACCTCGACGCGGGGGTTGCGGTCCAGGTCGCGGCCGGTGAGGTGCAGGCCGGTGCGGCCACGATGGTCGGGGACGGTGGTGCCGGGCAGGTCGGGTGTCGTGCTCACGAGGCGAGCCTAGAACGCGCATCCCGATCCCTCGATGCCGAGGCAACCCCAACGGGATGTCACCCTGCCCGCCTAGGCTGGATGCCGTGACGCAGAGCATCTACATCACGTCGGCCGAGGGGCACTCGGGCAAATCCACCGTGGCTCTGGGCGTCCTCGACGCCCTCAGCCGCGTCTCGCCGCGTGTCGGCGTCTTCCGGCCGATCGCGCGCTCCACCGCGGAGCGCGACTACGTGCTGGAGATGCTGCTCGACCACGACGGCGTCGACCTCGCGTACGACGACTGCGTCGGCGTGACCTACGACGACGTCCGCGACGACGCCGACGCCGCGCTCGGCCGCATCGTCGAGCGGTACAAGGCCGTCGAGGCGCAGTGCGACGCGGTGGTCGTGATCGGCAGCGACTACACCGACGTCGGCAGCCCCGCCGAGCTGGCCTACAACGCCCGGATCGCCGCGAACCTCGGCGCTCCCGTGCTGCTCGTCCTGGGCGGTCGTGCGCAGCAGGGGCAGGGCGAGACGCTGGGCCTCTCCGTCGCCCGCACCGCCCAGGAGGTGGGGCAGATCGCGGCGCTCGCGATGCCCGAGCTGCTGCACGAGCGCGCCGAGGTGTTCGCCGTCGTCGTCAACCGCGCGGATCCCGACGAGCTCGACGCGGTCGTGGCCTCGGTACGTCAGGTCGTCGACGCCGCCGGCGCCGCGCGCGGCCGCACCGTGCCGGTGTGGGCGCTCCCGGAGGACCGCTTCCTCATCGCCCCCTCCATGCGCGGGGTGCTGCGCTCGGTCGAGGGCGAGCTGATCAAGGGCGACCCCGAGCTGCTCACGCGCGAGGTGCTGGGCGTGGTCGTCGCCGGCATGTCGATGGTGAACGTGCTGCCGCGTCTCATGGAGTCGGCGGTCATCGTCATCCCGGCCGACCGCACCGAGGTGCTGCTGGCGACGCTGCTGGCCAACGCCTCCGGAACGTTCCCGTCGCTGGCCGGCGTCGTGCTCAACGGCGGATTCGAACTGCCCGACACGATCGTCCGGCTCATCGACGGACTCGGTTCCTCGCTGCCGATCATCGCCACCGATCTGGGCACGTACGACACGGCCGTGCGCATCATGAACACGCGCGGTCGCCTGGCCGCCGATTCGCAGCGCCGGTACGACACCGCGCTGGCGATGTTCGAGCGCCACGTCGACACGAACCTCCTCACGCGCGAACTGGGCGTCGCGCGGCCGAGCGTCGTGACGCCGCTGATGTTCGAGTACGGCCTCGTCGATCGCGCGCGCAGCGACCGCCGCCGCATCGTGCTGCCCGAGGGCAACGACGACCGCGTGCTGCGCGCCGCCGCGACGGTGCTCTCGCGCGGTATCGCCGACCTGACGATCCTCGGTGAGCCGCTGGAAGTCCGGGGTCGGGCGATCGAGCTGGGCATCGACATCCGGGATGCCGAGGTGCTCAGCCCCTTCGACGCCGTCCACGTCGACAAGTTCGCGACCGAGTACGCGCGGCTCCGCGCCCACAAGGGCGTCACCTACGCGCAGGCCGCCGACACCGTCACCGACGTGTCGTACTTCGGCACGCTCATGGTGCACCTGGGTCTGGCCGACGGCATGGTCTCGGGGGCGGCCCACACCACGGCGCACACCATCCGCCCGGCGTTCGAGATCATCAAGACCGCCCCCGGGGTGTCGGTGGTGTCGAGCGTGTTCCTCATGGCCCTCGCCGACCGCGTGCTCGTCTACGGCGACTGCGCGGTGATCCCCGACCCCACGAGCGAACAGCTCGCCGACATCGCGGTCTCGTCCGCCGCGACCGCCGAGCAGTTCGGCATCGAGCCGCGCGTCGCGATGCTGTCGTACTCGACGGGGGAGTCGGGCACCGGCGCCGACGTCGAGAAGGTGCGCACCGCGACCGCCCTCGTGCGCGAGCGGGCGCCCGAGCTGCTCGTCGAGGGGCCGATCCAGTACGACGCCGCGGCCGACGCCGCGGTCGCCGCGGCCAAGATGCCCGGGTCCGAGGTGGCGGGGCGCGCGACGGTGTTCGTCTTCCCCGACCTGAACACCGGCAACAACACCTACAAGGCCGTGCAGCGCTCGGCCGGTGCCGTCGCCATCGGTCCGGTGCTGCAGGGCCTCAACAAGCCCATCAACGACCTGTCGCGCGGGGCGCTCGTCGACGACATCGTCAACACGATCGCGATCACCGCGATCCAGGCCCAGGGGAGCCCCGCGTGAGCGTCGTGCTGGTCGTCAACAGCGGTTCGTCGTCGTTCAAGTACCAGCTGCTCGACATGGAGCACGAGCGCGTCCTCGCCTCGGGACTGGTCGAGCGCATCGGCGAGGGGACGGGTGTCGCCACCCACACCGTGACCGCGGCGGCTCTGACCCCGGCGGACGGTCCCGCGCCGACGGTGGTGGATGCCACCTCCACCATCGAGCGCGAGATCCCCGACCACACGGCCGGGTTCGCCGTGATGCTCGAAGCCTTCCAGGCCCACGGTCCGTCGCTCGAGGAGCGGCCGCCGGTCGCCGTCGGGCACCGCGTGGTCCATGGCGGGGCGCGCTTCTTCGAGCCGACACTCGTGACCCCGCTCGTCGAGATCAACATCGACGAGCTCTCGGTGCTGGCGCCCCTCCACAACCCGGCGAACCTCGCCGGCATCGTCGCGGCGAAGAGGGCGTTCCCGGGCGTGCCGCACGTCGCCGTCTTCGACACCGCGTTCCACCAGTCGCTCGCCCCGGCGGCGTACACGTACGCGATCGACCGCGAGCTGGCCGAGGCGCACCGCATCCGTCGGTACGGGTTCCACGGCACGAGCCACAAGTTCGTCAGCGAGTCCGCGGCCGCGTTCCTCGGCCGCCCGCTCTCCGACCTCCGGCAGATCGTGTTCCACCTCGGCAACGGCGCATCCGTGACGGCGATCGAGGGCGGCCGGTCGGTCGAGACGTCGATGGGTCTGACGCCGCTCGAGGGCCTGGTCATGGGCACGCGTTCCGGTGACCTCGACCCCGCGGTCCTGCTGCAGCTCGCCCGTCGCGCCGACCTCTCGACCGCCGACCTCGACACGCTGCTGAACAAGCGGTCGGGACTCGTCGGCCTCGCCGGTGTGTCCGACATGCGCGACCTCACGGCCCGGTGCGACGCGGGCGACCCTGACGCCCAGCTCGCCTTCGACGTGTACATCCACCGGCTCCGCGCGTACGCGGGCGCCTACCTCGCGCAGCTCGGTGGCGTCGACGTCATCTCCTTCACGGCCGGCGTGGGCGAGAACGCCGCCCGCGTCCGCGCGGAAGCGGTGGCGACCCTGGGCTTCGCCGGTGTCGAGCTCGACCCCGAGCGCAACGAGACGCGGGCGCGCGGCATCCGACGGATCTCCACCGACTCCTCGCGGGTCGAGGTGCTGGTGGTGCCGACCAACGAAGAGCTCGAGATCGCCCGGCAGACCCTCTCGGTCGCGTCCTGACCGCCGCGGGGCTCAGCTGCCGGTGAGCCCCATGTGCACCTGGTAGCGGTCGCCGCGGTACCACGACGTGACGTACTCCACCGGCGTGGCGCCCGCGCGCGAACTGCGGCGGAACACCATGACCGCGGCGCCGGGGGCGACGCCGAGCGCGGCGGCGATGGGGCCGTCCACCGTCTCGGCCCACACGGTCTGCTCCGCGGTGTCGATGCGGACGCCGTAGTCCTCGGCCAGCACCCCGTAGAGCGAACCCGACAGGTCGCGCTCGCCGAGGTCGGGGGCGACGCGGCGGGAGTACCACCCTCGCTCGAGAGCCATCGGGATGCCGCCCGCCAGACGCAGTCGTTCGACCCACCAGGCCGACTCGCCCTCGTCGAGCCCGAGGGTCGCACGCACCTCCAGCGGCGGCACGGCGACCTCGGCCCGCTGGACCAGAGAGGTCGCGACCAGTCCGCGTCGCCGCATGTCCTCGGTGAAGGATGCCAGGTGCAGCTGCGACTGCACGCGCTCGCCCGCGACGAAGGTGCCCTTGCCCTGCACGGTGTAGAGCTTCTGCTCCTCGATCAGCTGCCGGAGGGCCTCGCGCACGGTCGCGCGGCTCACGCCGTATCGGGCGGTGAGCTCGCGTTCGGACGGGATGGCCGCGTGGGCGGGCCACGTGGTGCCGATGTCGGCGAGCAGGATCGCCCGCAGCTGGGCGTGCTTGGGGATCGGGCCGGAGGTCACGGCGGCCGGGGGAGCGTCGGCTGCGCGGGAGTGGGGCATGGCGGCGTCGACTTTCGGTATTGACACGGTCGACCGGGTCCCGTACTTTCACTGGTACGTACCAGTCCGAGCCAGTGGTCTGATCGTGCAGGGGGCGCTGTTCCCTCCCCAATCTATGACACGCCCGCTGGTTCGTACCGCCGAACCACCGATTCGCTGAGGAGTCCTCGTGGCCCACATCCTGTCCCCGCTCGCGGGCACCGTTCAGTCCCTGTCGGCCGTGCCCGACCCGCTCTTCGCCGCCGGGACTATGGGGCCGGGTGCGGCCATCGACCCGCCCGCCGAGGTCGTCGACGCCGTCGCCCCCGTCGACGGCACCCTTCTGCAGGTCTTCCCGCACGCGTTCGTCGTCGTGACCGACGACGGTCTCGGCGTCCTCGTCCACCTCGGCATCGACACCGTGCAGCTGGGCGGCGAGGGGTTCACGGCGTTCGCGGCGAAGGGGGACCGCGTCACCGCCGGCACCCCCGTCATCGCCTACGACGTGCCCGCCGTCCGCGCCGCCGGCCTGTCCACGATCGTGCCCGTCATCGTCCTCGAGCGTTCGCCCGAGGACATCGCGCTCGCCGCCGCCGAGGGCGCCTCGGTCCTCCCCGGCTCCCCGTTCCTCTCCGTCTGACCGCCGCCCGTTCCCCGCGTCCCGAAAGAGACCCCATGACCGTCACCGCCTCCACGCCGCGCCGGCGTTCGATCCCGGGCTTCGCCCAGATGCAGCGCCTGGGCAAGAGCCTCATGCTCCCCATCGCGGTGCTCCCCGCCGCCGGCATCCTGCTCCGTCTCGGTCAGCCCGACCTGCTCGGAAGCATCGACCTGCCCGTCATCGGGCCCTTCTTCCAGGCGATGAGCGCCGCGGGCGGGGCGCTGTTCGACAACCTCGCGCTGCTGTTCGCGGTCGGTGTCGCCATCGGCTTCGCGAAGAAGGCCGACGGCTCGACGGCGCTGGCCGCCGTCGTCGGCTACCTCGTGCTCTCGAACGTCTTCAAGGTCATGTCGCCGGTCGTGCTGGCGGGCCAGACGACCGCGGCGGGCGATCAGGTGCAGATCAACTACAGCGTGTTCGGCGGCATCGTCATCGGTCTGCTCACGGCGTGGCTGTTCGACCGGTACCACACCATCCAGCTGCCCTCCTACCTGGGCTTCTTCGGCGGACGCCGGTTCGTTCCCATCGTCGTCTCGCTCGCGAGCCTCGTCGTCGGGTTCGGGCTCAGCTACTTCTATCCGATCTTCGACACCGGCCTGACGGGTCTCGGCACCTTCATCGGCGGCACGGGCGCGATCGGCGCCTTCGTCTACGGGTTCGCCAACCGCATGCTCATCCCCGTCGGTCTCCACCACATCCTGAACTCGTACGTGTGGTTCCTGCAGGGGTCGTACACGAAGGGCGACGGCAGCGTCGTCACGGGCGAGCTCACCCGCTTCGCTGCGGGCGACCCCACCGCGGGTGCATTGACGTCCGGGTTCTACCCCATCCTGATGTTCGGTCTGCCCGCCGCTGCGCTCGCCATGATCCACCTGGCCAATCCCGCGCAGCGCAAGGCCGCGATCGGCATCCTGGGCGCCGCCGGTCTCACCGCCTTCCTGACCGGGATCACCGAACCGCTCGAGTTCGCCTTCATGTTCGTCGCGTTCCCCCTGTACGTGGTGCACGCGGTGCTCACGGGCATCTCGCTCGCCGTCGCCTACCTGCTCGACATCCACCTCGGGTTCTCGTTCTCCGCGGGGCTCTTCGACCTCCTCCTCTACGGCACGGCGCCCGCGGCGAACAACGTCTGGCTCCTGGTCGTCATGGGCGTGGTCTACTTCGGGGTCTACTACCTGCTGTTCCGCCTGGTGATCAAGCGGTGGAACCTGCGCACGCCGGGCCGCGAAGACCTCTCAGCACCGGCGTCCGACGGGCCGGAGCCGGATGCCGCCGCCCCGGCCACCGCCGCCACCCCCGCCGCCACGGCGGCGACGGCGACCGCCGACGACTCCACGGCCGAGCAGCTCATCGCCGCGTTCGGCGGACGCGACAACCTCGTGCACGTGGACGCGTGCATCACGCGCCTGCGCATGGAGGTGGCCGACCGCGCCCTCGTCGACCACGCGCGCCTGAAGCAGCTGGGCGCCGCGGGCGTCCTCGAGGTCGGCGACAACGTGCAGGCGGTGTTCGGCCCCCGGGCCGAGTCGCTGAAGAACGACATCCTCGAGGCGCTCTGATGGAGGTCGTCGTCGTCCCCACGGCCGAAGACGCCGCCGCCCTGGTCGCGGACGCCTACCAGGCTCTGCTCACCGCCACCCCGACCGCGGTCCTGGGGCTCGCGACCGGGTCCACGCCGCTGCCGCTGTATCGCGAGCTGATCCGCCGCCACCGCGAGGAGGGCCTCAGCTTCCGTGAGGCGCGCGGGTTCCTGCTCGACGAGTACGTGGGGCTCCCGCCCGGGCACCCCGAGAGCTACCGCCAGTTCATCCGCGCCGAGCTGGAGCGGCACGTCGACTTCGCCCCCGACGCGATCGTCGGGCCGGGGGATGCCGGCCGCGACCCGCTCGCGGCGGGACCCGCGTACGAGGAGGCCATCCGCGCCGCCGGCGGGATCGACCTGCAGATCCTCGGGATCGGGGCGGACGGACACCTCGCCTTCAACATGCCCATGTCGAGTCTGTCGAGCCGCACCCGGGTCAAGACGCTCACCCCGCGCACCCGGCAGGACAACGCGCGCTTCTTCGGCGGCGACGTCGACCTCGTCCCCACGCACTGCCTCACGCAGGGTCTGGCGACGATCCTCGACAGCCGTCACGCGATCCTGCTCGGCTTCGGTCGCGGCAAGGCGCAGGCGGTGCGCGAAGCGGTGGAGGGTCCGCTGTCGGCGCGGTGGCCCGCGTCGGTGCTGCAACTGCACCCGCACGCCACGATCGTGGTCGACGAAGATGCCGCGAGTCAGCTCGCCTTCGTCGACTACTACCGCACGACCTTCGCCGGCAAGCCCGCGGGGCAGGGACTGTGATGCGGCTGCGCGCCGCGCGGGCGCTCATCGCCGGGGCATTCGTCGGACCCGTCGTCGTGGAGGTCGTCGCGGGACGCATCCACCGGATCCGAGCCGCGGACGGCACGGAGGACGTCGACCACGACCTCGTCGACGGCACGCTCAGCGCGGGTCTTCTCGACCTGCAGGTCAACGGCTCGTTCGGGGTCGACGTCGCCGGGGCGGATGCCGAGGGCTGGAACACGCTCCTGTCCGGACTCGCCGCGCGCGGGGTCACCGGGATCGAGCCGACCGTCATCACCGCGCCGCTGCCCGACATCGCGGCATCCCTGGACCGGGTCGGGCGCGCCCGCCGGGCGTTCGCCGACGAGCCCGTCGCGCGCATCCTCGGGGCTCACCTCGAGGGGCCGTTCCTCTCGCCCGCCCGCAAGGGCGCGCACCGGGTGGCGTGCATGCTCCCCCCGAGCGCCGAGAACGTCGACGCGCTCCTGGCCGCCCCGGGGGTGCGTGACGCGCTCCGGACCGTCACCCTCGCCCCCGAGCTGCCCGGGGCCGTCGAGGCCACGCGCCGGCTGAGCGGTGAGGGGTACGTCGTGGCCGTCGGCCACAGCGACGCCACGGCCGTCCAGGTGTACGCGGCCGCGGATGCCGGTGCCACGATGTGCACCCACGTCTTCAACGCCCAGCGCCCGCTGAAGGCCCGCGAGCCGGGTGTGGCGGGCGCCGTCCTCGCCGACGACCGCTTCTTCGTCGGCACGATCCTCGATGCCCAGCACGTCGACCCGAGTGTGGTCGCGCTCGTGCTGCGCTCGGCCGGACGCCGCACCGTCGGGGTGACGGATGCCATCGTGACCGCTGGACTCGAACCCGACCAGTGGCACGAGTTCGGCGGTCAGCCGGTCGCCAACGACGCGCGGGGCCTCGGACGCCGCCCCGACGGCACGATCGCCGGTGCGGGCATCGTCCTGGACGAGGGGGTGCGTCGCATGATCGCCGCCGGGCTCGACCCGGCCGCGGTCCTCGCGGCCTGCACCGAGAACGCGGCGCGCTCGCTCGGACGCACCGACGTCGGTCATGTCGCGGAGGGTGCTCTCGCCGACCTCGTCTGGTGGGACGCCACGTGGCATCCGTCCCGGGTGTGGGTGGGCGGAAAGGCCCTCACGGTCCCGACGCGCTGACGACGCGACGGGGTCGCCCGCCACTACGCTGGGAGGGCGGCGCACCGTCGCGACCGTGAGTCCCGTCCTGCCATCTGGAGCCACCGTGACCGACAGCCGCGACCTGCCCGACCTCACCTCCTTCGACGCCGTACTGTTCGACCTCGACGGCGTGCTCACCCCCACCGCCGAAGTCCACATGCGGGCGTGGAAAGAGATGTTCGACGAGCTGTTCGCAGCGTGGGACATCCAGCCGCCGTACACCGACCGCGACTACTTCGACCACGTCGACGGCAAGAAGCGCTATGACGGCGTCGCGAGTCTGCTTCGCAGCCGTGACGTCGAGGTGCCCTGGGGCGACCCGTCCGACGACCCGTCGCTGGACACGGTCTGCGGTGTCGGCAACCGCAAGAACCTGGTGTTCTCGCGCATCCTGCGCGCCGAGGGCATCGCGCCGTACCCGGGCTCGGTCGCGCTGCTGGACATCCTTCAGGCCGCCGGCACGCCGATCGCGGTGGTGTCCAGCTCGAAGAACGCCGTCGAGGTCCTCGAGGCCGCCGGCATCCGCGACCGTTTCCCCGTCGTGATGGACGGCGTGGTCGCCGAACGCGACCACCTGGCATCCAAGCCCGCCCCCGACGTGTTCGCCGAGGCAGCGCGCATGCTGCGCGTCGACCCGGCCCGCTCGGCCGCCGTGGAGGACGCCACGAGCGGCGTCGCCTCGGCATCCGCCGCCGGCTTCGGACTCGTCGTCGGCGTCGACCGGGGCGTCGGCGCCGAGCACCTCGTCGCCGCGGGGGCCGACGTGGTCGTCGACGACCTCCAGGCGTTCGTAGACTGAGCCGTCGCCCCGCGCGACGCACCCGAAGCCCGGCACCCCGGAAGGCATGCCCGATGATCGATCGCGATCGTTTCCCCGTCGACGAATGGCGTCTCGTCGAGACCGAGTTCTCGGTCGACGACACCGGCGTCACCGAGACCCTCTTCGCCGTCGGCAACGGCTATCTGGGGTTGCGCGGCAACTCCATCGAAGGCCGTTTCGCCCACGAGCAGGGCACGTTCATCAACGGCTTCCACGAGACGTTCCCCATCCGCCACGCGGAGCAGGCGTACGGCTTCGCCGAGGTCGGGCAGACCATCATCAACGCCCCGGATGCCAAGGTCATGCGCGTCTACGTCGACGACGAGCCGCTCTCCCTCGACGTCGCCGACGTGCGCGAGTACGAGCGCGTGCTCGACCTGCGCCAGGGGATCCTCCGCCGCACCCTGCTGTGGGTGACGCCCTCGGGCAAGGAGGTGCGCATCGAGGACGAGCGGTTCGTCTCGTTCGATGAGAAGCATCTCGTGGTCATGCGCCTCACCGTCACGGTCCTGAACTCCGACGCCCCCGTCACGGTGGCGTGCCAGCTGCTGAACCGTCAGGACGGCGAGGGGATCTACGGCGGGTCGCCGATGGCATCCAAGTCGGCCGGTTTCGACCCGCGCAAGACCGAGAAGCTCACCGACCGCGTGCTCCAGCCGCGCGAGTACTGGCAGGACGGCGACCGGTCGGCGCTGTCGTACGAGGCGACCGAATCGGGCATGACGATCGCGGTCGTGGCCGACCACGAGGTCGACACCGAGAACACGTACGAATCACGCCACCTCGTCGAGCCCGACATCGCCAAGAACGTCTTCCGGGTGGACGCCCGCGCGGGCGTGCCGACGACGATCACGAAGTTCGTCAGCTACCACACCTCGCGCGGCGTGCCCGCGGGCGAGCTCGTCGATCGCTGCCGCCGCACGGTCGACCGCGCGCGCAGCATCGGCGTCGGCACGCTCGTGGAGCGTCAGATCGAGTGGTTCGCCGCGTTCTGGGAACGCTCGGACGTCCGCATCGGCGGTCAGGCCGACCTGCAGCAGGCGACGCGCTGGTGCCTCTTCCAGCTCGCGCAGGCCGCGGCCCGCGCGGACGGCCAGGGAGTGCCCGCCAAGGGCGTCACCGGGTCGGGCTACAGCGGCCACTACTTCTGGGACACCGAGGTGTACGTGCTGCCGTTCCTGGCCTACACCACGCCGCAGTGGGCGCGGAACGCCCTGCGCATGCGGTACCTGATGCTCCCCGCCGCACGCAAGCGCGCGCACCAGCTCAACGAGGCCGGCGCCCTGTTCCCGTGGCGCACGATCAACGGCGAAGAGGCCTCGGCCTACTACGCCGCGGGCACCGCGCAGTACCACATCAACGCCGACGTCTCCTTCGCGCTGGCGAAGTACGTGCGCGCCACCGGCGACGAGGAATTCCTCGCGCGCGAGGGCGTGGACATCGCGGTCGACACCGCCCGGCTGTGGTCGACGCTCGGGTTCTGGCGATCGAGCGACGGCGACGGCGACGGGGAGGACTCCTTCCACATCCACGGTGTCACGGGGCCCGACGAGTACACCACGGTCGTCAACGACAACCTCTTCACCAACGTCATGGCGCGCTTCAACCTCCGGTTCGCTGCGCGCACGGTGCGCGAGCTCTTCGACAACGACCCCGAGGCGTACGGCCGCATGGCCGACCGCATGAACCTCGACCCCTCCGAGCCCGACCGCTGGGAGAAGGCCGCCGAGGCCATGCACATCCCCTTCAGCCCGGCCCTCGGCATCCATCCCCAGGACGCCGTGTTCCTCGAGCGCGAGATCTGGGACCTCGAGAACACCCCGCCGGATCAGCGGCCGCTGCTGCTGCACTTCCACCCGCTGGTCATCTACCGCTACCAGGTGCTCAAGCAGGCCGACGTGGTGCTCGCGCTGTTCCTGCAGGGCAATCACTTCACGGATGCCGAGAAGCTCGCCGACTTCGAGTACTACGACCCGCTCACCACCGGCGACTCGACGCTGTCGGCGGTCGTCCAGTCGATCCTCGCGGCCGAGGTCGGCTATCAGGATCTCGCTCTGGAGTACTTCCGCCAGGCGGCGTTCGTCGACCTCGGCGACCTCCACCACAACGCCGCCGACGGAGTGCACGTGGCCTCGGCGGGCGGGGTGTGGACGGCGCTGGTCAGCGGCTTCGGAGGCATGCGCGACCACTTCGGCCGGTTGACGTTCGACCCCCGTCTGCCCGCGGACTGGCCCGAGCTGGCGTACGTGCTGCACTGGCACGGCACGCGCCTGAACGTCACGCTCACGGCCACCGCGCTGACCCTCCACGCCGGCGACGAGGGCGGTCCGGTCGACTTCGCGGTGCGCGGCGTCGACTACACCGTCGCGCCGGGCGAGAGCGTGCGGGTCGCGCTGCACGGCCAGGGTCCGCTGCTCCCCGGTCGCCCGTCGATCCGGCAGCTCGAGGGTTCGGTGCGCGAGGACGGCACCCTGCTCTCGGCATCCGTGCCGATCGTCACCGCGACGATCCCGTTGGTCTCGAGCGACGACGAGCCCGTGTCCGTCGGCCTCGACGCCTGACCCGTTGTCCGAACGCGGCGGCGCCCTTCGGGGCGTCGCCGCGTTCGACGTTTCCGGGGGCGGCGGGCGGCCGGGGCGGGGGAGGAGATTCGGCGGGGGGAGGATGCCGGAGGCCGGTGCGGCCCTCCCTTCGCGGAATCTCCTCCGCTCGGGGTGCGGGGCGCGGGCGGATGCCGGAGCGGGGCGCGCGGGGCGGGGGAGAGGGCCGGACGCGATGTCGGTGGCACGCCGTAGGCTGGAGGAGTGACGACAGCCCTGTACCGCCGCTACCGCCCGCAGGCATTCGGCGAGATGATCGGGCAGTCGCAGGTGACCGAGCCGCTGATGACGGCCCTCCGCAGTGACCGGGTGGGGCACGCCTACCTCTTCTCGGGGCCGCGCGGCTGCGGCAAGACGACGTCCGCGCGCATCCTCGCCCGCTGCCTCAACTGCGCGGAGGGCCCCACCGACACTCCGTGCGGCGTGTGCGACAGCTGCGTCGAACTCGGTCGCGGTGGCGGAGGGTCGCTCGACGTGGTCGAGATCGACGCCGCCAGCCACAACGGCGTCGACGACGCCCGCGACCTGCGCGAACGCGCGATCTTCGCCCCGGCGCGCGACCGGTTCAAGATCTTCATCCTCGACGAGGCGCACATGGTGACGCAGCAGGGCTTCAACGCCCTGCTGAAGCTCGTCGAAGAGCCCCCCGCGCACGTCAAGTTCATCTTCGCCACGACCGAGCCCGAGAAGGTGCTCGGCACGATCCGTTCCCGCACGCACCACTACCCGTTCCGCCTGGTGCCGCCCGCCGCGATGCTCGAGTACGTGCAAGAGCTCTGCGAGACCGAGGGCGTGTCGGTCGAGGCGGGCGTGCTCCCGCTGGTCGTCCGTGCCGGCGGCGGCTCGCCGCGCGACACGCTCTCGCTGCTCGATCAGCTCATCGCCGGTTCGGATCGGGATGCCGACGGCCACGTGCTCGTGAACTACGAGCGCGCGGTGGCGCTGCTGGGCTACACCCACTCCGAGCTCCTCGACGAGGTCGTCGACGCGTTCGCGGCGCTCGACGGCGCCGGGGCTTTCGCCGCGGTCGACCGCGTCGTGCAGACCGGACAGGATCCCCGTCGCTTCGTCGACGATCTGCTCGAGCGCCTGCGCGACCTCATCGTCGTCGCGGCCACCGGTGCCGGGGCTTCCGCGGTCCTCCGCGGTGTCCCCGACGACGAACTCGAGCGCATGGCCCGTCAGGCCACGGCGTTCGGCGTCGCCCGTCTGTCGCGCACGGCCGACCTCGTGGTGGCCGCCCTCGACGAGATGACCGGGGCCACCTCGCCCCGTCTGCAGCTGGAGCTCCTCGTCGCCCGGGTCCTGACTCACGCGGGTGTGTCGCAGGGCGTCTCGCCCGCGTCCGCTTCGGCGCACGCCGCCGAGCACGGCGCCCCCGCTCCCGTCCGCACGCCGGCTCCCGCGGCGGCCGCCCCCGCCGTCGCGGCTCCTGCGGTGGCGTCGCCGGGTGTGGCGGCTCCGGTCGCGGCTCCTGCGGTGGCGTCGCCGGGTGTGGCGGCTCCTGCGGTGGCGTCGCCCGGCGTGGCGGCTCCTGCGGTGGCGTCGCCCGGCGTTGCGGCTCCGGTCGTGGCTTCGCCGGGGGGCTCGAACCCTCGCCCGGGCGTCGCTGCGCCGGGTCGCGCCGCGTCTCCCGTGGCGGCGCCCGCGGCCGCGGCGGCACCGCCGGTCGCCGCACCGGCGACGCCTGCACCGACCGCGGATCCGGCAGCCGCCGTCGCCCCGGCCGAGCGTCCCGCGAGCCCGTCCGCAGCCACGGCCGGGCCCGCCGCGTCCCGACCGGCGCGCGCGACGACCGAGCCCACCGCGCCGTCCGACGACGACGTCCCGCCGCCTCTCGACGACGACGACGCCCCGCCGCCCTTCGACGATGTCGAGCCCGGCGCCGCGCCGACGGGTCCCGCGACGCGTGCGCCCGAGGCGGCGGCGCGCCCCGACGCCGCGTCACCGGCCTCGTCGCCGGCCGCTCCGCACCCGTTCGACACCGCCCCGACGCCCGACGGCGATGCCGCCTCCACCGCCGCCCCCGCCGACCCGGCGGCGAGCGGTGGCGCGGATGCGGCCGACGACTCCTCTCCCCTCGAACACGCGGCGCCGACGCCGCCGGTCGTCCCGCTCGGTCCGATCGAGCTGTCGCACGTGCGCGACGCGTGGCCCGAGGTGCTCGGTCAGCTCGAGGCCCTCAGCCGCGCGTCCTGGCTCGTCGTGTCGACCTCGTCCGTCCTCGCCTTCGACGACGACGTCCTCACCCTGGGCTTCCGCACGGGCGCCGACCTGACCGCGTTCAAGACCCGCACGGCGGACGGCGGCGCGAGCGAAGACCTCCGCCGTGCCATCCAGTCGGTCCTCGGCGTCCGGGTGAAGTACCTCGCCCGCCTCGAGGGCGACGGCGGCTCCGGCGGTTCCGACGGTGCGCCGCCGCGCGGCCCGGGCGCGGGCCCCGGCGGTGAGGCGCGCGCCACCTCTCCGGCCGCGCCGCAACGCTCGTCGGCGTCGTACGCGTCGGCCGCCGTCACCGACTGGGCCGTCGCCCCCATCCCCGGCGCGCCCGCGGGCTCGGCGCCCGTCGCCGCACCCGCTTCGCCGGCGCCGCCCCGCGCATCCGCACCCGCCGCCGCCCGCGCGGCGTCGTCCCCGTCGCCCGCGCCCGCGTCGCGGGCCGCCGCGCCGGCGCCCTCCGCGGCGGGGACGGCGACCGCCTCGGCATCCACCGCCGGAACCGCCCTCGCGGTCGACGAAGAGCCCGAGGAGGCCGCTGTCCGGCCGGCCCCGCGCATCGCTCCGCCGCCCTTCGAGGGCGCCGTGCTTCCCTCGTCCGATGTCGCCCGCTCGGTGCCCGCGCCCGAGGAGGTCGACGACGACGACGTCATCCCCCCGCTCGACGACGCGATCGACCTCCCCGTCCCGCCGGTGATCGTGCCGCGCATGGCGCCGCTGCGAGGGGGAGTGCAGCGCTACGGCGAGGCCGTGGTCCGCCAGATGCTCGGCGCGAACTACGTCCGCGACGAACCCTACGAGCCCCCGACGAGGTTCAACTGATGTACGACGGCATCGTTCAGGACCTCATCGACGAATTCGGTCGACTGCCCGGCATCGGCCCGAAATCCGCTCAGCGCATCGCGTTCCACATCCTGCAGTCGCCGAGTTTCGACGTCTCCCGCCTGTCGCAACTCCTCGGGGAAGTGCGCGAGAAGGTGCGCTTCTGCGAGATCTGCGGCAACGTCTCCGAGCAGGACCGCTGCTCGATCTGCCGCGATCCGCGCCGCAATCCGGCGCTCATCTGCGTCGTCGAAGACGCCAAGGACGTGGCCGCGATCGAGCGCACGCGCGAGTTCCGCGGGCTGTACCACGTCCTCGGCGGCGCCATCAGCCCCATCGCGGGCATCGGTCCCGACGACCTGCGCATCACGCAGCTCATGCAGCGGCTCGCCGACGGCTCGGTGCAGGAAGTGATCCTCGCGACCAACCCCAACCTCGAAGGCGAAGCCACGGCGACCTACCTCAGCCGGCTGCTGCACACGCTCGAGATCCGTGTCACGCGCCTGGCATCCGGTCTTCCCGTCGGCGGCGACCTCGAGTACGCCGACGAAGTCACCCTCGGCCGCGCCTTCGAGGGGCGCCGCACCCTGTGACGCGTCGCCGCACCCATTGACGCGTCGCCGCGCCCACTGACGCGTCCTCGCGCGCCTTGACGCCCGACGCGGCCCGACGTCCCGCCCGCAGCGGGTGAGAAATCTCCGACGTGCGGGTGATCTCCGAGCGTTGAACCCCCGTGTACCGCCTGTTCATCCCCCGATGGACCTACGGAAACCGGGCGCGGCCATTTTCTTGCCTACGGACTGCAGCACGGGTGCCCGACCCACGAGCTCTGCGGCCGTCAGACAGGGGTGCCCGTGAGCGAGACGCTCTCCGATCGCGCGACGCGGCGCGCACGGATCGTGTTCGACACGTTCCGTTCGATCCACGACCCCCGCCTGGCAGCGTGGCTGCTGTTCCGCTCGCATCTGCTCCCGGAGTGGTCGATCACCGCCGGCAGCCTCAGCGAGACCACCCCCGACGGAGCCCTCACCCCGCTCGGGGTGTTCGGCGTCTGGCGTCTGCTCGCGACCAACAACCGCGAGCTCGCGCGCTGCGCCCGCATCTTCGTCTCCCCCCGGGCCGCATTCGACGCGGTCGTCGCCGAGCAGTCCCGCGTCGACGAGATGACCGTCACCGCCGTCCGTGGCCCGCAGTCGACCACGCACGGGTGGGTCATCCGCCGGGGCGACCGGCCGGTCCTCACCGCCGCGCGCTGGTACGAATCGGCGAGCGAGGCCGCCGCCGCGGGCCGCGCCGCCAGCACGGCTCTCGCCACCGCGACCGTCGCGCAGGGCGTGAGCATCGGTACCGCGTCGGGACGCCGCGCCCGGGTCGGCATGAACGCTCCGTGACCACGGCATCCGGACTCATCGCCGGTCGGTTCCGCCTCGAGGGACTGCTGGGCTCCGGGGGGACGGCATCCGTGTTCTCGGCGACCGACACGGTCCTGGATCGCCCCGTGGCGATCAAGATGCTCCATCCGCATCTCTCCGAGAGCGAGGCGGTGCGCGCGGCGTTCCTGGACGAAGCCCGGCGCACGGCCGCGGTCGCGCACCCCGGCATCGTCGAGGTCGTCGACATGGGGACGTTCCAGGACGGCGACGTCACGATCGCCTGGATCGCCCAGGAACTGCTCGAGGGTGCAACCCTCGCCGAGCACGTCCTCGCCCACGGTCCCCTCGGCGCCGCGGCGACGCGGCGTATCGGCGACATGATCCTCGGAGCCCTCGAGGCCGCGCACGCGGGCGGACTCGTCCACCGCGACGTGTCTCCCGCGAACGTCCTCGTCCGCTTCGAGGGGACGACGCCGGCACGTGCGACACTGCTCGACTTCGGGCTGGCGGATGCCGCGGGCCGGACGACCCGCGGCGACGACGTGCTGCGCAGCACCGCCTCGGCCACGGCGGGCGTCGTCGGCAACGCGCAGTACGCCTCGCCGGAACAGCTGCGCGGTGAGCCGGTGGGGGTCGCCGGCGACCTCTACCAGGTCGGCGGGCTGCTGTACTTCGCGCTCACCGGCCGAGCCCCCTTCGAAGGCGGAGACCGGGATGCCGTGGTCCGGGCGCAACTGCACGCCCCACCCCCGGTGGCTTCGGTGCGGGCCCGCGGGGTGTCGCCCGCGCTCGACCGCGTGCTCGTGCGGGCGCTGCTCAAGGACCCGGCGGATCGCTTCGCCGACGCCGCCGAGATGCGCGCGGCGCTGCAGGCCACGGCCCCCGCCCCGGCGCCGGTCGCGGCGACGCGGGTCCTGCGTCCCACGCCGAGGGTCACCGCGACGGTCGTGGAAGACCCCGCTCCGGAACCGGCGGGTGCCCCCGGACGGTTCCGGGACTCGGGTCCCGGCTGGGTGACCGCGATCGTCATCGTGGCCGTCCTCGCGCTCGTCGCCGTCGCCGTGCCGCTCATGGCCTCCGCCGGTCGGCCCGAGCCGGGGGCCGCCCCCACCGCGGCGGCGACCCCCGTGCCCAGCAGTGATCCGGGAGCCGATCCCAGCCCGAGCGCGACGCCGACCGCGGAGGTCGCGGTCGTCCCCGACCTCGGCTCGCTGCAGGACACGCTCGCCGCCATCGAGGCCGCGGGGCTCGTCGCCGGCCCCGTGATCTCGCAGAACTCGGCGCTCGCCGCGGGATCGGTGCTCTCGTCGGATCCCGCCGCCGGCACGACCGTGCCCCGCGGCTCGACGGTGCGCTTGGTCGTGGCATCCGGGACGAACACCGTCCCCCCGATCGACGGGTGGGCGACCGGCGACGCCGATGCCGCGGTGCGCGCGGCGGGGTTCGTCCCCGAGGAGGTCGCGACCGTCTCGGACCGCCCCGCGGGGACCGTCATCGGCTCGACGCCGGCCCCCGGTGCGTCGGCGCAGGTCGGGTCCACGATCCGCCTGCTCGTGTCCAGCGGCCGCGCCGCGGTGCCCACGCCCACCCCGACCCCGACGACCACGGCGGGCCCGACGCCGACGGCCACGCCCACCCCGAGTCCGGGCGCGCCGTGAGCCGTCTCCGGCCGGTCGGGGCTCGGCATCCCTCGTTCACCTCCCGGCCAGGCGGCGTGGGCGGTCGCTCCCGGCGGCGTTCACGACCCGGATCTAGCGTCGCCAGTGCCGGCGTCCCGAGCCGGTACGAGGGACAACGGGCGCCTCGCGTCGCCGGTCGTCCGGACACCGCCGCGAGGCCGGACCCGCCCCGCGGGACACCGTTGCGGTGCCTCTGCACGACCTGCCCGACGCGACCGACGGAGAGCGCATGACGGACACCACCACGGAGGTTCTCCCTCCCCGATCCGAGCAGCAGGCTCCGGTCCGCCGCTCGCTGAAGAGCCGTCCGGTGCAGGCGGACCGGGTCTTCCGCGGGGCCGCCTACTCCGCGGGATCGATCACCGTGGCGATAATGCTCGCGGTCGGCATCTTCCTCAGCATCCGCGCGGGTGACGCGCTCAGCGTCGCGGGTCCCTCGTTCCTCACCACGCAGGAGTGGTCGCCCGAGACCGGCAGCTTCGGCGTTGCGGCGGTGCTGTTCGGAACGGTCACGATCGCGCTCATCGCGATGGCGGTCTCCGTTCCGCTCGCGATGGGGACGGCCCTCCTCATCAGCGAGATCGTGCCGGTGCGGGCCCGGTCGCTCCTCATCACGATGGTCGACCTCATGGCCGCGGTCCCCAGCGTCGTGTTCGGCCTGTGGGGCGTGTTCTTCCTGCAGTCGGGCGTGATCCCGGTCGCGCAGTGGATCTCCACCTACTTCGCCTGGATCCCGATCTTCGCGGTCACCGACCCGTCGGGGGCGCGTCTGACCGAGGCCGGCGCCTTCACGTCCTCGGCCTTCATCGCCGGCATCGTGGTGGCGCTCATGGTCGTACCGACGCAGACCTCGGTCATGCGCGAGGCGTTCTCGCAGGCTCCGCTCGGCGAGCGCGAAGGCGCGCTCGCGCTCGGTTCCACGCGGTGGGGCATGATCACCTCCGTCGTGCTGCCGTTCGGCCGCGGCGGCATCATCGGCGGCACGATGCTCGGCCTCGGCCGCGCCCTGGGCGAGACCATCGCCGTCGTGATGATCATCTCGCCGATCTTCACGATCAACCCGCAGGTGCTGAAGACCGGCACGAACTCGGTGTCCGCGCTCATCGCGCTCCGCTACGGCGAGGCGAGCCAGTTCGGCCTCTCGGCGCTCATGGCCGCGGGTCTCGTGCTGTTCATCATCACGCTCATCGTCAACTTCACGGCATCCACCATCGTCGCGCGGAGCCGGTCCGGAGCGGAGAGCAACTGATGGCCATCCTCACCACCGAAGCGCCGCCGTCCACGCCCGACGACGACGAGTCGAGCCGCTCCCGGACCTCCATCCCGGTCAGGCTCGGGACCGTCGGCGAACGGCGCGACGTGCGGACGGTGCCGTTCGGCGACCGGTTCGATCTGATCGGCAGTGCGGCGGCGGGCATCGCGCTGTCCAGCCTCATGTTCGGCTGGCTCACGCCGATGACGGGTGTCGTCGGGTGGATCGTGCTGTCGTTCATCGGGTTTCTCGGCATCTACGCCGTCATGACGGCGATGCGCGCGGACCGGTTGGCGATCAGCGAACGCATCATGACGGCGCTGTTCTACTCGGCGGGCGTGGTCCTCCTCGGTGCTCTCGCGTTCGTCGTCTTCTTCACGCTCGTGCGCGGGTCCTCGGCGCTGGTCCACTTCAACTTCTTCACCGAGACGATGAAGCTGGCGGGACCCCTCGACCCCCTCACGATGGGCGGCATCGCCCACGCGATCGTGGGAACCCTCATCCAGATCAGCATCGCGCTGATCATCACGATCCCGCTCGGGGTGACCACCGCGGTCTTCCTCAACGAGATCGGCGGCCCGTTCGCCCGGTTCGTCCGGACGATCTCGGATGCCATGACGGCGCTGCCCTCGATCGTGGCGGGCCTCTTCGTCTACGCCGCCGTGGTGACCCTCATCACCAATCAGCGCTCCGGATTCGCGGCATCCCTGGCCATCAGCGTGATGATGCTGCCCATCATCATCCGGGCCTCCGACGTCGTCCTGAGGCTCGTGCCGAACAACCTGCGCGAGGCCTCGTACGCGTTGGGGACGAGCCGGTGGAAGACCGTGTGGAGCGTCGTCCTGCCGACTTCGCGCTCGGGCCTGGTGACCGCCGTGATCCTCGGCACGGCCCGCGGGATCGGGGAGACCTCGCCCGTGCTGCTGACCTCCGGTGTGACGGCCGAGATGAACCTGAACCCCTTCTCGGGTCCGATGATCTCGCTGCCGCTGCAGGTGTTCGACTTCGTCAAGTCGCCCGAACCGAACATGATCGCGCGCGGCTTCGGCGCGGCCGCCACCCTCGTCCTGCTCGTGCTGACCCTGTTCATCATCGCCCGCCTGATCGGCGGCCGCGGACCCGGGCAGCTCTCCGATCGCCAGCGCCGCGCCGCGGCCGTCGCGTCGGCGCGTGACCTGCAGCGCATCAGCGGGGGCTCGGACACCCCGCCCACGACGCGTGCCGCGCGCAAGGTCCGTCCCCCCAAGGGGAAGCCCCCCGTCGATCTCGAGTGGCGCCTCGCCGAGCGCGCCCTCACCAAACGAACCGCCCCACCCTCCGAGGAGAACCCGTCGTGAAATCCCGTCCCCGCTGGGCCCGCCTCGCCGCGGTGCTCGCGGCCGTCTCCCTCGTCGCGCTCATCCCGGTGCCCGCGCACGCCGACGGGTACGTCCCGATCTCCGGTTCCGGCTCGACGTGGTCGCAGAACGCGCTCGACCAGTGGCGCAAGAACGTCGCGAGCAACTACGGCATGACGGTGAACTACTCCGGCACCGGATCCAGCGCCGGTCGCACCGACTTCCGCAACAGCACGGTCGACTTCGCGATCAGCGAGATCCCGTTCCAGGACAACCCCGAGGACGGCTCGGCGCCCGAGACGACGTTCAGCGACGGCACGCCGCTGCAGGGCAGGTTCGCGTACATGCCGATCGTCGCCGGTGGTACGTCCCTGATGTACAACCTCAAGATCGGCGGCAAGCGCGTCACCAACCTCCGCCTCTCCGGCGAGGTGATCGCGAAGATCTTCAGCGGGCAGATCTCCAAGTGGAACGATCCCGCGATCCAGGCCGACAACCCCGCCCTCGCGATGCCCGACCGCGGCATCACGCCGGTCTACCGTTCCGACGGTTCCGGCACGAGCGCGCAGTTCACCCTCTGGATGTCGAAGCAGTTCGGCAACATCTGGACGCAGGGCATGCGGTCGCAGTTCCCGCAGATCAACGCTTCGTTCAAGGGTCAGAACGGCTCGCTCGGCGTCGCGGGATACGTCAGCCAGGACTACGGCGAGGGGGCCATCACCTACGTCGAGTACTCCTACGCGATGAAGTCGGGCTTCCCGGTGGTGAAGGTGCTCAACAAGGCCGGGTACTACGTCGAGCCGACGTACCAGTCGGTCGCCGTGGCGCTGATGTCGGCGGCGATCAACCCCGACCTCACGCAGAACCTGGACGGCGTGTACAACAGCACGGATCCGCGCGCGTACCCGATGTCGAGCTACTCCTACATGATCGTCCCGACGCAGACGAACAAGCTCTTCACGACGGAGAAGGGCAAGACCCTCAGCCGGTTCGCGAACTACATGCTGTGCGAGGGTCAGCAGCAGGCCTCGGCCCTGGGCTATTCGCCCCTGCCGATGAACCTGGTGCAGGCGGGCTCCGAGGTGCTCAAGGCCATTCCCGGAACCGAGGGACCGGTCGACTTCAACAAGTGCAACAACCCCACCTTCAAGCCGGGCGACTCACCCGCGAACAACCAGCTCGCCGCTTCGGCGCCCAATCCGCCGGACTGCGACAAGCAGGGCGCGACGCAGTGCGTCGAGGGCACCGGTGGAGCCCAGGAGGCCACGCCCGCGACCGGTTCGGGTGGAGTGTCGGGGGGCGCGAACAGCGCCGACGCGGCGGCGGCCGCGGGCGGGGCGGCAGCAGCTTCGGGCGCGGCCGCCGGGACCGCTGACGCGGCGGCCGGGACCGCGTCCGACCCGGTGTACGACGCGAACGGCGTCCTGGTCTCCGGGGGAGGGGCCGCGGCGAACGCGGCCGTGTCGTCACCGTTCACGCTGGCCGACGACGTGTGGGGCCCGCCGCAGTACATGATGCTCGTCGCCGCTCTCTTCGTGGTCGCCGCGATCGTCATCCCGCCCGTGGTCTCGCGGCGCTCCGGCGCGCGCTCGAACCGTCGGTGACGTAGCCGTCGGCCTCCGGCCCGCCGCCGGAAGCGTTCGCGTCTGGAGCACACCGCATCGGTATCTCGTTGTGGGCACGTTCATCCGGACGTCACCCGCGCGCTTTTAGCTCGACGAGGGTGTCCAGCCACCCGCAGAACCAAAGGACTTCACCCGTGTCTGACTTCCGTGAGCGCAGCGATGCCGAGGCCCCCGCGACCCCGTCGCGCCGCCGCCTCCGGATCCGCCGCGCGCACGCCGATGCGGCGAACCGGGGCGCGCGGCGCACCGTCCTGCCCCTGGCCGCGGGCCTCGTCGCCGGGGTCACCGTGTTCGCGCTGGTGTCCGGCGGTGTCGTGACCGACGGGCAGTCCGCCGCCGCCGCGTCCTCGTCCGCGGTGACCGTGACCGCCAAGCAGCAGGATGCCGCGGTCGACACGGCCCCGATGCCGGATCTGTCGGTCACGGTGTCGCAGACCCGTGGTCTGGTCGCGCAGGGCATCCGTCTGGACTGGACGGGCGGCAAGAAGTCCACCGCACCGTCGGCCGGCGGCAACGGCGGCGAGAACTTCCTCCAGGTGTTCATGTGCTGGGGCGACGATCCTTCGAACACGCAGCGACCGGACCGCACGACCTGCCAGTACGGCGGGGCGGGCAGCATCGGAGCGACCCGCGACGCCTACCGCAACTACGCCTCCATCGACGAGGTGCCCGAGGCCGACGTCGAGTACACCGCGCCCGGCTCCTTCATCTTCCCGCCCTACACGTCGATCCCGTTCATCGCCCGCGACGGCACCCGGGTCGACTCGATCAAGCGCGACGCGACGACCGGCAAGAAGACGATCGACTCGTCCGTCGACGTCAACGCCAACCAGTTCTTCACCTCGTACACGACCAACGAGATCCCCTGGGTCGGATCGGGCGACGACGGAAAGGGGTCCGTCACGTTCGAGGTGCAGACCGCCGTCCAGTCCAACGGCCTGGGCTGCGGAAACCCCGTCACGACCTCGGGTGTCACCGTCGGCGCGTCCTGCTGGCTCGTCGTCCTCCCGCGCGGGACCTCGGACAACGGCTCCACCAACATCACCCAGTCCGGTCTGTTCGCCGACTCCTGGCAGCACGCGCTGTCGGTGAAGCTGGAATTCGCCCCGGTCGGAACGGGATGCGCGATCGGTCAGACCGAGCGGCAGGTGGCCGGCAGCGAGCTCGCCGCCCTCGCGGTCGCGTCGTGGCAGCCGGTCGTCTGCAACCAGACGGGCGGATCCGTCTACTCCCTCATCACCAGCGCCGAGTCCGACGCTCTCCTCTCGGCATCCAAGAACGACCAGGCGCCCCTCGCCCTCACCAGCTACGCGCTCTCGACCGAGGGCAAGGACCCGCTGACGTACGCCCCCGTCGCGCTCAGCGGGGTGGCCATCTCGGTCGCGATCGACCGACTGCCCAACCCGAACGACAAGACCGTCCCGCAGGAGTGGAAGGACAAGGCGCGCACCCCGTTCAGCAGCGTGAACCTCACGCCCCGGCTGCTCGCGAAGCTCCTCAGCTACTCGTACCGCTCGTCGATCCCGACCGGGGCGGACCAGACCTACCTGACCGGGACCAACGAGTACAACATCACGCGGGATCCGGACTTCCTCGCCGTGAACGACCCGGAATGGCAGGCCCAGGACCTCCAGGGCGCCGCCATCGCCGACGTCATCGTCCCGCAGGGCCGATCGGATGCCGCCCGCGCGGTCTGGAAGTACATCTCCTCCGACAAGGACGCGATGGACTTCCTCGCGAGCAAGCCCGACCCGTGGGGCATGATCGTGAACCCCTGGTACTCCACGGACGCGGACGTCAACCCGACGAAGGTGCCCTTCTCGCTCGACCGCGACGATTTCCCCAAGGCCGACCCCGTCGAGGTCGTGCCCGCGAATCAGGCGCCCATCAACCTCGTGACGTGGCGCCCCTACGCCAACGACCTCTCCGCCATCGCCTATCTGACGCTTCGCGGCGACGGTCAGGGCCCCGGCCAGTGGGACCCGAACTCCATCCCGCCCAAGTACGGCAAGAACCCCCGCATGCTCCCGGGGAGCCAGCGTCTGCTCGGCCTGACCAGCGCCGCCGCCGCCGCGCGCTTCCAGGTCGTCACGGCGTCGTTGCGGAACCCCGCCGGCACGTTCACCGCTCCGTCGAGCACCGCGATGCGGGCCGCCGCCGACGTCATGACGCCGGCGGGCGCGGGGGACCGCGTCGTCGCGTTCGACCCCACCTCGTCGGTGGCCGCCGGCGCGCGGGACGCGTACCCGCTCACCATGCCGGTGTACGCGGCGACCAACGCCACCCTGACCGATCCCACGCTGCGCGCGGCCTACGCGAACCTCGTCCGGTTCGCGGTGGGCACCCAGGCCCAGACGCCGGGGACCGCGGTGGGGGAGCTGCCCGACGGCTACGTCGCACTTCCGGCGGCGTGGATCGAACAGGCGAAGGAAGCGGCGGACGTGATGCAGAACGGCCCCCAGCCGACGGCATCGCCCGCGCCGTCGTCCGGGGGCTCCTACATCCCCTCGCAGCAGGCCGCTGCCTCGACGGGCGTCGTCTCGTCGGGCTCCTCGGGTGCCGCCTCGGCTCCGGTCGCTCCCGCGGCGACCGAATCCACCCCCGCCGCCGCGACCGGAGCGTCCAGCGGTGCCCTCGCCGGGGGCAAGACCCCCGACGATCCCGACGGCGGTGCCATCGGCGCCGCCCTGCCCATCAGCGTGCTGGCCGGTCTGGTCAGTGCCGTCGGTGTGCCCCTGATCACCCGTCTGAGAAGACGGGTCACCTGAAGCCTGCACCAGCCGGCTTCTTCGCAGCACCCACCCTCTGCACCCGAAAAGACAGGAAGAAATGAAGCTCAAGCGAATCGTCGCGTTCGGCGCGGCTGTTGGTGTCGCCCTTGCCGGCGCCGGCATGGCGTCGGCGGCCAACGCCGACCCGATCACCGACGGTTACTCGATCGTCGGTTCCGACACCCTGCAGGACGCCGTCAGCGCCCTCGCCAACGGCACCACCATCTCCGGCGCGTCGGTGAAGGTGTCCGGCAACGGCAAGTCGCTGGCATCCTGGGATGCCTTCACCCTCGGCGTCGCCGGCGGTGTCGGCAGCATCCAGACGAAGGCCTTCGGCCCCGTCTTCGACCGCCCCAACGGCTCGGGCGCCGGTCGTAACGCCCTCATCGCCTCCATCGGTGGCGTGAGCGGCTCGGCCTTCACCTACAACAGCGTCAACGTGAAGGACCAGGTCGACTTCGCCCGCAGCTCGTCGGTCGGCGGCACGGCCGGCACGCTCCTGACGTACGTTCCGTTCGGCCAGGACGCCATCGGTTACGCCTTCAAGCTCGGCAACGCCACCGGCGGCGCCAACGCGGCGGCGGCGACCAACGCGATCAACGACCTGACGAAGGACCAGCTCACCAGCATCTACTCGGCGACGTCGGGCTCGTCCGCGAGCTCGGTCCTCTCCGGAACCGGCTTCACGCTCAAGCCGCTCGGCCTCCAGTCGAGCTCGGGAACGTGGACCACCTTCCTCGGCAAGATCGGCCTCAGCACCACCACCCTCGGTGCCGCGGTCGACACGCGCAGCAACTCGATCCCCGAGAACGACGGTCGTGTCCTCACGCCCGCCGACAACGAGATCCAGATCATCCCGCTCTCCGTCGCCAACTACATCGGTCAGTCCAACGGCGCCGCTCGCATCAACACCTTCTCGGGTGTCTCGGTGGGCGCCATCGGTGGCGTGGCCGCCTTCACGGGTACCGCTCCGTCCCTCGTCCCCAGCACGAGCTACTACAACAGCGCCGACTGGGGTCGCACGGTCTACATCGTGGTCCCGACCGCCAAGATCACCTCCGACAACGCGGCGTACGACGCCGGTGTCGCCGCTCTGGTCAACTCCTCCTCCACCTCGAGCCTCACCTACTGGGGCGCCTCGGGTTCGCCGACCACGACCAAGGCCGTCAAGGCCAAGTTCGGCTTCGGCGCTCCCACCGGCACCGTCGTCACCCGCAACAACTGATCCTGACAAACGAGAAAGAGACACGAACTCACATGAAGATCTCGCTCGCGAAGCGCGGCATCCTCGGCCTCGGTGCCGTGGTGACCGCCGCCGCGCTGTCGATCGTCCCCGCCGCCACGGCGTCGGCTGCGATCGTCCCGACGGTGGGCTCCGCTCACCCGGTCTACCTGCTCTCGGACCTCGACGGCACCCAGATCCCCGCCGGCACCGTGCTCGGCTGGAACGACTCGGCGCTGTTCTCGCCGGAGCCCAGCGATGAGGACTACAACAGCGTCTTCACGGTTCCCGAGAACACCGGCCAGGTCCGCAAGTTCCTCTCGCCGCGTGGCCAGGAGGCCAACGTCAACGCGTGGAACGCCTACGGCCCCCTGGGTCTGACGCCCAGCGGCATCCTGCTCCCGAACGCCATGCCCAGCGGCAACACCAGCGCCGGCCTCGGCTCGCCCTCGGGCAGCTCCGCGGTCGCGCAGGCCGGTGGCGACTACTCGCTCGGTATCGCGTTCTTCAACGGCAACCAGGTGCTCGAGGTGGACTTCGTCTACATCACGGTCACGGCCAACCAGCGGCCCGAGCTGGCGACCTGGACCTTCGCGACGCCGACGGCGCCCGCGACGGCTCCGACGGTCACCACCGCGGCGCTGAACGCCGCGACGGTCGGCACCGCCTTCTCGCAGACCCTCACCGCTGACGGCACCGCGCCGATCACGTGGGCGGTCAAGTCGGGCACGGCGCTCCCCGCCGGTCTCGCCCTCGACGGCACCACCGGTGTCATCTCGGGCACGCCCACCACGGCCGGTGCCTACAACGTGACGCTCGTCGCCACGAACACCGCCGGCTCCGCGGAGAAGGCCTTCTCGGGCACCGTCTCGGCTCCGGCCCCGACCGCCCCGACCAAGCCGGCCGGCTCGGACGCCAACCAGGTCACGATCACGGCTCCCGCCAAGGGCGACACGACCGTCACGGTGCCCGCCGGCATCGCCAACGCCAACAAGACGCTGACGGCGTGGGCCTGGTCCGACCCGACCAACCTCGGCAACGTCACGACCGACGCCAACGGCAACGCCATCGTCGACATCTCGAGCCTCCCCGCCGGTGACCACACCGTCGCCCTCACCCTCCCGGGTGACGGCACGTTCGCCGTCCAGGCGTGGGGCACGTTCTCGAAGGTCTCGGCCGCCGGTGACACCCTCACCGACACGGTCGACCTGACCGCTGCCGTGACCGCGAGCGACCTGTGGTCGCTCAACGCCGAGGCCACCGCGGTCGACTTCGGCAACGTCGCGCGCAACGCCAGCGTCAGCAAGAAGCTCGGCAAGGTCACCGTGGTCGACGACCGCAACGTCCTCAAGGGCTGGAACCTCACCGCTGCGGTGAGCGACTTCACGAACGCCGCGAACGACGTCATCCCGTCCTCCGCCCTCACCGTGGTGCCCGGCTTCTACGCCGGTTACACCCCGCTGGCCGGCATCACGACGGGCACCGGCTCGCAGCTGGCGACCTCGACGGCCGTCTCGACGCTCACCAGCGGTGCGCTCTTCGACGCCGACCTCACCTTCCAGGCTCCCAAGGACGCCCAGACCGGTGACTACAAGTCGACCCTGACCATCACGCTCGCCTCCAAGTGAGCTGACGGTCTGTTCGACCAGCGGTAACCCGTGTGGGGGGATCGGTTCCGATCTCCCCACACGGTGCGTCCGGCCCCGGGTCTGGCCGATACGCCTCCGATCCCCTCGGATCAGCCCTCGTTCACCCGCGCGACATACCTACGTCGCCGCAGTCTGCGGAGATATACCGTGCTCTCCTTCACCTCGCGTCGCCGCCTCCCGGCTCTGGGCGTCGCACTGCTGGCCCTGGCGGCGACGCTGGCCCTCCTTCCTCCCACGGCCCCCGCGCGGGCCGATGACGGCGATGCCGCCGCCACCCCCGCCACCGTCGGTGTCGCCACCCGTCCCGCCGGCGAAGACGGTCGCCCCGATGGTCGGTCGCGCTTCACCTACACCGCGGACCCGGGGCAGACGGTCACCGACCGCGTGCTCGTCGGCAACACCGGCACCGCACGCCAGGACTTCACGGTGTACGCCACGGATGCCTTCAACGGCGGCGACGGCGCGTTCTCGCTCCTGGCGACCGCCGACACTCCCACCGCGGTCGGTGCGTGGCTGCGCTTCGACGACGGCAGCGACCGCGTCAAGTTCTCGCTGGAGCCCGACGAGGTCCGGCTCCTGTCCTTCACGATCGCGTTCCCCGCGGACGCGACCCCCGGTGATCACGTCGGTGGCCTCGTGGCATCCGTCGTCGAGGAGGGGCAGCAGGTCAGCGTCGACCGCCGCGTCGCCACGTCGATCTTCGCCCGGGTGTCCGGCGACCTCCAGCCGGCGCTGAGCATCACGAGCTACGACGCGTCCTACGAGGGCGACTGGTGGAACCCGTTCAGCGGCAGCGTGAAGCTGCACTACACCGTCTCGAACCCGGGCAACGTGGCTCTCGCCGCGAACCTCACCTCCGGGGTCGCGACCTGGTTCGGCATCCCCGCGACGGGTCTGCAGGGCGGCAGCATCCCGATGCTGCTTCCCGGCAACACCGCGACGTACGAGTTCACCGTCGGCGGGGTCGGGCAGTGGTTGTACCTCAACCCGTCCACCGTGCTGAACCCGTTCGTCGACTCGCCCGACAACTCCCAGCAGCTCACGGTCTCACCGATCACCCGTGACACCGTGACCTTCGGGGTGCCGTGGATGCTGCTGATCCTGCTCGCCCTGGCCGCGGTGATCTTCCTGCTGCTGCGGTGGCGCCGCCGCCGCGACGAAGAGCGTGCGCGTGAGTGGGTCGACTACATGGAGCGGGCGACGGCCGCCGAAGCCGAGGGCCTCGCGGGCGCCGCGAAGTCGGGATCGTCGTGAGACCCAGCCGTTCGGTCGCACCGCGTCTCGTCGTCGCCGCCGTGCTGCTCGCCTCGGTGGTGGGCGCGGCGGCCCCGGCGGTCGCGGCCGACGATCAGGATGCCGGGACCCCGCTCTCCGTGACGATCACCGACGGATCCACGCCGACGCCGACGGCGAGCACGTCGACGGGACCCACCGGTTCGACCTCGGGCTCGGGGTCATCGGGCACCGGGTCGTCCGTCGGGGGGTCGTCGGGCGGGACCACGTCCGGCTCCGGCGGCAGCGCGGGCGGGACGGGCGGCGGGACGACGCAGCCGCAGACCAACACCGCGGGGGAGGTGAGCGTCGCCGGGATGCTCTACGTCGGAGGCCTGAACGGGTCCACGGCTCCGTCCGTGAATCCCGCCGACGGCACCGTCGACCTCTGGTTCACCGTCCGCAACGCCTCCACGTCCGTCATCGACGCGACGGCGGAGTTCTCCATCGACGGGGCCCTGTTCTCCAACCGCCTCGACACCACCAGTGACGTGGCGATCACCGCGCTCCAGCCCGGCGAGACCCGCGTCGTGTCCGCGTCGTTGCACGGGGCCGGCCAGTGGACGCTGCTCACGGGGCACGTGACGTTGACCCCGCCGGAGTCCGTCGACGGCACCGCGCTGTCGCCGGTCACGCGCGACGGGTTCTTCCTGCTGTTCCCGTGGCTGATCCTCGCGATCCTCGTCATCGTCGCGATCGCGTGGGTGACGGTGCGGGTCGTCCGCGATGCTCTGCCCCCGGTCCCCGTGGCGGCCACGACATGACCCTCCAGGAAGACCGCGCCGCCGAAGCGCCGACGCGCCCCCTCCCGCCGCGCCCGCCGAAGCCTCCGCGTCGCCCCCCGCGGCGCCGTCCCCAGTACGCGCCGCTGACACCGGTGCAGGTGTTCCTGCGCGGGACGCTGGTGTCGATCTCGGTGCTGATCCTGGTGTTCCTCGGAAACGTGCTGCTGGTGAGTCACATCACGCATTTCGCGTCGCAGCAGGAGTTGCGCGACACCTTCCGGGCACAGCTGTCGGCGGGAACCGCGCCGGTCAGCGAGGGCGACTTCGAGGATCACCTGCTCGACGACGGGGCGCCCGTCGCCCTGCTCTCGATCCCGCAGCTCGGCATCGACGAGGTGGTGGCGGAGGGGACGACCTCGGGCGTCCTCATGGGGGGTCCCGGTCACCGTCGCGACACCGTGCTGCCGGGGCAGGCGGGGGTCAGCGTCATCATGGGCCGGACCGCCGCGTTCGGCGGGCCGTTCCGCAGCATCCAGACCCTGCAACCGGGCGAGGACTTCACCGTGCGCACGGGGCAGGGCGAGCAGACGTTCGAAGTGCTGGGCGTGCGCTACGCGGGCGATCCGACTCCTCCCGCGCCGGTGCGCGGCGAGAGCCGTCTGATCCTCATGGCCGCGCGCGGGGCTCCGTACCTGCCGACCGGCGTCGTCTACGTGGATGCCAGGGCCACCGGTGACGCGAAGGCGACCGGTGCCCGTCAGACGACATCCATGTCGCTGCCCCCGCAGGCCAAGGCGATGGCGACGGACGTCACCACGGTGTGGGCGCTGGTCTTCGCCCTCCAGTTCCTCGTCGTCGCCGAGCTCCTGGCCGTCTGGGCGTACCGCCGCGTCGGGTGGCAGAAGACGTGGATCGTCTTCGCCCCCGTCCTGCTGCTGGCGAGCGTGTTCGTCTCGGACCAGCTGATCCGACTCCTCCCGAACCTCCTCTGACCCGAAAGCCGAACATGACCGACCGCCGCGATCCCGATCTCGAGGGCGCTGCCGCTCCCTCGGGCGATGACACCGCCGACCCGTTCATGACCGACGTGCTGAGCGCCGACGACGTCGCCGTTCTGCAGGACCTGGAGTCCGCTTCGGCGGGCGAGGTCACGACGGTCGCCCCCGTCGCGGAGCCGACCCCGGATGCCACGCGCGCGGGCCTCGGCATCTCCCACCGGCGCGCGCGCCGCGGCGCGTTCTTCGGTCGTCGCGGGGCGGAGGTCCCCGCGGCCGGTGCCGACGACGTCACGAGCGTCATCCCCGCCCCCGGTGCGCCCGACCCCGCGTCACCGACCGCCGGCGCGTACGCCACGACGTCGGCGGGCTACACGGTGTCGGGGGCATCGGTGCGGGCGTCGTCGGTGTCGCTGCTGGGCGGGGCGTCGGCGACGGCCGAGCGCCTCGCCGAGGCCGATCGACTCCTGGCGGACGCCCCCGACCTGTCCGAGCTCGACGCCCGCTCCATCTCGGCGTGGTTCGGCGACCATCAGGTGCTCCTCGACGTCTCGCTGACGATGCCCGCGGGCCAGGTCACCGCGCTGATCGGCCCCTCCGGCTGCGGCAAGTCGACGTTCCTGCGCATCCTCAACCGCATGCACGAGCTGGTGCCGTCGGCCTCCCTCGCCGGCGAGGTGCGGCTGGACGGCGACGACATCTACGACTCGGGGCACCGCCTGATCGACGCGCGCAAGCACATCGGCATGGTGTTCCAGAAGCCGAACCCGTTCCCGGCCATGTCGATCTACGACAACGTCATCGCGGGACTGAAGCTCACCGGCATGCGCGCCTCGCGCGACGAGAAGGACTACCTCGTCGAGCGCTCGCTCACCTCGGCGGGCCTGTGGAAAGAGGTGAAGGACCGCCTGCGAGCGCCCGGCGGCGGTCTCTCCGGCGGACAGCAGCAGCGTCTGTGCATCGCCCGGTCGCTCGCGATCAAGCCCAAGGTGCTGCTCATGGACGAGCCGTGCTCCGCGCTCGACCCGACCTCGACCCGCGTGATCGAGGAGACGATGGGGGAGCTGCAGAAGGAGCTGACGATCGTCATCGTCACCCACAACATGCAGCAGGCGCAGCGCGTGTCGCAGCAGTGCGCGTTCTTCCTGGCATCCCAGGGTCAGCCCGGCCACATCGTCGAGCACGGCGACACCGAGGCGATGTTCGATTCGCCGATCGACCCGCGGACCTACGATTACGTGAACGGTCGATTCGGATGATCCGCGGGGTGCGGGGGGCGCTCCTCCTGGTCACGGCGATCGTCACGGCTCTGGCGGTGCCGGCTCCCGCGCAGGCGGCCGAGTCCTTCGTCCCCCTCTCCGGTTCCGGCTCGACATGGGGGCAGAACGGTCTGGACGTGTGGCGGAGAGACGTCGCTCGGACGGACGGGATCACCGTCAACTACTCCGGCACCGGTTCGTCGGCCGGGCGGAGGGACTTCATCGCCCAGACGGTCGACTTCGCGGTCAGCGACGTCCCGTTCCAGACCGAGGCGACGTCCGAGAGCCCGACCCCCGAGGCGGGGATGCCGCCGTACGAGTACCTGCCCCTGCTCGCCGGCGGCACGGCGCTCGCGTACAACCTCTGGATCGACGGTCACCGCGTGACCGATCTGCGTCTGTCGGGTGCCGTCGTCGCCGGGATCTTCGCGGGGCGGATCACGCGGTGGAACGACCCCGAGATCCAGGCGGACAACCCGGCGCTGACGATGCCCGATCAGGCGATCACGCCGGTCGTGCGGGCGGACGGCTCCGGTTCGAGTGCTCAGCTGACCGGATGGATGGCCGACCGCTATCCGAGCATCTGGACGTCCGGGATGCGGTCGGTCTTCCCGCACATCAACGACTCGTTCCGGGCGCAGAACGGCTCGCTCGGCGTCGCCGGATACGTCTCGCAGGACTACGGTCGAGGCGCGATCACCTATGTCGAAGCGTCGTACGCGGCGAATGCCGGTCTCCCCGTCGTCAAGGTGCTCAACGACGCCGGGTACTACGTCGCACCGACTCCGGCCGCGGCGTCGATCGCGCTCCTGGCTGCGACACCGGGCCCGGACGGAACCCTCGATCTGAGGCGCGTGCACCGCAGTCTCGACCCCCGCGCGTACCCGATCTCGTCGGTGTCCTATCTGATCGCGCCGACCGCGACCAACAGGATCTTCACCGCCGAGAAGGGTCGCACCCTCGCCCGGTTCGTGCAGTACGCGGCCTGCGAGGGGCAGCAGGAGCTGCCGGGCCTCGGGTACGGCGCCCTGCCGCTGCCACTCGCCCGGATCGTGGCGGACGGGGTCTCCCGGATCCCGGGATCTTCCGGCACGATCGACCTGGACGGATGCCGGAACCCGACGTTCGCCCCCGGTGACACCGCGAGCGACAACCTTCTTCTGCGCACCGCGCCGATGCCGCCGGAGAGCGACCGGCATCCCGGACCCGCACCCCGCGCCGACGAGGTCGACGGGGTGAACGTGTCCGCCACCGTGACGGCATCCGATCTCTTCCAACTCACCGCGCCCACCTCGACGTCGATCGATTTCGGCGACCTGGGACGCGGGGGTGGAGAGGTCGCCCGCTCCCTCGGTCGCTTCAGCGTCGTCGACGACCGCAATCGCCTCGGGGGCTGGAGCCTGCAGTTCTCGGTCGGCGACTTCGTCGGGATCGACGACCAGGCGGCGAGGGTCTCGTCGACCTTCCTGGGGATCACGCCTCACGAGACCACGCATCAGGACGGCGTGTCGATCGCGGACGGTCAGGAGGCGGGCCAGGCGGTCTACCCGATGATCCTCGCCACCGGCGAGCCGGGCACGACCACCACGCTCGTCGGCGCGACCTTCGACGCCGATCTGAGTCTGCGCATCCCCCGGGATGCCGCGGTGGGTCGCTACCGCTCCACGGTGACGCTCACGCTCATCGGGCTCTGACCCGGACCACGGATGCAACGGAGAAGGCACGGCGCATGACCCACCTCGACCAGACCGACGTGCTGCCGCGGCCGCCGGAGACGGAGGACCCCGAACCCGCGCGCCCGCGGTGGGGGCTGCTGATCGTCGCCCTCGCCGGCCTCCTGCTGATCCTGGTGGCCTCCCTGGGCGTGATCGCGGAGACGGTCGCGCGGGCCGAGGTCCAGCGGATCGGCGTCGAGGAGGTCCGCGCCCGGCTGGACGCCCCCGCGAGCGAGCGCATCCAGGTCGACATCGCGGGATCCGTCCTGCTGCAGGAGCTCGTCGGGCGCTACGACCGCATCGGGGTCACGGTCTACAGCTTCCCCACCGGACGGGCGAACGCGGATCTGACGATGACGATCGAGGGGGCTCGGCGGGTCGACGATGCCATCTTGGCCGACAAGGTCTCCGGCGCGGTCACCCTCACAGCGGCTCAGGCCACGGCGCTCCTCCTCCCGGCGGACGCGCAGGGCGAGATGAGGGTCGGCTTCTCCGATGGCGACATGGTCGTGAGCGGTTCCGTCCTGGCCGGGACGACCCCCGTGACGGTGAGTGCGGCCGTGACGCCGCATTTCGAGAACGGGAAGGTCAGCGCGGCGTTCTCCTCCCTCACGGTCGGCGACAAGACCCTGTCCCTCGACGAGGTCGCCGCGCAGGCGGGCATCGATCTCTCGACGCTGCAGCCCGCTCCCGCGTGCGTCGCCGAGACGATGCCGAGCTTCCTGCATCCCCGCGACGTGCGCGTGACCGACCAGCAGTTGCGCATGGAGTTCGACGTCGACCTGGCCGCATCCGACACCGCCGAGGGGCGGGCGCCCGGCTCCTGCCCCTGATCGCCCCGATGCCGGGGCATCGGGCCCGCTACCGCCGCGCCCGCGCCCGCGATCGCACGACCCCCGACAGGGTCGCGCGCACCGGCTGACCGAGGTAGATGCCCAGGGAGGCGCCGACGGCGAGGGCGATGCCGATCGTCGCGGCGCCCGCGAGCGTCGTGACGCCGGTCATGAGCACCGCGGCATCCTCGCCGGATTCGACGACGCCGAGGAGCCCGCGGAACACCGCCGCCCCCGGGACCATCGGCAGGATCGCCGCGGTCGTGACGGCGACCGACGGCACGTGCAGCCGGTACGCCACCACGATGCCCACGAAGCTGCCGACGAACGCCCCCACGCCGCTGGCCGCGGCCACCTCGAACCCGATGGCCGACGCGCCCGTGTACCCGACCCACGCGACCAGGCTGAGGCCCGCGCTCACGAGCACGATGCGCATGCCCGCGCCGTTGTAGATCGCCACCGCCACGGCGATGATCGCCGCGCCCGTGAACTGCAGGGGGAGCGGTCCGAGCGGCAGCGCCATGGACGGCGGCGACATCCCGAGCCCGAGCACCCGGACGGTCTCCAGCCCCGCCAGGATCCCGAGCACCACGCCGAGCGTCTGCGTCGTGAGCTCGAGGATGCGCCCCGTGGCGGTGAGGGCGAAGCCGTCGATGGCATCCTGGGCCGCCCCGACCACGGTGAGTCCGGCGAGCATCAGGACGATCCCGGATGCCACGATCACCGACGGACGGATCGTCTCTGCGGCATCGAGTCCGGTGTAGCGCAGCAGCGGGGACAGGGCGGCGACGACGGTCAGGACGAATCCGCCGGCGATCTGCGCGAAGAAGTACGGCACGCGGGCCTTCGCCAGCAGGTGCTGCGTCAACGCCGCCAGGGCCGCGGCCGTGAACGACAGCACGAGAGCGAGCCAGTTCGCCCCGAACATCACGGCGACGCCGAGCGCGAGCGTCGCCTGCGCGACGATGATGGCCGCGGGGCGGTACCGGAACGGCAGACGCCGGATCGCGCGGCACCGGGAGATCGCCGCGTCGAGGTCGAGGCCGTCGGTGATGTCCGCCACCAGCGCCTGGAGGCGCTGCAGCTTGGCGTGATCCGGGACCGATCCGCGCACCACCCGCAGGAGCGTGGTGGGATGCGCGGCGCCCGGCAGGCTGTGCGCGATCGTGACGGAGTTGTAGGTGACGTCGACGTGCACCGGGTCCAGACCGTACGCGCGGCTCACTCGCACGATCGTCGCGGTCACATCGCTCGCCGACGCACCGACGACGAGCATCGTCTCGCCGATGCGGATGGCGAGATCCAGAATTCGGGTGGCCAGCGTCGCGTCGATGACGGCGATGAGCTGGGTCTCGGGGGCGAGGGCGTCCTCGGCGTGGACCAGACGACGCAACGAGGACAGCCATCGAGCGGGGGTGGGGGGCATCCGGGTCGCTCTCGGGGGAGGGGTGGAACGCCATGATCCTATCCGCGCACGCCTCGATGCCCGCCGCATGACGTCGACGGCATGCGGGCGCCTCTAAGATGAACCCTCGGGCGTGGCATCCGAGCGCCCCGTCGTGGCATCCCGACGCCCGACCCTCCCGGGAGTTCCTCTTATGGCGCTGATCGTCCAGAAGTACGGCGGTTCGTCCGTCGCCGACGCCGAGAGCATCAAGCGCGTCGCCAAGCGCATCGTCGACACCCGTCGCGCCGGCCACGAGGTCGTCGTCGCGGTGAGCGCGATGGGCGACACCACCGACGAGCTGCTCGACCTCGCAGGTCAAGTCGCTCCGATCCCCGCGCCGCGCGAGCTCGACATGCTCCTCTCCAGCGGGGAGCGCATCTCGATGGCGCTGCTGGCCATGGCGATCCACTCGATGGGCTTCGAGGCGCGGTCCTTCACCGGCAGCCAGGCGGGCATGATCACGGATGCCACCCACGGCGCGGCCCGCATCGTCGACGTCACGCCCGTGCGGCTGCGCGAAGCGCTCGACGAGGGCGCGATCGTCATCGTCGCCGGCTTCCAGGGGTTCAACCGCGACACCCGCGACATCACCACGCTCGGCCGCGGCGGCTCCGACACCACCGCCGTCGCGCTCGCCGCCGCGCTGAACGCCGACGTGTGCGAGATCTACAGCGACGTCGACGGCATCTTCACCGCCGACCCGCGCGTCGTGCCGCTGGCCCGCAAGCTCGACCGCGTCGGCAGCGAGGAGATGCTGGAGCTCGCCGCCAACGGCGCGAAGGTCCTCTACATCCGCGCGGTCGAATACGCGCGCCGCCACGGGGTGCTCATCCACGCCCGGTCCACGTTCAGCTCGGGCGAGGGCACCTGGGTGCTCGACGCCTCGAAGAAGTCCCCGCTCGTCCCCGAGGGAGCCACCATGGAAGAGCCCATCGTCGCCGGCGTCGCCACCGACCTCAGCCAGGCGAAGATCACCGTCATCGGCGTGCCCGACGTCCCCGGCAAGGCCGCCGACATCTTCAAGATCGTCGCGAAGTCCGGCGCGAACGTCGACATGATCGTGCAGAACGTCTCCGCCGCCGCCACCGGCCGCACCGACATCTCCTTCACCCTGCCGAAGACCGATGCCACGACCGCGCTGAAGGCGCTCGCCGGTGAGCAGTCCGAGGTCGGGTTCGAGAGCCTCGTGCACGACGACCAGATCGGCAAGCTCTCCGTGGTCGGTGCGGGCATGCGCACGCACTCGGGCGTCTCGGCGACCCTGTTCGAGGCGCTGAGCCTGGCGGGCGTCAACATCGAGATGATCTCGACCTCCGAGATCCGCATCTCCGTCGTCGTGCGGGGAGTCGACCTCGCCGAAGCCGCGCGCCTCGTGCACACCGCGTACGGTCTCGACGGCGACGACGAGGCGACCGTCCACGCCGGCACCGGGCGCTGACTCGCAGTCCTTCTCCAGCCACTCGGTCTAGCCTCGCCCCGACGAACGGAGACGGCGATGGCGCGGAATCGGGTGTCGCGGCGACGGAAGGCCGTCTGGATCATCGGCGCCGCGGGTGCCGCAGCCGTCCTCCTCGTGGCCGGACTCCTCTTCCAGCCGTGGCTGCTGTTCGTCGATGTGCGCGTCGCCGATCGCATCCCGTCACCGCAGGCGACGACGTCGGCCGTCATGGAGCCGGTGGAGATGGCCGACCCTGCGACCGAGGACGCGACCCCCGCTCCGCCCGCCGGTCCGAGGGACCTCGCTGCCGGGTCGCTGATCAGCCATGAGCACGAGACGTCGGGGTCGGTCCGCATCATCGAGAACCCCGACGGCACCCGCCAGCTGGCCCTCGTCGGACTCGCGACGTCGAACGGGCCCGACGTGCACGTGTGGCTCAGCGCCGGGCCGGTGGTCGAAGGACGCGACGGGTGGTACACGGCAGCGTCGTACGACCACGTCGACCTCGGTCCCCTCCGCGGCAACCTCGGCGACCAGCTGTACGACATCCCCGCCGACGTCGATCTGTCGACGTTCCGCACGGTCGATCTGTGGTGCGAGCGCTTCGGCGTCTCGTTCGGCGCGGCGGCGCTGAACTGACCACTCGGGGCGCGCATCACGACGAAGGAGTTTTCCGGCGCGCAGCCTCGCCCGCGACGGATTCCGGCCGTGCACCCCTGCGGAACCGTCATTCTTCCTGCGCCGGGTCCCCGCCGTCGGCATCCCCACCGTCTCTCGCGCTACCCTGACCCGAACGCCGCGTTCGCGGCATCCACCACCCGAACCACCGAGGACCTCGCATGACCCGCATCTCCGATTCCGGAATCTCCCTCGCCGTCGTCGGCGCCACCGGCCAGGTCGGCACCGTCATGCTCGAGATCCTCGCGGAGCGGTCGTTCCCGATCCGGGAGCTGCGCCTGTTCGCCACGGCTCGCTCGGCGGGCACGTCGCTCGATTTCGGCGGCCACTCGGTCATCGTCGAAGACGTCGCCACCGCCGACCCCTCGGGCATCGACGTGGCCCTGTTCTCGGCCGGCGCCACCGGGTCGCGTGCGCACGCCCCGCGCTTCGCCGAGGCGGGCGCCCTGGTCATCGACAACTCCAGCGCCTGGCGCATGGACCCCGAGGTCCCGCTCGTCGTGAGCGAGGTCAACCCGCACGCGATCGCCGAGGCCCGGAAGGGCATCGTCGCGAACCCCAACTGCACCACCATGGCCGCGATGCCGGTGCTGAAGGTGCTCGACGCCGAGGCCGGTCTCGAGCGCCTCATCGTCAGCACGTACCAGGCCGTCTCGGGATCGGGTCTCGCCGGCGCCCGGGAGCTGCTCGGTCAGGTCGAGGGCGTGCTGGCCCAGGGCGAGGTCGAGCGCCTCGTCCGCGACGGCTCGGCGCTCGATTTCCCGCAGCCCGAGAAGTACGTCGCCCCGATCGCGTTCGATGTCATCCCGTTCGCGGGCAACCTCGTCGACGACGGACTCAACGAGACCGACGAAGAGAAGAAGCTCCGCAACGAGAGCCGCAAGATCCTCGAGCTCCCCGACCTCCGCGTCGCCGGCACGTGCGTGCGCGTCCCGGTCTTCACCGGTCACTCGCTGAGCATCAACGCCGAGTTCGCTCGCGACCTCACGCCCGAGCGCGCGCGCGAGCTGCTCGCCGACGCCCCCGGGGTCCGTCTCGAAGAGGTCCCGACGCCGCTCCAGGCTGCCGGCACCGACCCGAGCTACGTCGGTCGCATCCGCGCCGACCAGTCCGCTCCGGAGGGCAAGGGGCTCGTGCTGTTCATCAGCAACGACAACCTCCGCAAGGGCGCGGCGCTCAACGCCGTGCAGATCGCCGAGCTCGTCGCGCAGAAGCTTTCCGCGCACGCCTGACCTCTCCGGCATCCGGATGCCGGGGCCCGGGGTTGTCTCGATATCGAACCGTCGAATCTCTCGATGTCGAGACACCTCGCAGCCCGCACCTAGAATCGACGGGTGACCGAAAACGTCGACGTTCTCCTCATCGGAGGCGGCATCATGTCCGCCACCCTCGGCACGATGCTGAAGGATCTCCAGCCCGACCTGAAGATCGCGGTGCTGGAGCGACTGAGCGACGTCGCGCAGGAGAGCTCGAACGCGTGGAACAACGCCGGCACCGGTCACGCGGCGCTCTGCGAGCTCAACTACATGCCCGACAATCCGAAGGGCGCGCTCGACCCGTCGAAGGCCGTCGCGATCAACGAGCAGTTCCAGCAGAGCCGCCAGTTCTGGGCGTCGCTGGTGTCCGAGGGTGTCCTCGACGAGCCCTCGACCTTCATCAACCCCACCCCGCACATGACGTTCGTGCGGGGCGAGAAGGACGTCGCGTACCTCCGCAAGCGCTACGAGGTGCTGAAGCAGCAGCCGCTGTTCGCCGGAATCGAGTACAGCGAGGACTCCCGCGTCATCAACCAGTGGGCGCCGCTGCTGATGCAGAAGCGTCGCAAGGGCGAGCCGTTCGCCGCCACGCGCGTGCCCGCGGGCACCGACGTCGACTTCGGGTCGCTCACGCGCCAGCTCTTCGCGGGGCTCCGCGAGAAGGGCGTCGAGGTCGTCACCAACCACGAGGTCAAGAAGCTGAAGAAGCGCAAGGACGGCCGGTGGGACGTGACCTACCGCCACACGATCGGCCACACCCCCGGCTCGATCACGGCCAAGTTCGTCTTCGTCGGCGCCGGCGGCTGGGCGCTCAAGCTCCTGCAGCGCTCCGGCATCGACGAGATCAAGGGCTACGGCGTGTTCCCGATCGGCGGGCAGTGGCTGAAGACCTCCAACCCCGCGATCGTCGCGCAGCACAAGGCCAAGGTGTACTCGCAGGCGTCGGTGGGCGCTCCGCCGATGTCGGTGCCGCACCTCGACACCCGTGTCGTCGACGGTGAGACCTCCCTCCTGTTCGGTCCGTTCGCGACCTTCAGCCCCAAGTTCCTCAAGAACGGGTCGATGCTCGACATCGTCACCCAGGTGCGTCCGCACAACCTGTTCCCGATGCTCAAGGTCGCCGTCGACAACCCGGGTCTGATCAAGTACCTCGTCAGCGAGCTGCTGAAGACCCACGCGAAGAAGGTCGACAGCCTCCGCGAGTTCATGCCCACGGCCCGGGCCGAGGATTGGGAACTCCTCGACGCCGGTCAGCGCGCCCAGGTCATGAAGCGCGACAAGGACAAGGGCGGCGTGCTGCAGTTCGGCACCGAGGTCGTCACCTCCGCCGACCACTCGATCGCGGGTCTGCTCGGCGCCTCGCCGGGCGCGTCGACGGCCGTCTCGATCATGCTGGGGCTCATCAAGACCTGCTTCCCCGAGCGCATGCCCGAGTGGGAGCCGCGCCTGCGGCAGCTCATCCCCAGCTACGGCGAGACGCTGAACACGCGTCCCGACGCGGCGCGCGCCGAACTGGATGCCACGGCCCAGGCGCTCGCGATCAACGCCTGACGCGTACATGGCGAAGCTGTACTTCCGCTACGGAGCGATGAACTCCGGCAAGTCGACGGCGCTGCTGCAGGCGGCGTACAACTACGAGGAGCGCGGACAGCGGGTGCTGCTCGCGAAGCCCGAGATCGACACCAAGGGCGCCGACCAGATCGACAGCCGGTTGGGGGTCAGCCGACCGGTCGACTTCCTCGTCGGACATGACGACGACCTGCGCGCAGTGTTCCACGAGGCGGCCGGGAAGGCGCCGGTCGCCTGCCTCCTCGTCGACGAGGCGCAGTTCTTCACCGCGGGCCAGGTGGACGATCTGCTGCGGATCGCGGTGCTCGACGGCATCCCCGTGCTCGCCTATGGCATCCGCACGGACTTCCGCACCGAGGCGTTCCCGGGGTCGGCGCGTCTGCTCGAGATCGCGCACAGCCTGGAGGAGCTCAAGACCATCTGCCGGTGCGGGCGCAAAGCGGTGTTCAACGCCCGTCTGATCGGCGGGCGCTTCGTCTTCGACGGCGACCAGGTGGCGATCGACGAGGCGCAGATCTCGGGTGAAGTGACGTACGAGTCGATGTGCGCGACCTGCTACCTGCGCGAGTCCGGTGGGCGGCTCGACGGTCGCTGACGCGGCGGCACCGGCGGGCCGCGGCCGATAGCCTGGACGCATGCGCGTACTTCTGGCCGGCGGTGCCGGTTACATCGGAACACACACGGCCGTCGCCCTGCTGGAGTCGGGCCACGACGTCGTCCTGCTCGACGACCTGTCGGGCACCCACGCGGTCGCCGCCGAGCGGGTCGAGAAGATCACCGGCAAGTCGGCCCCGCTCGTCGTGGGCGACGCCGCGGACGACGCGGTCGTCACCGCCGTGTTCGACCAGTACGGCCCGATCGACGCGATCATCCACCTGGCAGCCTTCAAGGCCGTGGGGGAGTCCACGCAGAAACCGCTCGAGTACTACTCCAACAACCTCGACACGACGTTCGCGCTCCTGCGGGTCGGCATCGCCCGCGGCATCCGCTCGTTCGTGTTCTCGAGCACGGGGACGGTCTACTCCGACCCGGCCGACCTGCCGTTCACGGAGGAGTCGACCACGAGCATCGACCTCTCCAACGCCTACAGCAAGTCCAAGCGCATGAACGAGGTCGTGCTCGCGGACGTCGCCCGCGTGAACCCCGATCTGAACGTCACGGTGCTGCGGTACTTCAACCCGGTGGGCGCGCACCCGTCCGGTCTCATCGGCGAAGACCCCGCCGGCATCCCGAACAACCTCATGCCGTTCGTCTCGCGCGTCGCGATCGGCACGCTCGACGAGATCGGCGTGTTCGGCGACGACTACGACACTCCCGACGGCACGGGCCTGCGGGACTACATCCACGTGGTCGACCTTGCCGAGGGCCACGTGGTCGCCCTCGAGCAGGCCCAGCCGGGTCACCAGGTCTTCAACCTCGGCACCGGGCGTCCGGTGAGCGTGCTCGAACTCGTCGCCTCCTTCGAGAAGGCGGTCGGACGCGAGCTTCCCAAGAAGATCCTCGGCCGCCGTCCCGGAGATGTCGCGGCGACGTACTGCGACCCCACGAAGGCGGCGGAGGTGCTCGGCTGGCGGACCCGACTGGGCATCGATGACGCGTGCCGCGACTACTGGAACTGGCAGACCCGCAACCCCGCAGGGTACGCGACCCCGGCCGACGCCTGAGTCCTTCCGCGTAAGGTTGTGTGGTCAGGCCACAGCGGCCTGCGGTCGTCGGGAGGGATGCCGTGCCGGATTCCGGACTGCGCGCGTGGCAGGTGGTGCTGGAACGCGTCGAAGCGGACCTGCGCGAGGGGCGCCTCGCCCCGGGTGATCGCCTGACCCCGGAGCGCGAACTCGCCGCCCAGCTCGGTGTCGGCCGGTCCAGCGTCCGCGAGGCCATCCGCGTTCTGGAAGTCCTCGGCGTCGTGCGCACCGCCACGGGGTCGGGACCCTCCTCGGGCGCGATGATCGTGACCACGCCGCGGGGCGGACTCGCCGCGTTCCTCCGCCTGCAGGTCGCGGCCAGCGGGTTCCCGCTCACCGATGTCGTGCGCACCCGCATCGTTCTCGAATCCGACGTCGTCGAGACCCTCGCGGGCAGCGCGCCCGACCTCGCCGAGATCGTCGGCATCCTGGATGCCATGGATGCCGCCGGCCTCGACCGTCACGAGTTCCTCGCCCTGGACGCGCGCTTCCACCAGGCGCTCGCGGAGGCGTCGGGCAACGCGGTGGTCGCGGCGATGATGGCGGGGTTGCGCAGCTCGATCGAGTCGTACACGCAGGCCGGGGCCGCACTCCTGGTCGACTGGGAGTCGACGTCGGAGCGGCTGCGCACCGAGCATCGCGGGATCGTCGCCGCCGTCGAGGCGGGTGACGGCGCCGCGGCGCGTGAACGGGTCCGGGCTCACATCGCCGGGTACTCGGCCGAGGTCGCGGACGTGTTGGGCGTCCGTCCTGAGATGAACGGAGTGGATGCCGCTTGAACGACCGGCCCGCGCGGCCTCCGCGCCCTCAGCACGTGCTCGAGGTGGTCTCGACCGAGCGGCTGACGCCGCACCTGGTGCGGGTGCGCGCACGCGGCGCAGATCTGACCGCGTTCCGCGAGAGCCCGTACACCGACCGGTACGTGAAGATCACCTTCGTCAAGCCCGAGCTCGGTCTGCAGCCGCCGTACGACCTGGCGGCGCTGCGCGAGACCCTCGCCTCCGAGGATCTGCCGGTGACGCGCACGTACACCGTGCGGGAGGTCGTGGGCGACGAACTGGCGATCGACTTCGTCGTCCACGGCGACGAGGGGCTCGCGGGGCCGTGGGCGGCCCGGGCCCAGCCGGGGGACCGGCTCGTGGTCGCCTCGCCGGGCGGCGCGTACGCCCCCGACCCCGCGGCATCCTGGCACCTGTTCGCCGGAGACGAGTCGGCGCTGCCGGCCATCGCGTCGGCGCTGGAATCGCTGGCCGCGGACGCGCGCGGTATGGCGTTCCTCGAGACGGCCGGTCCCGCCGACGAGATCGCGCTCGTCGCCCCCGACGGCGTCGAGATCGTGTGGCTGCACCGCGGCGACGCGGTGCCGGGGACGTCGCGCGTGCTGGTCGAGGCCGTCGCGGCGTGGACGGTGCCCGACGGTCGCGGACACGTCTTCGCGCACGGCGAGCGCGAGTCGATGAAGGCCCTGCGCGACGTGTTCTTCACCGTGTGGGCGCTCGACCGGTCGCAGGTGTCCCTGTCGGGCTACTGGGCGTACGGCCGCACCGAGGACCGTTTCCAGGCCGAGAAGCGCGAGCCGATCGGCAAGATCCTCTGACCCCCGTGGCTCGCCGCAGGTCGTCGGCGCGCGGGCTACGCGCGCGTCAGACCGACGGTCGCGGGCGTCAGGCGCGCTCGGGCAGGGTGGGGATGAGCGCGTCGAGGTAGTCGGCGGTGTCTTCCCAGCCGTGCACCGCGTGGCACTCGACGCCCATCGCGAGCACCGGGTAGTCGTTGCCGTCGGGGTCGAGACGGTCGCCGACGAACAGCATGTCGTCGAGGTCGATTCCGGTGGCCTCGGCGAGCTTGCGCATGCCGTAGGCCTTGTCGATGCCGCGGTGGGTGATGTCGACCGACGTCGATCCGCCCGAGCGCACCTCCAGGTCGGGGATGCGGGCGGCGACGGCCTCGCGCAGACTGTTCTTCTTCTCGCCGGTCGGGTCCCAGGCCATCTTGGCCTCGAGCGGAGCGCTCTGACCGAGGGCGGAGAACGTGATCTGCGAGCCGCGGTCCTCGAGGATCTCGCCCCAGGGCTCGGCCTCCCACAGACCCAGGCGCTCGGCCTCTTCGCGAACGGCGGTGAGCGCGCGCGACTTCTCGTCGTCGGTCAGCGAGTGCGCGTAGACCGTGTCGATGCCGTCGGTGCTCAGGCGGTAGTACTGCGTGCCGCACGTCGGCATGAGGTGCAGGTGCGACAGCAGCCCCGAGTCGGTTTCGGGCAGGCGCTCGACGACCTGGGACTTGAACTGCTGCAGCTGTCCGCCCGAGATGATCGCCACCTCGACGCGGTCGGCGAGCGCCAGCAGCAGATCACCCATGCGCGGGTCGATCGCGGTCTTGGACGGCGCGAGGGTGTCGTCGAGGTCGAAGGCGACGAGACGGGGCGAGGTATCGGACACGAGGCTCCTGAGGGCGGGGTGAAGGCGGTATCTCGGTACACGAGAGGCTCCACCTGATGGTGGAGCCTCTCTGCGGTCGGGGTGACAGGATTTGAACCTGCGGCCTCGTCGTCCCGAACGACGCGCGCTACCAAGCTGCGCCACACCCCGTGGCCAACCCTGTAAGTCTACCCCGTTCGCGGCCGTGCTTCGAACCGGGGCGTCGGGCGGGCGCGTCGCCGGGACTTCCCCGCCCGCCCGACACCCGTCGCACCCGTCTCAGACGCGGGCGGTCCCTCGACGACGTGCCACGACGAGGGCGGCGACCCCGGCGGCCAGAGCAGCGGCGGCGACGGTTCCGCTCGCGGCCAGCCCCGTTGGGCTCACCCCCGTCATCGCGAGGGACGCGGCCGGCGGTGTCAGCGGGGCAGGTGGGGCGACCGCCGGAGTCGCCGTGGGAGCCGGGGAGGGGGCGGACGGCGGAGGGGCGACCAGCTGCTGGGTCTGTGCCGGCGTGGCGAACCGTTCGACCCAGGCGAAACGTCCGGGAAGATGGGGGACCGTCGCGGCATCCTGATCCGCGCGTTCGATGCGCCACACGGCCGTGTAGACGCCCGGCCCGGGGAGCGGCTCGTCGGTGGTGGCGGTGTAGGTCCCGGCACCCCGGGTCGGATCGGTGGTCAGCTCGAGGTGCCCGATGGGCTGCAGGCCGCCGGGGACCTCGGGGGACTCGGCGGGGAAGGCCCCGGTCCGGTAGAGGTCGGCGCGCGCGCGGATCGTCACGAACGTGCCGTCGGCCCGCCGGGGCCAGACGCCCTCTCCGGAGGAGAACAGCACCTCGTCGACGAACCGGCCGTTCTCGAGGCGCGCGTGCGTCTGGATGCGCGGCGAGAAGCGCACGGGGCGCGCCGCCGCGTCCTCCGCGGTGAGGTCGAAGCGCACCGGGGCGGCGGGGCCGGCCGACTCCTGCTGCCCGGGGGTGCTGAAGTAGCGGATGGCGGCCGCGCGCACGGTGAAGGCGCCGCGTGCGCGCACCGTGTAGGGGCGCCCGTCGGAGTTCGCGGGCGGGGAGGCGAGGATCGGGTACGACGTGCCCGGAGTCACCGCGGTGCGATCGGCCGACCCGGTGTCGGCGAAGACCGCTCCGTCGAGGTGGACACCGCCGGTGGCATCCGGGTCGACGTCCGCGGTGACGGTTCCGCGCGTCGGATCGTCGTCGTCGACCGTCAGCAGGAGGGCTCCGCCCACGCGCGGGACCCGGATCGTCGCCGCTTCGGCGAGGTACCGTTCGGCGCGATCCTGCACGGCGGCACTGTTCTCCGGGCTGGCGCGGCGCATGATGCCGTCGATCGCCTCGCGCAGCGAGTCGCCCTCGTACCCCCACGAGTGCAGTGTCGTGTCACGGTCGACGATCGCCTTCACCGCCCAGCCGACGCCGGCGGCCTGCACCGGGTCGTCGGTCTGCCCGTAGGTCGTCACGAGGTGGTTGATCGACACGAGCTGTTGCGGGGTGAGACCGTTCACGTCGGATGTCTCGCCATTGTCGGTGGTCGTCCCCGTCGCCACGGGGAGCCCGGGGTGGATGCAGTACGTGTGGACGTCGCCGACCCGCATGGACCCGTGCCAACCGGTCCACGACAGCGGAGCCCACGTGCCGAACCCCGTTCCCTGTTCGGCGGCGTGGGCGGGCGCGGTGGCGAGGACGGGAACGGTCGCGACGCCGACGGCGATCAGAGCGAGGGTGAGCGCGGTGCGCAGAAGACGGCGGCGCGGGGGAGGAGGGTGATGCATCGAGTGTCCCTTCGGTCGAGGAGACTCGATCATGCGATCCGGGCGCGTTCGCGCGACGTGCGAAAGGGCCGATCCGTGGATGGATCGACCCTTTCGGCGACGGGGGAGAAGGCGTCAGCGCGGCAGCAGCGTGAGCAGCGTGGCCTCGGGTCGACAGGCGAACCGCACCGGTGCGTAGATGGAGTGCCCGAGCCCGGCGCTGACGTTCAGGGGAACGGTCCGGCCGCCGTGCGACCACTCGCTGAGCCCGCGCGCCTGGTCGAGCGGAAGGTCGCAGTTCGAGACGAGCGCTTTCCGGCTGAAGGGGACGCGTACCTGGCCCCCGTGCGTGTGGCCGGCCAGCAGCACGTCGGCGCCGAGATCGACGAAGCGGTCGAGCGTCCGTCGGTAGGGGGCGTGCATCACGCCGAGGGTCAGATCGGCGGCATCCAGGGTCGACAGGACCGGCGGGATGAGCTCGGGCTTGTCCCAGTTGCGGTGGGCGTCGTCGACCCCGAACGCGGTGAGGCGAAGACCCTTCACGTCGAGGGACACGGCGGTGTCGTCGAGGATGCTCCAACCGAGGTCGTCGGTGAAGAAACGATCGAGCGCGTCGATGTCGAGGTGCTTGTGGTCGGGCACGCTCCCCGAAGGCCCCGTGAAGTACCGCAGCGGATTGCGCGGCGCGGGCTCCTGGTAGTCGTTCGACCCGTGGACCACCAGCCCGGGCACACCGCGCAGCGGGGCGAAAGCGGTGCGGATGCCGCTGAGCCCGTCGCGGTGGCCGAGGTTGTCGCCGGTGTTCACGACCAGGTCGGGCGCGAGCTCGACGAGCCGTGCCATCCACTCCTGCTTGCGATGCTGCCAGGGAGCCATGTGCGCGTCGGAGACGTGCAGGACGCGCACGGCATCCGCGCCCTTCGGGAGCACGCGCACCGCGTGGTAGCGGACGGTGAACAGATACCGCTCGACGCCCATGCCCCAGACCGCGGCGCCGACAGCGGCCGCCCCCGCGACCCCGAGGGGCGCGAGGGCGGCCGTCACGACGGGACGCGTCACTGGCACTTCTTCTTCACGACGTCGAGCACGATCGCGGTGCTCTTGTTCGCCGAGGTGCCGCCGGCGGGGTTGGTTGCCGTGACACGACCCTCGTCGGGTGCCCCACTGTCGTCCTTGCAGCTCACCGACAGGTTGTTGTATCCGGCCGACTTCAGAGCGGACTGGGCCGCGTTGAGGTTCTGGCCGGAGACGTCCGGCACGGTTCCGCCCTGGCCGTTGCCGGGGCTGATGGTGATCGTCGCGCCGGCGGGAGCGGAGCCGCTGGGGTTCTGCTCGGCCACGCGGTCGCCACCGAACTCTGCGTCGACCGGGTCGCCCACCGTCACGGAGAAGCCGGCGCTCTGCAGCGTCGACCGGGCCTCGTCGATACTGCGCCCCACGACGTTCGGCACGTCCTTGGTCACCGTGCGCAAGAGGTTCTGCGCGGGGTCGGGGAACCGGTCTCCGCCGTAGAACTCGTCGGCCGCACTCTGCACCTGGCGGGCGACCGCGTAGCGCATGTCGCTCAGCTGGTACCCGTTGGCGTACTTCCGGAACAGCGTCTCCCTGCCACCGTCCCAGTTGCCGACCCAGACCGCGGTCGTGACGTTGGTGGACGACTCGATCATCCACGTCTCGTGGGCCTCGTGCGTACCGGTCTTGCCCAGCACAGCAGTGCCGTCCTGGGGGTTGGCGGTCTGGCCCGTGCCGCCGCTGCTCATGACGCCCTGCAGGGCGTAGGCGGCGGTGGCGGCGACGTCGGGGGTCAGCACGGTCTCGCAGGTGCGATCGGGGATCGGACGCTCCGCGCCGTCGGCATCCGTCACCTTGTCGATCAGCTTCGGCTGGCAGTGCGACCCGCCGTTGGCGACCGTGGCGAAGGCGCCGGCCATGGCCAGGGGCGAGACGTTGTCGCTACCGATGACCTCGTTGGCGTTCTCCATCGTGATCGGCTTGCCGTCGCCGGTGGTGCCGACGCCCATCTTCTTCGCGACGTTGGCGATGTCGCAGAGGTCGAGCTGCGCGGCCATCGCCAGGTAGCCGGTGTTCAACGACTCCTTCGTGAAGCGCAGGGGTGTGCCGTAGTAACCCGGATTCTGATCGAAGTTCTCGATCTGGTACCGGTCGGTGTTGACCCAGGGACCCGTGCACGAGTTCTTCATGTTCGGCACGGGCTGGAGACGCCCGTTCAACTGTGCGTTGAGGGAGTTCCCCTTCTCAAGCCAGTCGACCAGGGTGAAGATCTTGAAGGTCGATCCGGCATTGAAGCCGATGGAGCCGCCGAGCTCGCTGTTGCCGGCGAACACGATCGAGCTGTAGGACGGATCGTTCTCCGACTGCGTCGGATCCTCGGGGAACTTCGTGTTCTGCGCGACAGCCAGAACGCGCCCGGTCTTCGCTTCCAGGCTGAGCGCGGTCGACCCGAGCTTCAGCCTGTCGTCACTGGACGGCACGACGTTGTTCATGGCGTTCTGCGCCGCCTCCTGCATCCGCAGGTCGAGCGTCGTCTGGATGGTGAGTCCGTCCTGACGCAGCGCCTGGACACGATCGTCGTCCTCGGCGCCGAAGGCGGGGTCGCTCAGGATCGTGGCCACGACGAGCTGGCAGAAGTAGGGTGCCGCCGACACCGCGCACCCCTGCGAGGTCGACGTGAGGTTCGGGGTGATCGGCTCGAGCGCGTACTGGACGAACTGCTCGTGCGTGATCTTGCCGTCGTCCTCCATGCGGCTGAGGACGTACAGCTGACGCCCCTTCGTCTCGCTGTACCCGTCGGCCGCGGCGACCAGCTGCTCCTGCGTGATCTCGCCGTTGTCGCGCAGCGTGTAGAGCGCCTGGATGGTGCTCTGCTCCACGTCGTCGATCGAGCCGTCGGCCGCCTTGTTGTACGCGACGCCGTCGGCATCCACGATCGAGCCACCCGACAGGTCGATGCGGAAACGGTTGGGGTTCTGCACCATGCCGGCGAGGACCGCGGCCTGACCGATGTTCAGATCGGCGGCCGACACGTTGAAGTACCTCTTGGCGGCGGCGTCGATGCCGTACGTCACGCCACCGAAGTTGGCGATGTTCAGGTAGCCGAGGAGGATCTCGTCCTTCGTGTACTGCTTCTCGAGCTGCACCGCGTAGCGCATCTCCTGCAGCTTGCGCTGGTAGCCCTCGACGCCGTCGGCCTGGATCGCCTCGAGTGCGCACTTCTGCAGCGCCTCGTCCCGCGTCATCGCGGGGATGGCAGGGGTGGTGTCGGTCGCCTCGACGGCGTCGGTGGCCTTGGCGCTGCGCTCGCATCGCTGCACGAGCACGTTCTTCACGTACTGCTGGCTGATCGAGGACCCACCCTGCGTCGCGCCGCCGGCCGCGTTGCTGAGGAGCGCGCGCGTCGTGCCGATGAGGTCGACGCCGCCGTGCTGGTAGTAGCGGGGGTCTTCCGACGAGAGGATCGCGTCGTACATGACCGGGTTGACCTGGTCGAAGGTCACCGGCGAACGGTTCTGGTCGTAGAACTTCGCGAGCACCTGGTCGCCGGCCATGAGCGTCGTCGGCAGCATGAGCTTGTCGGGCTGGAGGTAGCTCGGCATGTTGTCGAAGATCGTGATCGCGCTCGACGCCGCCAGGCCCGAAACGGCGATCGCCGGGGTGACGGCCGCGGTCACGAGGAGGCCGGCGGCTGCGCTCAGGCCGACGAGACCGACGATGCCCCCGAGGGCGCCGCTGGCCGTACGTTTGTTCTCAGGCATAGGCTTGATGCTAAGCGACGTTGCTGGGCGATGCCTTGAAGGCGTGCGCTCGCGCGCGTACGCGTCCACCCTCTCGCTCGACCGCCGAGCCGACCCGCCGGGAGCCCCGATGACCACGTGGGAATACCTCACCACGCCGCTGCTGATCCACAACACCGCTGCCATCCTCAACAACTGGGGCAAGCAGGGGTGGGAGCTCGTCCAGGTCGTGACCGGCCCCGAGGGTGGCCTCGTGGCGTACTTCAAGCGTCCCGTGGGTGGCGGGGAGGCCAACGCCGGCCTCGGTGCCGCCGCCACCGCCGCTCGCCAGTTCGAGGGCCAGGAGTGAGCGTCTCGGAGCGCCTGGCGGCGCTCGGTGTCGAGGTGCCCGGTGTCGTCCCGCCCGTCGCGGCCTACATCCCGGCGAAGCGTCACGGCGACCTCGTGTACACCTCCGGCCAGCTTCCGATGGTGCAGGGCGCGCTCCCCGCGACCGGCAAGGTCGGCGAGGGCGACGGACTCGTGTCCCCCGCGGATGCCAAGACCTACGCGCGGCAGAGCGCGCTCAATGCCCTCGCCGCGGCCGCGTCGCTCGTCGGCGGCGTCGACAACCTCACCGGTGTCCTCAAGATCACGGGCTTCGTGGCATCCGTGCCCGAGTTCACCGGTCAGCCGGGCGTCATCAACGGGGCGAGCGAGTTCCTCGGCGAGGTGTTCGGTGACGCCGGTGCGCACGCCCGCTCCGCGGTCGGCGTCCCGGTGCTTCCGCTGGACAGCCCGGTCGAGGTCGAGGTCGTCTTCACCGTCGCCTGACCGCCGTCAGCGCGTCGCGACGCTGCCGAACAGGCGGGCGATCGGGGCGAGGACCACAGGTCTCGCGGCGAGCCACGCGGCGGCGATCACCGCGATCGACGCCGCGAACAGCACCACTCCGAGCCAGCCGTCACCGTCCTGCGCGGCGTACATGTGGTTCAGGTTGCGGCGCGCACCGGTGGCGAGCACGAGTCCGACGTGCACCACCGTGAACGCGACGAAGAACAGCATGACGGGGTAGTGGACGGCGCGCGCCCACTCGACCCGATAGGCACGGGTGAGGCGGGTCGCGTTGCGCGGCCAGACCCCCGACATGCGGACCCCGGTGGCGATCGCGAGCGGGGCCGCGACGAAGACGATCGTGAAGTACGCCAGCTGCTGCAGGGCGTTGTAGTTCAGCCATCCGTTCTCCGTGGGCCAGTCGAGCGACGTGTACTGCGCGGCCGCGCTGAGGGCGTTCGGGATCACCTCCCACGACGTCGGGACGATCCGCATCCATTGCCCGGTCGCGAACAGCAGCACGAGGAACAGGACGCCGTTGGCGATCCAGAGCACGTCGAGCGCCTGATGGAACCACAGGGTGAGGCTGATCTTCCGTTTCGGATCGCGGCGCGGTGACCAGAATGCGGACGGCCGCTTCTGGTGTCGCACCTGGAGACCCGAGCGCACGATCAGCACGAGGAAGAACGCGTTGAGGAAGTGCTGCCACCCGAGCCACGCGGGAAGGCCGACGGGGGCGGCTGCGGGAAGCGGATACTCGCCCGGATAAGCGGTGAGGAACGCGACGCCCGCCGGTGTGCTCAGGAGCCAGCGGGTCAGCAGCACGAGCATCCCCGCGGCGAACCCCAGACCGACGGCGCCCACGAGAACGATCCCGGTTCGCCGGGGAGCCGCGACGTCGCGCGTGCGCTCGCGTCCGATGCGCTCCGCCCGCAGGGCGATCCACCGCTCCGACGACGCCGTCGGGAAGACGCTCTGTCGGCCTCGCAGCGGTGGGCGTGGGGACGCGGATGCCACGGGACCGGCGGATGCCGTGGCCGTGCTGCTCGGCACGCGCGCGAGTGCATCCGCGGGAGCGGCGGCGGGGCGCGCGGGAGCGGCGGCGGGAAGCGCGGAGGCCGGTGGCCACGGCTCGCCCCCGGACACGCGGGGGAGCCCTCGCCGAAGGCCCGAGGCAGCAGTCTCGGCGGGCGCGGGCGCGACGGCGGTAGGCGTGACGGGGAGCACGTCCTCCGTCGTCGGGGGCCGCGACGGCGCGCCCTCCTGCGGACTCTCCGCACGACTCTCCGCGGAGGCCCCGTCCGCGACGGCAGGTCGGGCGAGAACTCCGCCGGAAGGATCGGCGCCGTCGCCCGCCGGCGGCCACGGCTCCCCGCCCGGCACGCGAGGGAGCCCTCGGCGCAGGACGCCGTTCATGAGCGCTTCGCTTCCAGAGCGGCGATCGCCTGGGGCACCACGGTGAAGACGTCGCCGACGATGCCGAGGTCGGCGATGGCGAAGATCGGCGCCTCGGGGTCCTTGTTGATCGCGACGATCGTCTGCGCCGTCTGCATGCCCGCCCGGTGCTGGATCGCGCCGCTGATCCCGAGCGCGACGTACAGCCGCGGCGACACCGAGACCCCGGTCTGCCCGACCTGGGCCGCGGCGGCGACGTAGCCGGCATCCACTGCCGCGCGGGACGCGCCCACGGCGGCGCCGAGCGCGTCGGCGAGCTGCTCGACGAGCGCGAACCCCTCGACCGAACCGACGCCGCGCCCGCCCGACACCACGGCGGCGGCGCCCCGCAGTTCGGGACGGGTCGACGTCGCGACGACCGGCTGGGCGTCCTCGACACGGGCGGCGGGAAGGCCCGAAGGGGTCACCTCGAGCGTCTCGACGGCGGCGTCCGGCACGGCCTCCGCGCGCGCGTCGATCGCCCCGGGGCGGACGGTCACGACGAGCGGTCCGAGAGTCGAGCCGGATGTCACGTCGAATCCGCCGCCGAAGACCGAGTGCCGGGCGAGGACGCCGAGGTCGTCGCGGTCGAGGCCCACGGCATCCATCGCGAGGGGCAGACGGCGACGGGCGGCGAAGCGTCCCGCGACATCGCGTCCGTCGACCGTGTGCGGAAGGAGCACGGCGGCGGGGGACAGTTGCGCGAACGCCGCGTCGAGGGCGTCGACGGCGGGGCCGGTGAGGAACGCGGGGTCGTCGGCTGCGATGAGGACGCGTTCGGCTCCCGCGGCGATGGCGTCGTCGGCGAGCGCCCGGGTGTCGCCGTCGGCGACGATCAGCGCGACGGCGGAGCCGATGCCGCGCGCGGCGCCGAGCAGGCCGGCGGCGGTCTTCGCGAGCCCGCCGCCCGGGGCGGTCTCGAGCAGGACCAGGATGGTGTCGGTCATCGTCGTCCCCTCACGCCAACCGGTTCTCGAGGAGGAACGCCGCGAGCCGTTCCCCGGCGTCGCCCTCGTCGACGATCGTGGTCCCGGCGGCGCGCGGGGGCCGCGCCGCGACCGTCGTGAGGATCGACCACGGTGCCCGGGCCGGATCCGCGTCGAGTCCGAGGTCGGCGAGCGAGAGCGTCTCGAACGGCTTCTTCTTCGCCGCCAGGATGCCTTTGAACGTGGGGAAGCGGCCATCGGGCAGCGCCTCGGTGATCGAGATCACGGCCGGCAGGGGCGCGGACACCCGCGCGGTGGCGGCCTCGGTGGTCCGGGTGCCCGACACCGTGGCATCCCCGATCTCGACGTCCGACAGCGATGTGGCGTGCGGCACGCGCAGGTGCTCGGCGAGCATGGCGGGGAGCACCCCGCCCGCGCCGTCGGTGGAGAGGTTCCCGGCGACGACGAGATCGAAGCCGACGCGCGACAGCGTGGCCGCCAGCACCTCGGCGGTGAGCGCGACGTCCGCTCCGCGCAGGGCGTCGTCCACGACGTGGACCGCGGAGTGGGCCCCCATCGCGAGCGCTTTGCGCAGCGTGGCCGTGGCGGCCTCGGTCGCCATCGAGACGGCGACGACCTCGGCATCCGGATGCCCGTCGGCGAAGGCCAGGGCGACCTCGAGGGCGCGCTCGTCGATCTCGTCGAGGACGTGATCGCTCTCGTCGCGCCGCGCGAGCCCCGTTTCGAGGTCGAGTCTGCGCTCGCCCCACGTGTCGGGCACGTCTTTCACCAGGACCACGATCTTCATCGATCTCTCCTCGTCCGATCCCGCCGCGTCGCGGGATCCGTGTCACGGCCCCGGGTGCGGGGCCGACCTCGCCGCCCCGGGTCGGGGCGGCGGAGTCACTGCGCTTCTTCGTCGCGCTCGGCGGCCTCCCGCTCCGCGTCGCTGGCGATGTATCCGTCGATGTGCCGCTCGTCGACGCCGTTGTAGGCCGAGAGCGGACGGATGAGGGCGTTGGATGCCGCCTGCTCGATGATGTGCGCCGTCCAGCCCGTCACGCGCGCGGCGACGAACAGCGGCGTGAAGGTCGGGGTGTCGAAACCGATCAGGTGGTACGCGGGCCCGGACGGGTAGTCGAGGTTGGGGTAGATGCCCTTGCGGCCGACGAACTCCGTCTCGAGGGCGTCGTACAGCGCGGCGAGGTCGTCGGCGCCGTAGTGCGCGACGAGCGTGTCGAGCGCCGCCTTCATCGTGGGGACGCGCGAGTCGCCCTTCTTGTACACGCGGTGGCCGAAGCCCATGATCTTGCGCTTCTCGGCGAGGGCGGTGTCCAACCACGGACCCACGTTCTCGACCGAGCCGATCTCGTCGAGGATGTGCATCACGGCCTCGTTGGCTCCGCCGTGCAGGGCGCCCTTGAGCGCCCCGATCGCCCCGACGACCGCGGAGTACAGGTCGGCCGTGGTCGAGGTGATGACGCGGGCGGTGAAGGTCGAGGCGTTGAACGAGTGCTCGGCGTACAGCACCATCGACACCGCGAACGCGCGGGCGACGACCTCGTCGGCCTCCTCGCCGAAGGTCATCCAGAGGAAGTTGCGCGCGTAGTCGAGATCGGCGCGGGGCTCGACGAGCGCCTCGCCGCGCCGGCGACGCTGGTCGTAGGCGACGATCGCGGGGATCTTCGCGAACAGCAGTTTCGCCTTCGCGAGGTCGGAGGCCGCGGAGTTGTCGGCCACGTCGGCCGCGGGAGCGAGCGCGCCGATCACCGACACCGCCGTGCGGGCGACGTCCATGGGGTGGGCGTCGAGCGGGAGCAGATCGATCGTGGTGCGGACGGCGGCATCCAGCGCGCGGTGGGAGCGCTCGAACTCCTCGAACTCCCGCAGCTCCTCGGCGGTGGGGAGGTCGCCGTTCCACAGCAGAAGCGCGACGGCCTCGAACGACTGCGTCGCGGCGAGCTCCTGCACCGGATATCCGCGGTACAGGAGGCTGTTGGTCTCGGGGTTGACCTTGCTGACGGCGGTGTAGTCCACCGTCACCCCGGCCAGACCCTTCTTGATCTCTGCGTCGCTCATGCTCACTCCTTCGTGGCTCGGCTGTCGGCGACCGAGAAGTCGAACACGTTCGCGTCGAAGCGCGAGTAGTGCTCGTAGTCGATCAGGTCGTAGAGGTCGGCGCGATGCTGCATCTCGCCGAGCTGGTCGCGAAGATGACCCTCGGATGCCAGGGCGTCGAGGCCCCGGCCCGCGGCCCCCATCGCCAGGCGCAGGAGCGAGACGGGCCAGATGACCAGGTTCACACCGGCGTCGCGCAGCTGCGCGGTGGAGAAGAGCTCGGACTTCCCGAACTCCGTCATGTTCGCCAGGATCGGCACGTCCAGCGCCGCGCGCATGGCCTCGAACTCGCCGAGGTCGCGCATCGCCTCGGGGAACACCGCGTCGGCACCGGCGTCGACCAGGGCCTTCGCACGGTCGATCGCGGCAGGAAGCCCCTCGACGGCCCGGACGTCGGTGCGGGCCATGATGAGGAAGTCCGGGTCGCGTCGGGCGTCGACGGCCGCGCGGATGCGCTTGATCGCGGTGTCGGCATCCACGACGCTCTTGCCGTCGAGGTGGCCGCAGCGCTTCGGGTTGACCTGGTCCTCGATGTGGGTGCCGGCGAGGCCCGCGTCCTCCAGCGTCTGGATCGTGCGGGCGACGTTCATCGGCTCGCCGAAGCCGGTGTCGGCGTCGATGATCGCGGGCAGCTCCGTCATGCGCGCGATCTGCTGTCCGCGGCCGGCGACCTCGCTGAGGATCGTGAGGCCGATGTCGGGCAGCCCCAGGTCGGCCGAGATGACCGCGCCCGAGATGTACACGCCGTCGAACCCCTTGCGCTCGATCAGCCGCGCCGAGAGGGGGTTGAAGGCGCCCGGCATCCGGACGAGCTCCCCGGATGCCAGCTTCTCGCGCAGCGCGCGCCGCTTCTGCTGAGGGGTGGTCTGGGCGTACAGCATCAGAACAGCCCCTTCGGCGCCGGCGCGAGGGCCAGGACGCCCGGCTTCGCGACGATCGTGAGCTGCAGCACCTCGTCGGCGGTGAGTTCGGGCAGGCGCTGGGCCAGGGCGAGGAACCGCTCGATCTCGTCGGCGGTGAGCACGGGCTCTGCGAGCAGGCGGAACTTGCGCACGTAGTCCTCGCGGGCGAAGGGGCGGGCGCCGAGCGGGTGGGCATCGGCGACCGCGATCTCGTCCTCGACCACGGACCCGTCGGTCAGCGTGATGACCACGCGACCGCCGAAGGCCTTCTCGTTCGGATCCTCGGAGTGGTAGCGGCGCGTCCACTCGGCATCCTCGGCCGTGGTGATCTTGTGCCACAGGGCGACGGTGTCGTAGCGGCCCGCGCGCTCGGGCGCGTACGAGTCGACGTGGTGCCACGCGCCGTCCTGCAGGGCGACGGCGAAGATGTACGGGATCGAGTGGTCGAGCGTCTCGCGCGACGCGGTGGGATCGTACTTCTGCGGGTCGCCCGAGCCCGAGCCGATCACGTAGTGCGTGTGGTGGCTCGTGTGCAGGACGATGGATGCCACATTCGCGGGGTCGCGCAGCTCGGGACGCTCGGTTCCGAGGCGGCGGGCGAGGTCGATCCACGCCTGGGCCTGGTACTCGGCCGAGTGCTCCTTCGTGTACGAGTCGAGGATGGCGCGCTTGGACTCGCCCTCGGCGGGGAGCGGCACGTCGTACGTGGCATCCGGTCCGCCCAGCATCCACGCGATCACGCCGTCCTCGCCCTCGTAGATGGGGGAGGGGCTGGTCTCGCCGCGCATCGCGCGGTCGACGGCTTCGACGGCCATCTTCCCGGCGAAGGCGGGTGCGTGCGCCTTCCACGTGGAGATCTCGCCCTTGCGCGACTGGCGGGTGGCGGTGGTGGTGTGCAGCGCCTGACCGATCGCCTGGTAGATCGTCTCCTGGTCGAGGTCGAGCAGGGTGCCGATGCCGGCGGCGGCGGAGGGGCCGAGGTGGGCGACGTGGTCGATCTTGTGCTTGTGCAGCGAGATGGCGCGGACGAGGTCGATCTGCACCTCGTACGCCGTCGCGAGGGCGCGGACGACCGCCGCGCCGTCGCGGCCGGTGTGCTGGGCGACCGCGACGACGGGCGGGATGTTGTCGCCCGGGTGCGAGTAGTCGGCGGCGAGGAAGGTGTCGTGGTAGTCGAGCTCGCGGACCGCGACGCCGTTGGCCCACGCGGCCCACTCGGGGCTGGAGCGACGCTCGAGGGCGCAGCCGAACACGGTCCCGCCGACGCCGCCGATCGAGACGGCGTGGTCGAGGGCCTGCTGCCGCGCGGCGCTCACCGGGCGCCGCGTGAGCGAGGCGGCCGCGACGGCGGCGTTGTCGATGACGCGGTTGATGATCATGTCCACGACATCGTCGTCGACCGCGACCGGGTCGACGGCGATGCGCGCCAGGGCCCACGCCAGCTGCCCCTCGCGCGCGAGGTTCTCGTCGCTGCGGTGGACGCGGAGGTGGTGGGTGATCGTCATGCGAGGGCCTTTCGATGGGGCGAGGGGGCGGCGTCGTCGAGGGACTCGAGGATGCTGGTGAGGGCGTTGTGCAGGTGCACGTGGGTGGCGTGGGCGGCGAGGTCGGCATCGCCCGCGGCGATCGCGGCGGCGATCAGCCGGTGCTCCGACACCGAGGCGGCGAGCCGCTCGGGCTGGTAGCGGGCGAGACGTCGCACGCGGACGAGGTGGGTGCGGACGGAGCGCAGCGCCGAAGCGAGGTAGTCGTTGGCCGCAGCCTCGTCGAGCGCCGCGTCGAAGTCCGCGATGAGGCGGTAGTAGTCGTCGCGTGCGGCCTCGCCGTCGAGATGGGCGGCGTCGAAGGCGGCCGTCAGGGCCGCGAACTCGGTGGCGCGGGGGGACGCGGCAGCGAGCCGTGCCGCGGCTTCTTCGAGCGCCCGCCGGACGACGAACAGCGCGCGGATGTCGTCGCCGTCGACCGCGGTGACGACGGTGATGCGCGGGGAGGTCTGGGCGACGAGCCCGTCGGCGGTGAGCCGGGCGAGCGCCGCGCGGAGGGGGGTGCGGCTGACGCCGAGGCGGGCGGACTGCTCGACCTCGCCGAGGACGGTGCCGGGGGCGAGCACGCCGGTCTGGATTTCCTCGAGGAGCGCGGAGTAGGCGCGGTCGCTGGCGCGCATGGCATCCCTCCTCGCCCTCGATTCCCCCCAGTGTATACAAAAGCGAGTTGAGAAGGGCGCCCTGGCCCGTTAGTTGCGTTCTTGGTATACACCGTGTGATCGCGCAAAGAAAGATCGTGGATGCCAGGACCCCCGGCATCCACGATCCTTCAGCGCGTCACTTCACCTGGGCGCTGATGACGCTCATGACCGCGGTGTCGGCGAGGGTGGTGGTGTCGCCGACCTCGCGGCCCTCGGCGACGTCGCGGAGGAGACGCCGCATGATCTTGCCGGATCGGGTCTTGGGCAGCTCGCCCACGATGTAGACGTCGCGCGGGCGGGCGATCGGGCCGATCTGCTCTCCGACCCAGCGACGCAGCTCGTCGCCGAGGCCGTCGACGCCGTTCTTCTTCATGTAGCGGCTCTTGATGATGACGAACGCGACGACGGCCTGTCCGGTGGTCTCGTCCGACGCTCCGACCACCGCGGCCTCGGCGACGCCCTCGTGTCCGACGAGAGCCGATTCGATCTCGGCGGTGGAGAGGCGGTGGCCGGAGACGTTCATGACGTCGTCGACGCGGCCGAGCAGCCATACGTCGCCGTCGTCGTCGAGGCGTGCGCCGTCGCCGGCGAAGTAGTAGCCCTTGTCGGCGAACTTCTGCCAGTACGTCTCGACGAAGCGGTCGGGGTCGCCCCAGATGCCGCGCAGCATCGACGGCCAGGGCTCGGTGATGACGAGCAGCCCGCCGTTGCCGTGGCCGACCGGCTCGCCGGCGTCGTCGACGACGTCGATCGAGATGCCGGGGAGCGGCACCTGCGCCGAGCCGGGCTTGGTCTCGGTGACCCCGGGGAGGGCGGAGATCATGATGGCGCCCGTCTCGGTCTGCCACCACGTGTCGACGATCGGCGCGCGGTCGGCGCCGATGATGTCGCGGTACCAGATCCACGCCTCGGGGTTGATGGGTTCGCCGACCGAACCGAGCAGGCGCAGCGACGACAGGTCGAAGCTCTGCGGCACGTCGCGGCCGATCTTCATGAACGACCGGATCGCGGTGGGCGCGGTGTAGAAGACGGTCACGCCGTGGTTCTGGATGAGCTCCCACCAGCGGCCCGGGTGCGGAGTGTCGGGGGTGCCTTCGAAGAGGAGCTGCGTCGCTCCGTTGGCGAGGGGGCCGTAGGCGACGTAGGTGTGGCCGGTGATCCAGCCGATGTCGGCGGTGCACCAGTAGACGTCGGTCTCGGGGTGCACGTCGTGCACCACCCGGTTCGTGAACGCCGCCTGGGTGAGGTAGCCGCCGGACGTGTGCAGGATGCCCTTCGGCTTCCCCGTGGTGCCGGAGGTGTAGAGGATGAACAGCGGGTTCTCGGCGGGGAAGGCCCCGGCCTCGTGCTCGGACGAGGCCTGCGGCACGACGTCGTGCCACCAGATGTCGCGGTCGTCGGTCCACTCGACGTCGTTCTTCCCGCGCCGGACGACCAGCACGTGCTCGACGGTCTCCTGGATGCCGGCTCCGTTGCGGTCAGCGAGGGCCTGGTCGACCGCGGGCTTGAGCGGCGAGACCTTGCCCTTGCGCCAGCCGCCGTCGGCCGTGATGACGAGCTTCGCGCCGGCGTCGTCGATGCGGGAGCGGAGGCTGTCAGCCGAGAAGCCGCCGAAGACGACCGAGTGCACAGCGCCGATCCGGGCGACGGCGAGCATCGAGGCGATGGCCTCGGGGATCATCGGCAGGTAGATCGCGACGCGGTCACCGCGCTCGATGCCCAGGTCGATGAGGACGTTCGAGAGGCGCTTCACCTCGTCGGTGAGCTCGGCGTAGGTGACATCGCGCCGGTCGCCGGGCTCGCCCTCCCACCGCAGCGCGATGCGGTCGCCGTTGCCGGCCTCCACGTGCCGGTCGAGGCAGTTGTACGCGACGTTGAGCTCGCCGTCGGCGAACCACTCGGCGAACGGCGGGTTCGACCAGTCGAGCACGGTCGTGAACGGCGTGTGCCAGTGGAGCTCACGCGCCTGATCCGCCCAGAAGCCTTCCCGGTCGGCTGCGGCGCGCTCGTACAGACTCGCGTCGCCCACGGCATTCGCGGCGAACTCCGCCGAGGGGGCGAAACGGCGGGTCTCGTTGAGGAGATGATCGATCTGGCTGCTCATCTGGCGCTCCTTCGCGGTCGAGGCACGGCGCGTCCTCGCGCCACGGTCACGCTATCCCTCCGCCGCGGAGGGCGGTTACCTCCGATAGTTGGCATCCGACGAAAACGACCCAGCTGATATATCGCTCGCTTTTCGAGCCATTCGGTTCCTTCCGGGGCGCGAGACGGTTAGTCTTGTCCCTGCCCGAACATCGCTTCCGGCAGCGCGTCGGGGGGAGCCCCCCAATTTTTCCCCGGCGCGTGGCGGCATCCCTCGCCCCCCATTGACGGGATGCCGCCCCCTCTTTTTCCGGGCCCGTTTCGACGGGCCGTCGGTTCCTCCCCAGGCCGCGAAGTCGCGGACCGCTCCACGGATGAGTCCATCGGCCCCGCGCCGGGACGGGCGGACTTCCTACCGTCGTCGGTGTGATCTCCCCGCTCCTGTTCCCCGTTCCGGAATCCGCCACCCCACCGCCCTCCCCGCTCGCCGGGATGCCGTCGGCCTGGGCCGACCCGGGTCTGGCCTTCCTCCGTCCGTTCCTTGCCGACCCCGACGTCAGCGACGTGTTCGTGAACGGCGAGGACGGCCTCTTCATCGACCGGGGGCGCGGAGCCGAACGCGTGCCGTCGTGGCGGGCGAGCGAAGCCGAGGTGCGCCGGCTCGCCGTGCGGTTGATCGCACTCGGGGGCCGACACCTCGACGACGCCTCTCCCTGCGTCGACGTCCGGCTCGAACGGGGGGTGAGGGTGCACGCGGTCCTCGCGCCGGTCGCCGTGCGCGGGACGGCGATCTCGATCCGGGTTCCGCGGTGGGACGCCCCCGACCTCGAGGCGCTGGATGCGACGGGGATGTTCCCCCCGGGTATCCGCGCGCAGCTCGAGGAGATGGTGGATGAACGCTCGAACGTCCTCATCTCGGGAGCGACCGGGGCGGGCAAGACGACGCTGCTGTCGGCGCTGCTCTCGCGCGTCCCCGCCGCGGAGCGCATCCTCACGATCGAGGAGGTCTCCGAGCTCCGACCCCAGCACCCCCATCACGTCGCCCTCGAAGCGCGTCAGTCGAATCTCGAGGGCGCGGGCGGCATCGCGCTGGAACGCCTGGTGCGCGAAGCACTGCGGATGCGACCGGATCGTCTCGTGCTGGGGGAGTGCCGCGGTGCCGAGATCCGAGAGCTCCTCCTCGCGCTCAACACCGGGCACGACGGCGGGGCGGGAACACTGCACGCTCGGGGAATCGCCGAAGTCCCGGCCCGGCTCGAAGCTCTGGGCGCGCTTGCGGGGATGGATGCCGCTTCTCTCGCGCGTCAGGCGGTCAGCGCCCTGCACGCAATCGTGCACGTCGAGCGCCGGGGCGGGCGGCGGCGGGTCGTCGGAATCGGTCGCCCGACGCTGAACGGTGATCGCTTGAGGGTCCGAGAGGTTCGCTGCACATGAAGCGATCGACGCGGGGCGGCGCCGACACGTCGGTGATCGAGGTGGCGATGAGACTCAGCGTTCTCCTGTCGGCGGGGGTGACGGTACCGGCCGCCTGGCGACATCTCGCTCGCGACGGAGACGCGGTGCTCGTCGAAGCGGCACGGGCCGCCGAGAGCGGGGGAGACGTCGCCGCGGCGCTCCGTCTCGGCGGTGGGGCGTGGAACGACATCGCGAGGGCCTGGGCCGTGGCGGTCGCTGTCGGCGCACCCCTCGCGGACACGCTGCGATCCGCCGTCGCCGCGCTCCGCGACGCACACGAGGTCCACGACGACGTCGTCGTCGCGCTCTCCGAACCCGTGGCCACCGCGCGGCTCCTGACCTGGCTCCCGCTTCTCGGCCTCCCGCTCGGCATCGCCCTCGGACTCGACCCGCTGCGGGTGGTCACAGAGTCGCTCGGCGCCGGCGCCGTGATCGCGGGCCTCCTGCTCATCGGGGTGTCTCATGTCTGGACACGGCGCCTCGCCCGCCGCGCGGAACCCGGTACCGATCTCGCCGGGTGGGAGGCCGAGCTCGTCGCCGTGGCCCTCTCGTCCGGGGCGTCCGTCGACCGAGCTCAGGCGCTGGTCGCGGCCGAACGCGGAGCGACCCCTTCGGCCGACGTTCCGGTGGGCATCACCGCGGCCCTCGACCTCTCCGTCCGAACCGGGGCGCCCGCGGTCGAACTGCTCCGCGGCGAGGCGTGGCTCGCGCGCCAGCGTGCCCGCGCGCAGGGGAGGGAGACCGCGGCACGGCTGTCGACGCGACTCCTCCTCCCGCTCGGCATCTGCACGCTGCCGGCTTTCCTTCTTCTCGGCGTCGTCCCGGCCGTCCTCGGCGTCGTCCGCTCCACCGTCCTGCCCCTCTGAACCGTCCACCCATGAGAAGGAGTCCCGTGTCCGTTCGAACGTCTCGCCCCGCACCCTGCTTTCCCGTCCTGCCGCCGCTCACGTCGCGGCGAGCCGGACGGCTCTTCCTCGACGATCGCGGCGCCGCCACGGCCGAGTACGCGATCGCCACGATGGCGGCGGTCGCCTTCGCTGGGCTGCTCGTCGTCATCATGCGGTCCGACGAGGTGCGCGGCATCCTCACCGACCTCGTCCGGCGTGCCCTGACGGTGCAATGAGACCCGTGGGCCTCGACGACCGCGGAGCCGTGACGGCGGAGTTCGCCGTGGCGCTCCCCGCCGTCGTGCTCGTGTTGGCACTCGGCCTCGGCGCCCTGTCCGCGGGCGCGGCGGCGGTACGCCTGCAGCACGCCGCCGCCGAGTCGGCGCGGTTGTTCGGGCGCGGAGACGACGCCGGTGCCCGCGCCGTCGTCGCGGGCGTGGGCGCGACCGTCGACGTCCGTCGCGCGGATGCGCTGGTGTGCGTCGACGTGGCTGCGCCGGTTCCGGTGCCCTTGCCCGTCGGCCCCCTCTCGGCGCGGTCGTGTGCACTCGACGGGGGCGGGTGATGGCCGGCAGTGCGGCGACGGTCGGCGTGGTCGCGGCCGTCGCGGTCGCGGCGCTCGGCCTGGCCGTCGTGGCGGGTGCCGTCGCGCAGGCGGAACGCCTCGCCGGAATCGCGGATGCGGCGGCCCTCGCCGCCGCCGACACCGTCAGCGGCGCGGTCGCCGGGGTGCCGTGCGAGGCGGCCACGGCGGTCGCGGACGCGGGCGGCGCGAACCTGAGCGAATGCGATGTCGACGGCCTCGTCGCCACGGTCACCGTCGGCAGCGCGTACGGTGGGATTCCGTTCGCTGCACGCTCCCGCGCGGGACCACCCGATGTCTCGGCGGCGCATGACCTCCCGGAACCCGGACAGGGAGGCGTGTGTATGGTGTGCAACGAAGAAAGGACCCCAGTGGCAAACGGCAAGAAGCTCGTCATCGTCGAGTCCCCGACGAAGATGAAGTCGATCCAGGGATACCTCGGCGACGGATACGAAGTGCTCAGCTCGGTCGGGCACATCCGCGACCTCGCCTCCAAGAAGGAGATCCCGGCCGACAAGAAGGCGGCGTACGGCAAATACTCCATCGACGTCGAGAACGACTTCGACCCCTACTACGTCGTCAACGACCGCAAGACCAAGACGGTCGCCGAGCTCAAGCGCGCCCTGAAGTCCGCCGACGAAGTCCTCCTCGCAACCGATGGTGACCGCGAAGGCGAAGCCATCGCGTGGCACCTCCGCGAGGTCCTCAAGCCCAAGGTCCCCGTCCGCCGCATGGTGTTCCACGAGATCACCAAGGACGCCATCCAGGACGCCGTCCACCACACCCGCGACCTCGACGAGTCGCTCGTCGACGCGCAGGAGACCCGCCGCGTCCTCGACCGCCTCTACGGCTGGGACGTCTCACCCGTCCTGTGGCGCAAGGTCGGCTCCGGCCGCGAAGGCACCGCGCTCAGCGCCGGCCGCGTGCAGTCCGCCGCCACCCGCATGGTCGTCGAGCGCGAACGCGAACGCATGGCCTTCGTCTCGGCCACCTACTGGGACGTCGAGGCGCTGGCATCCAAGTCGGGCTCGTCGTTCACGACGCGCCTCAACCGCCTCGACGGCGCGCCGCTCGCCCGCGGTGGCGACTACGACGACAACGGAAAGCTCAAGAAGGCCGTCGTCGTCCTCGACGAGGCGCAGGCCCGCGCGCTCGCCGCCGACATCATCGCCGCGGCCAAGGCCACCGTCGCCAAGGTCGAGGCCAAGCCCGGAACCCGCAGCCCCCGCGCACCCTTCACCACCTCCACGCTTCAGCAGGAGGCCGGACGCAAGCTCTCGATGAGCGCCAAGCACGCCATGGGCGTCGCGCAGCGTCTCTACGAGAAGGGCTTCATCACCTATATGCGTACCGACTCCACCGCGCTCTCGACGCAGGCCGTCACGGCCGCGCGCGAGCAGGCGGTGGCGCTATACGGCGACAAGGCCGTGCCGGCCAACCCGCGCGTCTACAAGAGCAAGTCCAAGAACGCGCAGGAGGCGCACGAGGCCATCCGTCCCTCGGGCGAGCACTTCCGCACGCCCGCGTCGCTCGCCTCGTCGCTCGACCGCGACGAGCAGAAGCTCTACGACCTGATCTGGAAGCGCACCGTCGCCAGCCAGATGTCGGATGCCAAGTACGAGACGACCACGGTCACCCTCGCCGTCCAGGCGGGGGAGAAGCAGGCCGAGTTCACCGCCTCGGGCACCGTGTACACCTTCAAGGGCTTCCTCGAGGCGTACGAAGAGGGCAACGACGAGAAGCGCAACGACGAGGACGCCGACCAGTCGCTCCCCGCCGTCGCTGTCGGCGACGAGCTCGCGATCAGCGACGTCGAGCCCAAGGGCCACAGCACCTCGCCGAAGCCGCGTTACACCGAAGCCAGCCTCGTCAAGGCGCTCGAAGAGAAGGGCATCGGTCGCCCCTCGACCTTCGCCAGCATCATCGGCGTGATCCTCGACCGCGGCTACGTCACCAAGCGCGGCCAGGCCCTCGTGCCCAGCTGGCTCGCCTTCAGCGTCGTGCGTCTGCTCGAACAGCACTTCGCCGACCTCGTCGACTACGACTTCACCGCCGCTCTCGAAGACGACCTGGATGCCATCGCCCGTGGCGAACAGCGCCGCACCGAATGGCTCAAGGCCTTCTACTTCGGCTCCGACAAGCAGGTGGGCCTCCGCCACATCGTCGAGAACCTCGGCGAGATCGACGCGCGCGAGCTCAACTCCACGCGCATCACCGACACGGCCACCCTCCGCTTCGGCAAGTACGGCCCCTACCTCGAGGTCGTCGAGCCCGGTGCCCCCGAGGACGCCAAGCCGCGCATCGTCAACATCCCCGAAGACCTCGCGCCCGACGAGCTCACGCCCGAGAAGGCGCAGGAGCTCATCGACGCGCCGATCGCCGGCGACCGCGTCCTGGGCGAGAACCCCGAGAACGGCAAGCTCATCGTCGTCAAGGACGGCCGGTTCGGACCCTACGTGCAAGAAGTCGAGGCCGAGGAGCCCGAAGAGGTCGACCAGGCCACGGGCGAGGTCGTCGAAGCGCCGAAGAAGCGCGGCGCCAAGAAAGAGGCCGCGCCCAAGCCCCGCACGGCATCCCTCTTCCGCTCGATGTCGGTCGACACCATCGACCTCGACACCGCGCTGCAGCTGCTGTCGCTGCCCCGCGTCGTCGGAGCCGACCCCGCGACCGGTGAGGAGATCACCGCGCAGAACGGCCGCTTCGGTCCGTACCTGAAGAAGGGCACCGACTCGCGGTCGCTCGACTCCGAGACCCAGATCTTCGACATCACCCTCGAAGACGCCCTCGCCAAGTACGCCGAGCCCAAGTACGGCGCCCGGCGCGCGTCGAGCGCGCTCAAGGAGTTCGACGCCGACCCCGTCAGCGGCAAGCCGATCAAGCTCAAGGACGGTCGCTTCGGTCCGTACGTCACCGACGGCGAGACCAACGCCACGGTGCCGCGCGGCGAAGACGCCATGGCCATCACCTTCGAGCGTGCCGTCGAACTCATCGCCGACAAGCGCGCGAAGGGCCCCGCCCCCAAGCGCACCGCGGCGAAGAAGACGACGACCACGCGCAAGGCCCCGGCGAAGAAGTCGTGACCGCCGACGCCCCCCGGCCGCCGCACGCCCCCCGCGCGACGACGGCCGGGGGCCCCGGTCTCTTCCTCACCCTCGAGGGAGGCGACGGCGCCGGCAAGACGACCCAGGCCGCGTTGCTCGAAGAATGGCTCCGCGCCCAGGGCCGCGAGGTCGTGCGCACACGTGAACCCGGCGGCACCGACGTCGGCGTCCGCATCCGCGACATCGTCCTGCACCACCGCGGTCACATCGCGCCCCGCGCCGAAGCCCTGCTCTACGCCGCCGACCGCGCCCACCACATCGAAACCGTCGTGCAGCCCGCGATCGCCCGCGGCGACGTCGTCATCCAGGACCGCTACCTCGACTCTTCCGTCGCCTACCAGGGCGCCGGCCGCGTCCTCGACGCCGACGACGTCCGCGAACTGTCGCTGTGGGCCACCGGCGGACTCCTGCCTGACCTCACGGTCCTGCTCGACCTCGACCCGGCGTCCGCGCGGGCGCGCCTCGACGCTGACGACAAACCGTTCGACCGCCTCGAAGCCGAGAAGGCCGAGTTCCACGAACGCGTGCGCGCCGCCTTCCTCACCCTCGCCGCCGCCGAACCCGAACGCTTCCTCGTCCTGGACGCCACCGAACCCGCCGCCGTCCTCGCCGACCGCGTGCGCGAAGCCGTGGCATCCCGGCTCGCCTGACCCGCGCCCAGGGCCGTCCGGCACGCCGCCGCCGCGGCGCCGCGTCCCCTCCGCCCGCCGCGCGGGATTCGCGGGGGAGCGGACGGCCTCGGCGGCGGAATCACCCTGCCGACCCCCAGCCGATCGACGGCGGCGATGTCGGCGGCCGCGGTTAGGGTGGAACCCATGCCGGCCGCCGTGGAGTCCCCCTCGCAGACCGCCGTCGCGCCCTTCCCGTGGGACGCGGTCTGGGGTCAGGACGACGCGGTCGAGACGCTCCGCTCCGCCGCCGCCGATCCCGCGGCGCTGGCCCACGCGTGGCTGATCACCGGCCCTCCCGGCTCCGGGCGCTCCACCCTTGCGTACGCCTTCGCCGCCGCGCTCATCGCCGACCCCGGCGACGAGGCCGCCCAACGGCAGGTGCTCGCCCGCACCCACCCCGACCTCACAGCGCTGCGCACCGAGCAGGTCGTCATCCGCATCGACGAGGCCCGCCGCCTCGTCGAGCGCGCGTCGTTCGCCCCCTCGCTCGGACGCCACCGGGTCATCGTCGTCGAAGACGCCGACCGCATGGCCGAACGCACCTCGAACGTCCTGCTGAAAGCCCTCGAAGAGCCGCCCGAGCAGACCGTGTGGGTGCTGTGCGCCCCGAGCGACGCCGACCTCCTGCCCACGATCCGCTCGCGCGTGCGCGTGCTGCGTCTGCGCGAACCGTCGGTCGCCGACGTGGCCTCGCTCATCGTCGAACGCACCGGGGTCCCCGCCGACGTCGCGGAAGAATCCGCCCGTCACGCCCAGCGTCACATCGGCATGGCCCAGCGCCTAGCCACCGACGACGACGCCCGCGCCCGCCGCGCCGAGACGTTGTCGGCGGTGCTCGCCGTCCGCGGCATCAGCGACGCGGTCGAGGTCGCGGGGCAGATCGTGCGGCTCGCGACGGACGACGCCAAGGCCCTCACCGCCACCCGTGACGAAGAAGAGCGTCGCAGCCTGCTCCGCACTCTCGGCGTCGCCGAGGGCGCCGCGGTCCCGCCGAGCGTCCGCGGGCAGCTCAACGCGCTCGAAGACGACCAGAAGCGTCGGGCCACCCGGAGCCTGCGCGACGGCATCGACCGCGTCCTCACCGATCTCCAGTCGCTCTTCCGCGACGTCGTCATGCTGCAGTACGGGCGCGACGCCGATCTCGTCAACGCCGAAAGGATCGACGACCTGCGCTCCCTCGCCGCCGAATGGACCCCCGCGCGCACCCTGGGCGTCCTCGACCGCATCACCGACACCCGCCGCATCCTCGAGCAGAACGCCGCCCCGCTCCTCGCGCTCGAGAGCCTGCTCATCACCGTCGCGAACGGGTCCGCCCCGTGAGCCTCCGCCGCCGTCTCGTCACGGCCGTCGCCGGCGTCGCGGCCCTCGCCGTGGCGCTGTCCGGATGCCTCTACGCCCAGATCCCCCCGCTCCCGCCCGGCGGCGGCGCCTCGCTCGCGCCGCAGACCGACGGGGTGTCCGCGGAACTGCTCCCGTACTACGGCCAGACCCTCGACTGGCAGGAATGCGGCACCGGGCTGGACTGCACGACGGTGACGGTGCCCCGCGACTACAGCGACCCGAGCGTGGGCGACCTGCAGCTCGCCGTCGTCCGCCACCGCGCCACCTCCGGCGCCCCCATCGGGTCGCTCCTGACCAACCCGGGCGGCCCCGGGGCGGCCGGAGTCTCGTTGATGAAGCAGGCCCTGTCGATCCTCGTCGACGACAAGCTCCCCGAGGCCTACGACGTCATCGGCTTCGACCCGCGCGGAGTCGGGGAGTCCACCGCGGTCACCTGCTACGACCCGCCGCAGCTCGACGCCTACCTCTACGACATCCCGCCCGGAGCCCGCGGCGGCGACGAACGGCGGGCCGCCCTCGACCAGCGCGCCGCCGACTTCGCGAAGGCCTGCCAGGACCGCAGCGACGGCATCCTGCCCTACATCACCACCGACAACTCCGCGCGCGACATGGACGTGCTCCGCGCGGTGCTCGGCGACTCGAAGCTCAACTACCTCGGCTACTCCTACGGCACCTTCCTCGGCGCGACCTACGCCGGGCTCTTCCCCGAGCGCGTCGGACGCATGGTGCTCGACGGCGGCATCGACCCCAGCGTCTCGGGTTCCGACACGTCGCTGCGGCAGGCCGTCGGCTTCGAGCAGTCGCTCCGCACCTTCATGGCCGACTGCCTGACGACAAACGAATGCCCCTTCGCCGGCAGCGTCGACGACGCGATGTCCGACCTCTCCACGCTCCTCGCCCGCGTCGATGCGCGCCCCCTCACCGCGGCCGACGGGCGCAAGCTCGGCGGCGACTCGCTCATGACGGCCATCACCGCGGCGCTCTACAGCGAAGAGAGCTGGCCGTACCTGCGCTCGGCGCTGACCGACGTGAGCAACGGGCGCGCCGACGTCGCCTTCCAGCTCGCCGACTTCTACAACGGCCGCGTAGGTGACCAGTACGACGGCAACACGATGGAGGCGTTCGTCGCCTACAACTGCATGGACTACCCCGACAAGGGCACGGATGCCGCCCTCGCGGCACTGCAGGAGCAGCTCGACGCCCAGGCTCCCGTCGTCGCCCCGTACTGGGCCGGCGGCGGCGGCGACCCGTGCGCCACGTGGCCCGCACCGCCCACCGGCGTCCGCGAACCGATCACCGCACCCGGCTCCCCGCCCATCGTCGTCGTGGGGACGACGGGCGACCCGGCCACCCCGTACGACGGGGCGCAGAGCCTCGCGTCGCAACTCGCGCAGGGCGTCCTCATCACCAACGTCGGCGAGGGGCACCTCGGCTACAACAAGGGCAATGCGTGCGTCACCGACGCGGTCGACGCGTACCTCGTCGACGGCACGGTGCCCGAGAACGATCTCCGCTGCGGCTGAGACGGCGATCGGCCCCCGGCGGAACGTAGGCTTGTCGTCGTCCCCGCCCGAAGGAGCACCATGACCACGCCCGACCTGGCCACCTACATCGACCACACGCTGCTCAAGCCCGAAGCGACCCGCGCCGACGTCGAGCGCACCATCGCCGACGCCGCCGAGCTCGGCACCTACAGCGTGTGCCTCTCGCCGTCGTTCCTCCCCGTCGAGGTGCCCGCGGGGCTGAAGGTCGCCGTCGTCTGCGGGTTCCCCAGCGGCAAGCACCACGCCGAGGTCAAGGCCGCCGAGGCGGCGCTGTCTGTCGCCCAGGGCGCCGACGAGATCGACATGGTCATCGACATCGGCGCCGCCATCGAGGGGCGCTACGAGATCGTCGAGGCCGAGATCCGCGCGGTCCGCGCCGCCGTCCCCGCCCCGACCGTGCTCAAGGTCATCATCGAGTCGGCCGCGCTGTCCGACGACGCGATCGTCGCCGTCTGCGAGGCCGCTGTGGCCGCGGGCGCCGACTTCGTCAAGACCTCCACCGGCTTCCACCCCGCCGGCGGCGCGAGCGTCCACGCCGTCGCGCTCATGAAGCGGACCGTGGGCGACCGCGCCGAGGTGAAGGCATCCGGAGGCATCCGCACCCGCTCGGCGGCCGAAGACATGATCGCCGCGGGTGCGACCCGTCTGGGTCTGTCGTCGAGCCGTGACATCCTCGCCGACCGGTCGGCCACCGGCGACTACTGAGCCGGCCCCGATTCGTCGGGCGAGCCGCTGAGCATGTAAGATCGATGATCGTGCACGCGTCAGCGGCGCGCGCCGCCTTAGCTCAGACGGCAGAGCGATTCACTCGTAATGAATAGGTCAAGGGTTCGATTCCCTTAGGCGGCTCCAGCACAACCGAAAGGCCCGGGTTTCCCACCCGGGCCTTTCGCGTTCCCGCCCCGAACCGCGTCGCGGGGCGGGCGCCGACGGCCCGATAGGCTGAAGCTCCACCGTCGCGCCTCGGCGCGGAGATCATCGCCCCGCCCGCAGGAGCCCCCGTGTCGAACGTCGTCGATGTCGTCATCGAGCTCTTCACCTGGGTGGGTCTCGGAGCCGGCATCCTCCTCGCGGTGGCGGCGCTGATCCTGTACGTCGCCGACGGCACCTGGCTGCCGGTGCGCGCCGTCGTCGAGGACGTCGACGGCCACCGCGTCGTCCGCTGGTTCGACGAGCACGGGGGAGTCAACGAAGCCCCGCTCTCCCCGCACGACGACGCCCGGATCGGCGACGCCGACATGGCCGATGTCTTCGCCCGCCGCGGGTCGGTGCACCGCATGCGGCTGACGCGCTCGTCGCCCCTCGTCCGCTTCGTCGCCCTGCTCGCCGCGGGGGTCCTCGGGCTCGGTGCGGTGGCGTCCGCCCTCTCGATCGTTCTGCTGTTCCTGCGCGGCTGACGCGCACGGCGGTCGCGGCCGCGCGTAGGCTCGGGGCATGAGCCGGGCACTGTTCATCGTCGACGTCCAGAACGATTTCACCGAACGCGGCGCCCTCGGCGTCGTCGGCGGCGACGCCGTCGCGGAACGCATCTCGCGGTACCTCGACACGCACGCCGACGACTACGCGGTCGTCGTCGCCTCGCGCGACTGGCACCACGGCGACGACGACAACGGCGGCCACTTCTCGTCCGAGCCCGACTTCGTCGACACCTGGCCGGTGCACTGCGTCGGGGGCACCTACGGCGCCGACTACGACGAGGTGTTCGACACCCGCCGCGTCACCCATCACCTGAAGAAGGGGCAGGGGAAGCCCGCGTACTCGCTGTTCGAGGGCGTGACCGACGACGGTCGCACCGCCGCCGACATCCTCGACGAGCACGGAATCCGCGACATCGACGTCGTCGGCATCGCGACCGACTACTGCGTCCGCGCCTCCGCTCTCGACGCGCTGGGGGCCGGACGTGCGGTGCGCGTGCTGACCGACCTTGTCGCGGGCGTGCACCCCGATTCCAGCGCCGCGGCCCTCGCCGAGATCGAAACGGCCGGAGCCCGCCTCACTCGCTCGGAGTGACCTCGTCGTCGGCCCGGGGGATCGTGAGGGTCACGGTCGTCCCCGAGCCCAGTTCGCTCGTGATCCGCACGGTGCCGCTGTGCTCCTGCACGATGTGCCGGACGCTGGCCAGACCGATCCCGCTGCCGCCGTCGCGCGCATCCGCCATCCGGCCGCGTTCGCCCTCCTCGAGCACGGTCCGCAGGTCGTCGGGATGGATGCCGCGGCCCCGGTCCCGCACCGACACGGTGGCGCCCTCGTCGGTCTCGTAGACCTCCACCTCGATGACGTCGTCCGAGTACTTCGCGGCGTTCTCGAGGACGTTGGCCACCGCGCGGCGGAGACCGAGGACATCGCCCACGACCGGGACGGCATCCATCTGCCCGTAGGCGACCCGGTCCGGGGCGTCGCCGGGGAGCACGAGGGCGACCGCGCCGCGCGCCACGAGATCGAGCGTGGCGCGGCGACGACCGCGCTCGGGGCGGGAGTTCGCGTCGGCCATGAGCGCCTGGGCCATCGCGACGAGGTGGTCGCTCGCCTCGGCCGCGAGTTGGATGAGCCGATGGTCGGCGGGCAGCTCCTCGGCGACCAGCTCGAGGTAGCCGCGAAGCGCAGTGACCGGCGACAGCAGATCGTGCGCGAAGGTCCGTTGAAGAGCCGACTGCTCGTCGGTCGACTGCTTCTCGCTCGTGAGGTCGCGCACGATCTTCACGAAACCGAGCACCTGACCCGATTCGCTGCGGATCGCCGAGATCGTCACACTCGCCCAGAACTCGCTGCCGTCCTTGCGCACGCGCCAGCCGACGTCCTCCACGTGCCCTTCGCGCTGCGCGGCGGCGAGGAGCCTGTCCGGCAGACCGCGGCGGCGGTCTTCGTCGCGATAGAACCGCGAGAAGTGCTCGCCGACGATCTCGTGCTCCGCGTAGCCCTTGATGAGCTCGGCCCCCACGTTCCACCCGCGCACGATGCCGCCGCCGTCGAGCTTGACGATCGCGAACTGGTCGACCTGACCGTCCCAGTCCGGCGGGAGGGCGCGTCGGAGACTGGCGATGGGTCTCACCTCATCGGATGCGGGTACGGCGGGAAGGTAAGGGGTGGCGTCGTCCTCGGCCACGCTCATGCGGGGCGGCCGATGAACGGCGGGATGCTTGCTGAGGGCATGCCCCGATCATGCCCCGCCGTGCGGGCGAAGACCAGCGCTTGACACGGCTCGTTCGCCGGACGTTTTGCGCAATGTCAGCTCACCGTGACCAGCGTGCGCTGCCAGCCGCTGGAACCGTTCGGGGCGATCGCCGCCTGCTCCTGGATCTGCACGTTGCCCTGCTTGTCGGTGGCGCGGACGGTGATGTAGTGCGAGCCGGGCTGCGCGTCCCACTCGAGGACCCACTGCACCCACGACTGGTCGTTGATGGGCGTCGACAGCGTCGCCTGCTGCCAGTCGCCGTCGTCGATGCTCACCTCGACGGTCTTCACGCCGATCGGCTGCGCCCACGCCATTCCCGCGATGGGCACCTTGCCGGCCGAGACCGGAGTGCCGATCTTCGGCGTGTCCACGCGGGACGACATCTTGATGGGCGCCTCCGCGGAGTAGCCGCGCGGGGTCCAGTACGCCTCCATCTGGTCGAATCGCGTGACGGTGAGCTTGCTCACCCACTTCGTCGCCGACACGTACCCGTACAGACCGGGCACCACCATGCGCACGGGGAAGCCGTGCTCGAACGGCAGCGGCTCGCCGTTCATGGCCACCGCGAAGATGGCATCCAGGCCGTCGTCGGTGAGGGAGCTCAGGGGCGTGGATGCCGTGAACCCGTCGACGCTCTCGGAGAGCACCATGTCGGCGTCGCCCTGCGGGGACGCCATGCGCAGCACGTCGCGGATCGGCACGCCCTGCCAGATCGCGTTGCCGACGAGCCCGCCGCCGACCTCGTTCGACACGCACGTGAGGGTCACGCCGTACTCGTCGAGGCCCATGTTGACGAGGTCGTCGAAGGACAGCTCGATCGGCTTGTCGACCATGCCGTCGATGGTCAGGCGCCACGTCGACGGGTCGACGTTCGGCACGGTGAGGGCGGTGTCGACGCGGTAGAAATCGGCGTTGGGCGTGATGATCGGCGACAGGCCCGGGACGTCGAGCGACGCGCCCTCGGGGACGGTGACGGTGCTGCGCGTGGCCGGGAGGCGCAGCGCGTCGCGGGCTGCGGCGACCGACGCCGTGGCCGCGTTGACCACGCGCGCGCCCACGCCGACGACGACGGCGGTCGCGGCGGCGATGCCGGACAGCAGGAAGAAGCCGCGGCGGTCGACCCCGGCCGCGGTGGCGTCGCCCTCGGCGGCCGCGGAGGACCAGCGCCGCAGGCGACGGCTCAGGATGACGAGAAGGGCGACGCCGACGACGGTGCCGAGCACCGGCGGCAGCCACGCGAGCGCGGTGGCTCCGGCGCGCGTGACGATCGCGGCGGTGGCCAGGGCGCCCCCGACACCGAGCAGGATCGCGCCGACCGGGCGGAAGCGGTACTCCAGCACTCCGGCGACCGCCGCGGCGACGGCGGCTCCGAGGCCGACGCCGGCGAGCAGGGCGATCTTGTCGGACTCGCCGAAGACGGTGATCGCGAGCTCTTTCAACGGGCGCGGCACGATGTCGACGATGAACGACCCGACGGCGAGCACCGGGCTGGCCGATCGAGCCACGAGCACGGCGAACAGCTCGGCGACGGCCAGCAGCGCGGCCGCCGACACGAGTCCCGCCAGAGAGGCCCAGAACCAGCCTCGCGGACGCCGGACGGTGGTCGGCTCGTCGGTGCGGGCCGCGGTGTCGGTGGTCATGGCATCCCTCTTCCTCGTCGACGACGCACAGAGCACCGCCATATGAGTGATTCGGAGCGGGAGGCGGAACGGATGCCGCGGCCTCAGCCGATCTCGCGGGCGTCGAGTTCGCGCAGCGCCCGCCGCATGCTGGAGACGCTGCCGAACCCGGCGTCGCGCGCGACACGCGCGATCCCGCTCGCCCGGCCGGCGTCGGATTCCCTCAGCGATCGCGCCGTCCGGGCGCGCGCGACCCGCAGTTCGTTCGCGATCGACGTGCCCTCGGCCGACAGGGTCCTCTGGACGGTCCGCAGGGGGATGCCCAGAGCGTCGGCGACGCCCGCGGGGGTCAGCTCGGGATCGGTGTGCAGGGCGGCGATCAGGGCGCGCACGCGCGCGAGCAGGGGGACGGGGTCGGCGTCGTCGGTTTCGACGTCGTGCGGGAGGTGAACGGCGCTGCGCCCCAGCACGTGCAGGAAGTCCAGAACCCGGGGGTCGAGGCTGACGGTGCCCGCCTCCACGAGGTCGAAGGCCTGGGTCAGCCCGGCGATGAGGGGGAGCCCGACGAGCCTGTTGACGGCGAGACGACGGATCGACGGCGTCGGTTCGTCCGCGCGCAGTCCCATCTCCTCGATGACGCAGGCTTGGGACACCGCGACGATGACGTCGGTGGGAATCGGCGTCGAGATCTCGACTCTCGGCTCGTTGACGATGACCACCTCGTGGACCTGCGCCCCGGACGTCTCCGACCCGACGGTCACGTCGATGGGAAGCGACAGCGTGGAGAAGAGGAACACCTCGTCGCGCTGCGGCTCGAGCAGGGTGAGGGTCACTCGTGTCACGTTGCGGAGACGGTAGATGTCGGTGCGGCGGATGACCAGATGGCCGAGGGAGACCTTCCCTCCCTCGGGCACGCGGATCGCGAGGTTCTCCGTATAACGGACATTCTGTGCGCGATCCAACATTCTCTCTCCACTCTTCCGACCCTCTAGCATTCCAACCAACCGGCGTCGGCGAGGGCATCCCGTAATGCTTGGCGATTCCCCGTGTATCGGTCACGGAGCTTGCGGCGGATGTTGCGCAGGTGCACGTTGACGGTGTTCACGCTGATGCCCAGTCGTCGCGCCGCCGCCGCCGTGTCGAGGGGGGTGTCGCCGCACAGGAGACGGACGACGGCCTTCTCGCGTTCGGTGAGCGCCGAGGCTTCGGGGTCGGTGGCGTGATGCCATCCGGCCAGAGCCGTCGTGTGGAAACCGCTCGACGCCGATGACCGGGTCAATCCGCGTCGGACCAGGTCGACGAGGCCCCGCACGTCGTCCCGCGCGTCGACGGTGGCCCACACTCCGAAGCGGTCCGCCGTTTCGAGGATGTCGGCCGATCGCTCCGCCCCGTCGTACCGCAGGATCACGCGGCTCGACCCCGAACTCAGCGCGCGCAGCGTGCGGGGGAGGGTGCGCGAGTCCTCGTGCTCGGCCATCAGGAGGGTGACCCGCGCCGGATGGGGTTCGACCGGCGGACCCGCCACGACGGGGCGCCGCAGGGCGGCGCGCAAGTACTCGGCCATGAGGGTCGCGGCCATCCTGTGGGAGCTCGCGGCCCAGACGGCCGATTCATTCGTGGTTCGCGCGGTGGACATGGCTTGTTACGCTCCCGATGTGGGGCACGGGGAGCAGGTCCGGGGATCGACCGTCGACGTCGTCGACGATCTGTTGTCGATCGGTCCGGCGGTGCGGGCCGCGATCACGCTGGGACACACGTCGGTCGAGGTGGGCGCGGTGACCTCCTCGTGGGCCCAGTACGTCACCTCCATCGAGAGCGTTGCCCGATGCGTCGTCGTCCGCGCCGAGCTGATGGACCACGTGCCGACGGCGCTGAAGGTCCGTGCGCTGCGTTCGGCGGGCGCGCGTCCCGTCGTCGTGGGGAACCGTCCGTCTCCGCGGCACCGCGCGCGCCTCCTCGACGTCGGGGCTGCCGCCGTCCTCACGCGCGACCACGACCTCTCCGACCTGCTCGACTGCCTCGACGGGTCGGAGCCTGCCGTCGCGGCGGAGCGGGCGATCCGGCCCCTGCTCAGCCAGGTGCGGCTCTCCGATCGGCAGTTGCAGCTGGCCTGTCTGTTCGCCGGGCGGGGAGCGCCCTCCGCGGAGTGGCTGGCCCGCTGGCTGGGGCTGCCCGTGTCGTCGGTGCGCACCCACCTGCAGCGGGCCCGACGGGCGTTGGGAGCGGCGAATCGCGAGGAGCTGCGTGCGCGGCTCATCGAGGAGGGCTGGATGGACGCGCCGTGAGGGCGCGCGCGGATGCTCATCCCTTCCCCACCGCCTCGCGGCCGCCGGAGGGGATGCCGGACATCTCGGGGCACCCCGCGCCGACCGCTCTGATCGCGACGCACGGGTACGCCCACGCGCCGGTCACGACGACCACCCGGCGCGGTTCGCGCCGGTCTCCGACCTCGCGGTTCCCCGTCGATCGTCGCATCCGTCCCCCCGTTCCCCGTGGGCGGGAAGACGTGGCTCCTTCCACGGGGGAAGGGGACGAGTCCAACCGCACCTTTCGTGATCTTTCCGCGTCGGGAGCCGGCCCGGACCGGTGGCGTGGTGTGCATCGAATCTGGCGCGTACTGGTGCGGAATCGGTGGATCCGACCTTCCGCGCAACGACGGAGCCCCCGTCCGTCCCGTCGGCGAACGGAACGGACGGAGGCTCCGTGCGCTCACGCCGGGGTGGCGGTGCCGGTGAAGTTGATGGTGCCGGTGCCGCCGAGGAAGGAGGGGGTCACGACGCCGACCCCCCAGACGTCGAGGGTGTACGTCAGCGTGACGGGGCACGTGATCTCGATCAGCGACGGAAGACCGACCAGGATCACGTTCGCCTCGACGACGATCTTCGTGGGGCGGCGCGGGTTGCTGTTGAGCACGTAGGTGCCGCTGGGGAAGCTGAGGTTGCTGAACAGGAGGGTCCCGGGCAGCGCGCCGATCTGGCCGAACGTGCCGGTGCCGGCGGTGAGGCCCGTGCCGCTGTGCGTCGTGCCGTCGCTCATCGTGAGCGTCGCGCTCGTGGGGATGATCGTGTAGAGCGGCTGGAAGAGCGTCAGGTCGCAGCCGCGGGAGTCGAGCCCCAGCGCGCCCACGAAGGCCAGGGCGCCCGTATTGCCGACGACGACGGCCTGCGTCGTGACGGCACCGAGCACGCCCGCGGTGAGGCAGGGCGGACAGGTCGGGCCCGTCGAAGCGGAAGCCAGCGGCGTGGCGACGGCCATCGCGACGATCGGGGCCGACCACGCGGCGCCCTTCAGAACGGTACGACGGTCGAGCCCGGTCGATGCCTCGGACATGGTGATCCCCCAGAGAGTGCGGTGTGACGGTCGATGGCCGACCGGTACCGCGACGCTAGGGGGGTGCGGAAAAGAGGGGAGGGGATGTCTACACGATGATTAGTTCACAGGTCGACACCGTCGAGAGGCCGCGGCTGCTGCGCCGCGACGGCCTCCTCGATGCCCCGGACCAGCGCGAAGATCTGCTCGGAACCGCGCACCGGGTCGGCGGGGATGGTGCCGTCGGCGGCGATCAGGAGCGCCGACGGGGTGTTCTGAAGCCCGAGCAGGCGCGCCACGGCGCCGGCATCGTCCCAGAGGCGCGGGCGGTCGAGTGTTCCGTCGGCGGGCGTGCGTTCGAGGAGGCGTACACGCACGCGGTCGGCGATGAGGTCGCCGTCGCGCAGGGTCTCGATGACGGTGGCACACGGGCTGCATCCGGTCTTCACGTTGATCAGGAGAACCGGACCCCCCGCGACGACTCCGCGCAGATCGACCTCACGGCCGACGCTGTCGCGCACCGTCGCCTCGGGCACCTCCAGCACGCGATCCTCGAAGGTCTCGGCGTCCTTCGGGAGGGCGGGGCCGAGGGTGATGAGCGCCGTGACGACGGCCGTGGTGAGGACGGCCGTCACGATCGCGAGCAGCTCGTCGGGCGCTGTCTGCAGGGCCTGCGTGACGGGGGCCGTCGTCAACGGATCGGATGCCACCGTCGCCAGCGACAGCGCCAGGAGCACCGCGTTGCGTGCGACCGAGCGTCCGCTGAGCACCTGGGTCGCGCCGAAGCAGTTGCAGGAGACCGCCTGCCCCGACCGGACGACCCGGACGACCAGTGCGGTCAAGACGGCCATGAGCGCCGCACCGCCCGCCGCGGCGATCCACCACGCGGGCGCCGGCAGCACCAGCAGGGCGATTCCCAGGACGATCTCGGCGATCGGATACAGCCGCGCGACGGCGTCGTTGCGCAGGATCGAGGGCAGCCCGAGGGCGGTGATCGTCTCCCGCGTGGTCGCGATGCCGCGGATCTTGGTGGCGCCGCTCACGAGGAAAGCTGCGCCGACCACGATCGTCGCGACGAGGTGGAGAATGGCCCAGGCTGTCATTCCTGGAAGCATAGGCGGCGGGGGCGGCCGCGGACCGCGGCTCACCCCCGCCGGGATCACCCGCGCGTGATGTCGGTGATGCGGCCCTTCGCGAGACGCAGCCGTCGACGCGCACGCCGCGCGACCGCCGAGTCGTGCGTGACCATGATGAGCGTGAGCCCCTCGGCGTTCAGCGCTTCGAGGACCGTGAGGATCTCATCGCGCATGTGCTCGTCGAGGTTGCCCGTGGGCTCGTCGGCCAGCAGCACGCGGGGCCGCTTGGCCACGGCCCGCGCGATCGCGACGCGCTGCTGCTGTCCGCCCGAGAGCTCGGTCGGGCGATGGTCGCCCCGGTCGGCGAGGCCCACGCGCTCGAGCGCCTCCGTGACGCGCCGACGACGCTCGTCGCGATCGAGGCCGAGCGGCTCGAGCCCCATGTCGACGTTCTCGGCCGCCGTGAGGGTGGGGATGAGGTTGAAGCCCTGGAACACGAATCCGATCTCGGCCGCGCGCACACGGCCCAGCTCGGTGTGGGAGGCCCGGGCGATGTCCAGGTCGCCGAGGCGCACACTGCCGTCGGTCGGACGGTCGAGCGCCCCGAGCATCTGCAACAGCGTCGACTTGCCCCCGCCCGTCGGGCCCTGGATCGTGACGAAATCGCCTGCCGTGATCTCGAGGTCGATCCCGTCCAGCGCCTTCACGATGCGCTCGCGCTGCCGGTAGGTGCGCGTGACGCCCTCCAGGCGGTAGGCCGGTGTCGGCACGACGGGGTCGGGGGAAAGGGGCGGAATACCGGTCATGGTCATGATGTCTCCCTGCGGATGAGGTGGGAACGGATGCCGGTCACGCGACCGAGCGGAGGGCCGCGGCGGGGCTGAGCCGTACGGCGCGCCAGCCGCCGAAGGCGCCGGCGAAGACGCCGCCGAGGACGGCGATCCCGACCGCCGCGACGACGACGGTGGGGGTGATGGGGGCGTTGAGCACGATGTCGGTGGCCTGCGACGCGGCCTGGCCGAAGCCGCCTCCGCCGCCCATCCCCGGTCCGCCCTGGCCGCCCTGACCGCCGGGGCCCGTGGCACCGGTCGAGGAAGCGGCGACCGAGATGGTGGGGGAGATGACGTTGACGAGCAGGATGCCGCCGAGCCCCAGGATCAGTCCCGCGGCACCGCCGATCAGCCCCTGCACGAGCGATTCGCCCGCGACCTGACGCACGACGCGGCCGTTGGACCAGCCGATCGCCTTCAGCGTGCCGAACTCCCGGGTACGGCGGGAGACGCCGGAGAGGGTGAAGAGCACCGCCAGCGCCACGGCGACGGCCAGCACGACGATCGACAGCCAGGTGCCGAGGTTCGAGATCAGCGAGGACGCGCTGGACAGCGAGCCCGAGACCGTCGACGCGAGCTCCGACTGCGAGCTCACCGTCGCGTCCGGCAGAGCGGCCGTGACCTCGGCCTGCACCGTGTCGATGGCATCCGCGGAGTCCGCCTGCACGTAGACGGTGGAGACGACCGCGCCCACGCCGGCGAGCGACTGCGCGACATCGAGGGGGAGGTACACGTTCGCGGCGGTGTCGGCCTCAGCCGAGGCGGAGGCGACGATGCCGACGATCTCCATCGTGGTGCCGCCGACGTCGATCGTCCCGCCGACGGTGAGGCTGTTGGTGGTGGCGTAGGTCGCGTCGACCAGGGCGACGTCGGTCCCGGCGTCGGAGGCGGCGAGAGCTCGGCCGTCCGAGACCGTGACGGAGGTCAGCGGACCCACGGTCGCGGAGGGATCCACGCCGAGCACGCTGAAGGAGTTGATGTCGAACGCGCTGCCACCGTCACCGCCCGGTCCGCCGGACGGGGGTTCGCCCATGCCGCCGCCCTGCGCGCCGTCGGTGCTCGTGCCCGAGTCGGCGCTGCGGTCGGGGATCTCCCCCGAGAACGTGGTGTTGGTGAGTGCGAGGGCACCCGTGGCGGAGGCCACGCCGTCGAGTCCGGCCACGGTCGTCACGGTCGAGGCATCCAGCGTTCCGCGCATCATGTCCGTCATGAGCCGCGACTGGCTGAGCGACGTCGTGCCGTCGGAGGTGGATCCGTCGTCGGCGCCGAAATCGAATCGCGGGCCGCTGTCGCCTTCGCCGGGCTGGGTCTGCGCCCCGGTGACGGTGAGGTCGGTGCCCACGCCGTACACCGACGAGAGCGCCTGGGCTTGCGCGTCGCGCACCCCCGCGGAGAGGGCGTTGACGACGATCACCAGCGCGATCGCGACGGCCAGTCCGACGGCCACGATCACGGTCTGTTTGGTGCGGCCCGCGAGTTCGCGCCGCAGGTACGTCCAGTACATGGTTCTCCTTCCCGGCGCGGAGTGCGGCCGTGGCCCCGAAAGTAGGGACGGCGCCCTCACCGATCCCTCACGCTTCCTATGCGAGCGGTATGTCCGTCCTCCCGGCGGTCGATCCGCGGTCACCGCCTCGCACAGCAGGCGCATAGACATCGCAAAGACGGCGCATCGGATCGATGAGTGCTGCTCTTGTCGGGCCTCGTGAGCATGGGGTCATCGAAAGGAGGCACCGATGAGTGCTCTGCAGAGAATGTGGCTCCGCACCCGGGTCGCCACAGCCATGGTCGCGGCCCTCAGCGCGGGTGCCGTGGCGGTCATCGCCACCGGGGTGGTCGACGGCTCGTCGGCGACCGAGGCGGCGACGTCGTCCACCACCACGTCCGACACCGCCGTGTCGACCGCGACGCCGACGCCGTCGGCATCCGCGACCGCTGAAACGTCGGACGCCACGACGACCGACACCTCCGCGACGACCGACACCTCCGCGACGACGGATGCCACGACGACCGACACCACCGGCGGCACCGCGGCCGAGTCGAGCTCGGGGTCGTCCTCCTCGGACAGCTCGACCGGTTCGTCCTCCGGATCGGTCTCGTCGTCGCAGTCCACGCAGTCCGACGCCACCTCGAGCGGGTCATGATGCGCGCCTCCTCCCTGTGGAGCCTCTGGTCCACCGATGCCGTCCTCGTCGTCGACGGCGACACGGAACGGCTGCCGCGCGGCATCCGCGACATCGACGAGCTGCGCGACGCCGCCCGCGAGATCGCCGACCGCGAGCTCGCCCTCGTCGATGCGGCCCTCAACCGCTTCCGCGGCGATAGCGAGCTGAACCGCATCGCCGCCGACCTGCCGACCGGAGCCCCGATCAGCGCGCTGCTCACCGAGTACGTCGGCGCGGCCCTCGACGCCGCCCGCCTCACCGAGGGAGCCGTCGATCCGACCCTCGGCCGCCACCTGAGCGCGCTCGGCTACGACCGTGACATCGAGCTCGTCCTCGACGACGACCGGCCGGTGCGCGCCATCGCGACGGACGTCGCCGGATGGCAGCGGGTGGAGCTGCGGGGTCGACGCCTCCGCGTGCCGGCGGACCGAACGCTCGACCTCGGCGCCACGGCCAAAGCGCTCGCCGCGGACCGGGTGGCGGCGACCATCGCCGCGCGTCTCGACTGCTCGGTGCTGCTGTCGCTCGGCGGAGACGTGTCCACGGCCGGCCCCGAGCCGCGCGACGGATGGCACGTGCGCGTCCAGGACCTCCCCGACGAGCCGGCGACGACCGTGCGGGTGACGGCGGGCCACGCCGTGGCCACGTCGAGCACGCTGCGGCGGCGGTGGCTCCGCGGCGGCGAGACGATGCACCACATCGTCGATCCCCGCACGGGGCTGCCCGCGGATCCGATCTGGCGCACCGTGACGGTCGCGGCATCGCGCTGCGTCCTCGCCAACGCGTACGCCACCGCCGCGATCGTCCGCGGCGCCTCGGCCCGCGAATGGCTGGCCGACCGCGCGCCCGCACGACTGGTGGACCACCAGGGTCGGGTGCACACCGTCGGCGGCTGGCCGGCGGAGGATGCACCCGCGCACGCGGCGAGGGAGGCGATGAGCCGTGGATGAGGCGCTGTGGGCCCTCGGGCGCGGCACCGGGGTCGTCGGACTCGTGCTGTTCAGCCTCGCCGTCGTCGGCGGGATCGTCGTCCGCTCCGGCGCCCCGCTGCCGGGCCTCGGGCGATTCGGTGCGGCACGCCTGCACCGCGACATCGCGCTCCTCGCGACGGTGTTCATCGGCATCCACCTGGTCTCGCTGCTCTTCGACAGCTACGCCCAGTTGGACGTCGTCGACTTCTTCGTGCCCTTCCTCGCGGCGTACCGGCCCGTGTGGCTCGGACTCGGCACGCTCGCGATCGACCTCGTGCTGGCGGTGGTGGTGACCGCGTTGCTGCGGCACCGGATAGGTGCCCGCGTGTTCCGTTTCGTCCACCGCGGCACCTACCTGCTGTGGCCGCTGGCCCTCGCCCACGCGATCGGGGCGGGAACGGATGCCGCCGAGCCCTGGTTCCTCGCGACGGTCGCGGCGTGCGCTGTGACGGTCGCGGCGGCGGTGTCGTGGCGTCTGGTCCTCCGGGCCCGCGAGCGCCGCGCCGCCGATCCCGTCGCCCCGGTCGAACGTCCGCGTGCACGGGTGGGGGTGGCCTCGTGACCGCGTCGCGCCTCCTGTCGGCCACCGGCCCCGACCTCGCCGCCCACGTCGCGGCGTTCGGTGCCCGCCCGTCGCCGTCCCTCGACCGTCTCCTCGGCGAGCTCGAGAGCGCGGGGCTGGAGGGGCGCGGCGGGGCCGGATTCCCCGTCCACCGCAAACTCGCCGCCGTCGCTCGGGCCGCGGTGCGCGGCGGGGCCCCGATCGTCGTCGGCAACGGCAGCGAGGGCGAGCCGCTCAGCGCGAAGGACCGGGTGCTGCTGCAACGCGCCCCGCACCTGGTCATCGACGGACTGCTGATCTGCGCCGAGGCGTTGGGTGCCGACGAGGCCCACCTCGTGGTGCACGCCGATGCGCGACCCGAGGTCGAGAAGGCCCTGGTCGAACGGCGGGATGCCGCGATCGTCCGGCTGCACGTGGCCGATCACGGTTTCGTCGGGGGCGAGGCCTCGGCTCTCGTCGCCGGTGTCTCCGGGCGCCCCGGTGTGCCCTCCGACCGGGTCGTCCGTCTCGCCGAGCGGGGCCTGCGCCGCCGGCCGACGCTCGTGCAGAACGTCGAGTCGCTCGCCCAGGTGGCGGTGATCGTGCGCGGCGGCGCCGAGGCGCACCGGCGTCTCGGCCGCGCCGGCGACGCCGGCACCCGGCTGGTGAGCGTCAGCGCGCCCGGAGCGGCGCCGATCGTGTTCGAGGTCGAGGGCGGAACGCCGATCACCGAGATCCTGGCCGCGGCCGGGGTCCTGCACGAGCCGGCGGCCGTCCTGGTCGGAGGATTCCACGGCACGTGGCTCCCACCCGAGGCGCTCGACGCGCCCCTCTCTCCCCGAGGCCTCGACGAATGGGGGGCGTCGCCCGGCGCCGGCGTGCTCCACGTCGTCTCCCACGGCGACTGCGGCATCCGCGCGACGGCCGACATGCTCGCCTTCCTCGCCGCGGCATCCGCCCGGCAGTGCGGGCCGTGTCTGAACGGCCTGCCCGCGATCGCCGCGTCGATGCGGGCGCTCGCCGCGGGGCGGGACACCCGGGACGAACTGCGGCGCATCGCCGGCCTCGTCGACGGCCGGGGCGCCTGCGCGCACCCCGACGGAACCGTCCGACTGCTGCGGAGCGCGCTGACGGTGTTCGCGGACGATGCGCAGGCCCACACGGAGGGGCGCTGCCGCGCCGGAAGAAGGGTGAGGTCATGACGGAGAACCTGCACGTGGACTGGACCGCCTGCACGGGGCGCGGGGTCTGCGCGGAGCTGCTGGCGGGCGTGGTGCGCACCGACGACTGGGGGTACCCGCTCGCCGAAGGCGGAACCGACATCGTCGTCCCCGCGGGCCGCGAACGCGACGCCCGGGATGCCGTCGCCCTGTGCCCGCGCCTGGCCCTGACCTGGAGAGGCTGATGTCGGCGCGGTCGGCTCGCCCCACCCCCGTGGAGAGGGCATGCTGATCCCCATGGTCATCGCACGGCATCCGCTCACCCGCCCCGACGGATCACCGATCCGTGCCCTCGTGGTCGACGACGAGGTCAACCTCGGCGAACTGCTGCGCATGGCGATGGCGAACGAGGGCTGGGAGGCGCGGGCGGTCACGAACGGCCGGGAGGCCCTCGACGTCATCCGCGAGTTCGACCCCGACCTGCTCGTGCTCGACGTCATGATGCCCGGTATCGACGGCGTCGAGCTGCTCACCCGCGTCCGCGCCGGCGGCAACGACGTGCCCGTGCTCTTCCTCACCGCGAAGGATGCCGTGGAGGACCGCATCGCCGGGATCGCGGCCGGCGGCGACGACTACGTCACCAAGCCCTTCAACCTCGAGGAGGTCGTGCTGCGCCTGCGCGGCATGGCCCGCCGTCACGTGGCCGCCGCGGCCGAAGCCGACAGCCTCCTGCGGGTGGGCGACCTGTCCCTCGACGAGGACGCCTACGAGGTCCAGCGGGCCGGGGTCGCCATCAAACTCACCGCGAAGGAGTTCGAGCTGCTCCGCTACCTCATGCAGAACGCGCGCCGGGTCGTGAGCAAGACGCAGATCCTCGACACCGTGTGGGGGTACGACTTCGGCGGCAGCAGCGGGGTGGTGGAGATATACATCTCGTATCTGCGGCGGAAGATCGACGCGCTCGGAGAGCCGTTGATCCACACCGTGCGCGGTGTCGGGTACACCATCAAGTCCTCATGACCCGCCGGCCGCTGACGCTGCAGAGGGCCCTCGTGATCGGCGCGAGCGCCCTCGTCGCCGTCGCCCTCCTGATCATGGGCGTCGCCACCCTCACGGCGCTCCGCGCCTTCGTCTACGACCGCCTCGACGAGCAGGTCCAGGGCGGTCTGATGATGGTGGGGGGACAGCGCGACGGCGGGCACGGACAGTTCTCCGGCACCGATGCCGGCGCGTCTCCGGCACCGGGCCCCAGCCCCTCCAGCACGAGCGGGTCGGGAGGACGGGGGCCGTCGCCGCGCGTCGGTTCGCTGCAGCTCGTCGTCGCCGCGGACGGAAGCGTCCAGTCCTCCAGCTACACGCAATCGGACGGAACGGTCGTCACCCTCTCGACCGACCAGGTCGCGATCCTCCAGGCGGACGTCCCGGCCGACGGGGTGCCCGTCACGGCAGACCTCGGCGGAGACCTCGGGGCGTTCCGCGTCGCGGCGCGGGACTCGGACGGATCGACCGTGTTCTCGGGGATCTCGCTCGCCGACTCGGCCGCGACGACGACCGCGTTGACGACCATCCTCGTCGCGGTGGGTGCGGTGACGCTGCTCGCGGCGATCGCGGGGCTGTCCGTCCTCGTCCGCCGGGCCCTGCGTCCCCTGGACCGCGTGGCCGCGGTCGCGCAGCGCGTGTCGGGACTCTCCCTCGGTCGCGGCGACGTCGACATCCCCGACCGGGTCGCCCAGGCCGACACCGACACCCGGACCGAGGTCGGACGGGTGGGCGCGTCGCTGAACGACCTGCTCGGGCACGTGCAGGCCGCGCTCGCCGCGCGGGCGCACAGCGAGAACGAGCTGCGGCGATTCATCGCGGATGCCAGCCACGAACTGCGCACCCCCCTGGCCAGCGTCCGCGGCTACGCGCAGCTGACGCTGTCGGGGCCGGAACCGATGTCGTCGACGCAGCAGCGCTCGCTCGAGCGCATCGAGTCGGAGTCGCGACGCATGACGACGCTCGTCGAGGATCTGCTGCTCCTCGCCCGGCTCGACGCGGGGCAACGGCTGCGGGTGGACGACATCGAGCTGCCGCTGCTGGCCATCGACGCCGTCAGCGACGCGCAGGCCGTCGATCGGGAGCGGGAGTGGCGGCTGGACGTCGCGTCGGACGACCCGCTGACCGTTCCGGGTGACGAGGATCGGCTGCGCCAGGTGGTCGCGAATCTGCTGCGCAACGCCCACACCCACACGCCGCCCGGGACCGTCGTGACGACCTCGATCCGCCGCGAGGGCGACGAGGCCGTCCTGAGCGTGACCGACACCGGCCCCGGGATCGACCCGGTCGTGGCCGACACCCTGTTCGAGCGCTTCGCGCGGGGGGATCGGGCGCGCAATCGCGACGCGGGGAGCACGGGACTCGGGCTCTCGATCGCGCAGGCGATCGTGCTCGCGCACGGCGGTTCGCTCGCGGTGCGGAGCCGACCGGGGGAGACGACCTTCACCGTGCGGCTGCCCGCGTTCCGGTCTTCCCCCGTCACAGCGGACGCATAGCGTTCCACAGCCCACGCCGAGGAGCGGGGAGGGACCGGTTAGTGCCCCGTCCGTAGACAGGGGGCATGGACAACGCACCCCGCCTCCCCGGATCCCCGGGCGATCGAGAGCCCGCTGCGGGCGCCTCGCCCGACCCGTCGACGCCGGCCCCCGACGCCGCCGCCGCTCGGCGGCAGCGGGCCGGCGGCCGCGTCGTCACCCGACGCACCGTCCTCCTGGGCGGGGCGGCGGCGCTCCTCACCGTCGGCGGCGGAGCGTGGTGGGCGGCCGACCGGTTCCTCATCCCGCACGTCCAGGTCGCCGACGTCTCGTCCTACGAGGCCGAGCACGTCAGTTCTGCGGCCAGCGCCGCCGCGGACGCCGCCGCGACCGCGACGGCCTCGGCGGAGACCTCGCTGACCGACACCTCGTTCAGCGACGGCGCGACATCCATCGCCCTCTCCACCGTCTCGACCGGGTCGGGTTCGTCGGCGCTCACCTACTACGTGGCCGAGGTGACCCTGGGGGATGCCACGGCCCTGCGCTCGGCCTTCGCCGACGACCAGTTCGGCGAGAACATCATCCAGACCACGAGCGAGATCGCGGAGGCGCACGGCGCCGTGTTCGCCGTCAACGGCGACTACTACGGGTTCCGCTCGACGGGGATCGAGATCCGCAACGGCGTGGTCTACCGCGACGAGCCCGCACGTCAGGGGCTCGCGTTCTTCCTCGACGGGCACGTCGAGGTCTACGACGAGACGCAGACCTCCGCCGACGCCCTCGTCGCCGCCGGGGTCTGGAACACCCTCAGCTTCGGTCCGGCGATCGTCGAGGACGGCGCGGCGGTGGCGGGGATCGACGCCGTGGAGATCGATACGAACGTCGGCAACCACTCGATCCAGGGGGATCAGCCGCGCACGGCCATCGGTGTGCGGGGCGACAACGATCTCGTGTTCGTCGTCGTCGACGGCCGTCAGTCCGGCTACAGCGACGGCGTCACGCTCCCCGAGCTCGCCGACATCCTGATCTCCCTGGGGGCCACGACGGCCTACAACCTCGACGGCGGCGGCAGCTCGACGATGTACTTCAACGGCAGGGTCGTCAATTCCCCGTCCAACGGCGGCGAGCGCGGCACGAGCGACATCCTGTACGTGGCGGGTTGACCGGTGTTCGTCCTGATCCCCGCCTTCGAGCCCGGCCCCGCGCTGCCCGCCCTGGTCGCCGATCTGCGGCGCGCCGATCCCGATCTCGACGTCCTCGTCGTCGACGACGGGAGCGGCCCGGGGTTCGCCGAGGTGTTCGCGGCCGCGCGGGAGGAGGGCGCCCGGGTCGTGACGCACGAGGCCAATCGCGGCAAGGGCGCGGCCCTGAAGACCGGGCTGGCCGACATCGCCGTCCACTTCCCGGATGCCGATGTCGTCACGGCCGACGCCGACGGCCAGCACACGCCGTCCGACGTGCTCCGCGTGGCCGACGCGCTCCGTGAGGACGCCGGGCGCGGTCGGAGCGCTCTCGTTCTCGGGGTCCGGGATTTCGGCGGCGACGTGCCGCTGCGCAGCAGGGTCGGCAACGCGGTCGCGCGGAGCCTGTTCCGCGTCGCCACGGGGCGCCGCGTGACCGACACGCAGACGGGCCTGCGCGGCATCCCCGCCGACCGGATCCCCTGGGCGCTCGGCATCCCGGGGGAAGGGTTCGAGTACGAGCAGCGAGTGCTCCTGCGTCTGGCGCCCGACGGGGTGGCGGTGCGGGAAGTGCCGATCGCGACGGTGTATCTCGCGCGCAACGCCTCCAGCCACTTCCGCCCCGTGCGGGATTCGCTGCGGGTGCTGATGCCGGTGCTGCTGTTCGCCTCGTCGTCGCTCGCGGCGTTCGTCGTCGACACGATCGCCCTCTTCGTCCTCGACCTCGTGACGGGGTGGCTGGTGCCCTCGATCGTCGCCGCCCGCATCCTCTCGGCGACCGTGAACTTCGTCGTCAACCGCCGCGTGGTCTTCCGCGCCCGTGACCAGGCGGTGACGGGACAGGCCGTGCGCTACGGCGTACTGGCGCTGGCGCTCCTGGCCTCGAACATCGCGTGGATGTCCTTCCTCACCGAGAACGGGCTCGCCCTGCTTCCGGCGAAGGTCGTCACCGAGGGCGTCCTCTTCGTCTTGAGCTATGGCGTGCAACGCGCGCTCGTCTTCCCCCGCGCGGATGCCGCGCCGCCCGCCCGCACCGTCCGCGCCGACACGGCCCCCCTCGTGACCGCGGATCCGGATGCCATGACCACCACACCCACCACAGGGAGAATCCGATGACCACCACCGCCCTTCTGCTGGCGGCGACCGATCTCGTCGCCGCCGTCGTCCTCAGCGCCGTGTACTTCCACCGCCACCGCCGTCGCGACCTCGTCGTCGCGTTCCTCGGGGTGAACGTGGGCGTGCTCGCCGTCGCGTCCGTGCTCGGCACGGCCGAGGTCGCGCTGGGCCTCGGACTGGGGCTCTTCGGGGTGCTGTCGATCATCCGGTTGCGCTCGAGCGAGATCAGCCAGCGCGAGGTCGCCTACTATTTCGCGGCTCTGGCCATCGGCCTCATCTGCGGACTGCCCCACACCGACCCGGCGACCCCGTTGCTGTTGGTGGGACTGATCGTCGCCGTCCTGGCGATCGCCGACCACCCGCGTCTGCTGTCGCGCGCGCGGCACCAGACGGTGCATCTGGACCGGGCGATCGCCGATGAGGTGGAGCTGCGGGCGGAGCTCGGTCGTCTGCTCGGCGGCGAGGTGACCGCGCTGACGGTGCAGCAGCTGGATCTCGTGGATGACACCACGCTCGTGGACGTGCGGTACCGGGTGCGCCCCGCCGGGGCTCCCGTCGCGTCGCGGGTCGATCCCGCACTGGGATCCGAGGTGCGGGCGGCGGCGCCCGCCGACACCGGCTTCGCCGACCTCCTCGGCGGTGGCCGATGAGCGCCCGCGAGCGCGTCGGCGCCGCGCTGGATGTCCTGCCGCCGGTGTCCCTCGAAGAGCTCACCGAGGATGCCGCTCTGCTCACGCGCGTGGATCGCAAGTACCTCGTGCCCCTGGCCGCCGCGGGGGAGCTGCTGGAGGAGCTCGGCCGGAGAGCGGACGCGCCGCGGGTGCTCGAGATCGACGCCCGGCGCGAGATGGCGTACCGGTCGGTGTATTTCGACACCCCCGACCTGCTGAGCTTCCGGCTCGCGGCGCACGGGCGCCGGCGGCGGTTCAAGCTGCGCACGCGTTCGTACCTGGACACCGGGTCGACGTTCCTCGAGATGAAGACGCGGGGAGCGCGGGGCGCGACGCAGAAGGATCGCGACGCCTACACGGCGGCCGTGCCCGACCGTCTCACGGCGGCGGCGCGCGACGAGGTCGCTCTCGCCCTGGATGCCATCGGCATCCCCGGCACGCGCGCCGACGACCTCGACTCCCGGCTCCAGACCCGGTACCGACGAGCGACCCTGCTCCTGCCCGGTGACGGGGGAGCGCCGTCCTCCCGGGCGACCGTCGACCTCGACCTCGAGTGGATCGATGCGGTCGGCGGCGGGTTCACCCTGCCGCGCTTCGCGATCGTGGAGACGAAGTCGCCGGGGCGCGCCGGACGCCTCGACCGTGCGCTGTGGCGCGCGGGTCACCGGCCGTCGCGCATCAGCAAGTACGCCACGGGCCTCGCCGCCCTGCATCAGGATCTGCCCCGCAATCGGTGGGCGAGGGTGCTCGCGGGTCCCCTCGCCTCCGCCGTCCCCACCCCCGACCCCGACCGAAAGGACGTGCCATGCGCCGCCGCCTGATCCCCTTCGCCCTCCCGCTGGCCGTGGCCGGCCTCGTCCTCGCCGGGTGCGCCGTCACGGCCCAGCCGGGGTCCTCGACCGACACCTCGACCTCGACGTCGCAGACCAGTACCGAGACCATCGCCGAGGTGGACTCGACCATCCCCGCGGCGGCCGCCGACCTGCTCGCGTCGAACGCCGACGGAACGGTCGTGAAAGACGACGAATGGAGCATCGCGGATGCCGTCGACGTCACCCTCTCCGGGACCACCGCGACGAGCGATTCGTCGGCGGTCGCCGTCGATGGGTCGACCGTGACGATCTCCGCCGCCGGCGTCTACCGCCTGAGCGGCACCCTCGACGGACAGGTGGTCGTGGACGCTCCCGAGGACGCGCTCGTCGTCCTCGTGCTCGACGGCGCGACCGTGACGAACGCCGACGGCTCGGCCATCCACGTCGTCTCCGCCGACGACGTGGCCGTGAATCTCGCGGCGGGTTCGACGAACACGATCACGGGGGCGAGCTCGGCCGACGCCGACGCGAGCGCGGCGATCTACGCCGACACCGACCTGACGATCTCGGGCTCGGGGTCGCTCGCGGTCACCGACTCGGGCAACGACGGGATCTCCGCCACCGACGACCTCGCGATCATCGGCGGCACGATCACCGTGGATGCCGCCGACGACGGTCTCCGCGGCAAGGACTCGCTGGTGGTGAAGGACGGAACCGTCTCGATCACCGCGGGCGGCGATGCGCTCAAGAGCGATCAGACCGACGACGCCACGCAGGGATACGTCTGGATCGCCGGGGGCACCATCGACGCGACCGCGGGTGACGACGGCATCGACGCGCAGACCGACGCCGTCGTCACCGGCGGCGCGCTCACTCTCGCGACCGACGACGACGGCATCCATTCCGAAACCGCCCTGGCCATCGCCGGCGGACAGGTCGACATCACCCGCTCGTACGAGGGAATCGAGTCGGCCGACATCCGCATCGCCGGCGGAGCGACGAGCGTGACCTCGTCGGACGACGGTGTGAACGCGTCGGGGAACTCGACGTCGGGCGGCGGCGGGGGCGGAGGTGGAGGTGGAGGCATGCAGGACTCCGGTGAGACGCTCACCATCTCGGGGGGAACCCTGCGGATCGACGCCGACGGCGACGGGCTGGACTCCAACGGCACGATCTCGATGACCGGGGGCGAGGTCACGGTCTACGGCCCGACCTCGAACGGCAACGGCGCACTCGACTCCAACGGCGGCATCACGGTCTCCGGCGGCACGCTCGTGGCGATCGGCAGCAGCGGCATGGCCGAATCCCCGGAGACGTCGTCGGCGCAGGGCTGGCTCGCCGCCGCGGTCGACGGCTCCGACGGCTCGTCGATCCAGATCACGGATGCCACGGGCGCGGTGATCGCGTCCTACACCGGTGTGAAGGACTTCCAGACCGTGGTGTTCTCGTCCGCCGCGATCAGTTCCGGTCAGTCGTACACCGTGACGGTGGACGGCACGTCGACGACGGTGGCGGCCGGTCAGGCCGTGTCCGGCGGGATGGGAGGAGGGATGGGCGGCGGCCGCCCCTGAACGACCGCGCGGGGCCGTGGAACGGGGCAGCTGCCCCCGTCCCACGGCCCCTTCGACGTTCCCAGCCCGTTCATAGGATCGCTTAGCCGGGGGAGAGTGCCCGATCCGTACCGTCGGAGTCCGTTCCCCCGACCCCCAGGAGACCGCCATGACCGGACAGCTCGACGCCGACGCAGTGGTACTCACCAGCCGATTCGCGCCCGAGCGCGACGGGGGTTACGCGGTGGCGGTGCTCTCGCGGCTGCTCACCCTGCGCAGCGCGGGCGCGCGGCATCCCCTGCTCCTCACCCTGGACGTCGGTTCGTCGGGCGATCGCGAGCGCGCCGTCGCGTACGCGCACGCGCACGGGGTGCCGGCGGGATCCTTCACGATGCGCAATCTCTTCGACGAGGCGGTTCGGGATCCGAGCTGGCTGCGCGCCCGGGCCCTCCCCGGTGGACGGACGCCGGGCGTGGCCTACCGCGAGGTCCGCGACGACCGCGGTGCGCTCGTCGTGTCGCTGCCGGTCATCGCCGACGCGGCCTGGCACCTGTCGGAGGCGAACGTGGTGGTGCACGGGGGAGCGGGCGACCGGGTCCTCCCCGGCTTCGCGGCGTTGTACGTCGCATGGCTCTCGCACGTGGCCGACGGCCTGCGCGACGCGGCGGGTGACGCCGAGCGTCGCCTGGTCGTGATCTGCGAGTCCCGGCAGGTCGGAGAGACGCTGGATCGGTGGCGCGACCCCCGGGTGCGCATCGTCCACACCGTCCACAACTCCCACCTCGCCCACCCGTTCGACGCCTCGGCGCCGGTACGCGACGAGGGATGGCGACGATGGCTGGACGCGCTCGACGGTTTCGACCTGGTGCTCTGGCCCACCCGAGCCCAGGCGTGCGAGGTCGACGGGCGATTCCCGCACCGGGTGCGCTTCGCCACGGTGCCCTCGGCGATCCTGCCGCGCCATACGCGCCGGGTTCCGTCGCGGCGGCATGACGACGTGGTGGTCATGGCGTGCCGGCTGGTGGAACAGAAGCGCGTCGACCTCGCCATCCTCGCCTGGGAGGAGGTCGTGCGATCGCGACCGGGCGCCCGCCTGGAGGTGTACGGCGACGGCCCGTTGCGCGAACACCTCCGCGCGATGATCCGCGAGCGCGGGTTGGACGAGGCGATCCGTCTGCGCGGTCACGACGACGATGTGCGCGCGGCGATGGCGAAGGCGCGCGTGTTCCTGTCGACCAGCGCGTTCGAAGGACAGGGACTCGCGATCGTCGAGGCGCTGTCCGCGGGTGTGCCGGTCGTGTCGACCGACGTGCGCTACGGGCCGGCCGAGGTGATCGGCGACGGCGGGATCCTCGTCCCGGCGGGAGACGTCGCCGGGATCGCCGCGGCCGTGGTGTCGCTCCTCGACGACGATGCCCGCTGGACGCGGACGTCGGAGCGGGCGCGTCGGTCCGCCGCGCGGTTCATCCCCGAGACGGTGGGGGCACAGCTGCGCCGAGAGCTCGAGGCGACCCTCGCGGAGCCGGCGACACGGCTCTGCGCTCTCGCCGACTCCTGACCGGCCGCCGACTCCCGGGTCGACGCCGCTCGGGCAGCGTCGCTCGCCGCGCTGCTGCCCGACGACGTCGGCGGCGGACGGGCCTCGACGGTCCCACCCAGGCCGAAGCAGATCGGCGCCGAACCGCATCGCGGTCCGGCGCCGATCTGCTCAGGCGGCGACGCCGAGGGAAGCTGTCGTCTCCGCGGTGTCGTTCCGCTCCGCGTCGGCGACGGGGGCCGCCGGAAGCTCCGGCTCCTCCGGGTCGACCACCGCGGCGGCCAGCCGTGCGGGGTGCTGCTTGGGGAGCGTGTCGAGCGCGATCCGCGTGGGGTGGGCGGAGCTGCCGATCACGATGAACCGCTGTCCGGGGCGGATCCGCGCGAGCGTCTCGGGTGCCGAGAGCACCTCGGCCCACGGATCGGCGGGCGTGGGGGCGTCGGATGCCGCCGCGCTCACGCTCTCGTCGGCCGCGTCCGCGGGGCGCGGGGTCTCGGCATCCGGTGCCGGGGGGCCGATCTCGGCGGGGGTGTCCCGCAGCGCGCTGCGCACGATCTCGCGCGGGTCGTAGCGGCGCCACTCGTCGGGGTTCCACTGGTCGCGCGTGAGGCCGGTCTCCTGCTCGAACTGCGTGGTCGCGGCATCCCAGCGTCCGCGGGCCGAGCGGGTGAACGCCGAGAGGCGACGCGCGTAGTCGGGCAGACGGGTCGGGCCGATCAGCACGGCGGCGATCAGCATCACGAGGACGAGCTTCTCGAGGCTCATTCCGAACATGGGGTCATCTCCGGTCGAGGGCGTCGCGACGCGCACGTCGACGGTCGGCGAGGTGCGTGATCACGAGGGCGGCGGCGAACAGCGCCGACATGGGCGCGGCCACCAGGAACATGGACAGGACGTCGGCCGCGGGCGTCACCAGCGCGCTGAACAGGACGATGGCGACGACGACGACACGCCAATGGCGTCGGATGGTCGAGGACGAGACCAGACCCACGGCGTTGAGCAGCACGACGAAGACGGGCAGGACGAAGGCCACGCCCGTCGCCGCGACGAGCTTCACCACGAAGTCGACGTAGGTGCTCGCGTTCAGGATCGAACTGTCCTGGTCGGAGGAGAAGCTCGTCAGCACTTCCACGACGTGCGGGAAGATCGTGAATCCGAGAGCGCACCCGGCGGCGAACAGCACGATCGCGGCGGTCGTGTAGCCGGCCGTCATCCGCCTCTCGCGGGGCGTGAGGCCGGGGGAGACGAACGCGAACAGCTCGTACAGCCAGACCGGACTCGACAGGATGATGCCCGCGACGACGGCGATCTTCACCTTCAGGTCGAACGCGGCGGAGACGCTGTCGTAGTTGAGGCTCGCGTTCCGGGCCAGCGCGATCTGCTCGATGGGGTCGCGCAGGATCTCCAGGATGCCGCCCGACAGAGCGTAGCCGGCGATGATGCCGACCACGAGTGCCACCGCCGCGCGCATCGAGCGGACGCGGGCCTCGCGCGCGTGTCCGGCGAGCGGCATCACCGCCCGTGCGGCGACGGTGGCGGCGCTCATGCGCCGGACCTCTGCGGAACGGCGTCGGCCTCGGCCGTGCGCGGTGCGGCGTCGGCGACCGTCGTGATGGCGGTTGTCTCCGGTGCGGGGGAGCGGTCTGCCTCGGATTCCTGCTTGAGGATGCGCATCGACTGGCCGACGCTGCGCGCGAGGGCGGGGAGCTTCGCGGCGCCGAAGATCAGCACGACGACGGCGAGGATGAGGAGGGCGTGCCAGCCCGTGAGGTTCTGCAACATGGGGTTCTCTTTTCTGGGTGGGGAGGAATCAGGGACGGGATCCGCCGCCGCCGCCGGGCGAGGACACGCTGGCCTGGGTGGTCGCATCGATCGCGACCGCGAGGGTGCCGACGTAGCCGGTCGAGGTGTCGCCGGTGAAGGTGCCCATCTCGAGGTCCCACCCGTCGGAGAAGACGTTGTCGTTGGAGAGGCTGCCGATCTGGGCGAGGTTGCGCGCCGAGCCGGGGTAGGTGTCGAGGGCGTAGACCGCGTCGAGCATGTCCTGAGGGAACGCCACCTGCGAGGTCGCGATCTGGTTCGACACGTTCGTCGCCGAGGCGGCATCCGGGTACACCTCGAAGTGGATGTGCGTCCACCGGCCGGAGTAGCACCCGGGGACGATGGTGGTGAAGGTCACCTGGCCCTGCGCGTCGGCCACCTGGATGCCACGGAGGTAGGTCTCGTCGATGACCGCGTCGGAGTACATCGAGTACAGGCCGTCCGCGTCGCAGTGCCACACGTACACCGCGGCGCCCGCGTACGCGGCGTTGCCGTTCGCCAGGTCGCTGAGCGTGAAGGTGAACGTCAGGGGCACGCCCTCGGCGGTCGCTCCGCCGTCGAGGCTCGAGCGGATGTCGCTGCGGACGATGCCGGACTGGTTCAGCACGTCGACGCCGTTGGTGCCGTCGGCGGGGTAGGGGCCGTTCGTCTCCTGCGGGATCTCCTCGGACGCGTACGCCGCGGCGGCCGCGGTCGCCGTCGGAGTCGCCGAGGCGGTGGGCGTCGCCGTGGCGGACGGGGTGGCGGTGGCCGTGGCCGTCGCGGTGGATGCCGCGGTCTGCGGCGCGCACGCGGCCAGCGCGACCGCGCCGGCGCCGAGTCCGACGATGCCGAGGACGTTCCGGCGGCTGACGAGGGTGCGCATGTCGAAGGACGCGCCCTGGTCGACGACCTCGTCGTCGGGTCGGTCGAGAAGCCGGCCCTCGTAGGCGGGGCCGAGGGGGGTCTGGTCGGGTTCGGGGATGCGGGTCATGGTTGCTCCTGATGCCGGTCGTTTCGGGGACGACCTCAGCATCGGGGGCGGACACTCATGGCATCCTCATCGCGCCTATGCGCTTCCTATGTGCGTTCGGTCGCCGCGTCGACGGGCGCCCTTCCGCCCGCGGGACGCCCGGTCTACCGTGGGCCTCACCGTCGCTCTCTCCCGAAGGATGCCGCCATGCGCACGTCGCTCGTCGTCTACCTCTCGTTCGACGGTCACGCCCGAGAGGCGATGACCTTCTACCAGTCGGTCTTCGGGGGCGAGCTGACGATCGCGACGTTCGCCGACTTCGGCATGACCGACGCCCCCGCCGAAGGGGTGATGCACTCCGAACTCCGCGCCGAGGGGTTCACGGTGATGGGAGCGGATGCGTTCGCCGAACCGGCCGAAGGCTGGGGGAAGGGACGAGCTCAGGCGGCGTTCATGAGCGACGAGACCGACCGCGTGGCCGAGTTCTACGAGCGGTTCGTCGAGCGCGGTTCCGAGGTCGTCCAACCGTTGGAGAAGCAGGTCTGGGGCGACTTCTACGGTGAGCTCGTCGACCCCTGGGGCGTGGCGTGGATGTTCAACATCGCGGCGCCCGACGGGTGGGCCAAGACCGGCAGCTAGCGGCGGCCCGAGTCGTCCACGAAGGCGCGCACCGCAGCCGCGACCTCGGCGGATGCCGGGTACACGTGCTCGGCGGCGGGGAAGGCGCCCTCGCGCACTTCGCGGGCGTACGCCTCGACGGCCTCGACCATCGCGTCGCCGACGGCGGCATACCGCTTCACGAACACCGGCGCGCGCCCCTCGGTGATCCCGAGGAGGTCGTGCTGCACGAGCACCTGTCCGTCGGCGGAGCCCGCCCCGATGCCGATGACCGGGATGCGCAGCGCCCGGCGGATCTCGTCCACGACGTCGGCGGGCACGGCTTCGATGACGACCGCGAACGCTCCGGCATCCTGAACGGCGAACGCATCGCGCGCGACGCGGATCGCGTCGTCCGCGGTACGGCCTTGCGCGCGGAGACCGCCGAGGGCTGTGGCCGTCTGCGGCGTGAGGCCGACGTGGCCGACCACGGGGATACCGGCGTCCACGATCGCTCGGAGCCGCGAGAGCCGGGCGGGGTTCGCGCCCTCGAGCTTGACCGCGTCGGCGCCGGCCTCCTGCACGAAGCGCACCGATGTCGCGACCGCCTGCTCGTCGCTCCGCTCGGTGCTGCCGAAGGGGAGGTCGCACACGACGAGCGGGGTCAGCACGCCCCGGCGGACGGCCTTGGCGAGCATCAGCATCTCGTCGAGCGTCACCGACGTCGTGTCGGGGAGGCCGAGCACGACCTGGGCGCCGGAGTCGCCGACGAGCACCATGTCGACGCCCGCGCGTTCGGCGACGCGCCCCGACACGAAGTCGTAGGCGGTCACCATGACGATCGGCGTTCCCGCGTCGGCGAGCTCACGGAGCCGCCGCAGCGTGACCTTCGGACCCGTCATGCGTGACTCCTTTCGGCGGTGCTGACAGCAATGCGATCGTCGACGCCCGGCGCGAGCACCACGTTGTCGATGAGCCGCACCGGCCCCACGCGCACCGCCAGCGCGAGAAGCGCGGGCCGCTCGACCTCGTCGATCGGGTCGAGGCTGTCGGCATCCACGATCTCGACGTACTCGGGGTCGAGACCGTCGAGTTCGGCGCGCACGGTCGCGGTGAGGACATGAGGATCCCGAATGCCGTCGGCGAAGGCATCCTGTGCCGCCCGGAGCGCCCGCGGAATCGCCGCCGCGATCGCGCGGTCGTCGGGTGAGAGACGCGTGTTGCGGCTGGAGCGCGCGAGCCCGTCGGCATCGCGGGAGGTGGGCCGCGTGACGATCTCGACCGGGATGCCGAGGTCCGCCACCATTCGGCGGACGACGACGACCTGCTGGGCGTCCTTCGCCCCGAAGTACGCGCGGTCGGGCTGCACGGCGAGGAGGAGCTTGGCGACGACCGTGGCGACGCCGTCGAAGTGCGAGCGCCCCCGTTCCGCGCCCTCGAGCGTGCCGGTGATGGCGCCGCCGACTGAGACCGTCGTGGCGAAACCGCTCGGATACATCTCGGCGACGGACGGTGCGAAGACGACGTCGACGCCCGCCTCCGCGGCGAGGGCGACGTCCGCCGCCTCGGTGCGCGGGTAGGCGTTCAGGTCGGCGGCTTCGCCGAACTGCGTCGGGTTGACGAAGATCGAGAGGACCACGGTGCCGTTGGCGTTCCGCGCGGCGCGCAGCAACGACAGGTGCCCCTCGTGGAGCGCCCCCATGGTCGGAACGAAGCCGACACCGTCGGCGCGGCGCGGGGCGAGCACGGCGCGCAGTTCAGCGACCGTGCGAACGATCCGGGGGCTCACGGGGTCGCCGTGATTCCGGCGCGCTGCGTCGCGGCCAGGTCTTGCGTGGCCTCGACGAGCGCGTCGAAGAGCGCGAGGCGATCGGGGAGTCGCTCGGCGATCGCGGCCCGCTGCCGGTCGACCGTGGCGGCGTCGCCGCGCGAGACGGGCCCGGTGAGGGCGGATGCCGCTCCCCGCTCGGCCCAGTTCTCGACGGCCGCGCGCACGAGCGGCACGAGGGCCTCACGATCGACGCCGGCGGTGGCGGCGAGGTCCTCCGCCATGCCCTCGAGCGTGACGAGGAAGTTCGCGGCGATCGACGCGGCCGCGTGGTACGCCGCGCGATCCTCGTCGCGGACTGTGACACCGGTCATCCCGAGGACGTCGGCGAGCGCCTCCGCAACCGCGTGCGCGCGCGGGGTCGTGCCCGCGAGGGCGGCGGTCACCCCCGCGAAGGACGCCCCGGCGCCCGTGACGGTCATGAGCGGATGGATGCCGAACGCCTCGTGGGGCGCGAGCACCGACAGGTCGAGCGCGCCCGACAGGTGCCCGACCAACCGGCCGGGCGCGAGGGCTCGCGCCGCCTCGGCGATCGCGGCATCCGGGACCGCGAGGAGCACGACACCGGCATCCGCGCCGTTCTCGCCGCGGCCCGCGGGGCCGACCACGGGCACGCCCGCGTTCGAGAGTGCGGTCGCGAGTGCGCGACCCATGCGGCCGTCGCCGACGACGAGCACCGGTGCGTCGTGACGCAGGGCGGAGAGCGAGGAGGTCTTCATAGTGTGGGGCGGTGCCCGCACGGGCGGCTGCGCCGGATTCCAGCGTATCGCGGCGGGGGTGGGGAGGCGGCGGTGAGGCGCCGAGGGGCTCAGCCCGTGACCATCTTGACCAGCAGCGAGATCATGATGTCCTTCTCCTTCGGGTCACTCATGGCTACGAGCAGCGTGGTGGCGGCCAGCGCGTTGTTGGACACGCGCAGGGTGCCATCGACGTTGTCGAGGATGCCGTTCCGGGCAAGGAAGGTGACGAACAGGGCGGCTGCGGTGCGCTTGTTGCCGTCGGAGAGCGGATGGTCCTTCACGAGGAGGTAGAGCAGGTGAGCGGCCTTCTCCTCGACCGTGGGATACAGCTCCTGGCCCGCGAACGTCTGGTACAGCGCCGACACGATCGCCGCGAGTCCGTCGCCGCGTTCTCTTCCGAACAGAGTGTCGTCGGGGAACTCTCTACGAAGCTGATCGATTACGCCGCGTGCTTCTCCGTGGGTGAGTTCCCACCCCGGTACGACCGAGGGTTGTGAATGGATGCTTCCTTCGTCGTAGTCACGAAGGAGCGTCAGCCCGGGCAGATAACCGCGGAGAACATCGGCAACTCCGGACACGAGTTCGTCCGTGGACCGGCCGAGGATCTGCACGATCGTGCCGAGTTGTTCGAGGCGCTCCGCGTTGACGACGTAACCGCGCACCAGGTAGTCGCGGAGCTGTCCGGTGGCCCAGATGCGGAACTGGGTAGCCGTGGCGCTCTTGACGCGATACCCGACGGAGAGGATCGCGTCGAGGTTGTAGTGCGTGACGCTCCGACGGACCGATCGTGCGCCTTCGACGCGAACCTGTAAGAAATCCTTACTGGTTGCTTCGCGGTCGAGTTCGCCCTGGTCGTAGACATGCCGCAAGTGCATGGTGATGTTCTCGCGGGTGGTGTGGAAGAGCTCCGCGATCTGCTGCTGGCTCAGCCAGACCGTGTCGGTGTCCAGCCGGACATCGAGGGCTGGCGCACCGTCGCCACGCTGGTAGAGGAGGACCTCTCCCGATGGCTGAGGCTGGATGACGCTGGGTGCTCCCTGCTCCTGCATGGCTTCATCCTCCCCGGCATCGCGCGACATGTCCGGATGGTTCGCCTCGGGGTCGTCAGGGTGAAGACCGGGGGAACGCTGACGTTGTGGGCCCCGTGGGGCTCGAACCCACGACCCGCGGATTAAAAGTCCGATGCTCTACCGACTGAGCTAGAGGCCCGTGGCATCCACCCTACCGGCGGTAGCCGGGTGCCTGCGTCCGCGCATGCCCGAACCCCACGCGGAGAACCCCCTCACCGCCGCCCGCGCGCCACGACCCAGAACAGGTACGCCCCGCCCACCACGCCGGTGAGCAGCCCCACCGGGATCTGCAACGGTGCGAGCGCGCGCTGCGCGATCACGTCGGCGACGAGCAGCACGGTCGCTCCGGTCACGGCCGATGCGAGAAGCGGAATGCCGCTCGACCCGGTCACCCGACGCGCGAGCTGCGGGGCGGCGAGGGCGACGAACCCGATGGGGCCGGCGACGGCGGTCGCGGCACCGGTGAGCAGCGCGGCGATCACGATGAGGAACAGGCGGACGCGCCCGAGCCGCACGCCCAGCGCCCGCGCGGTGTCGTCGCCGAGCTCGATCGCGCGGAAATCGCGGTGCACCACCGCGATGCCGACGGCGAGTACGCCGACCGAGACGGCGAGCGTGACGACATCGGCCCCCGACGTGGCGGTGAGACTTCCGTAGAGCCACTGGCTCGCGTTGCGGGCGATCTCGAGCGGCGCGCGGGTGAGGAGGTAGTCGTTCACCGCGGACAGGAGGATCGCGAGGGCGATGCCCGCCAGGATCGTGCGTTCCTTCGACACCCCCGCGCTCCGCGCGATCAGCATCACGACCGCGACGGTCAGCAGTCCGCCGATCCACGCGCCGGGCGCGGGCGAGGCGGTCGGCGCGATGAGGGTCAGTCCGATGAGCGCGCCCGTGGCCGACCCGGCGCTGAATCCCACGATGTCGGGGCTCGCGAGCGGGTTCCTCGCGAGCGTCTGGAACACCGCCCCCGCCAGCCCCAGCGCCGCGCCGATCAGCAGCGCGGCCGCGATGCGCGGCATCCGCATGCCCAGGACGACCAGCGTCGTGCGCGCATCGCCGTTTCCCTGGAGGGCGGATGTCACCTCGGCCGGCGACGCCTGGAACGAGCCGGTCAGCACGCCGACGACCGCCGCGGCCACACCCACAACGAGCGTCAGCGCGACCGCGACCCCGTAGCGGACGCGACGGCGGGACCGTCCGCGGTGCACGGCGGAGGTCACGACGTCTTCTTCCGCAGCACGAGCCACAGCAGGAGGGGCGCGCCGAGGAACGCGGCGACGATCCCGGCCTCGACCTCGGCGGGGATCGCGATGACGCGTCCGATCACGTCGCTCGCGAGGGTGAGCGTCGCGCCGGCCAGGGCGGCGAGGGGGAGCTGGGCCCGCAGGTCGGCCGGCCCCACCCGGCGCACGACGTGCGCGACGAGCAGGCCGATGAAGGCGAGCGGGCCGGCGGCCGAGGTCGCGACGGCGCACAGCAGCGTGATCGCGGCACCGGATGCCACCAGCACCAGCGCGGGCGAGACACCCAGTGAACGTGCCACGTCGGCGCCCAGACGCAGCTGGTCGAGACCGCGCGCGACGGCGACCGCCAGCACGAGGCCGACGACCGCGAGGGGGAGGAGCTGCAGCGCGACGCCGGGATCGCGGCGCTCGAACGACCCCACGGCCCAGAAGCGGAACGAGTCGAACGTGTCGTCGTCGGCGAGCGTGATGATGCGCACGACGGCGCTGAGACACGCGCTCAGCGCGATCCCGGCCAAGACCAGCCCCACCGTGCCGGAGCGCCCGCTCGGGCGTGCCGCGAGGTACACCGCCGTGGCCGCGGCGGCCGCGCCGACGAAGGCGAACCACACGTACCCGCTCGCGGTGCCGACGCCGAAGAAGGCGATCGCCACGACGACGCCGACGGCGGCGCCCGCGTTCACCCCGAGGAGGCCCGGATCGGCCAGCGGGTTCCGCGTCGCCGCCTGGATCAGCACACCGGCGACGCCGAGCGCGGAGCCGACGAGCAGCGCCGTGAGGGTGCGGGGGAGTCGGAGGTCATGCACGATGACGCCCGTGGCATCCCGTCGCTCCGAGAAGAGGGCGGCGATGACGTCGGGGAACGCGAGCGGGCGGGAGCCGACGGCCAGGCTGGCGATCACCATCACCGCGAGCAGCACCAGGATCGCCAGCGTCGCGACCACCGTGCGCACGTGTCGCCGCTGCCGCCGGGCAGCGACGAGCGTCGCCGCGGGAGGAGCTCCCACGTCATTCAGCGGCATGTAGCTAAGGCTAACCTAACTGCATGGCATCCCTTCGTTTCCCGTCTCCCCGCTCACGTTCCCGAGGTCGGCTGGCCTCGGCCGCCGCAACCGTCGGCGTGCTCATCGCGCTCGCCGGCTGCGCCTCCGCCGCTCCCGCCCCCACCCTCCCCGACGCGGAGGCCGGGTCCACCGGCGAGTGGGTCGTGGCGCGCGACCTCGAGCCGGGCATGGGGTCGAGCGAGGCCGACGGTGTCTTCCCCCGCACGGTGACGCACTTCGCAGGAACGACCGAGATCCCCGCCGCCCCCACGCGGATCGCCGTCGTCTCGACCGGGCAACTGGATGCCGTCCTCACCCTCGGCGAGGTCCCCGTGGCCGCGACGCGTGCGGAGAACAGTGGACTGGTGCCGCAGTACCTGCGCGATGCCTTCGCCGCCGATGCGGCGCAGCTCGACGCGATGGCCGACATCGGGGAGCGGACCGAACCCGACCTCGAGGCGATCGCCCAGGCCGCCCCCGACCTCATCCTCGTCAACTCCACGCGGGGTACCGAGATCTTCGATGCTCTGTCGGCCATCGCGCCGACGGTGGTCACGAAGGGCAACGGTGTGAACTGGAAGAGTGACTTCCTCCTCATCGCCGACGCACTCGGCCAGGAGGGCGACGCTCGCGCCGATCTCGACGCCCTGCAGTCCGACAGCGCCGCCTTCGCTCAGACGCTTCCGGCGGAGGCGCCGACGGTGTCGTTCCTCCAGTCCACCGGCGACCGCACGCGCATCATGGGCGTCCCGTCCTTCGCGGGCGGTCTCGCGGAGGACCTCGGCCTCGCTCGACCGGAATCCCAGCGGTTCGACGAAACCTCGCGGGACGTCAGTGCCGAGCAGCTCGACCTCGCCGACGCCGACCACGTCTTCTATGCGGGAACCGGTCAGGGGGTGGCGTTCATCGAGTCCGCCCCGCTGTGGTCGACGCTGAGCGCGGTCGCCGACGGCCGCACGACGACGGTCGACTTCGACCCGTGGTTCATGAACGCCGGTCCCACCGCAGCCCGGCTCGTCCAGGACGAGATCGTGCGCGTGATCGGCGGCTGAACGCGAAAAAGAGCGAGCGCCGGACCCCCTCGCCTGGGGTCCGGCGCTCGCCGTCAGGTCCGATCAGTCAGTGATCGGTCCGGACATGTGAGATCACATGGCCGGGGGCATCAGCACCGAGTCGATGAGGTACACGGTGGCGTTGGCCGTCTGCACGCCACCGCAGATGACGTTGGCGTCGTTGACCTTGATCGAGTCGCCCGAGCCCGAGACGGTGACGTCCTGGCCCTCGACCGTGGTGTGCGTGCCATCGATCGCGTCCGGAGCGATCTGGCCGGGGACCACGTGGTACGTGAGGATCTTGGTCAGGAGGTCGGAGTCGGTCTTCAGGGTGTCGATGGTCGCGGAGTCGATCTTCGCGAACGCGTCGTCGACCGGAGCGAAGACCGTGAACTCGCCACCGTTAAGGGTGTCGACCAGGTTCACGTTGGGGTTGAGCTGGCCGCTGACCGAAGCGGTGAGGGTCTTCAGGAGCGGGTTGTTCGAGGCGGCGACGGCGACCGGGTCAGCGGCCATGCCCTCGACCGAACCGGCGCCCGACGGAACGGCGGCGGCGTAGTCGGCGCAACCGGGGCCCACGAGGTTGGCGGCCGGGTCCATCATGCTCGACGACGCCGAGGGCGACGCGGCCATGGAAGGAGCGGTGGACTCCTCGGTGGTTCCGCCGGCGGTGGTGGAGCCACCCGAACATGCGGTGAGAGCGAAGGCCGAACCCAGGACGAGGGCGAGACCGGCGACGACAGGCTTCTTGTTCTTCAGCATGACATTCCTCCGAAATCGTTCGGACCGCGGCTGCGACCCGTTTAGGACACCCCGGTGCGGGGGGCGGTTCGCCGTGTTGCGGCGTACACAGGGTCTTCGGGACCCCCTCCCGATCGGATTGCGGATTGTTGCGAGCCGGGGTTGAATCGGCGCGCGAAACGGCAATAAAGCCCAGATCAAGCGCCTATAAATATTCTCCAGAATATTTTCTAGGATGCCGCCTGCCGGTCGTGGGAGCCCCGGTGGGGTAGGGAAGGGTCACGGTTGCGTACCTCATGCGCGCCACGCGCGCGCGAGGAAGGGAAGTCCTCGGCGCGTGCGGCATGCTGGAGTGCATGGTGATCGACGGTTTCTCTCTCCCCGAGGATGGGGCGGACCACGTCGACCACGTCGGAGAATTGCTGCAGAAGGTCGCCACGGGCGACCGCACCGCGTTCGCCGAGCTGTACGACACCCTGTCGGCTCGCGCGTTCGGTCTCATCCTGCGGGTGCTCGTCGACCGGTCGCAGAGCGAGGAAGTGCTCCAGGAGGTGTTTCTGGAAATCTGGCAATCCGCCGCGCGCTTCACTCCGAACAAAGGTCAAGGACGTTCGTGGGTTCTCACGATCGCTCATCGACGGGCTGTCGACCGCGTGCGGTCGTCGCAGTCGAGTGTCGATCGGGATGTGCGCGCGGGCTTCCGGGATCTGGACGTCGCGTACGACGATGTCTCTGAGAAAGTAGAACTCAAGATCGAAGGGCGGCGCGTCGTCGATGCACTCGCGACGCTTCCCGAAGCCCAGAGAGAAGCGCTCACGCTGGCCTATTTCGGTGGGTACAGCCAAAGTGAGATCGCTACCCTCGTCGGGGCGCCGCTCGGCACGGTCAAGACCAGGATGCGCGACGGACTGTCGCGCTTGAGAATCGAGATGGGGGTGGACAAGTGAACGAGAGGGATTTCGCCGACCTCGCTGCCGGTCACGCGCTGAACGCGCTCTCCGATGCAGATGAACGCGCGTACCAGGAGGCTCTCGCGGGCAACCCGCACTGGTCCTCCCACGTTCGGGATGCCGCCGACGCGGTCGCCGCGATCGCCGACACCGTCGCGCCGGTCGAACCGCCGGCATCCGTCCGCGCCTCACTGCTGGCGCGGATCACCGACCTCCCGCAGGTCGGCGCGTCCGAGCCGGAGCGCAACTCAGCGGACCTCGAGGACTACGCCGCCGCGGGTCCCGCCCCGGTCGAGCCGGAGCTCGAAGCCGTGGCCGTCGGATCCTCGGGCGGATCCGGCTGGGGGCTGCGTCGCTGGTTCACGCTCGCCGCGTCGATCGTCGCCGTCCTCGTGCTCGGCTTCGGAGCAGTCACGATCGGTCAGCAGCTCACTCGACCGGCACCGCTGGTGGCGCTCGAGCAGGTCACCACGGCCCCCGACGCGCAGTCCGCGACGGCGACGATGCCCGACGGTGCCGTCGTGACGGCGCACTGGTCGGCATCTACCGGGCAGAGCGTCCTCGTGACCGACAAGATGTCGGCTCTGCCGAGCGACAAGACGTACGAACTGTGGTTCGTGCGAGACGACACGGCCATCGCCGCCGGGATCTTCTCGACGGATGCCGACGGCAAGGCGACCGCGGTCCTGCAGGGCGAGTTCCACTCGGGCGATGTCATCGCCGTCACCGTGGAACCTGCCGGCGGATCGCCCGACGGAACGCCGAGTTCGGCACCCGTCGTCGCGGTGGCCACGGCCTGAACGGACGATCGCTCCGGCCCGGGGCTCGGCGCTCACGCTCTAGCCTGGAACGATGAGCGATTCCCCTCGCGAATTCCACAAACCCGTCCGGCGCCCGGCTGAGCTGTTCGATCGGCTGTTCGCGGCCGACGACCCGGCCGAGGTCTCTCGCGTCGCGCACAGCACCGCCCAGGCCCTGCTGTCGCGCGTGCGCGCCGACCCGACGGTCGATGTCGTCGAGCGTCTTGTGGCGTTCACCGACGACCACGGCATCGACGACATCGCCGAGCTGTGGTCGCGCTCGCCCGCCCGGTCACTCCCCGGGGCGTTGTGGCGGCTGTACCTGCTGCAGCTCATGATCCACGACGACGCCGCCACCGCCGCGCTGCTCTTCGAGCGTGGCCGCGTGGAGATGGCGACGGTCGACCCGGTCGTCGTCGGCGCGCCCGCCCCCGCCGGGCCCGAGGAGCTGGTACAGCTCATCGACACGATCCTGCGCGGGCTCTTCGAGGGCGACTTCGCCGTCGCTCTCGAGCGGGCAGCGGCGTTCTGCCGCGTGCAGGCGGCGGGCGCCACCCACCTCGCCGACGACTACGAGAACACCGAGTCCGAGCGCGCGACGGCGCTGACCACGCGGGCGTTGCGTCTGTCGACGTACGCCGACGATCTCGCGGCCGCCGCCGCTCTGTGGCGCCGTGACGCGCTGACCTGACCCGCCGCCGAGTGTCCGGGACACGCCGCCGCGGGGGAGACCTCTCCGGCATGTCCTGGACACTCGGCGATCTCGGGCGACGCCCGGGAAAAGAAAGTGCCGGGCCGCAGAACGCCTCTCGGCGCAAGGCCGCTCATAGCGGCAGAAGATGGAGCCCGGGGTTACTGCGGCCCGGCTATGGAAGTGTAACAAGAGCGCGCCCGGAGCATTCCCTCCGCCGAGGCGGTTGACGCGACCCGGGCGTGTCGATACGAGGGCATAGGGTCGATCCATGGCTTGGCGTTTCGCTCTCGTGATCGACCCCGTGGCATCCGACATCCGGCGAGACGACTTCTCCGACACGCTCGCGGTGATCGATCCGGACGGCCCCGCGCTGCGCGTCGGCGACCTCAGCGCGCAGCGCGGCGACGGGGTCTTCGAGTCCCTCGGTGTGGTCGACGGCCACCCGCAGGAAGTCGGTCCCCACCTCGCGCGACTGGCGCACTCGGCGGGGCTCTGCGACCTTCCGGAGCCGAACCTCGACCAGTGGCGCGCCGCCATCGACCGGGCGGCCGCCGAGGCGCCCGCGGGCGAGAGCGTGATCAAGCTGATCCTCAGCCGGGGCGTCGAGCACGGCCCCGCACCCACCGCGTGGCTCACCCTCGCCGACGCGCCCGACAACGCGCGCTCGCGCACGGAGGGCGTGCGGATCGCGACGCTCGACCGCGGCTATGCGCTCGACGTCCCCGCCCGGGCGCCGTGGCTGCTCCTGGGCGCCAAGACGCTGTCGTACGCGGTGAACATGGCCGCCATCCGCGAGGCGAAAAGGCGCGGAGCGGATGACGCGGTGTTCGTCACCAGCGACGGGTTCGTGCTGGAGGCGCCCACGGCATCCATCGTCCTCCGCTTCGGCGACCGGTTCGTCACCCCCGCACCGAACGCCGGCATCCTGCACGGAACGACGCAGCTGAGCCTCTTCGCCCACCTCGAGCAGCGCGGCTTCGAGACCGCGTACGAGACGGTGCCGGTGTTGGATCTCGGGCGAGCGGATGCCGCGTGGCTGCTGTCCAGCGTCCGGCTCGCCGCGCCGATCTCCGCGGTCGACGGTGAAGCGAGAGCCGTCGACCACGCCGTCACCGACGAGCTCAACGCCTACCTGCTCTCGCCGCGCGACTGAGCGCGGAAAACGACGATGGCCCCGCCGGAGCGGGGCCATCGCGCGGGGGAGCGGGTGCTTACCCGAAGCGTCCCGACACGTAGTCCTCGGTCGCCTGGACCGTGGGGGCGGTGAAGATCGCCGAGGTGTCGTTGTACTCGATGAGCTTGCCCGGCTTACCGGTGCCGGCGATGTTGAAGAACGCCGTCTTGTCGCTCACCCGGGACGCCTGCTGCATGTTGTGCGTCACGATGACGATCGTGTACTGGTTCTTCAGCTCGGAGATGAGCTCCTCGATCGCGAAGGTCGAGATCGGGTCGAGCGCGGAGCACGGCTCGTCCATCAGCAGGACGTCGGGCGAGACGGCGATCGCGCGGGCGATGCACAGACGCTGCTGCTGACCGCCGGAGAGGCCGCCGCCCGGCTTGTCGAGACGGTCCTTGACCTCGTTCCACAGGTTCGCGCCCTGCAGCGACTTCTCGACGAGCGCGTCGCCGTCGCTCTTGGAGAGGCGCTTGTTGTTGAGCTTCGCGCCGGCCAGGACGTTCTCGCGGATCGACATCGTCGGGAACGGGTTGGGGCGCTGGAACACCATGCCGACGTGACGACGCACAAGCACGGGGTCGACGCCGGGACCGTAGAGGTCGTCGCCGTCCACCAGCACGCGGCCCTTGACGTGACCCCCGGGGATGACCTCGTGCATGCGGTTCAGCGTGCGGAGGAAGGTGGACTTGCCGCAGCCGGACGGGCCGATGAAGGCCGTGACGGTACGGGGCTGGATGTCGATGGAGACGCCTTCGACCGCGAGGAAGTCGCTGTAGTAGACGTTGAGGTCTTCGACCTCGATGCGCTTGGACACGGATACCTTCCTGGGGTCAACGCGACTTCGGTGCGAACACCGAAGCCACGATGCGGGCGATCAGGTTGAAGATGACGACGAGGACGACGAGCAGGAACGCCGCTCCCCAGGCCTGGGCCTGGGAGGCGTCGATGTCCTGCCCCGGGAAGCTGTACGCGGTGTACGCCATGACGGGGAGGGTCTGCATCGGACCGTCGAACGGGTTGGAGTTGAAGTTGTCGGTGAAGCTGGCGGCGATGAAGATCGGCGCGGTCTCGCCGACGACGCGGGCCACGGCCAGCACGACACCGGTGATGATGCCGCTCGCCGCAGTCCGGAGGACCACCTTGATGATCGTCGCCGAGCGCGGCACGCCCAGGGCGAGCGAGGCTTCGCGGAGGTCGGCGGGGACCAGGCGCAGCATCTCCTCGGTGGAGCGGATGACGATCGGGATCATCAGCACGCACAGGGCGATGGATGCCGAGAACCCGGAGAAGGCCTTCGGTCCGACGATCAGCGCGAAGAACGAGAACGCGAACAGACCGGCGACGATCGAGGGGATGCCGGTCATGACGTCGACGAGGAACGTGATGGTGCGGCGCAGCGGGTTGGTCGGCAGGGCGTACTCGACGAGGTAGACGGCCGCGAGCACACCGATCGGCACCGAGATCAGTGCCGCGATGCCGGTGATGATCAGCGTTCCGACGATCGCCTGGAGGGCGCCGGGAGTTGCCACGACCGCGAGCGTGTCGGGGTCGAAGGCGCTGCCGCCGGTCTGTGTGATGAAGTTCCAGTTCACGACCGCGAGGCCCTTGGACACCACGGTCCACAGCGTCGAGATGAGCGGCGCCACGGCGAGGAGGAAGGCGGCCGTGACGAGGCCGCGGACGACGCGGTCGACGGCCTTCCGGCGGCTCTCGACGATCGAGGAGCCGATGGCGATCGCGATCAGGTACAGCAGCGCGGTGAGGATCAGCCAGCTCGGCAGGTGGAAGCCGCCGATGAGGAACTGCACGCCGGCGACCAGCACCGCGACGCCGACGAGCATCGCCGGCTCGACGTAGCGGGGGAGCTGTCCGCTGGTGAGCGAGAGGGGCGTCGACGCCGGCGAGGCGGCGGACGGGGCCTTGGTGGTGGTCACGAGCGCTTCCCCTTCTTGCGACCCTTCGCCCCCGGGCCGGTCGCGCTGATGATGTAGCGGGCCAGGATGTTCACCGCGAGCGACACGACGAACAGCATCAGACCGGTGCCGATGAGCGCCGAGCGCTGCAGGTCGGTCGCGATCGGGAAGTTCAGCGCGATGTTGGCGGCGATCGTCTGCGAGTTGTACCCGTCGGTGAGGATCAGCACCGAGTAGATCAGGCTGGGCGAGATGATGAGCGCGATGGCCATCGTCTCGCCGAGGGCGCGGCCGAGGCCGAGGAGCGTGGCCGAGACCATGCCGCTGCGCGCGTAGGGGAAGACCGACAGGCGGATCATCTCCCAGCGGGTGGCGCCGAGGGCCAGGGCCGCCTCCTCGTGGAGGCGCGGGGTCTGCAGGAAGATCTCGCGCGTGATCGAGGTGACGATCGGGAGGATCATCACCGCGAGCACCACGGAACCGGTGAGGAGCGTCGACCCGGTGCTCGACGGCGAGCCGGCGAACAGCGGGATCCACCCGAAGTAGGTGTTCAGGAACTCGCCCAGCGGGATGAGCAGCGGGCGCATCACGATGATGCCCCACAGGCCGAAGACGATCGAGGGGACGGCAGCGAGCAGGTCGACGATGTAGCCGAGCGCTCCGGCGATCCGCCGCGGGGCGTAGTGCGAGATGAACAGCGCGATGCCGATCGCCACCGGGGTGCCGAGCACCATGGCGATGAGCGCCGCCCAGATGCTTCCCCACAGCAGCGGGCCGACGTACTCCCAGAAGTTCGTCCAGGAGCCGTTCTGGTAGCCGGCGAGGTCGCCCTGCGACCAGTCTCCGGTGATCGCGGGAAGGCCCTTGATGATCAGGAAGATCGCGACACCCGCGAGGATGATCATGATCGAGATCGAGGCCGTCATCGACAGGCCGAGGAAGACGGTGTCTCCCGCGCGGCGCTTGCCGACGATCGTGGAACGGTCCCCGGCCGGGGGAGCAGAGACGGTGTCAGCCACGGCTGACCTCGTTCTCGGCAATGGTCATGGTGTGCTCCTCGGGTCGGGATTCTCTCTGAGGATGATCGGGCTCAGCGGAAGCGTCGACGCGCACGTCGACGCTTCTGATCAGCCCGAACCGGCCCGCACCGAGGTGCGGACCGGTTCGGATCCGAGAGATGTTTACTTGATCGCCTCGAGCGTCTTCGCGGCGTCCGCGAGGACCGACTCGGGGAGCGGTGCCGAACCGGCGTTCTTCGCGGCGACCTGCTGGCCGAGCGAGCTGGTGATGAAGCCGAGGTACGACTTCACGAGTTCGGCCTGCTTGGTGTCCTTGAACTCGGTGCAGGTGATGGCGTACGAGACCAGCGGGATCGGGTAGGTCTCGGCGGTCAGCTTGGTGTAGTCGAACTTCTTCGACAGGTCACCGGCCACGCCGTTGTCGGCGTCGACGGCCGCGGCCTCGAAGGTCGCCGTGACGGCCTCGGGGCTGAAGGGGATCGCGGTGCCGTCGACGACGATCGCAACCGACTTCAGGTCGCCCACGGCCGAGTGGTCGGCGTAGCCGATGGTGCCGGAGCCCGCCTTGACGGCCTCGACGACACCCGAGCCACCCTTCTGCTTCGACACGTTGCCCTCGATCGGCCAGTCCTTGCCCGCGGGCGAGGTCCAGACCGACGACTGCGTCGCGGCGAGGTAGTTGGTGAAGTTCTGGGTCGTGCCCGAGCCGTCCGAACGCGCGACGGTCGTGATGGGACCGGCGGCGAGGGCCGTGCCGTTGTCGGCGGTGATGGCCGGGTCGGACCAGTCGGTGATCTGCAGCGCGAAGATCTTCGCGATGGTCTCGCCGCTGAGCTTGAGCTCGGTCACGCCGGGGATGTTGAAGATGATCGCGACACCGTCGAGGTAGATCGGGATGTTCACGCCACCGTCGGTGCAGAGGGCCTGCGACTGCGTGGTCTGGTCGGCGTTGAGGGGCGAGTCGGAGCCCGCGAAGTCGTACGCGCCGCTGAGGAAGTTGGTGACACCGCCACCGGAGCCCTGCGACTTGTCGTAGTTGATCGTCACACCCTTGGCGGTGGCGTTGTAGGCGCTGGTCCACGCGGCCTGGGCGTTGGCCTGGGCGCTGGATCCACCGGCGGTGATGGTGCCGGCGAGGTTGGGGTCGATCGTGAACGCCACGTCGGAGGAGGTGGCGGAGGGGGAGGACTCCGTGGTGCCGCCGGTGCTGGAGGAGCAACCGGCGAGGGCGAGAGAGGCCACGGCGGCCACGGTGCCCAGCTGGGCGAGTCGGGAGAGCTTCACTATGTGAATCCTTCGCATGTCGGGGACACGAACCCGGTGCAGGGTTCTCCCGCACGCTAAACACCGACTCTTACCAAAGTGCGTTGCACGGGTGAACGGAAGGTGAACCGGTGCGGCCGTTCCGGGGTGTTTTCCTGGCGTGTGTACGCTTCATCCCCGTGACGACCCCCGCGTTTCCCGGCCAAGAGCTGCTCGACCGTACGAGTGCCGCCGCATCGCCGCGCACGCTGATCGACATCCTGGCAGAGGTGGCCGCACGGCATCCAGAGGCCTCCGCCATCGACGACGGCTCGGGTGCCCTCAGCTACCGCGAGCTGCTCGCGCGCGTCTGGCGTACCGCGGCGTCGCTGCACGAGGCCGGTGTGCGCCGGGGCGACCGGGTAGGCGTCCGGATGCCGTCGGGCTCGAAGGAGCTGTACGTCTCGATCCTCGCCGTGATGGCGGCGGGCGCCGCCTACGTGCCGGTGGATGCCGACGACCCCGACGAGCGCGCCCGTCTCGTGTTCGGCGAGGCCGGGGTGAGAGGCATCATCGCCGCCGACGGCGAATTCGTCGCAGCCGGCGACGCGCTCGTGCGTCTGTATGACGGGGATGCACCGCACCCCAGCACCAACGCCGTCCCGATCGTCGCGCCGCCGACGGTCGACGACGACGCGTGGATCATCTTCACGTCGGGCTCGACCGGGGTGCCCAAGGGCGTGGCCGTCACGCATCGTTCGGCCGCGGCGTTCGTCGAGGCCGAGGCGCGCCTGTTCCTGCAGGGCGACCCCCTCGGCCCGGGCGACCGCGTGCTCGCCGGTCTCTCGGTCGCCTTCGACGCGTCCTGCGAGGAGATGTGGCTGGCGTGGGGGCACGGCGCCTGCCTCGTCCCCGCGCCGCGCTCGCTCGTGCGCTCGGGCGAGGACCTCGCACCCTGGCTGCTGCGTCAGGGCATCTCCGTCGTCTCCACCGTGCCCACCCTCGCGGCGATGTGGCCGGCGGACTCGATCGAGAACGTGCGTCTGCTGATCTTTGGCGGCGAAGCCTGCCCGCCCGAGCTCTCGGCCCGCCTCGTCGCCGAGGGCCGTGAGGTCTGGAACACGTACGGTCCCACCGAGGCCACGGTCGTCGCGTGCGCCGCGCCGCTCGACGGAACCCTGCCGGTGCGCATCGGCCTCCCGCTCGACGGGTGGGCGCTCGCCGTCGTCGACGCCGAGGGGCAGCCCGTCGCCGAGGGAGAGGTCGGCGAACTGATCATCGGGGGCGTGGGCCTCGCCCGCTACCTGGATCCGGCGAAGGATGCCGAGAAGTACGCGCCGATGCCGACCCTCGGGTGGGAGCGGGCCTACCGCTCGGGCGACCTCGTCCGCTTCGAGAGCGCGGGGCTCGTCTTCCAGGGGCGCGCCGACGACCAGGTGAAAGTCGGCGGGCGCCGTATCGAGCTGGGCGAGGTGGAATCGGCGCTGCAGGACCTGCCGCAGGTGCACGCGGCGACCGTCGCGGTGCGCACGACCGAGGCCGGGGTGCCGATCCTCGTCGGCTACCTCGTGATGGAGGAGGGCGCGGAGCTGGACCGCGCCGCCGCGCGTGCCGCGCTCGCCGAACGTCTCCCCGCCGCGACGATCCCGTTGCTCGGGGTCGTCGACGAGCTGCCCGTCCGCACGTCCGGAAAGGTCGACCGGGCGGCACTGCCGTGGCCGCTTCCGGGCGTCGACGCCCCCGCCCCAACCGACTTCTCGACCGACGAGATCTGGCTCGCCGAGCAGTGGCAGGCGGTGCTCGGCCTGCCCGTCACCGAGCGCAAAGCCGACTTCTTCGACCTCGGCGGCGGCTCGTTGGCGGCGGCGCAGCTGGTCTCGCGCATCCGCACGCGCGTGCCGGAGTTCTCGGTCGCCGACATCTACGACGTGCCCCGCCTCGGGGCGATGGCCAAGGCCCTCGGTCCCCAGCTAACGGACGACGCTCCGGCGGCGTTCCACCGGCCGACGCCGACGCCCCGGGCGACGCAGTGGGTGCAGACGCTCCTCGGCGCGCCGCTCTTCATCCTCTCGGGGGTGCGGTGGCTGCTGTACCTCCTCACCGCGTCGGCGATCCTCCAGCTCGTCCCGGGCTTCGAGGTGCTGCCGTCCGTGCCCTGGCCCGTGCTCCTGGTCGGGCTCGTCGTGTTCGCCACGCCGTTCGGCCGCATGGCGATCGCCGTCGCCTCGGCCCGGCTGCTCCTGGCCGGGGTCCGCCCCGGCGACTACCCCCGCGGCGGCGGCGTGCACGTGCGTCTGTGGCTGGCCGAGCAGATCGCCGCCCAGGTGGATGCCGTCGGGCTCGCCGGCGCACCGTGGGTGTCGTACTACGCCCGTGCCCTGGGGGCCCGGATCGGTCGCAACGTCGACCTCCACGCGCTGCCCCCGGTGACCGGCATGCTCGTGGTCGGCGACGGCGCCTCGATCGAACCCGAGGTCGACCTCACCGGCTACTGGATCGACGGAGACCTCGTGCGCATCGGCGAGGTGCGGATCGGGAGCGAGGCCACGGTCGGTGCGCGCTCCACCCTGGCCCCGGGCACCCGCATCGGGCGACGGGCGGAGATCGCGCCGGGATCCGCGGTGTTCGGGCGTGTGAAGGCCGACCAGTCCTGGGCCGGCTCTCCGGCCGTCCGCGTCGGGGGCACCGCGAAGGGCTGGCCCACCGAGCGGCCGCCCGCTCCCACGCGCTGGCTGTGGGCGTACGCGTCCTCCGCGCTGCTCCTCGCGCTTCTCCCGCTGCTGTCGTTCGCCGTCGGGGGACTCGTCGTCGCACAGGGCATGCGGGATGCCGAATCCCTCGCCGCCGCGGCAGGGGCCGCCTTCGCGTGGCTGGTGCCCGGTGTCGCCGTCACCGGCCTGGTGTTTGCGGCATCCGTCGTCCTGCTCGTCCGGCTGTTCTCGATCGGTCTCGTCGAGGGCACGTTCCCCGTGCGCAGCCGCGTCGCGTGGCAGGCGTGGACGATCGAGCGGCTGCTGGACTCGGCGCGCACGATCCTCTTCCCCCTCTACTCGAGCCTCTTCACCCCCGTCTGGCTGCGGATGCTGGGCGCCCGCGTGGGCCGGGACGTCGAGGCATCCACGGTCCTCCTGCTGCCGACGATGGCGCGCATCGAGGACGGCGCGTTCCTCGCCGACGACACGATGGTGGCGTCGTACGAACTCCGCGCCGGCTGGCTGCGCGTGGGGTCGGTGCGCATCGGCAAGCGGGCGTTCCTCGGCAACTCCGGCATGGCGGCGCCCGGTCACCGCGTGCCGCGCGACGGTCTCGTCGCCGTGCTGTCGGCGGCACCGCTGAAGGCCAAGCCCGGCTCGTCGTGGCTCGGCTCGCCCGCCGTGCGGCTGCGGCGTCTCTCGGCCACCGGTGACGAGTCCCGCACGTACAACCCCGGCCCGGGGCTGCGTCTGGCGCGCACGCTCTGGGAGCTGGGCCGTTTCGTCCCCGTGGTCGTGACCTGCGCGATCGGGCTCGGCGTGCTGTTCGCTCTCGCCGGGCTGTGGGAGACGACGGGGCCGGTGTGGACGCTGTTGCTCTCCGGGCTCGTGCTGCTGCTCGCCGGCGCGGTCGCCGCGGCGGTCTCCACCGCGGCGAAGTGGGCGATCGTCGGCGTCATCCGGGCGGGGGAGCAGCCGCTGTGGTCGAGCTTCGTCTGGCGCACCGAGGTGTCGGACACGTTCACCGAGATGGTCGCGGCGCCGTGGTTCGCGCGCGCCGCCGCCGGCACCCCGGCGCTCGCGATCTGGTTGCGGAGCCTGGGCGCCCGCATCGGACGCGGTGTGTGGTGCGAGAGCTACTGGCTGCCCGAGCCCGATCTGGTCACTCTCGGCGACGCATCGACCGTCAACCGCGGGTGCGTCGTCCAGACCCACCTTTTCCATGATCGAATCATGAGTATGGACACCGTCGAGCTCGAACCCGGTGCGACCCTCGGGCCGCACAGCGTGGTGCTGCCCGCATCGACGCTCGGGGCGCACGCGACCGTCGGCCCCGCCTCGCTCGTGATGCGGGGCGAGACCGTCCCGGTCGGCTCGCGCTGGAGCGGCAACCCCATCGGCCCTTGGCGCGCGGTGAAGGTGCGCGCGTACCAGTCGACCACGTGAGCGGCGTCGACCCGTACGCCCCGCAGAGCGGCGACGCCGGCTACGACGTGGCTTCGTACGACCTCACCCTCGACTACCGCGTCCGCACGAACCGCCTTCAGGGGACGGCTGTGATCGCGGCCGTGGCCGCCGAGGACCTGACGACCGTGGTCCTCGATCTCGTCGGGCTCCGCGCGGCGCGCATCCGCGTCGGTGGCGCGCCCGCGCGGTTCTCGGCCGCGGCGGGCAAGCTGCGGGTGGCGGCGCCCCGGCCCATCGCGGCGGGGGAGACCTTCGAGGTCGAGGTGGCCTACGCGGGTGCTCCCGGTCCCCGGCGCTCGCGCTGGGGGGCTGTCGGCTGGGAGGAGCTCACCGACGGGGCCCTCGTGGCAGGCCAGCCGATCGGCGCCCCCACCTGGTTCCCGTGCAACGATCGCCCCGATGACCGGGCTCGAATGACGATGCGGATCACCGTCGACGACGGTTACGCGGTCGCCGCCACCGGAGTGCCGGGCGCGGCGAGCCGCCGCGCGGGACGGGTGACGACGACGTTCACGTCCGATGTGCCGACCGCCACCTACCTCGCGGCCGTCCACGTGGGCCGCTACCGCACCGGCCTCCTCGCGGGGTCCGGTGTTGCCGGCGTCCCCGCGGTGACCGTCACGGCGCCGCCGGCGCTCACGGCCGCCGCGGACCGCGCCTTCGCTCCCGTGCCCGAGATGCTGCGGGTCTTCGACCGCCTGTTCGGGCCCTATCCGCAGGAGGCCTGCGCGCTCGTCGTCACGGCCGATGAGCTGGAGATCCCCCTCGAGGCGCAGGGACTCGCCGTGTTCGGCATGAACCACCTCGTGCCCGCGGCGCAGCGCCTCATCGCGCACGAGCTCGCTCACCAGTGGTTCGGCAACAGCGTCGGGATCGCCCGCTGGAGCGACATCTGGCTGAACGAGGGCTTCGCCTGTTACTCCGAGTGGCTGTGGTCCGAGGCATCCGGTGGCCGTTCGGCCGACGATTGCGCGCGCGGTCACTACGCGCGTCTGGCCGCGAAGCCGCAGGATCTGCTGCTGATCGACCCCGGTCCCGACGACATGTTCGACGACCGCGTGTACAAGCGCGGCGCGCTCGCCCTCCATGCCCTGCGCCGGAGTCTGGGCGACGACCGGTTCTTCGACCTCGTCCGCGCGTGGACGGCCGCCCACCGCCACGCCCTCGTCGGCACCGACGACTTCCGCGCCGCCGTGCTCGCGGCGGGGGGAGCGGAGGCCGTCGACCTGCTGTCGCGCTGGATCGATCGCGTCCAGCTGCCTCCGTTCCGCTGACGCCGCGACGCATCCTCAGCGCTTCGCGTTCGGTGCGTCGGGCGGGATGCCGGGGCGCGGAGATCGTGCGGATCACCGAGGATGCGCGGCGCCGGGATCGGCAGCCACGGCCAGGATGACGCCGGACGGGCCGGCGACGTCCCAGCCGACCATGGTGGCGCCGTCGTCGATCGACGCGGTCCATTCCGCACCGGGCACGACCGGGTCGGCGAACCGCACGCGGAGCGGATCGACCGCCAGCCCGCGGCCGTCGGCCTTGAGGACGGCCTCCACTCGCGCCCACGACCGGGCGTCTCCGCCCGGCAGGACGCGGTCGAATCCCGACGCAGAGGCGGGGACGGCATCCAGCCCGACGCGGCGCCATCCGGGCGCCGTGACCACGACCGCCCATCCCTCCGCGTACGAGACCGACACGGTCGCATCCGTCCCCCCGACGTGCACACGACCGTGATCGCCGCCGCAACGCGGACACCGCGACGCGAACGTCGCGCCGGGGAGGAGCTCCCCGAGCAGCGCGCGCGAGACCGTGCGGCGCTCGACGCCCGCGGGAACACGGCGCCACGCGACGGACATCTCCGCGGGGAGCGTCACACCTGCGGCTCGTGCGTCTCGATCGCGACGATGCCCGACCCGGGGTGGGCGACGGGGATGTGCGCCACCGAGAAGGCGGCCGGCTCGAGGGCCGACGAGCTGCCGAGGTAGGAACCGCGCATCGTGCCGGTCGCGAGGGCGAGCTCGTGCATGATGTCGGGCAGCACCGGGCCGTGGCTGGCGAGGACCACGGGCTTGCGGGCGCGGACGCGTTCCCCGACGACGCTGCGGGCGTCGCTGCGGCCCTCCTCCCACGCGTCCTGGCTGATCGCCTCCGACATCTGCACGCGCTGCGCGAGAGCGGCGGACAACGGCACGACGGTGCGGACGCACCGCTCGGCCGGGCTCGAGACGATCCGCCGCACGCCGAACGCGAGGAGCGGACCGACGATCGCGTTCGCCTGACGCCGACCGCGCGGGCTCAGCGGGCGCGCGGCATCCTCCTGGTCCCACTCCTCGCGGGTGCGGGCCTTGGCGTGGCGCAACGCGATGATCGGGAACGTCGGGAGGGCCTGCTCGTCCACCAGGCGCACGAATTCGTCGAGGATCTCGATGTCGACCGGGTAGCTGAGGTGCTTGCGCGCCTTCTTCAGCCCCACCCACTCGATCGCGGCGATCTCCTTGTTCGGCACGAACGTCGAGGTGCGCACCGCCGCGTCGGTTGCCTCCGCCGCCCAGTAGTGGACGATCTTCGTCCGCGAACTCGGCATCCGGTACCGCGAGACCCCCACGGGCACGCCGAGCGAGACCCGGATGCCGGTCTCTTCCCGGATCTCGCGCACGGCGGTCTCGGCCAGCGTCTCGCCGGGGTCGACCTTGCCCTTGGGGAGCGTCACGTCGCGGTACTTGGTGCGATGGATGAGGAGGACGCGGTACTTGCCCTCGACCATGCGCCAGACCACACCGCCCGCGGCGTAGACGGCGGTTTCGGTCACCGGACCGCCCGCGACCGGCGCTTGCGCTGGACGCGCGCCATCGTGTGCTCCTGCAGGTCGATCAGCGCCGCGCCGTCGGCATCCACGCTGTGGCGCGTCCACTCGCCCTCGGGGCCGAGGTGCCACGAGCTCGTGCCGTCGTCCATCGCGAGGTCGAACAGGTCGGACAGCTCTTGCACCTGCTTGGGGTCGACGACGCGGACCAGCGCCTCCACGCGGCGGTCGAGGTTGCGGTGCATCATGTCGGCACTGCCGATGAACACCTGCGGGTCGCCGTCGTTCACGAACGTGAAGATGCGCGAGTGCTCGAGGTAGCGGCCGAGGATCGACCGCACGCGGATGTTCTCGCTCATGCCCTCGACGCCGGGCTTGATCGAGCAGATGCCGCGCACCCACACCTCGACCGGCACACCGGCCTGGCTCGCCCGGTAGAGGGCGTCGATGATCTGTTCGTCGACCATCGAGTTGACCTTGATGCGGACGCCGGAGGGCTTCCCCTCGAGGGCGTTGGCGCGCTCGCGTTCGATGTGACGGAGCAGACCCTTGCGCAGGTGCAGCGGCGCCACGAGGAGGCGCTTGAACTTCTTCTCGATCGCGTAGCCGCTGAGTTCGTTGAACAGGCGGGTGAGGTCGCGGCCGACCTGGTCGTCCACCGTGAACAGGCCGAAGTCTTCGTAGATGCGGCTCGTCTTGGGGTTGTAGTTGCCCGTGCCGACGTGGCTGTAGTGGCGCAGACGCCCTTCTTCCTCACGGATGACGAGGGCGAGCTTGCAGTGGGTCTTGAGGCCCACGAGGCCGTAGACCACGTGGACGCCGGCCTTCTCGAGCTTGCGTGCCCACACGATGTTGTTGGCCTCGTCGAAGCGGGCCTTGACCTCGACCAGGGCGAGCACCTGCTTGCCCGCCTCGGCGGCGTCGATCAACGCCTGCACGATCGGGCTGTCGCCCGATGTGCGGTACAGCGTCTGCTTGATGGCGAGGACGTGGGGGTCGCGCGCGGCCTGCTCGAGGAAGGCCTGCACACTCGTCGCGAACGACTCGTACGGGTGGTGCACGAGCACGTCGCCCTTGCGGATCGCCCCGAACAGGTCGGCCCGGCCGTTCTGCTCCGCCGGCTGTAAGGCCAGGGCCGTCTTCGGCACGTGCGGCGGGTAGTGGAGGTCGGGGCGGTCGATGCGCGAGAGATCGAACAGCCCGCGCAGGTCGAGGGCGCCCGGTAGCCGGTACACCTCCTGCTCGGTGATGTCGAGCTCGCTGAGGAGCAGGTCGCGCGTCAGGTCGTCCATGTCCTCGGTGATCTCGAGGCGGATCGGCGGCCCGAACCGGCGGCGCAGGAGCTCGGCCTCGAGCGCCTGGATCAGGTTCTCGGTCTCGTCCTCCTCGATCGTCATGTCCTCGTTGCGGGTGAGGCGGAACGCGTGGTGGTCGAGCACCTCCATTCCCGGGAACAGGTCGCCGAGGTGGTTGGAGATGAGCTCTTCGAGGGGGAGATAGCGCACGCCGGGGCCGTCGCTCGGCACCTCGACGAAGCGGGGAAGCATCGGCGGCACCTTGAGGCGTGCGAACTCCTGGCGACCCGTCCGCGCGTTGCGGATGCGGATCGCGAGGTTCAGCGAGAGCCCGGAGATGTACGGGAAGGGGTGCGCCGGGTCGACGGCCAGGGGCATCAGGACCGGGAAGACGTTGCGCTGGAAGTACTCGGTGAGCCGCGCCGCGGAGTCCTCGTCGAGCGAGTTCCACGACACGACCTCGATGCCGGCGTCGGCCAGTGCGGGGCGCACCTGATCCGTCCATGCGGCGGCGTGCCGGAGCTGCAGGCGGTGGGCCTCGGCCGAGATGTCGGCGAGCACGTCCAGCGGGGCGCGGCCGACATTGGTCGGCACGGCGAGACCCGTGACGATGCGCCGCTTCAGGCCGGCGACGCGCACCATGAAGAACTCGTCGAGGTTGCTGGCGAAGATCGCGAGGAAGTTGGCGCGTTCGAGGACGGGGACCGTCGGGTCCTCGGCGAGCTCGAGCACGCGCTGGTTGAATGCCAGCCAGCTGATCTCGCGGTCGAGGTACCGGCTGTCGGGCAACTGCTCGTCGGCAGCCTCGATCGCCTCGTCGAAGTCGTCGTCGTCCGCATCGCCCAAGCCCGCGTCGAGTACGTCGTGTTCGATCATTCCCACATCATTGCAGGGGTGGATGACGTGCGCGTGAACGGTTGCGCCGGCGGGCTCAGGCGGACGGCGCCGGGACGGGCGGCTGGTCGTCCTCGTAGACGTTGAACCGGTAGCCGACGTTGCGCACCGTGCCGATGAGCTGCTCGAGGTCGCCGAGCTTCGCGCGGAGCCGCCGCACGTGCACGTCGACCGTTCGCGTGCCGCCGAAGTAGTCGTAGCCCCACACCTCGCTGAGCAGCTGTTCCCGCGTGAAGACGCGGGAGGGGTGCGTGGCGAAGAAGTGCAGGAGCTGGAACTCCTTGTACGTCAGGTCGAGGGGCTTGCCGTGGACCTTCGCCGAGTAGGACGACTCGTCGATCGTGATCCCCGAGGTCGAGATGCGCGACGAGACCTGCTCGGCGCTGCGACGCCCCATCGCGAGGCGGATGCGGGCGTCGATCTCGGCCGGCCCGGCGCCGACGAGGACGACGTCGTCGACTCCCCAGTCCGTCGAGACGGCGGTGAGGCCGCCCTCGGTGACCACGAGCACGAGCGGCGCTTCCATGCCGGTCGTGGTCAGGATCTTGCACAGCGACTTGGCGCCGACCAGATCGATGCGGGCGTCGACGAAGACGACATCGGCACTGGGCGCATTGACCAGCTGAGCGGGTTCGGCGGGAATCTGCCGGACGCGGTGGCTCAGGAGTTCGAGCGCAGGCAGAACAGCGCCACCGCCGGGGGCGGAGCTGAGAACGAGCAGCTGAGCCAAACGGACCTCCCCGTGCGGGCCTGCCGCACCCGCCCATCTTAGGGTGAGGCGCGCAGTCCTGCCGTCACCCCCTCGCCGGGCGCCCCGCGACGCGTCGCGAGCCGCCTGCGCGCGCGAACGGGGCGGTGTGCGACATGATGGGGACATGTCGACTCCCGACCTCGCGCCGCGCCGCACCCTGGGCGGCGTCATCGCGGTCTGGGTGCTGGCTCTCGTGGCGGGCGTGGCGATCGGCGTCTTCGTCCCCGCCGAGTGGCGTGCGCAGTGGATCACCGTCGCGCTCGGAGGCTGCGTCATCGCGGCCTTCGCCGTGCAGCTCTGGTACGGCCGGTCGCAGGCGTTCATCCAGCGGGTCGCCGCGAGCGTCCTGGGCGCCCTGATCGTGCTCGGTCTCGTCACGGCCGGGTTCGGACTGGCATCCATCGTTCCCCGGTAGAGTTGGGTCATGGACCTCCTCGCGCTCGAACTCTTCTTCGTGGGACTTCTCGGCCTCGCCTCGCTCGCGATCGCCTTCGTCTCCGGCACGGTCATCTGGAACCTCTACCGCGGCCAGCGCTGACGAGCGCCGTCGTGATCGAGATTCCGACCGACCTCCCCGCCGACCTCGTCCCGCTCTCGTGGCTGATCGGCGTCTGGGAGGGCACCGGCGTCATCGACTACGAGGCCGACGGCCGCACGTTCTCGGGTGAGTTCGCACACCGCGTGAGCTTCAGCCATGACGGCGGCGACTTCCTGAACTACACCGGGCACGCCTGGCTTCTCGACGGTGAGCACCGTCGTCCGCTCGTGGCCGAGACCGGCTACTGGCGCGTTGCGCGCCCCGCGACCGACGCCGACGCGGGTCCCGCGCTCCTGCCGCCGACCGACACCGCCCCGCGCCGGACGGCCGACGACGTCGAGACGCTGCGCACCCCCGAGGGCGGCTTCCCGCTCGAGGTGAGCCTCGCGCACTCCGACGGCATCCTCGAGCTCTATCTCGGTCAGGTTCGGGGTCCGCGCATCGATATGGCCAGCGATGCGGTCGTCCGCACCGCCGGAGCCAAGACGTACACCTCCGCCACGCGTCTGTACGGACTCGTCGACGACCACTTGCTCTGGGCGTGGGACGTCTCGGCCTTCGGGCGCGAACTCGCCTCGCACGCGTCGGCCCGTCTGGCGCGGGCCGAGTGATGGTCGAGCTGTCCGAGGTCCCCGGTGCCGTCGTCGATGACGGCGGTCTGCGCCACGTCGGCTCGCCCCTCGCGGAGCAGCGCCGTCTCGCCTCCGGTGCCGCCCTGGCTCCGCTGGGCGACCGCCGTGTGCTCTCGGTATCCGGCCCCGACCGGCTGAGCTGGCTCGATTCGCTCTCGTCTCAGGCGCTCACCCACCTGCCCGCGGGCGTGTCGACCGAGATGCTCATCCTCGACCCGAACGGGCGCGTCGAGCACGCCGCCGCGGTGATCGACGACGGCGAGACCGCGTGGCTCCTCGTGGATGCCGTCGACGCCGAACCGCTCGCGACCTGGCTCTCCCGCATGCGGTTCCGCCTGCGCGTCGAGGTGACGGACCGTTCCGACGAGCTGTCGGTCATCGGGGGCACCCGCGCCGCGGTCGCCGCGCTCGGCGCGGTCGCGCCCGCCGGCGTTCCGGTCGTGTGGGTCGACCCGTGGCCCGAGGTCTCTCCCGGCGGCTGGGCGTACGCGCGCGTCGAGGACCACCCCGGCGCCGACCGCGACTGGGCCGAGGCGGTGGTGGATGCCGCGGAGTTCGACCGCATCGTCACCGCGGCCGTGGCCGGCGAGGTGGCCCTGGCGGGACGCGAGGCGGTGGAGGCGCTGCGCGTCGCCGCGTGGCGTCCGCGCGTCTCGGTCGACGCCGACGAGCGGCTGCTGCCGCACGAGATAGATTGGCTCCGCACCGCCGTGCACCTGTCGAAGGGGTGCTACCGCGGGCAGGAGACGGTGGCGAAGGTGCACAACCTCGGCCACCCGCCCCGTCGCGTGGTCGCGCTCCAGCTCGACGGGAGCGACAGCGTGCTGCCCGCGCGCGGAGACGTCGTGCGCGTCGGTGACGACGCCATCGGCGCCGTGACCTCGGTCGCGGTGCACTTCGAGGAGGGGCCCATCGCCCTCGCCCTCGTCAAACGCACGGCCCCGGCCGACGTCGCCTACGTCGTCGACACGGCGGACGGTCCGATCGCCGCGGCGGTCGAGACGGTCGTCCCCTCCGACGCGGGTGCGACCGCGGGGGTTCCCCGGCTGCCGCGCCTGGGGCGCCGCCGCGCCGCGGAATGACCGGCGAAGAGTCCTCGACGACGCTCGGCGTCGTCGTTCCGCGCTCGCGCGTGCGCACGACGCTGCGGCGCCGGTGGGGCCGCGTGCGCGAGTCGCTGCCGGCGATCGTGCAGATCGTCGTGGCCGCGACCGCGGCCTTCGCGTTCGCGCACTTCGTCCTCGGCCACCCCGTGCCGCTGCTCGCCGCGACCGTGACGGTGTCGAGCCTGGGGCTGGTCCGGGACGCCCGCCCGTGGCGGGTCGCCGAGACGGTCGCGGGCATGCTCGTCGGCATCCTCCTGGCCGAAGTCGTCCTGCTGGTCGCGGGAGCGGGATGGTGGCAGATCGCGCTCGCGATGTTCGTCACGCTCGTCGTGGCTCGCTTCCTCTCGCCGCAGCCGGGGTTCGCGCTGGCCGCCGTCGTGCAGTCGCTCATCGCCCTCGTCCTGGTGACCGGCGCGCCCTTCGTCCGGCTCCTCGACGGCGCGATCGGGGGAGCCGCCGCACTGCTGGTCACAGCGCTCATCCCGCGAACGCTCCGGCGCACCGAGCTCCGGGATGCCGACGAGCTCTTCGACGCCTTTGACGTCGCGACCGCGACGATCGTGCGCGCGCTGCGCCGGGGCGACCGCGCCCGGGCCGAGCGGGGACTCGAACGCGCGCGGGCGCTGCAGACCTACGTCGACGCCTGGAGCGGCTCCCTCGAATCGGGTCAGGAGGTCGCGCGCATCTCCCCGTTCCTGCGCCGTCAGCGCACCGAGTTGGAGCGCCACGCGCGCGTCCGCGCCGCGATGGACCTCGCCACCCGCAATCTCCGGGTGGTCGCCCGGCGTGCCGCCTACCTCTGCGCCGACGGGCAGCCGCGGGCCGTCCCGGCCGATCTGCTGGCGGAGATCGAACGGGGGGCGGGTCTCGTGCGCGACGCCCTCGACGACGTCGCGGCCGAACCCGCGGCCCGCGCGACCCTCGCCGCTCTCGCCGTGCGGCTCGACCCGGCGCAGATCCTCCCCGACGGGAACATCGGCGAGCTCAACCTCGTCGCGGCCATGCGCCCGCTGACGGTCGATCTGCTCGTGGCGACCGGGATGCCGTTCGCCGAGGCCCAAGCCCTGCTCCCGCGCGTCTGACTCAGGCCGGCGCGACGGCACTCCACTCGACGCCGACCTCGCCGAGCCGCCAGCGCGACCGTCCGCGCACCGGCCACCCGTCTGCGGCCAGCGCCTCGATCGCGGTCCGCCACCGGTGCACGGGCCCGAACGGCGCGACGGCTGCGGCGCGGCTCCACTCGCGCTGCAGCGCGGCGACGTAGTCGTGCACGCGCTCACCCGGGACGTTCCGGTGGATCAGCGCCTTCGGCAGTCGCTCGGCGAGGATGGCCGGGTCGTCGAGCTCGGCGAGCCGCAGCGAGACGGTGAGCGACCGGGGCACGGCATCCGCGCCGACCTCCACCCAGGTCACGACTCGGCCGATCTCGTCGCACGTCCCCTCGACGAGGATGCCGTCCGGTGCGAGCCGCGCGCACATCCGCGCCCACGCGTCGGCGACGTCCGCCTCGTCGTACTGCCGCAGCACGTTCATCGCCCGGATGATCGCCGGCCGCCGGCCGGCCGGCGTCGGCACCTCGAAGCCGCCGAGGGCGAAGTTCACCCCGTCGATCCCTTCGGCCTGCGCCCGGGCCCGGGCGACGCGTTCCGGATCGATCTCGAGACCGAGGACCGTGGCGTCCGGCCGCACGCGCGTCACCCGCGCGTGCAGCTCGAGGGGGGTCGCCGCGCTCGCCCCGAATCCGAGGTCGATGACGAAGGGGTCGTCCGCGCGCCGGAGCACCGGATGCCGCGCGATCCACCGGTCGACCCGTCGGAGGCGGTTGACCCCGGTCGTCCCGCGCGTGGGGCGGCCGACGGGGGAGGGAGTCACTCCGACATGATGCCAGGCGCGACCCGGAGGAGAGCCGTCGGCGTCGCTAGCATGGAGACATGCCTCACACGCTGATCCTCCTCCGCCACGGGCAGAGCGAGTGGAACAAGACCAACCAGTTCACCGGCTGGGTCGACGTCCGGCTGACCGACCAGGGGAAGGCCGAGGCCCAGCGCGGCGGCGAGCTCCTGAAGGAGTCGGGCGTGCTGCCCGACGTCCTGCACACCTCGGTGCTCAGCCGCGCGATCCAGACGGCCAACATCGCCCTCGACGCGGCCGACCGCCTGTGGATCCCCGTCAAGCGCTCCTGGCGCCTCAACGAGCGCCACTACGGTGCCCTGCAGGGCAAGGACAAGGCGCAGACGCTCGAGGAGTTCGGCAACGAGCAGTTCATGCTCTGGCGCCGCTCCTTCGACGTTCCGCCGCCGCCGCTCCCGGCGGACGACCAGTACAGCCAGGTCGGCGACCCCCGCTACGTCGGCATCGACGGCGAGGTGCCCGACACCGAGTCGCTGAAGATCGTCATCGACCGCATGCTGCCGTACTGGCACAGCGACATCGTCCCCGACCTGCAGGCGGGCAAGACGGTCCTCGTCACCGCGCACGGCAACTCGCTGCGCGGCCTCGTCAAGCACCTCGAGGGCATCAGCGACGCCGACATCGCCGAGCTGAACATCCCCACCGGCATCCCGCTCGTCTACCAGCTCGACGACGACCTGAAGCCGCTCGGTCCGGGCGAGTACCTCGACCCCGAGGCTGCCGCGGCCGGTGCCGCCGCCGTCGCCGCGCAGGGCAACAAGAAGTAACCCGCCCCGCAACGAGAAGGGGGTGGATGCCACTGGCATCCACCCCCTTCGACGTTCGCGGGTCAGACGACCGGGGTCGGGGTGACCTCGTCGGCGCCGGCCCAGTCGCCGGTGGCGAGGTAGACGACCTTCTTGGCCACCGAGACCGCGTGGTCGGCGAAGCGCTCGTGGTAGCGGCTGGCGAGGGTCGCGTCGACGGTGGCCGTGGCCTCGCCCTTCCACGAGTCGCCGAGGACCTTCTCGAAGACGCTGACGTGCAGCTCGTCGATGTCGTCGTCGACGTCGCGGATCTCCTCGGCGATCCGGAGGTCCTGCGTGCGGAGCAGCTCGGCGAGGCTCCGTGCGACCTGGACGTCGAGCTCGCCCATGCGGGTGAAGGTGCTCTTGAGCCCCTTCGGGATGGCGCGCTCGGGGAAGCGCGAGCGCGCGAGCTGCGCGATGTGCTCGGCCATGTCGCCCATGCGCTCGAGCGACGCGCTCACGCGCAGCGCCGTGACGACGATGCGCAGGTCGCGCGCGACCGGCTGCTGGCGGGCGAGGATCTCGATCGCGAGCTCGTCGAGGGCGACGGCCTTCTCATCGATGACGGCGTCGGCCTCGATGACCTCTTCGGCGAGGGAGACGTCGCTCGACCCGAACGCGCGGGTCGCGCGGTCGATGGCGACGGCGACCAGCTCGGCGATCTCGACCAGTCGGCCCTGGACGTCCTCGAGGGACTGGTGGAACACTTCGCGCATCGCGATACCTTCCTCGTCGGCGGCACGGCACACATACGTCCCGCGACCCTCCGGGATTCTTCCGAGCGAAGGTTAACGAGTGGTGCTGTGACAGTGAATAGTAACTGCTCGGCACGGTCGCCCCTGTCTGAACGTCCGGTGACGTCCGATGGGCGGCTCTACGCTGGAGCCATGGATCAGACGCAGCTCTCGCTGCTCGCGCTCCTCGTGGGAATCATCGTCGGGAGCTCCGTCGTGAGCCTCATCGTCGTCGCGCAGCGCGCCCGGGACCGGGCACTCGCCCAGGGGTCGTCGGAACTCCCCGAGGGCGTGGAGTCCATGCTCGGCGCCCTGGACGACCCCGCCGTGGTGTGCGACACGTCCGCCACCGTGCTGGCTCTCTCTCCCGCCGCCGAGGTGTTCGGACTGGATGCCGGCAGCGCGATCGCCGACGACGATCTGCGACGCGTCGCCCGCACCGCGCGCGAGAACGGCGCCCCGGTCAGCGAGAAGCTGCGCCTGCGTCGCGGTGCCGCTCCCGCCGAGCCGCGCCTCGTGGCCGTGCGGGCGGCCCCCGTCTCGCCGCGCCTGGTCCTGCTGGTGCTGCGCGACATCACCGAGCGCGAGCGCGTGGAAGAGATGCGGCGCGACTTCGTGGCCAACACCAGCCACGAGCTGAAGACGCCGGTCGGTGCGGTCAGCCTCCTGGCCGAGGCGATCGAATCCGCCGCCGACGACCCCGCGCAGGTGCGGTACTTCTCCGGCCGCATGCAGGCCGAGATCCAGCGGCTCTCCGCCCTGACCAACCGCATCCTGAGCCTCTCCCGTCTGCAGGCCTCCGACGAGCTCCGCGACGTGCGCGACGTGTCGATCGACGAGGTCGTGACCGCGGCCATCGAGTCGCACACGATCCAGGCCGACTCGGCCCAGGTGACCGTCGTGCGCGGCGGCGTCAAGGGGCTATGGGTACGGGGCGAACCGCAGATCCTCACCGAGGCCGTCGGCAATCTCATCGCCAACGCGATCGCCTACTCTCCCCAGGGCTCGAAGGTCGGGGTGGGGGTCAAGCTCGACGAGGACGTCGTGGAGATCGCCGTGACCGACCGGGGAATCGGCATCCCCGAGAGCGACCAGCACCGCGTCTTCGAGCGCTTCTACCGCGCCGACCAGGCCCGCTCCCGTCGCACCGGCGGCACGGGTCTCGGCCTGTCGATCGTCAAGCACGCCGTGCAGCGGCACGGCGGCGAGGTCCGACTCTGGTCGCGACCCGAGCGCGGCTCGACATTCACCATCCGCCTGCCCCGGACCGAGGCGCCCGACCTCGATCTGGTTCGTCCGAAGGCGCGCCGCAAGGGCCGCAAGTCCGGCTCCGCCGCCCGCCCCGCACCCGTGAAGGGAGACACCGCATGACCCGTGTTCTGATCGTCGAGGACGAGCCCGATCTCGCCGACCCGCTCGCCTACCTGCTGCGACGGGAGGGGTACGAGGTCGAGATCGCCGAGGACGGCGCGCTCGCTCTCGCCGCCTTCCGCGAGCGGGGCGCCGACATCCTGCTGCTGGACCTCATGCTCCCCGGGATGCCGGGGACCGAGGTGTGCCGCCAGCTCCGGCTGACCTCGCACGTGCCGATCATCATGTTGACGGCCAAGGACTCCGAGGTCGACATCGTGGTGGGGCTCGAGCTCGGCGCCGACGACTACGTCACCAAGCCCTACTCCACGCGCGAGCTCCTCGCCCGCATGCGGGCCGTCCTGCGCCGCCGCAACCCGGAGGAGTCGGACCTCGACGAACGCATCCTCAGCGGCGGGCGCGTGACGCTCGACATCGACCGGCACACCGTCTCGGTCGACGGGGCCGAGATCAGCATGCCGTTGAAGGAGTTCGAACTGCTCGAGGTCCTCATGCGCAACGCCGGCCGCGTGCTGACCCGCGGCCAGCTCATCGACCGGGTCTGGGGCACCGACTACTTCGGCGACACCAAGACGCTCGACGTGCACATCAAGCGCATCCGCTCCCGCATCGAGCAGAGCCCCAGCGAGCCGTCGATGCTCGTGACGGTCCGCGGACTCGGCTACCGCTTCGAGGCCTGACAGCCGCGGGAACGACGAAGGCGCCGACGGATCACCGTCGGCGCCTTCGTCGTTGCGATCAGGACGACGGCGTCGGCGACGGGGTGGCCGAGGGCGTCGTGGCCGGGACGAGGATGCTCGTCGGCGTGGGGGTCGGCGCGAGGGTCCGGAGGTACTCCAGAGCGCCGTCGAGGACGGGCACGTCGATGAGCGCGCCCTGGCCGTCGCCGGACTGGAAGTAGACGGGGACGGTCGACCCGGCCGCACCCTCGAAACCGTCGAGGGCGAGGGGGGCGACGTCGTTGGCGAGATCGCCGAGGCTCACGGTGCTGCTCGCCGGGACCTGGACCGACGCACGGACGGTGCTGCCGCCCTCGCCGACCTCGACCCGCAGGGTCTGGGCCTCGGTGGTGCTGTTCACGATGGCCGCGACGAGGTTGCCACCGGACCCCTCTTCGTCGGTGACGATGAGGGCGTTGCGCACCTTCAGCGGACCGGACTCGGGGACATTGACCCCGTCGGAGGCGGAGTAGTCGATGGTGGTCGCCTGGGGGGCGATGAGATTGCATCCCGTCGTTCCGAGAACGACGGCGGCCCCCACGGCCAGGGACGCGAACAGGCGCGTTTTCACGGATCCTCCCGGAACGACAGACGGCATCCTGATCATCCTACGGGGTCGGGGACCGGGGCCCGCTCCCGTGGGCGCTCGCACGCAGGGGCTCACGCGCGGGAGAGGGGTCGTCGCGGGGTGGGGCGGAACCTTAGCGCATCGGGGCCTGTGGTATCCTGGATGTTGCCGAAAGGACATAACTCCATGCTTTTTGAGGTTGGCGAGACCGTCGTTTACCCGCACCATGGCGCGGCCACGATCATCGAGGTCAAGGAACGCGTCATCAAGGGCGAGACGAAGAAATACCTGAAGCTCAACGTCACGCAGGGCGACCTCGTCATCGAGGTCCCCGCCGACAACGTCGACCTGGTCGGCGTGCGCGACGTGATCGGCAAAGAGGGTCTCGACCGCGTCTTCGAGGTGCTGCGCGCACCCTTCACCGAGGAGCCGACCAACTGGTCGCGCCGCTACAAGGCGAACCTCGAGAAGCTCGCCTCGGGTGACGTCATCAAGGTGAGCGAGGTCGTCCGCGACCTGTGGCGCCGCGATCAGGACCGCGGCCTGTCCGCCGGTGAGAAGCGCATGCTGGCCAAGGCCCGCCAGATCCTGGTGTCCGAGCTCGCTCTGGCCGAGAAGACTGATGAGGACCGCGCGAGCGTCGTCCTCGACGAGGTCCTCGCGTCCTGACGCCGCACGGCTTCGCCGCGCGTCCGCGCTAGCGTGGTCGGGTGATCCCCGCACCCGTTCCGCGTCTGGCCGTCATCGTCGTCGCCGCCGGCTCCGGCACCCGTTTGAACGGGGGCGCCCCGAAGGCGTTCGTCGGCCTCGACGAGCACTCGATCCTTCGTCACTCCCTGAGCGGCGTCTTCTCCGCTCCGCGCGCGCAGGTGGTCGTCGTGGTCCCCTCGGGATTCGAGGGCGCCGCGATGACCGACGTGCACGCGGTCGCGGGTGATCGCCGGGATCTCGTGTCGGTCGTCTCCGGCGGAGCGACGCGTCAGTCGTCGGTCGCGGCCGGGCTCGCCGCGCTCCGGGCCGACGTCGACACCGTGCTCGTGCACGACGCGGCGCGCGCCCTCACCCCACCGGCGGTGTTCGAGCGGGTCGTCGCGGCACTCGACGCCGGGGCGGATGCCGTGATCCCCGCGGTGCCCGTCGTCGACACCATCAAGCGTGTCGATGCCGAGGGCGCGATCGTCGCGGCCGTGGATCGGTCGGAGCTCGCCGCCGCGCAGACGCCGCAGGGCTTCCGCCGCGGCATCCTGGAGGAGGCGCTCCGCTCCGCCGACGCCGACCACACCGACGACGCGGCGCTGGTCGCCGCCGCGGGTCACCCCGTGATCACGGTGGCCGGAGACGCGGCGTCGTTCAAGATCACGACCGGCCCCGACCTCGACCGCGCGCGGGCCCTGCTCGCCGACGCCGCGCCGGCCGTCGCTCCGTCCGCTCCCGCCCCGACCGCTCCCGCGGCGGGTGCGCCGCGCGTCGGGATCGGCACCGACGTGCACGGCTTCGGCGGTGACGGCACGCTGTGGCTCGCGGGTCTGGAATGGCCGGGGGAGCAGGCACTTTCGGGCCACTCCGACGGCGACGCCGTGGCGCACGCGATCGTCGATGCTCTGCTGGCCGCCGCGGGCCTCGGCGACATCGGCACGCACTTCGGCGTCGATCGTCCGGAGTTCGCCGGAGCGCACGCCGAGGCTTTCCTCGCGCACACGCGGAATCTCCTGGGCGAGGCGGGCTGGCGCATCGGCAACGTGTCGGTCCAGGTGCAGGCCAACCGTCCGCGCTTCGCGGGGCGCCGCGCCGAGGCCGAGCGCGCGTTGTCCGCCGCGCTCGGGGGCGCCCCCGTCTCAGTCAGCGCGACGACGACCGACGGACTCGGGTTCACGGGCCGCACCGAGGGCGTCGCCGCGTTCGCGACGGCGCTCGTGCTCCCGGTCTAGATCTCGCGGGTCATGAACGTCGAGAGCGGGTCGGGCCGGTACGACCCGAACGGCGCGCACTCCACGAATCCTTCGCTCGCGTAGAGGCCCCGGGCCGCCGCGAAATCGTCGCCGCTCCCCGTCTCGAGCCAGAGGCTGCGGATGCCGCGTTCCCGCGCCTCGGCGACGATGTGCCGCAGGATCGCGCGGCCGATCCCCTTGCCGAGGAAACGGTCCGTGACGCGCATGGACTTCAGCTCCCCGGCGTCCGCGCCGAACGGCGACAGCGCACCGATACCCGCGAGTTCCCCGTCCACCCGGGCGGACCACAGCAGGGCGCCCTTGTCGACGAGCGCGTCGGCGTCGAGGGCGTGGCAGCTCTCCGGCGGGGTGTTCTCGAGCATGCCCGACACGTGCGCGGTCACGAGCGCGCGGGTGTCGGCGACGGACACGTCATCGAGGCGGATCTCCAGCGGCATGCAGCGACCCTAGCGTGGCCGTGTTTCGGGCACGGGTCGCCTCCAGGGGCGGCCGGTAGGCTTGTGCGGTGACCGTTCGGCTGTATGACACGAAAGCGCAGGCTCTGCGCGACTTCGTCCCCGTCGACCCCGCGAACGTCACGATGTACGTGTGCGGTCCCACCGTGCAGTCGGGTCCGCACATCGGGCACGTCCGCGCCGCCCTCGCATTCGACCTGCTGCGCCGGTGGCTCGCGCACCGCTTCGGCCGTGTGACGTTCGTGCGCAACGTCACCGACATCGACGACAAGATCCTCGCGAACGCCACCGACACTGAGCCGTGGTGGGCGCTGGCGTACCGCATGGAGCTGGAGTTCTCGCGGGCCTATGCCGCCGTCGGCATCCTGGCCCCGACGTACGAGCCGCGCGCGACCGCATCGGTCACGCAGATGCAAGAGCTGATCGCCGAACTCATCGAGCGCGGCCACGCGTATGCCGCCGCCGGCGACGTCTACTTCGACGTGCGGTCGTGGCCCGCGTACGGCGAGCTCACCCGCCAGAGCGTGGATGCCATGGAGTCGGCGACCGATGCCGACCCGCGCGGCAAGCGCGACCCCCGCGACTTCGCCCTGTGGAAGGGCGCGAAGGAGGGGGAGCCGGCGTCCGCGACGTGGACATCGCGGTGGGGCGCCGGTCGCCCCGGCTGGCACATCGAGTGCTCCGCGATGTCGCGGCGCTACCTCGGCCCTGAGTTCGACATCCACGGCGGCGGACTCGACCTGCGCTTCCCGCACCACGAGAACGAGATCGCGCAGTCCACCGCCGCGGGCGATGCGTTCGCGCGCTACTGGGTGCACAACGGCCTGGTCACCGTCGACGGACAGAAGATGTCGAAGTCGCTCGGCAACTTCACGCTCGCCGCCGATGTGCTCGCCGAGCGCGACCCCCTCGTCGTGCGGTACGCGCTCGCCGGGGCGCACTACCGCTCGAGTCTCGACGTGTCGGACCGCGGATTCGACGAGGCGCGTGCGGCGCTCGACCGCATCGCGACGTTCCTGCAGCGGGTGCAGCGCACCGCGGGGGAATCGGCCGTCGCGAACGGGCCCGCGGATCTGCCGGACGCGTTCGCCGCGGCGATGGACGACGACCTCGGCGTCCCGCAGGCCCTCGCGGTCGTGCACGAGACCGTGCGCGCCGGCAACATCGCCGTCGACGGGGGAGACCTCGACGCGGCGGCCCGCGCCGGCCGCGCGGTGTCCGCCATGCTGTCGGTGCTGGGACTGGATGCCGCGGAGCCCGCCCCCGCGGGCGGAACCGACACCGCGCTCGACGCACTCGTGCGCGAGATGATCGCGCAGCGCGCCCGCGCGCGCGCCGACAAGGACTGGGCCGCTGCCGATCGCATCCGTGATGCCATCGCCGCCGCCGGAATCACGCTGGAGGACACTCCGGCCGGAACCAATTGGAGTATCGATGCCTAAGCCTGGACGTCCGGGAGCCCGTAACCCCGGCAAGAAGAAGGGCCCGCTCAAGGGCACCGGCGGACACTCGCGCAAGGCGCTCGAGGGCAAGGGCCCCACGCCCAAGGCCGAGGACCGCGCCTGGCACGTCGCCGGGAAGCGCAAGGCCGCCCAGGAGCGCTACGCCGCCGCCGGCGGCAAGGGCAAGCCCGGCGTGCGCCCGGTGGGCTCGTCGCAGGGTCGCCCCCGCGCCAAGCAGAGCGACGACACCGAGACGGTCACGGGCCGCAACTCGGTGCTCGAGGCGCTGCGCGCGAAGATCCCCGCGACCGCGTTCTACATCGCGCAGCGCGTCGAGATGGACGACCGCGTGAAGGAGATGCTGTCGATCGCGACGAACCGCGGCATCCCGGTGCTCGAGGTGACCCGCCCCGAGCTCGACCGCATGGCCGGTTTCGACGGCGTCCACCAGGGCGTGGCGCTGAAGGTGCCGCCGTACGAGTACGCCCACCCGCAGGACCTGCTCGAGAAGATCATCGACCGGGGCGAGCTCCCGCTCCTGGTCGCCCTCGACGGCGTGACCGACCCGCGCAACCTCGGTGCCATCATCCGCTCGACCGCCGCGTTCGGCGGTCAGGGCCTCGTCCTGCCGCAGCGCCGCTCGGCGAGCGTGAACTCCGCGGCGTGGAAGACGAGCGCCGGCGCGGCCGCGCGCGTGCCGGTCGCCCTCGCGGCGAACCTCACCGCGACGCTGAAGGAGTTCAAGAAGCAGGGCGTCTTCATCCTCGGTCTCGCCGGCGACGGCGACGTCGCCCTGCCCGAGCTCCAGCTCGCTGACCGCCCCGTCGTGATCGTCGTCGGATCCGAGGGCAAGGGCCTGTCGCGCCTGGTGACCGAGACGTGCGACCAGGTGGTGTCGATCCCGATCTCGGCCTCGACCGAGTCGCTCAACGCGGGCATCGCGGCATCCGTCGCCCTGTACCAGGTGTCGACGCTGCGTCACGCCGACTGACCCCTTAACCGCGCTGCAGGAGCTGCAGCGCGGTGAGGGCGGGCTCGATCTCTCCGCGCTCGATGGCGTGGCCCACCTCGACGATCGCGTCGTTGACGGGGGTGGGGATGCCGAGTCTCCGGCCGGCGGCGACGACAGCGCCGTTGATGTCGTCGACCTCGCTGTGGCGGCCCTTCCGCCAGTCCTGGAGCACGGTGGTCGTCGCGCCCGGCACGGTGAAGCGCGTGTAGAGCGCGTCGAGCATGGTCTCGACGACGTCGGGCGAGCTCGCGATCGACTCGGGGGTGAGCCCGAAGATCGGCAGGACACGGTGGTCGCCGGCGACGCGGAGCGCTTCGCGCCCGGCTTCGAGCATGAGGTCCCGCATCCCGGGGACCTCGATCGCGTCGACCATGGGAAGGCCCAGTGCCGCCGTGGGCACGAGCACCGAGGCGTTGCTGACGAGCTTCATCCACTTGGCGGAGGCGATGTCGTCCACGCGGGCGACCTCTCCCGAGTGCGACAGGACGTCGGCCACGTCGTGCCCGCGCGGCGCCGTGGCATCCACAGCGAACCAGGACCGCTCGGGGTCGACGTGGCGGTGGACGATCCCGGGATCCGTCATGGTCGACGAGATCTCGATCACGGTGCCGACCGTCCGGTGCGCGCCGACGACGTCGGCCACGGCGTCGGTCGTCATGCCGTTCTGGACCGCGGCGATCGCGCGGTCGGCGGCGAGGTGGGGCTCGATGAGCGCGGCGGCCCAGCGGGCGTCGTAGGCCTTCGTCACCAGCAGGACCAGATCGAACGGTTCGCGCAGGGTCGCGACCTCGCAAAGGTGGAGCGTGCGCGGATGCACGTGGCGGGTCCTCGACGGCATCTCGATGCGCAGACCGTCGCGCCGCATGGCTTCGACGTGGGCGGGCCACTGCTCGATCAGTACAGGGTCGAGGCCCGCGTCGATGAGGTCGGCACCGATCGAGGCCCCGTTGGCGCCGGCGCCCAGCACAGCGATGGACGGAGTGGACATGTCGCTCCTTCGTTGGAGTGTCAGCGAACGCGATGGAGGCGAGATCGCGTGTTCATGTATACGGGCTGAACGAAAATCGCACTCTTGCCTCGACCCTGAGGAGAGTGTAAACCAGGAACGAACATTCTCGATGGGGAGAAGGCCATGACCGAAAGCACACCCGCCGCCGAGCAGTTCTCGGCTGACCGCCCGTTCGTCTTCCGCAACGCCACCGTCATCACCATGGATGAGCAGGGCGTTCTGGACGACGCCGACGTCCTCGTGATCGGCCGCGACATCGCCGCGGTCGGGCACCGTCTCGAGGTGCCGGAAGGCACGCTCGAGATCGACGCATCCGGGGGCGTCGTGACCCCCGGCTTCATCGACACCCACCGCCACATGTGGCAGTCGGCGCTGCGAGGGTACGGCGGCGACTGGGCGCTCAGCCAGTACTTCGTCTTCTACTACCTGAACTGGGGCGAGGTGTTCCGCCCCGAGGACGTGTACGCCGGCAACCTCCTCAGCGCGCTCGAGTCCGTCGACACGGGCGTCACGACGACGTTGGACTGGTCGCACGGTCTCCGGACCCCCGAGTACGGGGAGGCGGCGCTACAGGCGCTGCGCGAGATCCCGGGCCGCTTCGTGCTCGGGTACGGCAACTACCTCGGAGCCCCGTGGGAGTGGGCCAACGCCCCGGAGTTCCGCGACTTCGTGTCGAAGAACTTCTCCTCGCACGACGACATGCTGACGCTGCAGCTGGCGTTCGACGTGCCGGGCGCCTCCGACTTCCCCGAGCGCGGCGCGTTCGAGGCGGCGCGCGAGCTGGGCCTGCGCGTCACGACGCACGCGGGAGTCTGGGGCGCCACGACCGACACCGCCATCACCCAGATGTACGACGCCGGGTTCATGACGCCCGAGATCTGCTACGTCCACTCCGCGTCGCTCAACGAGCAGAGCTACCAGAAGATCGCGGCCACCGGCGGCACCGTGTCGGTCGCCACCGAGTCGGAGCAGAGCGCCGGCCAGGGCTATCCCTCGACGTGGGCGATCCGCAAACACGGCATCCCGGCATCCCTGTCTATGGACACCAGCGTCTGGTGGAGCGCCGACTTCTTCTCGGCCATGCGCGCGACCCTCAGCGCCGACCGTTCACGCGACCACCTCGAGGCGCACGCGCGCGGCGAGACGATCGTGGCGAACCGCCTGCGCGCGGAGGACGTGCTGCGCATGGCCACCGTCGGTGGCGCCCGCTCGATCGGTCTGGAGGACCGCATCGGATCGCTGACCCCGGGAAAGCGCGCCGACATCGTGCTCATCAAGAACGACGAGTCCCCGGCGATGACCCCGATCCTGCACCCCTACGCCCATGTGGTCTACCAGGCCGGGACGGCCGACGTGCACACCGTCGTCGTCGACGGCAAGGTCGTGAAGTATCAGGGGAAGCGCATCGGTCTGCCGCTCGCGCCCGTCCGCGACAAGGTGGCGGCGTCGGTCGAGTACGTGCGGTCGAAGCTGGGGGAGCAGGCGTGGGCGGAGGGCATGCACCCCGAGATCCCCCTCGACGAGGAGATCGAGAACCCGTACCGCTACACCGACGGGGACGCGCACGTCGTCGCCCGCGCCAACGACTGAGAGGACCGCATGATCCTGCACGCCGCACTGTTCACCTGGAGACCCGAGGTCGGTCCCGAGGAGGTGGAGGCACTGACCGGGGCACTCGAAGAGATGGCCGCGGCGCTGCCCATGCTCAGCGGCTACCGCTGCGGCGTGAACCTGCGAATGCGCCCGAGCCCGGCGGACTACGCCGTGGTCGCGCTGGTCGCCGACGCGGACGCGCTCGCGGCGTACCTCGACTCGCCCGCGCACGCCGCGGTGTACGAGGCGCACCTCGCGCGGATGATCGAGTCGCGCCAGGCCGTGCAGCTCGAGGTGCCGGACGGGACCGCCCTGTGACGCGCATGCGCGCCGCCGTCCTCTACAGCGCCGGCGACCTGCGGATCGAGGATCGCCCCGTTCCGGTGCCCGGCCCCGGCGAGGCGCTCGTGCGGGTGACGGGGTGCGGCGTCTGCGGATCGGATGCCACGGAGTACTCCCGCGGCCCGGTCCTCACGCATCTGCCGGTCGTGCTCGGCCACGAGTTCACCGGCACGGTCGAGGCGGTGGGCGCAGGCGTCGACCTGCCGCTGGGCGCTCAGGTCGTCTCCGGGGCGGGCATCTCGTGCGGGGAGTGCAAGCCGTGCCGCACCGGGCGCACGAACCTGTGCCGCCGCTACCGGACGGCGGGGCTGCAGATCGACGGCGGGCTCGCGGAGTTCGTCCGCGTGCCCGCCGCCACCCTGCTCGACGTCACGGCGTGGGGCCTGGCATCCGACACTCTCGCCCTCGCGCAGCCCATGGCCATCGCCGTGCATGCGGTATCCCGCAGCGGTCTGTCGGCGGGGCAGGATGCCGTCGTCCTCGGGATCGGCGGGATCGGCGCGTTCCTCACGTACGCTGCCGCGGCCGTCGGCGCACGCGTGCTCGCCGTCGACCGGTCGGAGGCGCGTCTCGCCCTCGCCCGCGATCTCGGCGCCGAGCGCACGCTGCTCGCGGGGGAGCAGTCCGTCGCGGCCGAGCTCACGGCCGCGGGCCGTGAGGCCGACGTGCTGTTCGAGGTGAGCGGATCGCGCGCGGGGTGGGACGAGGTCGTCGCCGCGGCGCTGCCGGGCGCGGTGCTCGTGCCCGTCGGCATCCAGCGCGAGGACGTCCCCATCCCCCTGGGGGCCTGGACGCTGCGCGAGTACACGATCGTCGGGACCGTCGCCCACGCGATCGGCGTCGACCTGCCCCGTGCGGTGGAACTGCTGGCCGACCGTCCCGACTGGACCGACGTCGCCGACGAGGTGCTGCCCCTGGACGAGGTCGCCGACGGGGCGCTGGAGCCGCTCACCCGGGGCGGCTCCCGTCAGATCAAGACGGTGATCGACCCGACGGCCTCGCGGCGTCGAGTGGCGCGGCACGGTGTCGCGCCCGCGAGGGCGTGAGACCGACCGCCGAACAACGCGGTCAGCGGTCGAGGTCGTCCATCGCCCGGAGGACGTCGACCGCTGACCCGATCGTTTCGCGCGGGGCGCTGAACTGCTGCCCGGCCGACGGCATGGTCTGGTTCTGCTCGCGGCGCCCGACCACGAACCAGATGCCGCGCGCGATCGCGTTGCTCTGATTGACGTACAGGTGCGGACGCACGGAGTCGAAGTGCAGACTGTCGCCCGCGCGGAGCGTGAAGGTGTCGAACTCGAGGCGGAGTGTCAGTTCGCCCTCGAGGAGGTAGGCGTACTCGACCCCCGCGTGGCGCATCATCTTGCCCTCGACGGAGCTGGACGCCCCCGGCTGATACGTGACCAGCAGCGAGTCGGCCGGGCCGACGCCCGCGGCCAGGCGCTCCCACCGCACGCCGTTCTCCATGTCGAGGACGGCGTTGTCGGAGGCGCGCTGCACCGTGAGATCCGCGGGAAGGGGCTCGGGCGCGGGAACGGCAGTACCGGCCGGCGGCGTGGGGGAGACGCCCAGCAGCTCATCGATCGAGATGCCGAGGTGCGTGACCATCGCGTAGAGGGTCGAGACCGAGGGCTGCGTCTTGCCCGTCTCGACCTGCGAGATCAGGCTCGCCGAGACGCCCAGCGAGCTGGCGACGCTGCGCAGGCTCATGCCGCGCTGCAGCCGCGCGTCGCGCAGCCTGCTGCCGATGTCGTCGGTCATGTCCGCGCCTCCTCGTCCGACGGAGGTGAACCCGATCACCGGGACCCCGCCCTTCGCGAGAACACGCTACCGGCCGATTCGCGCACATCCTGTGCGCCGCGCCTGAACACGGCCGAGCCTCACCCGCGTCCGGGAACGTCCAACAGGACGTCGAGGTTGGCGGCGGAACGCGGCATCCGTCCGGCTTCGATCTCTTTCGCGAGCCGGACGGTGTGCGCGTTGTAGGGCGCCTCCTGACCCGCCGCGGCCAGCACCGACACGACGAGCCCGTTGACCTCGTCGTACTCGGCGTGGCGACCCTTCATCCAGTCCTGCAGCACCGTGGTGTTCGTGTCGGGGAGCGAGAAGCTGTCGAGCACCGCGCCCAGGAGGTCGGCGGCGTAGCGGTCGGGGTCGGTCACGGCGTCGTCGGAGAGCCCGAAGATCGGGACGAGCCGGCTGCCGTCGGCGAGGGCGGCGCGCGCGGCCTCCTTGCCGCACTCGATCATGAAGTCGTGCACACCCGGCAGCGCGACGGCGGAGGCCAGGGGCAGGTCGAGGATCGCGGACGGGACGAGCTCGCCCGCGTTGGCGACGAGCTTCATCCACTTCGACGAGCGGATGTCGGGGGAGACGTCCACGCGCCCCGTGTGCGAGAGCACCGCCTGCACCTCGTGCTCGCGCCCCCGCGCCGCGTCGTCGTACGCACCGACCGCGAACCACGAGCCGGAGACCGGCGTCTGGCGGTTCACGATGCCCGGCTCGAACATGTTGGATGCCACCTCGATCACGGCGCCCATGGTGCGGTGCGCCCCCACGGCGGCGGCGATGGCATCCTGGGTCATCCCGTTCTGCACGCCCACGACCAGGCCGTCCTCGGCGACGTGCGGGGCGATGAGCTCTGCGACCCAGCGCGTGTCGTAGGCCTTCACGACGATGAACACGATGTCGAACGGCTCGCGCAGCGTCGCGACCTCGCACAGGTGGAGGGGGTGGACGGGGGTCACGTGCGTCTCATCGGGGAGGCGCACCTCGATGCCGCGCGCGCGCATGGCCTCGACGTGGGCGGGCCACTGCTCGATGTAGGTGACGTCGAGACCGGCGCGCAGCAGGTCCGCGCCGATGCTGGCTCCCTGGGCACCGGTGCCGAGCACGGCGATGCGGGGGCTCGTTCGTGACATGGGTCCTCCTCGACACCGACTGAACGTTCGCTCAGACTTTACAAATCTGGATGCGACTGTACATTCGTGTGTAGTTCAGCACAACGTCGGGTCGACGCAGACCTGATCGGATCGCGAGGGAGCGACCATGCGCACACTCATCCGCAACGTGGCGGCGGCCACCGTCGACCCGGAACTCGGCGACCTGGCCCGCACCGACATCCTCATCGAGGACGGCGTCATCCGGGAGATCCGTCCGGACATCGCCGTCGACGACGCCGAGATCGTCGACGGGCGAGACAAGATCGCCATCCCCGGCATGGTCGACACCCACCGCCACACCTGGCAGACGGCGCTGCGCGGCATCCTCGCCGACGGGAACATCCCCGACTACCTCCGCGGCATCCGGCTGCACATGGCCCCGCTGTACCGCGCCGAGGACATGTACGCCGGCAACTACGTCGGAGCGCTGGACGCCCTCAACTCCGGCATCACCACGATCGTCGACTACTGCCACAACATCCTCGACCCCGACGGCGCGCACGCCGCCGTCACGGGGCTGCGGGATGCCGGCATCCGGGCCCTCTACGCCCACGGGCTGACCCCCATCACCACGAACACGTGGAGTCAGTCCCGCGGCGGGTCGGCGAGGGGTGCCGACCCCGCGGCCCTGGCCACGCGGGCCGTGCTCGCCCGCCACATCCGCGAGCAGTACTTCTCCAGCGACGACCAGCTGCTGCGCTTCGGCATCGCCCCGCAGGAGCTCGCGATCGCCCCCGTGGCCGACGTGGCGGCGGAGTTCCGACTCGCCCGCGATCTCGGGGCGCGCATCACGTTCCACGCCAATCAGGTCATGGTGCGCCAGCTCTTCCAGGACGTCGAGGTGCTGCACGCCCACGGGCTGCTGGCCGACGACCTGCTGCTCGTGCACTGCACCTTCAACACCCCGCACGAGTGGGACCTGCTGGACGGCAGCGGGGTGACGGTGTCGGTGTGCGCCGAGACGGAGATGCAGATGGGGATGGGGTACCCCGCCATCGCCGAGGCGACCGCCCACACGCCGGGTCCGAGTCTCGGCATCGACTGCGTGTCGGGCAACGGCGGCGACATGGTCTCGCACAGCAGGCTGGTGCTGCAGGCCTCGCGCTACCGTGCCGACGAACCCGAGTACGCCGCGATGCGGGCGCCGCAGACCATGTCGTGGACGACGAAGGACGCGCTGCGGTGGGCGACGCTGAACGGTGCCCGAGCGGCCGGCGTCGATCATCTCGTCGGGTCGCTCACCGTGGGCAAGCGCGCCGACATCGTGCTCGTGGACATGTCGGGGATCAGCCAGGTCGGCTGGAACCGCGCGGATCCGACGGGCGCGGTGGTGTCGCAGGCGCACGCCGGCTGCATCGACACGGTGTTCGTCGACGGGCGCGTCGTCAAGCGGCGGGGCGTGCTCACCCACGTCGAGGTGGGTGCCGCGAGGGCGACGCTCGAGCGCTCCCACGAGCACCTGTACGACCGGATGGGCGGTGCGGGGGACTTCATCCCGCAGCCTCCGATCGACATCCCGTTGTACCGCGAGCGCGCGTGAGCTTTCAGTCGTGCTGGACGAATTGCACAGAGTGATAACTAATACTTGACACGTTCAGTCCTGCTTTCTAGCATCCAATCAACGAACACCACCGGCGCGACGACGCTCCGGTTCGACGAGGGAGTCACCACCACATGAGCACGCGCACGCTGCTGCGGGGAGGAACCGTCATCACCGCGGTCCGCCCCGGCGAGGTCCTCACCGACACCGACATCCTGATCGGCGCCGACGGAACGATCGAGGCCATCGGACATGGCCTGGATGCCGGCGACGCCGAGGTCGTGGACGTTCACGGCCGCATCGTGCACCCGGGCTTCGTCGACACGCACCGCCACACGTGGCAGTCGGTCGTCCGCAACCTCGCGTCGGACTGGTCGCTCACCGAGTACCTCGCGGGCCTGCACACCGGTCTCAGCAAGCACTTCCGCCCCGAGGACACCTACACCGGCAACTACCTCGGTGCGCTCGAGGCCCTCGACTCCGGCATCACGACGCTCGTCGACTGGTCGCACAACCTCGCCACCCCCGCGCACGCGGACGCGGCGGTCGCAGCCCTCAAGGACACCGGGATGCGTGCGGTCTTCGCGCACGGCGGCGGTGCCGAGCAGTGGGGGAGCCTGCCGTCGGCCAACGTGCACCCCGCCGACGCGCGGCGCGTCCGCGACGAGCACTTCTCCTCCGACGGGGGCCTCGTGACGATGGCGCTCGCCCTGCGCGGACCGCAGTTCGTCACCCCCGAGGTCAACGTCGCCGACTTCCGCCTCGCCGCCGACCTGGACCTCCGCGTCACGATGCACGCCGGTGACGGGTACTGGGGCAAGTCGGGCCCGATCCGCAAGATGCACGCCGACGGCCTGCTGTCCGACCGCATCACCTACGTGCACTGCTGCACCCTCGGCGACGACGAGCTGAAGCTCATCGCCGACAGCGGCGGCACCGCCTCGGTCGCCCCCGACGTCGAGATGCAGATGGGCCACGGCTTCCCCGCCACCGGCCGGCTGCTGCGCGCCGGCATCCGCCCGACCTTCTCGATCGACGTGTGCAGCTCGAACGGCGGCGACATGTTCGCCACCATGCGCACCGCCATCGGCATGCAGCGCGCCCTCGACAACGCCCCGTCCGTCGACACCGGCGAGGTGCTCGAGCGCATCAGCCTCACGTGTGCCGACGTCGTGCAGTTCGCCACGATCGACGGTGCGCACGCCGCGGGTCTCGCGGACACCACGGGCTCGATCGCGGTGGGCAAGGCCGCCGACATCGTCGTGCTCGACGACCGGTCGTTGGCCCTCACGCCGCTCAACAACCCGATCGGGAGCCTCGTCTACTCGGCTCACCCGGGCCTCGTCCGCGACGTCTTCGTCCAGGGGCGTCGGGTGAAGAAGGACGGCGAACTCGTAGGTGTGGACATCGCCCGGCTGAAGGCGGATGCCGAGGCCTCCCGCAGCTACCTGCTCGGTGAGATGCCCGAGGCGCGCCTCGACGGCACGTGGCACCCCACGCTGGTGACGGCATGACCGACCTCGCCGTTCCCGCGCGCATCGCGCCGAAGGACCACGGTCCGACGGCGCGGATGGTGCTCGCGTGGCCGGGAACCCGGGCGCTCATCGCGGTCGCCGCGCTGTTCCTCATCAGTCCGCTCATCGCCCCCGGCAGCGTCGGACCCACCGCCATCGTCTCGATGCTGCCGTTCGCAGCGCTCATCGCGATCGTGGCGATCGGCCAGACCCTCGTCATCCAGCAGGGCGGCCTCGACCTGTCGATCCCGGGCGCGGTCACGCTCGGCGCCCTGATCGTGGCCCGCTTCGGCGGCGACGACGCCCTGGGTCTTCCCGCGGCGATCGCCGCCGCGATCGTGGCCACCGCCGCGTTCGGTCTGGCGAGCGGGCTCGTCATCACCCTGTTCGGCCTCCCGCCCCTCGTCGTCACGATCGCGGTGAACGCCCTGATGATCGGCACGGTCCAGGCCCTGTCCGGGGGATTCGCGACGCAGAGCCCCGACGCGCTCAACCAGTTCGCGCTCAGCCGGTGGGGTGGCATCCCGGTGCTGGTGTTCTTCGCCCTCGCTCTGACCCTCGCCGTCCACGTCGTCCTGAAGCTGACGCGTCTCGGTCGGCGGTTCGAGCTCGTCGGGGAGAACCCCCGCAGCGCCGCCAACCTCGGCATCGGGACGCGCGGATACACGATCGTGGCGTACGTCCTCTCGGCCGGGCTCGCCGCCGTCGGCGGCGTGCTTCTGGCGGGGCTGCTCCGCACCCCGACCCTCACCGCCGGCGACGACTATCTCCTGCCCTCGATCGCGGCGGTGGTGCTCGGCGGCACCGCCCTCACGGGCGGGCGCGGCAGCGTTGTGGGCACCGCGCTCGGCGCCCTCTTCCTGGCGCAGCTGACCCAGCTGGTCCAGACGTTCACGCAGGCCACCGCCGTGCAGAACATCGTCCAGGCGCTGATCATCGGCGTCGGCATCGTCGCCCAGCTGCAGCTGGGCGGCTCCACCTCCCGCATCCGGAACCTCATGCGACGGCGTCCGGGAGCCTGACACCGGCTCATCCGCCACCGCGACCCCCACCGGGTCGACGGGCGGTCCGTCGCGCCCTCATCCGACCCTGCACACCCGATCACCCACTCGAAGAGGAGTACCTCCATGATCACCACAGCACCCGCACGGCGAGCAGGTCTCGCCGTCATCGCGCTCGGCGCGCTCGTCCTCGCCGGCTGTTCCTCCACGAACAGCGCCGGCGGCGGCAGCTCCGAGGGCGCCAGCAACCTCACCGCCGACATCGCCGCCGGCAGCAAGGGCACCGTCGATCAGTTCACCGACATCTCGGCCGTCTGCCCCACCGACGGCACGAAGGTCTCGGTCGGCGTCGTCGACGGCTACGGCACCAACACGTGGTCCAAGACCGTTCTCGCGGAGATCGAGAGCGAGGCTGCCAAGTGCTCCGCCATCTCGGGCGTCGAGTTCATCGCCGGCCGCGGCGACCTCGAGGCGACGACCTCGGGCATCACGAGCCTCGCCGCCAAGGGCACGAACATCATCCTCGTCATCCCCGACGCCGGTCCCGGCGAGGCGCACCTCCCCGCGATCCGGCAGGCCACCCAGGCGGGTTCCACGGTCGTCGCGTTCGCTTCCGACCCGCAGGGCACCGCCGGCACCGACTACCTCGACTACACCGACCAGATCCCCGAGTTCGTCGGGAAGTCCAAGGCGCAGTGGATCGTCGACCAGCTGGGCAGCGCCGGCGGCAACGTCGTGTTCTTCGGTGGTCCCTCGGGCGCCCTGGTCTCGACGCAGGAGTTCGCCGGGGCCAAGGAGGTCTTCGACGCCAACCCGCAGATCACGCTCGTGAACACCGAGCCCATCTGGACCAACTGGGACCCGGCGCAGGCGCAGCAGGCGATGGCCGGCGTCCTGTCGCAGGGCACGCCGATCAACGCGATCATCGCCGACTACGGCGCCTCTGCCTCGGGCATCATCCGCGCCTACGAGGCGGCCGGTCAGCAGCTCCCGATCCTCACCTCGACCGACGACAACTCCCTCAGCTGCGGGTACGCCGACCTCAAGGCGAAGAACCCGGGGTACGAGCTGGCCACCGTCTCCTCGCGCACCTGGATCGGCCGCGTCGCGCTCCGCAAGGCGCTCGCCGCCGTCTCCGGCACCTCGGACACCGAGCCTTCGCTGTACGAGCTCGCGCTCTTCGAGGACTCCACCGGCAAGACGGCCGGGGCGGTCACGCCCGATAAGGCGTGCCTGTCGTCAGCGCCGTCCGACGCGACGCCCTCGACGCTGCTGACCGCCGACGAGATCACGAAGCTCTTCGGCTGATGAACGAGACCCCCACGACCGTGGCATCCGCGCTCACCCTCTCGGGCATCACCAAGACCTACCCCGGTGTCACCGCGCTCGACGCGGTCTCGGTCGACATCGCCGCCGGTCGCGTGCACGCCGTGCTGGGCGAGAACGGCGCCGGGAAGTCCACCCTCGTGGGGATCGCGGCGGGGTCGGTGGTGCCGGATTCCGGCACCATCGGCCTCGCCGGGCGCGAGTTCGACCGCATCCGCCCCGCCGAGGCGCGGGAATCCGGGCTCGCCATCGTGTACCAGATCCCCGCGCTCGCCCCCTCGTTGAGCGTGGTGGATGCCGTCCTGCTGCTGCTTCCCGCGAGCAAGCGCCCTTCGCGCCGCACGGCGGCCGCCTGGGTCACCGCGCACTTCGAGCGCCTGTCGCTGAAGATCGACCCGCACGCGCTCGTGTCGTCGCTGTCGCTGCGCGAGGCGCACCTCGTCGAGATCGCCGCCGCCCTGGCATCCGATCCCCGTGCGCTGGTGCTGGACGAGCCGACCGAGGCCCTCGGGCCCGAGGAGACGGCGTGGCTGTTCGGTCAGGTCCGCGGGCTGCTGGAGAAGGGCGTGGCGATCGTCTACATCACTCACCGGATCCCCGAAGTGATGGAGATCGGCACCGATCTCACGGTGCTGCGCGACGGGCGCGTCGTCGGTCGTGGCCTCGTGGCGGACTTCACCGCCGACCAGGTCGTCGAGCTCATCGTCGGGCGGTCGCTGGAGACCACGTTCCCCGACAAGCCTCTCGCCCCCGCCGCCGACGCGACCCCCGCCCTCGAGGTGCTCGAGCTCAGTGGCCCCGGCTACGACAACGTCTCGTTCTCGGTCTACCCGGGGCAGATCGTCGGTCTCGCCGGGGTCGAGGGCAACGGTCAGCGCCGCGTGCTCCGAGGCATCGCCGGCGGCGGCTCGACGGGAGGCCGCATCCTGGTGAACGGCCAGGAGGTCTCGACGCGCTCCCGCCGGTCGGCGTCGGCCGCGGGGGTCGTGTTCCTGCCCGGCGACCGCATCGGCGAGGCCATGTTCGGCAAGATGTCGATCCGCGAGAACGCCGTCGCGGGGGCGCTTCGCGCCGCGATGCCCGGCGGATTCGTCCGCCGCAGCCGCGAGTACGCGTTGACGCGCGAGGGCGTGGCCGGTCTCGCGGTGAAGACCCCGCACTTCGAGGTGCCGGTCTCGGCGCTCTCGGGCGGCAACCAGCAGAAGGTCCTGCTCGCGCGCGGACGCCTCGGCGACCCGAAGGTCCTGCTCGTCGAGGACCCGACGCAGGGTGTCGACGCGGGTGCCCGCGTGGACATCTACGCGTTCCTCCGGGAGCTCGCCGCCTCGGGCGTCGCCGTCGTCGTCCTGTCGACGGATGCCGTGGAGCTCGAAGGGCTGTGCGACCGGGTCGTGGTGTTCTCCCGCGGTCGTGTCCAGGCGACGCTGGTCGGGGACGACGTTGACGAGCGCGCCATCACGGGAGCGGCGGTGCTGTCGCACGAGACGGCGTCGGTCGAGGTCGCGGTGACGGCACGGCGCCGGTCGCGCGGCATCCTGGCGGGCGAGACGCAGGCCGTCGTGCTCCTCGGGTTGGCGGTGGCCCTCTCGATCGTCACCTCGTTCGTGTCGTCCGCGTTCCTGAGTCCCCTGAGCATCAGTCAGCTGCTGGCGGCGACGAGCGTCCTGATCTTCGTGGGGTTGGCGCAACTCGTCGTCGTGATGACCGGGGGCATCGACCTGAGCATCGGATCGGTGACGGCTCTCTCAGCGGTCATCCTGTCGTTCTTCGCGCAGCAGGGGATCGGCTACTTCCTCATCGGGGTCGCGCTCGCGCTCGCGGCGGGGGCCGCGGTGGGGTGGGTGAACGGCCTCCTCGTCACGCGCCTCTCCCTCCCGCCCGTCATCGCGACGCTCGTGAGCTCCATCGCGGTGCTCGGTCTCGCGCAGGTGCTGCGGCCGAGCCCCGGCGGATCGGCCCGCGCCGACGTCCTGACGACCCTCGGTCTCGCCGTCGCCGGCGTGCCCCTGATCCTGGCGCTGGCCGTCGCGATCGCCGTGGTCATGTGGTTCGTCATCCAGCGCACCCGCGGGGGACGCGCGCTGCGGGCCGCCGGCTCCGACCCCGTCAAGGCCAATCGCATGGGCGTGCGGGTCCCGCGGACGCGGCTGCTCGCCTCCGTCACCGCGGGCGTCCTCGCCGCGCTCGCCGGGCTCGCGGTGTATTCGCGGTCGGGCATCGGCGACGCCAACGCGGCGCAGGCGCTGACCCTCACCTCGGTGACGGCGGTCGTCATCGCCGGCGCCAGCATCTTCGGCGGTTCCGGTTCGGCCCTGGCCGTCGCCGCGGCGGGGCTGCTCCTGCAGACGGTGACGAGCTCCCTGGCGTTCCTCTCGCTCGGCCTGTCGTGGCAGTACTGGATCCAGGGGGCGTTCGTGCTCTTCGCCGCGGTCGTCCCGCTCGTCATGGTGCTCGTGCGCCGCGGTCGCTCACCGGGGGTGCGGGGCGGCTGATCCGCCGCGCGTCCGCATCCCCATCGAAACCCTCTGACCTCAGGAAGGCCATCATGAAGAACACCGGAACCACGGGCACCAACGGCGTCGACTGGGAGGCGCGCGTCGACTTCGACCGCCTCCGCGACGAGCGCCTCGCGCGCGTCAAGGCGGAGTTGGAGCGCTCCGAGCTGGGCGCGGTGCTCGCGTTCGACTTCTCCAACATCCGCTACATGACCGCGACGCACATCGGCACGTGGGCCATGGACAAGCTGATCCGCTTCAGCCTCCTCACCCGCAACACCGACCCGATCTCGTGGGATTTCGGGTCGGCGGCGAAGCACCACGCGCTGTACAACCCGTGGCTGGACGTCACCTCGTCCGAGATGGATGCCGATCCCCACGCGCCACACGAGGGCACCAAGCGTCCGCGGCTCGAGTCCGGGGCGCGCGCGGGGATCTCGACCCTCCGCGGAGCCTTCCCGCCGGATGCCGGCATCGCCGAGGAGGTGGCCCGCAAGATCAAGCGCGAGCTGGAGAAGTTCGGGGTCGCCGACCAGCCGCTCGGCGTCGACGTCATCGAGCTGCCCATCCTGTTCGCGCTGCAGCAGGTCGGCATCCGGGTGGTCGACGGTCAGCAGATCTTCATGGAGGCCCGCCGCATCAAGACGGGCGACGAGATCCGGCTGCTCACGCAGGCCGCGTCGATGGTGGACGCGGCCTACGAGGACCTCTACCGGTTCCTGCGCCCCGGTGTCCGCGAGAACGAGGCCGTGGGGCTCGTCGCCAAGACGCTGTACGACCTGGGGTCCGAGTACGTCGAGGGCGTCAACGCGATCTCGGGCGAGCGCTGCTCCCCGCACCCGCACGTGTTCTCGGACCGTCTGATCCGCCCCGGCGACCCGGCGTTCTTCGACATCCTGCACAGCTGGAACGGCTACCGCACGTGTTACTACCGCACCTTCGCGGTGGGGTCGGCGAGCACGAAGCAGAAGGATGCCTACACCCGGGCCCGCGAATACATGGACCGGGCGATCGCCCTCGTGCGTCCCGGCGCCACGACCGCCGACATCGTCTCGGTGTGGCCGACGGCGCAGGAGTTCGGCTTCGCGGACGAGGAAGCGGCGTTCGCCCTGCAGTACGGCCACGGGGTCGGCCTGTCGATCTGGGAGAAGCCGATCTTCTCGCGGCTGGTGTCGTTCGACCACCCCGAGGAGCTCAAGGAGGGCATGGTGTTCGCCCTCGAGACGTACTGGCCCTCCGCGGACGGCTGGGGCGCGGCGCGCATCGAGGAGGAGGTCGTCGTGACCGCCGACGGGTGCGAGGTCATCACGAAGTTCCCCGCCGAGGAGCTGCTGATCGCCGGTCCCCGGTACATCGCGGTCGGCGGCCCGCTCAACAACCAGCGCGACTCGCAGTCGCACCTGAACACGACGTGGGGCCGCGGGGAGGCGTGATGGCGTCGGTCGGATTCCTCGGCCTCGGCTCGATGGGCGCGGCGCTCGCTCGCCGCCTCGTCGACGCCGGGCACGACGTGTACGTGTGGAATCGCTCGCGCGGGCCGGTCGACGACCTCGTCGCCGCCGGTGCCGTGGCCTGCGCGACGCCCGGCGAGGCGCTCGCGCACCCGGTGTCGTTCTCGATGCTCGCCGACGACACCGCGGCGCTGTCCGTCCTGGATGCCGAATCCGTGGCATCCGCGTCGGGCGGGGTGCACGTGAACATGGCGTCGATCAGCCCCGCCGGGGCGGGGGAGCTGCAGCGCCGGTTCGCGGCGGCGGGCGCGCGCTATGTCGCCGCTCCGGTGCTCGGGCGCCCCACTGTCGCTGCGGAGGGCAAGCTCAACGTGCTCGTCGCGGGCGCGCCCGACGACGTCGCCGAGGTCGAGCCGTTCCTGCAGCTGTTCGCCGCGCGCCTGTGGCCGCTCGGCGCGGAGCCATCGACCGCGAACGCCGTGAAGATCGCGGTGAACTACGACATCATCCACGCGATCCAGGCCATCGGGGAGTCGGTCGCCCTAGTCGAAGCGCGCGGCGTGGATCCCGGACTGTTCGTCGAGATCCTCACGTCGACGTTGTTCGCCGGGGTCGTGTACAGCGGCTACGGCGGGATGATCGCGCGGCAGGCGTACGACCCGCCGGGGTTCGACGTGGCCCTCGGCTACAAGGATCTCCGGCTGAGCGCCGAGATCGCGGGCGAGACGGGGACGCACCTGCCGACGCTCGCCGCTTTGACGGCGGTGTTCGAGCGAGCCTTGGCCGAACCCGACCTCGCGCGCCTCGACTGGGGTGCCGCTGCGGAGGTCACCCGGCGGGGCCTCCTGCCGGCATCCGATGACGAGAGAGAGGGAGGTGCGGCATGAGCCGCAGGTATCTGGTGGTCGGCGGGACATCCGGGATCGGACGCGAGATCGTCGCGTCGCTCGCCGCCGACGGGCACGAGGTGACGCTCACGGGTCGCGACGCGGCAGCAGCCGAGGCGATCGCCCGGGAGATCGGCCCGAACGTCCGCGGTATCGCGGTCGACATCTCCGAGCCGGAGGACATCGCGCCCGCGCTCGCCGACGTCGGCGAACTGGACGGCCTGGTGCTCGCCGCGATCGAGCGCGACGCGAACACCGTCCGCGACTACGACATCGCGCGCGCCCGGCGCCTCGTGACACTCAAGCTCGTGGGGTACACCGAGACCGTCCACACGCTCCTCGACCGGCTCGTTCCGCAGCGCTCAACCGGCATCGTGCTGTTCGGCGGACGCGCGAAGGACGCCCCGTACCCCGGCTCGGTCACGGTCTCGACCATCAACGGCGGCGTCGAGGGGCTCACGACGGCCCTCGCGCTCGAACTCGCCCCGCTGCGCGTGAACGCGCTGCACCCGGGAATCATCGGCGACAGCCCGTTCTGGGCCGGGAAGCCCGCGGGGGTCCTCGACGGCTACTCGTCCCGCACGCCCGGCGGCGAGCTCGCGACGATGAACGACGTGGTGGATGCCACGCGTTTCCTGCTCCACAACGAGGGCGTCTCGGCGACCAACCTCTACGTCGACCGGGGATGGCGCATCACCTGACGCCCTGCTCCTCGCCGAAGATCTCGGGATGCCGCTCCAGCTCGATGCGCGTGCGCCGGATGTGCCGCTCGAGCACGTGGGCGGCCTCCTCGGCGTCGCCGCGGCGGAGGGCGGCGACGAGCAGCCGGTGGTCCAGGTGCGCGGTGCCGTCGTGACGGGCGTGCGCCGCGGTGACGAAGGCGCGGCGGTAGTGGTGCGTCCGGTTCCACAGGCCCACGACCGTGTCGCCGAGCATCACGGTGTGCGCCGGCGCGTAGGTGGCGAAGTGGAACTCCCGGTCGTGGCGCAGGAAGTCCTCGGCATCCGCGTGCTCCATCCGCGCCGCCAAGTCGTCGAGGGCGTCCAGGTCGTCGGGGGAGAGGAGCGGCGCGCTCATCCCGAGGAGCACCGGCTCGATGCGCTCGCGCACGAGGTACAGCTCCTCGCACTCGGCGAGGGTCAGGCGCGACACCCACGCGCCCGAGTTGGCGACTAGCGTCACGAGGCCCTCGGCCTCGAGGATCCGCAGCGCCTCGCGCACCGGGATGCGGCTCGTCGTGTGCCGGGCCGCGAGGTCCTCCTGCCGGATCCGGGTTCCGGGCGGATGGATGCCACGGAGGATCTCGTCGCGGAGCGTGTCGGCGATCCCCGATCCGGCGCGCCCGTGATCGCGGGCGACGGTGAGCGGGCCGCTCACTCGGCGGGCCTCGCGGGGTGCCACAGCAACGTGTCGGCATCCTGCTCATAGGCCTTGCCGTCGGGGTAGCTGACGAGTTCGAACTGCATGCCCCACGGCGCGCGAAAGTAGATCCAGCGCTGTCCCGCTGACGCGGCGCCGCTGACGACCGGTTCGCCCATGATGTCGACGTCGTGGGCGCGGAGGTGGGCGACCGCGGCATCCAGATCGTCGACGTAGAGCGCGAGGTGGTGCCCGCCGATGTCGCTGTTTCGCGGGGGCGGCGCCTGCCCGTCGGCGGCGTCGTACGCGAAGACCTCGAGGTTCGTGCCGTTGCCGAGACGGTAGAAGCGGATCTCGCGGATCGCCGTGCGTGGGTGCACACCGAGCTGTCGTGTCATCCAGTCGCCCTCGCCGCTGCGTCCGGGCAGCGTGTACACCGGCACTGCACCGAGGACGTCGACGAGGAAGGTCTCGGCCTCGTCGAGATCGGGCACGGTGAAGCCGATGTGGTCGCTGCCGCGCAGTCCCGGAAGTCCCATGTCGCATCCTCCATTGGATCCACTGACGCCGACGATGGCGTCTTTCGACAGTATCTCGTGGCGGTTGCGCCTTGTATTGGAGACAATCCGATCGTACAGTGTGAGCGAACGACCTGTATAGGTGGACGCAACGACGCGTGAGGAGCGACATGGCCAAGCGGAAACGGCTGAACACCGGTGTCGAGTGGGTGCAGCTGGAGACGACCGCCGCAGACTGGAAGGCCGCCAACCCGGAACTGCTCGGGACGATGCTCGGTCAGCTGCATCTCATCCGGGCCTTCGAGGAGGCGGTGCTCGACCTGGCGGGCGCAGGCCTCGTGCACGGCCCCGCGCACTCCAGCATCGGTCAGGAGGGCGGCGCGGTCGGTTCGATCGTCTCCCTCCGACCCGCGGATGCCGTGAACGGCTCGCACCGCGGGCACCACCAGTTCCTCGCCAAGACGCTCGCGTACGTCTCCGGCGGTGCGCTCGACCCCGCCGCGCTCGTGACGCCGGACTTGCAGACGCTGCTCGACCGCACGCTGGCCGAGATCCTCGGGCTCGCCTCCGGTTTCTCGGGTGGCCGCGGCGGCTCGATGCACCTGCAGTGGCTCGAGGCCGGAGCGCTGGGCACCAACGCGATCGTCGGCGGCGGCGCGCCGCTGGCCACCGGCCATGCGTGGGCGCAGAAGCACGCCGGCACCTCGGACGTGTCGATCAACTACTTCGGCGACGGGTCGAGCCAGATCGGTTCGGTACTGGAGTCCATGAACCTCGCCGCGACGTGGAAGCTCCCCGTCGCGTTCTTCATCGAGAACAACCTGTACGCGGTGTCGACCCGCGCCGACGAGGCGAGCGCCGACACCCGCTTCTCGGTGCGCGGCCAGGGCTTCTCGATCCCCGCGTGGCGGGTCGACGGCATGGACCCCCTCGCCGTGCACCTCGCCACCGGCGAAGCGCTCGAGCGCATGCGCGCGGGGGAGGGCCCCGCGATCGTCGAGGCCGAGGTCTACCGCTTCTTCCACCAGAACGGCCCCTACCCGGGCAGCGCATTCGGATACCGCACCAAGGACGAGGAGGGCCAGTGGCGCGCGCGCGATCCGCTGGAGCGCATGGCATCCGAGATGCGCCGCCTCGGCCTCCTCGACGACGCCGAGGCGCAGGCGGTCCGCGAGCAGGCCGTGGCCGCCGTTGCGCAGTCGGTCGCGGCCGTGGTCGAGGCCGACCCCGAGCGTCCCGGCCGACGCCGCATCCGCCCGGAGCTGTGGCCCGATCCCGCGGTGGTGGACACCGGCATCCGGGGGGATGCCTCCGAGCTCGATGCCCTCACGGCATCCGAACCGGCGCAGTGGACCGGCGGGTGGCGCGACCTGAAGTTCGTCGACGCGGCCGCGCAGACCATGGACCGCCGGATGGAGACCGACCCGCGCATCATCGTGCTCGGGGAGGACGTGCACCGCCTCGGCGGCGGCACCAACGGGGCGACGAAGGGGCTGGTCGAGAAGTACGGCCCCGACCGCGTCATCGGCACCCCGATCAGCGAGAACGGCTTCTTCGGCGCCGCCGGCGGCATCGCGATGGACGGCCGGTTCCGCCCCGTCGTGGAATTCATGTACCCCGACTTCATGTGGGTGGCCGCCGACCAGGTGTTCAACCAGGTCGGCAAGGCGCGGCACATGTTCGGCGACAACAACACCGTCCCGCTCGTGCTGCGGACCAAGATCGCGATGGGCTCGGGCTACGGCTCGCAGCACCTCATGGATCCGGCCGGGATCTTCGCGACGCAGGCCGGGTGGCGCATCGTCGCCGCCTCCACCGCCGCGGACTACGTCGGGCTCATGAACGCCGCTCTCGCCCTCGAGGACCCGGTGCTCGTCATCGAGCACGTCGACCTCTACGGCACGCCCGACCGCGTCCCCGACGCCGACCTCGACTACGTCATCCCGCCCGGATCCGCCGCCGTGCGCCGGGAGGGGAACGACGTCACCGTGCTCACCTACCTGTCGATGGTCGGACACGCGCTCGAAGCGGTCGAGCAGACCGGGACGGATGCCGAGGTCATCGACCTCCGCTGGCTCGACCGCGCTTCGCTCGACTGGGACACCATCGGCGAGAGCATCCGCAAGACCAATGCCGTCCTCATCGTGGAGCAGGGCTCCCGCGGACCGTCCTACGGGGCCTGGCTCGCCGACGAGATACAGCGCCGGTTCTTCGACTGGCTCGACCAGCCCGTCGAACGCGTCACCGGCGGCGAGGCGAGCCCGAGCATCTCCAAGGTGCTCGAGCGGGCCGCCATCGCCCGCACGGAAGAGGTCGTCGCAGGCCTCGAGCGCGTGCGTGCGGCGGGAGGGATCCGCTGATGGCCGTCGTCGTCCGCATGCCCGAGATCGCCACGGGTGCCGCCGAAGCGGCCATCCAGAGCTGGCTCGTCGAGGTCGGCAGCCCCGTGCGCGCCGGCCAGGCCATCGTCGAGATCGAAACCGAGAAAGCGGTCGTCGAGTACGAGGCCGAACGCGCCGGCATCCTCGCCGGGATCCTGCTCCCCGCCGGTGACGCCGCCGCCGTGGGCGTCCCGATCGCCGTTCTCGCCGAGGAGGGGGAGAGCGTGGATGCCGCGCTCGCCGCCGCCGGGGGAGCGCCCGCCCCCGCGACCGCGACGCCGTCCGACACCGACGTCGCCGCCGCGCCCGAGGAAGCGGCCGAGGCTCCGGCGGCACCGGCACCGGCGGCGCCGGTTGTGGCCGCAGCCCCCGCGCCCGCGGCACCCGGTCCGGCCCCCGTCGCGTCCCCGGCGGGCGAGGAGCGTCGCCTGTTCGCCTCGCCGCTCGTGCGCCGCCTTGCGGCCGAGCGCGGCATCGACCTCGCCGAGGTCCCCGGATCGGGCCCGCGCGGACGCATCGTCCGCCGCGACCTGGATGCCTGGACCCCGGCGTCGGCGGAGCGGCATCCGGAACCCGCCCCCGAGGCCCCCGAACCGCCCGCTCCGGCAGCGGCGGGGAGCGCGTACGAGGACGTGCCGCACACCGGCATGCGTCGTGCCATCGCGCGGCGGCTCACGGAGTCGAAGGCCACCGTCCCGCACTTCTATCTTCAGGCGGACTGCCGCGTCGACGCGCTGCTGGCCCTGCGGACGCAGATCAACGAGGGACGCGAGCAGCGCATCTCGGTGAACGACCTCGTCGTGAAGGCGGTCGCAGGCGCGCTGCGCGACGTCCCCGACGCGAACGCGATCTGGACCCCGGATACCACGCGTCGCTTCTCCGCGGCGGACATCGCCGTGGCCGTGTCGGTGCCGGGCGGGCTGCTCACCCCGGTCGTCCGGGAGGTCGACCGGTTGTCGATCGGCGAGCTCGCCACCACGGTCCGTGACCTGGCGGGACGGGCGCGAGAGGGGCGGCTGAAGCAGAACGAACTCGAGGGAGGGTCGTTCGCGGTGTCGAACCTCGGCATGTACGGCACGACGTCGTTCTCGGCGATCATCAACCCTCCGCACGCCGGCATCCTCGCCGTCGGAGCCGCGACGCGGCGACCGGTGGTCGAGGAGGACGGGTCGCTCGCGGTGGCGACGGTCATGTCGGTGACGCTCTCGGCCGACCATCGAGTACTCGACGGTGCGCTCGCGGCCCAGTGGCTGGCGGCGTTCGTGGCGCGCATCGAGAATCCTCTGCAGATCCTGCTGTGAATCGTGTCGGTTTCGGGCGTCCGCGCTTCGCGATGGGGCCCGGAACCGGCACGCTGGGGGGAGACGTCCGCGGGGGATCGCGGACCGGAGGAAAGGAACACCCGTGACCCGCATCGCCGTCATCGGAGGAACCGGCTACGCCGGTAGCCACATCGTCGCCGAGGCCGTCCGCCGCGGCCACACCGTCGTCTCGGTCGCCCGATCGGTGCCGGCCGAGCGCGTGGAGGGCGCGACCTACATCGAGGGCACCGTCCTCGACGTTCCCGGCCTCCTCGCCGGCATCGAAGGAGTCGACGTCGTGGTCTCGGCCGTCGCTCCCCGTGGCGACATGCTGGGCAAGCTCCGCCCGGCCATCGCGCAGCTGAACTCGGTGCTGCCGGAGAACGTGCGCCTCGGCGTCGTCGGCGGCGCCGGGGGATCGCTGGTCGCCGAAGGCGGCCCGCGCCTCATCGACACCGAGGGGTTCACCGACGAGTACAAGCCCGAGGCCGCCGAGGCCATCGGCGTCCTGGAAGACCTTCAGGCCGGCTCCGCGGACCGTGACTGGTTCTACGTGCACCCCGCCGGCGGGTTCGGCGTATGGGCGCCGGGCGAGCGCACGGGCACATACCGCGACGGCGGTCACGTGCTGGTCGTCGACGAGAAGGGCGACTCGTTCATCTCGGGTGCCGACTTCGCCGTCGCCGTGCTCGACGAGATCGAGAACCCGAAGCACTCGCGCGACAACTTCGCCGTCGGATACTGACCCGGCAAACACGACGGCGCCGCTCCCGCGGGGGCGGCGCCGTCGTCGCGTCGTCAGACCAGGTCGCGCCAGTCGATGACGTCGGTGTCGGTGGTCGGCACCTCGCCCGTCGCGGGAGCAGCGGCATCCGCGATCGTGGCGAGCGACATCGTGTCGGTGGGCGGGCCCATGACGGTCGCTTCGTCGCGCCGGTGACGCAGCACGTCGTCGATGTACGACGTGACGACCTCGGCCAGCGGGACCGACCGACCGCGCGCCTGCGACATGTACCACCGGTGCTCGAGCACCTGGTGGAAGACCTCGGCGGGTTCGAGCTTCGCCCGCAGGTCGAACGGGATCGCCATGACGATCGGCTCGAAGACGCGGGTCAGCCACTCGTGCGCGACCATCTCTTCGTCGGCGCCGAGCCGTGACACGCGCGCGCGGAACTCGTCCAGATCGTTGAGCAGGCGCCGCGCCTGGTTCTCCTCGACGTCGAGTCCGGTCAGCCGCAGCAGACGACGCTGGTGGTGCCCGGCATCCACGACCTTCGGCTGGATCGAGACCTGCGTGCCGTCGCTCGCGGTCTTGATCGACATCTCGCCGATGTCGAACCCGAGGGCGTTGAGCCGGTGCACGCGTTCGGTGATGCGCCACGACTCGTCGACGGCGAACGTCTCCTTGTCGGTGAGTGCGCCCCACAGCGAATGGTACGACGACACCAGACCGTCGGCGATGGCGATGGCATCCACGCCGCCCTCGAGTCGTCCGCCGGCCTCGAGGTCCATGATCTCGCCCGCGATGTTGGTGCGGGCGATGTCGAGATCGTGCGCGCGTTGGCCGGGGGTGAGACGGTTGCCGTGCAGTTCGCCCGTCTCGGCGTCGACGAGGTAGGCGGCGAACTCGCCCGCGTCACGACGGAACAGGGTGTTCGACAGCGACACGTCGCCCCAGTAGAAGCCCACGTTGTGCAGGCGCACGAGCAGCACGGCCAGGGCGTCGACCAGGCGCGTGGCCGTGTGGGGCCGGAGCACCTGGGTGAACAGCGCACGGTAGGGGAGCGAGAACTTCAGGTGCGCGGTCACCAGCGCGGCCGGGAGCGGCCGGCCGGAGGCGTCGGTGCGCCCCGCGATCACCGCGACCCGGTCGACGCAGGGAGCGGCGAGACGGTCGAGGTTGCCGAGCATGTCGTACTCGCGCCGGGCCATCTCCTCCGTCGTCTCCTTGATCGCGACGACGCGACCGGAGAGGTTCGCGAACCGCACGAGGTGCCGGGAGATGCCTTTGGGGAGGGCCACGATGTGCGAACTCGGCCAGTCGGCGAGGCCGGTCGACCACGGCAGCTGCAAGAGTCCGGGATCGACCGCGCTGGCGGTGATGCTGAGGGATTCGGCCACGGTTCCTCCGGGGAAAAGGGTGCGGCGCGGGGAGTCGTGGAAGACTCCCCGCGCCGCGACGGTGCGTGAGATCAGGCGGAGGCGATGGCCTTGTCGGTCAGACGGTCGCCCGACTCGAGGTCGAAGACGTGCACGTGACCGGGGACCGGCGCCAGCACGACCGTCTCGCCCGCGTTGGGGTGACGGCGGCCGTCGACGCGCGCGACGATGTCGGTGCGCTTGCCGTTGATGTCGGTGTGGCCGTAGAGGTAGCCGTCCGCGCCGAGCTCCTCGACGAGGTCGACGACGACCGAGAGGCCGCGGCCGTCGGCGGGAGCGACCTGGATGTCTTCGGGGCGGACACCGATGGTGACCTCGCTGCCGTGCGCCTTGCCGATGACGTCGGCCTCGACGGGGACGACCAGGTCGCCGAAGCGGACGCCGCCCTCGGCCAGGTCGACCGGGAACAGGTTCATCGCGGGCGATCCGATGAAGCCGGCGACGAAGACGTTCTTCGGCTTCTCGTACAGGTCGCGCGGGGTGCCGACCTGCTGGAGCAGACCGTCCTTGAGCACCGCGATGCGGTCGCCCATGGTGAGGGCCTCGGTCTGGTCGTGGGTGACGTAGACCGTGGTGACGCCGAGGCGGCGCTGCAGCGACGCGATCTGGGTGCGCGTCTGCACGCGGAGCTTGGCGTCGAGGTTCGACAGCGGCTCGTCCATGAGGAACACCTGGGGCTGACGCACGATGGCACGGCCCATGGCGACGCGCTGACGCTGACCACCCGAGAGGGCCTTGGGCTTGCGGGTCAGGTACTCCTCGAGGTCGAGGAGCTTGGCGGCTTCGAGGACGCGAGCGGCGCGCTCCTCCTTGCCGACGCCGGCGATCTTCAGGGCGAAGCCCATGTTCTCGGCGACGGTCATGTGCGGGTACAGCGCGTAGTTCTGGAAGACCATCGCGATGTCGCGGTCCTTCGGCGGCACGTCGGTGACGTCGCGGTCACCGATCAGGATGCGGCCGGAGTTGACCTCTTCGAGGCCGGCGAGCATACGCAGCGACGTGGACTTGCCGCAGCCGGAGGGGCCGACCAGCACCAGGAACTCGCCGTCGGCGACCTCGAGGTTGAGCTTGTCGACCGCGGCACGAGTGCCCCCGGGGTACAGGCGGGTTGCGTTGTCAAAGGTGACGGACGCCATTTCTTCTTCTCCTTCACCGGCAGGTACGTGCCGGACGATCCGTAGTGAATGGAATGAACGGGGGCGACCCCGAGCGCGCGCGACAGTGGGCGCAGGGTCAGTATGGCATGCGTCTGGGCATTTCTCAGCCAGGCTTACTACCATCGGTGCTCGTTCGCCTACCCGTGCGTTCCCAACATCGTCAGCGGTCACCGACCGCGCCCGAGAGGTCCCATGTCCAACGACCAGACGCCGAATCTGCCCGCCGAGAACGCCCGCCGGGAGGCGGTCCGTGAGAAGGCGCAGCAGGTCAAGGCGCGGCAGACGCGGGCGCGGATCGTCCGTCGCTCGCTCGTGACGATCGGCGCTGTCGCGGTGGTCGCGATCGGTGCCGCCGGTGTCACGTACGCGCTGTCGTCGCGGGACGGTCGTTCGCAGGCGCTCCCGGATGCCGCTTCCGACGACGGCTTCGTCGTGACGGCCGCGACCGGCATCGCCGACCCCCGCGCCGACCAGACCGTCGACGGCAATGCCTCCGCGCTGGCCGCCGAGGCCACGCCCACCGAGACCCCCACACCCACCCCGACGCCGTCGACCACGGCCGCCCCGGTCGACATCCGCGTGTACGTGGACTACCTCTCCACCGAGGCCCGGGAGTTCCAGCTCGCCAACGCCGAGCAGCTCTCGAAGTGGGTGTCCCAGGATGCCGCGTCCCTGACGTACTACCCGGTGGCGATGCTCACTTCGAAGTCGAACGGCACGAAGTACAGCCTCCGCGCCGCCGGGGCAGCGGCCTGTGTCGCGACCCACGCGTCCGACAAGTTCTTCGCGTTCAACCACGAACTGCTCGTGAACCAGCCCGCGGTGGACTCCGACGGCTACAGCGACGAGAAGCTCGCCGACATGGCCCAGGGCGCCGGCGTGAGCGACCCCGACACCGTGCGCGCGTGCATCGAGGACGAGACCTTCACCTCGTGGGCGAAGGCCGCCACCGACCGCGCCATCAAGGGTCTGCCCGACACCAAGGGCCAGGCGCTGACCGCGACGCCCACGGTGCTCGTGAACGGCACGCCCTACGTCGGCCGCATGGACGACCCGAAGGAGTTCGCCCAGTTCGTGCTCACGGTCGACAGCAACGCCTACTACTCGACCGCGACGCCCACGCCGACGCCGAGCGCGACTCCCGCGGGCTGACGCGCTCCGGCCACGGCCTCGCGCGCCGATAGACTGACCGTCTCGCCGGCTTGGCGCAATTGGTAGCGCACCGTACTTGTAATACGGGGGTTGCAGGTTCAAGTCCTGTAGCCGGCACGGAAAAGTGCAGATAAAAGACGGAAAACGGCCCCGCATCCATCGCTAGGTGCGGGGCCGTTTCACGATCTACTCACGGTTTTCGCGCGAGCAGTTTCGACAGGACGGATGCGGCGGCGGGGCCGCGGTGGATCTCGTCGGCATAGCTGCGCTCGGTCGTCTTCGTCTCCTCGTGGCCGAGCTGATCGCGGGCCGCTTCGATCCCGAGTTCGTCGCGGACGACGGTCGCGACGGTCTTGCGGAAGCTGCGCGGCGTGACGCCCTCCCATGCGGTTCCCTTCAGGGCATCGCGCCACGTCGTGCGGTAGTTGTTCGGGTGTCGGAACGTACCGACGCTCGAGGGGAACACGAACTGCGAGAACGACGAGACTCGTCGCCGCATAAGCATGTCGACCGTCTCGGCAGGTAGTTCGAGCTCGCGGTAACCCGCCTCGCTCTTTGTCACCTCCTGAACGAACATCTTCCCGTCGCGGTCCTGCGCGATCGTGCCTCGGACGATGACCCGCTGCGCGACGAGGTCGAGCGCATCCCAGCGGAGCGCAAAGACTTCGCCGGTTCGCATGCCTGAGCCGACAAACATGTTCGCGGTTTCGGCGAGGTCGCTCGCGCGCGCTCGCCGCGGCCGACGATCGCTCTCGTCGCGAGGTTCGGACCCGGCGTCCCACTGCTCGAACCGGTCAAGGATGCCCTGAACGGCCGCGCGATCGGGGGCGGTGGTCCGCGTCTTCCGTTTCGCGCGCTCGGGCGCCGGCACGTCGGTCATTGGGTTGGCGCGCACGGCTCCGTGGCGGGCGGCGAGGGTGAACATCCCACTCAGCACGACGTGCGTCGTCTTCGCTGTGCCCGGGCCGGACGATCGCGCGAGCGCGACGAGGAACCGGTCGAGCCGTGGCACGCTGCACTCTTGCAGGCGCACGCTGCCGAGGCCCGGGGTGATGTGCTTCGTTATGGCGTTCTGATAGATCCGCACCGAGCCCTCGGCGAGTCGAGTTCGTGAGGCGAGCCAACGTGTCGCGAGGTCGGCGACGGTGGTGTCCGCGGTCAGGTCATCGCTCGAGGGGGCGAGGCGCTGTTTCAGCGCCCGCACTAGGTTGCGTTCGGCCTCGGCGGGCGTCTTGCCCTGGCGGTCCATCGACCGCGTGACCCCGTCCGAGTCCCGGTAATAGGCGCGGGCCGTCGGCTTGCCGTTCACCGTCATACGACGGACGCGCCCCCACGTCTCGAGCTCAAGCGGTGGGCGGGCCATTAGGCGACACCCTCGCGCCGATCCCACATACCTGCGCCCATGCGTGGGCGGACGTAGACAGCGTCACCGAGTCGCTCGAGCAGCCCCTGAAAGGCGATCACCGTGCTGCGCATGACGTCGAGGTCTACAGCGATCGCGCCGGGGTGTCCGCTGTGAACGGACTCTAGGTGGCGATAGTCGTCCAGATCGATCAAGCGCAGCGCCGCCCATTCCTCGGCGCGGCGCTCCTGTTTCGCGCGCACCGGTCCGAAGCGGGTCGGCTCGTCACCGAACGCGGCGTGGCCGAGCTCGTGTGCGAGCACGGAGCGATGGTGGCGCGCTGACATCCCGCGGCGAAGGCGGATGCGCCGGGCGTCGTGGTCATAGATGCCGTCGTGCTCGGAAGGCATGCGCGTGTACTCGATCGTCACGCCGATGGTGTCGGCGAAGTCGAGGAGGAGGCGATCAACTGGGGTCGTCATAGGAGGGCTGTTCGTCGGTTGGTTCGGGGTCGGCGGGGCGAGCAACGGCGGCGAGGTCTCCCACATCCTGCGCGGGGGTTCCGACATTGCGGCGTCGGAAGGGCGAGACGTTATCGGCGTGGGTGGCGGCACGCGTGGAGGCATCCGCCTCGGAGATTATTTGCACGACGTCGTCGCCGAGCGCTGTGCACAGGGCATCCAGTTGGTCGAGCGTGAGGGGCTTGAGTCCCGCGAGGATGCGGGACAGCTGCGATGCGGACATTCCGGCCGCTGCGGCGACATCGGCCTGCGCGACGTCGTTCGCGCGGACGGATGCGGCGAGTATGCGGGCGACTTCGATGCTGAGCGGGCCGGGCAGTGGGCGAGTACCGGAGGGCATGTGCCAACTTTGGCAGGTTGGTTGCCAAGTGGCAAGCGGACTCTTACGATTGCCATATGGCACGAGCAACCATCACAGAACGAGCCGCCGGACGTATCCGCGAGGCGCTCGAAACCCAGGGGCGCACGCAGGAGTGGCTCTCGGAGGCAACCGGCATCCCGATGCGGACGCTCGCCCGGCGGCTTCACAAGACGCACCCCTCGGCGATGTCGCTCGACGAACTGGCCGATATCGCGGCGGCACTCGCGGTTGACATCGTGTCGCTGATCCGGCCCGCCGAGCGTCCCGCTCTGGCGGTGGCCTCGTGAGCGAAACCTGCGAGCGGAGCGGCCCGGTTCTATCGACCCGGGCGGCGGCGCTCTACACCGGTCTGAGCTATCAGACCCTCCGCAATCTCCTGGCCGCGGGGGAGGGGCCGCGCAAGTTCAAGCAGGGCCGCCTGAACGCGTTCTATCCCGTCGATCTCGACGCCTGGCTGAAGCGCCGACTCACCGACCCGACGCAGGCCGCGGCGTCACAGTCCACCACGCCTGAAGGGGCAGCACATGCAGTCTGACCGCCACGCAGAAACCGTTCTCACCGCCGAGCGACCTGTCGCTCTCGTCGTCGATGCATCGTTCGACAGCGACACGTTCACGATCGACACGACCACGATCGACGGTCAGCGCGTCGTCGTCATGCAGCAGAAGGACGGCGTTCGCTACCTCACCGCGGCCGAGACTCTCGCGCTCTCCCGTGCGCTGCTGTCCCGCCTCGCGTACGTCGGTTTCCCCGAGGGGGGCGACCGGTGAGCGCCGTCGCCGTCGTCGAGCCGGTCGTCGAGGAGCGTCCTCGCCCGGTCGCACCGACGCCGCGTGAGGTGCTCGCCCGGTCCCGGCGCATCGCCGAGGCATCCGTCGATCTCCTCGACGACGAGGCGCTGCGGATGGAGCGGGACCGCATGGCGCTCGCTACCGTGCACAGCGTGCTCGCCGAAGACGGGTACGCCCGGCAGTTCGCGCAGGCATCGCACCGCGCGGCCGACAACCTCGCGTGTGTGGTGGCGATGAAGGCCGCCGATCGTACGCACGGATTCACTCGGCCGGTGAAGCCGTGAGCCACACGGTGCGCACGGTGGCCGTGCCGGGTGTGCCCCCGTATTCGGCGTCGGAGTCGGCGAGGGTGCGGGTGGAGCGGGGCGAGCGGATCGCTCGTCGGTCCCGGGCTGCGAAGGTGATCGGTCGCGCTGACCGGTGGGCCGAACGTCACGATCGTATCCGAGTCGAGGGGGTGGCCTGATGGGGCAGACGCTGCGCACGCGCGACGCGGACCCGGTCACCTCGGCCGAGGCGGTCGCCGACGCGGATCTCGCCCGGTCGCAGATGGAAGTCCTCGCGATATTCGAGATCGCGCGCGGCGAGGGGGTGACGGCTCTCGCCGAGCACGAGGTGATCGAGTGGGGCCGCCGCCTCGGATCGACCTACTCGGACCAGCGTCTGCGGTCCTGCTGCCCCGAGCTTGAACGCAAGCGCTGGTTGACACGGACGCCGACGTTCAAGCCCGGCCCGACCGGCACCCGCCGCGCCGAAGTGTGGGCACTCGCCCGCTGACCCCCTGACCCTCACCCCTTCCCCGGCGACACGGCCGATGTTCCGTGCTGCCCGAATCCGACCTGAGGAGGTCGACATGGCACTGCTCACCCTGGATGCCGCGGAGTCCCGGCCGGTGTCCGCCGCCGCGATCGCCGCGGCGTTCACCCCGCCCGAGTCCACCGACGGGCCGTTCGCCGCCTACACCCGCGGGCGGGATGACGCCGACCCCGTCGTGATGGTGCGCGTCGCGTGCCCGTGCTGCGGTGCGGACGGTCGCACGTTCGACACGACGACCCGCATGTTCGGGTGCCTGCTCTGCACGTACACGAGCGACGAGAGGAACGCCTGATGTCTCGGGATCTGATCGCGGAGCTTCGCGGATTCGCGGAAGGCAGCACGTCAGCGCGCGCGTCGCTGATGCGTGACGCGGCCGACGCGATCGATGCCCTGTCTTCCCCGCCCGCCGACGACGTACGCGAAGCGCTCGACCAGCTCGATGTGCTGAACGAGTCCGGCCGAATCCAATACGCCGACTACGTGGCCCTGCATGACATGGTGTCCCGCTTCGAGGTTCGCCTACGCGGGACGGTCACCCCGCCCGCCGACGACGTACGCGAAGCACTAACCATCGAACAGGTCTACGAGGTCGTGATCGAGGATCACGGCGTCCAGGCGCTCGTCGAGCACGCGCGTCGCCAGGCTGCGTACTGCTGTCAACACGGGTGCGGCAGCGGGGCGTGCGAGTCATGCCCGTGCTGTGCCGCCGGATGGTGCGTATCGGGATCGGACGGCATGCCCGAAAACCAGGAAGACCTGGCGCAGTGGCTCGAAGTGGCCGCCGAGCACAACCCCGTCGCCGCCGCTCTCGCCGAGGTTCGCCTACGCGGGACGGTCAACGAACCGACCGACGCCGAGGTGGAAGCTGGGGCGCGCGCCGCAGCTCTCCACGCCGATTACGAAGGTTGCTTCCTCCGTATCGACGAGTGGGAAGCGCTCGAAGAGTGGGAGCGCGAGGCGCACCCGGAGAACCGACCGGACACCGACTACGAAGACGCCGAGTTCTGGCGCACCCGCACGCGCGCCGCACTCACGGCCGCCGCCGGGGTCCACCAGCGCGGGACGGTCACCGACGCCGAGGTGGCGGCAGCGCTGGACGCGCGAGCCACGATGTCGCAATTCCACATCTACCTCTACGCGACCGAGAAGTGCCGATGCGGCGAGGACTGGTCGGACGCGCACTGGATGCGGTACGTCCTCGAAGCCGCGAGGGAGGCCCGGCCGTGAGCACGCCCCCGTCTGGCCGGAAGTACGGCGACGGCACGCCCGTCCCGTTTCCGTCGTACCGGTGCAAGTCGTTCGACATCGAGTCGCGTCCGCACGCGCCGCAGTCGTCGTACACGCACCGTTGCAAGCTGCCGGCGGATCACGTCGGCGATCACCGTTGCATCTGCGGCAGGTCGTGGCCGCCGCGGATCCCGGCTGACGCGATCCCGAAGGGGCCGAGCGCATGAATCCGGACTACTTCCCGTGGCAGGTGGGTCTGCCGATCGCGGGGTTCCTGTGGGGGTGGCTGGCGGTGCGCTGGCACCTGGACCGTACGAGAGGGAGCGGCCGTGGGGCACGCCAAGAGGGGGCCGCGGAAGCGCGCCCGGTCGAAGTTCCGGGGCCGCGGAGCGACGCCGCAGCGACGGCCGCGCCCGGAGGGGCTCGGGCTGGTGACGGGGGCGGAGATCCTCGCGTCGCTGGTCGTCGCTGGTCGGCTGTGAGGGGCGAGATCGTCGCGACGCTGGCGGGGGTGCGATCGTGACCCGCGCTCAGGGGCGGGTCGTGCACGGGCTCCCCGAGGACGTGTATCACGCGCACCCGGCGCTGTCGTCGACCGGTGCCCGGCAGTTGCTCGAGGCGCCCGCCCGGTTCGAGTTCGCTCAGTCGCAGCCGAGGGAACCGCGGAAGGCGTTCGACGTCGGCACGCTGGCGCACTCGAAGGTGCTCGGCGTCGGTGCGGGTGTGGCCGTGTACCCGGACGGCACCGGAGATCACGTGTTCGAGGATCCCGAGACGGGCGAGGTGCACGACAACGTGCTCGCGTCGAACGGTGCCGCGTCGACCAAGCTCGCGAAGGCGTTCGAGGGGTGGGCACGTGCGGGCGGGATGGTTCCGCTGAAGCGCGCCGAGGCCGCGGAGGTCGACGGCATGGCTGAGGCGGTGCTGTCGCACCCGACGGCGCGTGTGCTGCTCGAGCAGGCCGGGCATCCGGAGGTTTCGGTGTTCGGCACCGATCCGGAGACGGGTGTCGAGTGCCGCGCCCGGTTCGATTTCCTCGGCCGCGTCGGCGTCGACCTGAAGACGTTCCACGGGGCGGCGACGTCGGTCAAGTTCGCGAAGGCCGTCGCCGATCACGGGTATCACGTGCAGGCCGCGCACTACGAAGACACCCTCGGTTTCATCGGCGAGCAGATCGACGCGTTCGCGTTCGTCGTCGTCGAGAAGGATCCCCCGTACCTCGTCGCCGTGTTCGTGCTCGACGACGACTACCGCGAGATCGGCACCGCCCGCGCCAAGCGTGCACGCGAACTGTTCGCGGCATCCCGGGATTCGGGCGTGTGGCCCGGATACCCGTCACAGATTCAGATTGCACGCCCCCCGCAGTGGGCCGTGTACGACCACATCGACGCCACGGAGGCCGAACGATGACCGATATCCAGCTGCCCACGGACGACAAGCCGTCGCGCATCCACCGGCCGACCGCGGCCCCGGTGCCGCTTCCGGTCGACGACGTCGCGCAGACGCTCGCCGAGTACACCCGGTATGCCCTGTCGACAGGTGCCCGCCTCGAGATCGAACCGGTGGAGTTCACCGCCGATGGTGAGGTGTGGGTGCCGCTGTGGCTGCACGACGGGCCGCCCGCCGCGGCGCGCGCCACGGTCCGTCGCGACGGCATCCCGACGGTGGTGTTCCGCCGTTGGGTGGAGGCGCTGCCCGGCGAAACCGTGCTGACCAACGACGGCCGCCTGTGGCGCGACATCTGGGAAGCGAACCCGACGGAGCGGCTCGAGTCGTACGTGCTGCGTGCGGCGCTGGGACGCGCGTTCGCCGACGTCATCGGCGACCGCCCCGAACCGGGTAAGCCGCGCGCCGCGTCCGAACGGGGTGAGGAGGGGTGGTATCCCGCGCCGCCGCCGCCCGCCGAGATCGAGCAGCTGGCCGACGGGCTGCTCGCGCGCCTCGGGGTCGGGCCTGTCGTGCACCTCGAGCCGGGAGCGCTCGAGGCGGCCGTGATGTCAGCCCCGCGCCGACCGTCGGCGGTCGTGCCGCGGCCCCCGGCTCCCGACGTGCCGCACCTCGAGAAGCCTCGCGGGCGTCGCGCCGAGTCGCGCGCGCAGCGGGACCGCCGCGGAGGTGAGCAGCGGTGAGCGTCAAGGAGCAGATGGGCTACGCCCTGGTGTGCGACTTCCCCGGGTGCGGGACGAGCACGAGCGATCTCGGCGACTACGCGTTCTGGGGTGACATCAGCGCGGCCGTGGATGAGTGGAACGACGCGCAGGGGTACTCGGGGGATCTCGGAGATTACTGCTACGAGCACACGGTCTGGTCGGCGATGGACGAGGACGACGAGGACGACGAGCGGGTACCGATGCTGTACACGATCGAGAACCTGCTCGTCCTGGCTGAGCGGCGCATCCGCGAACGAATTGACGTGTCGACGCGCTACGCAATGCTGCGCCACGAGCGCCGCTGCGAGGCCATGCGGATGCGGGACACGAGTCGAGCGCGTCGAGTCGAGCGACCGCTACGCGATCTGGCCGAGCGGATGGTTCGCCCATGACCGGCCCGGGGGAGTTCAAGCCGGCGACGGTGTTACTGATCTGGGATCGGGACCGAGGCCGCTGCGCGCTGTGCGGTGCGTTCCAGGTGTGGGAGCGTCGGGGCCGCGGTCCGGGCGGCTGGTCCATTCACCACAGGGAGGACCGCGGACAGGGCGGCGTGAAGCGAGCCAGTCGGGGCCGTGTGCAGCCGCGCGCGTACCTCGCCAACGCGGCGAACGGTGTCGTCCTGTGCGGCGACGGCGTGACCGGATGCCACGGCGAGGTGACCCGTAACGAGGTGCCCGCACGGCTCGGTTTCCGGGTGCCGCGTATCGGCATCCGCCGCCCGTTGGAGGTGCCGCTGAAGCACTTCCTGCACGGGTGGGTGCTGTTGGACAACGACGGCGGGTTCGCGCCCGTCGAGGAGCCCGCGGAGGTGGCGGCGTGATGCGTGAGACGAGGCGGGAGCGCCGGTACAAGGGGCGGGCGATCCGGAAGGCGCAGCGGGAGGCGCGCGCCGCGGTGGCCGCAGTCGGTGCGATCAAGTGGGGCGAGATCGGCGCGGTGTTCCGCGCGGCGGCCGAGGTGATGGTGTCCGCGTTGAGCGGTGTCGCCGAGGTGATCGTGCAGGTGTTCGCCGGGGTGGGGCGGGTGATCGTGTGGAACGCGGCCGAGGCCCGGCGTGCCCGCCGCGACTGGATGCTGACGCACCGGGCGCTCGAGGCTCCGCGGCGGGGTGATCAGTGATGGAGGCGCTTGTGATGTTCGTGTTGCTGGCGGCGGCGTCCGTGATCGCAGGGTTCGAGGGTGAGCGGCTCGCGGCGCTCGTCGCGGCGATGTGGGCGTTCTCCGTCATGTTCGACGGCGCCCGCCGTCGCGTGCACGGAGGGGGCCGTGCGTGAGCCGGATCATTCGGGAGGCGTTCGACCTGTGGCGGGATTGTCGGGAGGACTTCGACACGTACCGGGAGGCGGCGTACGCGCGCGCGGTCGACGCGACGAACGGCGCCCTGCTGAACGATCGGGGTCGCCGCGCCGGGATCGACGGGGAGTCGCTGTTCATGGGGCCGGCGGTGCGGGCGCTCGCGTACGCGTCACCGGAGCTCGTCGAGCACTGGCAGGTGTTCCCGCGGGTGACGTTCGACGAGTTCGAGCGGCAGTGGATGCAGGCGCACGAGGCCGAGTGGCGGGGTGCCGCGTGAGCGCGTGCAAGCTGGGCTGCTGCACGCCGACCGCGGAGCGGCTGCCGCGGGGTGGCTGGTCCGAGGACGGGCTGACGATCGACCCGCGTCGCGCCGAGCACAACCGGCGGTTGTGGGCGGCGACGTCGGCGCGGATCGACCGGATGCACGCGGACTACCCGAAGTGCAAGGCATGCGGTCAGCCGGCGCTCGCGCTCGACGCCGCGGGCCTGTGCTCGAAGGTGACCGAGTCGCACAAGACGTACCGGGTGCGGATGGGGCTGCCGCCCGTTCCGGCGCCCGCGGGCCGAGGGGGTCGGCGATGACCACCGTCGGGGAGAACCGGCAGCGCTACGCGCTCGAGGTGGAGCGGAGACCGTCCCGCTACTTCGAGCCTGCCGCGTACCGGGAGTGGTGCGAGCGCGCCGACCGGTGGGCGGCCGCGAATGAGCGGGAGCAGTGATGACCGATCGCACGTGCGCGTGGTGCCGTGGACCGATCCCGACCGCCGCGCGCCGGGATGCCGTGTGCTGCTCGGTCCGGTGCCGGCAGGCTCGGCACCGGTTCAATTCGGGTGTAGGCGTCGCGACCGACGTCGGCGAGGACGTGTTGCGCCTGGCGTACGCCGACCCGCCCTACCCGGGGAAGTCGCGCCGGTACTACGGCAGCCACCCCGACTATGCGGGCGAGGTCGATCACAGGCGTCTGATCGAGCAGCTCTGCGACGGATATGACGGGTGGGCGTTGTCGACGTCGGCCGAGGCGTTACAGTCGGTGCTCGCGATGTGCCCGGCCGGGTCGCGTGTGGCGGTGTGGGTGCGCGGTGAGCGGCCGACGCGTAGCGCGGGCCCGCTGAACGCGTGGGAGCCGGTCATCTATTGGGGCGGCCGGCGGGATGCGTCGCGTTCCACCATGGCGGGCGAGAAGGTGTCGCGTCGACCAGGTGAACGCGTCGTGGAGGACCTGCCCGACGCGTCGCGTGACGCCGGCACGCCGCGACCCGTAGCATCGGCCGGCGGTCGCGACGCGTCGCGCCGCGCGGCCGCGAATGCGTCGCTGGTGGCCGCCGCCGACGCGTCGCTCGGATCCGCGCGACGTGTCGACGTGCTCGCGTACCGGCCGGGCGCGCGGACAACCGAGCCGGGGCGTGTCGTCGGTGCCAAGCCGGCGGCGTTCTGCCGGTGGGTGTTCGATCTGCTCGGCGCGGAACCGCAGGATCAGTTCGACGACCTGTTCTCTGGGTCGGGCGGCGTCGCGCGGGCGTGGTCGGTGTTCTCGGGACGTGCCGCATGAAGCGCCGCGAGTTCGCGATGACGTACGTCGTGTGGTTCGAGAAGTCGTGGACGTTCAAGGTCGGTCGGGCGTGGAAGTGGTCCCGGATCGAGCACATGATTCGGCACGGCGGGCAGGTGATCGTGTGCGCCCGGAACACGGATGCCACGTGGGAGCGGGAGGCGCTGCGGGAACTGCGGCGGTGGTTCCTGCCCGCGTTCCGTGGGTGGCGTGACGCGGAGTGGGTGTTGGGGCGTGGCGGGTCGGGGTGGACGGAGTCGTTCTATGTCGAGCCGGAGGACGTGCAGCACGCGCTGAACGCGTGCATTCGAGGATTCGCAAGAGGGAACGATCAGGGTGTCAACGAAGCAACGCATGATAAGCCCGCAGGACTGGGCGCACCTCGAGCCGGTGCCGGACGGGGCGAAACCGCTCGCGATGTGGCTGTGGCTGAATCTGGACCCGATGGGGAGGGGGCCGGCGGAACCGGAGTGGATCGCGTCGGCGATGCATCCGACGCTGCCGGTGTCGACGGCGTCGGACATGGTGCTCGAGCAGCTGCTGACGCTGATCGACGTCGGTTTCCTGGCGACGTACCGGGCCGAGGGGTGCGAGTGGCTGCTGCTGCTGCATCCGCTGAAGGTCGATCTGCGGCGTACGAAGATCCACACCCCGGAGCCCCCGGCGGATCGTCCATGGAAGTCCGTGGCTGTGGGGGGAGGTGCGCGCGGGCGGGATGCGCGGGCGGGCGAGTGGGCGCGGGAGCGTGCGCGGGAGCAGGTGCGGGCCGAGGACGCGGCGCGGGCCGATGCGTGGGCAGCGGTGCGCGAGCCGGTGCCGGACGAGGGCGAGCCGCCGTCGCGGCCGTTGGTGCTGGACGCGCCGCCGATGTTCTGCGACGACCACATGCCGCACGGGGCGGGGCGTCGGAAGTGTGGACCCTGCCGGGATGCCCGCCTTCTGCGCGACGAGTGGATGCAGCGGAAGGTCTACGAGGAGCGGCTGACGGAGCACTACGAGGATCACCCGGACGGTGAGCCGTGGTGAGTGATCTCGATTTCGCGGTGTTCATCGACGGGGTGCTCGCGCGTTACGCGGTGTCGCCGTCGTACCGCATGCGGCTGCATTCGGAGGCTCCCGGGTGGGAGGGGCGCCGGCCGATGGGGATCTGCCCGCCGGAGCACAAGCATGCCGAGACGGGGAACTGCTACGCGAATCACAGGTGCCGGTGCGAGCCGTGCCGGGTGGCATCCGCGCAGCGACAGCAGGACAAGAGAACGCGCCAGGCCGAACGGCACTGGCGGCAAGAGAGGACGAAGACGGCATGACCGGAGAGACGACGCTGACGATCGTCGGCAACATGACGGCGGATCCCGAACTGCGGCACACGCAGGGCGGGGTTCCGGTGGTGGGGTTCACGGTGGCTTCGACGCCGCGGGTGTTCGACCGTCAGGCGGGGGAGTGGAAGGACGGTGAGCCGTTGTTCATGCACTGCTCGGCATGGAGGGAGCACGCGGAGCACATCGCCGGGTCGCTGACGAAGGGTGCCCGTGTGATCGTGACCGGGCGTCTGGTGCAGAAGTCGTACCAGGACCGGGAGGGCAACGCGCGGACGGTGCTCGAGCTCGAGGTCGACGAGATCGGGCCGGCGCTGCGGTACGCGACGGCCGTCGTCACACGGGCGCGAGGTGGCGGGCAGCGGCCGGCATCCGGTGGGTCGCCGGTCGACGAGTCAGGCGCCTGGTCGGTCCCCTCGGGAGAGGAAACCCCGTTCTGATGGGCGCGTTCGTGATCTTCCGCTACCGCATCGAAGCCGCCGCGATCGGGTACCACGTACGGCTCAGGATGGGGTGGGAGGCGGACCCGGCACGCGGGCTGCCCCGATCCCCGTCGGCCCTCAGCGCCCCGGTCGGGTGGGCACTCACCGAGGCTGGCGCGCATCGAAAAGCCCGCCGAATCATTCGCCGCCGCCGAGCGGAGCAGACCGCCGCAGTCAAGGAGTATCCCGCGTGAGTACGTGTCTGCTGGGGTGTGCGCAGGCGGGCCGGCATTTCGCCGAGTGCCTCGTGTACGAGCACCCGGGATATCCGTGCACGGGCTGCGTCGGCGAGCCGACGGTCGGCAGGACGCTGGTATGCGTACGGTGTCGGGGCCGGTTCCGGTGGGCGTTGCGTGAGGTGCCGGATCTGGTGGGGCGGATGCGGTCGAAGATCGATCCGACGTCGGCGATCGTGTATGAGGATCGGGCGCGGCGGTCGGGGTCTGCCCCGGTGGAGGCCGCGGCCCCGGTGCCGGCGGATCTGCTGGATGCGTCGCGGGCGGTGCAGATCGGCCTGTGGCGGTGGTCGCCGCAGGGCGGGTGGCCGCGGTCGGATGCCGCGGAGGCGTTCGAGGACGCGGAGGCCGCGGCGGCCGGGATCCTCGCGCACCTGGACGAGCGGCTCGCCGACGAGGACGACGTGATGTCGCTGTACGGTCTGCTGCTCGAGGAGCACCCGGTGAACGACGACGGGGTGCGGTCGGGTTGGTCCGTCGTGGATGCCCTGAAGGTGTGGGGTGCGGAGCGGCGGGAGCGTCCGGTCGAGGAGGCGGTGACGGTGTCGCGGGCGTTGCGTCCGGAGCGGGTGTTCGATGAGTCGACGGCGACGCCGATCGCGGAGCGTGGCGACCCGCTGCTCGGTGGCCCTCAGGCGGCGGCCGAGGCGGGGTCGCTGCGGACGCTGCAACGGTGGGAGCAGAAGGGCGAGATCGAGCCTGAGCGGGTGGCGTACGTGGCGGGTCGGCGGACGCCGCTGTTCCGCCGGTCGGCGCTGCGTGAGGTTCGGGCTCGCATGGAGGCGAGGTCGTCGCGTGCGGACGACGGTCGGTTCGCGGCATCGGAGGTGTCCGGGTGATCGGCGACGGGGTGAACGTGTGCGGTGTGTGTGGTCAGAGGTTCGCTGCGCCGGGGCTGCTGCACGGGGTGCCGGCGGGGCTATGGCTACTACTCGGGCACCGGCTCGTCTGTCGCGCCAACGTGAGAACGGACCACGAGGATGGGAGCACACGATGACCACGCACACCCTCAAGACGGTCGAGCCCTACTTCTCGGCAGTGCTGTCTGGCGAGAAGACGTTCGAGGTGCGGCGCAACGACCGCGCCTATCAGCGGGGCGACACGCTCGTGCTGGTGGACACGTCGTCGTGCGACTGCGGGACCGAGCGCTGCGACAAGCGCCGTCCTCCGATCACGCGGACCGTCACGTTCGTATTCGCGGGCGACCCATCGTTGCGCGACCTGGGCGGCATAGTCCCGGGGCACGTCGTGCTGGGTCTCGGCGATCCCGGACCGAGTGTGCAGGAGCCCGAGCGCCCGGGAGGGAGCACGACATGAAGCACATTCCCAAGATCCGCGAAACCGGGGCCGGGTGGCAATGGCAGTGCACGTGTGGTCGCACGGGGACCGTCACCCGGCATCGGGGTAACGCGGCACGAGGGGCGATGATGCACGCGAACGCCCGGCGGCGTCACGAGCGCTACGAGGCGGTCGCTCAGTTCGGCCCGACGGGCGACGTCGTGGTCTACGACGGAGACTCGCGCGTCGACATTCCCGCCGGGATGGTTCCGGCGGTGCGCGCACTACTCGCCCACGGTTCGACAGGACGGGAGTCGTAATGCGTTCGTCAGCGCCCGAATCGCTGCTGTGCGGCCTGACGGGAGACGCCGAGCGCGTCGCCGACGTCGGTCCAGCTTGCACCGTTCTCGCGGGCGATGGTGGCAAAGCTTCTGATGTCCGCTTCGAGGTCCTCGAGTCGGAGGGCGGCGCTTTGCAGGCTGTCGAGGTAGGCGGTCTTCTTCTGCTCATCCATGCGTCAAGGTTACTTGACGGACACTCCGAGCGTCAAGGTATCTTGACGCTGACCGGTTCGAGTGATCCGTCGTCTACGGCCGCCGAGGTTACGCTGTGACCGTGGCGGGGTGGGTGCTGGTGGCGGTCGCTGCGGGGGCTGTGGCGATCGGCTGCGCGGTGGTGCTGCTCGTCGTAGGCATGGTGGGTGCGCGTCGGCGGGTGTCGTCTGGTCCGGTCGTGGTCGCGGGGCGGGTGCTGTTCTCGGCGCTGCTGCTGGCCGTGCTGGTGGCGGTGATCGCGGGCCTCGGCGCAGCGATATCGGGCGCGGTGGCAGCGATCGTGTGAGTTTCGCCCGGCACCCGGAAACGGCCTCCGGGTGGCGCGGTGGCCTGTTAAGCTGAGCTTGCGCAGGACTTGACGAAAGGCCCGAACCGATCCGGTTCGGGCCTTTGTCGTTCCCGCGCTCGAGTCTTCCCGGCCTGACGTGGCCGGGGGCTCGCCTCGGGTCGTCGCCGCTGCGCACAATCTGCCGCACCGCCGCGTCGTCGAGCGTCGCGCTGTTGCGGGCGCCGCGCGGGTGCATGGCTTCCAGGTCAGCGCGCACGGTTCGGGGCGTAGTTCTTTCCCCTGGCCGGGTTTCGGTGGGGGTGCCTGATCTCCCAGAGGTGGGAGTGGGTGAGGGAAAGGCGCGGCCGTCGCCGGGGTGAGGGTTCCCCTGGCGGTGGCCGCGCCGCACACACCGAGGGGGTGGCGAGTATGGCGCTCGACAGCAAGAAGCACGCGACTCTCGCGCCCGGGGAGGCACCGAGCCGCGCCGGGCTGGCAAATTCGCTCCTGTCCGTCAACGACGTGGTACCCGTGGCGAACGCGACGGAGCAGGCGCAAGTCGTCGCCGCGCTATCGACATCCGAGTTCCCCGTGGGGGCGAGTCGTCCGCTGACGACCGCTAGGGCGGATGCGCGCCCGCTGCACCAGATCGAAGTTTCCCGCGGTGGGCAGTTCGTGCCGGCCTCGGGCGTCCTGTCGTTTCCGACCAAGACGGCAGCGGATGCATGGGGTTCGTCGTTCTCGTCGCTCCTCAGCGGTGGCGACCAGTGCTCGATTGGCTCGGCCCTGTATCAGTGGGACGGCACCGCATGGCGTCGACCGGTAGAGGTCGATCCGAGTGTCCCGGCGGGGTCGTTCGTGTTCATCCAATCGGGCACGAACGTGGCGTCGGTCGATTCGTCGGGCGCAGGGATGAGCATCACGTTCTATCGACCGTTCCCGTCCACGCTCCTATCGACTGTGGTCACCGACGGCGACGCCTCGGGAGGCGGCAGCATCCGCGGGGTGGCGAGTCCGTCGCGGACGGGATTCTCGGTGCTGTGGGGTGGCCCGGCCGGTCTCCGACGCGCGAACTGGTTCGCGGTCGGCTACTGAATGGGGGGGTGACAGGTGACGCGTTACGCGAACGGTGAGGCTCCGCTGTCTGACCTGGTGTACCTCGGCCCGGAATTCTATCTGCCGTCCGGGACGGCTGCGCGGTGGCGCGCGCTTCAGCGTCTCGGGCTGGAAAAGTACGGCGTGTGGCTCGTGCCCACGCCCGGCTGGAACGGTTACCGGCCGCTCAGCATCCAGTACCAGTACCGCGCCGAGCTCGGCATCTGGGCGGCAGTGCCCAGAACGTCGTCGCATGGGCTGACCTTCAACGGTCGGGACATGGCGGCGATCGACGTCAACAACTGGCGTGCGCTCGCCCCCTGGTCCGAGTCGCTCGCATGGGCGCGGTTCGTCGCGCTCTGCCGGATTGTCGGGTTCATCGTCGATTTCGTGTCGCCGCAGGAGTTATGGCACATCGGCGACCCCGACCCTTACACGATCCCCGCGTTCGCGGTGGTCACGATCAACCCGGGCACGACACGGATGCCCGAACCTGAGGAGGACGATATGCCGACCATCATCAGTTCGCCGATCGGGCAGTCTCTCTCGATCGGCGGTGTCGTGGTTCCGTTCCCGACCCCGGACGACGTCAAGTCGACCAAGTCGACGACGGGCGCGCCCGTGCAGATCATGGAGACGACGTCGGTCATGCACTCGAGCATCATCGCCGCGGCGGCGCGACAGGATGCGGCGGCGGCGCAGCTGCCGATCGTGGTCTACGCGCAGGGCGGAAACGGGACGGTCTACATCTACGAGGCTGGCCGGATCGACTACCTGACCGAAGAGACGGTGCTGCACGATCTCCTCGCGCGGGGCGCGCAGTCGGTCACGTGGCCGCAGGGTGAAATCGACAGCCTGCGCAAGCAGCAGCAGGGTGCGTAGCCGGTCATGGTCGACGTGCTGGACGCGATCGGTCTGAGGGACATCGCGGCCGGCGTGTCGATCGTGGTCGGCGTTGCCGCCGGTCTGTGGCTGTTCGTTCGCAAGGTGTGGCCGGTCGTGAAGACGATCCCGGCCGGGGTGGTGTCGTTCGCGCGCGCGGTGCTGACGGCGGCGCAGGTGCTCGATTCGGTCAAGGGGCTGCCGGCGTTCATCGAGCGCACGGATGCCCGTATCGGCGAGATCCATCACGAGGTGCATTTCAACAACGGGTCGAGCGTGAAGGATTCCGCGATCCGTACCGAGCTCGCCGTGCGCGAGCTCAAGGAGACCGCGGGCCGCCTCGAGGTGGGTGTCGCGGGCCTGTACACGCGCGTCGATGAGCTCGCGGCGGTCGATGACCGCCTGTGGGCGACGGTCGACCCCGACGACGAGGAGGACGACGGATGACCGCCGAGCGGTGGCGTCCTGTCGTCGGGTACGAGGGGTTCTACGAGGTCAGCGACGAAGGGCGTGTGCGCGGCCTGGATCGCATCGATGCTCGAGGGTGGCGCATCCGCGGGCGTCTGCTCTCCGCTACCGGAGCCCGATACCGCAGCGTTTCGCTGTGCCGCGATGGGGTGGCCCGCACGGTGCAGGTGCATCGTCTGGTACTCGAGGCGTTTGTGGGGCCGTGCCCGGAAGGCATGGAGGCGCTGCACGCCGACGACGTCAAGACTCACAATGCTCTGTCGAACCTCCGATGGAGCACGCATTCCGACAACATGCGCGATGTCGTGCGCAACGGGCGGCATCGCGAGACGAACAAGACCAGGTGCCCTCGGGGTCATCTGCTGGCCGGCGCGAATCTGCGCCCGATCGGTTCGGCGCGCCCGTATCGAGCATGCAAGGCGTGCAAGAACGGGGCTCAGTGGGCGCGCGATCGTGGCGTGCCATTCACGCAAGAGATTGGCGACCGGTACTACGCCGAGATCGTCGGAGAGGTGGCACGATGAAGGACTTTCTCGCCCGAGTTGCGGGCTGGTTCACAGATCAGAAGCGCCAGGCGGTGCAGGCTCTGGTCGCGTCGACCGTGTCGCTGCTGGTGATCCTGGGGGCGGTGTCGGACGTGCAGTCGTCGGCGCTGCTGGATCTGTCGGCATCCGGTCTCCTCGCCGTGCAGGGCGCCCTCGGGCTGTTCCTGCTGCGCGCGGGGGACCGGTACACGTGGCTGAACACGAACGGCCGCGGGGTGATCTACGCCCTGGGGGGTGCGATCGGTGCCGCCGGGTTCGCGTTCTCGCTGTGGTCCGATTCGACGTCGGGTCTCATCGTGCAGGTGGCGACGGTCATCGCATCGATCCTGGTCGGTGCGGTGCAGATGGTGAACGCGGGCACGCTGAGCGGGTAGCCCGACGGGGGGGGCGGTCGACCAAGACCGTCTCGCAACGGTCGCCGAGTCCCGCGCGGCCGAGCAGGCGGACGCGGCCCGGTCGATCGAGGCGTCCCCGGCGACGTTCGCCCGGGAGAAGGATCCCGCCGACGCGGCCCCGAATGCGGGTCTCACGGTCGCCGTGTACGACCCGCGCCGGGACTCGCTCGATCGGGGCGCGCTCGAGGCGGCGGTTCGCCTGGTGCTGGCGCCCGACGTCGTGGGGAAGGCGTCGCACCTCCGGAGGATCGAGGAGGCGCGCGGCCTGTCGTTCGACGTCGTGTTCTCGGTGGTGCCGCTGCTGGCGGCCGAGGTCGACGCGTTCGCTCCGTGCATCGCCGGTTCGGCGTACGCGGGGCGGCGGATCGCGCAGCTGTCGTGAGCCTGTCACGCGGCACGGCCGCGGCGATCGTGGGTTTCGCGGTGATCCCGGATCAGCCGCACATGATGCCGCCGGTAGAGGCACTGGTAGTGCAGCAGGCCGATCCGCCCGAGGTGGCGGTGTCTGGCATCGAGCGTGCTCGTCGCGCTCAGGCCCGTGGGGGCCGCATCGAGTTCTGAAGACCCGAGGGGGGTAGGACATGGCCGATCTGGCTCCGCTCGGCTACGGGCGTGTGAAGGCGCGTTACGTGGCCGGCGTGGCGGACTCGAGCGACGCGGGCGACGTGCCCGACGTCGTGCCGCTGACGGGGACGGTGACGTTCAACATGTCGGCGTCCGCCCTGCGTGTCGTGACGGCCGCCCCGGACCCGGCGACGGTGCACCCGCGGCCGATCACGGTCGCGCTGGACGACGAGGGATACCTGACGCAGAACGGATCTCGTCTGGTGTCGCTGCTGGCGACGGACGACCCTGCGACGAACCCGACCGGTCTTCAGTGGACGGTGAGTTTCAACCTGCGGACGATCGACGGTGACTCGGTCCCGGCGCAGGCGTGGAGCTTCGAGCTCCCGCGCGGGGCTGTCGTCGATCTGACGGAGGTCGCCCCGCTGACGGCGCCCGCACCGAACACCATCATCCTGAAGGGGACGAAGGGCGACACCGGAGACAAGGGCGACAAGGGCGATCAGGGCCTGCCTGGCGTCGTCGTCGACACCACGCTCGCCCCGGTGATCTCGTCGGGGGCTAAGACCGCGTCGGCGCTGCGCGCGAGCATGGTGTCCGCACGCGGCGCGGTCGTGCTGATCTTCGATGACAACTGGGCGGACCACTACACCGATGTCGCCCCGCTGCTCGAGGCGCGCGGGTTCCGGGCGACGTTCGCCGTGAACCCGTCCACGTTCGGGGGCGGTGGCCGCATGACGGCGGCGCAGGTGCTCGACCTGTACAACCGCGGCCACGAGATCGCGAACCACGGGCAGACGCACCAGGACATGACGGCTCTCGCGACGGACGCGCTGCGTGCGGGCGAGTTCGATGACGCGCAGGCCGCGATCGTCGCGCTGACGGGAGCCCCGGCTACGACGTGGGTCTACCCCTACAACCTGACGAACGCGGCGACTGACCGGCTCGCATACCTCCGATACGACCGAGTGTTCGCGGGTACGGGGAGCCCGTATGTCGAGTGGCTCGACGACCGGGGCGCGTTCCTCCACGGCCGCTATTCGTGGTCAAACGACTCGGCGAGCCTTCAGCCGCGTGGGCTGGCGTTCCTCGATCGGGTGGCGCGTGAGCCGATCGTGTTCACGATCTTCACGCACAAGACGAACGGCGAGACCGGGAGCATCCTGCTGTCGCAGCTGATCGAGTTCCTGGACAAGTGCGTGGCGCTCGGTATCCCGGTTGTCCCGGCGTCGAAGGGGTTCCCGACCTTCAATCCGCTGTCGGATCCGGGGTACACGGCGACCGACGCGCGGTTCCTGTCGATCACGGGAAACTCGGGCGCGAACACGTACAGCAAGCCGGCCAACCTGACCCCGCCGTCGGGTATGACGGCGAAGCGGGCTCTGCGTCTCACGAACGACGGCACCGCCACGCTCCGGGCGCTGCATGGTGACTTCATCACGGTGCGGTCGCCGGGGGCGCCTCAGGTGATCTCGGCGCTGATGCAGCAGAACCGCACGAGCGGGGGAGGCTCGGCGGTGTGCGCGCTCGAGTACGACTCGTACGGGACGGCGCTCGGATCCCTCGTGGTCGGGACGACCCTGTCGACGTCGTTCTCGTGGACGCAGCAGACGATGAGCTACACGCCGTCAGCGGCCTGCACGCAGTACCGGATCGGGGTCATTCAGACGACGATGGTCGGAACAACGGACGTCTGGCGCATGCACATCGGCGACGCTCGCCGACCCGCGCTCGCCTGAGCGCACATCACGGGAGGAGCCCGCGTCGCTGGTACTCGGCGACGCGGGCCTCGAACGTCTCGCGACGGGTGCGCTGATAGGGCGTCCAGAGCTCGGGCCGGTCGGTGATGTCGACGCCGTCACGGTGTGGCCGCTCCCACGGGGGATCGGACCCGGCGCGCAGATAGACGAGCTCGGTGTGCTCACTGACGCGGTCATGCGTCGCGCCTCGTCGTGGTTCCATGTCGCGCGACGATACACCGGGGGCGCGACAAAGAGACCGGGGGCGGGGGGTGCTCGTGCCTCACCACGCGGACAAGCTGAGCGCGACGGAGTACGCGGGCCTGCTGGCCCTGGTGTGCCCGCCCGGTTCGATCTGCTGGCTGTGTCGACGCCCGGTCATCTACGGGCTGAGGCGCTGGCATCCGTGGGGTCCGTCGCTGGATCACGTGCTGCCCGCGTCGAAGGGGGGAACGTGGGATCCGTCGAACCTGAGGCCGGCGCACTATGGGTGCAACTCGGGTAGGCGGGACCGGGCGCCCCGGACGCGGCGCGGCACACGCTCGTCGCGTTGGGCGAACGTTGGCAAACGCGGCAACACGAACGACTGAGAACGATCGCGGGGTGGGTGAGGCGTCGCGCGGCACGGCGGAAGCCGCCCCGCCCCCGCCCACCCCGCGGGGTTCACCACGATTTTTTGCACCCGCCCCCACCCTTCCCGACCCGCGCGCCGCCCATAAATCCCTCTCCCCGGTTCGTTCGGCTGTGCGTGTAGGGCGTGTAGGGCGCGGGCGGGGGTGTGAGCGGGCACAACTCGGGCCGTCACGCGCTCCGATGTGTCGCCCGCGGCCGTCGCGTCAGCGGGGCGCACAGCGGAGGAGGTCGCGTTGGTGACGAAGACCCCCGAGCACGGCACGCGAGCGCGGTATCGCGCGGGTTGCGGCTGTGCGGCGTGCAAGAAGTGGAAGGCGGATGACCAGGCTGCGTACCGGGCGCGGAAGCGTGCTGAGGCCGGCGGCGAGGTGGTCGCCGATGTGGCGCCCGAGCCGGTGGTGAGGGCGCGCCCTACACGGGGAAAGCGCCATACAGGTGCGGTCGTCGTGACCGTCGGGGCGCCCGACTTCGACGATCGTGTGCGTGAGGCGTTGTCGGCGCGTCGACCGGATCTCGGCGACGAGCTTGCGCAGCTGATCGACGAGGCGCTGTGGGACGCGCGGGGCGATTCGGCGACGGCGGCGATCGTCGCGGCGTCGGCGATCCGTGAGGCGGGGTGGGTGCACCGGGATTCGCTGGGGCCGCTCGAGCTACTCGATCTGCTCGAGGCGGATGCCGCGATCGAGCGGGCCGCGCGGGAGGCGCTGCCCGAGGCGAACGACAAGGCGACGCGTCTGCGGCACGAGCTCGTGTTCCGCGGGGCGCGGGCGCTCGACGATCCGAAGAATGCCCGCTACTTCGCGTCGACCGTGGAGGCGCTGCGCAAGGTGCTCGCCGATCTCACGGGTGACGAGGGGGGTTCGAGTGCCGACATCGTGGAAGCGATCCGGAATGCCGGCCGGGATGACGGAGACGGTCCCGAGGTGGGCCACTCCTCGTAACCCGGCGCGGGCCACGATCGCGTCTGAGGTGATCGGGTGCATGCGGTTGCTCGGGTGGGAGCCGATGCCGTGGCAGCGGGAGATCCTCGAGACGGCGTTCGAGATTGACCCGGCGACGGGGCTGCTGTGGTACTCGGAGATCGTCATTATCGTTCCCCGTCAGTCGGGGAAGTCGTCGCTGGTGATCCCGTGGGGGATTCACCGGATGCTGATGTGGCCCGAGCGGCAGTACCTGCTGTACATCGCGCAGACGCGGGACAAGGCGCTCGAGAAACTCGAGGAGGAGCACCATCACCGCATTGCGGGGTCGGTGTTCAAGTCGCAGCTGCGGCCGAACCGGCGGGGCAACACGTTGCACCTGTCGAATGGTTCGGAGTCGATGCGGTTCCGCAACGGCTCGAAATGGGCGATCGACGCGCCGACGGAGGACGCCGGTCACGGTGGCACGCTCGGGCTGACGATCGGCGACGAGATTTTCGCGCAGAAGGACGACCGGCTCGAGGCGGCGCTGATGCCGGCGACGACGGCCGTCGATGACGCGCAATCGCTGTGGATCTCGACTGTCGGCTACAACAAGGTCAAGTCGCCGTTCCTGTGGAAGAAAGTCGAGGCGGGGCGAGCCCGCGTCGAATTGCTGCGGGCGGATCCGTCGCTGCTGAACGCGCAGCGGATGCGGTCGCTCTACGTCGAATACTCCGCGGCTCCGAAGGCTGACCCGGACGACCCGCTCACGTGGTGGTCGTGCATGCCGGCGCTCGGCTACACGACGAATCAGACGAAGATCGCCGCGTTCCGGGAATCGATGCAGGGCGGGTTCCTGCGGCCGTTCCTGAACTGGTGGCAAGACGATCTGGAAGTCGCGTGGAAGATCCCGCGGGAGCGGTGGGAGGACGAACGGGTCATCGACCCGGGGTCGGAGATCGCGCGCGACGAAGTCGTGTACGTGATCGACGTCGCCCCCGAGTCGGCGTGGGCGTCGATAGCCGTCGCGGGGGTCCGCGGCGACGGGAAGATGCACATCGAGGTGCTCGCCGACGCGCCCGGCACCGACTGGATCATCGACGGCGACCCGACGCTCGGCGAGGACGGGACGCCGGGGATCGTCGATCTGGTGCGCGAGGTCGACGGCCCCGTGTACCTCGAACATCGGGCGGCCGGGTTCCTGCTGCCGGCGCTGCTCGAGGCCGGTATCGACGCGCGGGTGATGACCGCGGCGAACATCGCGATCGCCGGCCCGGGCCTGCTGAACGCGGTCCTGAATCACGAGGTCGTGCACCTGGGGCAAGAGGAACTGACGGAGGCGCTGAAGACGGCGTCTACGAAAGCCACGGATGCCGGGTGGAAGTGGATCCGAGGCCGGTCGATGCGACCAGTTTCGGCGCTGGTGGCGGTGACCTACGCGCGGCAGATGCTCGCCGAACTGCTGCCCGAGCTCGCATACGACCCGCTCGCGGGGCTCCGAGGGAGCGCGGGCGGATGAACGGAGGACGCATGACCCTTACTGATCTGACGGAGATCGTCGGCATGCTAGCGATCGTCGCGGGTGTGGGGCTGTGGCTGGGGTGGCCGCTGGCGCTGATCGTGGCCGGCGTGCTGCTGATCGCGTGGAGCATCGCCCGTGCACTCGCGGGCCGTGATCGACCCCTGAAGGGCGGGCGCCGATGAGCGCGTTCGTCCGCGCGGAGAAGCGCGAAATCGGCTGGGAGGACGTGTACGGCAGCGGACCAGTGCGGTTCTCGGGCGGTCGGACGAAGGCCCTGCAACTCGCCGCGGTGTACGCGGCGGTATCGCTGGTCGCCGACACGTTCTCGTGTCTCCCTCAGCACGTGTACGAGTCCACGCCGACATCACGTCGCCGTGTCGCCACGCCCGACTGGATGCTGCGCCCGGCCCCCGGGCTGTCCCCTGTGGAGTGGCGTTACCAGTATTCGACGAGTCTGCAACTGCGCGGCAACGCGTATGGCTATGTCGTGTCGAACGGTGCGCGCGTCCTCGGTGTGGGCTGGCTGCATCCCGACAGCGTCGAGCCGATCAAGACCGGCGACGGTCCTCGCTACCGGATCGCCGGGCAGGGCGAGCTCGAGCGGCCGTACTCGCAGGGTGGCCGGATCATCCACGTGCGCGAGTTCATCGAGCCGGGGTCGATCAAGGGGCTGTCTCCGATCCGGCAGTTCGCGCGCGACTTCGAGCTCGGGCACTACGCGGCCGAGTTCGGACGCCGCTACTTCGAATCGGGGGCGACGCCGACGGCGCTGCTCTCGTCGAAGACGGCCCGGCTGTCGGAGGAGACGGCGCGGGAGGCCAAGCGGCTGTTCCTCGAGTCCGTGCAGGACGGCGGCCTGGTCACCGTCCCGGGCGACTGGGATTACAAGAAGCTGTCAATCGACCCGGCCGAGGCGCAGTTCCTCGCCACGATCAAGGCGAACGCGACGATCATCGGCGTGATCTTCCGGGTGCCGCCCGAGGATATCGGCGGCGAGGCGGGCAACTCGCGGACGTACGGCAACCGGGAGGCGGATGCCGAGCGGTTCAACGTGCGCAAGATGCTGCCGCACGTGACCCGGTACGAGGGCGCGATCAACGAGCTCTTGCCCGACGGGCAGTTCGTGAAGCTTGCGATGGACGCACTCACCCGCCCGAACCTGCTCGATCGGACCCGCAACACGACGGAGCAGCTGCGGAACGGCACCCTCACGCTCGCCGAGGCGCGCGCGCTCGAGGATCGGGCACCGCTCACCGATCAGCAGATCGAGGAGTGGCAGCAGTGGTACAGCACGACCAAGTCGGAGAGTGAATCGCTCGCGGAGTCGATCTCGACGGCAATCACTAAGGAGGCGGTATGACCGACCATGCAAGCGCGCCGACGGTGGAGCGGCGCACGTTCGCGAGCGAGGTGACGTTCCGCGCGGCGCCCGAGGGGTCGGACTCGCCGGGGATCCTCACGGGCCGCGCGATCGCGTTCAACTCGTCGTCGCGGACGCTCTACGACTGGTGGTACGGCGACTTCACCGAGCAGATCGACCCGCGCGCGCTGGGCGAGCCGACCGCGGACGGCGGGGTGGATCTCACCGAACACGTGCGAGTCATCGCTCGCACGAACCACAACTCGGACTACCTGCTCGGCGTCACCGACGCCGGCACGCTGCGCCTGTTCCTCGGGGACGAGGGCGTGGACTACGAGATCGATCTGCCGAACACCACGTACGGCCGTGATCTCGCGGTGTCCGCGCGGCGCGGCGACTACCGGTATTCGTCGTTCGCGTTCCGCGTGCTGCCCGACGGGGAGCAGTGGAGCTACGGCGAGAACGACCAGCTGGTGCGACGCATCACGGGCCTGCGTCTGATCGACGTCGCGCCCGTCGCCGACCCCGCCTACTGGGCGTCGTCCGCGGAAATGCTCCGCAACTTCGATCTGTCCGCGGTCCGAGCTCGGCTCGACGCGGAGCGGGCGGGCGCCGATGCGCCTCAGCCGGCACCGACCAACAACACACCCGACTACCGGGCGCTGATCCGCGCCCGGGAAATCGAACTGACCCTCTGAAGAAAGAGAGAGCACAGATGCCCGAAACTCAGGACGCCCTGCGCACGCTGCGCGAGGAGCGACAGAACCTCTTCCAGACCGAGATGGTGCCGCTCCGCGACATCGCCGCGACCCGGACGCTGACCGCCGAGGAGCAGCAGAAGTGGGACCGCGTGGACGCGGAGATCGGTCAGCGCAGCGCCCGCATCGAGCAGGTGGAGCGCGCGTACGAGCAGGAGCGCGCGTTCGCGGCCACGCCGGCCGCGCGCCCCGAGCCCGAGGGCCGCGGCGGCAGCGCCCTCGCCGACGAGCTCCGGTCGGTGCTCAGCACCGACGGGCAGCAGCGCCGCGCGAGCGTCGGATTCACGCAGCAGGAGTTCCAGCGAGCGCTGGCCTCGGGGACCGCGACGGCCGGTGGCAACACGATCCCCACGACCTTCCTCGATCGGCTCGCCGAGCCGCTCCGCGACATGTCGTCCGTGCTTCAGGCGGGGCCGACGATCATCGTCACCGAGTCCGGCGAGGAACTTCAGTGGCCCACCGTGTCCGGCCACGGCGCGGCGAACGCCAACGTCGCCGAGTCGGCGACCCGAGGCGGCACCGACCCGGCGTTCGGCAAGGCGTCGATCAAGGCGTACGAGCACTCGCAGCTGATCGTCGTCCCCCGTCGTCTCGTCGAGGACGCCGCGATCGACATCGAGGCGTTCGTCGCTCGCAAGATCGCCGAGAACGTCGGCGCCTCGTTCGCCGCCAAGCTCGCGATCGGTGCGGGCACCACGGAGACGCAGGGCATCGTGACCGCCGCGACCGCCGGCAAGACCGGCGCGACCGGCGTCGGCGGTGCCGCGACGTTCGACGACGTGATCGATCTGCTCTACTCGGTGGCCGCGCCCTACCGCGCGACGCCCCGTTCGGGGTTCATCGTCGCGGACGCCGCGCTGCCCTCGCTGCGCAAGGCGAAGGCATCGGGCTCGGGCGAGTACCTGTGGCAGCCGTCGGTCCAGGTCGGGCAGCCGGACACCCTGCTCGGCAAGGCCATGTACCCGGACGCGAACATGGAGTACGGCGTCGGCAAGAAGTCGATCGTGTTCGGCGACGTGTCCAAGTACATCGTTCGCCTGGTCGGCGCGATCGAGATCGCCCGGTCCGAGGAGCGCTACTTCGAGAACAACCAGGTCGCATTCCGCGGCATCCTCCGCGGCGACGGTCTGCTCGAGGACGCCTCGGCGGTGAAGGCCTTCCTCGGCGGCGCGTCCTGATGTCGGGCGCACGGGGCAAGGCGGCGTCGGCAACGCCCGACGCCGCCGAGCAGGCTGCCGCCGAGCAGGCTGCCGCCGAGCAGGCTGCCGCCGAGCAGGCTGCCGCCGAGCAGGCTGCCGCCGAGCAGGCTGCCGCCGAGGGCGAGGTTCGGGTGCAGATGCTGGTCGCGATCACCGGCACTCGCGACGGGGAGAAGTGGCCCGCCGTCGGCGGTGTGATCTCGCTCCCCGCCGACGAGGCCGCGGGGTACATCGCGAACGGCTACGCGACGCCGACCGAGTGATCACTGACGGGGAGGTGTGTGCCGCCGCGCATACACCTCCCCGTCTGCATGAGAGGGGAGTCAGCGATGACGCAGGGTTGGCCGATCACGGCTGCGGTACTCGGGAAGGCGCTGGGGTGGGGCGACACGCAGATCGCCGACGAACAGGCCGAGCTCGACCTGTTCGCGCGAGGCGCGTGCAGCATCATCGACCGGCACACCGGCCGTCACGTCGAGCCCGCACGCCACGAGCTCCCCGACGGTTCCCTGCCCGTCGAGTTCACGCTGAGCGCTCGCGAGCAGGGAAAGCACATGTGGAACCAGACGAAGGCGGGTGGCGGCGCGCGAGGCGGCGAGCCGGCATCGTCGGCACCCGCAGGGGTGGGGCTGCTCGCCAAGGTGGCGGTCTGGCTCGAGCCGTATCCGCCGCGTCCGGGATTCGGTGGTGGTTCGTGAGCGGGATCAGTCAGGCGACGGGGATCCTTGCCGCCCGCGACGGGCTGTGGGCGGCGATCGTCGCAGCGACGGAGCACCGCAGGTACAAGATCGACCGCTACTACGCGGCACCCGAAACGATCACGTCGTCGATGTGGGTCGGGTTGACGGATGTCAACGTGACCCCGGACCTGAAGAACCTGAAGTCTCGGCAGCAGTTCGACGAGGAGATCCGGCTGGGTGTCACCCTCGGCGCGTACGCGGCCGGGAACGGTGACGATGCCGCGCGGGCCGCGTTCGATCAGGCGTACGAGATCCTCACCGAGATTCAGACCTACATCGGGCGGGACGATCAGACCCGCACTCTCGGCGGGGCTGTGATGTGGTGCCTGCCGGGATCGATGAGTAATGCGGGCGTCGAGGTCGACGGGCAGGCCGGCGGGTACGTCGTCGAGATCATCGCCGAGTTCGTGTGCGCGCATCGCGTGCGTCCCAACTGACCAACGACAACGGAAGGGGGGAGCTATGGCGACGAAGAACGCCGCGCCCCGATTCAAGAACGTGTCTCCGCTCGGTGCGCTCGACGTGCCGGCGCTGGGGCGCGTGATCGCCGCGGGCGAGGAATTCGAGATCCGTGAGGATCTGGTGCCGCTGTTCGCCGCGCAGGTGGGGAACTTCGAGCCGGTCAACGCGGAGGCGCAGGCCGCGCAGGCCGGCGCCCTGTCGTCGGCCGACGACGAGACCGACGGCGAGCCCGGCGGCGGCGAGACCGAGGAGGTGAAGGGCAAGTGACGACGCAACTCGACTTCACTCTCGGCATGACCCGAGAGACCACGTACGGCACGGCCGTCGCGCCGACGCGCTTCGCCGAGTCGGAAGCGAAGATCAAGTACGACGTGAAGACGACCGACTCGAGGGGGCTGCGCCCCGGGAAGAACGTCAAGCGGCTGAACCGCAACGTCGTCGCACGGTTCGAGGGGTCGGGGGACGTCGCGTTCGATGTGCCGACCCGCGGGTTCGGGCTGTGGCTGAACGCCGTGCTGGGCGCCGTGTCGAACACGGTCGTCCCGGCGACCACTCCCGCGGTGTACCAGCAGGTGCACACGCTGAGCACCTCGGATCCGGTGCCGACGTTCACGGTGCAGGAGGTGCTGCCGACCCTCGGCGGCGTCAACGCCTACCCGCACACGTTCACCGGCTGCGCGTTCGACTCGATCGAGCTCTCCGCGAAGGAGGGCGGCATCGTCGAGGCGAAGCTGTCGCTCACCGCGCGGGAACTGCTGACGTCGTACCCGGCGTCGGCCGCGAGCTACCCCGCCGATGACGGGGTGTTCACGTTCGTGGGCGGTGCGATCTCGCTCGGCGGGACGCTGACCGCGCCGACGGCGACGGCGATCGCGACCACGACGGCGACGGCGGCGGCGAACGTCGCCGACTTCAGCCTGACCGTGAAGCGGTCGCTCGACTCGGACGGGTGGAACCTCGGCGGCAAGGGGCTGCGGTCTCGTGCCCCCCTGCTCGGGCTGCCCGAGCTCTCGGGGAAGATGACCGCCGAGTACACCGACAACACGCTCCGTGACGCGTACCTCGGGAAGCAGTCGATCGCGGTCGTGCTCACGTTCGAGCACAACGTCGCGATGTCGGGTGCCCACAAGCCGACGCTTCAGATCGTCCTTCCGGCGATCCGGCTCAACGGTGAGGTTCCCGCGTCGGACGGTGGGAACGCGATCAAGCAGTCGATCGATTTCGAGGCGTTCGACGACGGGGTGTCGGCGCAGCCGATCTACGTCGTGTACCGGACTCTCGACTCGGCGCTGTGACCGAGCAGGTGACGGGCGCCGTCCCTGATCCGGAGTCGCTGCGTCACCTGCTCAACAAGATGCGGGAGTTCCCGCCGGCCGTGCGCACGCCGGTCCGGCGGGAGCTTCGCGCTCTCGGCGCGCCCGTCATCGCGGAGCAGAAGGCGCTGCTGGACGGGCCGCTCCCGCGCGGGATCCGCAAGACGGGGTTTCGTCACAAGGTGGTGCACGCCAAACGCAAGGGCAAGTTCTACCTGGTGAAGACGAACGTCTATGCCGAGACCGACACCGCCGGGCGGGGGCAGTCGACCGGACTGCGCGCCGGGATCAAGGCCGGCCTGCGGTTCCGCGTCGTCGCGGGGAAGACCCGGCAGGGCGTCGAGTTCAAGACGACCGGCCCGAAAGAAGACGGCTACAACAAGGCCAAGTTCTGGCAGAAGCGCCGGTTCCGGCATCCCGCGTTCGGGAACCGGAGCCGCTACGTCGACCAGGCGGGGCAACCCTACTTCCGCAGCCCCGTGATCGCGGGGCGCGACCAACTGCTGCGCGGCGTCGAGGGCATCCTGACGCGCGCCGCCGATGAGAACTGAGGTGTGAAGCATGGCGAAAATCAAGCTGGCGGACGGGTCCACGATCCCCGTCGTGAAGCCGAACCTGTGGGACGGGGCCGCGGTCGAGAAAGAGACCGGGTGGAACCGCAAGGAGTACGCCGAGCGGATGAAATCCGCGTCCATGCAGACGGCGTTCGCGATCTTCGCGAGCCTGCGCCGCGCCGGGCACGACGTCACGTTCGACTCGTGCGCGCGTCTCGACAACATCGAGAACCTCGTCGCCGAGCTCGGCGATCACCGCGACGCGGAGACGGAGGGTGAGGAGACCCCGGACCCTCAGTAGTCCCGAACGGTCGCGGCCGTCGGCGGCGGACGTCGGCGACGTCGTCGCCCGAGCTCGACGCACTGAACGAGGCCGAACCGTGGCTAGAGGACCAGGTGGAGAAGCGCCGACTGCTGATCTGCCGGCACGACTTCTGGCCGGGACTCACCCCCGACAAGTTGTGGGAAATCCCCTACGACATGTGGCCGTCGCTCGCGCTCAGCTGCGACGCGATGAAGCAGCAGAAGGAAGACGAACGGGCCGAGCTCGAGCGTCTGAGGAGCAGGAGGTGACCGCGTGGCGAACGCTACTGATCTGATCATTCGTCTGCTCGTCGAGGACAAGGAGCTCGACAAGGTCGACCAGTCGAAATCCAAGTTCGACGCGTGGAACGACGCGCTGGGTGCCGGGTCGAAGGTGGCCGCCGGAACGCTGCTCGCGATCGGTGCCGCGGCGACCGGGTCGGCGGTCGCGTTCGCGAACGCGGAGGCCGGCGTCGACCAGCTGGCCGGGACGCTCGCGCTCACCGAGCCCGAGGCGGCCCGCGCGGGAGAGGCCGCGGGCAACGCGTACGCGAACAACTTCGGCGGTTCGCTCGAGGAGGTGCAGGCCGCCACGGCGGGTGTCATCGGGTCGATCCAGGGGATGCGCGAGGCGTCGGTCGATGAGCTTCAGCAGATCACGCAGCAGGTGCTCACCGTCTCGGGCGGGTTCGAGATCGAGGCCGACCGGATCTCGCAGGTGGTCGGGCAGATGCTCACAACCGGCATGGCGTCCTCCGCGCAGGAGGGTATCGACCTGCTGACGGTGGCACTTCAGAAGGTGCCCCCGGCGGTGCGCGACGATCTGCTCGACGCGGTCGACGAGTACGCCCCGTTCTTTCAGCAGCTGGGGATTTCGGGCGACGTAGCGTTCTCGATGCTCGCGGACGCGTCCGCAAAGGGCATGTACGGGATCGACAAGACCGGTGACGCGCTGAAGGAATTCACGATTCGCGCAACCGACATGTCCACCTCGAGCAAGAGCGCGTTCGACGCTCTCGGTCTCTCGCAGGAGGACATGGCGAACAAGATCCTGGCGGGCGGTGACACCGCGTCGGAGGCGTTCGCGCAGATCATCGGCGGGCTTCAGTCGATGACGGATCCGGCGGCTCAGTCGCAGGCGGCGCTCGCGCTGTTCGGGACGCCGCTCGAGGATCTGGGCACGGGGGAGATCCCTAAGTTCATCGGGCAGCTGTCGGCAATGCAGGGGTCGTTCGGAGACGTCGCGGGGGCTGCGCAGCGGATGGGCGAGACCGTGTCGGGGAACCCGGCAGCGGCGTGGGAGTCGATCCGCCGTGAGCTTCAGATGACGGCTGTCGAGATCGGGGCGTCGCTGGCGCCCGTGATCGACGGGGTGCTCGGCGCGCTGAAGGGCTTCGCCGGGTGGGCGTCGGAGAACACCGGGGTCGTGACCGCGATCGGCTCCGTGCTCGCGATCGCGTCGGGGGCGATCATCGCTATCAGCGGGGCGATGAAGGTGTACGCCGCGGCGCAGGCGGTGCAGACGGCGATGCAGTGGGCGCAGAACGCCGCGTGGCTGGCATCCCCGGTGACGTGGATCATCCTCGCGATCATCGTCGGGATCGGGCTGCTCGTCGCCGCCGGGATCTGGCTCGTCCAGAACTGGGGCTCGGTCACGCAGTGGATCGGCGACGCGTGGAACTGGCTGTGGACGAGCGTCCTGTCGCCCGTGTTCACGGCGATCGGGGCCGTCTTCACCTGGATCTATCAGTCGATCATCCTCCCGATCGTGACCGGGATCATGCTGTACATCGGCCTGTGGGCGGCGGTGATCACGTGGCTGTGGGAGACGGTCGTCTCCCCGGTGCTCGGGTGGATCGGGTCCGGGTTCGTCTGGCTCTACGAGAACGCGGTGAAACCGGTCGTCGACTGGATCTCGTCGGCCCTTCAGTTTCTCGGGCTCGCGGTCCAGTTCCTGTGGGCGACCTACGTGCAGCCTGCGCTGAATGCAATCGGCGCGGGGTTCCAGTGGGTGAATTCGTCGATCATTCAGCCGACAATCGGCGCGATCGTCGGGGCGGTGACGTGGATCGGTAACACGGTGCGCGACGTCTTCGGCGCGATCGCGGGGTTCATGTCGGCCGGGTTTCAGGCGGCGCTCGGCGCGATCCGCGGCCCGGTGAACGGCATCATCGGCCTGGTCAACTCCGCGATCCGGGGGCTCAACTCGATCTCGGTGTCGATCCCGTCGTGGGTGCCGATCGTGGGTGGGCAGACGTTCAGTCTGGGCATCCCGCAGATCCCGTACCTCGCGACCGGTGGTGTGACTATGGGGCCGATGCTCGCCGTCGTGGGCGACAACCCGGGCGGTCGGGAGTACATCGAGCCTGTCGACAAGGTCGCGTCGCGCATGGAGCGTGTCGCGATCGAGGCGTCGCGTGGTGCCGGCGGCGGGTCGTCCGGTCCGCTGCGCATCGCCCGGGAGGATCTCGAGTTCATGGCCGCGCTGATCGGCGAGACCGTGTATCCGCTGATCGTGACGGGCGCGCAGCGGCAGATCAAGACCGCGTTGGGGGTGTGACGTGGTGGTGACTGTTGAGGCGGTGCTGCTGTCGGCGTCTCGGCCGCGCCCTGTTCAGGTGAAGCTGAACGGGGTCGCGGCCGGGGTCGCGTACGAGATCACAAAGACGACGGCGGATGGTTCCCGGTGGGGTGTGTCCGGTGGGCGTGGGGTGTCCGCGGGCGTGCAGGTGCTGCTCACCGACAACCGGGCGCCGCTGAACGTGCCCGTCACGTACGAGGTGCTGGTCGCCGGGGTAACCTACACGGCCGCGCCGATCGTGGTCGACTTCGACGGGGTCGCCGTGGTGCAGACGTTCGATGGTCGCTCGGTCGTCGGCGTCGAGATCGCGTCGCTGACGGAGGAGCGTTCGGCGGGTTCGCGGTCGTCGGTGTTCGAGATCGCGGGCCGGCGGGATCCGGCCGCCCGGTTGGACGTCGCGGGGTCGTTCTCGTACGCGTGGGCGTTCGACGTTCACGGTGCGGATGCCGCGGCGCTCGAGGCGATCCTGAAGGCGAGCCCGGTCATTGTTCGACGGCTGACGCCGGGGATGCGTGATCTCGAAGCCGTGGTGATCGGGATTGTGACGTCGTGGAAAGACGAACTGATCACGGAGGGGCTCGACACCTGGCGGCGGTTCTCGCTCGGGGTGCGCGAGCTTTCCGACCCGGAGCCGTCGGCGCGTCTGCTCGCGTTCACGTGGGATGACTTCGACGCGGCGATGTCGTCGCGGACGTGGAGCGACTTCGACGTGCTGTTCGACACGTGGGATCAGTTCGACGCGACCGACTGGGCGCTGCTCTGAGAGGGGGCACGGATGCGTGAAGGGCCGCCGGATGAGGTGCTGGCGGGGGCGCCGATCTGGCGGCCCCGGGTGACGTCCTGGCTGGGCGGGCAGATGCTCGCAGCTGAGGTTCCGGTCCGGTCGGGCCGGGTCACGGGGAAGGCCGATCAGGAAGTGATCGAGGAACTGTCGATCACCGTTCCTCGGTGGGCTGCCCCGACGCCCGGCGGTGACGCGTTCGACTGGCGGCCGGGCGTCGACCCGGGGCACCCGCTCGCCCGGTTCGGGCAGTTCCTGGACGTGTCGATCGTGGTCGAGTCCGTCGCTACCCGGCAGGTGTGGGAGACCCGCATCGGTCGTTACCAGATCAAGGGGTGGGACGACGACGACGCTGGAACGATCACGGTCAAGGGCGAATCGCTGCTCGCTCGAGCGCGCGACGACAAGCTGACGAAACTCACCTCGCCGGTCGGTTCGCTGGCATCCGAGGCGCGACGGCTCGCACCGGCTGGTGTGGGCGTGTCGTTCGACCCGGCGCTCGTCGATCGGGCGTGCCCGTCGGCGATGTCGTGGTCAAAGAGCCGGATGGAGAACCTCAGGGAGATCGCGGACGCGTGGCCGGCGCTGCTGCGGGTCGATTCGTGGGGGCAGTACGTGTTCCGCGCGCCGCTGCCCGACGTGCCGGCGCCCGTCCTGCGGTTGAAGGATGGGGAGGGCGGGACGCTGGTCAGCGCGCCGCGCGCGGACTCCCGCGACGGTGTGCCGAACGTCGTCGTCGCGTCGACCGGCAACTCGGCCGAGGCGGACGTGCAGGGCATTGCGATGCTGACCAGCGGGCCGATGAGCGTCAACGGTCCGTATGGGATCGTCGTCAAGGAGTGGTCGTCGAGCCTGTTGCAGAATCACGTGCAAGCGCAGGCGGCGGCCCGGTCGATGCTCGAGAGCGCGGCGCGGCCGGCGCAGTCGGTGCCGGTGCGGATCGCGCCGGACCCGCGCATCGAGATCGACGACCCGGTGTCGATCTCGCGCGGTGACGACTCGCCCCTGTGGGGGTGGGTCACGGCGTGGGATCTGCCGTTGACCGCGGACGGGGGAGATATGCGAATCGATGTGGGGCTGACGTCGTGATCGACACGAGCTCGCTCGGGGTCATGGGGCTGTTGGCGCGGCGCGCACCTCAGGGGCCGAGTGTCGATGAGGACTCGGCGCTCGTCACGACGGGGACTGTTCTCGATGTGGACGCCGAGGGGCGGCGGGTGCGCATCGAGATCCGCGGTGGTGACGTGTGGCTACCGGCGGTGGCCGGGCGGTACGCGTCGCGGGAGTCTGCCCGCGTGCTGCTGGATCCCACGTCGGCGCGACCGGTGCTCGTGGTCGGCCCGGTGGTGCCGGCTGTGCCGGTCGTCGCGGGTGTGGTGACGGCAGTAGGCGATCAGCAGGTGACCGTCGAGGTTGCCGGCGTCGAGGTGGTCGTGCCGTCGGTGGCCGGTTCGTACGTGGTCGACGAGACCGCGTGGGTGATGCTCGACGACTGGGCGCGCCCGGTCATCGCGTTGGGGCCGTCGGTGGAGCCGGCGGCGGCCGGGCCGGAAGCGCCGCCCGCAGCTGGGGGCGCGGTGGTCACGGCGACGGCGACGATCGGCCCGCAGTCGTCGGGCACGTTCCGTCTGTCGGCGGGAGCGTGGGACCGTTGGAACGCTGATCGGTACGGCGGCGCGTCCGACATCTATCAGGGCAGCGCTTACGGTTCGGGTGTGCTCCGGGGGTTCGCGGGGTACGGCGACCAGATCAAGAATCTGGGCGCGTTGTCGATCGACGAGGCGATCCTGACGGCTCGCAAGACCGATGACGGCAACTCGGCGGCGCTGACGGTGCGTGGCACGACGTACGGTTCCCGGCCTGGTGGGGAGCCGACGGACGGTTCGTTCGACCTGGCATCCTCGGGCACGATCGGGCCGGGCGGCACGGGCGAGATCGCTCTACCCGCGGGGCTCCGCGAGGCGCTCCGCACGGGCGCCGCGCGCGGGCTCGTCGCCGTGGGATCCACGTACGGCGGGTTTGGCGGCACCGGCACGCCCGGATCGTTCACCCTCCGCATCCGCTACACGAAGGCTGCGTGACAGACGCCCCGGCGTCCCACCCTCACGAGGGGTTGGGACGCCGGGGCGTTTCGTCGTTGGTGGCCGCGGGCGACGGATCACATGCGCGCGAGTATCTCGGCCTTCTTCGCGGCGAATTCGTCCTCGGTGAGGACGCCCGCGGTTCGGAGTTCGGCCAACTGCGCCAACTGCTGAGCGTGATCCGGGGGTGCGGCGGCGCGGGGTGCGGAACCGCGGGAGCGCACGGCGTCCGTGAAGGTCTTCCCGAGGGGCTTCGCGACGTTCTTGATCGTCGCCTGCTGGTTCGACGTGTAGATCGTCACCTCACCGAGCATCATCCCGCCCTTGAACTGGACGCTGCTGATCTTCTCGAGCGGGAAGTCCTCGCTGCGCTGGGAGAGGATCCCGTGATTGAGGAACAGGAGTCGACGGTCGGTTAGCACGAGGATGCCGTTCGCGTTGTCGTACGTGCCCGACACGATACGGTCGACCGTTTCCCCGTCGGCGAGGTGGGTTTCGAGGTGGTTCAGGTCGCGACGGACGAACCCGCTCGCAGGCAGACCGGATGCCGCAGTCCGAATGTCTTCGCGGAGGTGGTCTAGCTTCCCGGGCTTCGGGTCGTCGGCGCTCATGGCACGCCACGATATCGGCTGTCGCGGTCGTTGCGCCACGACGTGTGTCGGTGGTGCGGGGGAGGATGTGCGCATGGCAGCTATCGAGGTGATGAGCCTGCTCGATTTCGAGGAGGAGTGGCCGCGCTGGTCGGGGCGGAAGGATGAGGCCATACGATCTCGGTTCGGGGTGTCGCCGGCTAGGTACTTTCAGGTGCTGCATCGTGCGATTGAGGCCCCGGAGGCTGAGGCGGCTCGGCCTATGTTGGTCCGCCGTCTGCGTCGTCTACGGGACGCCGGGGACGCCGAGCAGCGGCGTCGCCTGGCGTGATGGTTGGCGCGCCTCATTCACGATTTACTCACGGTTTTGCGGCTGTCCTTACGTGTACTTAGTTGTACCGCTCCCGCGTGTTTCCGCGGAGAGTACAGGGGGGTACAACAATGAACAGCCAACGGCACAAACGGGGGTTGCAGGTTCAAGTCCTGTAGCCGGCACCTCGACCCCGCGTCTTCCCGCCTCAGGGCACCCATTGGACGCGCTCCCACACGATTCGCGCAAGGCCGCCCACCGTACCCCTAAACGGTGTTAGTGTCCTCCAATCGGGGGACAGCCTTTGCAAAGGAGCAGGGCTGAGAGAGGGGCCGTCGACATGGTCATGTCAGATGCGCACAAGACGGATCAGGACGCGTCGCTGCGTCGCGCGACGTGCCGTTCCTGCGGCCACGGAAACGCGACCGCGCGGATCGTCCGGACGCTGTTCCGTCGGCGCACGGTCGTCGAATGCGGCTACATGGAGGAGCCCGTGAGCGGGCTCGCCGGAGCCGAGGTGTGCTTCTGCCGCGGCGAGGCGCACCAGGTGCTCCTCACGCATCACTGACGCGCGCCGGACTCAGCCCTCGGCGCCGGGGAAGCCGGCATCCGCCAGCTGTCTCGTCAGCGGTCCCGCCAGTTGGGCGCTGAACGTCGCCGTCAGGTGGTGGGCGTCGCGGTAGGCGAGGGTGTCGCCCACGATGGGCCCGCATTCGTCCGTCGTGCAGAGGTAGTCCGTGAGGTCGATGAACGCCGCGCCGTGGGCGTCGGCCGCCGCGCGCTCCGCGTCGCGGTACACCTGCGCGACGGCGGTGGAGCGGTCGCGGCCGCAGTCGAGGGCGGCGTTCAGATGCGCGGAGAGGCACACCGACGGCGTCGTGCCGAGGTCGGGAGTGTCGGCCATCACGACGGTCGGGGCGTCGATGCGGGACAGCGTCCGGTCGAGGGCCGCCTTCCAATCCGCCACGTCGTCACCGCTCGGGCTCGCGTACGACACCTTCTCGTAGTTGGCCAGGACGACCAGCGCCGGGGGAGTCGCCGCCAGCCGCTCGAGGACGGCTTCGCGCCATTGGCTGCATGCCGTGTAGGGCACGGCGTTTCGCAAGAGCTCGGCGTCGGCCGACGGGCACGAGCTCTTGGAGTGCACCTCGAGCGACATGCCGTTCGCCTCCGCGTAGCTCCACAGTGCGGGGAACCACTGCGACGCATGCGAGTCGCCGAACAGGGCGATGCGCGGTGCTGCCGGGTCGCCGTAGACGCAGTCCTTGGGGGTCGTCGCGTCGAAGCCGAGGTGGCATCCATCGTCGTAGATCCGGGGTTGATCGTCGGACGCGGCCCGCAGGCTCGGCTCTAGGTTCGCCGGGACGAACGACGTCAGCGCGGGCGGATCGGAGGGCTCGGATGCCGCGACGGTCGCGGCTTCGTGGAGGGGCTTGGCCGCGGACAGGGTGTAGCTCCCCGTTGTCAGCCCCACAACGAGCACGGAGGCGGCGGCAGCGGCGAAGAGCGTGCGCCGCGGGCGGAACGCGGTGAGCCAGCGCGCGTCGCGCGCGGGGGTCTCCACCCAGCGGTACAGGATCCAGGCGAGCGGCACCGCGGCCAGACTCAGCGCGAGCGTGATCCACAGCGGCAGCGGGTGTTCGAACCCGACGGCGGCCTGCGGGATGACCAGCAGCGGCCAGTGGACGAGGTACAGCGAGTAGGAGATCGTGCCGATGAACAGCAGCGGGCGGAGCGAGAGCATCGCCGCCGGGCCGTAGGGGGCGGGGCCGCTCCCGGCGAGGATGACGGCAGCCGTCGCGACCACGGGAAGGGCGGCGGCGACACCGGGGAACTGCGTCGTTTCGCTGTACACGAGGGCCGCGACCACGACGCCGACCACGCCCACCCAGCCGACGACCGCGCTCACCCGCGGGGGGAGGACCGACTCGCGGTTCAGCGCGACGACGGCCACGATGCCGCCGACGGCCAGCTCCCACGCGCGCGTGGGCAGACCGAAGAACGCCCACGGCTGATTCTCGAACGTCAACCACAGCCCCGCGGCGAAGGACGCCGCGGTCAGCAGGGTGAGGACGATCGTGAGTCGACGGCGTCCGGGAAGGAAACGCACCACGAGGAGAAGCAGCAGCGGCCAGAGGAGGTAGAACTGCTCCTCGATGCCGAGCGACCAGTAGTGCTGGAACACCGACGGCGTGGACTCCGCGAGGTAGTTCGTGCCCTGCAGACCGAACAGGATGTTGGGCACGTAGAGCGCCGTCGCCACGGCGCCGAAGAACACCTCCTTCATCAGCAGCGGCGGCATCCAGATGAGGGCGGCGATGACCGTCAGTGCGACGACGAGGAGGGATGCCGGGAGGATGCGGCGTGCGCGGCGGGCGTAGAAGTCGGCGAAGCCGACGTGCCCCGTCCTCTCGAGCCGTTGGAGGAGATGCGTCGTGATGAGGAAGCCCGAGATCACGAAGAAGACGTCGACGCCGACGTATCCGCCCGGGAGGAACGGCAGTCCTCCGTGGTACAACACGACGAGGCCCACCGCGAGCGCGCGCAGGCCTTGAATGTCACCGCGGAACCGGTGTGCTGCTTTCTCCATGAATCCCCCGGGAGGGGAGTGTAGGGAGCGTCTATGACGCGAAGGTTTCCATCACGCGGCTAGGAGAGATTCCGGCGCGAATTCGAGCTCCACTGTCGCGGAATCGCTCGTCAGCGCAGCCCCACCCGCAACCACAGCACCCCGTGGGCCGGCACGGTCAGCCCGCCGGCGAGCGGGATGGGCCGGTCGGCGAGGAGGTCGATGGCATCCGGCTCCAGGCCCGAGAGGGTCAGCGCGTCGATCTCGACGGCGTGGTCGGCGACGTTCGCGAGCACGAGCACGGCGGTGCCGGCACCACCGGGGCGAAGGAACGCCACGACCGAGTCGACGTGCGCGTCGAACGCGATGAGCTCGTTGCCGGCGAGTTCGGGCGTCGACCGGCGCACGTCGATGAGCCGCGTGAGCCGCGAGAACACGCGGCCGGCGGGGGTCGTGGCATCCGTCCGGTCGGCGTAGTTCTGTTCGGGGCGGTGCGGGCGGTGCACCCACCGGCTGTCTCCGGCCTCGGCGCGGTTGCGGCGATAGGAGTAGTCGTTGAGCTGCGCGACCTCGTCACCGAGGTAGAGCAGCGGAACGCCCCCGGTGGACAGCGCCAGCGCGTGCGCGAGGATCACCCGGTCCTCGCCGCCCGCATCTCCGGCCTCGATCCCCGCGAGAGACGCAGTGGTTCCGGTGATGCGCGCGTCGCCGGTGCGCGGGTTCTCCTGGAACGGAACCCCGCGCGAGAACGACCCCTCCACGCGTCCCACGTAGAAGTCGTTGAGGAAGCGCCGGTGCGAATACCCCTGGATGCCGAACTCTTCCGCATCCTCGTCGGCGAACGTCCAACCGATGTCGTCGTGGCTGCGCACGTAGTTCACCCACGCGGTGCCCTCGGGCAGGGCGTGTCGGCGTTCGAGGGCCTGCTGCAAGAGGCGTCCGTCGCGGGTGGCGAGAGCCTCCCAGGTCAGCGCCATCTGCAGCGGGTTATACGACAGTTGGCACTCGTCGGGGGAGATGTACGAGACGACTTCGTCGGGGTGGACGATCGCCTCCGACTTGAACAGCAGGCTCGGTGCGGCCATCCGCAGCACCGCGTTGAACGCCTGCAGCAGGAGGTGCGCCTCGGGCAGCGACTCGCACGTCGTGCCCAGCCGTTTCCAGATGAAGGCCACGGCATCCATCCGCAGGATCTCCACGCCCTGATTCGCGAGGAACAGCATCTCGCCGGCCATGGCCTCGAACACCGCGGGATTGGCGTAGTTGAGGTCCCACTGGAAGTGGTAGAACGTCGCCCAGATCCACCGGCCGTCCGGCAGTTGCACGAAGGAGCCGGCGTGGTCGTCGGGGAAGATCTCGCGCGTCGTCTGTTCATAGGCGTCGGGCATCTCGCGGTCGGGGTAGATGAGGTAGAAGTCCTCGTAGCCCGCCTCCCCGGCCACGGCCTTCCTCGCCCACTCGTGCTCGTCGCTGGTGTGATTGAAGATGAAGTCCACGACGAGCGAGATACCGGCGTGGCGCAGTTCCGCGGCCAGCTCGGCGAGCTCCTCCATCGTGCCGAGGGTCGGGTTCACCCGGCGGTAGCTCGACACCGCGTAGCCCCCGTCGCTGTTGCCCTCGGGGCTTTCGAACAGCGGCATGAGGTGCAGGTAGGTGAGCCCCAGCTCGCGGAAGTACGGGATGGACTCACGGATGCCGCGGAGCCCACCGGCGTACCGGTCGACGTAGCAGACCCCACCGAGCATCCGCTCGCTCTCGAACCAGTCCGGGGCGCTCGCCCGCTCGCGATCGACGTCTCTGAGTCCCGCGGGGCGCTCTGCCCAGGACCTGCGGGCGAGGTCGATGACCGAGGCGAGACGCTCGAGACCGTCGGGGCGGTCGCCGTATAGGCGTCGGAACAGGTCGTGCAGCCGGGGGAGGTGCAGCTCGACATTCGCGAGGAACTCGCGGTCCGCGCGCGCAGCGGTCAGCTGGGACAGGATTGCGGCGACGTCATCGGGGCCGGCGGTGAGGTGAGGCACGCGGAAAGCCTCGCGCATCCGGGCCGTCCGGTCCACACCGGCGCGCGGGCACGTACGATCGACGACGGCCCGCGACGCGAGCGGTGCCCAGGGAAGAGGATGCATGTCGGCACGACGATCACCGGGGATCGCCGTCATCGGAGCCGTCCTGATCGGCGCTCTTACGGCCGTGCAGGCCCGCGTCAACGGATCGCTCGGCGCCGAGATCGGCGACGGCGTGCTGGCGGGCGGGATCTCGTTCGGATCGGGACTGGTCGTGGTGCTCCTGATCGCTGCGGCACTCCCCGCGGGGCGCGCGGGGCTGGCGCGTCTGGTCGCGGGCGTCCGCGAACGCTCGGTCCCCACCTGGATGCTGTGGGGCGGGGCGGCGGGGGCGTTCACCGTCGCGTGCCAGGGCCTCGCGGTCGCGACCATCGGCGTCGCCCTGTTCACCGTGGGATTCGTCGCCGGCCAGACCACCGGCGGGCTCCTGCTCGACCGCATCGGACACGGCCCGGCGGGAGTGGTTCCGGTGACCGTCCGCCGGATCGTCGGGGCCGTGTTGGCGCTCGCCGGAGTCGGCGTCTCGCTGACGGGCGACGGGGTGGGCGGCATCCCGGTCTGGATGCTGATCGTTCCGGTGGTCGCCGGCGCCGGCGTCGCGTGGCAGCAGGGGACGAACGGTCGTCTGCGCCTGCGCGTGCAGAGCCCCCTTGCGGCGACGGTCGTGAACTTCGCCGGCGGAACGGCGGTGCTCATCGTCGCGGGGCTCGTCCACATCGCGATCGTCGGGGCGCCCCGCGCCCTTCCCGCCGATCCGTGGCTGTACCTGGGGGGAACGGTCGGGGTGGTCTACATCTTCTTGTCGTCGGTGATCGTGCAGCGCACGGGTGTCCTGTTGCTCGGACTCGGATCCGTCGTCGGCCTGCTCACGACCTCGGTCGTCCTGGATGCCGTCTGGCCCGCGCCGGCGGCACCGGCGACGCCGATCGCCGTGCTCGCCGCGTCCGTGGCGATCGTCGGTGTCGTCGTGGCGGCGCTGCCGTGGCGCCGTCGGCGCCCCCGCTGAGGCCGCCGCCACGACGACGGGTCAGAGGCGCGCCTCGTCGACCTTTCGACGCTTCTTGCCTCCCGGCATCCGCGACAGGTGCATCGCGGCATCCACGGTCTTGCGCCGGGTCGGCCGGGAACGCACCGGCTTGCCACCGACGTACAGCCAGCCGAGCAGGACTTCGCCCTTCGCCAGGCCGTGGGCCTTGGCGAGCACCTTGCTGCGGGTGTTGTCGTCGGTGCGCCAGAACACGCCGAACCCGGCCTCGTCGAGAGCGAGACTCAGCATGTGGGCGACGCCGGAGGCGACGGCCTCCTGCTCCCACGCGGGGATCTTCTTCGAGCTGAGATCGGCCACCACGGCGATGATGAGCGGTGCGCGACGCGGCTTCGAGGACAGGCCCTTCTTGCCGTCCGCTCGATTCAGGGCGCGCGCGAGCACGTCGCGGTCGGCTCCGCGGATCTCGATGAGCCGCCACGGCCGCAGCGACTTGTGGTCGGCCACGCGACCGGCCGCCGCAACGAACGCCTCGAGCTCGGGTCCGGTGGGAGCGAGATCGGTGACCTTCGACCACGACCGGCGGTCGCGCATCGCCTCGAGCGCGCTCATGCCTCGTCGACGGGGGTGAAGTTCAGCGACAGCGAGTTCATGCAGTAGCGGTCGCCGGTGGGCGTCCCGAACCCGTCGGGGAAGACGTGGCCTAGGTGCGAGCCGCAGTTCGCGCAGCGCACCTCGGTGCGCTGCATGCCGTGGCTGTTGTCCTCGATCAGCTCGACGGCCTCGGGGCGCACCGACTCGTAGAAGCTCGGCCACCCGCAGTGCGAGTCGAATTTCGTGCCGCTCTGGAACAGCTCGGCGCCGCACGCGGCGCACGCGTAGAGGCCGGCGCGGCTCTCGTCGAGCAGCTCGCCCGTCCAGGCGCGTTCGGTGCCGGCCTGGCGCAGGACCGCGTACTGTTCGGGCGTCAGCTCGGCCCGCCACTGGTCGTCGGACTTTTCGACGGCGTAGGTCATGGGTGGTCTCCTTCGTCCCCTCCATTGTCTCGTGTCCCGGACCGGTGATGCCCGTGGCGGGATAATCGCGGGGTGGACCAGGATGCCGTGACCGCCGTCGTCGACCGCTACGGGCGGTTCGCCCGCGACGAAGCGCGCGGCCGCTCCCGCGTGTACCAGGACTGGGCGCGACGGGTGGAGATCGATCCGGATGTCGCGGAGGTGCTGGCGCGGATTCCGGACACGCATCGCCAGCCGCCCCTCGTCTTCGCGGTCATGCGTCTGCTCGGCGCGCCGATGGAGGCGGGGGATCGATGGGCCGCGTGGGTCGTCGCGCACGCCGACGCGATCGTCGACGAGTGCACTCGGCGGACCCTCCAGACGAACGAACCGCTGCGATGCGCCGCGCTGCTGCCGGCGCTGTCGATCATCGAGGGGCCGATCGCGCTGATCGAGATCGGCGCCAGCGCGGGACTGTGCCTGTACCCCGACCGGTACTCGTACCGCTTCCGCGCCTCGGGCGGCGCCGTGGAAAGCCTCGACCCGTCGGACGGACCGAGCCCGGTGGTGCTGGAGTCCGAGATCGAGGGCGACCCTCCGCTACGCCTCCCCGAGGTCGTGTGGCGGGCGGGGATCGACCTCGAGCCGCTCGACGCGCGGGACGTGCGCGATCGCGCCTGGCTCACCGGGCTGGTGTGGCCGGGGGAGGAGGGCCGCCGCGAACGGATCACCGCGGCCCTCGACATCGCCGCAGGCGATCCGCCCCTCCTCGTCGAGGGCGACGGGGCCGCAGCGCTCCCGGCGCTCGCGGCGCTCGCCCCGCGCGATGCGACCCTGGTCGTCACGACGCCCGGTGTCCTCGCGCACGTGCCGCGGCGTCACCGCGGAGACGTCATCGCGGCCGCGCGTGCCGCGGGGCGGTGGGTCACCCTGGATGCCGCGGGCCTCCACGATGCGTGGAACGAGACGCCCCACCTCCGTCCGGGGGGCTTCGCGCTCGCGCTGGACGGGGAGGTCCTCGCCAGCGTCGACCCGCTCGGGGCTTGGGTGGCGTGGCATCCGGGATCCGCCTTCCGCGCGCAGTAGCGTGAGGTCGTGCCTCTCTCCGACCGTGACCGCGCGTTCCTCGCGTTCGAAGGTGAGTGGCGTCGCCACGGCGGCGCGAAGGAGGAGGCGATCCGCGCGGAGTTCGACCTCGCGCCCGCCCGGTACTACCAGCTGCTCGGGCGTCTGCTCGACGACCCCGAGGCGCTGGCGCACGACCCGATGCTGGTGCGGCGCCTCCGCCGCCGCCGGGACGAGGCCGCCGAGCAGCACCGGACGCGCCTCGGGCGCACGGCGTCACGCTGATCGGACGCTGGGGAACCGACCGGTAACATCGTCCAATGCCCAGATCGACCTTCCCGCGGGATCGCTTCGACGACCTTCCGGACGGTGACGGCCGCGTCGGCGCCCACCGGGCGGAGCGCCCCCGCTCGCGCGGGTGGCTTGTCTTCCTCTGGGCCGCGCTGGCGACGATCGTCCTCATCGTCGTCGGGATCTTCGGGGTGCTCGTGGCATCCGGGCGGATCTCGTTGTCCTCCGATCCCGAGCCGACGCCGACCGTGGCCGAGACCACTCCGCCGGCCATCGACACCTCCTACTCGGTGGTCGTCCTCAACGGCACCGCCGACGAGGGCCTCGCGGGCAACCTCCGGGATCAGATCGTGGCCCTCGGGTGGTCGGGCGACGCCGTCCAGACGGGCGACTCCGACACGACCGACTTCGCCACGACGACCGTGTACTACAAGAGTCCGGCGGACGAGCAGGCCGCGCTCGGCCTCGCCGCGGCGATCGGAGGCGCGGAGGTCGCGCAGAGCGACTTCCTCCAACCCACCGACGACCCGAACACCGCCGACGACGAAAGCGCCGAGAAGCGTCTGGTCGTGGTGATCGGTCTCGACAGGGCGACCCAGCCCACCCCCTGAGTCCTCGCGGCCGTCCGGTGTTTCCGCGGCGTAAAAAGTTGGATGCCGCCGTGTCAACAATGGCCTCCCGGGCCGGAATCACGCGGCTCCCCGTGCTTACGATGACCACGTCGTTCAGCAACAGGAGAGTTCGCATGGCCCAGGGCACCGTCAAATGGTTCAACGCCGAGAAGGGTTACGGTTTCATCACCGTGACGGACGGCCAGGACGTCTTCGTCCACTACTCGAACATCGAGATGTCCGGCTTCCGAGTCCTCGAGGAAGGACAGGCCGTCGAGTTCACCGTCGGGTCCGGTCAGAAGGGCCCGCAGGCCGAGTCGGTCCGCCTCATCGCCTGACCGCCTCTCGCTTTCCCGCACGCCGCGGTCCCCGTTCACGGGGGCCGCGGCGTCGTCGTGTCCGGGGGTGTCGTGTGGCTTGCACTCACCAGGGGCGAGTGCCAGAATGAATTAGCACTCGCTTTCGTCGAGTGCCAAAAACTGGAAGTCACCCGTCCGGGAGGGACGACAAACTTATGGCAAAGATCATCGCTTTCGACGAAGAGGCCCGTCGCGGTCTCGAGCGCGGCCTCAACACCCTGGCCGACGCCGTCAAGGTGACCCTGGGCCCCCGCGGTCGCAACGTCGTGCTCGAGAAGAAGTGGGGCGCCCCCACGATCACGAACGACGGTGTCTCGATCGCCAAGGAGATCGAGCTCGACGACCCGTACGAGAAGATCGGCGCCGAGCTGGTCAAGGAGGTCGCCAAGAAGACCGACGACGTCGCCGGTGACGGAACCACCACCGCGACCGTCCTCGCTCAGGCGCTCGTGCGCGAGGGTCTGCGCAACGTCGCGGCCGGCGCCGACCCCATCTCGCTCAAGAAGGGCATCGAGAAGGCCGTCAAGGCCGTGACCGACGAGCTCCTCGCTTCGGCCAAGGAGGTCGAGTCGAAGGAGCAGATCGCCGCGACCGCCTCCATCTCGGCCGCTGACCCCGCGATCGGCGAGCTCATCGCCGAGGCGATCGACAAGGTCGGCAAGGAGGGTGTGGTCACCGTCGAGGAGTCCAACACCTTCGGCACCGAGCTCGAGCTCACCGAGGGCATGCGCTTCGACAAGGGGTACATCAACCCCTACTTCGTCACCGACCCCGAGCGCCAGGAAGCGGTCTTCGAAGACCCCTACATCCTGATCGCGAACCAGAAGATCTCGAACATCAAGGACCTTCTGCCCATCGTCGACAAGGTGATCCAGGAGGGCAAGGAACTCCTCATCATCGCCGAGGACGTCGAGGGCGAGGCTCTCGCGACGCTCGTGCTCAACAAGATCCGCGGCATCTTCAAGTCGGTGGCCGTCAAGGCGCCCGGCTTCGGCGACCGTCGCAAGGCGCAGCTGCAGGACATCGCGATCCTCACCGGCGGCCAGGTCATCACTGAAGAGGTGGGCCTCAAGCTCGAGAACGCGACCGTCGACCTGCTCGGCCGTGCGCGCAAGGTCATCATCACCAAGGACGAGACGACCATCGTCGAGGGTGCCGGTGACTCCGCGCTGATCGAGGGTCGTGTGACCCAGATCCGCCGCGAGATCGAGAACACCGACAGCGACTACGACCGCGAGAAGCTCCAGGAGCGCCTCGCCAAGCTCGCCGGTGGCGTCGCCGTCATCAAGGCCGGTGCCGCGACCGAGGTCGAGCTCAAGGAGCGCAAGCACCGCATCGAGGACGCCGTGCGCAACGCCAAGGCCGCCGTGGAAGAGGGTGTCGTCGCCGGTGGTGGCGTCGCGCTCATCCAGGCCGGCAAGACGGCTCTGGCGAACCTCGAGCTCGTCGGTGACGAGGCCACGGGTGCGAACATCGTCCGCGTCGCCATCGAGGCTCCGCTCAAGCAGATCGCCCTCAACGCCGGCCTCGAGCCCGGCGTCGTGGCCAACAAGGTCTCCGAGCTCCCCGTGGGCCACGGCCTCAACGCCGCGACCGGTGAGTACGGTGACCTGTTCGCGCAGGGCATCATCGACCCCGCCAAGGTGACGCGCTCCGCGCTGCAGAACGCCGCGTCGATCGCCGGTCTCTTCCTCACCACCGAGGCCGTCGTCGCCGACAAGCCCGAGAAGGTCGCCGCTCCCGCGGGCGACCCGACCGGCGGCATGGACTTCTGATCCACGCCTGAGCGCTGAAAGAACGCCCCCTCCTTCGGGAGGGGGCGCTCTTTCGTCGGGGCGCGAGCCACGAGGCCTCGCCTCCTTGGCTCTGCCGCGGGCGGTTTCGGTCGATGTTGACTTGGCGCGGACGTACGCGTGGGTCGGGCCGGCGCGGGCGTTCGCCCGAACTCAGCGCAGCGCGGCGCGGGCCGGCACGGCGCGGGCCAGCGCAGCACCGCGCAGCCGTCACCGCCCGGCGGAGCGCGCGGCGGGGCTACTCGTCGGCGATCTCGGGCCGGAGGGCCTCGGGGAGCCGCTCGAGCGGCTGCGTCGTGATGAGAGCGTGCTCGCTGGCATCCCGACGCTCTGCGAGCGGGAGCGACACCCGGAAGGTCGCGCCACCGCCGGGGGTGTCGGCCACCTCGACCTTCCCGTGCAGCAGGTCGACGATGGATGCCACGATCGACAGGCCGAGTCCGGAGCCGCCGGTTTCGCGGGTGCGTGAGGTGTCGGCGCGCCAGAAGCGCTGGAAGATCTGCTCGCGGATCTGCTCAGGCACACCTTCGCCGTGGTCGATGACCTCGATCCACCCCATGTCGGTCTCGGCATCCACCCCCACGCGCAAGCCGATGGGGGAGTCGTCCGGAGTGAACCGGCGGGCATTGCCGAGGAGGTTGGCGACGACCTGGCGGACGCGGTTCTCGTCGCCGAGGACGATCGGCGCCAGGCTCGCCACCCGCCGCGGCGGCGTGGTCGCGTCGACCGGGCCCTTCGGTGCCGCCTCGGTCTCCGCGGTGTCGCCGGCGTCGCGTCGACGCCGGAGTCGGGAGAGCGTCGCACCGGCGATCGCCATCGCCGAGGTGGTGGGCGCCGTCCGGCGTCGGCCGGGCGTCGCCGCGCCGTCCTCGGCGGGGAGTTCGGGATCGAGCGTCATGACGGGCAGGACGATGGCGGCGCGGCTGGTCGTGTCGTCGACGGTGACCTCGCGCTGCGGGGAGGTCACGCGCAGGTCGAGCGCGGCATCGCGGGCGATGGGACGCAGATCGAGGGTAGTGATCGCCACATCGCGTCGCTCGTCCAGGCGCGCGAGCGCGAGGAGGTCTTCGACGAGGGCACCCATGCGGATGGCTTCCTTCTCGATGCGCTCCATGGCCTGGGCCACGTCCTCATCGGATCGGATCGCCCCCATCCGGTACAGCTCGGCGTACCCGCGCATCGTCACGAGCGGAGTGCGCAGTTCGTGGCTCGCGTCGCCGATGAACCGGCGCATCTGCCGGACCGTGGCATCCCGCTGATTCAGGGCGCCGTCGATGCGCCCGAGCATCGCGTTGATCGCCGCCTTGAGCCGGCCCACCTCGGTGTCGGGGACGATGTCCGTCAGACGCTGACTGAAGTCGCCCGCGGCGATGTCCATGGCCGTCGTCTCGACCTGGCCGAGGCTGCGGAAGGTCAGCGTCACCAGGGCACGCGTCAACAGTGCGCTCGCGATCAGGATCAGCAGCGCCACGAAACCGTAGATGCCGACGTACGCCGCCACGATCCGGTCGGTCGGCGCCAGCGGCTGGATGACCATCTGGGTGTAAAAGCTGTTGTTGCCCGGTACCTGCAGCAGACCCACCCGCGCGATGAAGTGCTGCCCGGAGACCGGGTCGTCGAGGTCGATGCGACGGTCGACCTGGCTGTAGGTCTGCTCGACCGAGAAGGTCTCGGGCAACTGCGGCACGGTCTTCATCGCCGTGCCGTTGTAGAACGCCACGCGCTGCCCGTCGGGACCGTAGACAACGACCATCGAGCCGATCTGCGGGGCGTTGTCGACCTGCGTGAAGGTGAGCTGGCCTTCGACGTCATCGGTGACGAAGATGCTGTTGGCGATGTTGCCCGCCGCCTGCTGGCCCAGCTGTTCGTCGAGGTTGTTGATGAGCGTCGTACGCAGGAACACGAGCGTGCCGATGCCGGCGGCGACGAGCCCGACGGCCAGCAGCGTCACCGTGACGCCGGTGACCTTCGTGCGAAGGCTCAGCCGGCGCCACCAGTGCGTCAGTGCATCGTCGGAGTTCTCCAGGATCGCGCTCCGCTCAGGCGGTCTTGCCGGACTTCAGCATGTAGCCGAATCCGCGCTTGGTCTGGATGAGCGGCTCGGAGGAGTGCGGGTCGATCTTGCGGCGCAGGTAGGAGATGTAGCTCTCGACGATGCCCGCGTCGCCGTTGAAGTCGTACTCCCAGACGTGGTCGAGGATCTGCGCCTTGGAGAGCACGCGATTCGGGTTCAGCATCAGGTAGCGGAGGAGCTTGAACTCGGTGGGGCTGAGGTCGATCGAGACGTCGCCGACGTTGACGTCGTGCGTGTCCTGATCCATGGTCAGCTCACCCGTGCGGATCACCGACTCCTCGTCCGCCTGCATCGTGCGGCGGAGGATCGCCTGGATGCGGGCCACGATCTCATCCAGGCTGAACGGCTTGGTGACGTAGTCGTCGCCGCCGGCGTTCAAGCCGGTGATCTTGTCCTCGGTCTCGTCCTTGGCGGTCAGGAAGAGGATGGGGGCGGTGTAACCGGCCCCCCGCAGGCGCTTGGTGACGCTGAACCCGTTCATGTCGGGCAGCATCACGTCGAGCACGATGAGGTCGGGTTCCTCCTCGAGTACCGCGGAGATGGTCTGCGCGCCGTTGGCGACGGCGCGGACCTGGAATCCGGCGAAACGCAGGCTCGTGATGAGCAGGTCGCGGATGTTGGGTTCGTCGTCGACGACGAGGATGCGCGGTGCTGTCATGCGCCCATTATCGTGACTCCACCCAAGGAACCGCTGGATATCGCGAGAAACGCCGAGTCCTGGTAGTGCTCAGGCGGCCTCGGCGACGATCCCCTCGGCATCCAGGATCGTGTAGGCGTAGCCCTGCTCGGCGAGGAAACGCTGACGGTTCTGCGCGAAGTCCTGGTCGACGGTGTCGCGGGCGATGAGCGTGTAGAAGCTCGCGGTGTGGCCCGACTGCTTCGGCCGGAGCAGACGGCCGAGGCGCTGCGCCTCCTCCTGGCGCGACCCGAACGAGCCCGACACCTGCACGGCGACGGAGGCCTCGGGGAGGTCGACCGAGAAGTTCGCGACCTTCGACACCACGAGCAGCGAGATCTCGCCCTCGCGGAAGGCCTGGAACAGCTCCTCGCGTTCGGAGACCGGCGTGGCGCCCGTGATCTTCGGCGCATCGAGCGCTTCCGAGAGCTCGTCGATCTGGTCGAGGTACTGTCCGATCACGAGGACGCGTTCGCCCGGATGCCGATCGACGAGGCGCCGGACGACGTCGATCTTGGCCGGTGCGGTCGCCGCGAGGCGGTACCGATCCTCGTCGGCGGCGGCGGCGTACTCGAGCCGCTCGTCGGCGGGCAGGTCGATGCGCACCTCGTAGCAGGCCGCGGGGGAGATGAAGCCCTGGGCCTCGATCTCCTTCCACGGCGCGTCGAACCGCTTGGGGCCGATGAGGCTGAAGACGTCGCCCTCGCGTCCGTCCTCGCGCACGAGGGTTGCGGTGAGTCCGAGACGGCGGCGGGCCTGCAGATCGGCGGTGAGCTTGAACACCGGCGCGGGAAGGAGGTGCACCTCGTCGTAGAGGACGAGCCCCCAGTCGAGCGCGTCGAGGAGGGCCAGGTGGGCGTACTTCCCGCCGCGCTTCGCCGTCAGGATCTGGTAGGTCGCGATCGTGACCGGCTTGATCTCCTTGGACTGGCCGGAGTACTCGCCGATCTCCTCGGGGGTCAGGCTCGTGCGCCGGAGGAGCTCGTCGCGCCACTGGCGCGCGCTGACCGTGTTGGTCACGAGGATGAGGGTCGTCGTCCGCGTCTCGGCCATCGCGCCAGCGCCGACGAGGGTCTTCCCCGCGCCGCAGGGGAGCACCACGACTCCGGAGCCGCCCTCCGAGAACGACTCCACCGCCTGCCGCTGGTACGGACGCAGCTTCCAGCCGTCCTCGGCCAGGTCGATCGGGTGGGGCGTCCCGGGCGTGTACCCCGCGAGGTCTTCGGCCGGCCAGCCGATCTTCAGCAGCTCCTGCTTGATGTGGCCGCGCGCCCACGCGTCGACCGTGTAGCTGTCGGGAGTCGGGTGGCCGATGAGCAGCGGAGAGATCCGCTTGTTGCGCGAGACCTCGCTGAGCACCGCGGGGTCGGTGGAACGCAGCACGAGCGCCCCGTCCTCGTCGCGCTCGATCACCAGACGTCCGTACCGGCCCACCGTCTCGCGGATGTCGGTGCTCACGGACGCCGGGACCGGGAACCGCGACCACCGGTCCAGCGTCTGCAGCATCGCATCGGCGTCGTGTCCGGCCGCACGCGCGTTCCACAACCCGAGCCGCGTGATGCGGTACGTGTGGATGTGCTCCGGAGCGCGTTCGAGTTCTGCGAAGACCGCGAGCTCGTGCCGCGCGGTCTCCGCATCGGGGTGCGCGACCTCCAGGAGCACCGTGCGGTCGCTCTGGACGATGAGGGGACCGTCAGCCATAGCGTTCGATTCTACCGGTGCGTCGGGAGCGGGTCGCCGGTCGACGCTCAGGAGGCCGGGCTGATCGAGTCGATGTGCGACAGCGGCAGAGTGCGTTCGACGTCTGCGGCGCGATCCCGCCCGCGCAAGCGCCCGCCGCCGAGTCCCGTGGCCTCGAGTCGGAACACGCGCGCGGATCCGTCCGGCAGCCGCACGGTGACGTCGATCACGGCGCGAGCGCGCACCGCCTGATCGAGTTCGCGCTCGAGCCACGCGGCATCCGAGTCCTCGCCGCCGGCCCGCAGGCGCGCGATGAGCGGACCGTAGAGCTCGGAGGGCTCGTCGGGTGTCGCGGCCGCGGCCAGCTTCGCCCGCTCGACCGCCCGTGGGCGCCCGTCCGCGTCGACGGCGACTGTCGGATAGCGGGCGTCGCTCAGGGCCCAGAACACGACGTCGGCCGCGACGTGCGTGATGAGCTCGTCGTCCGAGCGACTGAGCGCCACCGAACGCAGCGACGTGTCGACCTCCATCGCGCGCAACAGGGTCTCGTCGTCCGTGCGGACAGTGGTGAGACCGGATGCCGTGTCCGCACTCACGCGGACCCTCCCGTGCTCCGCGGAGGTGCGTTCGATGACGTAGGCGAGCGGCTGCGGCAGCCCGGTGAGCGAGATCCCGGTGAGGAAGTCGCGGAGGCTGTCGGCCGTCTCTCCGGCGGTGATGGCCGCGCCGATCGTCGCCGCGCTGAATCGGTAGCTCGACGCCTGCGCGCGCGACTCGCGCGCCGCCATCCCGCGCAGCCGGACATCGAGGTGCGGGGCGAGCGGCCCCGGCGCGATCGCGGTCAGGTCGTTCTGCAGGTAGACCTTGTCGACCTCCGGCGGGAGCAGGTCGCGCAGGACCGAGGTGTCGACGTCGGCGCCCTCGGCCAGACCCCGACCCCAGGGGGGAACCGCGCCGCGGGCGTCGAGGAGACCCCATGCCCGCAGGCGGTGCGTCCATCGCGCGGCGCGCTCGGTTCCGGCGGGGTCGAAAGGGGTGGCTCCGGCCCAGGTGGGCTGCGGCATCCATCCGCCCGAGGGTGCGCGGTAGGCCCGGGGCAGCGTGTCGCGCAACGTGCGGGCGGTCGATGCCCACCGCTCGAGCGTGGGCAGACGCAGCCACGCGCGCCCTGCCGAGGTCACGAGCCAGGCGCGGCCGTTCGTGCCCAGCAACCCCGTGCGGGCGGCCAGGCCCACCAGCAGATCGGCTTCCTCCCCCGAAGGGGCGGCTCCGGCATCGACGAGCCGCCGGCGTTCGCTCGCGCCGAGCGACCCCGACCCGATCCGTCCGAGGGGGGACTCCAGCGTGAGCAGAAGGACATCGGCCAGCGCCGCGGCGTTGGTGAAGGCCGACTCGGCGGCGGCTGCGTCGTCCGAGGCCTCGGCGACGGCATCCGAGGATGCCGCGGGCAACCCGTCGGGAGCCGCGTCCTTCACGGCGGTCGCGACCGCGGCGTAGGCGCGGCCGTCGTCGTCGACGAGGGCGCGATGGTGGAGCGCGCGACCGACGGGGCCGATTGCCGGGATGCCGTCGTCCACCGCGGCGACGAGCGCTTCGGCTTCCACGCGCGCGAGCAACGGCAGCGCGCGGGCGATCGAGGCGGGGTCGAGCAGCGCGTCGGCGGCGTCGAACATGTCGCGCCACGTCGCGGAGGTCGACACGTGGCGATCGGAGAGGAGGCGGGCGAGGACCTCTTCGTCGAACGCGCTCAGCGAGACCGCCAGCGCACGTTGGTCGGAGGTCTCGGCCACGTCAGCGTCCCTTGTTGGCGCGTGCCCTTCGCACGAAGCTCATGATGAGCACGGCCATCATCATGAGAAAGGCGATCGGGAGGGCGATCAGGGGCAGGACCACGACGGTGGGCCAGATGCCCTCGCCGAAGTTCGTCACGCCGGCGGGTCGCGCGAGGATGACGGTGAAGAAGCACACGATCGACAGGATCCCGAGACCGAGGGACATGAAGGCCAGGATCCGGTCGATACGACGGATCGGGACGTCGCCGTCGGGGGTGCGCGTGCTCATCGTCGTCAGCCTACTGCCTGGCGGCCGTGCCGTAGGCTGGGGGGCCGGGATCCGATCGGGTCCCGTGTTCCGCCGCGCTCTTCGCGCACATATCCAGCGAGGTGTCCATGCCCACCGGCAAGGTCAGGTTCTACGACGACGAGAAGGGCTTCGGCTTCATCACCACCGATGACGGCCAGGACGTGTTCCTGCACGCCACCGCCCTGCCCGCCGGGACCCCCGGGCCGAAGGCCGGCACGCGACTGGAGTTCGGCGTCGCCGACGGCAAGCGCGGCCTCCAGGCCCTCTCCGTGCGCGTGGTCGAGGCTCCCGTCAGCATGGCGAAGCGGTCGCGCAAGCCCGCTGACGACATGGCGATCATCGTCGAAGACCTCGTGAAGCTCCTCGACGGCATCGGGGGCGACCTCCGTCGCGGGCGCTACCCCAGCGGGGCGCACGCCAAGAAGATCGCCGCGGTCCTGCGCAAGGTCGCCGATGACTTCGAAGCCTGAGCCCGTCGCCGACGAACGGCTCCTCCACGCGCACGACCTGGCGCTGGCCGCGCTCCACGAGATCACTCCGGCCGAGACCGTCGGACCGGCCGCCGGTCACGTCGTGGAGGCCGACGACGTCGTCTCGCTGCGGTTCCACACGCGTCTCGCCGGGTATCCGGGGTGGTACTGGACGGTGACCGTCGCGCTGGTCGAGGACTCGGAGCCGACCGTGCTCGAGGCCGAACTGCTGCCCGGGGACGGCGCGCTGCTGGCTCCCGACTGGGTGCCGTGGGCCCAGCGCCTGGCTGAATACCAGGCCGCCCAGGCCGCGGCGGCCGCCGCCGGTGACGAGTCCGACGACGAGCTGGCCGACGACCTCGACGACGACGACGATCTCGACGACGATGACGACGCCGATGATGAGACCGACGACGATGACGACGAGCCGAAGGCGCGCCTGCACGCGGGAGACCTCGACGGCGTCGACATCGACGAGCTGGACGAGTCGGCCGGCGCTTCGGACGACGCCGACGAAGACGACGACGCCGAGGATTACGACGATCCCGACGGGGACGACGACTCCAAGGACGACGACGCCGAGGATGACGACGATCCCGACGGGGACGACGACGAGCGCGAGCGCAGCTACTGAGTCGACCGGCCGTCCGGGGAGTCCCACACGGGTTCCTCGGATGGCGGGGGCTCCGACGAGGGTGCCTCGGTGCTGTTGCGCGCGCCTCTGACCGCGCCTCGTTGCTCCCGGAAACGGCGGAAGCCGCCCCGCGCCGATCGGGACGGCTTCCGGTCGAGAGGGGCTCAGGCCGAGGGCAGGTGCTCGATCGTGTAGTCGATCGCGCCGATGAGGCGGCGCACGTCGTCGGGCTCGATGGAGACGAACGTGGCGATGCGCAGCTGGTTGCGGCCGAGCTTGCGGTACGGCTCGGTGTCGACGATCCCGTTGGCGCGCAGGCTCTTCGCGATCGCGGCGGCATCGATCGACTCGTCGAAGTCGATGGTCACGACGACGGGGGAGCGGTCGGCGGGGTCGGCGACGAACGGGGTCGCGACCTCGCTCGCCTCGGCCCACGCGTACAGCGCGGACGAGGACTCCTGCGTGCGGGCGCCGGCCCACGACAGACCGCCGTTGTCGAGGATCCAGCCGAGCTGCTCGTCGAGGAGCAGGAGGGTCGCGAGCGCCGGCGTATTGAGCGTCTGCTGCAGTCGCGAGTTGTCGACCGCGTTCTTCAGGCTCAGGAACTCCGGGATGTAGCGACCGGATGCTGCGATGCGCTCGATGCGCTCGATCGCCGCCGGTGAGACTGCGGCGTACCAGAGACCGCCGTCCGAACCGAGGTTCTTCTGCGGGGCGAAGTAGTAGACGTCGGCCTGCGTCACGTCGAAGTCGATGCCGCCCGCCGCACTGGTGGCGTCGATGACCGTGAGGGCTCCGGCATCCCCGTGCACACGCGTCACGGGAGCGGCGACGCCGGTGGAGGTCTCGTTGTGCGGCCAGGCGTAGACGTCGACGCCCTCGACGGCTTCCGCGCCGGCCCGGGTGCCGGGCTCGGCGCGACGCACGTCGGGCGCCTGCAGCCACGGAGCGGCAGCGGCGGCGGCGAACTTGCCGCCGAACTCGCCCGAGACCAGGTTTTGGCTGCGGTTCTCGATGAGTCCGAAGGCGGCGGCATCCCAGAATGCGGTCGACCCGCCGTTGCCCAGGATGATCTCGTACCCCTCGGGCAGGCGGAACAGCTCGGCGAGTCGTTCGCGCGTGCTGCCGACGAGGTTCTTGACGGGTGCCTGGCGGTGCGAGGTCCCGAGGATCGTCGCCCCGCGGGTGACGAGCGCCTCGAGCTGCGCACCGCGCACCTTCGAGGGGCCGCATCCGAAGCGGCCGTCGGCGGGCAGGAGGTCGGTGGGAAGGTCCACGTGCGGCATGCGTCGATTCTAGGGCGGGGGTCCGTCGCGTCCGGCGCGTGTGTCGGAGGGGGTCGGTAGGCTGGGAGGACCGCTACGAGGCCCGAGGACTCCTGAATGACCGATCTCATCGACACCACCGAGATGTACCTGCGCACGATCCTCGAGCTCGAGGAAGAGAACATCGTTCCGCTGCGCGCGCGCATCTCCGAGCGGCTCGGCCACTCCGGTCCGACGGTTTCGCAGACCGTGGGGCGCATGGAGCGCGACGGCCTGGTCGTCGTTTCCGAAGACCGCCGGCTCGAGCTCACGGGCGACGGGCGGCAGAAGGCCGTCGACGTCATGCGCAAGCACCGTCTCGCCGAGCGCCTCCTGAGCGATGTCATCGGCCTGGACTGGGCCTACGTGCACGACGAGGCCTGCCGCTGGGAGCACGTCATGAGCGAGCAGGTCGAGCGTCGGCTCGTCGAGCTGCTCGGTCACCCCACCGAGTCCCCGTACGGCAACCCCATCCCGGGCCTCGACCAGCTGGGCGACGTGGCCGGGGCGACCTTCGAAGAAGGCGTCGTGGGCCTCGTGCGGAAGCTGACGGATGCCGGGGAGCCCATTTCCGGTACGGTCCGGCGTCTGGCCGAGCCGGCGCAGGTCGATCCCGAACTGCTCCAGCAGCTCAAGGCCGCGGGAGTCCTCCCCGGGGCGCGTGGCCACTACCGCTTCAACGAGGGGTACGTGCTCGTCGAGATGGACGGCGTCGACGAGGGGCTCGAGCTTCCCGTCGAGGTCGCGTCGCACATCTTCCTCGTCGACGAAGCCTGATCGCGTCGACGCGGGAGATCGTCGTATCCCGGACATCGCCTGTACACCCCGTCGCTAGGCGTGACAGTTTCGTTATCTTCGGGTAGCCTCTGAGAGTCCACAGGCGAGAAGCCCGCCGTCGGACCCCTCGCGGTTTGCCTCCCCGGCTCGTCGTCCGCAGAGGGTGAAGCCCGCACATCGTGCCCCCAATCGAGTGCTGACGAGCCAGCGTGTACCACGCAGAGGCGCCGGAGGAAATTTGGCTGAACACACCGATCCCGTTGCGGACCTGCCCGAGGTCCCGGCGACGGGTCAGACTCGAAAGAGCGCGCGCGCCGCGGTCGCCCGACCCGCTCGCCGCCCCCAGCGGACACCCGCCGTGGCCTCCTCGGCCGTCGCCCGTCCCGCTCCCGCTCCCCGCTCCTCGTCGTTCCGACGCGGCGCGAAGCCGCTGCGCAGCGCGGTGATCCTCTCGATGGTCGCGGGTCTCGTCGCGACCGTCGCGATCCCCGCGTACGCCGCGTCGCTCCCCGCGGCCGAGACCGTGACGCTGCAGGAGATGTCGGCCCCCGACAACCAGTCGCTCGTCGTCGCGTCGAACGCGAACGCCGAGACGCTGGACCGCAGCAGCTACTCCGCCACCACGGCCGAAGAGATCCAGAAGAAGAAGGATCAGGAGGCCGCCGCAGCGGCTGCCGCCGAACGCGCCCGGCAGCTGGCCGCGAGTGCGAACGTCGCCGTCTCCTCGGTCAACCTCAACATGACCGCGCCCGGTTCGGGCGAGGTCCGGTGGCCGATCACCAACTACATCCTCGGTCGCGGCCTGTGGGATTCCGGATACCACCAGGGCGTCGACCTGCTCGCTCCCCAGGGGCAGCCGATCTTCGCCGCCGCCGCGGGCGTCGTGAGCGTCTCGTCCGAGAGCTACGGCGGATACGGCGTCGGCATCGTGATCGAGCACGTCATCAACGGCCAGAAGGTCTCCACGACCTACGGGCACATGACATACGGCAGCCGGCAGGTCCAGGCGGGCCAGACCGTCGCCGCGGGCCAGCTCATCGGCCTCGTCGGCTCGACGGGCAGCTCGACGGCCAACCACCTCCACTTCGAGGTGCACATCAACGGCTCCGTGGTCGACCCGTACGCCTGGCTGCAGCAGAACGCGGGCTGAACACCGAAGTCCTCAGACGGCGTGCCGGAGACGATCGTTCTCCGACACGCCGTCTGTCGTTTCCCCGTGGAGCGGACCCCGGGCGTGTCGCGGTGGGTTAGCCTATTCGCGACGTCGGGAGAACCGAAGGGAACGCTGATGGACACCATGCCTCGCATCCGCACCATGGATGCGCTCGGGCTGCTCGTCCTTCGGCATCGTGTGAGCGGATGCCGCGGCCTCACCGCGGCTTTCGAGGCGCTGTCTGCATAGACAGCGCCTTTTTTCATGCCCCTGCGCCTCTTCCACCGTCGAGAGTCGAACATCCGAGAAGCCGTCTCGGCCATTCGAGAGGAAACGGAATGCGCACACTGGTGCTGAACGCGGGCTACGAGCCGCTCGCCGTCGTGTCGTTCAAGCGGGCCCTCGTGCTCGTGATGAACGAGAAGGCCACCGTCGTCGAACGCGTGGACGGTGATCCCGTCTGGGCGGCGGCGGGGACGTACGATCGCCCCGCGGTGATCATCCTCACGCGCTACGTGCGCGTTCCGGGCGCCCGTCGCGTTCCGGTGACCCGGCGGGGGGTGCTGCGTCGCGATGCGCACCGCTGCGGCTACTGCGGGAAGGCCGCGTCGACCATCGACCACGTGCTTCCCCGCTCGCGCGGGGGGAAGGACACGTGGGAGAACCTCGTGGCCTGCTGCCTGCGGTGCAACAACATCAAGGGCGACCGCACGCCCCAGGAGATGATGTGGGAGCTGCGTCTGATTCCGGGGCCCCCTCACGGGTCGTCCTGGACGGTGCGCGGAGTCGACAAGTCCGACCCCCGATGGGAGCCGTACCTGGCGCTGGCGGCATAGGCGTCACCTCTGCCCCGAGGCGGTGCGCGGCATCCCGGTCGGTGGTGTGATGGAGGCATGACTCGTGCTCTCCTCGTGATCGACATGCAGCGTGGCTTCGACGACCTCGATTTCTGGGGGCCGACCGCCAATCCGGACTGCGAGGCCAACGTCGGTGCCCTCGTGGAGCGCTGGGTGGCCGACGGGGAGCCCGTCGTCGTCGTGCGCCACGACTCGCGGTCGGAGGGATCTCCGCTGCATCCGGCGTCGCCGGGGAACGCCCTGGTCGACGTCGTCGCGGCTGTCGAGCCGGCTCTGTTCCTCACGAAGAACGTCAACTCCGCGTTCTACGGCGACCCCGATCTGCACGCGTGGCTGGGGGAGCGCGGCATCCGGGAGATCGTCATCTGCGGTATCCAGACGAACATGTGCGTGGAGACGACGGCGCGGATGGCGGGCAATCTCCGATACGACGTGACCGTCGCGCTGGATGCCACCCGCACCTTCGATCTGTCGGCCGAGGTCGCGGGGCTCGGGGTCGTGACGCGCTCCGCGGCCGAGCTGATGGCCGCGACCGGGCTGGTGCTGCAGCAGGGCGGATTCGCCCGGATCGCGCGGACCGCCGATCTGATCTGAGCCGCCCGCGGCGATGTCGGAGGGTGATCGTATCTTCGAACCACAGGGATTGAGAGTGTAGAACACATGTTCTAACCTGTGGGAGTGAGGGCGATCGTGCGAGACCAGGCGGAGGCCGTTCCCGACATCCACGCGCTCCGAGATCGTCTCGAGCGGATGCAGGGGCGGCGCCTGGACGCGCCGGTGCTGCCGACGCACCCCGCCTTCACGTCGCTGCTTCCCGGCGGTGGCCTGCGATCGGGGTCGGCGTACGCGATCGCCCGCTCGATGTCGCTGCTGCTGGCGCTCATGGCCCGCCCCTCGCAGGACGGCGCGTGGTGCGGGGTCGTCGGCATGCCCGAGCTGGGCGCCGAGGCCGCCGAGAAGTACGGGCTCGACCTCGACCGGCTCGTCTTCATCCCCGATCCGGGGCCGCGGTGGCTGGCGGTCACGGCCACGATCGCCGAGGTCCTGCCGGTGGTGGCGGTACGCCCCCCGGCCGGAGCGAACACCGCCCGCGGAGGGGCCGAGGCCACCCGACTCGCGGCGCGGCTCCGCGATCGCGGCACCGTCCTGCTGGTGCAGGGGGCGTGGCCGCAGGCGGAGGCCGTGATCGACGTCGCCGATCCGCGGTGGGCGGGTCTCGGCCAGGGGCACGGGTATCTCGCTGGCCGCGAGCTGACGGTGTCGGTCAGCAGCAAGCGCACCCCCACGGCACGTCGGGCGCGCATGCTGCTCCCCGCCGCCGACGGATCGATCGAACTGCTCGGTGCTCCCACCGAGAGACTCCTCCCGCGGGAGCGGACGGAGTACCGGCAGCGGGTGGCGGGATGATGCAGGAGCCCACCCGCAGCCTCGTCCTGTGGTTGCCCGACTGGCCGGTCCTGGCCTACCGCCGCGAAGCCGTTCGACCTCCGCGGGCCGACGCACCCCTCGCGGTGTTCGAGAACAACACCGTCGTGGCCTGCTCCGCGGCGGCGCGTGCCCAGGGCGTGCGCAGGGGCCAGCGGCGCCGTGACGCTCAGGCATTGTGTCCGTCCGTCATCGTCGTCGCGGCCGATCCCGTGCGCGACGCGCGCGTGTTCGCCCCCGTGGTGGCGTTGGTGGAGGAACACGCCCCGGGGGTGCAGATCGTGCGTCCCGGACTCTGCGCCCTTCGTGCGCGCGGTCCGGCGCGGTATTACGGCGGCGAAGAAGAAGCGGCGCGCATGCTCGTCCGGCTCCTGGCGGCCGAGGGGTTCGCGGATGCCCGGGCGAGTGTGGCCGACGGGGTCTTCACCGCCGAACACGCCGCCCGCGTCACCCGTGCCGACGAGCCGGTGCGAGTGGTGCCCGGCGGGCAGGCGGCTGCGTTCCTCGCCCCGCTCCCGGTGACCTCTCTCGACGACGTCGATCTTGCGAGCCTGCTGGCGCGCCTCGGGGTGCACACCCTGGGCGAGTTCGCCGCGATGCCCGTCGAGCGTGTTCGCGAGCGCTTCGCCGAGCGCGGGGCGCGACTCCACGCTCTCGCGTCCGGGCGTGACTCCCAACCGGTGCAGCCCCGCACGCCTCCGCCCGAGCTGCACCGCGAGGTCGCCTTCGAGCCGCCGCTCGAACTCGCCGACCAGATCGCCTTCGGCATGCGCATCGCCGCGGAGGAGTTCATCGCGCGCCTGGGGGAGCAGAACCTGGTGTGCACCGAACTGCGCGTGGTGCTCTCGGGTGAGCGCGGGGAGCGCAGCGAACGCGTCTGGCTGCACCCCGGGTCGTTCGACGCCGGTGCCGTGGTCGACCGCGTCCGCTGGCAGCTCGCCGAGGACGGCCGGGGCATCTTCGGCAGCGGTGTGGCCGGGGTGTCCATCGAACCCGAGGCGGTCGATGACGCGGCGCACCACGCCAAGGGCCTCTTCGGCGCGGGACCCGACGAACGGGTGCACCACGCCCTCTCCCGCGTGCAGGCCATGCTCGGGCACCGCGCCGTCGTCACCCCCGTCATCGGCGGGGGCCGCTGGCTGGCCGAGCGGCAGGTGCTGGTGCCGTGGGGGGACCGCGCGGTCACGGCGAAAGACCGTGCCCGGCCCTGGCCGGGAAGTCTCCCCGACCCGCTGCCGGCCACCGTGTATCCCGAGCCGCGACTGGTCGAGGTCACCGACATCGCGGGGGCGTCGGTCACCGTGGGGGAGCGGGACGCGCTGAGCGCCCCGCCGGCGGTCCTCGACGCCGGCGGGCGCCGGGTGCGGATCCGCGAGTGGGCGGGGCCCTGGCCGATCAGCGAACGCGGGTGGGATCCGCTGCGCCGGCGCCGCGCCCACCGCTTCCAGGTGGTCGACGCCGACGGCGGCGCGTGGCTGCTCGTCGTCGAAGAGGGCGAATGGCGAGCGGAGGGGCGTTATGACTGACCGACCCCGGGTCGCGCGCACCCGGCGGACGGGGGAGGGCTGATGGGCTTCCACAATCCGCCGGTGAAGTGGTCGGAACTCGAACGGGCGCTGAGTGACACGAGGCGACCGGCCTCGACACCGGCGAACGGCGACGGCGGCGACAGCCCCGCGTGGTCGCACAAGCGCGGGCCCTACGTTCCCCCCGCCATCGAGCGTCCCGTCGACGCCGTCCCGTACGCCGAACTGCACGCGCACTCGTCGTACTCCTTCCTCGACGGGGCGTCCTCGCCCGAAGAGCTCGTCGAAGAGGCCGAGAAGCTCGGTCTCCACGCGCTCGCGCTCACCGATCACGACGGTTTCTACGGCATCGTCCGGTTCGCCGAGGCAGCCGAGGCGCGCACCGTCCGCACCGTCTTCGGCGCCGAGCTCTCGCTCGGGCTCCCGGGGCCGCAGAACGGTCAACCCGATCCCACCGGTTCGCATCTGCTCGTGCTCGCCCGCGGCGAAGAGGGGTACCACCGGCTCGCCGCGGCGATCACGCACGCCCAGCTCGCCGGCGGCGAGAAGGGGCGACCGGTCTACGACCTCGCCGATCTGGCCGAACGCGCCGGCGGCCCCGCGGATCCGCAGTGGGCGATCCTCACCGGATGCCGGAAGGGGGCGGTGCGTCGGGCCCTGGCATCCGAGGGTCCGGCCGGAGCCGCTCGCGCGCTCGATCGTCTGGTCGATCTGTTCGGACCCGCCGCCGTACACGTCGAGCTCATGGACCACGGCTCTCCGCTGGATTCGGCCCACAACGACCTGCTCGCCGCGCTCGCCGCCGAACGCGGGCTCCCCGTGCTCGCCACGAACAACGTCCACTACGCCGCACCGAAGAAGGAGCTGCTGGCCGCGGCGGTCGCCGCCGTACGCGCCAACCGCAGTCTCGACGAACTCGACGGGTGGCTGCCCGCGCACGCCGGGGCGCACCTGCGCTCGGGGGCCGAGATGGCCGCGCGGTTCGCGCGCTACCCGGGAGCGGTGGCGCGGACCGTCTCGCTCGCCGACGAGCTCGCCTTCCCGCTGCGGCGAGCCAAGCCCGCGCTTCCGAAGCAGACCGTCCCCGAGGGGCACACGCCGATGTCGTGGCTGCGGCACCTGGTGTGGGAGGCCGTACCGCGGAAGTATCCCCACCTCTCCGCCGACGATCGCGATCGCATCGAGCGCGAACTCGCCGTCATCGAGATGAAGGACTTCCCCGGGTATTTCCTCATCGTCTACGGGATCGTGGCCGAGGCACGGCGGCGCGGCATCCTGTGCCAGGGGCGGGGATCGGCGGCCAACAGCGCCGTCTGCTACCTGCTCGACATCACCGCGGTCGACTCGATCTTCTACCGCCTGCCGTTCGAACGCTTCCTGTCGAGCCTGCGCGACGAAGAGCCCGACATCGATGTCGACTTCGACTCCGATCGTCGCGAAGAGATCATCCAGTGGGTGTACGAGACCTACGGCCGCGACCGCGCGGCGCAGGTCGCCAACGTCATCCAATACCGACCCAAGAACGCCGTGCGCGACATGGCCCGCGCCCTGGGGCATTCCCCGGGCCAGCAGGACGCCTGGTCGAAACAGGTCGAACGGTGGGGGGCGACGCTCGAGACCGGCGCCGATCACGACATCCCCGACGAGGTCATCGAGTTCGCGGCCGAGCTGCTGAAGGCGCCGCGGCATCTCGGCATCCATTCCGGCGGCATGGTGCTCACCGACCGGCCCGTCGGCGAGGTCGTGCCGATCGAGCACGCCCGCATGGACAACCGCACCGTGATCCAGTGGGACAAGGACGACGCCGCCTGGATGGGGCTGGTGAAGTTCGACCTGCTGGGGCTCGGCATGCTCGCGGCGCTGCAGTACTGCTTCGACCTGATCCGGGATGCCACGGGCGAGCACTGGGAGCTGTCGACGCTGCCGAAGGAGGAGAAAGCGGTCTACGACATGCTGTGCCGCGCCGACTCGATCGGGGTGTTCCAGGTGGAGTCCCGCGCGCAGATGGGGCTGTTGCCGCGTCTGCAGCCCCGGCGCTTCTACGACCTCGTGGTGCAGATCGCCCTGATCCGCCCGGGGCCCATCCAGGGCGGTGCCGTGCACCCCTTCGTGCGCCGCAAGCTCGGGCAGGAGCCGATCACCTACGTGCACGAGAGGCTGCGTCCGGTGCTCGAACGGACGATGGGCGTCCCGGTGTTCCAGGAACAGCTCATGCAGATGGCCGTCGCGGTGGGCAACTGCTCCGCCGAGGATGCCGACCTGCTGCGGCGTGCGATGGGGTCGAAACGCGGGCTCGAGCGCATCGATTCGCTGCGCGAGAAGCTCTACGCCGGCATGGCCGAGAACAACCTCGTCGGCGCGGTCGCCGACGAGCTGTACGCGAAGATCCAGGCGTTCGCGAACTTCGGGTTCGCCGAGTCGCACTCGCTCTCGTTCGCCCTGCTGGTCTACGCCAGCTCGTGGATCAAGCTGCACTATCCGGCGGCGTTCCTCGCGGGGCTGCTGCGCGCGCAGCCGATGGGGTTCTACTCGCCCGCGACGCTGACCGCCGACGCCCGCCGCCACGGGGTGCGGGTGCGTCGCCCCGACCTGCTGCGGTCGGGGGTCGAAGCCGGCCTCGAGCCGCTCGACGACGAGACCGGAGGGCCGGATGCCGATCGCCGCCGCCCCGCGACCGGACTCGACGCGTGCGCGTGCGCCGACCAGCCCCCGACGGGGGATTTCGACCGCTCGGCCCCCGACGAGACCGAGGCGCACCGGCGGGACGGGGCGTTCGCGGTGCGGATGGGGCTCGCCGGTGTCACCGGCATCGGGGTGAAGGTCGCCGAACGCATCGTCGCCGAACGCGAGAGCGGCGGTGCGTACCGCGACCTGCGCGATCTGGTGCGCCGGACGGGCCTCGTCACCGCCCAGCTCGAGGCACTCGCCACCGCCGGGGCGTTCGAATGCCTCGGGCACTCGCGACGCGAGGCGATCTGGCTGTCGGGGTCGGCGGCGCAGGACCGGCCCGAGTTCCTACCGGACTCGGTGGCGTTCGTGCAGCCGCCGTTGTTCACCGATCCGTCGAGCTACGAGGTGCTCGCCGCCGACCTGTGGGCCACGGGGCTCTCCACCGACGACCATCCGCTCACGCATTTCCGTTCCGCCCTCGACGCCCGCGGTGTGCTCACCTCGCGCGAACTGCGGTCGGCCGAGACCGACCGCCGGGTCGAGGTGGCGGGACTCGTCACGCATCGGCAACGGCCGGCGACGGCATCCGGGATCACGTTCCTCAACCTCGAGGACGAGCACGGCCTCATGAACATCGTGTGCTCGGTGGGGGTGTGGAACCGGTATCGACGGATCGTGCGGGAATCGCCCGCGCTCATCGTGCGGGGCATGCTCGAGAGATCGGTCGAGGGGGTCACGAACGTGGTCGCCGACGGATTCACGGATCTCCGCGTGGGTGTGTCGCACGCCTCCCGGGACTTCCGGTGAGGACGGAGGCCTTCACTAGACTCGGGGGATTCACGCCATGCCGACGCATCACAGGGGGAACGACATGACCGACACGCCCACTCCGCCCGACGGCTGGTACCCCGACCCCGCGGGAAGCGGCGGACTGCGCCGGTGGAACGGCACGGCGTGGACCGACGACGTGCGGCCCTCCGCCGAGGCTCCCGCGGCTCCGGACGCACCGGAGTCCGCGCCCGCCGCGCCGGCCGATGCCCCCGAGACCGCCGCGCCGGTCGCCGCCCCCGCGGTCGACGCACCCGCGGCCGATGCCCCCGTTGCGCCCGAGGCCGCGCCCGAGGCGCAGGCCGCGGACACCCCGCCGGTGGCCCAGCCCGTCCCGCCGACGCCCCCCGTCTCCGCAGGCGCCGCAGTGCCCGCCTACCCCGGTGCCCCCGCCTATCCCGGTGCCCCGGCCTACCCCGGCGCCCCGGCTCAGCCCGGCGCGGCAACACCGACGGGGCCCGGCGCCCCGGTCGCTCCCGGCTACCCGACGGCTCCCGGCTACCCGACGGCTCCCGCGGCTCCCGCGGCTGCCGCGCCCGCTCGCGCCGACGTCTCGACGAACACGGTCTGGATCTGGCTCGCCGTCGCGCTTCCGCTGCTGTCCGTGTCGACGCTGTTCCTCTTCGACTGGCAGACCTACGTCCAGGAGTCCGTCTACGCCTCGGCCTACCCCGAGCAGGCCCCCTACCTGGCGTCGTCGTCCCTGGCGGTGACGGCCGGCACGTCCATCTTCAGCCTCATCATCGTCGCCCTGACGGTGCTGTTCGCGTTCCTGGACTGGCGTCAGCTGCGCGCCCGCGGCATCCAGAAGCCCTTCCACTGGGCGTGGAGTTTCACCGTCCTCGTCATCTCCAGCGTCGGTGTGTACGTCATCGGACGCGCGGTCATCCTGCGGCGCCAGACCGGCAAGGGTCTCGCTCCGGTCTGGGGGTGGATCGCGGTGACGCTGGTGACGATCATCGCCGTATCGATCTGGATCGTGGCGCTGTTCAGCGCGATCGTCCCGATCCTCGAGCAGCTGCAGTACTCCACCGGAGGGTACTGAGGACACCGCTCCGGATCAGCGCGTCCGCGCCGTCAGAACGGCGTCGAGGAGCGCGTGAGCGGTGTCGTCCTTCGTCCCGGATGCCACCGACACGACGTCACCGTCGCGCCCCACGATCGTGAGGGCGTTGTCGGCGGACTCGAAGCCCTGCGTCCACCCCACGGCGTTCGCGGCGAGGAGGTCGACGCCCTTGCGTGCAGCTTTGGCGCGGGCGCGCTCGAGGAGCTCCTGCTCGCTGTCGACGGTCTCGGCGGCGAACGCCACGATCGTCTGGCCGGGTCGGCGTGTGGCCACGAGCCCCGCCACGACGTCGCGGTTCTCGACCAGGTCGAGCGTGAGTGTGCCGGGGGACTCCTGCTTGCGGAGCTTGTGCTCCGACACCGCGGCGACGGAGTAGTCGGCGACCGCCGCGGCCATGACGATGACGTCGGCGTCGGGGGCCGTGGCATCCATCGCCCGTCCGAGCTCGTCGGCGGTGCCCACGGAGATCACCTCGACGCGCGGATCGGGGCGGACGTCGCCGTCGAGGTGCGCGGCGACGAGCGTCACGGTCGCACCGCGAGCCGCGGCGGCGCGCGCGATCGCGACACCCTGGCGCCCGCTCGACCGGTTGCCGAGGTACCGCACCGGGTCGATCGGTTCGCGGGTGCCTCCCGCGCTGACGAGCACCGAGAGGCCGGCGAGGTCGCGCGGGCGTTCCACGAGGGCGAGCCCGGCGGCGACGATCTCCTCGGGCTCCGACATGCGTCCGGGGCCGCTGTCACCGCCGGTGAGCGCGCCGTCCGCCGGTCCGACGACGTGCACGCCGCGGGCGCGGAGGACGTCCATGTTGTGCGCGGTCGCGGGGTGGCGCCACATCTCGGTGTGCATCGCCGGGGCGACCACGACCGGTGCGGTCGTCGCGAGGAGCGTGGTCCCGAGGAGGTCGGACGCGAGGCCCGCGGTCATCGACGCGAGCGTGTTCGCCGTGGCGGGCGCGACGATCACGAGGTCGGCCGCCTGGCCGAGGGCGACGTGGCGGACGCGGGCGACGTCGTCGTGCACCGATGTCATGACCGGGTTGCGGCTGATCGCCTCCCACGTCGGCAGACCGACGAAACGCAGGGCGTCGTCGGTGGGGACGACGTGTACGTCGTGCCCCGCCTTCACCAGCAGTCGGACCAGCCCGACGGTCTTGTAGGCGGCGATGCCCCCGGTCACTCCCACGACGACGAACATGGGCCCAGTCTTCCAGGTGGATGCCGATCCGCGGCGCCCCGTGACGGTCGCCGCACCGCCCGGCACGCGTTCCCGCGCGGGTAGCGTGGACGCAATGTGCACCGTGGTCGTCGACGTCCCGAGCGAGAGCGGCCGGCCCGTCCGGATCCTGGCCGTCCGTGACGAGGACCGGCATCGTCCGTGGCGGGGTCTCGGACCCTGGTGGCCCGAACAGCCCGGGGTGCGCGGCGTCCGCGACGACCGCGCCGGCGGGGCGTGGCTCGCGATCGATCCGGCCGCCCGGCGCCTGGCGGTGCTGCTGAACCGCGAAGATATATCGCAACGCTCCGACGCGGAGGTGGTCAGTCGGGGCGGCATCCCGCTGCAGTCCGTGGCGGGGATGCTCCCGCAGGATCCGCCCACACGCGGGTTCAACCTGGTGGAGGTGGATGCCGACGGCGCCACCGTCGTGGAATGGGACGGTCTCGCGGCCCGGCGCACCCGGCTCGCCCCCGGCACGCACATGATCGCCCATCACGCGCCCGACGATCGGGCGACGCCGCGGATCGGCCGCTGGCTCGACGACTTCCGCCGGGCGGGAATCGCGCCCGGCGACGAATGGTGGGGACCGTGGCTCGACGTGGTCGCCGCTTCCACGGCTGACCCGTCGGCGTCGGTGCTGCGGCGGGACGCGCATGACGACGTCGTCCTCGAGTCGCTTCTCCTCTGCGTCGCGACAGTGGGTCTCGACGGCGTGGACGTGCGCGAAGCAGTGCTGTCGGAGCCGGGGGAGTGGGACGAGGCGCTCGCCGAGCGCCTGCGCGCCGGAGCTCCGGCGGGCCCGCAGTAGGCTGGAGGCCAGTCCCGCCTCCGTAGCTCAGGGGATAGAGCGCCGCACTCCTAACGCGGGCGTCGCAGGTTCGAATCCTGTCGGGGGCACCAGATCACTCCTCCCTCGCGGACGCCCCGGCCTCCGTGGCGGGGACGCACCCGCCCCCGGACACGACGATGCCCCGGCGCGCAGCCGGGGCATCGTCGAACGGCGTCAGGCCTGGGCGGTCACCGCGAACTGCACGGAGCCCTGGCCGTCGACCTGCGCGTCGAGCACGCGGTCATCCAGCACCTGGGCGGCGTCGGCGTCGAGGAAGACGCGCGCACCGGAGTTTTCCACGACGGCGTCTTCGGGCTCGGGGCCGTCGACGACCGACAGGCGGAACTGCGAATCGGGCGATCCGGCACCCTCGATGCGCACGCCGCCCTGGGCGGCATCGGGCAACTGGGCGGCGATGGTCTTGACGGCGGTGGTGGCCTCTTCGGTGAGCGTCAGCATGTGGCTCTCCTTCTGTGTCGACGTCAGGGGCCAGCCACGATGCCGAGAATGCGAGCCCGTCTCAAGCTCTCAGCGCCATTCCCAGGGGATACCCACGGACCGTCCAGGGGCTTCTTCAGCGCGTCACGGCAGCAGACCGACCCGGCGCGCCCGGGCGACGGCGGCATGCCGGGTCGAGGCATCCAGCTTGGACATCGCGGATGCGAGATACGACTTCACGGTGGTTTCGCGGAGGGCGAGGGATGCCGCGATCTCACCGTTGGTGGCACCCACCGCAGCGCAGGAGAGCACATCGAGCTCGCGGCGGGAGAGGTGGATGCCGGCCCCCTCCGGGTCGATCGACACATCGCCGGAGAGTGCGGCGAGGCGTTGTTCGAGTTCCTCCAGCCGTCGGCGCACGCCGTCGTCGTGGACCGTCGCGGCGATGCTGCGGAGCTGGGCGTAGCTCTGCCGGATCTCCTCCCGCGCGCCGGCGCTCAGGCCGTCGTCGCCGGGCGTCGCGGCGGCGAGGCGTCGGTCGACCTCGTCGCGCACGCGCAGTTCCGTACCGAGCTCGCCGGCGACGTCGAACGCCGGCCGCGCCTCGCGCTCACCGAGCGGGGCCTGCGCCCACGAGCCGCAGTACAGGACGCCCCGGGCGCTGCCGCGGACCAGCACGGGTACGGCGAACAGCGTCGCGATGCCCTCGCCGAGGATCGCGCGGTCGTAGTCATGGGTGATGGTGCGGGCGTTGCGGTAGTCCAGGGCCAGCCGTGGGCGCCGTTCGACGAGCGCCCGACCACCGAGGCCGCGCTCGGCGTGGACGACGAGCCCCTCGATGCTGCGCGTGCGCGCCCCGACGATCGTGGAGACGTGGACGGCGCCGTCGTGCTCGAGACCGCCGAAGGCGACGGGGAAGTGCGTGCGGCGGGCGAGCTCGGTCACCGCGTGCGACACGAGCGTCGCGTCGTCACGGAGTGCGGCCGGTGCTCCCACGAACTACCTACTTCCGGGGGTGACGGCTGCGTCGCCGCCTTTCGTAGCGTCGACCCTACCATCGGGAAGGTTCTCCGACCCGGTGTTTTCCCCCCGTCCGGTGCCGCATGGCACCGGTCTCATGAGGCAAGGAGGCCACATGACGGATAGAAGGATCGACGGCGCCCCGCGCGGCGTCGACTACATCGCGGTCGAGGAGTCCGCCCCGTTCCGGGAACTGAAGAGGCGTCAGCGCAGCTTCGTCTTCCCCATGGCCGCGGCGTTCCTCGTCTGGTACTTCGTGTACGTGCTGCTGTCGTCGTTCGCGCCGGACTTCATGGCGCAGCCGGTGTTCGGCGCCGTCACGGTGGGTCTGGTGTTCGGGCTCGGACAGTTCGTCACGACGTTCGCGATCACCATGGGTTACGTCGCCTACGCGAACCGCCGCCTCGACCCGGGGGCAGAGCAACTACGCGAAGAGCTCGAGCGCGCCGAGCGGGGTGAATCGTGAACGAGGTCTTCGGTACCGTGCACGCCGCCGTGCAGACGGTCGAGAACAACCCGATCCTGAACATCTCGATCTTCGGGGCGTTCGTGGCGGTGACACTATTCATCGTCATCCGCGCCAGTCGCAACAGCAAGACCGCCGCGGACTACTACGCGGCGGGGCGGTCGTTCACCGGGCCGCAGAACGGGTTCGCCATCGCCGGCGACTACCTCTCGGCGGCGTCGTTCCTCGGAATCTGCGGGGCCATCGCGATCAACGGATACGACGGGTTCCTGTACTCGGTGGGCTTCCTGGTGGCGTGGCTGGTGGCGCTTCTGCTCGTCGCCGAGCTCATGCGCAACACGGGCAAGTTCACGATGGCCGACGTGCTGTCGTTCCGCCTGAAGGAACGTCCCGTCCGGATGGCCGCGGCGATCACGACGCTGGCGGTGTGCTTCTTCTATCTGCTCGCGCAGATGGCGGGGGCGGGCGGCCTCGTCTCGCTGCTGCTCGGCATCACCGAGCGCGTGGGGCAGTCGATCGTCGTCGCGGTCGTCGGCATCCTGATGATCGTCTACGTGCTGATCGGCGGCATGAAGGGCACCACCTGGGTGCAGATCGTCAAGGCGTTCCTCCTGATCGGCGGCGCCGTCGTCATGACGATCTGGGTGCTCGCGATCAACGGGTTCAACCTGAACACGCTGCTCGAGAGCGCGGTCGCGGCATCGCCGAAGGGAGAGGCGATCCTCGGACCCGGCCTGCAGTACGGCGCGAACCCGTGGGACTTCATCTCGCTCGCCCTCGCGCTCGTGCTCGGAACGGCGGGTCTCCCGCACGTGCTCATGCGGTTCTACACGGTGCCGACCGCCAAGGAGGCGCGCCGATCCGTCGTGTGGGCGATCTGGCTGATCGGCCTGTTCTACCTCCTGACTCTGGTGCTCGGCTACGGCGCCGGTGCCCTGGTCGGCCCGGAGGCGATCCTGGCGGCTCCCGGCGGCGTGAATGCGGCGGCGCCGCTGCTCGCGCTCGCGCTGGGCGGCCCGATCCTGCTCGGGTTCATTTCGGCGGTGGCGTTCGCGACGATCCTGGCGGTGGTGGCGGGTCTCACGATCACCGCGGCCGCGTCGTTCGCGCACGACATCTACGCGAACGTCGTGAAGAAGGGGAACGTCCCCCCGGACGGCGAGGTCAAGGTCGCGCGTCGGACCGTGGTCGTCATCGGCATCCTCGCCATCGTGGGTGGCATCGGCGTGCAGGGTCAGAACGTCGCGTTCCTCGTGGCGCTCGCCTTCGCCGTCGCCGCCTCGGCGAACCTGCCCACGATCCTGTACTCGCTCTTCTGGCGGAGGTTCAGCACCCGCGGTGCCGTGTGGAGCATGTACGGGGGACTGGGGTCGGCGCTGGTGCTGATCTTCCTGTCGCCGGTGTTCTGGGGCACGCCGACGAGTGTCTTCGCGAACGCGGGAGTCGCGATCTGGCCGCTGAACAATCCGGGCATCGTGTCGATCCCGCTCGGGTTCCTGCTCGGATGGCTCGGCTCGATCACCTCGACCCGCAAGGAGGACCCGCGGAAGGCGGCCGAGATGGACGTTCGTTCTCTCACGGGCTTCGGTGCCGAGAAGGCGTCGAGTCACTGACGGTGTTCTCCGCCGCCCGGGTCCGGCCATGTGTCGGGCCGGGGTGGCGGGGACGCGTCGGCGCCGCGAAGCGAGACCCGATCCGTGCCGCAACCGCCGGCGACGTCCAAGCGACACCGGTCCGGGGCGCGACCGTCGGTGCCGAGGCGCGAGTCCCGCCCGCCCGCGCCCTCGCGCTCCCTACGCCGGGGCGCGAACGTCGGTGCCGGGGTGCGAATCCCCGCCCGCCTGCGCCCTCGCGCTCCCTACGCCGGGGCGCGCAATCTGTCGGCGACGCCGTTCTCGAGGTCGAGCAGGAAGTGCTTCACCTCGGGATGACCGCCGTACTCGCCGATGGAGCCGTCCGCACGCACGACGCGATGGACGGGCACGACGATCGAGAACGGCGTGTTCGCGCACGCCGTGCCCACCGCGCGCGCCGCACCCGGTGAGCCCGCCATGATCGCGACCTCGCCGTACGAGGCGACCTCGCCGTAGGGGATACGTCGGGTCGCCTGCAACGCCGCGCGCGTGAAGCCGCCCACCAGACGCCAGTCGAGCGGGATCTCGAAGGTCCGGCGTCGCCCGTCGAAGTACTCGTCCAGCTGTGCGAGCGCGTCGTGGGCGGGATCGGGGTCGGGGACGACACCGAGACGGTGCGCGATCTCGGCGCGGGCGACGTCGACGCCGTCGTGCGCGACGTCGAGATGGACGAGCGCGTCGTCGACGAAGGTCAGCAGGATCGGGGCGAACGGGCCGTCGTAGACGGTGCTGGTGGCTGTGCTCATTCCCTCATCCTCATCACGCGCCCGAGACCGCGCCGGGCTCCGAGTCAGATCGGTGGACGGTCCGCCGATTTCTCCGTCGGGGGAGGAACCGCCGATCCGCGCGGCGTGTCGCGCAATCCCGCGAAACTCGGGCCCGCTGCGCGCCTTCTGCGGGTGCCCGGCTTAGTCTGGCAGGTGTGTGGCGAGCTGAGGACGGCGTCGTGACGGGCGCCGAAGGCGACGTTCCGACGTCGATCGATCCGGGCGAGCTGCGACTGTCGGAGCCCGGCATCGTGGTTCGTCACGTCGCCGACCCCGAACGCGACCGCATCCGCACGGAAGCGGCCGCCCTCGGCGGTCGTTCCACGCTCCTGCGGTTCGACGACGCGGTCGACGCGGGGATCGACATCACCAAGGCGCACCCCGGCTCCCTGCCGCAGTTCATCACCGGTCGCGCCACTCTGCTCTCCAACCTCTTCCGCGACGAGGTGGCGTTGCGCACCGCGCGGATCGCCGCCGAGCGCATCACGGCGAAGAACGTCGAACTGCGCACCGCGCGCGGTCTCGAGCCGGTGCACCTGGCCGTGGGGCTCGCCGCGTGGAAGATCGGGGGAGTGGAGTGGTCGGCCCCCGTGCTGCTGCGGCCGCTCGCCATCCGCCGCCACAACGGCGACTTCGAGCTCAAGCTGCACGGCGCCTTCGTGATGAACCCCGAATTGGCGCGCGCCTTCCGCACGCATCTCGGTATCTCGGTCGACAGCACGGCCCTCGCGGGCCTCGCGTACGACCAGGGCGTCTTCAAGCCGCAGCCGGTCATCGACCACCTTCGCCGGCTGACGACGCACGTCCCGACGTTCGTGGTGCACCCGCGCCTGGTCATCTCGTCGTTCGCCGACGTCGGCTCCGGCATGGCGCGCGCCGCGGAGCACCTCGACGATCCGCTGCTCAACGCCCTCGCCGGGCACCCCGACGATCGTGCCCGGATCACGGTCCGTCGCGCCGATCCGGTGGTCACGAGCCCCGACGAGCGCACCCCCGCGGCCGACACCCTTCTTCTCGACGCGGATGCCGAGCAGGAACGCGTCCTCGCCCGGATCGCCGCCGGTCACTCGCTCGCGGTCCACACGCTTCCCGGTACGGGCGGCACCCAGACGGTCATCAACGCGATCGGCCAGTGCGTGCACGCCGGCAAGCGCGTGCTGGTGGTCAGTGCGCGCCGCTCCACGCTCGACGGCATCCGTCACCGCCTCGCCGGTGTCGGTCTGACGGGCCTTGCGGTGTCTCCGACCCACGTGCGCCGCGACCTCATCCGTGCGATCGGTCGCAACGAGAAGGCCGAGCAGCCCAAGGTCTCCGAGATCGACGACGCGCTCGTGCGCCTGCGCGCGGTGCTGCGCGACTACCGGTCCGCCGTCACCGAGCCGCACCTGGCGCTGGGCGTGTCGACACTCGACGTGCTCCGGGCCCTGACCGCGTTGGCATCCCTTTCCCCGGCTCCCTCCACGTCGGCGCGATTCGATCTCGCCACCCTGGAGCGGCTCGCCGGTCGGCGCGACGCGGCCGCGAAGGCCCTGGCCACCGCGGCGCGGCTGGGCGAGTTCCGCTTCGGCCCCGACGACTCGCCCTGGTACGGCGTGAGCTTCACGCGGACCGAAGACGCCCGTGCCGCGCACGACCTGGCCGGCAAGCTGCACGCGCAGGACGTCCCGCGCCTCCTCGAGCGTGGGTACGAGCTCATCGCGCAGACGCGGATGCGTCCGTTCCAGACCGTCTCCGAGCTCGGCGCCTACCTCAAGCTGCTGCAGGGGATCCGCGAGTCGCTCGATCGCTTCAGCCCGACCGTGTTCGAGCGTCCGCTCGCGGAGCTCATCGACGCGCACTCGCCGCGCCGCGACTCCTCGGCGATGAGTGGCCCCAACCGTCGTCGCCTCAAGCGACTGTCGAAGGAGTACGTGCGGCCCGGCGTCCACGTACCCGACATGTACGAGGCGCTCGTGCGCATCCAGCAGCAGCGCACCGAGTGGCAGCGCGTCGTCGACGCGGGAGTCACACCCGAGGTGCCGCTCGGACTCGCTGACGTCCACGTCGGCTGGCAGCGGGTGGATGCGATGCTGGGCGAGCTCGACCAGATCCTCGGCCGCCAGGGCTCCGACCGGCTCGCGACGCTCCCGGTCCAGGTCCTCGTGCGCACGCTCGCCGGTCTCGCAGCCGAATCGACGTTCTTCGACAACCTCGTCGAGCGCGCGCAGCTGCGCGGTGAACTCGCCCGGCTCGGACTCGAGCAGCTCCTCGTGGAGCTGTCGGTGCGCCACGTTCCGGAGGACCGGGTCGGCGACGAGCTCGAGTTCGCGTGGTGGCAGTCGGCGCTCGAACACCTCCTGCGCACGGATCGCGCGCTCCTGGGCGCGAACACCACGGTGGTCGATCGCCTCGAGCGCGACTTCCGACTCGTCGACGAGGCGCACGCGGCGGCGGCCGGTCCGGTTCTTGCGGCCGAACTCGCGAAGCAGTGGCGCATCGGCATCGTCGATCATCCCGACGAAGCGGCAGCGCTGAAGAGCTCGCTCAAGGACGGCCTGCACACCGCGCAGGAGATCTCGGATGCCGCGCCCACGCTGCTCCGCACGCTCGCGCCGGTGTGGTTGGCATCCCCGTACGAGGTTCCCGACGTCCCGATCGATCTCGCTTTCGACGCGGTGATCATCGCGGATGCCGCGGCCCTGTGTCTCGCGGAGGCGGCGCCGGCGCTCCTCCGGGCCCGCCAGGTCGTGCTGTTCGGCGACCCCGTCGTGCAGAAGCCCACGCCGTTCCGGGTCAGCGCGTCGCTCGCGCCGGCCGTGGACGACGAGGCCGACGACGTTCCATTCGACGGGGTGTCGGTGTTCGAGCGGATCGCCGAGCTGCTGCCCGTCGAGACGCTGACCCGCAGCTACCGCGCGGGCGGCGAAGACCTCGCGCAGCTCGTCAACGACGCGTTCTATGGCGGCGAGATCGTGTCGTTGCCGTGGGCCGGCTCGTTCCTGGGTCGCGGCAGTCTGAGCGTCGACTACGTCGAGAACGGCGTCGGCGCGCCCGACCCGGTCAGCGGCGCCGTGGAGAGCCCGGATGCCGAGGTCGCCCGCGTGGTGACCCTGGTGGTCGAGCACGCGGTGAACCGCGCCTCCGAGTCGCTCATGGTAGTCACCGCTAGCCGCAGGCACGCCGAGCGTGTCCGCGCGGCGGTGGAGGCGGCACTCGCCGGGCGTTCCGATGTCGCCGCGTTCGTCTCGCGGGATGCCGCCGAGCCTTTCGCCGTGCTGACGCTCGAGGAGTCCGTGGCCGAGAGCCGCGACCGCGTCGTGTTCTCGCTCGGCTTCGGGCTCACGCGCCACGGCCGCGTGCTGAGCGACTTCGGCGACCTCTCGACCCCGGACGGCGAGCGGCTCCTCACCGTCGGGATGACGCGTGCCCGTCGGTCCATGGTGATCGTCTCGTCGATCCGTCCGTCGGCGTTCGACGACGGCCGCCTCGAGCACGGCGCCGCGACCCTCATGGGGATCCTCGGCAACCTGGCCGGGCGCGGTCGCGACGCGCGTCTGGAGGATCTGGCGGATCCGCTCACCCGTGCGCTCGCCCGCGAGCTGCGACGTCTCGGCATCGAGGTCGACCTCGACTACCGCGGCCTGCTGCCCCTGGTCGCCCGCTATGGCGGCAAGGCCGTGGTGGCGGAGAGCGACCCCGAGACGATCGGGGAGTCGCTGCGCGAGACCCTGCGTCTGCGCCCGCAGATCCTTCGTCGCCTGGGCTGGCACTATGTGCGCGTCCACGCGTTCGACCTGTACAGCGACCCCGCGGGTGTGGCATCCCGGATCGCAGAGCTCCTCGGCGCCGCCCCGGACGACTCCGCCGCCCCTGGCACGACCACCGAACCCCTCGACCTGAACGGGTGAGTGCGGTGGCCCCGACCCCGGATGCCACCGATCCCGACGTGCCGGACACGGCTGCGCCAGCTTCGGCCGAGATCCGGCAGCCGATCGTCCGCGTGCGGGGTGCGCGGCGCGCACGTCTGCTCCCCGCACCCGGCACGAGCCCGGAACCGGTGCCCGGGGACGACACCACCCGGGAGCGCCCCGCCGCGCCCGCGGCATCCGGTCCCAACGACGCGCAGCTGCTGCGCGACGTCCCGCCGCACTACTGACACCGGCGCCGGCGGGGACCACGCCTACGGACGCCGCCGCCGGGGCGTGCCGGCTACGGTCGCCGCCGCCGCCCGCGCTCGCCGCCCGCATGCGAGAAACGCTTCCCGCGGTGGGAAACGGCGTGACGTGCCGTTTCCCGCCGCGAGAAGCGTTTCTCGGTGAGGGTGCGCCGACTCAGGCGCGGGGCTGACGCTCCAGCAGGTCGCGGATCTGCACGAGCAGTTCCTGCTCGGTGGGGAGCTTCGGCTCGTCGGCGTTCTCGACCACGCCGACGCGGGCCGCCGCGCGCGCCTTCCAGCGGTTCATCGGGAAGACGAAGACGAAGTACACCACCAGCGCGACGGCGAAGAAGCTGATCACGGCCGTGATCAGGGTGCCGAGCGGGAAGGTGACCGTCTGGCCGTAGAGCCCGGTGATGCTCGGTCCGAGCTGACCGTTCTCGTCAGGCACGTAGAAGATCTCGACCAGCGGGTTGATGATCGCACTGACGATGGCGTTGACGACCGCGGTGAACGCGGCTCCGATGACGACCGCCACCGCGAGGTCGATGACGTTTCCGCGGAGGATGAACTCCTTGAATCCCTGGATCACGACGTGGCTCCCTTTCCGCCGCGTCGCAGGATTCGGCGAAGTCAGGATGCCGGGGTGGACGCGGTCTTCGTCGACTCAGAGGTCGATGATGTCGAAGATCCCCCCGAGGTGCCGGATGCCGCGCCGGAGGACGACGCATTCGACCCGCGGGAGTCGGTGCGGTAGAAGCCCGAGCCGTTGAACGTCACGCCGATCGAGCCGTACTGCTTGCGCAGCTCACCGCCGCATTCGGGGCATTCGGTGAGGGCGGCGTCCGAGAAGGACTGGACCGCGTCGAAGCGGTGACCGCACTGCTTGCAGGCATAGGCGTAGGTGGGCATTGGCGTTCCTTCGGGTGTTCAGGCTGCGGAGCGGTCGATCGCGACCGTGCGCGTGGGGGTCACGATGCCCGAGACGGGCTGGTCGTGCACATCGCGCGGGACGTCGTCGACGAACTCGGAATCGAAGATCACGGCGTACACGGGCGGGCACTTCTCCATCGACCCGATGGTCTTGTCGAAGTAACCGCGGCCCCAGCCGAGACGCATCCCGCGACGGTCGACGGCGGCCGCCGGGATGACGAGGAGGTCGACGTCGTTGACGGCGATCGGGCCGAGGACGTCGCCGACGGGCTCGGGGAGTCCGAACAGCCCCTCGGCGATCTGGGCGTCGGGGGTGGCCACCGCCCAGTCAAGCAGGCCGTCTTCGCGCGTGATGGGGAGCAGCACCCGGATGCCACGGGCCACCGCGCCGGCCACGAAGGCGTGCGTGCCGGGTTCGGTCGTCGTCGACAGGAAGCACGAGATGCTGCGCGCGCCCAGGTGCTCGACGAGGGCGTCGAGTTGCTCTTTGACGCCGGCCTCGGCGACCTCGCGCCCGTGGGCGGAGACGGTCTGGCGTCGTTCGCGCAGATCCGCACGCAGAGCGCGCTTGGCCTGCTCGATGCTGTCGGGCATGCAGTAAGTGTACGTGCGTGCGCAATCGGTAACAGCGCTGTCGCATGTCACCAGTAGGGTATGCGCATGCCTAACAAGCCCTTCAAGGCCGTGATCCCGGCCGCTGGACTCGGTACTCGCTTCCTTCCGGCCACCAAGGCCATGCCGAAGGAGATGCTTCCGGTCGTCGACAAGCCCGCCATCCAGTACGTGGTCGAAGAGGCCACGGCGGCCGGCATCGATGACGTCCTCATCATCATCGGCCGCAACAAGAACAACATCGCCAATCACTTCGACTCGATGCCGGAGCTCGAGTCGAAGCTGCGCGAGAAGGGCGACCACGACAAGCTCGCCAAGGTCGAGCACTCGTCCGACCTCGCCGACGTTCACATGGTCCGCCAGGGCGAGCCGAAGGGTCTCGGTCACGCCGTTCTCCGTGCCCGCAGCCACGTCGGCGACCACCCCTTCGCCGTCCTCCTCGGCGACGACCTCATCGACGAGCGCGACCCGCTGCTCGAGCAGATGCTCGCCGAGTACACCAAGCGCAACGCCACGGTGATCGCCCTCATGGAGGTCGACCCCGAGCACATCCACCTCTACGGTGTCGCGGCGGTCGAGCCCACCGAAGACGACGGTGTCGTCAAGGTGACGCAGCTCGTCGAGAAGCCCAAGGCCGAGGACGCCCCCTCGAACCTCGCCATCATCGGCCGCTACGTCCTCGGCCCCGACGTGTTCGGCATCCTCGAGCACACCCAGCCCGGCAAGGGTGGCGAGATCCAGCTGACCGACGCGCTCGAAGAGCTCGCGAACGGCGGCGGCGACGGCGGCGGCGTGTACGGCGTCGTCTTCCGTGGGCGTCGCTACGACACGGGCGACCGCGTCGACTACATCAAGGCCATCGTCCAGCTCGCTTCCGACCGCGAAGACCTGGGGCCGGCCCTGCGTCCGTGGTTCAAGGAGTTCGCGGCGGGTCTCTGACCCGACGGGATGCCATGGATCTCTCCGTCCCACGACGGCACGGCGAGGTGTCGATCCGTCTCATTCGCAACCGCGACGCGCGCGTCCTCCAGCAGCAGCTGATCGACAACCGCTCGTGGCTGCGGCCGTGGGAGGCGACGAGCCCCGACGGGCCCGTCTCGTTCGACATGCGCCTGGGTATCCGGCGCCTTCTCCAGCAGTACCGCGACGGCCTCGGCGTCCCCTTCGTCATGGAGTGGGACGACGAGGTCGCCGGCCAGCTCAACGTGTGGGGCGTGTCCCGCGGATCGCTGGCTTCGGCGACGATCGGGTACTGGGTGGCGGAGGAGTTCGCCGGTCGCAACATCACGACGGTCAGCGTTGCGTTGGCGACCGACGTGTGCTTCACCGAGCTGAACCTCCACCGCGTCGAGATCTGCATCCGGCCCGAGAACCACGCGAGCCTGCGCGTGGTCGAGAAGCTCGGTTTCCGCTACGAAGGTCTCCGCCGCCGATACATCCACATCGACGGCGATTGGCGCGACCACTACGCGTTCGCCCTCGTGCGCGAGGAGGTGCCGCACGGCGTCCTCGACCGCTGGGAGCGGGGTCAGGTGCCGCCGGGTGCGGCCCAGGTACCGCCGGGCGACCGGCTGTAGCGATCCGCGGGCGCGACACGCGGACGGATGCCGAGGTGTGACCTCGTCGTGACCTACCGTTGTGCCATGGGTGGACAGGTTCTCGGCGGCGGGGTGATCGTCTTCGTCGCGGTCGCGCTGTGGTTGGTGTATCTGCTCCCGTCGTGGCAGAGCCGTCACCGTTTCACGTCGGCGGAGCGCAACGCGGTGCGTCTGAACCAGGCGCTGCGTGTTCTCGCGGAAACCGCGGAGACGCCGCGTGAGGTCCACCTCGAGCTCACCGCTCGCACGGCCCACCAGCAGCAGAAGATCGCACGTCAGGTGCAGGCGCACAAGGCGCAGACGGATCTCGCCGAGGCGAAGGCCCGGCTGGCGGTCGCCCGCCTGGAAGCGGCCCGTGACCGCGATCTCGTGAAGGAGCAGCGCGCGGCCGCTCTCGAGTTGGCCCGCGCCGAGCGCGCAGCCGCCGTCGAGGTCGCGAAGGCCGAGCGTGCCGCCGCCCTCGAGAAGACGCGTGCCGAGCAGGCCGCCGCCGTGGAACGCGCACACGCCGAACGTGCGGCCGCCGTCGCCCGTCCCGAACTCCGCCGCGCCCGTGCACGTCGTCGTTTCCGTCTCGCCACGACGACCTTCGCGGGCCTGGGCCTCGCGGCCGCGGTGGTCGGTGGCATCCAGGTGTACCTCGGAGCGGCCCCGGTGCTGCTCATCGCCGGAGGAGTGGCCGTCGTGCTCGCCCTCGTCGTGCTGCAGCGGTTGTCGCGCATCGCGGCTCGGGCGTCCGCCCGACCGGTCGCGATCGCGGTGGAGCGCGGAGCGGTCGAGGTGCAGGATTTCGGTGCGGTCGCCCCAGCGCCCCGCCCGACGTGGACGCCGCGGGAGCTCCCGCGTCCGCTCGTCGCCTCGGCCGGCTCGCGCGCTGCGGCGGTCGTCGAGGAGCAGCTCGCCCGCGAGGCTCTGCGCGCCGCCGCACGCGAGCAGGTCGCCCGCGAGATCGCCGAGGCGCAGGCCCCGACGCCGATCGAGGTCGCCCGCCCCGCCGCCGCATCGCCGTACGCGGCGATGGGCTACGTCGATGACTCCGAGATCGAAGACCACGTGCGCCAGCTGCTGCAGCGTCGCGCGTCGGGTCAGTAAGCACTCGGCGCGGCACGCCCGGGAGACCGCCCCGGTCGGTCGGGGCGAGGGGTGCGTGATAGTGTTGTGGAGTTGTCCGGGCCTGTGGCGCAGTTGGTAGCGCGCCTCGTTCGCATCGAGGAGGTCAGGGGTTCGAATCCCCTCAGGTCCACCGAACAACGTGCGGCGCCTCTCCTTCGGGAGGGGCGCCGTTCTCGTTCCCGGGGAGGGTCAGCGCTCTGCCGGCGCCAGGTTCTCCCGTGCCCAGGCGCCGAGCTGATCCAGCACGGGCAGCACGCGACGCCCCGCGTCGGTCAGGTCGTAGGACACCGAGACGGGCGGGCCGGCGTCGACCGTGCGGACGGTGAGGCCGGTCGCCGCGAGCTCCGCGAGGCGGTCGGAGAGCACGGCGTCGCTGATCCCGGAGACGGCGCGGCGGAGACCGACGAAGGTCGTCGCGCCCGCGCCGAGCGACGACAGGATCATGCCGTTCCAGCGCTTGCCGAGCACCGAGAAGGCGAGCGTCACCGCGGCATCGCAGGCGCTGATCTCGGCATCCGGACTTTCCGTCACCCCTCCAGCCTACCCGTGCTACAGTCTGGCTAGTCGCTCTGTTTTACAGAGTGGCTCTCACTTTCTGATTGGAGACCCATGTCCCTGTTCCGCCTGGATGCCAGCATCCTCCCCGCCTCGAGCGCGAGCCGGTCGCTCGCCGATCTCGTCGAGCAGGAATGGGTCGACGCGCACCCCGACTCGGGCGTGACGCGGCGCGATCTCGCCACCGCACCGGTTCCGGCGACCGCGTGGGCCGACGCCGTCACGGCGAAATTCGTCGCGGATGAGGAGCGAACCGCGGGCCAGCGCGAGGCGCAGGCCCTCGCGACGACGTTCGCCGACGAGCTCATCGGCGCCGAGGCGCTGCTGTTCGCCGTCCCGCTGTACAACTACGGCGTCTCGCAGCACTTCAAGACCTGGTTCGACCTCGCGTACACCGACCCCCGCATCGACCCGCAGGGCACGGCGCTGCAGGGCAAGCCCGCGACGCTGGTGACGGTGCTCGGCGGCAACTACGCACCCGGGACGCCCAAGGAGGGCTGGGACCACTCGACCGGCTGGCTGCGCCGCGTGCTCGAGGACGTCTGGGGGCTCGACCTCCGTGTCGTCGAGCGTCCGTTCACGCTCGTCGGGGTCAACCCGGCGCTCGACGCGTTCGCCGACACCGCTCTGGCGCTCAAGCTCAAGGCCGAGGGGGACGCGGTGACGTACGGTCGCGAGCTCGCGGCGTCGAAGGGCGCGCCGACCGACTGAGGACTGGTCCCCGCGGGGCCCCGGATGCCACGGCATCCGGGGCCCTCGTCGTAGGGGGCAATCCCTCGATCAGCGCCGCACGCGGGGGAGCATCACACCGCGCCGCACCGCGACCACCGTCAGCACGATCCCCACGCCGAGGGCCACCAGGAGGAACGGCAGCGAACCCTCGCCGCCCACCGCGCCTCCGGTGAGCAGATCGGGTCCGACGAGGTCGGCGGTGAACAGGCCCTGTCCGGTGGCGTTGCCGGAGACGTGCAGACCGAACAGCGCACCCTGCGCGGCGTTGAGGCCGAGGTGGAGGGCGATCGGCATCCACAGGCGCCGCGTGAGGAACCACGCCATGTTGAGCGCGAGGCTCGCCGAGATGAGGACGAACAGAGCCGCGATCGGGCCGGCGGGGGAGCTGAGCGCGTGCACGAGCGCGAACAGGACGCTCACGACGATCAGCGCGCCCCACGAGCCCACCCAGTCATCCAGGATCCGCAGCAGGAATCCGCGGAAGAAGATCTCCTCCATCACGGCCGGACCGATCCCGAACATCAGGCCCGTCACGATGCCCAGGCCCACCTGGACGCTCACGACGCGGTAGACCGTCAGCAGGGCCAGGATGCCGACGGCCGCAGCCACGATGCCGACACCGATGAGCAGCCCCCAGCCGAACTCGCGGCCCGCCCCGGGGAGGGAGAACTCCGCGACACGGCGGCGGGACACGAACCGCACGACGAGGAAGAACCCGAGCACGCTGACCGCGGCACCCACGAGGAACCCCGTGGGTGCCGCGGGACCGGCGGCGGCGAGGATCTCGCCGACCGTGGCACTCGCGTCGCCCGAGCTCATCAGCCCGAACACCAGCACGGCGCCGGCCGTCATCGCCACCTGCGAGACCGCGTAGACGACGACGCCGAGGATGAGCTGCAGCACGCGACGTCGTTCGGGTCGACGACGGCTCTGGAACGCGGGTGCGACTGCGGCTGCGGGGGAGGGCGAGATCGACACGGGACTCCTTCGGGTGGACAGCCCGAACCTAGGGGCTCGCTGCTCGCGGCCCCGCGCGCTCACCCCGGTGTTCACCTCGCGAGCCCCTCGACCGTCGCCTCAGGGTCCGGAGTGACACGCGCACCCGGCGGTGAGGGCGGTCGTCGATCGCCTCAGCTCTCGTGCGGCTCGAGGTCGACGAGGCCCTCGAGGATGCCCCAGAAGCCGAGCGCGGCGGGGTGCCATTCGACGGGTTCTCCGTCGAGGCCCGGCTTCGTGATGATGGTGTCGGCCAGATCGGGGTTCACGAGACGCCGCTGGGCGAGGCCTTCCACGACAGCGGCACCGAGCCCGGCGAGCAGCTCCGCGGAAGCGCCGGGGAGGAAGGAGAATCCGAGTCCGCTCAAGGCCGCGCCGTAGAACTCCGCGGTGCGCGCGATGAACATGTTCTCGGTCTGCTGCAAGGCTTGGACCAGACGCGAGCGCGTGTCCTCGTCGGCGAGGCTGCTCGCCGATGTGACGAGCGTCACGTGCGTGCGCCAGCCCACCGACTCGCTGAAGTGCTCGAAGTTCATGCGACCGGCGACCCGGACGGCCTCGCGCAGGACCGCCACGCGCCCCTCGTGGGACACGAGCAGATGCTGGTTGGCAGTGATGACGTCGTTGGCTGCCACCTGCGTCCCGGGATAGAACATCGCGTCGTGCGACTCCGACGATGTCGCCAACTCGACCAGCAGGTCGGCGAAGAACCGTTCCTTGGCGGGCCAGAGCCGGTAGAAGGTGCTGCGGGGGAGACCCGCCGTCCGGATGAGGTCCTCGATGCTCAAGTGCTCCAGGCTGACGGTCAGTCCCGACTGCGTCAGCATGGACAGCGCGGTCGTCAGAGCCGCTTGTCGCGTCTCGTCCGCCGACTGTCTGCTGCTGCGCCCGGGGGCGCCCCACCCTGAAGAACTCATTCCGATATTCAACATCACAATCTCGATACTTGGAACTTGGCATTCCAAAACTGGACATCGGACTCGCGTCTCAGTACCGTGTGCTCAGGCCCGTTGCGCCTGGGCGGATGATTTTTGGGGGTCGCCCAGGCGCAACGAGCGTCGCGCCAGCCGGTGGGAGTTCAGTACCGGATCGCGTCGATGACCTTCACCCGCACCGCGACGAGCGCGGGCAGCAGACCCGCGAGCGCTCCGACGGCGGTCGCCGCCGCCAGTCCGGTGATCGCGGCATCCACGGGGAAGGGCGGGAAGTCGCTCACCATGCCCTGCCCGATGAGGTCACGCAGCCATGGCGATTGCACGATGAGGATGGATGCCATCACCCCCGCGGCTCCGGCCACGACCGTGGCGACGACGCTCTCCATCATCACCGCGAAGAACACCCGCCCCGCGGTGGCGCCGAAACTGCGTCGGATACCGATTTCGCGCACGCGCTGCTTGACCGTCACGAGCGCGATGTTCACCAGCCCGAGGGCGCCGAGGAGCAGGACGAGCACGGCGATGCCGATCACGACCATCTTGGTCACCAGGAACGGGTCGTCGCCGTAGGTGGCCCAGTCCTGACGGCTCACATTCACCTGAGTGCCGTCGCCGAGGGCCGCCGTGAGGTCGCGCGTGACGAGCGTCGCGAGCTGGTCGGCCAGCTCGGGCGGCACCCACATCTCGTACTGCGACTGCGGCGCCCCGCCGTACGGTGAGCTCGCAGCCGCGTCGGCCCCGCTGCGCCCGATCGCGGCCGCCTGCACCGCCTCCGCCTGGTCCGCGAGCATGAACATCGAGGGTTCGGTGTCCCAGGTCGACGAGGGCGTGACCCCCACGACGACCGCGGTCGTCCCTCCCGGCGGGATCCCGGATGCCGCGCCGGGCACCGCCTGACCGCCGAGCGCCACGACGGGGTGGGTGGACAGATCGGGGCGGCCCATCCGGTCCCAGAACACCTCGTTGACGATGAGTCGCGGCGCCAGCTGCTCGGCATCCGTCGGGGTGAACCACTCGCCCTCGAGCATCCGCACGCGGTGCATTTCGCCGTACGGCTGATCGACCGCCTGTGTCGCGACCTGGGCGACCCCGCTGACGAACGGGACCATCTGCGACGTCTGCTGCGCGCGTGTCGCGAACGAGATCCCGTAGCGCTGCACGACGTCGTTCCACGCGGCATCCATTCGCGTCGGATCGATCTCGCCGTCGTTTCGGAATGCCGAGACGTTCAGGCTCGCCGGGCGGCCGCTCTGCCGTTCGCTCATCTCCTGGTTAGCCTGCTGGACGATCGCGCCGAGGGCGACGACGGTCGTGAGCGAGCACACCGCGACGGCGACCCCGATGAGCGACAGCAGCACGCGGGTGCGGTGGACCCGCACCTCCTGCCACGCTTCGAGAAGCGAGCCGACGAGGCTCGACACCGCGCGCATCAGCCGGCTTCCCCGACGACGGCGTCGACATCGGTCTCGACGTCGGCGGCCTCGGCGGGTGCCATCTCGCGGACCTCGCGGCGCGTGCGCGGTTCGAGCGTCGGGTCGTCGACAGGGGTGAGGATGCCGCGATCGAGGCGGAAATGCCGGCGGGCGCGGCGCGCGATCATCGGGTCGTGCGTGATGACGACCTGGGCGGCTCCCGTGCGCTCGGCGACCTCGTCGATGAGCTCCATCACGCTCTGACCCGTGTCGAGGTCGAGGGCGCCGGTGGGTTCGTCGGCGAGGATCAGCCGGGGCCCGCGCACGAGCGACCGCGCGATCGCGACGCGCTGCTGCTCGCCGCCGGACAGGCGGTCGGGCATGCTGTGGAGGCGGTGTCCGAGACCGACGAGGTCGAGCATGTCGGCGGCGATCTTCGTGCGCCGCCAGAACGTTCGGCCGCTGGAGTACAGCAACGGCATCGTGACGTTCTCGAGGGCGGTCCGCCCCTGCAGCAGGTTGAACTGCTGGAAGACGAACCCGATCGCCGCGCCCCGCAGCCGGTCGCGGCGCGCCGTCGACAGGCGGCGGACGGGTGCGTCATCGAACGTGATCTCGCCGCTGGTGGGCAGGTCGAGAAGCCCGAGGAGATTCAGGAGGGTGGACTTCCCCGAGCCCGAACGGCCGACGATCGACACGTGATCGCGCGGTTCGATGGTGAGGTCGACGCCCGACAGGATCGTCAGCGCCGGCTGGTCCGGCGGGAGGACCGTGCGAGTGACCTCGCGCAGTTCCAGCAGGCTCACGGCTGCAGAGCCGATTCGCAGAACATCGACCCGTCGGGGTACGCGGTGCACCCGTCCGGAGTCGTCGCCATCGCGCCCGGGGCGAACTCGAGGACCTCTTCGCCCTCGGTGAGCCCGTCGGTGATCTGTACCTGAGTCCCGTCGGTGAGGCCGAGGGCCACCGCGCGCTCCTCGGCTGCGCCGTCCGGGGTCGACACCCAGACGGTGCCGCTCTGCGCCGCACCGCGGACGGCGGTGGTGGGGACCACGAGCACGTTCTCGGCGCTGCCGCCCGAGATCGTCATCTCCGCCGCGAGGCCTGCGAAGACGGTGACGTCACCCGGCACCGCGCACGTCGCCGTCGTGCCCGAACCCGTCGTCGAGCCGGATCCCGCGCCGCCGCCGCCCGCCGACGACGCGGACTCGTCCGTCGAGCTGCCGGCGAGAGGAGTCGTGATGCGCAGGTTCGTGCAGGTGAAAGCCGCCGGACCCCCGGTGATCGTGACCGACGCGTCGCCGGGGCGGTTGAGGAGGCGGTACTGCTGCGCCGGCTCGAGGTTGCCCGAGACGGAGAACGACGGGGGAGCGACGTTCCCGGCGGCCGCTCCGACGGTGAGCTCCTGCCCTGCGATGACGGACAGGGAACTCAGGGTCCCCGCGATGGGCGCCACGACATCTTCGTAGCGGAAGATCGCCGGCTTCGGGTTGCCCTCGGCATCCACGCTGTCGGCCGGGTCGCGTTCGATCGGGACCTTGACGTTGAAGATCACGTCGCCCGCCGAGACGGTGGCTCCCTGGGAGACGAAGATCTTGTTGACGGTCCCGCCGGCGGTCGATCTCAGAGGCACCGCGGGATCGGCCGACACCGTCGCCGTGATCACGACGTCGTTGGTGATCGTGCCCGATGTCACGGGCACGCGCGGCTCGACGATCGTCCCGGTCGGTTGAGCCGGGTCGGCCTCGGCCGGGCCGTCCGGGAAGAAGGCCAGTTTGATCAGCGCGACGGCGATGACCGCCACCAGAAGCAGGCGCAGGATCGGGAAGACCCATGTGCGTGCGATCCCCATGAAGCCCCCCGGACCATGATCGTCGTTTCCCTTCACCCTAGGGGACGGACGTGACAGTCCCCGGCCCGGGGGATGCCGCGAGGTCAGTGGGGGTCGGCGGCGTTGAGCGCCCGGACCGTCTCGGCGTAGTCGCCGCGCGCCTCGGCGTGCCGGAGGAACCCGACTCGTTCGACCTGGATCTCGGTGGCGTCCGGCTGCTCGCGGAGGATCGCCATGACCTCGTCGGCGAACTCCTCCAGCGGCATGGCGAACGAGCTCTCCCGCTGACCGGGGAGCAGGTCGGTCGCGACGGACGGCGGCTCCAGCTCGACCACCGCCACGGACGTGCCCTCGAGTTGCAGCCGCAGGGACTCGCTGAACATGTGGATGGCGGCCTTCGTCGCGTTGTAGGTCGGGGTCGCCCGCAGGGGGACGAACGCCAGCCCGGACGACACCGTCATGATCGTGGCCTCCTGCTGCCGCTGCAGGTGGGGGAGGAGGGCGGCGATGAGGCGGAGCGGGCCGAGCACGTTCGTCGTCACGGTCTCCTCGGCGGTCGCGAGGACGGCGGATCCCTCCCGCCAGTCCTCCACGCGCATGACGCCCGCCATCGCGATGAGCGTGTTCAGCCCCGGATGCCGCGAGATCACCTCGCGCGTCACCTCCGAGATGGATGCCGCGTCGGCCGTGTCGATGCGGACGGTGTCGACGCCCGGGTGGGTGCGGGCGATCTCATCGAGCCGCTCCTGCCGGCGTCCGCCGACGATGACGGTGTTGCCGGCGGCGACCAGTCGCTCCGCGAGGGCGAGGCCGATCCCGCTCGTGGCCCCGGGGATGAAGACGGTGTTTCCGGTGATGTTCATGTCGTCAGTCTCGGCTCGGGGGCCGAGTGGCATCCAGGTTCCCTCGATCGGGGGACCGTCGATCCCTGGATGCCGAGCCACTGTGCGCGCAGGATGGAGGCATGGACCGAAGTGGCATGGCCGACTTCCTCCGCGCGCGGCGGGAGGCGCTGCGACCCGGCGACATCGGCATGACGGAGGGCGCGCGGCGTCGGACGGCGGGTCTGCGGCGCGAAGAGGTGGCCGCCGCGGCCGCGATGTCGGTCGACTACTACACGCGCCTCGAGCAGCAGCGGGGTCCGCAGCCGAGCACGACCGTGCTCGCCGCGCTCGCGCGGGCACTGCGCCTGAGTCGCGACGAACGCGACTACCTCTTCCGTCTCGCCGGTCACGCCGTGCCCGATCGGCTCGGGCGCGCCGATCACGTCTCGCCGGCGCTGCAGCGCGTCTTCGCGCGCCTGTCGGACACTCCGGCCCTGATCATCTCCCACCTCGGTGAGACGCTGGCGCAGAACGCACTCGGCATCGCGCTGCTGGGCGACCACGTCGGCGCGCGCGGATGGGCGCGGTTCGAGGCGTGGCGGTGGTTCGTGCCGCCGTGCGGGGACCGCGAGATCTACCCCGCTCACGACCGTGAACGCCAGAGCAGGGCAATCGTGGCGGGTCTCCGTGCCGCCTACGGTCTGCTCGGCCCCTGCTCGACCGCGGGCGAGCTCGTCGCCGAGTTGCTGCCCCGCAGTGAAGAGTTCCGCGCGCTGTGGGAGCGCCAGGAGGTCGCCCAGCGCTTCGCCGATCACAAGGTGCTCGTGCATCCCGAACTCGGCGACATCGAGGTCGACTGCCAGGTGCTGTTCACCGAGGACCGCGCTCAGGCGCTGCTGGTGCTGACCCCGGAGCCGCGCAGCGAGGCGGAGGAGAAGATCCGCCTGCTCGGAGTCCTCGGCGTCCAGCGTTTCCCGGCGGGCTGAGACGACGGATGCCGCGCCCCGGCGTGGGGGCGCGGCATCCGGTGTCCGAGGGTTACTGCTTCGGCGGACCGACCACCCGCGGCACCGACGGGTCGAGCAGGTCTCCCGTGCCGACGCGCGCGTGACGGCGCGAGTACGCGAAGTAGACCACGAAGCCCAGCGCGAGCCAGATCAGGAACCGCAGCCAGGTCTCGACCGACAGGTTGAGCATCAGGTACGTGCAGATCAGGGCCGACAGGATCGGAAGCACCGGGTTCAGGGGCACGCGGAATCCGCGCTTCAGATCGGGGCGCGTGCGCCGGAGGACGATCACGCCCACCGAGACGAGGACGAAGGCCGACAGCGTCCCGATGTTGACCATCTCCTCGAGCACCCCCACCGGCGTGACGCCGGCGACGACCGCCACGATGAGCGTCACGACGATCGAGATCACCCACGGGGTGCGGAAGCGGGGGTGCACCTTCGCGAGACGCTGGGGGAGCAGACCGTCGCGCGACATGGCGAAAATGATGCGGGTCGCGCCGATGAGAAGGGTCAGCACGACCGTGGTGAGACCGGCGACCGCACCGGCGGAGATCACCGTCGCCATCCATCCCTGCCCGTGGTAGACGAAGGCGTTCGCGAGAGCGGCCGCGGGATCGAGGTCGCGGTACGACACCATGCCCGTCACGACGAGGGCGACGGCGCAGTAGAGGATCGTGCAGATCACGAGCGACGCGATGATGCCGATCGGCATGTCGCGCTGCGGCTTCTTCGTCTCCTCGGCGGTGGTCGCGACGACGTCGAAGCCGATGTACGCGAAGAACACCAGTGCGGCCCCCGCCAGGATGCCTCCCACGCCGAAGGTCGCCGGCTCGAGCCCCGAGAGGAACTGCAGCAGGGGCTGCGTGAGGCCCGAAGCGGCCTCGGTCGGCTCGCTCGCGGGGACGAACGGCTGGTAGTTCGCGGGGTTGATGAACATCAGACCGGCGATGATCACGAACAGGACGATGAAGAGCTTCACGGCCACGAGCACCAGGTTGACGCGCAGCGACTCCTTGATGCCGACGGTCATGAGACCGCCGAGCACCAGGACGAGCAGCACCGCGGGAAGGTCGATCACCCCGCCGTAGGAGACCTCGGGGGGCAGGACGATCCCGAGCTGTCCGAGGAAGGCGCCGAGATACGCGCTCCATCCCTGCGCGACGACGCTCGCCCCGAGGAACATCTCCAGGATCAGGTCCCATCCGATGATCCAGGCGAACAGCTCGCCGAGCGACGCGTAGGAGAAGGTGTACGCCGACCCCGACACGGGCACGGTCGACGCGAACTCGGCGTAACACATCGCCGCGAGTCCGCAGGCGATGGCGGCCACGACGAAACTGAGGACGATCGCGGGGCCGGCGACTTCGTGCGCGGCGCGTCCGGTGAGCGTGAAGATACCGGCGCCGATGACGACGCCGACGCCGAAGACCGTGAGGTCGAGAGCGCTCAGGGACTTCTTCAGCCGGAACTCCGGCTCATCGGTATCGGCGATGGATTGCTCCACCGACTTCGTGCGGAAAAGACTCACGCGACACTTCCTCCGTCCGGCGTTCCAGGAGCGAACGCCACCTCGGGAGGATAGTGCCTTCGCGGGCGCACGCCTATCGCTGGCTCTTCGCGCGGCACTGCGCTAGCACACCCGTAAACGCCCGGGGGTGAATAGGGAAAAGGTGTATGGTTCTCTCACCATGGCAATTAAGCACATCACGCATCTGGTTGACGATCTCGACGGAACCGTCCTCGAAGAGGGCGACGGAAAGCAGATCACTTTCTCGGTCGAAGGCCGGTCGTACGAAATCGACCTGTCCGACCGGAATGCCGACAAGTTCTACGCGGCCGTCGCGCCGTTCGTCGACGCCGCCCGCCCGGCCGGCCGGACCACCTCGGCGCCGCGCCGCGCGCGCTCCGCGCGCCGTTCCAGCGATATCGATCTCGCTGCCGTCCGCGAATGGGCTCGTGCGAACGGACACACCGTGAGCGACCGCGGTCGTATTCCTGCTTCGGTCCTCGAGGCCTACGGCGCCGCCAATTCCTGAGAATGCCGAACCGGTCCGGGGCGAAGGCGGAACTCCGCTGCGTCCGGGAGCGGTGACGCAATTCGCGGTGCTCGACGCCCTCCTGGGCGGTGTGTACTCCTCCGGCGTCTCCGTCTCCGAGATGCTCGGGTGGGGCGATACCGGAATCGGCTGCTGCGAGGGGCTCGGCGGAGAAGTCCTCGTCATCGACGGCGAGGCGTTCGAGTGCACGGCGGGGGTGCCTCCCCGGCGTATGCGAGCGGACGAAATTCTGCCGTTCGTGGACGTGTGCACGCTCGGCGACAGCCCCGGCGAGGCTCTGCGGGGCGTGGACCTCGCCGGCCTGACCTCCGCGGTCGAGGCGCGACTCCTCAGCCGGAACCTGTTCCACGCCGTCCGGATCGACGGAGCGATGGCGCGGATCCGCACCCGCGTCACCGCTCGGCAGGAGCCGCCGCTCCGGCCGCTGGCGGAGGTCGCGGCGGAGCAGATCGAGACGGAGGTCTCCGGCATCGCCGGTGTCGTCGTCGGGTTCTGGATGCCCCGTATCTACCAGGGCATCACGGTCGCGGCGCTGCATCTGCATTTCCTCAGCGACGACCGCCAGATGGGTGGTCATGTCCTGGACGTGACCGTCGACGACGCACTTCTGCGGGTTTCCGCATTCGCGCAGTTCGCGCTTCGCCTTCCGCTCGACGCGGACTTTCTGTCGCACGAACTGTCGCATGGCGAAGACCATCGGATCACGGCGATCGAGGGTGGAGAACCGCGTTCTTCCCCGAATGACTGACCAGTTCGGTGGGGTTATCACCCGGGTGAAGTCACGCATCCTTCACTGAATATGGTCATGCTCGGGTCATAGAATGCGAACCATGGCGAAAAAGCAGATCACGCAACTCATCGACGATCTCGACGGATCGGTCATCGACGACGGGACCACGATTCATTTCTCGGTCGAGGGGCGTGCGTACGAAATCGATCTCTCTCCGGAGAATGCGGCGAAGCTCCGCGCCGCGTTCGAGCCCTTCGTCTCCGCCGGCCGTGGACTCGGTTCCGTCCCCGCCCCCGCTCGACGGGCGACGAAGACTCGTTCGGAATCCGCGCGCGACCTCGGCGACGTGCGTGCGTGGGCCGAAGAGAACGGCTATTCGATCAATGCGCGGGGGCGCATCTCCGCGACGGTTCTCGAGGCGTACGACGCAGCCCACTGAGAGCAGAGAAGGACCCCGGATGCCGTGGCATCCGGGGTCCTTCCGTGTTTCCGGTGCGGATCAGACCAGGGCGTCGGATGCGGCGCCCACGCGCAGGCGTTCGGCGGCGAGGCCCTCGGCTGCCGCGAGCGGCGTCACGCCGCGGGACTCCGCCTCATCGAACACGCGGCGCAGCGTGTCGCCGATCCCCGCGACGCGGCCCATGATCTCGTCGCGCGAGCCGAGACGCTTGGCCACGAGGTCGAGGTAGATGACACCGCCGGCGTTCACCACGAAGTCGGGGGCGTAGAGCACGCCGCGGGCGGCGAGTCGGTCGGCTCCGGAACGGTCGGCGAGCGGGTTGTTGGCGGGACCGCACACCGCGCGCGCGTCGAGCGCGTCGATGACGTCGTCAGTCAGGACGCCGCCGATCCCGGCCGGCACGAACACATCGGCGGGCACGAGGTGCACCTCGCCCGGCTCGACCCACGCGGCGCCGAGCTCGGCGGCCAGAGCCCGCTTGGCGGGGTTGACGTCGGTGACGGTGAGCACCGCCCCCTCGGTGGCGAGGCGCGCGGCCAGACGGCCTCCCACCTGCCCGAGACCGGCGACGGTGATGCGCCGACCGCTGACGTCGCCCGATCCGGTGGCGCGCTCGAGAGTCGCCATGAGCGACGCGTACACGCCGAGGCTCGTGGGTCCCGCCGGCTCTCCCGATCCGCCGACCGCGTCGGGGAGCCCGACCACGTGCGCGGTGCGCTCGCTCACGACGAGCATGTCCTCCGTGGTGGAGCCCACGTCTTCCGCGGTCCGGTACAGGCCCCCCAGGCTCTCGACCGCGTCGCCGAGGTCGAGGAAAGCGGCGCGACGGCGATCGGCGTCGAGCACGGTCCCCTCGGGGAGACCGATGACCGATTTCCCGCCGCCCGCGTCGAGACCGGCCGCGGCGTTCTTCAACGTCATCGCGGCCGACAGGCGCAGGGCGTCGCCGAGGGCGTCGTTCCAGTGCGGGTACGTCCAGAGGCGGGCGCCGCCGAGAGCGGAGCCGAGCACCGAGGAGTGCAGCGCGACGGCGATGAACAGGCCGCTCCGGCGTCCCGTCACCGCCTCCACGCGCTCGTGGGCGAAATCGGGCAGGGGAAGGGCGTTGGTCATCGCGATCCTTTGGTCGGTCGCCTTGTGGGCGGCTCTGTCGTGGATGCCGCGGCGTTGCGGCATCCACGTCCATTCTGACGCGCCGAGGCGGCAGGGGCGAGCACCCTATGCTGGCGCGATGAGCGAGTCGCTTTCCGCCCGCAGCCGCCTCGTCGCCGCCGCGCTGGAGCGCGCCGGGATCACGGGGGAGATCGTCGTCCTCCCCGCCGCCGCGCACACCGCGGTCCTCGCCGCCGAGGCGCTCGGCGTCGAGGTCGGCGCGATCGCGAACAGCCTCGTGTTCTGGAGCGACGGTGAACCGCTGCTCGTGATGACCAGCGGCGCGCACCGCGTCGACACGGCGGCACTCGCGGCCCGGCTCGGGCGCGGTGGCATCCGTCGGGCGACGCCCGAACAGGTCCTCGCCGCGACTGGTCAGCCGATCGGCGGGGTCGCCCCGACCGGGCATCCCGCGCCTCTGACGACGATCGTCGACGAAGACCTCGCGGCCTACCCGCGGATCTGGGCTGCCGGAGGGACCCCGCAGACGGTGTTCCCGCTGACCTTCGACGAGCTGGTGCGGCTGACCGGCGGCACGGTCGTGCCCGTCGCCTGACACGACGCGCTGCGGCCGGGCGCTTCCTCGCCGCGCCCGATCCCGCCAAGAAGACTCGGTGTCCAAGACACGCCGACGCGCCGGAGCGGCATCCGCGTGTCCTGGACACCGAACGCGTCAGTCCGCGGCACCGAGCACCGTGAGGCACACCACCGCGGCCGCCGCCGACCAGGCCTGCGGGCGGCAGGCGGCGGGATACGGCGTCGGAACCGACGTCTCGGAGCGCGGGTCGCCGGAGTGCAGCTCGGGCACGCGGTACGCGAAGCCCTCGGCAGCGTCCAGCAGTTCCTCGACGACCGCGCGGGCCGGGTCGAGCAGTCCCGCGCGCCGCATGCCGTGGACGGCGATCGCGGTGTCGTGCACCCACACGCTGCCCCCGTGGTACGACAGCGGCCAGTAGCCCGCGGCCTGCGTCGACATCGTCCGGATGCCGTATCCGCTCGACATCGAGGGGCCCCGCAGCAGCTCCGCGATGTGCGCCTCGTCGTCGGCATCCAGGATTCCCGTGCCGATGAGGTGACCGATATTGCTCGTGAGGGTGTCGACCGGTCGCTTCTCGCGGTCGAGGGCGACGGCCGGATAACGACCCTCGGGGGTCTGGATCCAGTAGGCGGCGGCGAAGCGCGTCCTCAGGTCGGCTGCCCACTCGCGCCAGAACGCGATGTCGGCCGTGTCGCCGTCGTCGCCGAACTCCTCGAGCAGTTCCGCACCGGCGAGAGCGGCCTCGTACGCGTAGGCCTGCACCTCGCACAGGGCGATCGGACCGTCGGCGAGCGTGCCGTCCCGCCACTGGATCGAGTCGCCCGAGTCCTTCCAGCCCTGGTTCGCCAGGCCCGTTCCGAGACGGTCGATGTAGTCGAGGAAGCCGTCGCCGTCGCTGTCGCCGCTGTCGCGGATCCCCCCGAGAGCACCGCGGAGCGCCGGCAGCAGCGCCCGGACCTCGTCGGCGGGGAGCCCGGCGCGCCACGCGTCGGCGAGCAAGCAGATCCACAGGGGAGTGGAGTCGACGCTGCCGTAGTACCGCGGCGGCAGGGAGATGCCCTCGCTGGGGATCTCCAGCGACGACGAGCGCAGCTCGTGCAGGATCTTGCCCGGCTCCTGCGCGGTCTGCGGGTCGTCGGTCGTCCCCTGCAGTCGCGCGAGCACGCGGAGAGTGGATGCCGCGATGTCGCGGTCCAGCGGAAGCGCGAGGCGCGCCGCCCACAGGGAATCCCGGCCGAAGAGCGTGAAGAACCACGGTGCGCCGGCGGCGAAGAACTCGTCCTCCGGGTCGTCGGGGAGCACGAGACGCAGGGCGTCCAGGTCACCGAGCGCGGTCGTGAGCCACCGGGCGAGGCGGGGGTCGGAGACGCGGGATGCGACGGCCGCGGCATCCCAGCGCGCCGGAGCGGCGGCCCCACCGACGACGAGCGTGTCGTCGCGCAGCGCGAGCTCCCATCTCACGGCGGTCTCGCCGAAGGCGGGGACCTCGACCTCCCAGGTCGCCTCGACGAACTCCGAATCGGATGCCACGTCAGCGCCGGCCGCGGTGAACTCGAGCCCCCGCGAACCGGCGGACACGCGCGCCGAGCCCGCGTCGATCGCGACATCGGTCGGCTGAGGCCGCGCGTGCCCGGACTTCACCTCGTGCAGCAGAGCGAACTCCGGCTGGAGGCGCAGGCGCAGCGTGGTGCGGATCGGTGCGTCCACGCGGGAGCGGAGCGTCCACGTCTCCGTCACTCGCCCGTCGGCCACGTTGCGCTCACGCAGCAGCCGCACCTTCGGATCGGGGGTCGTGTCGTCGACGCCGCGCAGGACCCCGCCGAACACGATCCGCGAGGGGCCGTCGGGGGCGGTTGAGATCCACTCGAGGGCGGAGTCGTCGCACGAGACGGACATCGACCGAACGTGTCGGACGTCGCCGTGGTAGATCCCGTGCACGGCGGCCGTACCCACCGCACCGTCGCGGTCGGACCACACCTGCGTCGGGGCCCGCAACACGATCACGGCGTCGCTGAGCAGCGGCTGCAGCGGCGCGGGGTCGGCGGGGGTGCGGGTGGGCGTCGCGTCCGTCGAGGCGGCGGGTGCGGTGGTCATTCTTTGACGGCTCCTTCACTGGCGTTCATGATGCGGCGCTGGAACACGAAGAACACCACGGCGACCGGAATCGTCATGATGGCCGCGGCCGCGAGCTTGAGGGGGTACTGGCTGCCCTGGCTGAGCTGCCCGCTCGCGAGCGAGGCGACGCCCTTGGTCAGGGTGGTGAGCTCGGGGGACTGGGTGGAGATGACGAAGTGGCTCAGTTCGTTCCACGATCCCTGGAACGACAGGATGACGATCGTGATCAGGGCCGGGCGCGCCATGGGCAGGACGACCGACCAGAAGATGCGGAACGTGCTGGCCCCGTCGATGCGCGCCTGCTCCTCGACGGACGGGGGGATCGACTCGAAGAAGTTCTTCATGATGAACACGCCCGCGGCATCCACCAACAGCGGCAGGATCATGCCCGCGTACGAGTCGTAGATGCCGAGCTGGTTGATCACCAGGAACTTCGGGATGAGCAGCACCACCGCCGGGACCGCCATGACCGCGACGAGGGCGGCGAACACCAGACCGCGCCCCCGGAACTGCAGACGGGCGAGGGCGTAACCGGCGAGGGAGTTGAAGAACACCCGCCCCAGGGTCACGAACACCGTCACGACCGCCGAGTTGGCGAACCACACCGGGAAGTCCGACCGCAGGAACAGGCGTTCGTACGCGGCCCACGTGAAGGGCTGCGGCACGAGCGAGATCGGGTCGGCGGCGGCGACGGCATCCGGCTTGAACGACGTCGCCACCTGGACCAGGAACGGGTAGATGTAGATCAGCGCGAGCACGCACAGCAGGGCGTAGAGCGCGATCTGCCAGCGCAGCGCCTTGCCTGACATGCGGTGCTTCGCGGGCTTGCTCCGCGGGCCGCCGACGACCTGCTCGGCGGCGACGGTGACCTCGGGGGATGCCGTGGCGGTCATCGCGTGCCTCCCTTCGGGGTGCGCACTTCGTACTGTCGCGCGCGTCGACGCGAGACGGGGCGCTCTCGCAGTACCCATCGCTGCAGGATCGTCAGGACGACGATGATCACGAACAGCACGAACGCGATCGCCGCACCCTGGCCCCACTCCTGAGAGAGGAACGCCGAGGAGTAGCTGAGGTACGCGGGGGTGAGGGTCGTCTTGCCCGGGCCGCCCTGGGTGCCGGTGTAGATCTGGTCGAAGACCTGCCAGGTGCCGATGAGCCCGAGGGTCAGCACCGTGAAGAGGACGGGTCGGAGCTGGGGGAGCGTGACGCGCCAGAAGCGCTGCCACCCGTTCGCGCCGTCCATCATCGCGGCCTCCTGCACGTCGCCGCCGATGTTCTGGAGGCCCGCGATGAACAGCAGCATGAACGTTCCCGACGTCGTGAAGACCGCCATGAGGATGAACGCCGACATCGCTACGGACGGGCCGCCCAGCCAGTCCCACCACGACACGCCGAGGAACGTGTTCCCGGTCAGGGCGGCGGGGCCGTTCGCGACGCCGATCGACGCGAGGGCGTTGTGCACGATGCCGGACGGGTCGCTGAACCAGTTGGGACCGTTGATCCCCAGCCACGACAGCGCCTCGTTGACGGCGCCCGAGGTGGAGAAAAGGAACAGCCACAGCACCGTGATGGCGACGGAGCTGGTGACGGAGGGGAAGTAGAACGCCGTGCGGAAGAATCCGCGGCCGCGCAGCACCGCGCGGTTGACGAGCACGGCGAGGAAGAGCGAGAGCGCGGTCTGCAGCGGCACGACGAGGAGGACGTACCAGGCGTTGTTGCGGAGGGCCGTGCCGAAGTCGCGCTCGGCGAGTCCACCGCCGGTGGTCACCGCGGCGTAGTTGTCGAGGCCGACGAAGTTCACGTTCGACGAGAAGGGGCTTCCGCGGCCGGTCCAGTCGGAGAAGCTCACCCACAGCGCCATGAGCACCGGGACGAGGAGGAACACGCCGAGGATGATCAGCACCGGGGCGGTGAAGAGCCAGCCGGCGGCGGCCTCGCCGCGCCGGATCCCCGTGGAGGAGGACCCGGCGCGGCGGGGCGCGGTGGTGAGAGCGGTCATGGGCGGTCGCGCCTACTTGGCGATCGCCTCGAGGTTGCCCTGCACCGTGGTGAGGATCGACTGCGGGTCACCGGTCTTCAGCGACTCCAGCTGGGCGTTGAAGTCGGTGATGACGTCGGCCGCGCCCGCGATGTTCGGCGGGAACTGGGCGTACTCGGCCCCGGCGAGGAACGCCGTCAGGTCCGGGTTCGCGCTCGACCACGCATCGGCGGCCGACTGGATCGACGGCATCGGGCCGAACGCCTTCGAGAAGGCGAGCTGCTGGTCGGTGCCGGTGAGGTACTCGGCGAGGGCGCGGGCGTTGTCCTGGTTCTTGCTGTCGGCGGCCATGCCCCAGCAGTTGGTGAACTGCAGCGTGCCCTTGCCGCCGGGACCGGCGGGGAGTTCGGCGACGGTGTACTTCACTTCGGGGTAGTCGGCGGTGAGGGCGCCGGTGATCCAGTTGCCCTCGATGGTCATTGCGGACTTCTGGGTGCCGAACGCCTCGCCGCCCCATCCGGCGCCCACGTCGGACGCGAAGGCGAAGCTGCCGTCGTTGAGGTGGGTCTTGACGTACTGCAGTGCCTCGACGTTGGCCGCGCTGTCGGCGATGGCCTTGCCGTCGCTCAGCAGCCCGCCCCCGGCCTGCGCCATGAAGGCGCCGAGGCGCTGGTACTCGGCGCCGAACGCGAGACCGACGCGTCCGTCCGCCGTGAGCTTCTGGGCGACGGATGCCAGCTGGTCCCACGTCGTCGGGATGTCGGCATCCGTCAGCCCCGCCGCCGACCACAGGTCGGTGTTGATGACGAGGGCGAGTGTCGAGAAGTCCTTCGGCGCGCAGTAGAACTGGCCGTCGACGGTGAAGTTGTCGACGAGCGAGGGGTAGAAGTCGCCCTTGTTCGCGAGGTCGTCGCCGTAGGGGGCGATCGATCCGTTGGCGGCGTAGCCGGCCAGGGCGTCGGGGGCGAGGTAGAAGAGGTCCGGCGGCGACCCGGCCGCGAACCCCTGCGAGAGCTGTTGGGGGAGGTCGTTCGCGACCTGCACCTGGGCATCGACGCCGGACTCCTTCGACCAGGCGGCGACGGCGTCCTCGACGGCCTGGGTCTCGGCGTCGCCCGACGAGCCGATGAGGATCGACAGCGAGCCGCCGGAGGTCTGCTCGGCGCTGCCGGAATCGGTGAAGCCCGAACCGCACCCGGTCAGGGTCAGGGCTCCGGTGGCCAGGAGTGCACCGGCTCCGAGCCAGGTGCGGGCGATGTGCCGTGTCATGTGTCTCTCTCCTTCGATGAGGCATGCGACCCCTCCGCATGTGATCGGAGGGTCGGTAGTTTGAACGTTCAAACTCCGGTCCGACTAAAGTACGGAGCGGCGGGCCGCGCTGTCAAGCCGTCGCGCCGGACCTACGATGACCGTCGAGACACCGGGAGGACGGGATGACGAAAGCCCCCACCGTCGAAGACGTCGCGCGGGTCGCGGGGGTCTCGCGGCAGACGGTGTCGAACGTCGTGAACACGCCGGCGATCGTGCGCGAAGCCACGCGGATCCGCGTGGAGGCGGCCATCGCCGAACTGGGTTACCGCCCGCACGCGGCCGCGAGGCGCCTGCGCACGCGTCGGAGCTCGACCATCGGCATCCACCTGGATCCGTACGCCGGCGGCATCGCGGGCGTCGTGCTCGACCGCTTCGTCCACGCCCTCACCGAGCGCGCGAGCGAGCGCGACATGCGGGTCCTCCTCTATGCCGCGCGCACCGCGGAGGAGGAGATCGACCGCCTCGGCGACCTGCTCGAGGGCGGAGAAGTGGATGCCGTCGTCGTCACCGGCACTTTCCACGGGGATCCTCGCACCGGCTGGCTCAACGAGCGGGGACTGCCCTTCGTGTCGTTCGGGCGCCCGTGGGGCGAGGACGACGTCGCCGCCCCCGCGCACCTCTGGGTCGACGTCGACGGCGCCGCCGGAACGCTCGCGGCCACGGAGCACCTGCGCGCCGGGGGTGCCCGGCGAGTGGCGTTCCTGGGGTGGCCGCGCGGCTCCGGCACGGGCGATGAGCGCGAGCGCGGCTGGCGCGAGAGCGTCGGGGCGGCCGCGGGTCCGCGGTGGGTCGTGGAGGACAACGTCGCCCTCGCGCGCGACGTCGTCGCCGAGGGTCTCGCGCTCGACCCGGACGTGGACGGGATCGTCTGCGCGAGCGACTCGCTCGCGATCGGCGCGCACCTGGCCACGACCGTCGCCGGGCGAGCGGACATCCCCGTCATCGGCTTCGACAACACCCCCGCCGCCGAGGCGCTCGGGCTCTCGAGTGTCGAGCAGCTGCCCGAGCGCGTGGCATCCGGTGCCCTCGACCTGCTGATGGGCGAGGAGGGCACGGTCGTGGCTCCGCGCCCCGCGACGGCGGGTGCGGCTCACGTGCTCGTGGAACCGCGCCTCGTCGTGCGCTGAGCGACGCGCTGAGGCGCGTGGGCCGGGGTGGGCAGGCGCGTGCGGCGGCCGGCGTGCGCCGGCCGCGATGCTTCAGTGTCCAAGACACGCCGATGCGCGGCGCGGCTATCGGCGTGTCTTGGACACTCGACCCGGGTGGGGGTGTCAGATCGCGGACCAGCCGCCGTCGCTCGGGAGGATCGCGCCGTTGACGTTCGTGGAATCGTCGCTCAGCAGCCAGGTGATCGCGGCGGCGAGCTGCTCGGCCTGCGCTACGGGAGGCACGATCGTCTGGAGGATCGGCCCGATCCGGGATCCGGCGTAGGCGCTGCGCATCGGCGCCTCGATGTTCGTCGCGACCGCGCCGGGTGCCACGGCGTTCGCGCGGATCCCCTGCGGTCCGTGGAAGAACGCGACGCTCTTGGTGAAGCCGATCACGGCGTGCTTGGACGAGGTGTAGGCGGTGCCCGCCGCCGAGCCGCGCAGCCCCGCCTCGGACGACACGGTGACGATGGCGCCCGCCCCCGCCTCGATCATGCGGGGGAGGACGGCGCGGGTCAGGCGCATCGGAGCGGTGAGGTTGACCGCGAACACACGGTCCCACGTCGCGTCGTCGACTTCGCTGGGCGGCAGGAACCCGTCCATGATCCCGGCGATGTTGGCGAGCCCGTCGATGCGGTCGCCCGCGGCAGCCAGGAGGGAGTCGATCGTTTCCGCGGAGGAAACGTCGCCCGCGACCGTGGCGACGTCCAGGCCCGCGAGTTCCGTGGTCAGGGCGTCGAGGCGCTCTTCGACGACGTCGGTGGCGACGACTCGCCCGCCCTCGTGCGCGATCCGATGAGCCGTGGCGCGTCCGATGCCCGATCCCGCTCCGGTGACGATGATGGTCTTGCCGGCGAAACGTCCGGTGGATGACGGTGACATGAGAACTCCTCCTCGAGATCGGATGGCGCGAGGCGCGTCAGCACCGTTATAGCACTGAGTGCCGAAAGGATGCCATGCCCTCTTCCCTCGGTCGACCGCGCACGATCTCCCCGGATGCCGTCTCGCTCGTCGCCCTGCGACTGTTCGATGAGAAGGGCTTCGACGCGGTGTCGATGGACGATGTCGCGCGCGAGGCGGACGTCAGCCGGCGCTCCCTGTTCCGGCTCTTTCCGAGCAAGCCCTCGCTGGTCTGGGGCGGTCTCGACGAGTTCGTCGCGCGCTTCCGGGCGGCGCTCGAGACCGACGACGACGGGGATGCCGTGCGGGCCCTCCAGTCCGCCTACGTCGTCGCCTCGGCGTTCCCCGACGAACAGATCGAGGTCACCCGCCGTCGCCTGCGGGTCATCCGCGCCACCCCGGCGCTCGATCTGCGCGCGGATCCTCGATTGACGGCGGTGACCGATGAGACCCGCCGATTCCTCGTCAGCCGCGATCCCGAAGCCGACGAGCTCGCGGCCGTCGTGCGCGCCCACGCGCTCGCCGCCGTCGCGAGCGCGGCTCTCACCTGGTGGGCGGAACACGACGACGGCCGACCGGAGGACGTCCTGGCGCGGGCTTTCGGAGTCTCGGGCGCGGTCTGACGGCCCGAGCTCGTCTCAGGGGGTGAGCAGTTCGAACTCGTCGGGCGCGGTCGACCCGACGTCGCTCCAGTCGCCCTCGTGCCACGTGAAGATCGCCACGGCCGACGTGACCATCCGCACGTCGCGATCGGCGAGTCGCGACACCAGTTCGCTCATGCCGGGGTCGTGCGCCACGAGCATGACCTCGTGCGCCTCGCTGGCACGGGCGGCATCCAGAAGGGCGTCGGGTTCGGCGAGGTAGAGCTCGGGCCGCTCGGTCACCTCGACCTCGAACTCCTCGGCGAACGCGTCCGCGGTGCTGCGGGCGCGCACCGCGGTGCTCGAGAGGAGCACCTCTGGGCGCACGCCGCGGCGCAGGACCGACCGGGCCATGGCCGGCGCGTCCCGTCGGCCGCGATCGTTGAGCGGACGGTCGTGGTCGTCGAGCCCCTCATCGGCCCAGTCCGATTTGGCGTGCCGGGCCAGGATCAGTTGGATCATCGTTTCTCCGCTTCGCTGCCAGGGAGGAGTCGGACGCGGAGCGCGCTTGGCGCGGGGTGAAGCCGTCATCCGAGATGAGGATATCCAGGTGGGGCCCGCGAGAAGAGGGCTGACGTCGACGGCGTGTCCCGCGCGGCGGGCGGCGTCAGTGGCCGACGTACACCCACGCCCGGATGCCGCTGGCCAGCTGCACCGACACGCGGCGGTACAGCGACACCTCGTACTCGTCCGCGGCATCCAGTTCTTCGGGGGTGAGGGCGAGCACCCGACCGAACACGCGGTCGCGGGGGTCGTCGGTCCGGCGGAGGATCGGATGGGAGTCCAACCCCGAGAGCTGGGCGACTCGGTCGTCGTCGATCTCCACCCACTCCAGCCGGTACCCGGGCAGCACGTCGTCCTCTCCGGAGAGGAGGCGGCCGAACGTGTCCAGCTGCACCTCGGGCAGCTGGAGCGTGCCGTACACGAAGAGGGACTCCGTCCCCGAACCGAAGCTCACGCGCTCAGGGTACCGACCGGTGCGCGGCCGCGGCAGGAGGTTTCGTTCCGCGTCTGCGCGTCAGGACCCCCAGGCGAGGTGCGCGATCGTGAAGATGGCGAGACCCGCGAGAGCGCCCACGACCGTGCCGTTGAGCCGGATGTACTGCAGGTCGCGGCCGACCATGAGCTCGATCTTCTCGGTCGTCTCGGCGGCATCCCACCGCTCGACCGTGTCGGTGATGATCGAGGCGATGTCGTGCCGGTAGCGCTCGACGAGGAACACCGCGGCGTCGGTGACCCAGCCGTCCACCCGGCGTTGCAGCGACTCCTCGTTCTGCAGCCGCACGCCGACGTCGGCGAGGGCGGCCGCCGCGCGTCGGCGCAGGGCGCTCTCGGGATCGGCGAGCGAGCGCAGGAGGCCGGTCTTCGCGGTGTTCCACGCGTCGGCGGCGAGGCCGCGGACGCGGGGGCTGTCGAACACCGAGGCCTTCGCCTCCTCCAGGCGCGTCCTCGTCGCCGGGTCGTGCTGGAGGTTGTCGGCGAGTCGCGCCAGGTACTGGTCGATCGCGATGCGCGCCTGGTGGCGCGGGTCTGCGCGGACGGCATCCACGAACCCGACGGCTTCGCGGTAGACGGTGTCGTCGACGAGGCGGTGGGCGAGGCTCGGCACCCACGAGGGGAGGCGTCGCGAGACGAGCCCCTGGAACGTCTCCCGGTTGTTGCCGAGCCACACCGCGATGTTGTCCAGCGCCAGGTCGACCGCGCCGTGGTGCGCATCGGCGGCGACGACGCGCTCGAGCCAGCCGCCCACCGACGGACCCCAGTCGGGCTCCAGCAGGTGCTCGCGCGCGAGGTCTTCGATGAGGCCCTGCACGTCGTCGTCGCTGAGCGCGCGCAGCACGCTCGTGGCGAGGGCGGCGCCCTCGGCGGCGAGCCGTTCGGCGTGCGCGGGGTCGGCGAGCCACGCGCCGGCGCGGGCGGCGAGCGGGGTGGCCTCGAGCTTCGTGCGCACGACGTGGCCCTCGAGGAAGTTGGTCTCGACGAACTCCCCGAGCTGCTGCCCGATCTCGTCCTTGCGTCGCGGGATGATCGCCGTGTGCGGGATCGGCAGCCCGAGCGGCCGCCGGAACAGGGCGGTCACGGCGAACCAGTCCGCGAGCGCGCCGACCATGCCGCCCTCGGCCGCGGCACGGACGTACTGCAGCCACTCGACGTCGCGCTGGAACGCGAACGCCACGGCGAACACGACCGCCATGGCCAGGAGTGCCCCGAGCGCCACGCCCTTCATGCGGCGCAACGCCCGCCGGCGTTCCTGATCGGCGGGGCTCAGCAGCGCCGTCGGGGTGCGGGCCATCACGCGTCGACCGGCCCGAGCCAGGCGGTGGCGAGCGCGGAGTGGGCGGATTCGGGGTCGGACGGGTGGAACTGTCCGGCCAGCACGTCGCGGTACAGGCGGCTGAGTTCTGTGGTCGCGAAGTACGACGACCCGCCGCCCACCAGCATGGCGTCGTCGACCACGCTCTTCGCTGCGGTGACCGCGCGGTGCTTGAGTCCGGCGAGCAGCGAGAACCATCGGGCGCCGTGGTCGACGCGCGCGTCGACGTCGTCGCTCAGCGCCGCGATCTGCGGGGGCAGGGCGTCGTACGCGAGAGCCATGTCGGCGATGCGCCAGCGGATGTCGGGGTCGGCCGCGTAGCTCGCCCCCGTCTTCTTGGATCGGCGCGCCCGCGCCGTGTCGACCGCGAGGTCGAGCGCCCGTCGCGCGATGCCCGTGTACACCGAGGCCAGGAGGATCTCGAACACCGCGAAGATGCCGAAGACGAGCGGGTCGGGCTGAGGGCCCGGGTCGAGACGTCGCACGACGCGGTCGGGCCGGGCGTGGGCACCGTGCAGTTCGGTGGTGCGGCTCTGCGTGCCGCGCATGCCCATCGTGTTCCAGTCGTCGCGGGAGACGATGCTCTCGTCTCGGTCGAGGAACGCGAACACCATCTTGGGTGCGTCGGGGGAGGTCGTGTCGAGCCCGTGCACACCGAGGTGATCCCACACCGGCGAGAGCGACGTGAAGATCTTGGTGCCCGTGAACCGGTACCCGCCGTCGCCGTCGGGTGCGGCCTCGGTGTCGCTGCCGAACAGCACGAGGTCGTTGCCGGCCTCGCTGATGCCGAAGGCGAACACCTCGCCCTCGGCGGCCCCGCGCAGCACGAACTCGAGGTCGTCGAGGCCCCGGTCGCGCAGAACCTTCGCGACACCGGTCCACACCAGGTGCATGTTCACCGCGAGCGCGGTGGCGGGGGCGGCCCCGGCGAGCCGCTGCTGCAGCACCGCGGCCTCGGCGAGCGACAGGCCCGCTCCGCCGAGCTCTTCGGGGGCCAGGATGCCGAGGTACCCGGCGGCGCGCAGATCGTCGAGGTCGTCGTGCGGGAACGTGTTGTCGCGGTCGTGCACCGGCGCGCGTTCGCGAAGTCGGGCGAGCAGGTCGTCGGGGAGGAACCGAACGGGGTCGAACGCGGAGGCCATGGCATCCATTCTGGTCCTCCGGCCCGACATCGCGGCCGTGGGACGTCAGCCGAGCGCGGCGAGGAGAGCCGCGACGGTCTCGTCGGGGCGATCGCGGTGCGGGGAGTGCCCGGCACCCGTCACGACCGACATGGTCACGACGGGGTTCTGCAGCACCTCGTCGGCGAGGGGGCCGGTGAAGATCGAGTGGACGGCGGGGTCGGCACCGATCACGTGGGTGGGGACGGTGAGGGCCGCCGCGGCCGTGCGGGCGTCCCAGGTCGTGTTCTGCAGGCTCGTCTGCTCGATCGCCCACCGGCTGGCCCGCCGGGTCGCCCGCGCCTTGAGTTCGATGTCGGCGGGATGCCAGTCGGGGTGCTGCGCCCGGACGGCGGTGACGGTCGGGTCGGCGAACGCCTGCTCTTGGCTCGCCCGCACGATGTCGCGGTCGCGGTCAGCGAGCAGGATCGCCGGATCGATGAGCACCAGTCGCCGCGTCCAGTCCGGGTCGGCGGCTGCGGCCAGGGTCGCCGCGGCACCGCCGAGCGAGTGGCCGACGACCGCGTCCCACGCGCCGCCGTGGTCGGGGCGCGTCGCTGCCAGGTCGGCGCCGTACGCCGCGAGCGTGTAGTCCAGGGCCCGCGGAGCGTCGCCGTGACCGCGGAGGTCGACGGCGACGGCGTGCCGGCCCGCGTCGGCGAGCGCCGTCCCGAAGCGCCACATGAGCGCGCCGTCGGACCCGAGTCCGTGGGCCAGGAGCACGGCGGGGCGGTCGACATCGCCCCACGAGAGGCGGGGGAGGGTCACGGGAGCAGGCATGGCATCCATTCTGTCGGCTGCGTCGCCGTGCCCCTGCGCGCCCCGCGCGCCCCCAGAATGGATGCCATGATCTCCACCGAGATGGCCCTGGCTCTGCGCGAGGCCGGGTTGGTGTGGCATCCGCGCTCGGGCGATCGGTTCCAGTTGAATGAGCCGGAGTTCGAGGCGGACATCTTCACCGTGAGCGAGATGACGGTGGAGCCGCGGGAGTACCCGACGGGGCGGATCCTGGCGTTCAACGGCACGACCGAGTGGGCGCTGGACTCCGTGGCGACCGAGGATGCACTGTGGCTGCCGTCCGAGGCGCAGCTGCGCGAGATGCTGAGGTCATCGTTCCGGTCACTGCGGCGCCTGTCCGACACGCACGAGGTCGAGATCTCGGTGGGCGGGTCGACGCTTGTCTTCGATCACCCCGAGCCCGCCGACGCCTACGCGCTCGCCGTGCTGGAGCTGCTGCGCCGGTTGCACTGACGCGTCGTACGCATCCTGCGTCGGCGCGCTCTGACGCGTCGTGCCCGGCGCGCCGCGTGCGGGGCGAGCGTCAGGTGATCGTGTGCACCGGTTCGGTGTCGGGGATCGGGCTCGCGTCGCGATGGCGCAGGTCGGGGAAGCCGCGGACGAACAGCACCGACACCACGAGTCCTGTGGCGGCGAATCCGGCGGCGGCGATGTACGCGCCCTGCGGCCCGACGCCGTCGACCAGGAATCCCGCGACGGCGGAACCGGCCGCCGCGCCGATCAGCTGCCCCGTGCCGATCCAGCCGTAGGCCTCGGCGGTCTCGCTGAAGCGCACGCTGGCCGAGGTCATGGCGAACATCACGGCCAGGGCAGGGGCGATGCCGGCGCCGGCGACGAGGAGCGTCGCCCCCAGCCACCACGCGTTGAGCGACACGATCGTGAGGGTGAGGCCGACCGTGACGATCGCGAAGCGCCGCGCCATGGCCCACCGGCCGATGGGGATGTGCCCGAAGGAGAGGCCACCCGCGAGACTGCCGACGGCGAAGACCGCGAGGATGAGGCCCGCCTCGAGACCGCCGTGGTTGAAGGTCGCGACGACGCCCGCCTCCACCGCCGCGCACGCGCCGACCAACAGGAAACCGGTCGCCGTGGCGAGGATCACCGGCGGCTTGCGGAGCACCGTGCCGAGGGCACGGCGGCTCCGCGGGATGCGGACGCGGCCCACCTCGGGACTGAGGATGAACCACGCACCGCCGCCGAGGAGGATCACGACGATCAGCAGCAGCGCCGGGACGGTGCCCACCTGGGTGCCCACGAGCGTGATGATCACGGGCGCGAGCACCCAGATGATCTCCTGCAGCGACGCGTCGAGCGAGTAGAGCGGGGTCAGCTGCGACGACGGGACCATCTTGGGGTAGATGGTGCGGACGGCCGACTGCACCGGGGGAGTGGAGAGTCCGCCGATCAGGCCGAGGGCCATGTACACCGGGAGCGGCACGACGAGCAGTGCCATCGCGGCGATCGCGGCCGCGCAGAAGACGAGCGTGACCGTGAGGACGCGGCGCATGCCCCAGCGGCCCATCCACCGGCTCGTGACCGGCCCGGCGACCGCCTGGCCGACGCTCGTCGCGGCGAGCACGAGACCCGCGGCGCCGTAGGAGCCGGTGACGTGCTCGATGTGCAGGAGCACGGCGAGGCTGATCATGCCGTTGGGGAAGCGAGCCGTCAGCTGAGCGGCGATGATGCGCCCCACGCCCGGGGTTCTGAGGAGTACGCGGTAGCCGGCCACTGCACCACGGTACCGGGTGCCTCCGACACGGCGAGCGGGCGATGCGATCCACCTGCGAGCGACACGCCGCGACACGCCGAAGTGAGATATCCACCCCCTGTGCGATGTCGGAACCCCCGTCTAGCGTCCGAGCTGTGGATGGATGCCGGAAGGAGGCGCGAGATCCGCGGAACGACGGGCGTCGACGAGGTCGAAATCGGTGCGTTCCCTGTGGATGAAATGGTGGACAACCTGTGTTGTACATGGGGAGAGCGGTGGAAAATCACATCCGTGTAACTACTACCCCTTGTGGTTCCCCCCGATGTCCGTCCCCATATGTAGTATTGAGCTCCCGGCCCGCCCCGAGCGACCGGACGAAGATTTTCCAGGGGAGAGAGAGAACGAAATGGCGATCACGGTCTACACCAAGCCTTCCTGCGTCCAGTGCAACGCGACGTACCGCGCACTCGACTCGAAGGGCATCGAGTACAACGTGCTCGACGTCACCGAAGACCCCGCGGCCCTCGAGCAGGTCAAGTCGCTGGGCTACCTGCAGGCCCCCGTCGTCATCACCGACGAGGACCACTGGTCGGGCTTCCGTCCCGACAAGATCGACGAGCTGGCTTCGCGCCTGGCCTGATCCCCGACGGGCTCAGAGGGTTCTCATGAGCGCTGTCCTGTCGGAGACCGAGGCTCCGCTGCTCGTCTACTTCTCGAGCGTGTCGGGCAACACCGCACGTTTCATCGAGAAGCTCGGCAAGCGGGCACTCCGCATCCCCCTGCGACCGACCGACCCGCCGCTCCACGTCGACGAACCCTTCGTGCTGGTCACCCCCACCTACGGAGGGGGCGTGGGCCGCGGTGTCGAGAAGGGCGCCGTTCCCAAGCAAGTCATCCGCTTCCTCAATGAGGAGCGCAACCGACGTCACATCCGCGGGGTCATCTCCGCGGGCAACACCAATTTCGGCGACGCGTTCTGCCTCGCCGGAGACGTCATCAGCCGCAAGTGCTCCGTGCCGCACTTGTATCGCATCGAAGTATTCGGCACACCAGAAGACGTCGAGCACGTCACCGAAGGATTGGAACAGTGGTGGAAGTAGGGCTGAGCGACGTGGACTTCAAGACCGAGGTGCGTTTCGAGGGGCTGGATTACCACGCCTTGAACGCGATGCTGAACCTGTACGACGCCGACGGGAAGATCCAGTTCGACGCCGACAAGCGCGCTGCGCGGGAGTACTTCCTGCAGCACGTCAACCAGAACACCGTCTTCTTCCACTCCCTGAAGGAGCGTCTCGACTACCTCGTCGAGAAGGAGTACTACGAGCCCACCGTGCTCGCGAAGTACTCCATGGACTTCATCCAGGAGCTCAACGACCGTGCCTACGGGGCGAAGTTTCGCTTCGAGACCTTCCTCGGCGCGTTCAAGTACTACACGAGCTACACGCTGAAGACCTTCGACGGCAAGCGTTACCTCGAGCGCTTCGAGGACCGCGTCGTCATGACCGCCCTCGCCCTCGCCGACGGTGACCAGCGCCTCGCGGTCCAGCTCGTCGACGAGATCATCTCCGGTCGTTTCCAGCCCGCGACCCCGACGTTCCTCAACGCCGGCAAGGCCCAGCGCGGCGAGCTCGTGTCGTGCTTCCTGCTGCGCATCGAAGACAACATGGAGTCGATCGCCCGCGGCATCAACTCCGCCCTCCAGCTCTCCAAGCGCGGCGGTGGCGTCGCGCTGCTGCTGTCGAACATCCGCGAGGCGGGTGCGCCGATCAAGCAGATCGAGAACCAGTCCTCCGGCATCATCCCCGTGATGAAGCTCCTCGAAGACAGCTTCAGCTACGCCAACCAGCTCGGCGCGCGCCAGGGCGCCGGCGCGGTGTACCTCAACGCGCACCACCCCGACATCCTGCGCTTCCTCGACACCAAGCGTGAGAACGCCGACGAGAAGATCCGCATCAAGACGCTGTCGCTCGGTGTCGTCATCCCCGACGTCACATTCGAGCTCGCCAAGAACGGCGAGGACATGTACCTCTTCTCGCCGTACGACGTCGAGAAGGTCTACGGCAAGCCGTTCGGCGACATCTCGGTCACCGAGAAGTACCGCGAGATGGTCGACGACCCGCGCATCAAGAAGACGAAGATCAATGCGCGCGAGTTCTTCCAGACCCTCGCCGAGATCCAGTTCGAGTCGGGCTACCCGTACATCATGTTCGAGGACACGGTGAACAAGGCGAACCCCATCGCCGGTCGCATCAACATGTCGAACCTGTGCTCGGAGATCCTCCAGGTCAACACCCCGACCACGTACAACGAGGACCTCTCGTACGACACCATCGGCAAGGACATCAGCTGCAACCTCGGCTCGATGAACATCGCCCTGGCGATGGACGGCGGCGACCTGGGCCTCACGGTCGAGACGGCGATCCGCGCCCTCACCGCCGTCAGCGTCCAGAGTCACATCGCCTCGGTGCGCTCGATCGAAGACGGCAACGACCGTTCGCACGCCATCGGCCTCGGTCAGATGAACCTGCACGGCTACCTCGCTCGCGAGCACGTCCACTACGGCTCCGAAGAGGGCATCGACTTCACGAACATCTACTTCTACACGGTGCTCTTCCACGCGCTGCGGGCCTCGAACCGCCTCGCGATCGAGCGCGGCACGGCCTTCGACGGCTTCGAGAACTCGACCTACGCGTCGGGGGAGTTCTTCGACAAGTACACCGACCAGGTGTGGGAGCCGCAGACGGCCAAGACGAAGGAGCTCTTCGCCGGCGTGCAGATCCCCACGCAGGACGACTGGCGCGAGCTGAAGGCATCCGTCCAGCAGCACGGCATCTACAACCAGAACCTCCAGGCCGTGCCGCCGACCGGCTCGATCTCGTACATCAACAACTCGACGAGCTCGATCCACCCGATCGCGTCGAAGATCGAGATCCGCAAGGAAGGCAAGCTCGGTCGCGTCTACTACCCGGCGCCGTTCATGACGAACGACAACCTGGAGTACTACCAGGATGCCTACGAGATCGGCTACGAGAAGGTCATCGACACGTACGCCGCCGCCACGCAGCACGTGGACCAGGGCCTGTCGCTGACGCTGTTCTTCAAGGACACCGTCACCACCCGCGACATCAACAAGGCCCAGATCTACGCGTGGAAGAAGGGCATCAAGACGATCTACTACATCCGCCTCCGTCAGCTGGCGCTCGAGGGCACCGACATGACCGAGTGTGTCTCGTGCATGCTCTGATCCGCTGATCACGATTTCTTATTGAGGACACCATGGCTGAGAAGCTGCAGCTGCTGAACCACGTTCAGGCCATCAACTGGAACCGCATCCAGGACGAGAAGGACCTCGAGGTCTGGAACCGTCTCGTCAACAACTTCTGGCTGCCCGAGAAGGTGCCGCTGTCCAACGACATCCAGTCGTGGAACACGCTGACGCCCGAAGAGCAGACGCTGACGATGCGGGTCTTCACCGGCCTGACGCTGCTCGACACGATCCAGGGCACCGTGGGCGCCGTCTCGCTCATCCCCGACGCGATCACGCCCCACGAGGAGGCGGTGTACACCAACATCGCGTTCATGGAGTCGGTGCACGCCAAGAGCTACTCGTCGATCTTCTCGACGCTGTGCTCGACGAAGGAGATCGACGAGGCGTTCCGCTGGTCGACCGAGAACGAGTTCCTTCAGAAGAAGGCGCACATCGTCATGGACTACTACCGTGGCGACGACCCGCTCAAGCGCAAGGTCGCCTCCACGCTCCTGGAGTCGTTCCTGTTCTACTCGGGCTTCTACCTGCCGATGCACTGGTCGAGCCGCGCGAAGCTCACCAACACCGCCGACCTGATCCGCCTCATCATCCGTGACGAGGCCGTGCACGGCTACTACATCGGCTACAAGTTCCAGCGCGGTCTGGAGCAGGTCGACCAGGCCCGTCGCGACGAGATCAAGGACTACACGTTCTCGCTGCTGTACGAGCTGTACGACAACGAGGTGCACTACACGCAGAGCCTGTACGACTCGGTGGGCCTCAGCGAGGACGTGAAGAAGTTCCTCCACTACAACGCCAACAAGGCGCTGATGAACCTCGGCTACGAGGCGATGTTCCCGGCGTCGGTGACGAACGTGAACCCGGCGATCCTGTCGGCCCTGTCGCCCAACGCCGACGAGAACCACGACTTCTTCTCGGGGTCGGGTTCGTCGTACGTCATCGGCAAGGCCGAGGCGACCGAGGACGACGACTGGGACTTCTGATCCGGTCATGACCGAGGGCCCCGCGCGAGCGATCGCACGGGGCCCTTCGTCGTATCGACGCTCAGGTCAGATCGACCGTCTCCGAATCGGCATTCGCCTTCACCGAGGCGATGCCGTTCTGCGCAGATGCCTTCGACTCGTAGGCCTCGCTCGACGCGATGACCTGTCCGTTCGAGGCCTTCAGCCGGAAGCGGTACTTGCCCGCCTTGTCGGTGTACAGCTCGTACTTGCCTGCCATGGTTCCTCCCCCGTTGGAGTTCCTGCGAACGAGGACATCATGGCGCTGTGAGGCGGAAACGCGCAACGGTCGGCTCAGCCGGGCCACTCCCGCGCCTCGAGCCGCCCCAGCAGCACCTCCACTGCAGAGCCCTCCATGCCGCGCACCCACCGCTGCGTCGTGGACGCGCGCGATGACACGGTGCGTCCCCGCTCGCCGCCTGCGAGCCGCACCTCCACCTGCCCCGCGGCGACACTCACACCGCGCAGCACGCCCGCCGCGACCATCGCCGCCAGCGGATCGTGCAGCGCGCAGCGGCGGTCGGGGAAGACGCGGCCCTCGTAGAAGTCGAGGTAAGCCGGCAGCATCATGGCCAGCGCTCGGGGGACGGCGCCCGGGATCGCTTCGAGGCGCACGAGGTCGGTGGCATCCAGGGTCTGGGTCATCGTGACGTCGAGGGGGACGAGGGTGGTGTCCCAGTCCTGGGCGAAGACGACCGCGGCGGACTCGGGGTCGTTGTGGATGTTCGCCTCCGCCCACGCCGTCACGTTGCCCGAGTGGCCGAACGCGCCGCCCATGACGACGAGCCGATCGAACGCGGCGACGCCGGGCGTCTCGGCGTACGCGGCGAGGTTCGTGAGCGGACCGAGGGCCAGGACGGTGAGGTCCGGATACCGTGCGGCGAGGTGGTCGATGAGCTCGACGGCGGCGCGAGTATCGGGGGAGCGCTCGGCCGAGCCCCACGCGATCCCGCCGACGCCGTCCTCGCCGTGCACGTGCGGCGCGCCGCCGGCGTAGTCGCGCCCGCGGAAGTGGTGCGCCCCGACGGCGACGGGGATGTCGTGGACCCCGGCGAGATCGAACAGCGTCAGAGTGTTGGCGGCGCCGCGGGAGGCATCCGTGTTCCCGGAGACCGTCGTGACGCCCACGATCTCGACCGCGGGCTCGGCCAGCAGGTAGGCGAGGGCGAGGGCGTCGTCGATGCCGGTGTCGCAATCGACGAGGATCGGGCGGCGGCTCACCCGGACACCCCGTACGCGTCGAGGGTCTCGAGGGCGGGTTGCGACGCGTCGTCCGCGACGGCGGCAGAGCCGACCGCGCATGCCCGCGAGAGGGCGTCCGACGGGGCGTCGCCGCGCAGCAGACCGACGACCAAGGCCGCGCAGAACGCGTCGCCGGCGCCCACGGTGTTGCGGACGGTCGTCGACACCCCCGGTGCGGATGCCACGAGGTCGCCGTGCCGGTACAGCCGCGCGCCCTCGGCTCCGAGCGTCACGCACAGCAGGGGAGCGTCGTGCACCTCGGGGAGCTGGGCGTACTCCGTCTCGTTCACGATCACCAGGTCGGCCCGCTCGAGCACGCCTTCGGGGAGCGGACGAGCGGGAGCGGCGTTGAGGGCGAAGAACCCGGCGACCTCCGCGGCGGCGGAGATCACCGCATCCGACACCTCCAACTGCGCGAGGACGGCGGAACCGGGCTCGATCCCGAGGGCGTCGGCGTCGATCGCGGCGTTCGCGCCCGCGCACACGACGATCGAGTTCTCGCCGGTGGCATCCACGACGATCAGCGCGGTGCCCGTGGCGGCGTCGGACGTCTGCACGGTCGACGCGTCGACACCGACGGATGCCAGCTGCTCGCGCACACCGCGCCCGTCGAGGTCGTCGCCCACGGCGCCCACCAGGCGCACCTCGGCTCCGAGGCGCGCGGCCGCGACGGCCTGGTTCGCGCCCTTGCCGCCGGGTCCGCGCTGGAGGACCCCGTCGGCAACGGTCTCGCCGGGGCCGGGTGCACGCTGAACGCGCGCGGTGAGGTCGACGTTGATCGCGCCGACGACGGTCAGGGCGACGGGGGTGGGTCCCGGCATCCGGGTCTCCTTCGGGGTCAGGCGGTCGAGCGACGCCGCAGCGCGGCCGAGACGATCGCGACGATCGTGCCGACCGCCACGCCGATCACGGTCTCGAGCACGCGGTCGCGCAGCAACATGTCGGGCGTGGCGGGGGAGGCGAGCGAGATCATCAGGAGCGCGAGCGGTGTGATGAACACCATCGCGATGCCGTAGTTGCGGCCGACGAACAGCTCGGCGCCCACTTGCATCGCCACGGCCACGACGAGGATCGCCCACGGGGGCAGCTGCAGCGCGAGCAGGCCCGCGGCGATCAGGACGCCGACGAGGGTGCCGACGAGCCGCTGGGTTCCGCGGATGAGCCGCGCGGTCACGTGGGCGCCGCCGACCGCGGCCACCGCGCCGACCATCGCCCAGTACCAGTGCGTCCCGATGAGCAGGACGCCCGCGATCCCGGCGAGGAGCGCAGCCACTCCGACCGTCGCGGTCATCTCCCACGCGACGGCGCCGATCGGCGGGGAGGTGCGCTTCGGGCGCCGCCACGACCCGCGTCGCGCGAGCACGAACGCCGTCGTCACGAGCAGGCTCCAGAGCACGCTGCTCACGCCGACCAGCAGCACCAAGGCGAACGTCGCGACCGTCGCCGGGAAGCTCGCGCACGCTCCCGCGGCGAACACCGTGAAGAGCGCACCGGGCGGATGCCACTGCGCCCGGTACGCGAACAGCGTCACCGCCGCGGCGAGCACGGCGACGACGACCACGCTCGCGAGCGGAGGAGCCGACACGGCCGACAGCAGCGTGCCGAGCAGCATCGAGAGCACGAGGACGCCGCCCGCGGTGGCCTGCATCCGCACACGCGTCCGCGGCGGGTCGAGGCGCCCGTACAGCGCCGCGAAGGCCCCGAACGAGGCGTAGACGCTGAGGTCCAGCCGGCCGATGAGCAGCAGCACCAGCAGGGGGACGCCGACGCTCAGGGCGGCACGGGCGGCGACGCGATGATCCCCGCGATGCGGGCCGATGCGGATGACTCCGGTCCACACGCGTCCCCGGGATTCCGCCACCCGACCAGCCTACGCGGCGGGGGCGGAGGTCAAGGCCCTGGCATCCGTCCGCCGCTGTGGTGGGGTGGAGCCATGGATGCCGACCGCGACATGCCACCTATCGATCCCGGCCCCGAGCCCGACACGTCCACCGCGGCCCAGGGCGAGAAGTCCGATCCGACGCTGGACCACGACGACGAACCGGTCGAGTGAGCGCGGGCTGCCTCGACGTCGAACAGTGCGGCGGGTCGGCGCCGGGGCGTTTCCGTAGGGTGGGAAGCCCCGCACCCGAACGAGGAGAGACGTGTTCCGCACGCCCCTGACCCTGTTTCGCACGCTCGCGATCGCCGAGGCGATCTCGTGGACCCTGCTGATCGCGGGGCTCATCCTCCGCGCCACCGCCGACCTGTCGATCGCGGTGACGATCGGGGGTGGCATCCACGGGTTCGTCTTCCTCGCGTACGGGGCGACCGCGGTGCTCGTCGCGCTGAATCAGCGTTGGGGTGTCGGGCCGGCGGCTGTCGCGATCGTCAGCGCCGTGATCCCGTACGCCACCGTGCCGACCGAGCTGTGGCTGCACCGCACCGGACGGCTTCGCGGAGCGTGGCGGCTCGACGCGGGCGACGACCCGCGCGACCAGCGGCCTCTCGACCGGTTGCTGCGGTTCTTCCTGCGGCGGCCGTGGGTGCTCGGCATCCTGATCGCGGTCGTCGTCGCGCTGATCTTCGTGGTGCTGCTGGTCGTCGGCCCGCCGGGTGGCAAGGGCTGAGGATTGTCGCGGCGGCAGTGGCTGATGCTGCCGGCTGCTGCCGGACCGTGTCCCAGTTTCGGCGGTTCTGGGCTGCGGAGACCGACGGTTTGTGGGACGCGCGCCGTCGGAAGTGGGACGAGGGGTGTCGCGGGCGCCGCTGAGGTGCTGCGGCGGTGGGACCGTGTCCCAGTTTCGGCGGTTCTGGGCTGCGGAGACCGACGGTTTGTGGGACGCGCGCCGTCGGAAGTGGGACGAGGGGTGTCGCGGGCGCCGCTGAGGTGCTGCGGCGGTGGGACCGTGTCCCAGCTTCGGCGGTTCTGGGCTGTCAATACCGACGATTTGTGGGACGCGCGCCGCCTCAAGTGGGACGAGAGGCGTGAGGGTCAGCGCCGCGTCGAGACCGTGACCGTGAACTTGCGGTCGCGCGCGACCTGACGCGTCGGGCCGACCAGGCGCTCGAGTGCGGGACGGTACTGCAGTGCGGAGTTCCACACGACCCACAGCTCTCCGCCGGGCGCGAGCACGCGCGCCGCGTCGGCGAACATCCGCGGTGCGACGCCCTCGGTGATCGCCCCTCCGGTGTGGAACGGCGGGTTCAGCGCGATGAGCGACGCGCTCGCGTCCGGCCGCGAAGCGAGCAGGTCGTCGCGCACGACCTCGACCCGGTCGGCGACCCCGTTGGCCGCGGCTGTCGCGCGGGCGGACGCCACCGCGACCGCGGACTGATCCGTGGCGATGACCCGGACCGACGGATGCCGCAGCGCCCACGCCGCGGCCACGACTCCCGTGCCGCAGGCGAAGTCGATCGCGCCGTCGACCGGGTCGGGGAGGTGGGCCAGGAGAAGACGCGTGCCGATGTCGATCGACGCACCGGCGAAGACGCCGCCGAAGGCGCGCACCTCGAGGCCGTCGACGGTCGCGGGCTCCGGCTGCGGGTCGATGCCGTCGTGCGGACCGCGGGCGACCAGCACGCGCGACTTCTGCCGCGCGTGCGTGACGTCGACGCGCGTGAAGTGCTCGCGCAGCACGTCGTTCATCGTGGGCGTCATGTACTTCAGCCGCCCGCCGGCGAACACCAGGACGTCGGGGTTCGCGTGCGCGGCGATGAGCCCGGCGATGTCGTGGAGCGCGCGCAGGGCGCGGGGGAGACGGAGCAGGACGACGCGCGCGTCGCGGACGAGCTCGGCATCCAGGTCGTGGTGCGTGAAGGTTCCGTCGAGCCCGGCGCGGTCGGCGTTGGCGGACAGGGCCTGCTCACCGGTCAGGGCGTCCTGATGGACCCGGATGCCACGCGCCCCGGCCGCGGCTGCGGCGAGGGTGAGGGCGCCGTACGCGTCGTCGATGACGACGAGCCCGCCGTCGGAAACGTCCGCCCGCGCGGCGGCGGATTCGTCGAGGATCAGGCGGTCGGCGGCATCCACCGCCACCAGATCCGGACCCTCGAGGTCGGGCCAGCGGCGCAGGTCGTCGAGAGAGAAGGGCGCCGAGGCGGCGTGGGCGGCGATTACCGGGTGCCGAAGTGGAAGGGCAGCGCCAGCGACGCGGCGACCAGCAGGATGCCGAGGGCGAAGACGAGCGCGGGGACGGCGGTCGAGAACGACAGACCGAACAGCAGCATGCCGCCGATGAACAGGATGAGCGAGACGATGAACATAGGGGATCCCTTCGGTCGCTCCAGGCTATCGTGCCGCGTCGGGCGTCCGGTGCGCCGCGGCCGGCGTCTCGCGGAGCGCCGCGTGCGTCCAGAGCGTGCTGCCGGCGACCGCGGCCGGCATCACGGCGACGGCGCCGAGCGGGACGAGGAAGCACAGCTGCGTCGCCACGCCGAAGCCGAGGGCCCGCGCGCGGTTCTCGCGCAGCACCGCCCGGCGTGCCCGGCGATCCAACCCCCGGGCGGAGAGGGCGCGGGAAGTCAGCTCGTCGGCGAGGAGCCAGCCGGTGAGCAGCACGCCGACGACGAACCCGAGGACCCCGCCGACGAAGGGGATGAGGCCGAGGAGCCACGCGGCGAGCGCCGCGAACGCGCCGCGCACGATGAGGCGCACCGCGTCTCCGGCGGCGCGCCAGAAGCCGTAGTCGGCATCCGGGACCCGGCCGGTGGCGGTGAGCTCGGTGGCGCGCCAGATGCGGTCGTAGAAGGGTTCGCCGACCGCGAGGGTGACGGCGGTGAACGACACGATCGCGAGGAACGCGGCCGCCCCGAAGGAGGCGACGGCGATCGCGGTGCGAAGGACGGTGGCCCACAGCGGATCCCAGGTGTTCGCGAAGGGTGTCCAGTCGTCCACGACCTCCCCGAGGAGGATGCCCCAGCCGACGAGCGCCGCACCGAAGACGAGGCCGACGAGGAAGCCGGGGATGAGGCCGAGCGCCATCGCGCCGGGGGAGCGGCGCCACTGGCCGAGGCCGCGGAGGAGCATCCGGGCGCCGTGGAGGAACTCGCGCATCCGGGCATTCTCGCAGAGGTCCCGGGGAACGTCGGAGGCCGCTGTCAAGATGTGCGCATGCGCATCCGCACCACCTCGACGCAGCGCACCTACCGGTACGTGCGCCTGACGATCCTCGCGGCGACGCTGCTCCTGGCCGTCGCGGTCACGGTGGAGGGGATCACGGCCGGGTCGTTGCCGTCGCTCAGCGCGGCGTATTACACCCCGGCGGGACCGATGTTCGTGGCGGGGCTCTTCGTGGTGGCGACGGCGTTCGTCGCGCTCTCGGGGCACAGCGTCGAACAGGGGCTGCTCGACGTCGCCGCGGTCCTGGCGCTCGTGATCGCGGTCGTCCCCACGACCGTGGAGGCCGAGGCGTGTGGGGAGGCCGTGCGGTGCGTCCCGCCCGCGGTCCTCCCCGCCGTGCTCAACAACGGCGTGAGCGTGGCATCCGTGGTTCTGGTCGGGGTGGTCGCGGGTGTGGTGCTGTCGATCGTGCAGGGGACGATCTCGCGCGGGGTCGCCCTCACCGCGGCGGCGGTGGGGGTCGTGGTCCTGGGGCTCGGGACGTGGGCGTTCGTCGCACCCGGAGCGTTCCTCCTCTTCGCGCACAACACCGCCGCGGTGGGCTTCTTCCTCCTCATCGGCGCGGTGGCCGCGATCGCGGCGTGGCGGCCGCAACGCGCGCCGGAGCGCTTCCGCCCCGCGTACGCGGCGGTGGCGCTCGGCATCCTGATCGCCCTCGTCGGGCTCGCGGCGACGCTCGTGCGGGCGATCGGGGGAGGGGATGTCACGCGTCCCGTGCCCTGGGTGTTCCTGGGGGAGTCGCTGGCGCTCGTGCTGTTCGCGGTCTTCTGGTTGCTGCAGACCGTGGAGCTGTGGAACGAGCCGGATCCGCGGCTTCGCGCCTAGGGAGCGCGAGCCGGGAATATCCTCGGAGCCCCTCCGTTGAACTTGATACGCAGCCACTCAAGTAAGAAACTTGAGTCGACTCCACTCACGTATCACAGGAGACGGAATTGCCCGAAGATGTCACCCCCGGCGCCGGGGACAACGGCGCCCAGTCGTTCGACGAGTTCCTCGCGCGCTACCTCGCCGGTGAGCGGGCGCGCGCCGAGCGTTCGATCGACCTCAGCCGGTTCCTGAGCGCCCGCACGCAAGAGGCGCTCCAGGACGCCGGTCGCTACGCGCTCGCCCGCGGTCAGCACGAGCTCGACGCTCTGCACGTCCTGCACGTGCTCGTCGGGCAGTCGCCCGCGCGCGAAGCCGTCGCTCGACTCGGTGCCGACCCCGCCGCGATCGCCCGCGCCGCCGAGAGCCGTCTGCCGGCCGCCGGTCCCGCCGCCGACGTCGACGGCGCCGTCGTGGCGGGATCGGTCCAGCGCGCGCTGTTCCACGCCTTCCAGGTGGCCCGGGCCGCGGGATCCACGTACGTCGACCCCGACCACCTCTTCTTCGCGCTGGTGCTGGCGCAGGACGCCCCCGCCGGTCAGATCCTCGCGCAGGCCGGCGTCACCGCCGAGGCCCTGACCCAGGGCGTGCGCGAGACCGTCGTCGGCGGCGAGCAGACCGCGGCGCGGGAGGAGACGGCATCCACGACCCCCAACCTCGACCGCTTCGGCACCGACCTCACCGCGCTCGCCGCGTCGGGGCGCCTCGACCCGGTCATCGGACGCGCCGACGAGATCGAGCAGACCATCGAGATCCTCAGCCGCCGCACGAAGAACAACCCCGTGCTGATCGGTGAGGCCGGCGTCGGCAAGACCGCCGTCGTCGAGGGGCTCGCCCGTGCCATCGTCGCCGGAGAGGTGCCTGAGCAGCTCCGCGAGACGCGCGTGGTCTCGATCGACCTGGCCGCGATGCTCGCCGGTGCCCGCTACCGCGGCGACTTCGAAGAGCGTCTGACGCAGACGATGGACGAGATCGCCGCGCAGTCCGGCGCGCTCGTCGTCTTCATCGACGAGGTCCACACGATCGTGGGCGCCGGCGCCGGGGGAGAGGGCGCGATGGATGCCGGGAACATCCTGAAGCCGCGCCTCGCCCGGGGCGAGCTGCACCTCATCGGTGCCACGACCCTGAAGGAGTACCGCACGATCGAGAAGGACCCCGCCCTCGAACGGCGCCTCCAGCCCGTGCGCGTCGGCGAGCCGTCGATCACGGATGCCGTCGAGATCCTGCGGGGTCTGCGCTCCGCGTACGAGGAGCACCACGCCGTGACGTACACGGACGCGGCCCTCCGCGCCGCGGTGGAGCTGGGCGACCGCTACCTGCCCGATCGCGTGCTGCCCGACAAGGCCATCGATCTCATCGACCAGGCCGGTGCCCGGCTGCGCCTGCGTCTCGGCGTCACCGTCGACACCACCGCACTGGTGGAGCGTCTGGCGACGCTCGAGGCCGACAAGAACGCCGCAGTCTCGGCCGAGCACTACGAGGAGGCCTCGCGCATCCGCGACGAGATCGCCGCCGTGCAGGAGCGGTTGGCGTCCGCGACGTCCGGCCCGCGGCCCGACGCGGTGGTCGACGAGCCCGAAATCGCCGCGGTGATCAGCCGGTCGACCGGCATCCCCGTGTCGCGTCTGACCGCCGGTGAGCGCGGACGTCTCGCCGAGCTCGAGACCGAGCTGCACGCCCGAGTGATCGGACAGGATGCCGCGGTCAACGCGGTCGCCAAGGCCGTGCGCCGCAACCGCACCGGGATGGGCGACGAGAACCGACCGGTCGGGTCGTTCCTGTTCCTCGGACCCACCGGTGTCGGCAAGACCGAACTGGCGAAGGCCCTGGCCGGCTCGCTGTTCGACGACGACGCAGCGGTCATCCGTTTCGACATGAGCGAGTTCGGCGAGCGCCACACCGTGTCGCGCCTCATCGGCGCCCCTCCGGGATACGTCGGCTACGACGAGGCCGGACAGCTCACCGAGCGCGTACGCCGGAACCCGTACTCGGTCGTGCTGTTCGATGAGATCGAGAAGGCCCACCCCGACGTCTTCACGCTGCTGCTGCAGGTGCTCGACGACGGACGCCTGACCGACGGCCAGGGGCGCACGGTCGACTTCCGCAACACCGTCATCGTGATGACGTCGAACCTCGGCAGCGAGTACCTGGCATCCCGTTCGGGAGCCATCGGGTTCACCACGGCCGGACGCGACTTCGCCGACGACGACCTGCGCGACCGGGTCATGGGAAAGCTCCGCGAGGCGATGCGGCCCGAGTTCCTCAACCGCATCGACGACATCGTGATGTTCCGCAAGCTCGAGAAGGCGCAGCTGCGCGACATCGTCCGGCTGTTGCTGGAGCGCACGTCGAAGCGGCTCGCGTCGCGCGAAGTCACCATCGAGGTGACGGATGCCGCCGTCGACCGGCTCGCCGACGTCGGGTACGAGCCCGAGTACGGCGCGCGGCCGCTGCGCCGGGTCATCCAGCGCGAGATCGACGACCGCATCGCCGACCTGTTCGTCGCGGGTGACCTGGCCGACGGGGGAGCGGTGACCGTGGATGCCACGGCATCCGGCTTCGTCGTGCGGGCCGCCGTGGAGGCGCTCGCGGCGTGAGGCTGGTGTCAGGCCCTCGGAACCCTCGGGTTCCGGGGGCCTTCGTCGTTTCGGAGCGGCGTGGGACGTGCACGACTCCTGCGCGCCGCTGCGGCCGGCGCCGTTTCGTCCGGCCTGACGCCGGTGCGCAGGAGGTGTGGCGGATGCCGTGGCATCCCTCCCGCATGTCGGTGGGGCACGGCAGAGTAGGGGCATGAGTCGTATCGGCACGATCTTCAGCCCCTACCCGCACCCGCCCGAGGAACTGCGCGAGGCCGCGCGGGTCGCCGAGGGCGAGGGGGTGCCCGAGCTGTGGCTGTGGGAGGACTGCTTCCGGTCGTCGGCGTGGGCCGCCGCGACCGCCGCGCTCGCCGCCACCGACCACCTGCGCGTGGGCGTGGGCATCGCGCCGTTCCCGCTGCGCAACGTGGCCGCCTCCGCGATGGAGGTCGCCACGATCGAGCGCATGTTCCCCGGGCGGCTGCTGCCCGGCTTCGGCCACGGCGTGCAGGACTGGATGCGGCAGGTCGGGGCGAAGGCCGCCTCGCCGCTGACCCTCATGCAGGAGCAGCTGCCGGCCCTCCGCGGGCTCCTGGCCGGCGACACCGTCAGCGCCGAAGGCCGGTACGTGCGGCTGCGCGACGTGGCGCTCGACTGGCCGCCGGTGGTCGCGCCCCGGGTGTACGCCGCGGCCGAGGGGCCCAAGACGCTGCACCTCGCCGGGGCGGTGGCCGACGGCGTCATCCTCGACAGCCGGCACACGGTCGATGAGATCGCCGAGGCCGTCCGCACCGTCCGCGCCGGGTGGGCCGAGGCGGGGCGCGACGGCAGTCCCGACATCGTGGCCTACGTCCTCACCGCGTTCGGGCCGGGTGCGGCCGAGCGCGTCGGCGCCGTGCTGAAAGACCGACCGGATGCCGCCGACCGGGCACTCGCGGGATCCGTCGGCGACGTCGCCGAGGGCGTCGCGCGCTTCCAGGCCGCCGGTGTCGACGACGTCGTCCTGCTGCCGACCGACGACGTCGATCTGCACGTGTTCTTCTCGGCCGTTGGACAGGTCGCCGTCGAGGTGCCCGCCGCCGGGGGCGTCTCGTGAGCCGCGGAGTCGTCTCGATCGGTCTCGCCGGCTCGCTCGGGCCCGACGCCGTCGCCGGGATCGCGCCCGCCGTCGAGGCCGCGGGGTTCCACACCCTCTGGATCAACGACACCCCCGACGGCGATGCACTCGCGGCGCTCGCCGCGGCCGCCCGCGTCACGTCGACGCTCCGCCTGGCCACGGGCGTCGTGCCCGTGGATCGTCGACCCGCCACCGAGATCGCCGAAGAGGTGGCATCCCTCGCCCTCCCGCTGGACCGGCTCACCCTCGGCATCGGCTCGGGCATGGCGAAGCAGGGTGCCCTCGCCCGCGTGCGCGAGGCGATCGGGGTGCTGCACGGGGCGGGGATCCCGCGGGTTCTCGTCGGCGCACTCGGGCCGAAGATGCGCCGTCTCGGTGCCGACGAGGCCGAGGGCGTGCTGTTGAACTGGGTGCCTCCCACCGAGGCCGCAGCCCAGGCCGAGTCGCTCGGGCCCGGAGCCTACGTCGCGGTGTACGTGCGCACGGCGATCGTCGACGCCGCCCGAGCCAGGCTCGACGCCGAGACCGCGCGGTACGCGTCGTTCCCGAACTACGCCGCGAACTTCGCGCGGATGGGCGTGGATGCCGCCGACACGACGATCCGCGATGTCACCGAGCTCGCGGGGGCGCTCGAGGCGTACACCGCCGCGGTCGACGAGGTGGTGCTGCGGGCCATCGTCCCCGACGACACCGTGGAGGCCTACATCGACTTCGTGCGGCGCACGGGGCCGACGCAGCTCTGACGCGGCCCCGTCGTTCCCGGCGGCTGGCAGACTGACCGGATGCCACGACGTCGAGGTGTCCCCGTCCGTTCCGTCGCGCGCGGTGCGCTGGCCGCCCTGCTCATCGCCGCGGGAGTCAGCCACGTGACCTGGGGGCGTCGCGGATACCGCATCGTCGTCCCGGACTGGGCGACGCGGGTGCTGCACACCGACAAGGACGCGATCGTGGTGGCATCCGGGGCGGCCGAGGTGCTGCTCGGCGTCGGACTGGTCGCCCTGCCCCGGGAACGTCGGCGCATCGGTGCCGCGGTCGCGGCGTTCTTCGTCGCCGTGTTCCCCGGCAACGTGCACCAGTGGCGCACCGGTCGTTCGGCGCCGGGCCTGAGCACCGACCGGGCGCGATTAGTACGACTGTTCCTGCAGGTGCCGCTCATCGCCTGGGCGTGGTGGTCGACGCGCGAGTGACCCCGGGCGTCGCGGGTTTGGGGCGTGATCCGCGCTTTGGGGCGGGGTATACCGCGCCCCAAAGCGCGAAATGCGCCCCAAACGGTCGCTGACCGAGCGGCGACCCGCTACGCGGCGTCGCCGAGCTCCAGGATGCCGCGGTCGAAGGCGGCGCGGGCGAGCACCTTGTAGCCGTGGTCGGGGAAGAACACCGTGAGTCGGTCGGCCTCGACAGCCATCACCGTGCCCGATCCCCACTCGTGGTGGTCGACGGTGGAGTCGACCCGGAGCTCGTCCGGCTCGGCGTCCGCGGCCGGGACGGGCGCGGCGTCGACGACGTCGCACCGATCGCATGTGCGGCAGTGCTCGGCCGCCTCGACGCCGAAGTACTCCAGCAGGGCACGCCGGCGGCAGCGGACGGTCTCCGCGTACCCGCGCATGATCTCGATGCGCGAGGCGCGGATGCGTTCCTCGGACGCGTCGCGTTCCCGCACGGCGGCCACGGCGTCCCCCGCGGAGGCGGTGGAGGTCGGGGAGATCCCGTCGGGACCGGACTCCGCCAGTCCGCTCGCGACGAGCTGCGTGAGGACGCGGCCGATCGCACGGGTCGAGCGACCGCTCTGCTCGGCGACGTCCTTCGCCCGCAGGGGGATCTCGCTTCGACGGAGCACGTCCCACACCCCGGCGATGTCGGAGCGGCGGCTGTGTCCCCCCGCGAAGAACGACCGCAGCGAGAAGTCTTCGGCGCGGTAGTGCAGCACGGCGCGCGCCGGCTGTCCGTCCCGAGCGGCGCGACCGATCTCCTGGGCGTAGGAGTCGAGCGACTCGGTGACATCGGCGTGCACGACGCACCGGACGTCGGCCTTGTCGACGCCCATCCCGAACGCGGAGGTCGCCACGACGACGTCCAGCTCGCCCGCGCTCCACGCCGCGTGCACCTCGTCGCGCCGCTTCTGCGCCATCCCTCCGTGGTACGGCGCGGCGCGCCGCCCGCGGGAAACGAGTTCGTCGGCGTACGCGTCGGTCTCCTTGCGGGTCGCGACGTAGAGGAGCGTGGGGCCTTCGGCATCCATGACCTCGTCGAGGACCGCACGACGCTTGTCGGCGTCGTGCTCGTGCCGGCGAACCGACAGGTGAATCTCCGGACGGTCCATGCCGCGCACTTCGAGATGCGGCTCGCGCATGCCCAGGCTCGCGACGATGTCGTCACGGACCGGACCGGATGCCGTCGCCGTCAGCGCCAGGACGGGAGGGTGGCCGAGGGCCTCGACGGCGTCTCCGATACGGGCGTACTCGGGGCGGAAGTCGAACCCCCAGGCCGACACGCAATGCGCTTCGTCGACGACGACCAGGCGCACGTCGGCGCGTTTCAGACGGTCGAAGACGTCGGGGTTGGCGAGCTGCTCCGGGGCGAGGAACGCGTACACCGGCTTGCCGCTCTCGATCGCGGCCCAGGCCGCTCCCCGTCCGCGCGCTCCCGTGCGCGAGTTCAGCGCGACGGCGGCGGGGGCGTCGGGTGCCGCGTCGATCGACGCGATCTGGTCGCGTTGGAGGGCGAGCAACGGCGAGATGACGACCGTGACCCCGCCGAGTTCGCATCCCGCGATCTGGTAGACCGCGGATTTCCCCGCGCCGGTGGGGAAGACGACGAGGGTGTCGCGACCGCCGACGACGGCGTCGATCGCCTCGGCCTGTCCCGGCAGCAGCGCGTCCCACCCGAAGGCCTCGCGGGCTGTGCGGGCGGACTGTTCGGCGGTGGCGGGAGCGTTCACGGGACCTCGTTCCTGGGGGAGGAGACCAGCACACGCCACGGCTCCGTCGCCTTCGTGGGGGTTGCGGAGCGACGCGGGGTGTGATCCGCGGGGAGGGGTCGCCGTGATCGCCTCGGTGGCAGCCGGACGCGTCGCGCGCAAGCCGACCGGGAATGTCGGAGGGGGATGCCAGGATGCCCCCATGCTCCTCGGTGAACTGCAGACCGCGCTGGCGACCGTGGCCGCCACCCGCTCGCGGCTCGTCAAGGTCGACGCCCTCGCCGACCTGCTCCGCGGGCTGGCGCCCGACGAGATCCTGCCCGCGATCGGATTGCTGACCGCGGCACCACGACAGGGCCGTCTCGGCATCGGCTGGCGGACGCTGGTCGCGCGCGATGGCGACCACGCGGAGACCTCCGAGCTCACCGTCGCCGACGTCGACGCGGCGTTCTCGCGGCTGGCCGCGATCTCCGGCAGCGGTTCCGCGGCGGCGCGCATCGCGGTCCTCGACGACCTGTCGCGCCGGGCGACCCCCGACGAGTGGGATCTCCTGGTGCGCGTCATGACCGGCGAACTGCGGACGGGCGCGCTCGAGGGCGTGCTCCTCGACGCGGTGGCCCGGGCGTCCGACCGCGACGGCGCGGTCGTCCGCCGCGCGGCGATGCTGTCGGGCGACCTCGGCGCGACGGCGGAGATGGCGCTCACCGGATCGGCGGAGGAGCTGGCATCCGTGGGACTCGTCGTGGGTCGCGGCGTTCAGCCGATGCTCGCCTCCACGGCGACGTCGGTGCAGGAGGCGCTGGCGGTCACCGGTCCCGCCTCGGTCGAGTACAAGCTCGACGGGGCGCGGGTGCAGGTGCATCGTCACGGGGCCGACGTGCGCGTGTTCACGCGGACCCTGGCCGACGTCACGCACCGGGTGCCCGAGATCGTCGAGGTCGTGCGGGCTCTCCCCGTGACCGACGTCATCCTCGACGGCGAGACGCTGTCGCTCGACGACGACGGCGCGCCGCGGCCGTTCCAAGACACGATGGCGAGATTCGGGGCAGAGACCGCCCGCGAGATCGCGCTCCGGCCGTGGTTCTTCGACCTCCTCCACCTCGACGGGCGCGATCTGATCGACGAGCCGCTGTCGGAGCGACGCGCCGAGCTCGAACGGATCGCCCCCGACCTGCGGATCCCCTCGATCGTCACCGAGGATCCGGATGCCGCCGACGCCTTCTCCCGGGCGGCGCTGCGGGAGGGTCACGAGGGCGTCATGGTCAAGGGCGTCGACGCGCCGTATACGGCGGGGCGCCGCGGCAAGAGCTGGCTGAAGGTCAAGCCCGTGCACACCTTCGACCTCGTCGTGCTCGGCGTCGAGCGGGGGTCGGGGCGCCGCTCGGGCTGGCTCTCGAACCTGCACCTCGGAGCGCTCGACCCCCGCGGGGTGTTCGGCGAGCCCGGCGGCTTCGTGATGGTCGGCAAGACCTTCAAGGGGCTCACCGACGAACTGCTGGGCTGGCAGACCGCGCATTTCGCCGAGCGCGAGATCGGTGTGGTGCCCGGTGGCATCCGGGTGACTCCCGACACGGTGGTCGAGATCGCGATCGACGGCGTGCAGCGGTCGACTCGATATCCCGGCGGGGTCGCCCTGCGCTTCGCCCGCGTGAAGGGCTACCGCCCCGACAAGCCGGTGGCGGAGGCCGACACGATCGATACGCTCCGTTCGCTCCTTCCGGGCGCGACCGGCTCGCCCGCGTCAGACCCGGAAGACACCCCGTCCGGACTCGGAGCCGAGACCGACGGCGAACCCGCGGAAGGATGACCCGATGAGCCGTGTGCCGTGGTTGGACGGAGAGCTCGAGTACCGCAGCTTCGGAACCCCCGGAGCACCCCGGGCGGTCGTGGTGCTGCGCACCGGTGACGTGTCGACCATCGACCCCGATGTGCGCGTGACGTCGGGTTTCGACGTGCGGATCGTCGCCGTGGGTCTGGACGCCCCCGAACTGGAGGATCCGCCCGCGTTCGGCGGTCAGACGCCGGCCGGGCTCACGCTCGACGCCCTGCGGGGGCTGCTCGAGCGCGAGATCCCCGGGACGGCGGTCGGGCTCGTCGGCGAACGGTCGGCCGGTCCGATCGCGCTGCACCTCGCCGCGGTGATGGGTGCCGTCGTCGACCGGCTCGCGATCGTCGGCGTGGAGAGCCCGACCAATCCTCTGAGCCGTGACCTGCACACGCCTCTGCTCGACGACGTCGTCGCCGACACGCTCGTGGTGGTCGGCGGGGACGGTCCGGCGGGCGTGCACGACGCCGAGTGGTACTCGCGGCGCATCCCGTCGGCGCGGGTCGAGGTGATCGACGCCGACGAGCTCGACACCATCAACGGCCACATCACCCTGTCGGCGGTGTGGGCGAGCGTCCTCGCGCACGTGGCACCGGGGGCGGAGCGCCGCTGACCGTCGCCACGGCTGGGGACTCGCCGCGCGGTTCCGCCACACGCGACCCCGGGCCGCGCCGGCGACCGCGGCACCTCGTGCCCGGGGGTCAGTGAAGTCCCGCGCGCGCCGTCAGGCCGCGCGGGTGACCGCGCGCACCTGCACGATGTTGGAATCCTCGTCGACTTCGACCTGGTCGGTCTGAGCCTTCAGGAAGTCCGAGAAGCTGCGGAACCCCAGGGCCTTCTCGCTGAACGACGGGTCGAGGCGCTTCATGAGGTCCTTGACCGCCGAGGCGTGCAGCCACTCGCCGTCCGCGCGTTCGCCCTCGAGCTGCATCGCGCGCTCGAGCAGGTTGACCGCCGGGTCCTGCGACCGCTTGCGGGCGCGGGGCCGCGAGGGGGCGGCATCCTTCTTGGTGTCGGCCAGCTTCGGGATGCCGGGCAGCCCGTCGTAGTTGTCGAACCGGTCGCACGCGGAGGCGAGCGACTTCGCCGTCGAGCCCGCGACCCCCACGCCGACGACGTACCGCCCGAGCCGCTTGCATCGCTGCGCGAGGGGGACGTAGTCGCTGTCGCCGGCGACGATGACCACGTGCGACAGGTCGGGGAGGCGGAACATGTCTTCGACGGCATCCACCGCGAGCCGGATGTCGGCGCCGTTCTTGGCGTATGCCGCTGCGGGAAACAACTGCACGAGGTCGACCGCGCGGGCGACCAGCTGCGAGCGGTATTCGGCGTTCACCGGGGCCGACCAGTCGGCGTACGCGCGGGTCAGCACGAGCGTGCCGAAGGAGGCGGCGTAATCGATGATCGCTCCGACGTCGATCGTCGCCTTCGTCAGTCGCTCGGCGATCTCGGGCTCGATCGGGTTCTCGGCGATCTTCTGCCGATCGCGCGAGTACGCGTTGCGTCCGTGGACGCGGTCGTACCAGGACATGACGATGTTGTCGAAATCGAGGTAGACGGCGACACGGGCGTTCTGAGGATCCGGCATGCGTCCAGTCTCTCCCGCGAGGCGGGGCGACGGGTAGCCCGCTCAGCGTCCGCCGGGGTAGACCACACCGATCTGTCGGCGGACCTCGTCGAGCACACCCATGATCGCGACCGTCTCGTCGATCGGCTGGACATCGCTCGAGGTCGCGCCCTCGGCGACGAGACGCTCGGCGGCCAGCGCCTGGAACTGCATGCCGCGACCGTCGACGCCGCCGTCGAACTCCTCGATGACCGTGCCGTCGGGGCCGACGACGCGGAACGTCGTGGGCGTGTACCAGACGCGGTCGATCTCGATCCGGGCCTCGGTGCCGACGATCTGCGCCACGTTCGCGCCCGCGCCGCGCGACGACGACACCGTGGTCGAGACGGCGCCGCCGAGATGCACGAACACCGTGGCGACCTCGGCGTCGCTGCCGGCATCCGAGATCCGGGCGAAGGCGGTGATGCGCTCGGGGAGGCCCAGTACGTCCACCGCGAACGAGACCGGGTAGATGCCGAGGTCGAGGAGGGCGCCGCCGCCGAGCTCGAGGGCGTTGAGTCGGTGCTGCGGGTCGGTGGAGATCTTCTGGGTGTGGTCGGCCGAGACCACGCGGACCTCGCCCAGCGTTCCGGCGGCGAGGATCTCGCGGATGCGGACCATGTGGGGCAGATACCGCGTCCACATCGCCTCCATCGCGAGGAGGCCCTTCTCGGCGGCGCGATCGCGGATGCGGCCGGCCTCCGCCTCGTTGAGCGTGAACGGCTTCTCGACCAGGACGTGCTTGCCGTGATCGAGGGCGAGCAGCGCGTTCTCGACGTGGGCGGGGTGCGGGGTGGCGATGTAGACGATGTCGACGCTCGGGTCGGCGACGAGTTCCTCGTACGAGCCGTGGGCGTGCGGGATGCCGTACTGCGCGGCGAACGCCCGCGCGCTGTCGATCGATCGGGAACCGACCGCGGCGACGTCGAGACCCGCGGTGCGGAGGTCGGAGGTGAAGGCGTGCGCGATGCCGCCCGTTGCGAGGATGCCCCAGTGCAGTCCGGTCATGGGACCACCGTATCGGCGCCCGAGGGGTGCCGGTCGACGACGGACGCCACGCGAACCGTGAGTGACGGATGCCGTCCGCGTAGGCTCGCGTCATGACGCCCGTCGAGCGCTTCCGCGAGCTGTTGGCCATCCCGACCGTGTCGTACGTCGACCCGACGCGCACGGACACCGCGCGGTTCGACGAGTTCCACGCCGCGCTCGAGCGTCTGTATCCGCTCGTCCACGCGCACCTGGAGCGGGAGATCGTGGCGGGCCACGCGCTGCTCTACCGGTGGCGGGGCGTGTCGAGCCTGGACCCGCTGCTGCTCCTGGCGCACCAGGACGTCGTCGATACGGCCGGCCAGCCCTGGACGCGCGACCCCTTCGGTGCCGTCGTCGAGGGGGAGGGGACGGATGCCACGCTCTACGCCCGCGGCGCGATCGACGACAAGGGCGCCCTGGTGGCGATCCTGGAGGCGGTCGAGCAGGCCCTGACCGAGGGGGTGGTGCCGCGCGCCGATGTCTGGCTGGCGTTCGGGCACGACGAGGAGACCCTCGGCGAGGGCGCCCGGGCGATCGCGGCGCTGCTCGCCGAGCGCGGCGTCCGGCCGGCGCTGGTGCTCGACGAAGGCGGAGCCGTGGTGGAGGGGGCGCTGCCGGGCGTCGGCGCGCCGACCGCGATGATCGGCGTCGCCGAGCGCGGCAGTGCGACCTTCGAGCTCATCGCGCGCGAGGCGGGCGGCCACGCGTCCACGCCGCCGTCGTTCCCCGCCACGGCCCGACTGGCGCGCGCCATCGACCGGGTCCGTCGGCGCCCGTTCCCGCGCCGGCTCGTCCCGCCGGTGCGCGCGATGCTCGCCAGCGCCGCGGCCCACGCGCCGGAACCGGTGCGCTCGGTGTTCCGTCGCACGGCGGTGACCGCACCGGTGCTGACCGCGGCGTTCGCCCTGCTCGGCCCCGAGACGAACGCTCTGGTCCGCACGACCGCCGTGGTCACGCGGCTCGAGGGCTCGGCGGGCGATAACGTCCTGGCGACGACGGCGCGCGCGACGGTGAACGTCCGACTGCTCACGGGCGAGACGATCTCGGATGCCGCGATCCATCTGCGCCGCGCCATTGACGATCCGCTCATCGACATCGAGCTGCGGCACGGCAGCGATCCGTCTCCCGTGTCGCCGTGGCAGGGGACGGCGTGGCGGCGCCTGGCAGTGGCCGTGGCGGAGACCCTCGGCGACGACGTGATCCCCCTGCCCTATCTGCAGCTCGGCGCGAGCGACAGCCGGTTCTACGCCGGGCTCACCGACCACGTCTACCGGTTCACCCCGTTCCACCTCACGCGCGCGGAGCGCGACGCGCTGCACGCCCCCGACGAGCGGATCCGCGTCGAGGTGTGGCTGCGGGGCATCGGCTTCTACCGCGCCCTCCTGGCATCCTGAGTCGGCTCGAACGAGCGAGCGGGCGCGCTGGCTCCGGCGTGGGTCGGCTCCGCGACCGCGACCCCGCGTTCGCGTCGGTTATCCTCGTGTGACCGGTCACGACGCGATCGGCGACGCAAAGAAGCGAGATCGATGAGCGAGACCGACATCCCGGATGCCGCGGCCAGGGCGCCGAGCATCCGCGACGTGGCCCGGCTCGCCGGAGTGTCGTACCAGACCGTCTCGCGCGTGATCAACAACAGTCCGCAGCTGCGTCCCGAGACGGCGGCCCGCGTCCGCGAGGCGATCGCCGAGCTGAAGTTCGTTCCCAACCAGGCCGCGCGGGCGCTCGCGACCAGCCGGACGCGCCTCATCGGTGTGCTGGGGCCGCGCGCCACGACGCACGGCACGTCGGCGATGGTGCTGGCCGTGGAGTCGGCGGCACGGCGGGCCGGGTACCGGCTGACGGTCACGAACCTCGGCACGAGCGCACCCGACGACGTCCGCGCCTCGATCGATCACCTCATGCAGCAGTCGATCGAGGGTCTCATCGCCGTCGCGCCCCAGACGCGCGTCGTTCCCATCCTGGACGAGATGCAGCTCCCCGTCCCGGTGCGGATCGTCTCGTCCACGGGGCCGTCCACCCCGACCGCGACCTTCAACGATCAGATCGCCGGGGCCCGCGCGGCCGTGCGCCATCTCGTCGACCTCGGGCACACCCGCATCCTGCACATCGCCGGGCCCCGCGACTGGATCGAGGCCGACCATCGCATGCGCGGCTACCTCGCCGAGATGGACGCGCAGGACCTCGCGCCGCGGCCGCCGGTGCTGGGGGACTGGACCGCCCAGTTCGGATACGAGGCCGGGCTCGAGCTCCTGCGCACCGAGGATGCCACGGCGGTCTTCGCCGGCAACGACCACATGGCGCTGGGGTTCATGCACGCCGTCCGCGCGATCGGCAGGTCCGTCCCCGAGGACGTGTCGGTGGTCGGATTCGACGACGTCCCGGAGGCGGCGCACCTGTGGCCGCCGCTGACGACCGTACGCCAGGACTTCGCCGGCATCGGGCAGCGCGCCGTCTGGGATCTGCTCACTGACCTGGGCGTCTCTCATGACGACCAGGCGATGCCGGAGCCCGATCACCTGCGGCTCATCGTGCGCTCGTCGACCGCGCCGCCCAGCCGCTGACACGTCACGGTTTGGCAACGGCTGGTCGCCGAACGCAGGGGGACTTGACAGCGGGCGAGATGCGCGGGGTAGCATCACACACACAATGTGAACGGTCACATGACCGCCACACCACGCCGACGGGACTCGCTGCGGAGCGACTCCGTCGAGACGAAGACGTTTCGAACGACGCGTAGCCGCGCGCCGCCGACCGGCCTCGTTTCGCCCCGTCGGACGCGTGTCGGCGTGCCGTCCGCGCTGAAGCGGTGGGCTCCGTGCGGAGAGACCGTGACATCCAACCCAACGAAGGGAACCAGAGTGAAGAAGCACAGCATGCTCAAGGCGGTCGCGGGAGCGGGCGTCCTCGCGCTCGGCATCGGCCTCGCGGGCTGCGCGGGCGACCGCACCGGCAGCGGCGGCGGCGACGCCCAGGAGGCGGGCGGCATCATCGGTGTCGCGATGCCCACCCAGCAGTCGGAGCGGTGGATCGCCGACGGCAACAACGTCAAGTCGCAGCTCGAGGAGCTCGGCTACCAGGTCGACCTGCAGTACGCCAACGACGACATCCCCACCCAGGTCTCGCAGATCGAGAACATGATCACCTCGGGCGCCAAGGCCCTGATCATCGCCTCCATCGACGGCACCACCCTCACCGACGTGCTGCAGCAGGCCGCCGACGCGAAGATCCCGGTCATCGCGTACGACCGCCTCATCAACGGCACCAAGAACGTCGACTACTACACGACGTTCGACAACTACAAGGTCGGCGTCCAGCAGGCCACGTCGCTCCTCACGGGCCTCGGCGTCCTCGACGCCTCGGGCAAGGACACGGGCGCTGCCGGTCCGTTCAACGTCGAGCTGTTCGCCGGAAGCCCCGACGACAACAACGCGACGTTCTTCTGGAAGGGCGCCATCGACACCCTCCAGCCGTACCTGGACAAGGGCACGCTCGTCGTCCCGTCCGGCCAGACCGAGTTCGGCCAGGCCGCGATCCTGCGCTGGCTGCCCGAGACGGCGCAGAAGCGCATGGAGAACATCCTCACCGTCATCGGCGGCACGAAGCTCCAGGGTGTGCTCTCGCCGTACGACGGTCTGTCCATCGGCATCATCTCGGCCCTCACCTCGGGCGGCTACTCCGCCGACGCCCTGCCCGTCATCACCGGTCAGGACGCCGAGGTCGGCTCGATCAAGTCGATCATCGCGGGTGAGCAGTACTCGACGATCTTCAAGGACACGCGCGAGCTCGCCAAGCAGGCCGTGACCATGGTCGACGACATCCGCAAGGGCACCGAGCCCCAGGTCAACGACACCGAGACGTACGACAACGGCGAGAAGGTCGTTCCCTCGTACCTGCTCGAGTCGACGATCGTCACGAAGGACAACTACGAGAAGGTCCTCGTCGACAGCGGCTACTACACCGCCGACGACCTGAAGTGATCCCCGCGGGAGGGCTTCGGCCCTCCCGCCCCGCCTCCGCCGCGACCCCCTCACCGGGTCGCGGCGGAGGCCCCTGTTCCCACATCCCCACCGGCCTGCGAGCCGGTCCTGCAAGGAGGACCTCGTGAGCACCATCCTCGAGATGCGCTCGATCACCAAGGAATTCCCCGGCGTCATCGCCCTGGCGGACGTGTCACTGACCGTCGAGCGCGGAACCGTGCACGCCATCTGCGGCGAGAACGGCGCGGGGAAGTCCACCCTCATGAAGGTGCTCAGCGGTGTCTACCCCGCGGGCGACTATCGCGGCGAGATCGTCTTCGACGGCAAGACCGTGGAATTCAAGGACATCCGCGACAGCGAAGCGGCCGGGATCGTCATCATCCACCAGGAGCTGGCACTCAGCCCCTACCTCTCGATCGCGGAGAACATCTTCCTCGGCAACGAGATCACCCATCGCGGACTCATCGACTGGGATGCCACGAACAAGGAGGCCGCCAAACTCCTCGCTCGCGTGGGTCTGGGCGACAGCCCCGACGTGCCCGTGAACGAGATCGGCGTCGGCAAGCAGCAGCTCGTGGAGATCGCCAAGGCGCTCTCGAAGGACGTCAAGCTCCTCATCCTCGACGAACCGACCGCCGCCCTGAACGACGACGACTCCGAGCACCTGCTCGATCTGATCCGGCACCTCCGCGGCCAGAACATCACGTGCATCATCATCAGCCACAAGCTCAACGAGATCCGCGCGATCGCCGACGAGGTCACGATCATCCGCGACGGTCGCACGATCGAGACGCTCGACGTCGCCACGGGCGGGACGAGCGAGGACCGCATCATCCGCGGGATGGTCGGTCGCGAGCTCGAGAACCGTTACCCCGACCGCGACGTCGAGATCGGCGACGAGGTCCTGCGCATCGCCGACTGGACCGTGCATCACCCCACGGATGCCAGCCGCGTCGTCATCCACGAGGCGAACCTGACCGTGCGCGCCGGCGAGGTCGTCGGTATCGCCGGGCTCATGGGAGCCGGGCGCACCGAGCTGGCGATGAGCGTCTTCGGCAAGAGCTTCGGCTCGCGCATCTCGGGCGAGGTCTACATCCGCGGCCAGAAGGCCGACACCTCCACGGTGCCCGCCGCGATCCGCAGCGGCCTCGCGTACGTCACCGAGGACCGCAAGGGCGCCGGGCTCAACCTGATCGACACGATCAAGCGGAACATCTCCCTGGCCGGCATGCGCAAGCTCGCCAAGAACGGGTGGGTCGACGGCGACGAGGAGTACCTCGTGGCCAACCGGTACCGCAAGTCGATGAACATCAAGGCCCCGACGGTCGACGTCGTGGTCGGGAAGCTCTCGGGCGGCAACCAGCAGAAGGTCGTGCTGTCGCAGTGGCTGTACTCCGACCCGGAGGTGCTGATCCTCGACGAGCCGACCCGCGGCATCGACGTGGGCGCCAAGTACGAGATCTACACGATCATCAATTCCCTCGCGGCCCAGGGCAAGGGGGTGCTCGTGATCTCGTCGGAGCTTCCCGAGCTGCTCGGCATCTGCGACCGCATCTACACCCTCAGCGAAGGCCACATCACCGGCCAGCTGCCCATCGAGGAGGCCACACCCGAGGCCCTCATGGTGCTCATGACGAAGGAGAAGGAAGCCGACCATGTCAGCGCTTAACAACACTGCGACCGAGACCGGTCCGGCGACGCCGAAGGGCCCCGTCGGCGGTGGTGCCGGGGGAGCCGCCGGCCTCGTGCAGTTCTTCACCTCGCGTCTGCGCGAGATCGGCATCTTCATCGCGCTGATCGTGATCGTGCTGCTGTTCCAGGCCCTCACCGGCGGGCGCCTGCTCACCGCGGGCAACGTGTCGAACATCATCGTCCAGAACAGCTACATCCTGATCCTCGCGATCGGCATGGTGATGATCATCATCGCCGGCCACATCGACCTGTCGGTCGGTTCGGTCGCCGCCTTCGTCGGCGCGGTCTCGGGCGTCCTGATCGTCCAGTGGGGTCTGCCCTGGTGGCTCGGCATCCTGCTCTCGCTCGTGCTCGGCGCGGTGGTCGGGATGTGGCAGGGCTTCTGGGTGGCGTACGTCGGCATCCCGGCGTTCATCGTGACCCTGGCCGGCATGCTGCTGTTCCGCGGCCTCACGCAGATGACGCTCGGCAACACCCAGATCACGCCGTTCCCCACCGAGTACCGTCAGCTCGGCGGCGGCTACCTCTTCCCGGATCTGTTCCCCGCGGCCACCTCGCCCGCGGAGTGGATCACCGTCGCCCTCGGCGCGCTGACCCTCGTCCTCTTCGTCTTCTCGCAGGTGCGGCAGCGGGCCAAGCGCGCCGCCCTGGAACTGCAGAACGAGCCGATGGCGGCGTTCCTGGTCAAGGTCATCGGCGGCGGCGCGCTCATCGCCTACCTGACCTACCTCCTGGGTGTGGCCCCCGGTTCGCGCGGCACGCCGATCGTGCTCGTCGTGCTGGCGATCCTCATCATCGGGTACTCGACGGTCATGAGTCGTAGCGTCTTCGGCCGCCACATCTACGCGATCGGTGGCAACCGCACGGCCGCGAAGCTGTCGGGCATCAACACCCGCCGCGTCGACTTCCTGCTGTTCGTGAACATGGGCGTGCTCGCGGCCCTCGCCGGCATCGTGTTCACCGGCCGCCTGAACTCGGCGGGTCCGGGCGCCGGAAACCTGTTCGAACTGGATGCCATCGCCGCCTCCTTCATCGGTGGCGCCGCCGTCCAGGGTGGCGTCGGCCGCGTGGTCGGTGCCATCGCCGGTGGTCTGGTCATGGGTGTGCTGAACAACGGCATGTCGCTCATGGGCATCTCGACCGACGTGCAGCAGTTCATCAAGGGCCTCGTGCTGCTTCTGGCCGTCGCCTTCGACGTGTGGAACAAGAACCGCACCCGCGGTTGATCCACGTCTGACGAACGGGCCCCCTCACCATCGGCGAGGGGGCCCGTTCGTCATATCCAGCGCGATGTCGCGCTCATCCGCCCTCGGCGCAGCAGCGCGGTGAGTCCGAAGCGGCGCGCGGCCCCGGGCCAGATGAGCACGATCGCTGACAGCGCGGCCATCACGGGGTACTCCGTGATGAGCTGATCGGACGACCAGTACAGCAGGAGGGTCGCCAGGGACGCCGTCGCAGCCGGCAGGGTGAGCACCCCCGCCACCAGAGCGGCGCCGAGCGCCAACTCCAGCAGGGGGATGACCACACCGAACAGACCCGCGAGAGGTCCCAGGACGTCGCCGGCGAACAGGGCGAAGTAGCCGGGGACGCGGGAGTTCGGCCCCGCGGCGGCCGCGACGAGGCCGATGTCCGCCGCTCCGAATCCGGCACGGACTTTCGTCGTGCCTTCCCACAGCCACAGCGCGCCGAGCACCACGCGTGCCACCGTGGCGACCACCGCCCCGACGCTCCGCGGCGCGCGGCGGGTCATCGCGTCAGCGCGGCCGCACCGAAGACGGCCTTCGCCTTGTCGCAGTGCACGACGAGGTCGGTGTAGTCGTCGGCCGAGACACCGGCGGGCAGAGTGAACGTCTGCGCGGCTTCGGTGGACACGGCCGCGATGCGCACCCCGGCGCTCACGGCCTGCTCGTCGGTGCCGTTGGCGAGATAGAAGTGCAGATCGGGGCCTTCCTCGGTGGCGAAGCCCGCGAGGGTGACGGTGTCGCCGGTGATGGTGACGGTGCCCGACACCGCCTTCCCACCCTCCCCGGCGAAGGTGCCCTGGAGCACCGTGGATGCCATGGCATCGGACGTCACCGCGGAGCTCGACGTCGTCGTGTCGGCGGGTGTCGCGCTCCCCGCGGAGGAGCAGCCGGCGAGGGCGAGGCCGAGGGCGAGTACGGGGACGGCGAGGAGGGTGGGGGTGCGGCGCATGAGGAGTGTCCTTCGGTCGAGCGGGCGGGGATCGCCCGGGGTGCCACGACGCAATCACGTCGTCCGTCGCCGCAGAGCGGTTCTTTCGCTTCCGTAAGGAATGCCGCGCACGGTGCGGACGGGGGAATGCGGCGCGTACGGTGATCCCATGTCCGGTAGGCCCCGCGTCGTCCTCGTCGAAGACGACACCACCGTCGCCGCGGTCGTCGCCCAATATCTGCGCGCCGACGACTACGACGTCGTCGTCCACACCGACGGCGCCGCGGCGGCCGAGGCCCTGCGCACGGGGCTGCCCGACGTCCTCGTCGTGGATCGCATGCTTCCCGGGGTCTCCGGCGACGAGCTGTGCGCGCTCGTCCGGGCGCGGTCGGACATCCCCGTCCTCATGCTCACCGCGCGGGGGTCGGTCGAGGAGCGCATCGAGGGGCTCGAGACGGGCGCCGACGACTACCTCACCAAGCCGTTCGCGATGCGCGAGCTGCAGTTGCGGGTGCGGGCGCTGCTGCGACGGCGGCTTCCGTCGGACTCCAGTGCCGTCTTCACGACGGGTCCGTTCCGGGTCGACCCGGTCCGACGGCGCGTGTGGAGCGACGGCCGCGAAGTCGTGCTCACCGCACGCGAGTACGACCTGCTGGTCCACTTCGCCCGCAGGGCCGGGGAGGCGGTCACCCGCGACGACCTCCTGCGCGAGGTGTGGGGGTGGACGTTCGGCGACGCGGCGACGGTGACGGTCCACGTGCGACGCCTTCGCGAGAAGATCGAGCCCGATCCCCGCTTCCCCCGATACCTGCGCACCGTGTGGGGCGCGGGGTACCGTTTCGTTCCCGAGGGAGATGTCCGTGCTGTCGACTGACGACCTGGTGCTCATCGTGACGACGACCCTCGTGTGCACGCTCATCGTGATCGGCGGTGGTGTCGTGCTGCTGCGCGTGACGCGCGGGGCACCGATCCTCGTGAAGCTCACCATCGTGCTCGTCGCCGCGGTCGCCGCGGTCGTCGTCTCCACCGTCGCCGCCGCCGGGGAGATGTTCCTCGGCTCGCACGAGCTGATCGTGGTGATCTGGATCGTCGGGGTCTCGGCCGTGGTGAGCACGGCCTCCGCCTGGTTCGTGCTGCATCGCACGGTGCGCCAGGCGACGGCCGGACTGGTGTCGTCGGCCCGGCAGATCGCGGCGGGGGGTGTCGTGGCACCGCTCGCCTCGGGCTGGCAGGAGTTCGACCGGGTCGCGATCGAACTCGCCGACACCGCCGAGAAGCTGTCCGCGGCGCGGGCGGAGGTGGAGCGGCTGGAGTCGGCGCGGCGACAGTTCTTCGCGTGGATCTCGCACGATCTGCGGACGCCGCTGTCCGGCATCCGGGCGCTGGCCGAGGCGCTCGAGGACGGGATGGCGCCGGATCCGGGCGAGTACGTCACGCTCATCCGGACCAAGGTCGACACGGTCGACCGCATGGTGGACGACCTGTTCGAACTGTCCAAGATCGACGGGGGGACTCTCGCCCTTCATCCGCAGACGGTGTCGCTGTTGGACCTCGTGTCCGACGCGGTCATCGACGTCAGCGCGGACGCGGCCGCACGCGGGGTGCGCATCACCCATGACGGCATCGAGGGATGCCAGCTCCGGGCCGATCCGCGAGAACTCACCCGTGCGATCTCCAACGTGCTCAGCAACGGTGTCCGTCACGCACCGGAGGGGAGCGTCGTGACGGTGTCGGCGACCGTGGCCGACGACGGCCACCTCGTTCTGAGCGTGCGGGATGCCGGCGAGGGGGTGGCGGAGGAAGACCTGGGCCGTCTCTTCGAGACCGGCTGGCGCGCGGATGCCGCGCGTTCGAGCGACCCCGCCCGCGGCGCGACGCCTGGCGCGGGGCTGGGGCTCGCGATCGTGCGCGGAATCGCCGTGGCGCACGGCGGGTCCGTCCGAGCGGCTCGGGAACGCGACGGGTTCCGACTCGATCTCGTGCTTCCGGCGACCGCCGTGGACCGGGCGACGGCCGGCTGATCCGCCCGCTTCCCGTCCGTCGTTCCTGGGGCAGGATGGAACGGGTGACTTCCCGCCATCCCCTTCGCCGCGCTCTCCTGGTGCTCGCCGTGGTGGCGCTGGCCCTGGCCGGCTGCACCTCGAGCACGCGGACCGAGACGGCGACGAACGACGGCGCGGGCGTGGTGGGCGTCGCGCTGCCCACGGTCGACGACCTCGCCGTCGAGCGGCTGGGCGAGGCGCTTCGCGACGAGCTGCGGGCGCGGGGGTACCGCGTCGATCTGCAGTACGCCGCCGGCGACGCCCGCACCCAGATCTCCCAGGTGCAGAACATGGTGACGAAGGGGGAGGAGGCGGTCGTCCTCGTGCCGCTGTCGGCCGACGCTCTCGACGGGGCGCGAGCGGCCGCGGACGGCGCCGGTGCCCCGTTGGTCACGGCGGGTCGCGCGCTCGACGAGGGTGGGGCCGTCGAGGCGTGCGATCCCGCGGCGACCGGGCGCGCGCAGGCGACGGCGCTCCTGGAGGCGCTCGCGCGCGACGAAGATGCGACACGAGACGACCCCGCGACCGTCGCGATCGTCGCCGGCGTCGCCGACGATCCCGAGGCGGCCGCGGCCCACGCCGCCGCGACGGAGGTCCTCGCCGCAGGACCCGTGCGGATCATCGCGGGCGCCGACCTCGAGTCCGCCGCGGTGGCCGACCTGCCCGGTGACGTCGAGATCGCGGGCGAGGAACGGGTCCGCGCCCTGTACGGCACCCCCGGCAGTGAGACGCCCGACGCGATCCTCGCGCTCGGCGACGCCGTCGGCCGGGGCGTCGTGACCGCCCTCACCACACCCGACCCCGACGCCACCGCGTCGCCGAGCCCCACGGCATCCGCGGATCCGGAGGCGGTACCGCCCCCGCCGCCCGTGGTGGTCACCTCCGGTGGCGATGCGCTCACCGTCCGGGCGCTGCGGGACGGGGTCGTCGCGGCGACGGTCTTCGTCGACACCCGCGCGGGGGCCGACCCGGTCGCCGACGCCGTCGTCGCCGCGCTCGACGGAGAAGAGCCGACGCCGAGTGCCGGTCCGCCCCCGACGACCGTCGAACGGGATGCCGTGGAGTCGGTGTTCCTCGAGAGCGGCTGGCTGAGCGCCGAAGACCTTTCGGGATAACCCGAACGAGGAGGCGGGCTGCCCCTGCTGACCCCGGAGCAGCGGCGTCCTACCGTGGAACCCATGACCACGGCATCCGTCCTCCCTCCCTCGCCGCCGACGTTGCCCGCACCCCCGGGTGCGCTGCCGCGGAGGTCGGTGCGCATCTCGTCGCCCGGCCAGGTCGCCGGCGCGATCGCCCAGCTGGCCGCGCTCGGCGCCATCGGCCCCGTCGTCTTCGGCGGACTCTTCGGCCTCCTGGGCGCGGGCGTCGGACTCCTGTTCGCCCTCCTCATCGGCGTCGTCCTGCTCGCCGGTCTCGTGTACGCGCTGTTCGGCGTGGCATGGTTCGAGCAGGCCCGCCTCGACGGGCTCTACGGCTTCGACCTGCCGGCCCTCCGCCCGAGGCGCAGCCCGAAGACCGGGTTCGTCGGCGTGCTGCACACGATCTGGCTGCAGGCGATCGACCTGCGCCAGTGGCGGGCGATCGCGTCCTTCACGGTGTCGACCCTGCTCGGACTCGTCGCGCTCTTCCTCGTCGGGTCGGCCGCGTGGGGGCTCGCGCTCGTGTTCAGTCCGATCTTCGGGTGGGCGCACACGGCGCTCTTCGGTCTGTTGCCCCTCGAGGGGGCGGGTGCCCCGCTCATCGGCGCCCTCACCGTGCTCGTCGCCACGGGCGCGGTGATCGGGCTGGGCCTGCTGCACGGTGTGCTCGCGCGGGCGATCCTCGTGCCGTCCCGCGAGGCGCTGCTGGAGGAGCAGGCGCGCACCTCCGACACCCGCCGTGCGGGCGCGGTCCGCGCCGCCGAGGTCGAGCGCACGCGCATCGAGCGCGACCTCCACGACGGCGTCCAGCCGCGGCTCGTCTCCATCGGGATGACGTTGGGGCTCGCCCAGACCAAGATCGACGACGACCCCGAAGCCGCCAAGGCGCTCGTCGCCGAGGCGCACGCCTCGACGAAGTCGGCGATCACCGAACTCCGGCAGTTGGCCCGTGGCATCCACGCGTCCGTCCTGGAGGATCGAGGACTGGATGCCGCCCTCTCGGCGCTCGCGTCCCGATCCCACATCCCCGTGACCCTGGACGTGCGCCTGCCGCGTCGGTGCAGTCGCCCCGCGGAGGCCGCCGTGTACTTCTCGATCGCGGAGGCGCTCACCAACGCCGCGAAGCACTCCCGGGCCGGGAACTGCCGGGTCGACGTGCGGGTGCGCGACGACGGTTCGCTGTGGGCCCGCGTCGAGGACGACGGTCTCGGCGGGGCGCGCGTCGTGCCCGGCGGCGGACTCGACGGCATCGTCAACCGCGTCACCGCGGCCGGGGGAACGGCCCGCATCGACAGCCCGCAGGGCGGTCCGACGTCGGTGGAGGTGACGGTTCCGTGCGCATCCTGATCTGCGAGGACTCCGTCCTGCTGCGCGAGGGGCTCGTGCGCCTCCTCGCCGACGACGGCCACGAGGTCGTCGCCGCCCTCCCCGACGCGTCGGGTCTCGAGGCCGCTGTCACCGACACGACGCCCGACCTGTGCGTGCTGGACGTCCGGCTCCCGCCGACCTGGACCGACGAGGGAATCCGCGCCGCCATCGGTCTGCGGTCGCGGCATCCCGGGCTCGCCGTCCTCGTCCTGTCCCAGTACGTCGAGGAGCAGTACGCCAGCGACCTGATCGCGGACGGCCAGGGGTCGCTCGGCTACCTCCTGAAGGATCGGGTCGCCGACGTCCGCGACTTCCTCGACGCCGTCGCCCGCATCGCCGGCGGGGCCACGGTCCTCGACCCCGAGGTCGTCGGCCAGCTGCTGGCCCGTCGTCGACGCGACGACCGGCTCCAGGCTCTCACCGAACGCGAGCGCGCCGTGCTCGCCCTGATCGCCGAGGGGCGGTCGAACCAGGCGATCGCCCAGGCGCTGTTCGTGTCGCCCGCGAGCGTCGAGAAGCACATCACCGCGATCTTCACCAAGCTCGGCCTCGAGCAGGACGAGACGGGCAACCGTCGCGTCATCGCCGCCCTGGTCCACCTGGGCCACGACACCACCGGAGCATCCTCATGACCCTCCAGACCCCGCTCGAGCCGGCCCCGGCCCCGGTGCCCACCCCGCCGCGACGCTCCCCGGGCTCCCTGGCGGTCGCGATCGGCACGATCGTCATCGGCGGATTCGTCATCGTCGGCACCCTGCTCAGCACCGGCTTCACGGCCGCCCGAGAGCTGCGCAGCAGCGACGCGACCGCCCCGCTGCAGCAGAGCGCCGTCGACGGCGTGCGCGACCTCGACATCGAGGTCAGCGGCGGCGCGCTGACCGTCGTGTTCGCCGACGTCTCGGAGGCTCAGCTCGACGGGAGCGGCATCGGCGGGTGGACCCTCGAGCAGGACGGCGACACCCTCAAGGTCGCGACGCCGCGCCGGTCCTTCAGCGACTGGGGCAACGGGGCACAGGCGACCCTGACCCTCCCGCAGGACCTCGAGCGCACGAACCTCGATCTCCGGGTCGAGGTCGCCGGGGGCAGCCTCGATCTCGCCGGGGACTACGGCGACGTCGACGTGCAGGTGGCCGGCGGCGGGGCGACGGTGACCGGGAGCGCGAGCGCACTGAGCATCTCGGTGTCGGGCGGATCGGCGACGGCCGACGTCGAGGGCGTGGACGCCGCGACCTTCGAGGTCACCGGAGGCGACCTGGTCGCCGACCTCACCGGTGCGGCGCCGGCGCGGACGAGCATCGAGGTGACGGCGGGCTCCGCCGACATCGGCCTCCCCGACGACACCTACCGCGTGTCCAGCGACGGACCCGGGTCGGTCGACAGCAGCCTGAAGACCTCGCCCACCGCGACGCCCCGCATCGACGTGCAGGCGACCCTGGGTTCGGTGACGCTGCGCACGACGTGAGCCGTTCATCCGGTGCGTGAGTCGCCAGGATGTGTCGCCCGCGCACGGCGGGTGGCGACACATCCTGGCGACTCACGCGTCATGCGGCGGGGCGGGCGCGCGACGGCGATGGCGGCGAGCACCGCGAGGATGCCGATGATCTGGCCGATGCCGAGCGACTCGCCGCCGACGAGCACGCCGAGCACCACTCCGGTCACCGGGTTGAGCAGGCCGATCAGTCCGACGGTCCCCGCGGGCAGCAGGCGCAGACCCGTGAACCAGCACACGAAGGCGAGCGCCGTGGCCACGACGGCGATCCCGGTGTATGCGGCGACGCCCGTGGCATCCACTCTCGGCGGTGCGCCCTCGACCACCGCGGCGACGACGACGAGCGCGATCCCGCCCGCGGTGAGTTGCCACGATGTCGTCGCGAGGAGCGGGGTGTCGTCACGCCACCGGGTCGTGAGGATCGCGCCGAGCGACGACGACAGCAGGGCGATCGCGGATGCCACCACCCCGGCGGGTGCGACACCCTCGGTGCCGAGCCCGACGATGAGCACCACTCCGGCGATGCCGAGGACGGATCCGAGCGCCCACCGGGTCGTCGGACGTTGCCGCAGGAGCGGCCACGCGAGCCCGGCGAGCGCCAGCGGCGCGAGCGCCATGATGGACGCCGCGACCGAGGAGGGCAGGAGCTGCGCGGCGACGTAGACGAGCACGAAGAAGCCGCCGAAGTTGAGCGCGCCCAGCACCGGTGCCTTCCACCACCAGGCGCCGCGCGGCATCCGTCGGGCGAGGAGCAAGAGCAGCAGTCCCGCCGGCAGTGCGCGCAGCGCGGCGCCCCACAGCGGTGCGTCCGCGGGGAGGAGGTGTCGCGTGACGACGTACGTCGCGCCCCAGGCGATCGGGGCGACCGCGGTGATCGCGACGGCACGCCAAGTAGTTTCCATGGAAGACACAATAGCTTCCGAGGAAGGTAAAGTGGGGACGGTGAACGACATCGACCGTGTGGACCGGATCGCCGAGCAGTGGCGCGACGAGCGGCCCGATCTCGACGTCTCGCCCCTCCAGGTGATCGGCCGCCTCCACCGGCTCGCCGACAGGCTCCGCGAGGAACTCCTGCGCGTCTACCGCGAGCACGGGCTCGGCGAGGGGGAGTTCGACATCCTCGCCGCCCTGCGGCGCCGCGGCGAGCCCTACGCCTGCGCGGCGGGAGAGCTCGCGCGCACCACGATGGTGACCACCGGTGCCGTGACCAAACGCGTCGACCGGCTCGTGGCATCCGGTCTCGTCGTCCGTCAGGGGAGCGAGGACGACGGACGCGGACGCATCGTCGGCCTCACACCCGCGGGGGTGCGCGTCATCGACGAGGCGTTCGCCGCCCATGTCCGTAACGAGCAGCGCCTGCTCGAGGGTCTGACCCCCGCGCAGCGCGCCGACCTCGAGGCGCTGCTGCGCACCTGGGGCGGCGCCCTGGGGGTCTAGCCCCCCCGCGTGAGTCGCCAGAATTTGTCGCTTCCGGTCGCGTCCGGGCGACAAATCCTGGCGACTCACGCGCCCTTCAGCGCCTTCGCGAGGCGCTGGGGGGAGACCGGCTCGGCGGTGCCGAGACGCTGAGCGAACAGGCTCACGCGGAACTCCTCCAGCAACCACCGGGTCTGCACGAGGTTCGCCGGCGCCTCCGCGGGAAGCGGCATCGTGCCTCCGGCCTCGACGAAACCGGCGGCCCCGCGCTCGTACTCGGTCATGCGCTGGCGATCGCGGCCGGGGTTGTCGGACAGCGTCTTCACCCGCTCGAGCGCGCCCGCCAGATACCGCGGCAGGTGCGCGAGGCGCGCGAGCCCCGTCCGGGAGACGAACCCGGGGAAGATCAGACCCTTCAGCTGTCCGCGCACGTCGTTGAGGGCGCCGAGGAGCGTGATCGACGCGGCATCCTTCATGGCCCGCTCGACCTCGCGCTGCGCCAGCAGGATCCTCGCGACGAGCGACACCGCGCGGAAGGTCTGCTCGACCGAGGCGGCCGAGAACGCATCGCGCACGCGCTCGAACTCCGCCTTCGTGCGCACGACACCGGTCGGGCTCTCCCGCCTGAGGACGTCGTCGGCCAGGGCCACGCGCGCATCCTCGATCAGCGCCTTCGCGTTCTGATACGGGGATGCCGCGAGCGCGAGCTTCTCGTTCGCGGTGAGGTGGTCGAGCACGTACGACGCGGGGGAGGGGACGGCGAGGAGAAGCAGTCGCCGGATGCCGGCGCGGGTGTGCCGCGCGGCATCCTCGGGCGTCGCCTCCACGCGCAGGGCGACGCTGTCGCCCTCGTCGACGAGGGCGGGGTAGCCGCGGACGACACCGCCGGCGACGGGGGTGTCGACGACCTCGGCGAGCTCGTCCACATCCCAGGTCGTGAGCTTCGTGCGCGACGCGAACGCGGGGGAGGCCTCGGCGACCTTCGCGGCCGTCCGGGCTGTGGGCCGCGCGATCGTCGACTCCACGCTCGAACGCGCCCGGTCGGCGAGGCGGCGTTGCAGTGCTCCGAGGTCGCGGTCCGAGCCCACAGCCCGTCCGCGGGGGTCGACCGCGCGGAACGACGGCATGAGGTGACCCGGGACGCGGTCGAGCTCGAAGTCCGCGGCGCTCACGCGCTGGTTCGCGACGCGCTGGACGAGCGCGGCGAGCGCGTCGACGAGCGTGGTCTTCGGCAGGCCGTTCGTGTGTTCCGGACCCTTCTCCGCCAGCTCGGCGCTGAACTTCTCGGCCCAGTCGGCCGCGGGAACGACGTTGCGGCGGATCGTCTTCGGCAACGCGCGCAGCAGGGCCGTGACCAGCTCGTCGCGCATGCCCGGCACCTGCCAGTCGAAGCCGTCCGGCCGCAGCTGCGCGAGAAGCGGCAGCGGAACGACCACCGTCACGCCGTCATCGGGGGCGCCCGGCTCGAAGCGGTAGGCGAGGTTCAGCGTCTGGTCGCCCTGGCGCCAGCGCGCGGGGAAGGCCCGGTCGTCGCCCTGCGCGCGATCGCCGGTGAGGTCGGACTCGCGCAGATCGAGGAGGTGCGGGGTGCGGTTCGAGGCATCCTTCCACCACGTCTCGAACGAGCGCACGTCCGTGACGTCGGCGGGGATCCGCGCGTTGTAGAACGCGAACACCGCTTCGTCGCCGACCAGGATGTCGCGCCGGCGTTCGCGCTCCTCGATCTTCTCGAGCAGGCGGCGCTGCTCCTGGTTGCGGCGGAGGAACGCGGTGAGGCGCTTGTCGAGCACCGACGGGTCCCATTCGCCCTCGACGAGCGCGTGGCGCACGAACATCTCGCGCGCGAGCGGGCGATCGAAGCGCGCGAGCTGCACGCGGCGACGTCCGACCAGCTCGACGCCGAACAGCGTGACCTTCTCGTACGCGGCGGCGGAGCCGGCATCCTTCGACCAGTGCGGCTCGCTCAGCGAGCGCTTCACGAGGTCGGGGGCGAGGTCCTCCGCCCACGCCGGATCGACCGCCGCGACGGTCCGGGCGAACAAGCGCGAGGTCTCGACGAGCTCGGCCGCCATGACCGCGGAGGGCCGCCGCTTCTTCAGCCCCGAGCCGGGGAAGATCGCGAACCGCGCGCCGCGCGCGCCGATGTACTCGCCCTTCGTCGGACGCGCGTCGCCGGGCGCCTTGCGGTCCTTGGCCTGGGCGATCGTGCGGGGATCGAGGATGCCGATGTGCGACAAAAGCCCTGACAGGATCGCGCGGTGGATGGCATCCCCCTGCGCGTGCCCTTCGGGCGCGTCCCCTCGTCCCACTTCTGACGGGGCATGTCCCGAACGGTGCGGTTTCGAGCGACCCGAACCAGCGACTTCTGGGACACGGTTCCGCGCTCCGCGGCCCTCACGACCGGCGCCGAGCAGCGACGAGAGCTGCCGATGGACGTCGACCCACTCGCGTACGCGGACGTAGTTGAGGTGCTCGCTGCGGCACAGGCGCCGGAACGCGCTCGACCCGAGCTCGGCCTGCTTCTCCTGCAGGTACTCCCACAGGTTCAGCAGCGACAGGAAGTCGCTGGTCGGGTCGGTGAAGCGCGCGTGGAAGCGGTCGGCTTCGTCGCGGCGGTCCTCGGGGCGTTCGCGGACGTCCTGGATCGACATCCCGGCGACGATCGCCATGACCTCGGGCAGCACGTCCGCGTCGCGGGCCTCGAGCAGCATGCGCGCGAAGCGCGGGTCGATCGGCAGCCGGGCGATCTCGCGGCCGATGGCGGTGAGCCGCGGGCCGCGCTCGTCGCCGCGTCCGCGCCGCTGCCGCGAGGGGTCGCCGTCGTCGCGGACGTCGCGATCGGTGTCGGCGGCGCGGGACCCGGGCGCCGGGAGTTTCACGGCGCCGAGCTCGACGAGCAGGTCGAACGCGGCCTTCACGCCTCGGGAATCGGGCGGGGTCAGGAACGGGAATGCCTGGATGTCGCCGAACCCGAGCGACAGCATCTGCAGGATGACGGATGCCAGCGACGTCCGCAGGATCTCGGGCTCGGTGTACTCCGGGCGGCGGGTGAAGTCGTCCTCGGAGTACAGCCGGATCGCGATCCCCGGCGACGTGCGGCCGGCGCGGCCCGAGCGCTGCTGCGCCGACGCCTGCGACACCGCCTCGATCGGCAGCCGCTGGATCTTCGAACGGTTGCTGTACCGCGAGATGCGCGCGGTGCCGGTGTCGACCACGTACCGGATGCCGGGGACGGTGAGGCTCGTCTCGGCGACGTTGGTGGCGAGGATGACGCGGCGGCGGACGCCCGCGACGGTGGAGCGCTCGAATACGCGGTGCTGCTCGGCGGCGGAGAGACGCCCGTACAGGGGCAGGACCTCGGTCGGGGAGGCATCCTTCTGATACGCACCGCGGATGGCATCCGCCGCGTCGCGGATCTCGGCCTCGCCGGGGAAGAAGACGAGCACGTCGCCCGCGGGCTCACGGTCGAGCTCGCGGAGCGCCGCGACGACGGCACCCACCTCGTCGGCGTCATCGCTGTCACGCGCGGTCTTGCCGGCGGGCCGGGCCGAACTCCTGACTTTCTGCGGCGCCCGGGCAGCCGGGCCGCGGGAAGTCGGGTCGTCGGGGTCGGCGGCATCCGGAATCTCAGGAGCTTCGCCCGCATCGTCCGCCCCATCGAGCGGCCGATACCGGATCTCGACCGGGTACGTGCGGCCGGACACCTCGATGACCGGCGCCGGCACCGGCTCGCCGCCGGGTTCGGCGGACGGAGCGGCGAAGTGGCGCGCGAAGCTCTCGGGGTCGATCGTCGCCGACGTGACGATCACCTTGAGGTCGGGGCGTTGGGGAAGGATCCGCCGCAGGTACCCCAGCAGGAAGTCGATGTTGAGCGAACGCTCGTGCGCCTCGTCGACGATGATCGTGTCGTAGCGGCGGAGCAGCCGGTCGCGGTGGATCTCGTTGAGCAGGATGCCATCGGTGACCAGTGCCACCCGGGTGTCGGCCGACACCTTGTCGGTGAAGCGCACCTTGTAACCGACAGTGGAACCGAGCGGGACCTGGAGCTCTTCGGCGATGCGCTCGGCGATGGTCCGTGCGGCGATGCGGCGCGGCTGCGTGTGGGCGATCGACGTGCGCCCGAGCTCGAGGCAGATCTTCGGCAGCTGCGTCGTCTTGCCCGATCCGGTCGCGCCGGCGACGATCACGACCTGGTGATCGCGGATGGCGCGCGCGATCTCGTCCCGCGCGGCGCTGACGGGCAGCTCGGGCGGGTAGACGATGACGGGTTCGACGGACACAGCCTTCCAGCCTATCGCGGTCGCCGCCTCCGCGCCCCGCGTCTCTCCCGTTGAGCCGGGCGACATGCGCGCCTTCGCGCTCGCGCGGCGTACATGCGGCCGAAGTCAACGTGCAGGCGAGGCGTCGCAAGGGCGGGGGAGGCGGCGCGGGCCGCCGTCAGGGCATCGCGGCCTTGGCCGCAAGCACCCGGGTGGCGGCGGCATCCACCTTCGCGGCGAACGTGGGATCGCTCTGCGCGCGCGCCAGCACCGCCTGCCGCATCTCGGGGTACACCGAGGGGTCGGCCGAGACGAGCAGCAGGTCGATGCCCGCGTCCACGGCGAGCGTCGCGCGGTCGGCGGGCGACCACGCCTGCACCTGACGGGCGGCGGAGAGATCGTCGGTGGTGACGACGCCGTCGAACCCGACCGTGTTGCGCAGTACCCCGACCACCGTCGGCGAGAACGCCGCGGGCGCGTTCGGGTCGATCTTGGCGTAGACGGCGGTCGACAGCATCACCACCGCCGGACCCTGCGGCAGCACCGTGGAGTACACACCGACATCGGGGCCGTCGGCCGTGACGAAATCGTCGGTGACTCCCGCGGTCGTGTCGGTGTTCTCGCCCACGTGTCCGAGCCCCGGGAAGTGCTTGAAGGTCGGCAGGATGCCGCCGTCGCGCATGCCCGCGGCGAACGCCCCGGCCTGGGAGGCCACCCGTGCGTCGTCGTAGCCGTACTCGCGGTCGAGCTGGCCGATCGGCGGATTGCCGCGCGCCGTGTCGGGGCTCGTGACGATGTCGGCGACGGGCGCGAGGTTCATGTTCACCCCGGCCTGCGCGAGTTGCGCGGCCCACGTCGCGGCGCTGGTGCGCAGGTCGTCCTGCCGCCCCTGCTCGAGGGCCGAGGGGATGCCGTCGAACCCGGGGCCCGAGAGCACCTGCACGTCACCGCCCTCCTGGTCGGTCGACACCCACAGCTCGGGGGCGCCGGCCGCGACGAGTGAGGTGAACCCGCCCACGAGCTCGGCCGTGGCCTGCACCCCGGCATCCGATCGTCCGTGCAGGAAGATCCCGCCCACGTGGTCGTCGCGCACCGCGGCGACGGTCGTCGCATCGGCGCCGTTCACCGACGTGCCGACCATGAACATCTGCCCGACCTTATCCTCGAGGCTGAGGCCGGCGAGCGGATCCGGCGTCGGTGTCGGGGTGGGCGTGGGCGTGGGTGTCTGCGTCGCGGGGGTCGCCGTCGGCGTCGGAGCAGGTTCCGGAACGCAGCCCGCCAGCAGCACGGCGGAGAGCAGGACCAGGATCGTCGACCGCGCGATGTTCCTCACCCCTCGATGGTGTCGCATCGAGGGGCCGGTCGGGAGTCTCCGTCGCGGGCTTGACTCTGCCGCGACGTCAACCGACACAGTGGATGCCATGAACGAATGGCCCATCGCCGAGGTCACCCGCGCGGCCGGGGTGACCAGTCGCACGCTCCGCCACTACGAGAGCGTCGGACTGCTCCGCCCGTCGCGCGTCGCTGCGAACGGCTACCGGTTCTACGGCGAGACCGAGATCGCGCGCCTGTACCGCATCCTCGCGTTGCGCTCCCTCGATCTGCCGTTGCCCGACATCGCGCGGGCTCTGGCGGACGAGCGGTCGCTCACGGAAACCATGCGCGCGCATGTCGCCGCGCTCGAAGAGGCGCGCTCCGCGATGGAGCGCCGCATCGCCGCGGTGAGGAACGCCCTCGCCGCCCTGGAGGAAGGAAAGACCATGGACATCGACGACGTGCTCGCGGGTGTCGACGACGCGCGCTGGGAGGGCGAGGTGCGCGAACGATGGGGAGACGACGCGTGGGAGCGCAGCGCCGCCCGCCGCGCAGCTATGACCCCCGGAGAGCGCCGGGCCGACGACGCGCACGGCCGCGACGTCATCGCGGCGCTGAGAGCGGCCGCGGAGCGCGGACTGAGCCCGGATGCCACGGAGTTCCAGCACCTCATCGGCATCCATCACGCGTGGATCGCCGAGCAGTGGGGCCGGGTGCCCTCTCCGGAGGCCTACCGCGGGCTCGGTGACCTGTACGTGGACGATCCCCGATTCGCCGTGAACTTCGGCGGGGTCGCGCACGCCCGGGTCGTGCGCGACGCGATGGCGGTCTACGCCGCCGCGCACCTCGACTGAACCGCGCTCAGCCGTTTCCGGCGGAGCACATCGCCTGGGTGGCCTTGGAACCGCTGACGTTGCTCGGCAGTTCGACGACGTCGGGCGCGGCGCTGGCTCCCGAGGCATCCGGGGTCGGGGTCGTCTCGACGGGAGCGGCGGACGGCGTCGGCGCGGACGGGTCGGCGATCACGCCGCCGTTCGCGCCGGCCTCGCCCGTGAGCGCGAGCGGGGCGTTGCGTTCGAGCGCGTCCCACAGGATGGCGGCGGAGGCCTCGTCGGGCACGACGCGGTTCGCGTCGTCGGGGTCGTCGACCACCGGGTACTGGACGAACGTGATGTCGTCGAACGGGACGTCCTTCAGCGTGTAGGCCAGTTGCGCGATCCGGATCGGGTCGGCGAGGCTCTCGCTGGGCGTGATGTTGTTCACGGCCGTGTTGGCGAGGCCGATGAGAGTGCCGGGGTTGGACAGCACCTCGTCGCTGCGGAGCTTGTTGACCAGGCGAGAGAGGTACTGCTGCTGGTTCCCGATGCGGGCGAGGTCGCTGCCGTCCCCGATCCCCTTGCGGGTGCGCAGGAACGCGAGGGCGTCGTAGCCGGTGACCACGCGGGCTCCGGGCTCCCAGTTGATGCCGGCATCCGGGTCGTTGATGCCCTCGCCGCCGATGCAGACCTCGACGCCCCCGATCGCGTCGGTGATGTTCACGACATTGCCGAAGCTGACCTTCGCGGCGAACGGGATGCTCTGGCCGCTCAGTTCCGAGACGGTGTCGGCGACGCAGGTGAGTCCGCCGTCCTCGTACGCGCTGTTGATGGGGGCCTTGTACGCACCGCCGAAGGTGGTGCCGTCGGCGCCGACGCACTCGGGGATGGGGATCTGCAGGTCGCGCGGGAACGACACCACCGTGACGCGCCGCGGGTTGACCGAGACGTGGACGAGCATGTTCACGTCGTTGCGCGCACCGTCGTTCTCGGGGTCGGTGCAGCGTGCGCCGAAGGCCGCCTTCACCTGGTCGTCGCACTCGTCGGTGCCGACGACGAGGACCGAGAACGCCTCGTCGTACGCGCTCAGCGCGGGCGGCTGCGCCGGGGCGTCCTTCAGCGGAACGGCCGCCTCCGCCAGACGCTGCGTCAGCGACCAGGCGTAGAAACCGCCGACGGCGACAGCTGCCACGACCGCGACGGTCAGCGCGATCGCGAGGACCTTGGCTCCGCGGCGCCAGCCCGACTCGGGCTTACGGCGCGCGTGTTGCGCGGGAGGCTGCGTCATCCGGGTAGTCAACCATGCCGTTCCGGGAAATCGGTGGGACGCGGGGCGGCCGGGCGTCCGACCGCCCCGCGGGGGATTACTGGCCGCCCTCGGTGAGGGTGACGTCGATCGGCGTGTACTCGCCGTCCACGGTGACGCCCTCGTCCTTCAGGGCTTTCAGCGCCGCCTCGATGTAGTCGTTCGAGTACGCCGAGGCCGCGGGCTCGGTGGTGATGAGGTTGAGCCCGTCCTGGTTCTTCGCCGCCAGGGCGCCCGTGACGGTCTTGTCCCACGCCGCGGAGTCGACGAGACCGAAGTCGCCGCCGGTCCAGATGAGCTTGTTGACCTCGTTCATCTGCCACAGCTGGTGCGTCGGGCCGACGGGGAAGGCGCTGACGCCGGGAGCGGTCGCGGCCGTGTAGGTGATGTCGGCGGCTTCGGTGGGGTTGTCGCGTGCGAACACCCAGCCCTTGATGACGGCCTTGAGGAATCGCGTCGCGGCGTCGGCGTACGCGGGGTCGTCGGCGAGGCGCTTCGTGTCGGCCCAGATCGCGTCCTGCAGCATCGCGCCGGCGGTGTCCTCGTACGAGATGACGTTGATGTCGTCCATCGTGTAGAGCTTGCCGGTGGCGGGGTTGACCGTCTCGAGCAGCTGCGCGAGCTCGTTGTAGGTCATCGCCTGGGCGGCATCCACGTCCTTGTCCAGGAGCGCGTTCATCGAGAAGTCCTGCGTGGTGATCTTGACCGTCGAGGCATCCAGGCCCTTGTCGGCCATCGCGGCGAAGATCTCCCACTCGTTGCCGAAGCCCCACGAGCCGATGCGCTTGCCCTCGAAGTCGTCGACCGAGGTGATGCCGGAGTCCTTCCACGAGACCTGCGTGGTGCCGGACTTCTGGAACACCTGGGCGATGTCGGTGAGTTCGACGCCCTGGTTCTCCATGGTGCCGAGGACCTTCGGCACCCACGCGACGGCGAAGTCGACGTCACCGGCGACCAGGGCGTCCTGCGGCACGATGTCGCCGCCGGACGGGACGACGTCGACCTCGTCGAAGCCCTCCTCCTGGAAGTAGCCCTTGTCGAGGGCGACGTAGTACCCGGCGAACTGCGCCTGCGGCAGCCACTGCAACTGCAGCTTGACCGAGGTCAGCGGGGTGAAGTCGGCGTCGCCCGAGGCGGCGGGTGCGGAACCGCCGGCGCAGGCGGAGAGGGCGAGGGATGCCACGGCGATCCCCGCGGCCGCGCCGAGGGCGCGACGTGTGCTGTGTGTCATGGGAGTCCTTTCGGGTGCGGGTGGTGCAGGTGTGGTGCGGGTGGACCTGTTCTGTCGAGGGCGGACAGGAGGGATGCCGGTCAGGCCGGCGGACGCCCCGCCCCGAGGCGCCGTGCGACGACGCGTTCGAGCAGCGAGGTGACGAGGAAGAAGACGAGACCGATCAGGATGCCGCCGCCCACGAACGCCCAGGCGAGGGCGGCGCGCCCCGACTTGGCGTACGTGGCGATCGCGGTGCCGATGCCGTCGGAGGGGCCGCCGAAGTACTCGGCGACGAGGGCGGAGATCACCGCGAGGGACGCGGCGACGCGGATGCCGGTGAGCAGGTACGGCAGGGCGGTTGGGAGGGTGAGGAAACGGAACGTCTGGCCGCCGCTCGCGGCCGTCGCCCGGAACAGGTCGCGCTGCACGGGCCGGGTCTGCCGGAGCCCTCGCAGCGTGTTGACGAAGACGGGGACGAACGCGGCGATCGCCGCGACCGCCTGCCGGCCGAACTGGCTGGAGGCGCCGAACATCGTGTTGAGGATCGGGGTGATCGCCACGATCGGCACCACTGCGAGCATGGCGACGAGCGGCGCGGTCATGCCGTCGACGGGGCGCCAGGTCGCGGCGAGGGCCGCCAGTGCCACGGCCACGACGCTGCCGGCGACGAGACCGATCAGGGCGTTGGTGCCGGTGATCGCTGCGGCGTCGACGATGAGGGGGAGCCTGCCGACGAACTCGCCGAGGATCGCGGCGGGGTCGGGGAGCATGCGCGGTGCGCTGCCCGAGGCGACGTACGCGAACCACACGCCGAGCCCGAGGAGCCCGACGGCGACGGGCGCGGCGAACCGCAGCCAGGACGGGAGGCGGGTGGCGGTCATCGCTCGTTCGCCCGCTGCAGGGGGGTGCCGTGGAGCGCTTCGCGCACCGCGGTCACGCGCGTGAAGTACTCGGGCGATTCGCGCAGCGCCTCGTCGCGGGCCCGCCCGGGGCGGGTGTCGATCACATCGGTGATGCGTCCGGGGCGCGGGCTCATGACGACCACCCGGTCGGAGAGGAACACCGCCTCGGGGATCGAGTGGGTGACGAACACCACCGCGGCGCCGGTCTCGGCGGCGATGCGGGCGAGCTCGGTCTGGAGTCGCTCGCGGGTCATCTCGTCGAGCGCGCCGAAGGGCTCGTCCATGAGGAGCAGCTGCGGGGAGGCGGCGAGCGACCGGGCGATCGCGACGCGCTGCTGCATGCCGCCGGACAGCTGGTCGGGGTAGCGGCCGACGAACTCCGACAGCCCGACGAGGTCGGCGAGCTCGGTGACGCGGGCGTCGCGGCGGGCACGGCTCCAGCGGTGCAGTTCGAGCGGCAGCGCGATGTTCGCGGCGACCGTGCGCCAGGGGAGGAGTCCGGCCTGCTGGAACGCGATGCCGTAGTCCTGGTCGATGCGCGCCTGGCGGGCGGGCTTGCCGAAGATGGCGAGGTCGCCCGCGCTGGGCGTGTCGAGGTCGGCGATGAGGCGCAGCAGGGTCGACTTCCCGCACCCCGAGGGGCCGATGAGCGAGACGAACTCTCCCGCGGCGACGTCGAGGTCGACCCCGGTGAGGGCGGTCACCTCGCCTCCGGTCGAGGGGAACACCTTGCCTACGCCCGTGGCGTGGACGGCGGGTGCGGTCATCGGATCTCCTCTCCGCGACGGAAACGGTGCAGGGTCGCACCGACGAGCGCGACGCCCGCGGCGGCGACGAGCCCGATGGCGACGGTGCCGAACGTCGGCGCCCACGGGGCGGCGGGGTCGGACGAGGCCTGCCCTGCGAGCTGGATGAGCATGCGCCCGATGCCGCCGCGCAGCCCGATCGACACCTCGGCGACCACGGCGCCGACGACGGCGGACGCGGCGGCGAGCCGGAGGGCGGGCAGCAGGTGCGGCACGGCGGCGGGGAGCCGCAGGTGGATCAGCGTCGCCCACCAGCCGGCGGCTCCCGCGTGGAACAGGTCGAGGTGCAGCGCGTCGGGGGCCTCGAGGCCCCGCAGCATGCCGACGGCGACGGGGAAGAACGCCAGGTACGACGCGATCAGCGCGACCGAGAACCATTGCGGCCAGGGGAAGACCCCCGCCCGGTCGATCTGGTTGCCGAGCGCGTTGACGACGGGGGCGAAGGCGATGAGCGGCACGATCTGGCTCACGACGATCCAGGGCAGTAGGCCCCACTCGACGAGACGCCAGCGCTGCATCGCGATCCCCAGGATGCCGCCGACCACCACGCCGATGAGCCATCCCAGCGCCGCGAGGCCCAGCGTCGTCCCGGCCGCCCCGAGCACCGAGACGATCAGCGGCGGGGTGTCGCCGCCGCTCGTCGGCGCGAACATGCGCGCGACCATGTCCCACACGTGCGGCATGGCGCGGTCGTGCGTGCGGGGGAGGAGGATGACCCCCGACCCCGCCGATCCGTCCCCGCCGACGGTCACGCCGTCCGCGGGGCCGAGGAGCTTGTACAGCTCCCAGATCGCGATGACGGCCGCGACCCCCGCGACACCCCAGCCCACCGGACCCAGGCGGCTTCCGCGACGACCCCGGGGGCGTGGCATCCCGTCGCCGGCGCCCTCGACGATCGAGGTCACCGACCCCGGAACGACCGCCTGATCCGTCACCGCTTCGCCGTCACCGGGGGAGTGAGGGCGGGGATCACGGTCTCGCCGTAGACCCGCATCGTCTCCTCCTTGTTGTCGTGCTGGAGGTAACCGGCGAACTGCGTCACGCCCAACGCCCGCAGCTTCTCGAGCTTGGCGATGTGCTCCTCGGCGGTGCCGAGCACGCAGAACCGCTCGACGATCTCGTCGGGGACGAAGTCGACGTGGTCGTTGTTGCTCTTGCCGTGCGAGTTGTAGTCGTAGCCGGTGCGGCCCGCGATGTAGTCGGTGAGCGCCGCCGGGACGTCGGAGCCGTCGCCGTACTTCGCGACGATGTCGGCGACGTGGTTGCCGACCATGCCGCCGAACCAGCGGCACTGCTCGATCATGTGGGCCCGGCTCTCCGGGGTGTCGTCGCCGATGTACATGGGGGCGGCGACGCAGAACGCGATCTGGTCGGGGTCGCGGCCGACGTTCTCCGCGGCCTGACGGACGGTTGTGATCATCCACTCGGCGATGTCGAGGTCGGCGAGCTGCAGGATGAAGCCGTCGCCGACCTCACCCGTGAGCTTCAGCGCGAGCGGACCGTAGGCGGCGACCCACACGTCGAGCTTCGACCCGCGGCTCCACGGGAACTGCAGCGTCGCGCCGTTGTACTCCACGGCGCGGGAGTTGCCGAGCTCGCGGATGACGTGGATGGATTCCCGCAACGCCTTCAGCGTGGTGGGGCGTCCGTTGGTGACGCGCACCGCGGAATCGCCGCGGCCGATCCCGCAGATCGTGCGGTTGCCGTACATCTCGTTGAGGGTCGCGAACGTGGATGCCGTGACCGTCCAGTCGCGGGTCGCCGGGTTCGTCACGAACGGGCCCACGGTGACCCGGCGGGTGGCCGCGAGGATCGCCGAGTGCACGACGTACGGCTCCTGCCACAGCAGGTGCGAGTCGAAGGTCCACACGTGGCTGAAGCCGTGCGCCTCGGCGAGCTGGGACAGCTGCACCGTGCGGGCGGCGGGAGGGTTGGTCTGCAGGACGACGCCGAAATCCATGGGTTCTCCTCTCAGACCAGGTACTGGCTCAGGCCGCGCTTGACGAAGCGTCCGTCGCCCTTGGCGCCCAGGTACGCTCCGTCGTCGACGACGACCTTTCCGCGGGAGATGACGGTGTCGACGTGTCCGTCGATCTCGTAGCCCTCCCACGCGGAGTGGTCCATGTTCATGTGGTGGGTCTTGCCCACGCCGATGGACGTGTGCCCGGCGGGGTCGTACACCACGATGTCGGCGTCGGCGCCGGGGGCGATGACACCCTTCTTGCCGTACATGCCGAACATGCGCGCGGGGGTCGTGCTGGTGAGTTCCACCCAGCGCTCGAGCGTGATCTGTCCGGTCACGACGCCCTGGTACATCAGGTCCATGCGGTGCTCGACCGAACCGATCCCGTTGGGGATCGCGCGGAAGTCGCCCTGACCGAGCGTCTTCTGGTCCTTCATGCAGAACGGGCAGTGGTCGGTGGAGACCATCTGGATGTCGTTCGTGCGCAGCGCCTGCCACATGTGGTGCTGGTGGCCCTCGTGCTTCGAGCGCAGCGGCGTCGAGCACACCCACTTCGCGCCCTCGAACGCGCCCCACTCCTCGCTCGAGGCCCCCAGCTGGTCCTCCAGCGAAAGGTAGAGGTACTGCGGGCACGTCTCGCCGAACACGTTCTGTCCGTTGTCGCGGGCCCAGGCGAGCTGCTCCACGGCCTGTTTCGCGCTCACGTGCACGACGTAGAGCGGAGCTCCGGTGAGGTTCGACAGCATGATCGCGCGGTGCGTCGCCTCCTCCTCCATCTGCCACGCGCGGGCGACGCCGTGGAAGTAGGGGTCGGTCTTGCCCCGGGCGACGAGCTGCTCGGCGAGAACGTCGATGACGGGCCCGTTCTCGGCGTGCATCATCGTCAGCAGCCCCGTGTCCGCGGCCACCTGCATCGCGCGGAGGATCTGCGCGTCGTCGGCGTAGAACACGCCCGGGTACGCCATGAACATCTTGAAGCTCGAGATGCCCTCGTCGATGAGGCCGGGCAGGGCCGCGAGGGAGTCGGCATCCACCCCTCCGACGATCTGGTGGAAGCCGTAGTCGATCGCGCAGTTGCCCGCCGCGAGCTCGTGCCAGTGCGCGAGGCCGTCCTGGATGCGCTCGCCGGCGCGCTGCACGGCGAAGTCGACGATGGTCGTCGTACCGCCCCACGCGGCCGCGCGGGTGCCGGTCTCGAACGTGTCGGAGGCGCTCGTCCCGCCGAAGGGGAGCTGCATGTGCGTGTGCGCGTCGATCCCGCCGGGGATGACGTACTTCCCGGTCGCGTCGATGACGGTGTCGACGGATGCCGCGAGGTCGTTGCCGAGCAGGGTGGACCCGGGCGCGAGCACGGCGACGATCGTCTCGCCGTCGATGAGGACGTCGGCGGCGGAGCGTCCGGTCGCCGAGACGACCGTGCCGCCGGTGAGGAGAGTCGTGGTCATCTCACGCCTCCACGATCTCGCCGTACGTGTCGGGCCGGCGGTCGCGGTAGAACTGCCAGTCGTCGCGCATCTGCTGCACGAGGTCCATGTCGAGGTCGCGGATCAGGATCTCCTCGTGCTCGGAGGAGCCCACGGCGCCGACGTGGTTGCCCCGCGGGTCGATGACCTGGCTCGTGCCGTAGAAGGTGACGGCATCCTCGCCGTACTCGTTGTCCTCGCGGCCCACGCGGTTGGGCTGCAGGACGAAGTAGCCGTTCGCGACGGCGGCGCAAGGTCCCTCGACCTCCCACAGCCGATTCGACAGCCCGGGCTTGGTGGCGTTGGGGTTGAAGACCATGTGCGCACCGTTGAGTCCGAGTTCGCGCCAGCCCTCGGGGAAGTGCCGGTCGTAGCAGATGTACATCCCGACCTTGCCGACGGCGGTGTCGAACACGGGGTATCCGAGGTTGCCGGGGCGGAAGTAGAACTTCTCCCAGAACTTGTCGAGGTGCGGGATGTGGTTCTTGCGGTAGCTGCCGAGGACGGTCCCGTCGGCGTCGACGAGCACCGAGGTGTTGTAGTAGACGCCGGTCTGCGCCTCCTCGTAGATGGGGAGGACGGTCACGATCCCGAGCTCCTTCGCCAGCGCGGCGAACCGCTGCACGATCGGGCCGTCGACCGGCTCGGCGTAGCGGTAGTACTTCTGGTCCTGCGTGATGCCGAAGTAGGGGCCGTAGAAGAGCTCCTGGAAGCACAGGACCTCGGCGCCCTGCGCCGCGGCATCCCGGGCGAACTGCTCGTGCTTGTCGAGCATCGACTCCTTGTCGCCGGTCCAGGTGGTCTGCGTGATCGCTGCGCGCACCGTCGTCATCGGGATCCCTCGTTCCTCCGGCTCTGCGCCGGTTCTGTTACTGTCGCGCCTGAACATTTCTCGACGATTTCCACGAGTGACGCCCCCGTAAATTGGAGGTCCGGATGCTGGCGCCCGACGCCCTCGTCGAACGCACCGCTGCGGGACTCGCCGCTGAGATCGCGCGTTTGGTCAGTGACGGTACGCTCCCGCCGGGCGAACGGCTACCGACGGTCCGCCAGGTCGCCGCGGCGCTCGAGGTCTCCACCGGCACGGTCGCCACCGCGTGGCGCGCGCTCGCCGACGCCGGGGTCGTCCTGTCACGGGGTCGCGCCGGCACCTTCGTCCGCGCCGAGAAGCGGGAGTGGTTGAGTCCGCGCGTGCAGGGCATGTCGGCCGACCGGATCCCCGGCGCACCGCGCGGTCTCGGCACCGGACGGGACGTGCGGGCGCTCCGCCTCGATCTGTCGCTGGGCACGCCCGACCCCGCGATGCTTCCCTCCATCGAGCGGGCGCTGACCCTCGCACGGCCGCGCGCCGACACCGGCCGGTACCACGACCTCCCCGTCCTTCCCGACCTCTACGACGTGCTGCGCGACCAGTGGCCCGTGCGCGGGGTGGAGGCCCTCACGGTGGTGGACGGAGCGCTCGACGGTATCTCCCGCACACTCGACCAGGTCGTGCGCTTCGGCGATCGCGTCGCGGTGGAGTCGCCGGGGTTCCCGTACTTCTTCGACCTCATCGAGGCCGCGGGTGCCGTTCCCGTGACGCTCGAGACCGACGCGGACGGCGTCGTGCCGGCCTCCCTCGCGCGCGCCCTCGCGCTCGGGCCCTCGGCGGTGCTGCTGCAGCCGCGCGCCCAGAACCCCACGGGGGTGTCGATGTCTGTCGAGCGTGCGCGGCGGCTCGCGAACGTGCTGCTGAGCGTGCCGGGCGGCACCCGGGTCACCGTGATCGAGGACGACCATTCGGCGCTCATCGCCAGCGCGCCGCCGGTGACGCTCGCGCTGTGGCTCCCCGCGCAGGTCGTGCACGTGCGCGGGTTCTCGAAGTCGCACGGTCCCGACCTGCGCATCGCCGCGCTCGGCGGCCCCTCGGCGATCGTCGACCGGATCGTCCGCCGTCGCATGCTCGGCCCGGGCTGGACCTCGCGCCTGCTGCAGTCGGTGCTGTACGAGCTCCTCACCGACCCGCGGTCCACCGCCCCGGTGCGCACCGCGCGGCTGATCTACCGCGATCGTCTCGACCGCCTCGCCGCGTCGCTCCGCCGGTCAGGGATCGACGTCGGCGACCCCGACGGCATCAACCTCTGGATGCCGGTGCGCGACGAACGCGCCGCCCTCGTGCACGCCGCCGCGGAGGGCATCGGCATCGCCGCCGGATCGCCGTTCGTGATCGATCCGGAGCCCCCGGAACCGGGCGCGGGCCGCGTGCGGGTGACGGCCGGGTCGGTCGTCGAGAACGTCCGCCTCGTCGCCGAGGCGCTCGCGCGCGCAGCGACGGCCGCGCCGCTCGCCTAGAGGCGTCAACCCCGGAGCCGATGTCGGCGGGGACTTCTAGGCTGGATGCCATGACCGTTCCCTCTGTCCAGCTCAATGACGGAAACTCCATCCCCCAGCTCGGCTACGGCGTGTTCCTCGTGCCCGCCGACGACGCCGAGCGCGCCGTATCCGAGGCGCTCGAGGTCGGCTACCGCCACATCGACACCGCCGCGATCTACAAGAACGAAGAGGGCGTCGGCCGCGCCATCGCGTCCAGCGGCATCCCGCGCGACGAGCTCTTCGTGACCACGAAGCTCTGGAACTCGCGCCACGACGGCGACGACCCGCACGCCGCGATCGACGAGAGCCTCGAGAAGCTCGGCCTCGACAGCGTCGACCTCTACCTCGTGCACTGGCCGACCCCGAAGGCCGACAACTACCTCAACGCGTGGCAGAAGCTGATCGAGATCCGTGAGGCCGGCAAGACGCGCTCGATCGGCGTCTCGAACTTCCTCGTGCCGCACCTCGACCGCATCGTCGCCGAGACGGGCGTGACCCCCGTCGTCAACCAGATCGAGCTGCACCCGGCGCTCAGCCAGCGCGAGATCCGCGCGTGGGGCGCCGAGCACGACATGCACATCGAGTCGTGGGGTCCGCTCGGACAGGGCAAGTACGACCTGTTCGAGATCCCCGCGGTGAAGGACGCCGCCGAGGCCCACGGCAAGTCTCCCGCTCAGGCGGTGCTGCGCTGGCACATCCAGCACGGTCTCATCGTGTTCCCCAAGTCGGTGCGCCGCGAGCGCCTGGAAGAGAACTTCGACCTGTTCGACTTCGAGCTCACCGCCGACGAGATGGCCGCGATCGACCAGATCGACCCGGGCGACGGCTCGGGCCGCGTCGGTTCGCACCCCGACGACGTCGAGTGACGGGTCAGTGAACTGAACCGCCTCGCGAACGCCTCGAGCCCCTACCTGCGGGCCCACGCCGACAACCCCGTCGCGTGGTTCCCGTGGGGGCCCGAGGCGTTCGCCGTCGCGGCCGAGCGCGACGTCCCCGTCCTCGTCTCCATCGGCTACAGCACCTGCCACTGGTGCCACGTCATGGCGCGGGAGTCGTTCCAGGATGCCGAGACCGCGGCCCTCGTGAACGACGGATTCGTGGCGGTCAAGGTCGACCGCGAGGAGCATCCCGACGTCGACGCGGCCTACCTCGACGCCGCTTCCGCGTTCACGCCCCACCTCGGCTGGCCGCTCACGGCGTTCGCGACCCCCGAGGGCCGCGTGTTCTACGCCGGCACCTACTTCCCGCCGCAGCCCCGCGGGCAGCTCCCGTCCTTCCGGCAGGTGCTCGCCGCGGTCCGCGAGGCCTGGACCGACAGGCGCGGAGAAGTGGATGCCACCGGCGCCTCCCTCCGCGAGGCGCTCGCATCCGCGGCCCCCGCCGCCGCCGACGCGATCCCCGACGCCGACGCGCTCGCGGCCGCCGTCGCCGACGTCGTGTCCCGCGAGGACCGCGAACTCGGCGGGTTCGCGGCCGGCGCCTCGCTCGAGTCCCCGAAGTTCCCGAACACCCCGGTCCTGCGGCTGGTGCAGCACCCCGCGCTCGCCGCCCTCGTGCCGGACGCCGCCGGCGTGGCATCCCGCGCGCTGTCGGCCATGACGGCGTCGGAACTGCGCGACCCCGTCGAGGGCGGGTTCTTCCGTTACGCCACCCGCCGCGACTGGACCGTCCCGCACTACGAGCGCATGCTCACCGACAACGCCGGTCTCATCGAGGTCGCCCTCGCCGCGGGCGACGACGCGACCGCCGCCGAGACCGCGGGGTTCCTCGTCGACGTGCTGCAGCTCCCGTCCGGCGGGATCGCCGCCGCGCAGGACTCCGAGTCGATCATCGACGGGCAGCGCTCCGAGGGCGGGTACTACCGCACCGCCGAGCGGGCCGGCCTCGCGCCGCCCGCCCTGGATGCCAAGGTCGTCACCGGCTGGAACGGGCACGCGATCGCGGCGCTCGCCGCGGCTGGGTCTCGCACCGATCCGCGGTTCGTCGAGGCCGCGCGCTGGGCGGCCGACACGGTGCTCGAGAACAACGTCGCCGACGACGGGACGCTCCGCCGCGCCTCGCTCGACGAGATCCGCTCGTCCGCCCCGGCGACGCTCGAGGACTACGGCGGCCTCGCCCGCGGCCTCCTGACCCTCGGACGCGTCACCGGCGAGGTCGCGTACGCCGAGCGCGCGCGGGCCCTGGTCGATGCGTGCCTCGGCGACGACGGCATCCGTCCGCCCGGGGGCGGTGACCCGGTGCTCGCGGTGCAGGGGATGCAGCCGCAGGGCGTCCCGAGCGACGGCGCGGCGCCCTCGGGGCCGTCGGCGTTCGCCGCCGCGACCCTCGACCTGTGGCGCATGGGTGCGGGGGAGCGCTACCGAGAGGCGGCCGAGACGCTCGTCCGCGCGGCCGCGCCGGCCGCCCTCGCGGCACCGCTCGCATACGGCGCGATCCTCGACGTCGCACTGGGCCTGGCGACGCCCCCGCGGCAGGTGGTCGTGGTGGGCGAGACGGATGCCGCTCTCGCCGATGCCGCGCGCCGGGTCGCCGCCGACGTCGTCGCGGTCGTCACGCCCGCGCAGGCGCAGGACTTCGCCCGCGCCGGTTTCGAGCTGTTCGAGGGGAAGGTCTCCCGCGGGGGTGCCGCGACCGCCTACGACTGCCGGGCGTTCACGTGCGCACTGCCGACGACGGACCCCGCCGCCCTCATCTGACTGCCGTCGTGCGGGGTTCCAGACGCCGCTCCCACTACAGTGAGCCCGTGGCCGCCATTCCCACGCCGCGGTGTCCGCACTGCCGCCATTTCCTCTCGCTCGACAAGCTCGTGTGCCCCGAGTGCGGCGGTGAGCTGGGGTATCACCCGCGGCTGCGCCAGTTCGTCGGACTCCTCAAGGGCAAGGCCGTCGTCGGTGACGAGACCTGGTACGCGTGTTCCAACCGCGGCTGGCAGTGCAACTGGCTGGTGCGCGACGACGCGCCGAGCGGCCGCTGCTTCTCGTGCCGGCTGACGCGCACGACCCCCGAGTCCAGCGACACCGTCGCCCTCGAGAAGCTCGCGAAGACCGAGGAGGCCAAGCGCCGCCTCGTGCTGCAGCTGGGCGACCTGGGGCTGCCGATCCGCTCCTGGCACGACGGCCCCGGGGGACTCGGTTTCGACCTGCTCTCGAGCCTGTCGGAGGGACGGCGTGTGACGATCGGTCACGCCAACGGGATCATCTCGCTCGATCTCGCTGAGAGCCTCGACGATCGCCGCGAGGCGCTGAGGATCAAGCTCGGCGAGCCCTACCGCACGATGCTCGGCCACCTGCGCCACGAGATCGGCCACTACTACCAGAACGTCCTCATCACCGACGAGCAGACCTGGGCGCAGTGCCGCGCCCTCTTCGGCGACGAGCGGACGAGCTACCGGGATGCCATCTCCCGCCACTACCGCGAGGGCGCGCCGGACGGGTGGGCCGAGACCCACATCTCGGAGTACGCCACGATGCACCCGTGGGAGGACTTCGCCGAGACGTTCGCGCACTACCTGCACATCACCGGCACCCTCCAGACCGCGGCGGCCATCGGCATGACCCTCGACGGCGACGCGTACGCCAACCGCGACTCCGATGTCGAGCCGCTGGCGAACTACGCCGACCAGCCCGTGCACCGGCTCGTGGGCGACTGGCGGTGGATGTCGCACGCCTTCAACCGCGTGAACCGGTCGATGGGCATGGGCGACCTCTACCCGTTCGAGATCGTGCCCGGAGTCGTCCGCAAGCTCGCCTTCATCCACGACATTGTCACGCGTTCCCCGCAGCCCCCGCAGGAGCAGGAGATCGTCGCGCTCACCGCCGTCGAGGTCGACGACTGACGCTCAGTCCAGCAGGTGTCGCAGATACCGCCCCGGTGAGTCGAGGAACCCGCGGTGCAGGCGCACGACCTCCAGGTCGTCCCACGTCGTCTCGCGGATGCCCCATTCGCCGAGCTCGAGGATCGTCGCGCCGGGGAGCGCCGCGAGCACGGGGGAGTGCGTCGCGCAGATCACCTGCGTGCCCCGCGAACGCATGCGATCGAGGGAGGCCAGCCACCGCAGGGTGGACGAGAACGACAGCGCCGCTTCGGGCTCGTCGAGGCACGCCAGCCCGGCGACGTACCGGGGATGGTCGAGCGCCTCATCGAGCAGGGCGTTGAACGACTCGCCGTGGCTCATCGGGTGCAGGCTCGGCGGAGCGTCGGGCAGGTCGTCGCGCCACGAGTAGTAGCCGTGCATCGTCTCGGCGCGCAGGAAGAAGCCGAACCGCGGTGCCCGGGGACTCCGTTCCAGCCGGAGCCACTCGCCGAGCGGGCTCTCGGTGCGGCGGGTCTGCCCTCCGCCGTTCGACGACCCGCCCTCGGCGGGCAGCCCGTAGGCCTCGGCGAGGCCCTCGATGAGCGTGGATTTGCCCGATCCGTTCTCCCCGACGAGGAAGGTGACGCCCGGGCCGAACTCCCACCCGTCCCGTCCGGCCACGTCCAGGAACTGCGCGACGGCGGGGATGTTCGCCGGCCACGCGGCCCGATCGATGGCGGCGTCGGCGAAGAGCTTCGCCCGCTGCACGGGGCGCGGGTCGTGCAGCCACTCGTCGCCGCGGGCCACGGTCAGATCCAGGTGGGCAGCCAGTTGTGCAGGCGCCAGAACTCGTACGGCACCGGCAGGCCCGTCCAGACCGGGTACCAGAACGCCGACAGCAGCACGCAGACGGCGAGGAACACCACCACCCACGCCTGCCCGCTCGCGCGCGTCATCGACCCCGGCCCGCGCGCGAGGTCACGGAGCGCGAAGGTGAGGGCGAGCACGAGGAACGGCACCATCGCGACCGTGTAGAACTGGAAGATCGTCCGCTCGGGGTACAGCAGCCAGGGCACGTAGGTCGCGGCCAGCCCCGTGAGCACGAGGGCGTAGCGTCCGTCGCGAACCAGGACGAATCGCACCAGCAGGTAGACCGACGCGGCGATGCCCGCCCACCACAGCAGCGGGTTGTCGATGCTCGAGATGGCCTCGGTGCAGCCGCTGGGGAGCTGGCATCCGTTCACCCCGAAATCGTCCTGGTGCCAGTACATCGAGGTGGGGCGGATCATCAACGGCCACTGCCACGCAGGACTCGCGTACGAGTGCGGCGTCGACAGGCCCACGTGGAACGCGTACATCGACTGGTGGTACGCCCACAGGTTCTGCAGCGGCAGCGGCACCCACGCCCAGAACCCCGTCGCGGGGCTCGCGTCGAGCGCGTGGCGGCTGTAGCCGCCGTCGGTGAAGAGCCAGCCGGCCCAGCTCGCGAGGTACACGACCACGGCGACGGGGACGATGAGGACGAACGACACCAGGCCCTGCCGCACCGCGTCCACCGGCCACTGCGCGACGCCCGCCCGACGGCGCGCAAGGGCGTCGGTGATCACGACGTAGATCCCGATCCCGGCGAGGACGTACAGCCCCGACCACTTCACCGCCGTGGCCGCTCCCGCAGCGATGCCGGCGGCGAGGAGCCACGGCCGGTTCCAGAACACCGGACCCCACGTCGACTCGCCCGGTGCGCGCGCGGCCCAGCGGGCGAGAGCCGCCCGGCGGTCCAGAGCAACGAACCACAGCGCCAGCACGATGAAGAACGTCAGGAAGACGTCCAGCAGCGCGACACGGCTGAGCACGATTCCCAGGCCGTCGATCGCCATCAGACCGGATGCCACCGAGGCGAAGACGAGCGACCCTGTCAGCGTCTTCGCGAACAGGTACACCAGGAGCACCGTGGCCGTGCCGAACGCGACCGCGGCGATCCGCCACGCGGTCGAGGAGTCGGAGCCGAACAGCGCCATCCCCGCGCCGATGAAGAAGCGTCCGAGCGGCGGGTGCACGACGTAGCTGCCCACGCCCGTGAAGAAGGTGGTGTCACCCGCGACGAAGCGCTCGTCGGCGCCCCCGGCCCACTCCGACGGGAAGCCGAGGAGCCACTGGCTCCACGAGTCCTTGACGTAATACGTCTCGTCGAAGATCAGTTGGTGCGGGTCGCCGACGTTCACCACGCGCAGGACGAACGCGAACACGGTGATCAGCGTCGGGGCGAGCCACCGCCACAGCCGGCCGCGCCGGGGATCCGCCAGGAGGGTGTCGCGCCAGCGGTCGAGGCGCGTCCGTTCGTCCGAGGGGATCAGCGAGGGGACGGCGGTCACGGCCCCCAGCATAAGGTGGGGCGGTGATCATCCTCGCGGCGACCCCCATCGGCAACCTGGGCGACGCGTCGCGGCGGCTGGTGGAAGCGCTCGAGAACGCCACGGTCGTCGCGGCCGAGGACACCCGCACCACCCAGCGCCTGCTCGCCGGTCTCGGCGTCGCCAACCGCCCGCGGCTGCTCGCGCTCCACGACCACAACGAGAAGGAGCGCGCCGCCGAGCTCGTCGAGCTCGCCCGCGAGGACGACCTGCTCGTGCTGAGCGACGCCGGCATGCCCACGGTCAGCGATCCCGGCTACGGGCTCGTCGCGGCCGCGGCCGCCGCGGGCGTCACGGTCACCGCGATCCCGGGCCCGAGCGCCGTCGTCACGGCCCTCGCCGTCGCCGGGCTGCCCACCGACCGCTTCGCGTTCGAGGGCTTCCCGCGCCGCAAGCCCGGCGAACGGCGTCGCGCCTTCGCCGACCTCGCCGCCGAGACGCGGACCCTGGTGTTCTTCGAGTCGCCGTCGCGACTGGCATCCACTCTCGACGACCTCGCGGCGGAGTTCGGGGCCGACCGTCCCGCCGCGGTGTGCCGAGAGCTGACGAAGCTGCACGAGGAGGTGCGTCGCGGCACCCTCGCCGAACTCGCCGCCTGGGCGGCCGAGGGCGTGCGCGGAGAGATCGCGATCGTCGTGGGCGGCGCGTCGGCGCGCGACGTGGCGTTCCCGGATGCCGTGACCCAGGTGCTCGAACTGGTGCGCGACGGCGCGCGGCTCAAGGAGGCGGCCGGCGAAGTGGCATCCCTCACGGGGCACTCCTCGCGCGAGCTGTACCAGGCGGCGCTCGCCGTGAAGCGCTGACGCCGACACACGACCGGACGGGTCGGCCGTCCCCCGTAGAATCCTGGGGTGACTTCCGGCCGTTCGTTCTACATCACCACGCCGATCTACTACCCCAGCGACGTGCCCCACATCGGGCACGGCTACACGACGGTGGCGGTGGACGCGCTCGCGCGGTGGCACCGGCAGTCCGGTGACGACACGTGGATGCTCACCGGCACCGACGAGCACGGTCAGAAGATGATGCGTGCCGCCGCCGCGAACAACCACACGCCCCAGGAGTGGGTCGACAAGCTCGTCAGCGAGTCGTGGTTCCCGCTGCTGAAGACCCTCGACGTCGCCAACGACGACTTCATCCGCACGAGCCAGCCGCGCCACGAGGAGCGCGTCGAGAAGTTCGTGCAGGCGCTCTACGACCGCGGCTACATCTACGCGGGCGAGTTCGAGGCGCTGTACTGCGTCGGCTGCGAGGAGTTCAAGACCGAGGCCGAGATCGTCGACGGCGAGGGCCCGTTCGAGGGTCTGAAGGTCTGCGCGATCCACTCCAAGCCTCTCGAGCTGCTGCAGGAGAAGAACTACTTCTTCAAGCTCAGCGAGTTCCAGGAGCCGCTGCTCGAGCTCTACCGCTCGGTGCCCGACTTCGTGCGGCCCGACTCGGCGCGCAACGAGGTCGTCTCGTTCGTGAAGAACGGCCTGAAAGACCTGTCGATCTCGCGCTCGACGTTCGACTGGGGCATCCAGGTGCCGTGGGACGACTCGCACGTCATCTACGTCTGGGTCGACGCGCTGCTGAACTACGCCACGGCCGTCGGCTACGGCAGCGACCCCGAGGAGTTCGCGCGCCGCTGGCCCGCGTACCACGTCGTGGGGAAAGACATCCTGCGCTTCCACGCCGTGATCTGGCCCGCGATGCTGATGGCGGCGGGGCTCGAGGTGCCCCGGGGCGTCTTCGCGCACGGCTGGCTGCTGGTGGGCGGCGAGAAGATGTCGAAGTCCAAGCTCACCGGTATCGCGCCGACCGAGATCACCGATGTCTTCGGCTCCGACGCGTACCGCTTCTACTTCCTCTCCGCGATCGCGTTCGGTCAGGACGGGTCGTTCTCGTGGGAAGACCTGTCGGCCCGCTACCAGGCCGAACTGGCCAACGGCTTCGGCAACCTGGCATCCCGGTCGATCGCGATGATCGAGCGCTACTTCGAGGGGATCGTGCCGCCGGCGGGGGAGTACACCGACGCCGACCTCGCGATCCAGAAGACGGTGGCGGATGCCGTGAGCGCCGCGGACGCGGCGATCGAACGGTTCCGCATCGACGAGGCGATCGACGCGATCTGGACTATCGTCGACGCGCTGAACCTGTACATCACCGAGAACGAGCCGTGGGCGCTGGCGAAGGACGACGCGCAGCGCGAGCGCCTGGGCACGGTGCTGTACACCGCGGCCGAGGGCCTGCGCGCCCTGGCGGTGCTGCTGTCGCCGGTCATGCCGGTCTCGACCGAGAAGCTCTGGATCGCGCTGGGCGCCGCCGAGAGCATCGGACGCCTGCCGGACCAGCCCCTCCGCGAGGCCGGAGCCTGGGGCGTGCTGCGGCCGGGCACGTCGGTGAACGGACTGTCGCCGCTGTTCCCGCGCGTCGAGCAGGCATGAGCACGCCGGTCGAGCGTCCCCGCGGCACGATCGAGGGCGGCGACCCGAGCCAGTACGTGCGCGAGCGTTCGGTCGACGGCCGCCGCGACGTGAGCTACCCGCCCGCGCCCGAACCTCTGGGCGTGCCGGTGTACGACAACCACACGCACCTCGAGATCGAGGACGGCGAGACCGGCCTCTCGCTCGACGAGCAGCTCGAGCGGGCGCTGGCGGTCGGCGTGCACGGGGTCGTCCAGGCCGGCGGCGACGTCGACTCGTCGCGCTGGTCGGCGTGGGCCGCGGCGACCCATCCGCGCGTCCTCGCCGCGGTCGCGATCCATCCGAACGAGGCTCCCGCGTACGCGGCCGCGGGCGAGCTGGATGCCGCGATCGCGGTGATCGACGAACTCGCGGCCGAGCCGCGCGTGCGGGCGATCGGCGAGACGGGTCTGGACTTCTTCCGGACCGAGGCCGACGGCATCCCGGCTCAGGTCAGCTCGTTCGAGGCGCACATCGCCCTCGCGAAGAAGCACGGCATCGCGATGCAGATCCACGACCGCGACGCGCACGACGCCGTCCTCGAGACGCTCGAGCGCGTCGGCGCCCCCGAGAAGACGGTGTTCCACTGCTTCTCGGGCGACGCCGACATGGCCCGCGTCGCCGCCGACCGCGGGTACTACCTGTCGTTCGCGGGCAACGTCACGTTCAAGAACGCCCAGAACCTGCGCGACGCCCTCGCCGTGACCCCGCGCGAGCGGATCCTCGTCGAGACCGACGCGCCGTTCCTGACGCCCGCGCCGTACCGCGGTCGCCCGAACGCGCCGTATCTGATCCCGGTCACGCTCCGCTTCCTGGCATCCGAACTCGGCGCCGACGCTGACGAGCTCGCCGCCCAAGTGGCCGCGAACACGCTCGAGGTCTACGGGGAGTTCTGACCCGCGTCGAACACGACGAAGGCCGGCACCCCTCGGGGCGCCGGCCTCCGTTCGTCGTCAGGCCTTGCTCTTGTCCTTCCGCACGAACAGGGTCTCGGTCTGCTCGAGCTCCATGCCTTTGGTCTCCGGGATGCGCAGCGCGACGTACACGAGCGACAGGGCGGCGAACAGCGCGTACATGCCGTACGTGAGCGGCAGCGACCAGCTCGCCATCGCGGGGAACGACACCGTGATCGCGAAGTTCGCGATCCACTGCGCGCCGGCCGCGACGCCGAGGGCCTTGCCGCGGATGCGACTCGGGAAGATCTCGCCGAGCAGCACCCACACCAGCGGACCCCACGAGGCGCCGAAGCCGATCACGAACAGGTTCGCCGCGACCAGGGCGATCCCGCCCCACGGAGCGGGGAGCGACACGTCGTCGCCGCTGCCCTGGGCGAACGTGAAGGCCAACGCCATGGCGGCCAGCGACACCGTCATGAGGACCGAACCGGTCAGCAGGATCGGCTTCCGGCCGACGCGGTCGACGAGGAAGATCGCGACGAAGGTCACGACCACGTTGGTCACCGACGTGATGACGGAGATCAGCAGCGAGTTGCTCTCGTCGAATCCGACCGCCTTCCACAGCGTCGTGGAGTAGTAGAAGATCACGTTGATTCCGACGAACTGCTGGAACATCGACAGCAGGATGCCGGTCCAGACGATGCCCTGGAGTCCGAGCACGGGGCCCCGCAGGGAGACGTTCTTGTTCTTGCGGTCGGTCTCGATGGCGCTCGTGAGCTCGTTCATCGTCTTGTCGAGGTCGGCCGGCGGGACCAGGCGGGCGAAGATCGCGCGCGCCTCGTCCTTGCGCCCCTTCGCGAGCAGGTACCGCGGGGACTCGGGCACGGTGAACGACAGGATGCCGTAGACGGCGGCGGGCACGACGCCCACCAGGAACATCCAGCGCCAGGCCTCCATGCCCAGCCACAGCTCGTTCGCGGCGCCGCCCGCGGAGGTGGCGAGGAGGGCGTCGGAGAGCAGAGCGCCGAAGATGCCGAGCGTGATCGCGAGCTGCTGCAGCGAGGCGAGGGATCCGCGGATCTGGCGCGGGGCCACCTCCGCGATGTACGCGGGGGCGACGACCGAGGCGATACCGATTCCGAGGCCGCTCATCACGCGCCACAGGATGAGGTCGGGGACGCTGAACGTGAGCGCCGCGCCGATCGACGAGACGAAGAACAGCACCGCGCCGAGCAGCATCACCTTCAGGCGGCCCCAGCGGTCGGACAGCGCCCCGGCGACGACGGCACCCACCGCGCAGCCGAGCAGGGCGACGGCGACGACGAAGCCGGTCAGCACCTGACTGAGCTCGAAGTTGCCCTGGACGGCATCCACCGCTCCGTTGATGACGGAGGAGTCGAAGCCGAAGAGGAAGCCGCCGACGGCGGCGGCGAGGGAAAGGCCGACCGCTCGTCGCCCGTACGGACCGCGGAGGGTGAAAGCATTGGCGGGGATCGACTGCGTCTGGCTCACCCACCCACGTTACTGCCGCTCGGGCGCCGAGGCGGTGACTGGCGGCCGCCCTGGTTACAGTGGAACAATGCCCGTTTCGCTCCTCGGCGCCTCCGAGATCCGCCGGCTCGCCGCCGACCTCGACGTCACGCCGACGAAGAAGCTGGGCCAGAACTTCGTCGTCGACGCCAACACCGTCCGCAAGATCGTGCAGGCGGCGAAGGTCGAGGCATCCGATCGTGTGGTCGAGATCGGGCCGGGCCTCGGATCGCTGACGTTGGCGATCCTCGAGACGGGGGCGTCGGTCGTCGCGGTGGAGATCGACCACCGCCTTGCCGCGCGGCTGCCCGAGACGACCGCCGCCCACGGCGTCCCCGTCGACCGCCTGACCGTGATCGACGCCGACGCCCTGCAGGTGCGCGACCTGCCCGGTGAGCCCGAGGTGCTGGTGGCCAACCTGCCCTACAACGTCTCCGTGCCGGTGCTGCTCCACTTCCTCGAGACCTTCCCGTTCCTGCAGCGCGGGGTCGTGATGGTGCAGGCCGAGGTGGGGGAGCGGCTCGCCGCCCCGCCCGGGTCGAAGGTGTACGGCGCTCCAAGCGTCAAGGCCGCCTGGTACGGTCCGTGGCGCCTGGCCGGAACGGTCTCCCGCCAGGTCTTCTGGCCGGTTCCAAACGTCGACAGCGTGCTGGTCGGATTCGAACGGGATGCCGAGTCCCGCGGCGACGAGGAGCTGCGGCGCCGCACCTTCGCGATCGTGGATGCCGCGTTCCAGCAGCGCCGCAAGATGCTGCGGCAGGCGCTGTCGAGCGTGCTCGGCGGGTCGGCCGCCGCGGCGTCGGAGGCTCTGGAGGCGGCGGGGATCGACCCCACGCTGCGCGGCGAGCAGCTGTCGATCGACGACTTCGTGCGGATCGCCCGCGGCTGATCGTCCCTGCTCCGCGATGTCGTCGCGTGAGTCGCCAAGATTTGTCGCTTCTCCGCGGGCGGAGGCGACAAATCTTGGCGACTCACGCGGATCGCGACGGCGTAACTTCTTGCCGTGTTCATCACATGTTCCTGAAACATGCCGGTAACATTTCAGCCCAACCGGGAGCATCACGCCGGTCAGAGGTCGCACCCGACGACCCGAAGGGAACGAGATGCGCTACGCCGAATATCCGCGTGCTGAACGTGTGCTGTTGCACCTGAGCGACACCCACCTGCGCGCCGGCGGTGCCCCGCTGTACGACCGCGTCGACTCCGAGGCGCACCTCGCCCAGGCGATCGCCGCGATCGAGGCATCCGGCATCCGTCCCGACGGTCTCGTCTTCACCGGCGACCTCGCCGACTTCGGTGAGGGTGACGCCTACGCCCGGGTGCGGGCGATCGTCGAACCGGCCGCCGCCCGGATCGGCGCACCGGTCATCTGGGTGATGGGCAACCACGACGACCGCGCGACGTTCCGCTCCCATCTGCTCCCGGGCGATTCCGCCGATCCGCAGGCGCCGGTCGACCGCGTCGACGAGCTCAACGGCCTCCGCATCATCACGCTCGACACCTCGGTGCCCGGGCAGCACCACGGCGAGGTCACCGCGGCGCAGCGCGCGTGGCTCGCCGACGTGCTGTCGGTCCCCGCACCGCTGGGCACGATCCTCGCCATGCACCACCCGCCGGTGCCGAGCGTCCTCGACCTCGCCGCGACCGTCGAGCTGCGCGATCAGCGCTCGTTGGCCGACGTGCTGCGGGGAAGCGACGTCCGGACCATCCTCGCCGGCCACCTGCACTACTCGACGTTCGCCACCTTCGCCGGCATCCCCGTGTCGGTGGCCTCGGCCACCTGCTACACGCAGGACCTGATGGTGCCGGTCGGCGGCACGCGCCCGCAGGACGGCGCGCAGGGATTCAACCTCGTCCACGTGTACGACGAGACGATCGTGCACTCGGTCGTGCCGGTCGGCACAGCCGAGGTCCTGCAGTACGTCGACGCCGCCGAGTCGCAGGAACGCCTGCGGTCGGCCGGGATCGCCGTTCCGACCGCGGGCGAACTCAGCGGCCGGGTGTCGCCGCCGACGACGCCGCTGCCGATCCTGCGCTGACCGCCTCGGACTTCTCCCACGGCGCCGTCACGGGGAAGTAGCGCTCGAGGCACGCGCGGAGCGCGGGCACCCGGACCTCCTCGGGGATCTCGGGCACGCTGCCGTCGTTGAGGCAGAACATGTCGGTGTCGCGTCCGGTGACGAGGCGTTCCATCCGGCGGAGCGAGTCCAGCTGCGTCGTCTGGACGTACCGGGTACGCGGTTCGGTCGTGATGACGGCCCGGCCGGTGGCCAGCGCGTAGTAGTGGTAGAGGCTGTTGGTGACGGAGATGTCGGTCGCCGAGCGGAAGCGGCTCGCCGCCGTGCGGGCGTAGTCGTCCGCGAACTCGCGTTCGAGCTCGTACGCCACGGAGCGCCGCAGCGGCGTCGCGCAGTGCTCGAGGTCGAGGGTGATGACGCGCCCGAACCGCTCCTCGAGCAGCGCGCGGTTCACGCGCAGCCCGTTGTCGTGCCCGGAACGGCCGACGTGCGGGGCGCCGCTGCCGATGCGGATGCCGCTCTCGACGAAGCGGCTGATCCCCGCCCCGCTGAAGAACAGCTCGGGGGTGACCGGGCGGCCGAAGAACATGTCGTCGTTGCTGTACAGGAAGTGCTCGGCGAGACCGGGGATGCGGTGCAGCTGCGCCTCGACGGCGTGCGAGTTGTGCGTAGGCAGCACCGAGGGATCGGCGAAGAACTCCTCGCTGCGCACGATGGTGACCTTGGGGTGATCGGCGAGCCACTCGGGCGTCGGCGAGTCGGTCGCGATGAAGATGCGACGCACCCACGGCGCGTACATGTGGACGCTGCGCAGGGCGTAGCGCAGCTCGTCGACCTGGCGGTAGCGCGCGGCGTTGTCGTCGCCGTCGCCGACGACGTATCCCTTCATGCGGGCCGCGCGCTGGCGCTGGAACTCGCTGGAGGAGCCGTCCACCCAGGAGAAGACCATGTCGACGTCTTCGGTGAACTCGTTGGGGTGCGGATCGAACATGCCGGCGACGGTGCGCCAGCGGCGCCCGTAGCGCTCGACCTCGACGACGTCCAGGTCGGCGGTCGCGAACTTCCGGCGCGTCAGCGCGCTCGGGCGCGGCGCCTCGATGGTCTCGGCACCGAACCGCCACAGTTCCAGACGCGGCGCGAGCGCGGCACCGTAGCGGTACGAGCCCTCGATCGAGGTGCGCGGGCGGAAGACCGCGTACGCCTCCACGGCGTTGCGGCTCGGGACCACGCTGTGCGCGGGCACCGGGTCTTCGCCGCGGGCCTTCAGGTAGACGGGGCCGAGGTCCGGATCGCGGAGTGCGGCCAGGGCGACCTCGGCGTGCGCGGTGTCGACCACGATCTTGGGGCGGCGATTGGCATCCCGGACCAGCATGACCGCGACGCCCGCCGCCTCGATCGCCGCAGCGACCGTGAGCAGGTCGTCGCGTTCGGCGTCGGCGGGGGTGCGGGTGTCGTCGACGACGTGCAGGATGCCGTCGACCATGCGGATGTCATCCCTCGACAGGAGGGCGCGCCACGGGTCGGTCTCGACAGAAAGGGGGACCATCGATCGCATACTGTGCCTCCTCGGGGGATGTGGGGACGGGTTCGTACACCGTAGGGAGCCGGCGTTACGTCCGCGTTTCGGCGACGGCGCCGAAGGGCGGTGAGGGGGGCGCTACTGTCGAAGAGTGAGTGAGATCGCCCGTTCCGGACCGGCCGCCGTCGACCCGTCGTCAGCGGGTCGGGGGATGTCGGTCCGACGTTCCAGTTTCGCACACGGTGGAGCGTGCGGACTCACGGCCATGCGGGGTCGGCGATGAGCGCTCACACCCCGGCTCCGGTGCGCGTGCGCGCGCCCGGGAAGATCAACGTCTTCCTCGAGGTCGGCGATGTCGCCGACGACGGGTACCACGAGGTCGCCACCGCCTATCAGGCGGTCTCGCTCTACGAGGAGATCACCGCCACCGCGTCCGACGACGTCACGATCGAGATCGCCGGCACGTCCGCGGTCGACGTCGAGGGCGTGCCCACCGACGAGCGCAACCTCGCGGTGCGCGCCGCTCGGCTGCTGGCCCGTGTCAGTGGGATCGAGGCGGGCGTCCACCTGTCGGTGCGCAAAGCGGTCCCGGTCGCCGGAGGCATGGGCGGCGGGTCCGCGGACGCCGCGGCGGCACTCGTCGCGTGCGACGCGCTGTGGGGCATCGGGATGCCGACCGCCGACCTCGCGCGTCTGGCGGCGCAGCTGGGCGCCGACGTGCCGTTCGCGCTGCTCGGCGGTACCGCCGTCGGAACTGGCCGGGGTGATGAACTGAGCCCCGCGCTGGCGTCCGGGCGCTTCGATTGGGTGCTCGTCCCCAACGATCACGGGCTGTCCACGCCGGTGGTCTACGGCGAACTCGACGCCCATCGCGAGCGGCACGCGGTCGACATCGGACCGGCGCCCCGCGTTCCGGCGGTCGATCCCGACGTGCTGCACGCGATCCGCCAGGGCGATGCCCGGATGCTCGCCGCCACCGTGCGCAACGACCTCCAGGCTCCGGCGCTGCACCTGCGGCCCGATCTGGCGCGCGTCCTGGAGCGGGGAGAGCGCTCCGGAGCTCTCGCGGGGCTGGTGTCGGGCTCGGGTCCGACCCTGGCGTTCCTGGCCGCGGATGAGACCGCGGCGATCGACCTGCAGGTCACCCTGAGCGCGGCCGGGTTCCACGCCCTCCACGTTCACGGGCCCGTTTCCGGCGCGCGCGTGGTCTGACCGCGCCGCACCATAGCCCAGGTCGTCACACGGGGCAATCTTGCGTTTCGTGTCGGTGGCCCTCAGTAGCCTCGGTCGAGGTGCTCCCGCACCGGCGGGTGCTGTGCCCGCGAGCGGCCACGAAAGGGGAACTCCCATGAAGGCAGAACTCGACGGCGTGGTCATCGCCGAAGCCGACCGTGACGATCTCGTCTCGATCGAGGGCAACTGGTACTTCCCGCCGAGCGCGGTCCGTGAGGGTGCGCTGTCGCAGAGCCCCACCCCCTACACCTGCCCGTGGAAGGGTGCGGCCCAGTACTGGAACGTCGCCCTCGACGGTGCCGAGCTCCGCGACGGCGCGTGGTCCTACCCCGACCTGCGTCCGGGTGCGGTCGACCGCGTCGGCACCGACTTCGCGGGATACGTCGCCTTCGACCGGAAGGTCGTGGTCTCCGACTGAGTCGGGCACGCGCATGATCGAGTTCTCGAGCGTTTCGAAGGTCTTCCCCGACGGCACCCGCGCCGTCGACGACTTCAGTCTCGTCATCCCGTCCCGCAAGACGACCGTCTTCGTCGGATCGTCGGGGTGCGGCAAGACGACGCTGCTCCGCATGATCAACCGGATGGTGGAGCCCTCTGCGGGCACGATCACGATCGACGGCGACGACATCGCGTCGCGGCCGCCGGTGCAGCTCCGGCGCAGCATCGGCTACGTCATGCAGAACTCCGGCCTCCTCCCGCACTTCACGGTGGCCGACAACATCGCCACGGTGCCCGTGCTCCAGGGCGAGAACCGCAAGAAGGCCCGCACGCGCGCCCTCGAGCTCATGGAGACCGTCGGGCTCGACACGGCGATGGCCGACCGCTACCCGAGTCAACTGTCCGGCGGTCAGCAGCAGCGCGTGGGCGTCGCCCGCGGCCTCGCCGCCGACCCGAACATCCTGCTCATGGACGAGCCGTTCGGCGCGGTCGACCCCATCGTGCGCGACGAACTCCAGCAGGAGCTCATCCGGCTGCAGAACGATATCGGCAAGACGATCGTGTTCGTGACGCACGACATCGACGAGGCCTTCCTGCTCGGCGACCAGGTGGTCCTGCTCGAGAAGGGCGCGCGCGTGGCCCAGGTGGGCGCGCCGAGCGAGATCATCGAGAACCCCGCGAGCGACTTCGTCGCGAGCTTCATCGGCGCGGTCAAGGGCAAGCGCGCCCTGAGACTGAAGACGACCGAGCGCGGCACGGTCGTCGTGGATGCCGAGGGACGCACGCAGGGTGCGCTCGTGGAGGAGCCGCGCGCGTGACCTGGGTCCTCAACAACCTCGGCCTGATCGGGGAGCTGACGGTGGCACACCTCCGCCAGAGCCTGATCGCGCTCGTGGTGGGGTTCGTCCTGAGCGTGCCGCTCGGGTGGGTCGCGTGGCGCTACCGGCTCGTGCGCAGCAGCGTCATCACCATCACCGGACTCCTGTACACGATCCCCTCGCTCGCCCTCCTGATCCTCATGCCCGTGATCACCGGGTGGTACTCGATCGTCAGTGAGACCAACCTCATCGTGGCGCTCGCGATCTACGCCGTCGCCATCCTGGTGCGCGCCGTCGCCGACGGCCTCGACTCGGTCGACGCCGGTGTCCGGCAGGCGTCCACCGCCCTGGGATACGGCTCGTTCCGCCGCTTCTGGGCGGTGGAATTCCCCCTCGCAGGTCCCGTGATCCTGGCGGGGCTCCGCGTCGCGTCGGCGAGCACGATCGCCCTGGCGACGGTCGGCATCCTCGTCGGCATCCAGAACATCGGGTACCTGTTCACCAACGGTCTGCAGAGACGGATCATCCCCGAGGTCTTCACGGGCGTGCTCGCGGTGGTCGTGATCGCCCTGGTGATCGACCTGCTCCTGATCATCGCGGGTCGCCTGCTCATGCCCTGGACCCGCGGCACCAAGACCGTCTCGCGCCAGGCGAACCGGACGTTGGTGAAGGCATGAACCTCATCAGCGAAGCGATCGCCTGGATCTTCTCCGGCAACCCCGGGACCGGTTTCGACTCCATCCCCGCCGCGATCGGCGTGCAGCTGCTCTACACGCTCGTCTCGATCGTCGTGGCCGGCGCCATCGCCATCCCGCTCGGGTGGTACATCGGTCACACGGGCCGGGGGCGCGAGACCGCGGTCGCGATCGCGGGCGCGGCGCGCGCGATCCCGTCCTTCGGGCTCCTCATCCTGCTGACCCTGCTTCTCGGCGTGCTGCACAAGCCCGAGGCTGCGGTGATCTCCTTCGTCGTCCTCGCCATCCCGTCGCTCCTCGCCGGGGCCTACACCGGCTTCGAGGCGATCGACCGCCGCGTGATCGACGCCGGACGCTCGATGGGCATGACCGAGGCGCAGATCCTCTGGCGGATCGAGGTGCCGCTCGGCCTGCCTCTCCTCGTCGGCGGCATCCGCGCCGCCACCCTCCAGGTCCTCGCGACGGTGACGATCGCGGCGTACATCGGTCTGGGCGGTCTCGGGCAGTACATCATCGCCGCGATCCCGCTCCGCCGGTTCGACATCCTGATCGGCGGCGCGATCCTCGTCGCGGTGCTCGCGCTCGTGATCGACGGTCTGTTCGCCCTCCTGCAGCACCTCGTCGTCCCGCGCGGCATCCGGGCAGCGGGCGCCGCCTCTCCGCGGACGCGATCGGCGCGCGAGCGTCGCGCCGAGGCGATCGCGGTCGGAGCCCCGGCCGCGCCGCCGAGCACCCCCTGACTCACCCGACTCCCCACCACCAGAAAGAGGAACCCATGTTCACAGCACGAACTCGCAAGGGTCTCGGCGTCTTCGCCGGACTCGCGGTCGCCTCGCTCGCCCTCGCCGGTTGCGGCGCCTCGAGCGATCCCCTGAGCAACAACGGCGGCGACGCCAGCGCCTCGTCCGCCGAGATCGTCGTCGGCTCGCAGGCCTACTTCTCCAACGAGATCATCGCCGAGATCTACGCGCAGGCTCTCGAGAACTCGGGTCTGACGGTCAAGCGTCAGTTCCAGATCGGTCAGCGCGACGCGTACATCCCGCTGCTCGAGGACGGCACCGTCACCGTGTTCCCGGAGTACAGCGGCAACCTGCTGCAGTTCTTCGACGACGCGACCACCGCCCGGACCGCCGACGAGGTCTACGCGGCCCTGCCGTCGGCGCTGCCCGAAGGCCTCGAGGTCCTGGACCAGTCGACGGCCACCGACCAGGACTCGTACACGGTCACGAAGGCGTTCGCGGATGCCAACGGCCTGACCTCGATCGCCGACCTGTCCAAGGTCACGACCGGCCTCACCCTCGGCGGCAACGCCGAGCTCGCCGAGCGCCCGTACGGCCCGCAGGGCCTGAAGTCGACCTACGGTGTCGACGTGCAGTTCTCGCCCACCGGTGAGACCACCGTCGACGACCTCGTCGCCGGCACGATCCAGGTCGCGAATGTCTACACCGCCGACCCGCGCATCCAGACCGACAACCTCGTCACCCTGGAAGACCCGAAGGGCCTGTTCCTGGCCTCGAACGTCGTCCCGGTCGTGAACTCGAAGGTCGCCTCGCAGGTGTCCGACATCCTGAACAAGGTCTCCGCCGCCCTCACCCCCGAGGGTCTCGTGGAACTGAACGTGAAGTCGACCGTCGACCAGCAGTCCTCGGCCGACATCGCGAAGGCCTGGCTCGCCGACAACAACCTCTGAGCCGACGCCACACCAGCGGGGCCGTCCGGGATTCCGGGCGGCCCCGCTGTCCGTTCCGGTGGTCGGGCGCTCGCGCACGCCCGTCCCCGTGAGACCGCACGTGCCTGACGACCCCCCCCCCCGCAGGCTGCGCGGGTTTCGTCAGCCGGATGTACTCTCGCGGTTCGCCCCCGCCCGGGCCGCGTAGCCTAAGACGGATATGGCACATCTGCTCGGGGGCGAAGCCCTGCACCTGGAATACCCGACCAAGGTCGTGTTCGACTCCGTCTCGCTCGGCGTGAACGAGGGAGACCGCATCGGCATCGTCGGCCGCAACGGCGACGGCAAGTCGAGCCTGCTCGGCATGCTCGCCGGCATCCGCGAGCCCGACGGCGGACGCGTGACCGTGCGCGGGGGAGTGACGGTCGGCGTCCTCGACCAGCAGGACACCCTCGACGACGACGACACGATCGGGCACGCAGTGGTCGGCGACCGCGCCGAGCACGAGTGGGCCGGCGATGCGCGGACGCGCGACGTCATCGCGGGACTCCTGGGCGACCTCCCGTGGGACGCGCGCCTCGGCGACCTCTCCGGTGGTCAGCGTCGTCGCGTGGCGTTGGCGAAGCTGCTGTCGGGCGACTGGGACGTGCTGTTCCTCGACGAGCCGACCAACCACCTCGACGTCGAGGCCATCACCTGGCTCGCCGGTCACCTCAAGAAGCGCTGGGCGCCGAGCGCCGGGGGCCTGCTCGTCGTGACCCACGACCGGTGGTTCCTCGACGAGATCTGCACCGCGACGTGGGAGGTGCACGACCGCATCGTCGAGCCCTTCGAGGGCGGGTACGCGGCGTACATCCTGCAGCGGGTCGAGCGCGATCGCCAGGCGGCATCCATCGAACAGCGTCGTCAGAACCTCGCTCGCAAGGAGCTGGCGTGGCTTCGCCGCGGGGCGCCGGCGCGCACCTCGAAGCCGAAGTTCCGCATCGACGCGGCGAACGAGCTCATCGCCGACGTACCCGAGATCCGCGACAAGGTCGCCCTGCAGTCGCTCGCGGTCGCGCGCCTGGGCAAGGACGTGGTCGATCTGCTGGACGCGGGGGTGTCCTACGGCGACAAGACGGTGCTGAAAGACATCGAGTGGCGCATCGCGCCCGGTGAGCGCACCGGCATCCTGGGCGTGAACGGGGCCGGCAAGTCCACCCTGCTGAGTCTGATCACCGGCACCCTCGAGCCCACCGCGGGCCGCGTGAAGCGCGGCAAGACCGTCAAGGTCGCGACCCTCACCCAGCGTCTCGACGAGCTCGAGCAGCACCTGAACGACCCCGTGCGGGTGGTGATCGCGGGGCTCCGCACGACGTACAGCTTCGGCGCGGGCTCCAAGGCGCAGGAGCTGACCCCCGGCCAGCTGCTCGAGCGTCTCGGTTTCTCCAGTGCGCAGCTCTCCACGCCGGTGAAGGACCTCTCCGGCGGGCAGAAGCGGCGCCTTCAGCTGCTGCTCATCCTGCTCGATCAGCCGAACGTCCTGATCCTCGACGAGCCCACGAACGACCTCGACACCGACATGCTCGCGGCGATGGAAGACCTGCTGGACTCGTGGTCGGGCACCCTCATCGTCGTCTCGCACGACCGCTACTTCCTCGAACGCGTCACCGATCAGCAGTACGCGATCCTCGATGCGCGCCTGCGCCACCTCCCGGGCGGGGTCGACGAATATCTGCGCCTGCGGGCGATCCAGGATGCCGAGCCGCAACGGTCCACGGCGACCGCGGCCGCGGCATCCGCGGGTCTCCAGGGGGCCGACCTCCGGGCCGCGCAGAAGGAGGTCTCGGCCGCCGAGCGCAAGATCGAGAAGCTGCAGCAGCAGATCGACCGGGCCAAGGCGGCCCTCGCGGACCACGACCAGGCCGACTACGTGGGGCTCGGCAGAGAGATGGAGCGCATCTCGCAGTGGGAGTCCGAGCGCGACGAACTGGAACTGCGCTGGTTCGAACTCACCGAGGCCATCGGCTGAAGCGCCGTCCCGGTCGCCTCGGCGTTCGCGGCGCGCGCCGCGTCAGTGGACCGCGACCTCCAGGATCACGATCACGATGCCGAGGAACGACGTCGCGAGCGCGCCCATTATGCGCCCGAACACGCGGTAGCCGCGGCGCCGGAACGCGTGGTACCCGAGGATCGCGAGGACCACGAACATCGCCGTGATGCAGTTGTCGACGGCGTCCGGGACGGTCTGACCCGTGGCGATGCCGAACGCCAGGGCGAGGATCGACGGCACCGAGGCGTAGAGCATCCCCGCCGCGTGGCGGAGAGCGTTGCGCGTCGACCCGCGGAAGCCGTGGTCACCGTGGTCGGTCAACGTGTGGGCGAACACGTGCGCGATGAAGAAGACGATCAGGGTCGAGGTCGAGTTCAGCAGCACCTCGGCCACGTCGTGCGCCTCGTCGTCGGCGAGGGTCACGAACGTCGTGAACACGATCAGTCCGTAGATCGCCGAGGGGGAGCGGAACCGCACGTCCAGCCACGCCTTCACCCGCTGCCACGGCGTCGGCGCGGACACGGTGGCGCTCACGCGTCGAACCCCAGACTGAGCTTGCGCAGGAGCGTCGCGAGCCGGTCGCGGTCTCCGCGGGAGAGCCCCTCGAGCAGCAGTGCCTCGGCGTCGACGAGGCGGGTGATCGCGGCATCCACGCGCACGCGGCCGTCGTCGGTGAGGGTCACCAGGATGCTCCGTCCGTCGCCGGGGTCGGCTTCGCGTCGGACGAACCGGCGGGCGACGAGCCGGTCGATGCGATTGGTCATCGTGCCGCTGGAGACGAGCGTCTGCTGCAGCAGCTGCTTGGGGCTGAGCTGGTAGGGCTCGCCCGCACGGCGGAGGGCCGAGAGCACGTCCCACTCCCACGACTCGATGTCGCTGCGCCGAAACGCCTCTTTGCGCGCGATGTCGAGGTGCCGCGAGAGGCGGGCGACGCGCGAGAGCACCTCGAGCGGCGAGAAGTCGAGGTCGGGTCGCTGCCGCACCCACGCCTCGACGATGCGATCGACTTCGTCGCTGTCCCGGCTCACCCGTTCATTATGTCGAGAACGCCCCGCCGTCGCCGTCTGGCAGACTTGACCGGTGCCCGCGGGCACGGTCCGCCGTGGTGTAACGGCAGCACGACAGCCTTTGGAGCTGTTAGGTCCAGGTTCGAATCCTGGCGGCGGAGCATGACCTCATCGACCGAGCTCGCCGTCGTCGTCCTCGCCGCGGGCCAAGGCACCCGCATGCGATCGCGCACCCCGAAGATCCTCCACGCCGTCGGTGGCCGTCCGCTCGTCGGTCACGTGCTCGACACCGCGGCATCCCTGGATCCCGCCCGCATCGTGGTGGTCGTCCGGCACGAACGCGACCGCGTCGCGGAGACCGTCGCCGAGCTGGCGCCGGGCGTGGTCATCGTCGACCAGGACGAGATCCCCGGCACCGGTCGTGCCGTCGAGGCCGCCCTCGGCGCGCTCGAGGACTTCGCCGGTGACGTGCTGGTCCTCAGCGGCGACGTCCCGCTGCTCCAGACGCACACGCTCGCCGACCTCGTCGAGACGCACCGCTCCGGAGGATCGGCGGTCACCCTCCTCACCGCTCACGTGGACGACCCGCAGGGGTACGGCCGGGTCATCCGCGACGACGCCCGCGGCGTGCGCCGGATCGTGGAGCAGAAGGATGCCACCGCCGACGAGGCCGCGGTCACCGAGATCAACGTCGGCGTCTACGTCTTCCGGGCGGCTCCGCTGCGCGACCAGCTCGCGCGGGTCGGGACGGCGAACGCCCAGGGCGAGAAGTACCTCACCGACGTGATCGCCCTGCTGCGCGATGCGGAACTGGGCGTCGCGGCATCCATCACTCCCGACGCGTCCGCCGCTCTCGGGGTGAACGACCGCATCCAGCTGTCGGAGGCGGGGCGCACGCTCAACGCCCGCACCGTGCGGCACTGGCAGCGCGAGGGCGTCACGGTCGTCGACCCCGCCACTACGTGGATCGACGTCACCGCGGTGCTCGCGCCGGATGTGACGCTTCTTCCGAACACGCACGTCCGCGGGGCCACGGTGATCGCCGCGGGCGCGACGATCGGGCCGGACACGAGCCTGGTGGACTGCGAGGTCGGCGAGGACGCCTCGATCACGCGGACCGACGCGACCCTCGCCGTCGTCGAAGCCGGCGCGACGGTCGGCCCGTTCGCGTACCTCCGACCCAACGCCCGCGTCGGCGTGAACGGCAAGGTCGGCACGTTCGTCGAGGTGAAGAACTCCTCCATCGGCGAGGGCAGCAAGGTGCCGCACCTGTCGTACATCGGCGACACCCAGATCGGCCGGAACGTCAATCTCGGCGCCGGAGCGATCACCGCCAACTACGACGACATCGCCAAGCACCGCACCGTCATCGGCGACGAGGTGCACAGCGGCTCGCACAACGTCTTCGTCGCGCCCGTTACGATTGGGGATGGCGCCAAGACCGGTGCCGGTGCAGTGATCCGCAAGGACGTCCCCGCCGGTGCCCTGGCACTCAGCGTTGCCCCCCAGCGGAACATCGAGGGGTGGGTCGAGAAGAATCGACCGGGCACCGGAGCGGCCGACGTGGCCGTGCGGGCCCGGGGTGAACAGGAAGCGCGCGATGGCTCGTAAGAAGAACCGTGTAGATCTCGACCGCGACAACGGCATCGCCCCCGGGCTCGTCGCCAAGACCAAGAAGCGGCTCGTCGTCGCCTCGGGTCGCTCGCACCCCGAGCTCGCGCACGAGGTCGCCCGTCACCTCGGCACCGAGCTCGCGCCGACCGAGCACCGGACCTTCGCCTCGGGCGAGATCTACACGCGCTTCGAGGTCTCGATCCGCGGCTGCGACGTGTTCGTCGTGCAGTCGTTCGGCCCGCCGGTCAACGAGTGGCTCATGGAGCTGCTGATCATGCTGGACGCCCTCAAGCGCGCCTCGGCGAAGCGCATCACGGTCGTGGCGCCGTACTACCCGTATTCGCGTCAGGACAAGAAGGGCCGCGGCCGCGAGCCGATCTCCGCCCGCCTCATCGCCGACCTGCTTAAGACCGCCGGCGCCGACCGCATCATGAGCGTCGATCTGCACGCCGCGCAGATCCAGGGCTTCTTCGACGGCCCCGTCGACCACCTCTTCGCCAAGCCCGTCCTCCTCGAGCACTTCGAACAGGGCCTCACCGGCGAGGACCGCGAGACCCTCACGGTCGTCTCACCCGACATGGGTCGGGTGCGCGTCGCCGACACGTGGTCCGACAGCCTGGGCGCCCCCCTTGCCATCATCCACAAGCGTCGTGACCCGAAGGTCGCGAACCAGGTCTCGGTGCACGAGATCGTCGGTGATGTGAAGGGCCGCACGTGCCTCCTCGTCGACGACATGATCGACACCGGCGGCACGATCCAGAAGGCCGCGCAGGCGCTCAAGGCGAGCGGTGCGCGCAAGGTCATCGTCGCCGCGACGCACGCGATCTTCAGCGACCCCGCGACCGAGCGTCTGCAGGACCCCGCGATCGACGAGGTCGTCGTGACCGACACCGTCCCGCTGCCCCCCGAGCGCCGGTTCGACCGCCTCACGGTCCTGCCGATCGCGCCGCTGCTCGCGCGCGCGATCCACGAGGTCTTCGAGGACGGTTCCGTCACCAGCATGTTCGGCGGCGACGCCTGACATTCATGGCGCACTCATAGGTTCGGTGAGGTCTGAACCAGGTCCGTTTCGAGATCGTGTGTTCATCGTGAGCACGACCGCTCCGCGAGGCACGACCGAAAGAGGACCCTCATGATCCGAACGACTGCCGTCCCCCGCCCCGTCCGCATCGGCACCGCCCTCCTGGGCGTGGCCGGAGTGGTCACCCTCGCCGGATGCTCCGGCGGCAACGCCGACGCGGCCGCGCCCGCGGAATCGTCGTCTGCTCCCGCGGCGTCCTCGACGCCGAGCACGAGCGCCACGGCCGAGGCGTCCACCAGCGCCGCGGCGTCCAGCACCGTCTACACCGACGGCACGTACGAGGCCACGGGCCAGTACGCCACCCCCGAGAGCGTCGAGACGGTCGACGTGACCCTCACCATCGCGGGCGACACGGTGACCGATGTCACGGTGACCGGTGACCCGCAGGCGGCGGAATCCCGCCGCTACCAGAGCGAGTTCATCGGGGGCATCAAGGACGAGGTGGTCGGCAAGAACGTCGACGAGATCTCCGTCAGCAAGGTCGCGGGGTCCTCGCTCACCAGCGGCGGCTTCATGACGGCCCTCGAGACGATCAAGTCCGAGGCGAAGGCCTGATCTCGTGACCTCGGCGACCGCGACCGGTGCGGTGTGGACGTTCGACGCGATCGGGACCGCCTGGGCGATCGAGACGGCGGAGCCGTTGCCCGGGGCCACGCGCGCCGCGGTCGCCGACGTCGTCGACGGGTTCGACCGTGAGTGGTCGCGTTTCCGCGGCGACTCGCTGGTGTCCTCGCTCGCGGAGGGACGCGTGGCATCCATCGACGCGCCTCGCGACACGGATGCCATGCTGGCGCTCTACGACGAACTCGACGTCGCGACGCGCGGGGCGGTGAACCCGCTCGTCGGCGACGCCCTGGCCCGGCTCGGGTACGACGCGCGCCTGACGCTCGCGCCGTGGGGGTCGCCGGAGCCCGCGCCGGACTGGCGGGCGGTCGTGACGTGGGGGAGCGGCCTCCTCTCGCTGTCCCGCCCCGCCACGCTCGACGTGGGCGCGCTCGGCAAGGGGCGACTGGTGGACCGCGTGCTCGAGGTCGTCCGCACCGATGTCGACGGCGACGTGATCGTCGACGGTTCGGGAGACCTCGCCGTGAGCGGAGCGCCCGTCCGCATCGGACTCGAGCACCCGTACGACCCCACCCGCGCGATCGGCATCGTGGAGGTCCGCGATGCGGCGCTCTGCGCCTCGGCCATCACGCGCCGCGCGTGGGGCGACGGGCTCCACCACGTCCTCGACGCCCGCACGGGAGCGCCCGTCCAGGCGTACGCGGCCACCTGGGCGGTCGCCGACACCGCGATGCGCGCGGACGCCCTGGCGACGGCCCTGTTCTTCGACGGCGGTCCCGAGCTCGCGGCCGCCTGGAACGCACCCTGGGTGCGTATGCGCACCGACGGCCGCGTCGAGTGGTCGCCCGGATTCGAGGGAGAGATCTTCTGATGAGTGCGACCCTGACCGCCGGTTCGACCCGGGTCCTCGGCGTCCTCGGCCGCGTCTCGATGTACCGGCTCGTGCTGGCGTCGCTGGGCCTCCTGACGCTCATCGCCCTCGCCCTGGCGTTCGTGGGACTCGTGGTCCCCGACCCGCTCGAGATCCTCGTGAGCGCCGTGGTGCTCGCCCTCGCGTGCGGCCTCACCGACCTCGTCGCGCAGAGCGTGCTCCGGATGCCACGGCGCCTGGAATCCTCGCTCATCACGGCCGCGATCCTGCTGTTCGTCGTACGCCCGACCGTGGAGCCGCTGGGCCTCGCCGGGCTCGTGCTCGCCGGGGTCGCGGCATCCCTGTCGAAGTACGTGCTCGCGTGGCGCGGGCGGCACATCTTCAACCCGGCGGCGACGGGCGCGACCGTGCTCACGATCGTGGGCATCTGGGCGCCCGACCTCGGCGCGTCGGCGTGGTGGGTGGGGTCGCCCTGGCTCGCAGGTCCCGTGCTGGTGCTGGGGATCCTGCTCCTGGCGCGCACCGAGCGCTTCGCGATCGTGGCGGTGTTCTGGCTGGTGGCGGCCGTGGTGGCCTTCGTCCGCACGACCGTGCAGTTCCAGGCGGCGGGCTTCCCCGTCGACGTTCCCGCGGTGCTCGTGCAGGTCGCGTTCTCGTCGCCGTTCCTGTTCCTCGGCGCGTTCATGCTGTCCGAGCCGCTGACCCTGCCTCCCCGTCGCCGGCAGCAGTTCGTCGTCGCCGTCGTCGTCGGCGTGCTCGCGGGCTGGCCGATCGCGCTCGGAGGGATCACCCTCGGCCAGGAGCGCGCCCTGCTCGTGGGCAATCTCGTGGCGTTCCTGTTCTGCCTGCGCGCCGCCGTGCGACTCCGGCTCGAGGCGCGACGCGACCTCACCCCGACCGTGCGCGAGCTGACGTTCCGGGCCGCGCGGTCGTTCACCTTCTCGCCCGGGCAGTATCTCGAGCTCGACGTGCCGCACCGCCGTCCCGACGCCCGCGGCACGCGGAGGGAGTTCTCGATCGCCTCGGCCCCCGAGGACCTGCCGACCGTGCGCATCGCCTTCAAGGACGGCTCGCAGTCGTCGTACAAGCGAGCCCTCGCCGACGTGCCCGTCGGCGGCACGCTCGCCGTGACGGGCGTGTGGGGCGACTTCGTGCTTCCGTCGCGTCCGACGTCCCCGGTGCTCCTCGTCGCGGCCGGCATCGGTGTGACGCCGTTCGTCTCGCAACTGCGTCACCTCACGGCGACCGGTCAGACCCGCGACGTCGTGCTCGTGTACGTCGTCTCCGAAGCGAGCGAGCTCGCGTTCCGCGACGACATCGCGGCCGCCGGCATCCCCGTGGTCGTGTTCTCCCGCGACGAGCCGCGCGACCTTCCCGCCGGGTGGGTGTGGGCCGGTCCCGACCGGGTGGATGCCGAGGCGCTCCTGCGCGCGGTGCCCGACATCGCGCAGCGCACGGCGTACGTGTCCGGACCGCCGCGGCTGATCGCGTCGCTCGCCCCCGCGCTGTCGCGCGCGAGGTCGCTCACCACCGACGCCTTCGCGGGGTACTGACGAAGGCCGGCGTCCGGTTCCCGCGAATCGCCGTCCGGGCGATCAGCCCGAGAGCCCCCGCAGCGCGTAGCCGATCATGACGACACCCGCCAGCGCACCGAACGCACCGACGAGGGCGACCGGGAAGGGGCCCCGGAGTCGCGGAGCGCGGTCGGCGGAACCCCTCGTGAACCACCGCGCCTCCGCTCGCGCCGCGGCTGCGTACACCGGTCGGCGATACCCCACGATGGCCACTCCGGCGACGAAAACCATGATCCCGACGATCAGACCGGGCAGGGCGGATGCGGGCGATCTCTGCGCCCGCGTCACACCGGGTCGGCGGGCTTGGCCGGGAGTCGCATCTCGAACGTCGTGTCGCCCGGTGTGCTCTGCACTGTGAGCGTGCCGTCGTGGGCCTCCACGATCGCCTTCGCGATCGAGAGCCCGAGTCCCGTGCCGCCGGTCTTGCGATCGCGCGACCGGTCGGCGCGGGAGAACCGCGCGAACAGCTGGGGGGCCACGGACGGGTCGATTCCGGGACCGTCATCGTGCACGCGGAGCACGGCATCCTCGCCCTCACGCGTCACCGAGACCGTGACCTCCGTCCCGGCGGGCGTGTGCGTGCGGGCGTTGGCAAGCAGATTGGCCACGACCTGGTTCAGGCGCGCCGCGTCACCGGCGAGCTCCACCGGCTCGTCGTCGACGTCGAGCGACCACGCGTGATCCGGGCCGGCGGGGCGCGCGTCGCCGACCGCCTCGACCGCGAGACGCGTGAGGTCGACGGTGCCGTAGACGAGTTCCTGTCCCTCGTCCAGGCGCGCCAGAAGCAACAGGTCCTCGACGAGCGTGGTCATCCGCAGCGACTGCGCCTGGATGCGCTCGAGCGACTGCTCGGTCGTCTCCACGGCCATCGCGATGCGCTGGCGGCTCTCGTCGTCCTGCGACTGGCGGATGGCGCGCAGCGACAGCTCGGAGAACCCCCGGATGGATGCCAGAGGCGTCCGCAGCTCGTGGCTGGCATCCGCGACGAATCGGCGCATCAGTTCCTCGTTCCGCTGGCGGGCGGCGAGCGAGGCGTCGACCCGGTCCAGCAGCGAGTTGAGCGCCAGACCGACCTGTCCGATCTCGCTGTGCTCGTCCACCTGCTCCTCGGGCACGCGTTCGTCGATCGAGACGTCGCCCTGGTCCATCCGGATGGAGGCCACCCGGGTGGCGGTCTCGGCGACGGAGCGCAGCGGCCGGAGGCCCACGCGGATGACGACCGCGATGATCGCGGAGAGCAGCAGCAGACCGCCCGCCGTCACCAGGGCGACCGTGGTGAGGATGGTGCCGATCGTCGCGGTGATCTGGCTGAGGGGGAGTCCGAGCACCGCGACGGTCCCGAACTGGTTCCCTCGCACGCCGATGCGGTAATCCCCGAGGCCCGGCAGATCGACGGTGTCGGAGGAGGAGGCCCCGGTCGTGACGGCGTTCGCGACGGCGTCGCGGATCTCACTCACCTGCTCGTCGTCGAGCGCCTTCACCGACCGTCCGTCGACGTAGGCTCCGGTGTCGCCCGTGCTGGCGCTGCGCAGCACGAGCACGGTGCCGTCGGGGAACGGGCCCCCGGCGAGGACATCGCTCGCGGTGCTCGTCGGTCCGACCGCGACGTTGTTGCCGGCGGCCGCGACCTGCGCCGTGAGGTTCGTCTGCAGGACGCCCGTGATGATCGCGCTCGTGGACACCGCGATCATCACCAGGATGAACGCCACCATGCCGATCACCGCGACCATCAGGCGCGACTGCAGCGTCCAGCGGTGGCGCGCCTTCTGTCGGGTCACTGAGGCGCTTTGATCATGTAGCCGACGCCGCGGACCGTGTGGATGAGCGGTTCGTGGCCCGCATCGATCTTCTTGCGTAGGTAGGAGATGTACAGCTCGACGACGCTCGAGCGCCCGCCGAAGTCGTAGTTCCAGACGCGGTCCAGGATCTGCGCCTTCGACACGACGCGGCGCTGGTTGCGCATGAGGAAGCGCAGCAGCTCGAACTCGGTGGCGGTCAGCTCGATCTCGGTGCCCGCGCGGACCACTTCGTGGCTGTCCTCGTTCAGCGACAGGTCTCCCACGCGGAGGATCGGCTCGGAGTCGCGCGTGGAGGCGGTGCCGGCGCGGCGCATGAGGCCGCGGAGCCGCGCCACGACCTCTTCGAGGCTGAAGGGCTTCGTGACGTAGTCGTCGCCCCCCGCCGTGAGCCCCGCGACCCGGTCGGCGACGGCGTCCTTCGCGGTCAGGAAGAGCACCGGAACGTCGTTGCCCGAGTGGCGCAGCCGCTGCAGCACGGCCATCCCGTCGAGGTCGGGCATCATGATGTCGAGCACCATGGCATCCGGTTCGAAGTCGCGGGCGGACTGCAGGGCGTCGAAGCCGGAGCCCGCGGTGCGGACCTCCCAGCCCTCCATGCGGAGGGCCATCGACAGCAGGTCGGTGAGCATCTGCTCGTCGTCGACGACGAGGACGCGGAGGGCGCTGCCGTCCGGGCGGGTGAAGGCGGGAGCAGGGGCCGTTGCGGTCATGGCTCTCATTGTGCGCCGGTATCTATGAGCTTTCTATGGCGTCGGCTATGCGCTCGCTGTGAAGACGGACAGCGCGCGCCACGAGCAGTCCCATGACGACTCCGAGGGCCGTGCCGAGGGTGTTCGCCAGGAGGTCGCGCGCGTCGGCGACGCGCGTCGGCAGGAACAGCGCCTGGCTTGTCTCGATCACCGCGCTCGTGGCCAGACCGCTCAGGATGCCGACCCACCAGGCCCCGCCCCAGAGGATCGCGAGCACCCCGAACGGGACGAACATCACGACGTTGGCGGCGAACTCGACGACGCCGAAGGTGACCCACGCCGTCGCCGGCGAGGAGGCGAGGAGTCCGAGGAACGCGCGGAGCACTCCCGCGGTGCCGTCGTCGTACGGCGTGGGGCGCAGCGTCATCCACCAGAGCCCGAAGGCGTACAGCGCCGAGGCGGCGACGAGCACCGCCCGCCGCCGCCTCGTGAGCGCTGTCGTCAGTGCGTGTCCTCTGCCTCGATCTCGGTGCGGTCGCCGGACCAGAGGGTGTGGAACGTGCCCTCCTTGTCGATGCGGCGGTAGGTGTGCGCACCGAAGAAGTCGCGCTGACCCTGGATGAGGGCGGCGGGCAGACGCTCGGCGCGCAGGCCGTCGTAGTAGGCCAGCGACGAGCTGAACGCGGGAGCCGGGATGCCGGCGGCCGCCGCCAGCGACACGATGTTGCGCCACGGCGTCTGAGCGCGGCCGAGGGCCTCGACGAAGTACGGCGCCGTGAGCAGCACGGGCAGTCCGGGCTCGGCGTCGTAGGCCTCGGCGATGCGGTTGAGGAACTGCGCGCGGATGATGCAGCCGCCGCGCCAGATCTTCGACACCGCGCCGAGGTCGATGTTCCAGTCGTACTGGGCTGCGCCGGCGCGGATCTCGTCGAAGCCCTGGCTGTAGGCGACGATCTTCGAGGCGTACAGCGCCAGGCGCACCTGCTCGATGAAGGTGTCGGCATCCTCGCCCTCGAGGAAGACGACGCCCTCCGAGATGTCGGGGCCCGGGAGGTCGCCCGAGACCTCGCGCTGCTCGGGGTGGCTCGACAGCGACCGCGCGAACGTGGCCTCCGCGATGCCCGAGACGGGCACGCCCAGGTCGAGGGCGGTCTGCACGGTCCAGGCGCCGGTGCCCTTGGCGCCGGCCTGGTCGAGGATGACGTCGACGAGGGGCTTGCCCGTGTCGGCGTCGGTCTGACGCAGCACCTCGGCGGTGATCTCGATGAGGTACGACTCCAGCTCGCCGCGGTTCCACTCGGCGAAGACGTCGGCGATCTCGGCGGGGGTCTTGCCCGTGGCGCGACGGATGAGGTCGTACGCCTCGGCGATGAGCTGCATGTCGGCGTACTCGATGCCGTTGTGCACCATCTTGACGAAGTGGCCGGCGCCGTCGTGGCCGACGTGCGTGACGCAGGGCTCGCCCTCGGCGATCGCGGCGATGGACTTCAGGATCGGGCCGAGCGTGGCCCAGGCCTCGTCGGAGCCGCCGGGCATGATCGAGGGACCGCGCAGTGCGCCCTCTTCGCCGCCCGAGACGCCCATGCCGACGAAGTTGATTCCCGTCTCGCGGACGGCTTTCTCGCGGCGGATGGTGTCGGTGAACAGGGCGTTGCCGCCGTCGACGATGATGTCGCCCGGCTCGAAGACCTTCACCAGCTCGTCGATGACGAAGTCGGTGGGGCGGCCGGCCTTGACCATGATGATCGCGGTGCGGGGCTTCGACAGCGACGCGGCGAAGTCCTCGTACGAGAAGGAGGCGACGAAGTTCGCCTCGGGGTGCTGGGCGAGCACGTGCTCGGTCTTGTCGTGGCTGCGGTTGAAGATCGCGACGGTGTTGCCCTCGCGGCTGGCGAGGTTGCGCGCCAGGTTCGAGCCCATGACCGCGAGGCCCACGACGCCGATGTTGGCGCGGCCGTCGCCGTCGCCCTGGGGGCGGGAGTCGGCCTCGGCGGTGGGACGCTCCACCTCTTCGATGCCGGGCGCACCCTCGTGCACCTGGGCGGCCTGATGAGGGGCCTGATCCTGGTCGGTCGAAGGTCCGGTCGGGGGAGTGGTCGACGTCATGCGTTGCTCCGTATTCAGGTGCGAGGGGGTGGGCGGGCTCACACGGGCCGCCTCCGCCACTTTATCGGCTCGGCCCGCGGGTGTTTCAGGACGGGCTGTGCGTGAGCCGGAGGCGGTCGATGACCTCCTGCACCTGCTCGCCCGGCGTCAGGTCGAGGTCGATCTGGATCGCCTGCTCGTCGGCATCCGGGATCTCCAGGGTCTCGAACTGCGAGGTGAGCAGGGCGGGCGGCATGAAGTGGCCCTGGCGGCGCAGGAGACGGTCGAGCACGAGCTTCGGGTCGCCCATGAGCAGCACGAAGGTCACGCCGTCGCGGCGCAGCACGTCCCGGTAGCTGCGCTTGAGAGCCGAGCACGTGATGACGCCGGAGCGCCCCGCGGCGACCTCGCCGTCGATCCACGCGGCGACGCGGTCGAGCCACGGCCAGCGGTCGTCGTCGTTCAGCGCGTGCCCGGCCGCCATCTTCGCGACGTTGACCGCGGGGTGAAGGTCGTCGCCCTCCTGGAAGTCCCACCCGAGGCGGCCGGCGAGCATCCCGGCGACGGTGGACTTGCCGGTGCCGGCAGGGCCCATGAAGACGAGGATCGGGGCGGTGGCGGTCATGGCTTCTCTCTTCGTCGGGGGAAGGGGTCAGATGGAGCGACGGACTTCGGTGAGCACGGCGGCGACGTAGAGCCGCGTGTGCTCCTCGGCGGCGTCGGCGTCGGCCCGGCTGATCGCGGCGGCGGTGGCGACGTGGTTGTCGAGCGCTTCGGGATTCGGGATGCCGGGGGTCAGCCCGTGCATCGCGCGTCCCTCGATCGCGGCGGCGATGGGGGCGCGTGCGGCGGCGAGCATGAGGTTGCCGCTGGACACGAGGATGAGGTCGTGGAAGGCGATGTCGGCCGCGAGGTACTCGGGCGAGTTGCCGAGGCCGGCGGCGCCGAGGCGCTCGAGCTCCTCGGCGAGGCGGAGGATCTCCCCGCGCTGCAGGTCGGTCGCGCGGCGAGCGCTCAGTCGTGCGGCCACCGGTTCGATCGCGGCGCGGAGTTCGGTGGTGTTCGCGATGAGCTGGTCGCGGCGCTTGCCCGCGAGCTGCCAGCCGATGAGTCGCGTGTCCAGGGCGCTCCAGTCCGCGGGGGGACGCACGGTGATGCCGACCCGGCGTCGCTGCTCGAGCATGCCCATCGCCTCCAGCACGCGCACGGCCTCGCGCACGACGGTGCGGGAGACGCCGTACTCGGCCTCCAGGGCGGCGAGGGTGAGGACGTGGCCCGGGGGGAGCTCCCCGTCGACGATGCGCATGCCGAGGGCATCGACCAGTGATCCGTGCGACGCGCGGGCCATGACCCCTCCTTAGGTCTTTGGTACGACCTTATCTTGTCAAAGATACGATCTTTGTGTGAAGATGCCCTCACTCACCCGTAGGTGCGGGTCGAATCACAGCTTGCCCGATGCCGCGCCACCCTGAATCAACGGAGATCTCTTGGACGACTGGACCCAGACACTCGGCACGGCGCCACTGCTCGCCATCGCCGCGGGCGCGATCGCGCTCATCCTCGTGCTCATCATCTGGCTGAAGGTTCACGCCTTCCTGGCCCTCATCATCGTGTCGCTGGCCACCGCGTTCGCCGCCGGCATCCCCGTCTCGGCCATCGTCACCACCTTGACCGGGGGATTCGGGGGCACGCTCGGGACGGTCGCGCTGCTCGTGGCGCTCGGAGCGATGCTCGGACGTCTGATCGAACACTCCGGCGGCGCGCAGTCGCTCGCCGAGACGTTCGTCCGCATCTTCGGCGAGAAGCGGGCGCCGTTCGCGCTCGGCATCGTCTCGCTCATCCTCGGGTTCCCGATGTTCTTCGACGCCGGGCTCGTCATGATGCTGCCGATCATCTTCGCCATCGCGCGCCGAGTCTCGGGCAACAACGTGCTGCTGTTCGGTCTGCCCGCCGCCGCCGCCTTCTCGGTCATGCACGTCTTCCTGCCGCCGCACCCGGGTCCGGTCACCGCGAGCGGTCTCTACGGCGCCAACCTCGGACTGGTCCTCATCGTCGGCCTCATCATCGCCTTCCCGATCTGGTACCTCTCAGGTTACCTGTGGGGGAAGTTCATCGCCCGCCGCATCGTCCTGCCCGTCCCCGCGCTCTTCGGCGACGTGGATGCCGACCAGCCGGCGAACCCGCCGAAGCCCGCCACGGTCATCGCGGTCCTGCTCCTGCCGATGCTCCTCATCTTCCTGAACACCGGGCTGACGACGCTCTCCGCCGCCGGCGTGGTCGACAAGAACAACACCCTCGTGCAGGTGCTCGTCCTGCTCGGCAACTCGCCCGTCGCCCTGCTCATCACCGTGCTCGTGGCCACCGTCGTGTTCGGCTTCCGTCGCGGCGAGAACGGCACCGCGCTCGAGAAGGTCGTGGACTCGGCGCTCGGACCCGTGGCATCCGTCATCCTCATCACCGGCGCCGGTGGAATGTTCGGTGCCGTCCTGCGCGCCTCGGGCATCGGTGACGCGCTCTCCGACAGCCTCAGCGACCTGGGCCTGCCGGTCATCGTCGCGGCGTACATCATCGCCGTGATCCTGCGTCTCGCTCAGGGCTCCGCCACCGTCGCCCTCGTCACCGCGGCAGGTCTCGCCGCGCCCGCCGTCCTGGCGGGGAACTTCTCGCCCCTGCAGGTCGTCGCGATCACCCTCGCCACCGCGGCGGGATCGGTGTTCGCCGGTCACGTCAACGACTCCGGCTTCTGGCTGGTGGGCCGCCTCATGGGCATGGACGTCAAGACCACGCTGAAGACGTGGACCGTGCAGCAGGCCATCGAGTCGGTGCTCGGCTTCCTCGCGGCGCTCGCCGTGTTCGGCATCGGAGCGCTCCTGTGACCGGTTCCCCCGCCGACCTGTTCGACGTCTCCGACCGTCTCGCCCTCGTCACGGGGTCGTCGCGGGGCCTCGGCCGTGCGCTGGCCCTGACCCTGGCCCGCCGCGGGGCGCGTGTCGTCGTGCACGGTCGCGACGCGGCCGCGGTCGAGCAGACCCGCGCCGAAGCCGAGGAGCTGTCCGGTCGTCCCGCGCACGCGGTGACGTTCGACGTGACCGACGCCGTGGCGGTCGAGGGTGCGATCGCCGCTCTGCTGCGAGACGTCGGCGTGCCCGACATCCTCGTCAACAACGCGGGCGTGCAGCGCCGGGCGCCGATCCACGAGTTCGCGGTCGCCGACTGGGACGACATCGTCGCGGCCAACCTCTCCGGAGTGTTCTACGTCTCGCGATTCGTCACCCCGGCGATGGTCGCCCGCGGTTCCGGCAAGGTCGTCAACGTCGCCTCGGTGCAGTCGCGGCTCGCGCGACAGACCATCGCGCCCTACTCCGCGACGAAGGGCGGCGTCGCTCAGCTGACCGCCGGTATGGCCGCCGACCTCGCACGCTTCGGCATCCAGGTGAACGCGCTGTCTCCGGGGTACTTCGCGACCGAGATGAACCGCGACCTGGTCGACGACCCGGAGTTCACCGCGTGGCTCACTCAGCGCACCCCGGCCCGCCGGTGGGGCGACTTCGCCGAACTCGACGGGGCGCTGCTGTTCCTCGCCTCCGACGCGTCGAGCTTCGTCTCGGGGCAGAACATCTTCGTCGACGGCGGCATGACCGCGGTCGTCTGACCGCGGAGAGGAAGACCATGAGAACTCTGCTGATCGAGAAGGCCCTGTCCGCCGCGGTGCGCGATGTCGCCGTGCCCGAACCCGGGGAGGGCCAGGTCCGCCTGCGCGTGGAGTACGTCGGCATCTGCGGATCCGACCTGCACTACTACTACGAGGGCGCCAACGGTGCTTTCGTCGTGCGCGAACCGCTCGTGCCGGGCCATGAGCTGTCGGGCCGGGTCGACCTCGACCCCTCCGGCGTCCTCGCCGCGGGCACGGCCGTGACCGTGCACCCGGCACGCTTCGGCACGCCGCGCGAGGGCATCGAGCACTCGCCGCACCTGTGGCCCGGGGGATCGTATCTCGGCAGTGCCTCGACCTGGCCGCACACCCAGGGCGCGGCATCCGAGTACCTGATCGTCGAGGCCGACATGGTGCGGGTGCTCCCCGACGACCTCCCGGTGCGCCGCGCGGTGCTGGCGGAGCCCCTGGCGGTCGCCCTCCACGCCCTCGGCAAGGCGGGCGACGTGGCCGGACTCGACGTGCTCGTCACCGGCTCGGGTCCGATCGGGCTCATGGCCGTGGCCGCGGCCGTGGCGGCGGGCGCACGGGTCACCGCGACCGACGTGCTCTCCGGCCCGCTCGAACGCGCAACGGCACTGGGGGCGTCGGCGACGATCGACGTCTCGGCCGAAGCTGTCGAGCCGAACTCGTTCGCGGTGGTCCTGGAGTGCTCGGGTGTGCCCGTGTCGATCTCGACCGCGCTGAAGTCGGTCCGCCCCGGCGGCACGGTCGTCCAGGTCGGCATGCTGCCGGACGACCCGCGGCCGGTGAACCTCGCCCCCTTCATCTCGAAGGAGGTGCGCTACCTCGGGGCGTTCCGCTTCCTCGACGAGATCGACCGCGCCGTGGAGCTGCTCGCCCGTACTCCCGGGATCGAGGCTGCGCTCACGCACGAGTTCGCGGTGACGGATGCCGACGAGGCCTTCGCGACGGCACGCGACTCGCAGCGCTCGGGCAAGGTCGTGTTCGCCCTCTGACGCACCACGACGCCCCGGTGACCGCTCGATACAGCGGTGGCCGGGGCGTTCTGGTGCGGCGGGTCAGTGCTTCTTGTAGTTGGCGTTGCGCCCCATGGAGAAGAGCGCGCCGATCGCGGCGACGCCACCGATCGCGGTCACCGCTCCGATCGTCCAGAGCACGACGTGAGAGAAGAAGCCGCTGTCCATGATGTTCCTCCGGTCGGGGTGAAAGTCTCTTGTGATCCTACCGGGGCGGTCGGGGGGAGCCCCGGTGTCCGGGTCGAAATGCGGGGCGGGTCGCTGGTAGACTTCCCGGGAACTTCGGCGAGGGATGCGTCCTCGTGCGCCCGGCGGGCGCTCACGCATCCGTGATCGACGCGGTGATGCAAGGCTTCCGGCTTTCCTCACGCGCTCGCGTTCGAGTCGAATCCAGACCACATACGCGCGGACACACCGTCCGCTCCCAAGCTGCGGGACCCGTGCCCGCGAGGAGAAGAACATGTCGGAAGACAACAAGGTCGTCGCCGAGGTGCGCGAGAACTTCGGCAAGGGCTACGCCCGCCGTCTGCGCGCCGCCGGCCAGATCCCCGCGGTCATCTACGGTCACGGCACCGAGCCCCAGCACGTCGCGCTGCCCGGCCACCAGGTGTCGCTGCTCATCCGTCGCGCCAACGCGCTGCTCGACCTCGACATCAACGGGAAGAGCCAGCTCACCCTCGTCAAGGACGTCCAGAAGGACCCGGTGCGCCAGATCATCGAGCACATCGACCTCATCGTCGTGAAGAAGGGCGAGAAGGTCTCGGTCGACGTCCCCATCCTCGTCACCGGCGAGCCCTTCCCCGGCACGATCGCCAACCTCGACAACACCACCGTGTCGCTCGAGGTCGAGGCCACCCACATCCCGCAGAACATCGAGGTCTCGGTCGAGGGCCTCGAGGACGGCACGCAGATCACCGCGGCCGACCTGGTCCTGCCCGCCGGTGCGACGCTCGTCACCGAGCCCGAGACGCTCATCATCGGCGTCTCGGTCCCGCTGGACACCCTCGCCGCCGACGAGGAGATCGCCGAGGCCGACGCCGAGGTCGCCGAGGAGCAGTCCGAGGAGTCCGAGGCGGCTTCCGAGGGCGACGAGAACTGATCTCAGCGGGCCGTCGTTCGGTCCGCGATCGACGAGGGGGCGTGTCTCACGCCCCCTCGTTTTTTCATGTCAGGGTCCGTGGGCGGATCCGGAAGGATGGATGCCATGGCGGATACGTGGCTCATCGTCGGGCTCGGGAATCCCGGGCCGCGATACGAGGCGACGCGGCACAACGTCGGGCAGATGGTGATCGACGAACTCGCCGCCCGACGGCGCGAATCGTTTCGCGCGCATAAGGCAGGCGCGCGCGTCGTCGAGACGTGGCTGCGTCCGGGGGGCGCGAAGCTCGTGCTGGCCAAGCCGAACAGTTTCATGAACGTGTCGGGCGGGCCGGTCTCGGGCCTGGCGCGCTTCTACGCCGTCGATCCCGAGCGCGTCGTCGTCGTGCACGACGAGCTCGACATCCCGTTCGACACGATCAAGCTCAAGGTCGGCGGCGGGCACGGGGGGCACAACGGCGTCCGTGATGTGGCGAAGGCGCTCGCGACGCCCGACTTCCCGCGCGTGCGCGTCGGTATCGGTCGCCCCGTGGGCCGGCAGGACCCGGCGGACTGGGTGCTCGATCCCTTCGGCGCGAAGGAGCGCGAGACGCTGCCCATCCTGGTGTCGGACGCTGCGGATGCCGTGGAGCTGCTCGTCGAGGACGGGCTCGTCACGGCCCAGCAGCGATTCCACGCGCCGCGCTGACCCCGCGGCGCGGCGCACCGACCCTGAGGCGCGGCGTCATCGTCGGCGCCTTCCCGCTGCGCGGGTCACCGTGACGCATCCGAAGATCGCGGCGGCGACGCCGCTCAGGCACGCCCCGAGGCAGCTGTAGTCGCCCACCGCGACCAGAAGGGGGTCAGGATCGCGGCGCAGGATCCCGGCGACGGCGAACAGCATCAGGCTGATCGTTCCGAACGCCAGGAAGGGGACGAGTCTCGACGGTCTCGTGTGCGGGACGGCGCCCGTGGCGTCGGGGTCGTGCGGCGGCACGAGCGCGGCGGTGTGGGCGGACGCGGGCCGGGGTGCGGGGCGGGCGGGGGGATCCGCGCGGGGGAGCTCGGGCATGGGGTTTCCTCGGGTGGTCCGGCCGGACCGTCCGGCTCCCGCGAGGCTAGGAGGCGGCGGGGAGCGCTCGCTCAGCAGGAGCGCAAATCTGTGGACAAGTCCTTCGGATCGCCGCCTGTGGAGGAGGGGTGCCCTGACGCGATGCCGGTCCCGACGCGCGGAGACCGCCCGCCGGGACGACGAAAGAGCCCCGGCCGTCCGGCCGAGGCTCTTTCTCGAAGTGCGGGGATCCCGCGCCGACGCGACGGATCCCGCTGCGGTCAGGACGCGTACGGCGCCGCGCCGATCCCGGCTCCGACGACGAAGAACACGAACACGATTCCGCCTCCGACGACGGACAGCACGATCGCGGCGATGCCCCAGCCGCGTCCCCGGTTCTTCACTCCGGCGATGATGCCCTGGATCAGGCCCCACAGGGCGAACGCACCCCACACCAGGAACGCCGCGACGGAGAGCGCCCCGGCGGCGAGGGCAATCTGGTTCGCGGACGCGGGCAGCGCCCCGCTCTCGACGTTGCCGTTGCTGTCGATGGCACCGGCGAACTGCGCCAGGCTCCCGCTCTGGACACCGCCGAAGAAGGCGAGGATCGACCCGATGACCACGGCCAGCAGAGATGCGACGAACGCGATGAGCCCGAGGCGGTTCGATCCCTGGGAGCGGGTGGGGGATGCCGGCGCGGCGTACGCGGCGGGCGGAGCGGCGTATCCGTTCTGCGCGGCTTCGGCACGGGTGGCCGGCGGGGGGTTGTGCGGCTCGGGGGGCGGCGGTGTGCTGGTCACTGTGTCCTCCTGTGATCGTCGAGGGCATGCGGCACCCTCGTCCGGACAAGGCTATGGACCGGCCGGGGATGCGCTGCTCGGGGTGGACGAGCCCGGGCCCGACCCGCTAGGGCGTCAGACGACGGTGCCGGCGAGCCCGCCCGCTCCCGCGGCGAGGGCGATGAGCACGAGAGCGGCGAACACGAACGGTCCGAGGGCGGAGACGACGATCGCGGCGATGCCGGGACCGCGGCCCCGGTTCCGGGCGGTCGCCACGATCCCCATGACGAGCGCCGCGATGCCGAGCGCCGTGCCGGACCAGAAGGCGACCTCGGCCACGAGCACGAAGTCGCGCACGGGCGAGAGCAGTCGCCAGTCCACGGACTGGCCGCCGCGGGCGACGAACTCGGCCCCCGCGCCCTGGGCGACCCGGAAGGAAGCGAAGCCCGCGATGCCGGATGCCACGACCCCGGCGAGGATCGACAGGACCAGGGCGGTCGCGCCCAGCGGTCGTCGCCTCGGCGCGGGCGGGGGAGGCGCGAGAAGCGTCCCGACCGGCGGGGCGGGGTGCGGGGAGGCGAATCCGGGCACGCCAGGCGAGGTCATGAGCCCACTGTACGACCCCGCCTCCGTCGCTCCCGCGGGTTGCTCCCCGGGAGCCGCGACACGAGCCGCATGTCGGTGCCCCCGCGTAGGATGTGTCGAGTGACAGTTCCCGGGATCGTGCGCGCCCTCGAGCAGGCTGAGTCGTACCGGGAGGCCGCTGCCGCGGCATCCTCCGATCTGTCTCTCTCCCTCGTCGACGGGCTCGATGCGCCCGTCATCGCCGGTCTCCTCGAGCATCGACGAAGCGCGGGTGCGCCGGGCGCGGTCCTCGTGATCGCGCCGACCGGACGCCGCGCGGAGTCGCTCGGACCCGCCCTCGAGGCCGTGCTCCCCGGTGCGCAGGTGCTGCATTTTCCGGCGTGGGAGACGCTGCCGCACGAGCGCCTCAGCCCGAGCCCCGAGACGGTCGGTCGTCGCCTGGACGTGCTGCGCCGCGTCGCGGCCTGGGACGGATCGGTGCCGCTCGTGGTCACCGCCTCGGTCCGCAGCGCGCTGCAGCCGCTGGCGCCCGGTCTCGGCGACGTCGAGCCGGTGCACCTGCGCGTGGGAGGGCGCGGGCGCGAGCTCGAGGCGGTCACCATCCGATTGGTGGAGCTGGCGTATCACCGCGTCGACATGGTCTCGCGTCGCGGCGAGTTCGCCGTGCGCGGCGGCATCCTGGACGTGTTCCCGCCGGTCGCCGACCACCCCTACCGTGTCGAGTTCTTCGGGGACGAGGTCGACCAGATCCGCGCGTTCTCCGTCGCCGACCAGCGTTCGCTGCCCGGCGAGGTGTCCGAGGTCTCGCTCGTCCCGAGCCGCGAGCTGCTGCTCACCGCGGAGGTGCGCGAGCGCGCCGCCGAGCTGCGGGACGGCTACCCGGGGCTGCGCCAGCTCCTCGAGAAGATGGCCGAGGGCATTCCGGCCGAGGGCATGGAGTCCCTGATCCCCGTTCTCGTCGACGACCTCGTCACGATCGCGGACTATCTGCCGGGTGGGAGCGCCGTCGCGCTCGTCGACCCCGAGCGGTCCCTCGCGCGCGCCACGACGCTGGGCGACACGAACCGCGAGTTCCTCGAGGCCGCGTGGTCGGCCGCGACGGCGGGAGCCGACACGCCGGTCGACCTGGGTGCCGGCGATTTCGTGACGCTCGACGATCTGCACGAGATCGCGAGCGGTCGCGGCGGCGTGTGGTGGCGGCTGAGCGCGTTCGACTCGGGGGCGGTGGATGCCGAGGCCGAGGGCCTCGTCGTCGCCGACGACTCGGCCCAGCGGGTGAAGGCCGACCCCGTTCCGTCGTTCCAGGGCAACGTCGACGGGGCGACGGCGCACGTCGGGGCACTTCTCGCGGAAGGCTGGGCCGTCGTGGTCACGGCATCCGGTCCCGGGCTCGTCGACCGTGCGCGTGACGTCCTCGCCGAACGGGGGATCGCCGCCCGCAAGGTCGACGACGTGCACACCCCGCCCGAGCCGGGCGTCGCACACGTCGTGTGCGCGCCGCTGGAGCGCGGGTTCGAGCTGACGGAGATCAAGTTCGCGGTCATCACCGAGACCGAGTTCTACGGGCGGTCGGTCGGCGGCGACAACCGCGGGGCCAAGAAGCTCGCGTCGCGTCGGCGCAACGTCGTCGATCCGCTGCAGCTCAAGCCGGGCGACGTAGTCGTGCACGCCACCCACGGCATCGGCAAGTTCCTCGAGCTCACCCAGCGAGAGGTCTCCAGCGGCGGTCGCAACGCCGTGAAGACCACCAAGGAGTACCTCGTCCTGGAGTACGCGCCCGCGAAGCGCGGCTACCCCGGCGACAAGCTCTTCGTCCCCACCGACCAGCTCGATCTGCTCTCGAAGTACGTCGGCGGCGAGGCGCCCGTGCTGTCGAAGATGGGCGGCAGCGACTGGGCGGCGGCGAAGGGTCGCGCGCGCAAGGCCGTCCGAGACATCGCGGTCGAGCTGGTCAAGCTGTACTCGGCGCGGATGGCATCCAAGGGCTACGCCTTCGGTCCCGACACACCGTGGCAACGCGAGCTCGAAGAGGCGTTCCCGTTCGCCGAGACGCAGGACCAGCTGCAGACGATCGACGAGATCAAGGCCGACATGGAAAAGCCCATCCCCATGGATCGCCTGCTCTCGGGCGACGTCGGCTTCGGCAAGACCGAGGTGGCGGTGCGCGCCGCGTTCAAGGCCATCCAGGACGGCAAGCAGGTCGCGATGCTCGTCCCCACCACCCTCCTGGTGAAGCAGCACCTCGAGACCTTCGCCGAGCGCTTCGCCGGTTTCCCCGTGACGGTCCGGCCGCTCTCGCGCTTCCAGAGCGACAAGGAGGCGAAGGCGACGCTCGCGGGCCTGACCGACGGAACCGTCGACATGGTCATCGGGACGCACCGCATCCTCACCGAGAAGGTGATCTTCAAAGACCTCGGCCTCATGATCATCGACGAGGAGCAGCGCTTCGGCGTCGAGCACAAGGACTCGCTCAAGAAGCTCAAGACCAACGTCGACATCCTCGCGATGAGCGCCACACCCATCCCGCGCACGCTCGAGATGGCGGTCACCGGCATCCGCGAGATGTCGACGCTCGCCACGCCGCCCGAGGACCGGCATCCGATCCTGTCGTACGTGGGGCCGCGCAACGACAAGCAGATCGCCGCGGCGATCCGCCGCGAGCTGCTGCGCGAGGGACAGGTGTTCTACGTGCACAACCGCGTCTCCTCGATCCAGCGGGTCGCCGCGCACCTCGCCGAGCTCGTGCCCGAGGCGCGCATCGTGGTCGCCCACGGCCAGATGGGGGAGCACGCTCTGGAACAGGTCGTCGACGACTTCTGGGAGCGCCGCGCCGATGTGCTCGTGTCGACCACCATCATCGAGACCGGCCTCGACATCTCGAACGCGAACACGATCATCATCGACCGCGCCGACAAGTACGGCCTGTCGCAGCTGCACCAGCTCCGCGGTCGCGTGGGTCGCGGGCGCGACCGCGCCTACGCGTACTTCCTGTACGACGAGATGAAGCCGCTGTCCGAGACCGCCGCCGACCGTCTCGAGACGATCGCGGTCAACAACGACCTCGGCAGCGGCATGCAGGTCGCGCTGAAAGACCTGGAGCTGCGCGGCGCCGGAAACCTCCTGGGCGCCGAGCAGGCCGGTCACATCGCGGGCGTCGGCTTCGACCTGTACCTCCGCATGATCGGGGAAGCCGTCGCCACGTTCCGCGGCGAGGACACCGACGGACCCACCGAGCTGCGCCTCGAACTCCCCGTGGATGCGCGCCTGCCCGAGACCTACATCGACAGCGAGCGCCTCCGCCTCGAGGCGTACCAGAAGCTGTCGGCCGCGGCATCCGCCACCGCCAAGGACGACGCGATCGATCTCGTGGTCGAGGAACTCCGCGACCGCTACGGCGAGCCGCCGACAGAGGTCGAGGGACTCATCGCCGTCGCGCGCCTGCGGCGGCGCGCCGCACAGGCGGGGCTCGCCGACGTCGTGGCGATGGGGTCGAACCTGCGGATCGCCCCGGCGCACCTGCCCGATTCGATGCGCGTGCGTCTCCAGCGTCTCTACCCCAAGGCGAAACTCGTCGCGAACGGGGATGCCATGGTCGTCCCGCTCCCGCAGGACGCCGACGACGCGAACCTCATCGCCTGGGTCCGCCAGCTCCTCGACGCGCTCTGGCCGCTGCCGGCCGCGAAGAAATCGGAGGGCGCTTCCGCCTGATCGGGCGGCCACCCGCTCACGGGCGCACCAGGATGCTGCCCACCTTGTGTCCGGAGTCCACGCGGGCGTGCGCTTCGGCGATCCGGTCCAGGGGGAGCGTCGTCTCGATCACGGGCGTGAGGGTGCCCGCGGCGACCCGGTCGAGCAGGTCGCTCACGAGTTCCCGGCCCGCGCCGGCGGTTCCGGTGATCACACGCGACCTCCGCACGAGGGTTTCGGCGAGGGTTGCCGCCGCGAGGATCGCCCGCCCCTCGGCCGTGAGCAGGGGTGCGGCGGTGGCCGGGTGGAGGGCGCCGACGGTGTCGAAGACGACGTCGTACGGACCCGGGAGGTCGGACAGCGGAACCGCCGTGCGGTCCACCGCGTGATGGGCCCCGAGGCGCGAGAGCAGCGTCAGGTTCCCGGCGCTCGCCGTGGCCGTGACCTCTGCCCCGAGAGACCGGGCCAGCTGCACGGCGTGGGTGCCGACGGCACCCGCACCGCCGATCACGAGGACGTGCTCGCCGGGACGCACCCGCGCGCGGTCCCGGAGGAACCACAGGGCGGTGGTTCCTCCGAACAGCACGGCGGCGGCGTGGTCGTCGCTCACCCCGTCGGGGATCCGCACCAGTCGCCCCTCGGGGACGCTGACGTACTCGGCGTGCGCGCCCATGCGCATGTCGGTCATTCCGCACACGCGATCGCCCGGTCGCAGATCGGTCGTCCTCGGGCCCGTCTCGACCACGCGTCCCGACAGGGCCACGCCGAGCACCGGTCGACGGGGCCGCCGCACGCCCAGCGCGATCCGGGCGGGGACGCCGAAGCCCCGCGGGAAGCGCGCGCCGCGGATCCGGGCGTCGCCGCTGTTGACCGATGCCGCTGAGACGTCGACGACGACGTCGCCCCGGGCGGCGCGCGGGCGGGGGCGGCGCTGGATGCGGACGACCTCGGGCGATCCGTAGGTGTCGACGACGGCCGCGTTCATGTCCATGATGACTCCTGAGTGTCAAAGATTGTTGACACCGGATCGTGCCCGTTCTACGGTCGCTATGTCAAGTTTTCTTTACATGGAGGCCCCGATGTCGTTCGAGGAGCGCAACACCTGGGCGGGGCTGGTCGCCAGTGTCCCCGGGGTGATCGTCTACACGGTGTGGATGTTCGTGATCGCCCGGGACACCCCCGTCGGCCGCATCGACTGGGTGTGGCCGATGGTCTCGACCATCGTCGCCGGCATCATCGTCGCGATCGCCGTGAGCATCGTGTGGGGGATCGTGCAGTCACGCCGCGATCCCGATACCGACCACCGCTCCGACGTGCGTGATCGCGAGATCGCCACGCAGGGTGACCGCGTCGGCCAGGCCTTCCTCGTGTTCGGGGGATTGGCGGCGCTGGTGCTGTGCGCCGTCCAGGCGCCCCTATTCTGGATCGCGAATGCCGTGTACGCCGGCTTCGCCCTGTCCGCGATCATCGGCAGCCTCGCGCGGCTCGGCCTGTACTACCGGGGGATGCCGTGATGGCCAAGCCCACGCGCGTCACGAACACCATTCGCGAGCATCGCGAACGCGCGGGGACCACCCAGGCCGAACTCGCCCGTCGACTGGGCGTCACACGACAGACGGTCATCGCGATCGAGCAGGGGCGGTATTCGCCGAGCCTGGAGCTGGCGTTCCAGATCGCCGGCGAGTTCGGGGTCGGTCTCGACGCCGTCTTCGCCTACGACCGCGAGTGAGCGTGTCCTCGCCCCGGCTCGCGGGACTACGCTGACGGGCACCGACGGGAAGGACGCCGCCATGCGCTTCGCTCACCTCGGGGCCGAGCCCCGCATCCACCCCGACGCCGTCGTCGCCCCCACCGCGGTCATCAGCGGTGATGTGACGATCGGCCCCGGATGCCAGGTCCTCCACGGCGCGGTCCTCACGGCCGAAGGCAGCCGGATCGTGCTGGGGGAGAACACCATCGTGATGGAGAACGCGCTGCTGCGAGCGAGCTCCACCCACGCGGTGCACGTAGGCGCGCACACGCTCATCGGCCCGATGGCGAGCGTCGCGGGAGCCGACATCGGCGAGGAGGTGTTCCTGGCCACGGGCACCCGCGTCTTCAACGGAGCCGAGATCGGCGACCGCAGCGAAGTGCGCATCAACGCGATCGTGCACCTGCGCACCGTCCTGCCCGCCGAGACCGTCGTCCCGATCGGCTGGGTGGCCGTCGGCGACCCCGTGCAGCTGCTCTCGCCCGACCGGCACGACGAGATCTGGGCCGCACAGAAGGAACTCGATTTCCCCGGATACGTCTTCGGCCTCGACCGCGAGACGCCCGACCTCATGGTGCAGCTGACCGAACGCTACGGACGCAGCCTCGCCCGGCACGCGCACGACCGGCACCTCGACTGAGCGGGCCCCGGAGACGCGGAAGCGCCGACGTCCCGGAGGACGCCGGCGCTTCCAAGTGGGACCGGATCAGCCCGTGTTCTGCAGACCCGCGGCCACACCGCTCACCGACAGCAGCAGCAGGCGCTGGTGCTCGGCATCCGGGGTCGGGTCTTCCGCGTGGGTGTCGCGCAGCGCGCGCAGGGCGCGCAGCTGCAGGAGCGACAGCGCGTCGACGTACGGGCTGCGCATCTTCACGGCACGCTGCAGCACCGGCTTGTTGCCGAGCAGTTCGCCGCCGGTGATGCGCTCGACCCACGTGCGGGTGAGGAGCATCTCGTCCATGACGAGCTGGGCGAGGTCGTCCCGGTCGCCGAGGGCCAGGTAGCGGCGGGCGATGCGTTCGTCGGCCTTGGCGAGGCTCATCGCGACGTTGTCGATCATCGTGCGGAACAGCGGCCACTGCTCGTACGCGTCGCGGAGGCGCTGCTCGTCGCCGACCGCGTCGAGGGCGGTGCCGAGGCCGAACCATCCGGCGAGGTTGATGCGCGCCTGCGTCCACGAGAACACCCACGGGATGGCGCGGAGGTCTTCGAGCGACTCGACCGACAGCCCGCGGCGGGCGGGCCGCGAACCGAGTGCGAGGTGACCGAGCTCCTCCATGGGCGTCACGGTCGCGAACCACGGCGCGAAGCCGGGTGCCTTCACCAGCGCGAAGAACCGCTCGCGCGAGGCGACGTCCATCGTCGCCGCCACCTCGGCGAACGCCTCGGCCGCTCCGCGGTTGCGGCGTTCGATCGAGGGCGAGGATGCCGTGAGCACGGCCGCCGCGACCTGGTCGATGTGCCGCATCGCGATGTCGGGGTCGCCGTAGCGGGCGAAGATGACCTCGCCCTGCTCGGTGAGCTTGAAGCGGCCGTCGACAGAGTGCGGGGGCTGCGCGAGGATCGCGGAGTTGGCGGGGCCGCCGCCGCGACCGAGCGCGCCGCCGCGGCCGTGGAAGAGCGTCAGCTCGATGCCCTCGGCCTCGGCCCACGTGGAGATCTTCGCCTGCGCCTCGTACAGGGCGAGGTTCGCGGCGACCGGTCCGACGTCCTTCGACGAGTCGGAGTAGCCGAGCATGACCTCAAGGCGGCGGCCGGTGGCATCCAGGCGACGGACGAACGCGGGGTGCTCCACGATCTCGGCCAGGATGCCGGGGGCCGCCTGCAGATCGGCGAAAGTCTCGAACAGCGGGATGACGTCGAGCACCGGGAGCGCCTCGCCCGGACCCATGGCGTAGGACGCGAGCTCGTGGACGTTCGCGAGGTCTTCCGCGGATTGCGTGAACGACACGATGTAGCGGCCGGCCGCACGCGGCCCGAAGCGCTCCTGCACGTAGGCGACGGAGCGGAACACGTCGAGCACCTCGTCGGTCAGCTCGCTGCGCGCCCCGCCCGAGCGCAGCTCGGCGAGCACCTTGCGGTGCACGGCGGAGTGCTGGCGCACCTCGAGCTCCGTGAGGTGGAAGCCGTACGTCTCGACCTGCCAGATCAGGCGCTGCAGCGAGCCGTACGCCTGGCGGGCCGCGCCGGCGGAGACCAGCGAGTCCTGCACGGTGCGGAGGTCGGCGAGGAGGTGCTCGGGGTCGCGGTAGGCGAGGTCGGCGTTGCGCGTGCGCGTCGCGGCGATCTTGCGGGCGAGCAGCAGCAGGATCCGTCGGTGCGGCTCGGCGGGGGAGCGCTCGGCGATCTCGGCCGCGGCGTCCTCGTCGGCGGCGCGCAGCCGGTTCCAGAGCGCGAGCAGGGCGTCGCTGGGCGGGGTGGTCTCGGCATCCAGCGTCAGGCCGCGTCCGACCCGCTGGGCCGTGCGCTCGAGGCCCAGCAGGACGTGCTCGCTCGCGATCGCGGCGGCCTTGCGGGTGACGGATGCCGTGACGAACGGGTTGCCGTCGCGGTCGCCGCCGACCCATGAGCCGACGCGGACGAACGGCTTGACAATGGGGGCCTTCGCCCCGGCGTTCTCGCCCTGGAGGATGTCGTCGATCCGGCGGTAGACGCGCGGAACCGCCGTGTAGAGCGTCTCGTCGAACACCGCCATCACCGAGCGCACCTCGTCGACCGGCGAGGGCTTCTCGCGACGCAGCGGCGCGGTGCGCCACAGCGTGTCGATCTCCTCGAGCATGCGTCGCTCGGTGCGGCGGACCTCGCCCTCGTTCTCGGCGGCCGCATCGTGCTCGCCGAGCAGCTCGGACAGGCGGCGGATGCTCGTCGAGATCGCACGACGGCGGGCCTCGGTCGGGTGGGCGGTGAAGACGGGGTGGAATCGCAGCGACTGGAGGCGGGAGAGGGCGGTCTCCTCGCCGAGCTCGCCGGCGAGCCGTTCGAACGCGGCCGCGATCGTGTCGGGCGTGCCGCCACGCGAGGGGCGGTCGCCGCGCTCGCGGAGGACGCGGACGCGCTGGTGCTCCTCGACGAGGTTGACGAGGTGGAAGTACGCGGTGAACGCGCGGGCGACCTCGTCGGCGCGGGCGATCGAGAAGCCGTCGGCGATGGCCGCCGCGCGCTCGAACGCCTCGGGCGTCTCGTCGGTGTACGCCTGGATCGTCGCCGTCCGCAGCTTCTCCACGTCGTCGTACAGGCCGGGGGAGCCGCTCTCGCGGAGCACCCGGCCCAGCAGGGAGCCGAGGAGGCGCACGTCGGCGCGCATCTGTTCGGGAAGCTCTTGGCCGGCTTCGAAGCGGCCCACGAGGTCGATGGCCTCGGTCGGGGTCAGTTCACGCACACGCCCCAGAGTAGTTGCGTCACGTTGCGGCCATGTCACACGGTACATTTCGCCCCGTCGCGGGAGCACGACGCAGGAGATCCTCCGGGCGGGAGGGGCGGATGCCGCAGGATTTCGCGTGGCCTCGGGTGGCGGCATCCGGAATCTCCTCCGTCGTGTCGCCCCGGGCCCTGTTCGTCGTCGGCGCGCTGGGTCCGCCGGATCGTGCCCGGCCTCGGCGCACGAGACCCCGCACCGGGGGATACTCGGGGCAGTGGCGCGCCGGTGCCGCAGGAGGAGGGGCCGTGAGCGAGGACGCGCTGCGGGAGGCCGCCGAGACGATGCGTGCCGTGCGCGATCGCTGCGCCTGGACGCAGACGATCGACCATCGCGACCTCGTGCCGTATCTGGTCGAGGAGAGCGCCGAGGTCATCGACGCCGTGGAGTCCGGGACCCGTGCCGATCTGCGGGAGGAGCTCGGCGACCTGCTGTGGCAGGTGCTGTTCCACGCCGAGATCGCCGCGGGCGACCCCGACGACCCGTTCGACATCGACGACGTGGCACGCGCGCTCACCGAGAAGATGGTGCGCCGCCACCCGCACGTGTTCGGCGACGCCGTGGCATCCACCCCCGAGGAGGTGCTCGTGCACTGGAACGCGGCGAAGGCGGCCGAGAAGCGCGAGCGCACGAGCGTGCTGGACGGGGTCTCGGCCCACATGCCCTCGCTCGCCCTGGCGCAGAAGGTGCTCGGCAAGGCCGCGCAGGTCGGCGTCGTCGCCGGCCGCCCGCCGCTCGCCCCCGCCGACGAGTCCGAGCTCGGCGACGCGCTCCTCGCCCTCGTGCAGCTGGCCCGCGAGCACGGCTGGGACGCCGACCGCGCCCTCCGGTCCCGCCTCCGCGCCCTGTCCGCCGAGGTGCGGGCGGCCGAGTAGCCGCGACGAATCCATACGTTCGGGTCGAACGCACACATCCGTGCCGTCCGCACCGTGTGCGCTCGGGCGGATCGTGTGCTTTCGCCGCCGGCTCGCGTCCGCACGCGCGGGCGCCGCGCGGGAGCCTGGAACAATGGGACCGTGGCATCCGTGAACCCGCCGCGCGGCATGCGCGACTTCCTCCCCGCTGACAAGGCCCGTCGCGAGCGCGTGCTCGCCGTCATCCGCGAGCGCTACCGCGCGCACGGCTTCGACGAGATCGAGACGCCGGTCATGGAGGAGTACTCCCGCCTGCACGCGGGTATGGGCGGCGACAACGAGAAGCTCTCGTTCAGCATCCTGAAGCGGGGGATGGATGCCGAGGCGATCCGCGCCGCGGCCGAGGATCCGGCCGCGCTGGCCGACCTCGGGCTGCGCTACGACCTGACGGTGCCCCTCGCCCGGTTCTACGCGACCAACCGCGCGCAGCTGCCGACGGTGTTCCGCGCGATCCAGATGGCGCCCGTGTGGCGTGCCGAGCGGCCCCAGAAGGGGCGCTACCGCCAGTTCGTGCAGTGCGACATCGACATCATCGGCGACGCCTCGTCGCGCGCGGAGGCCGAGCTCATGACCGCGAGCCTCGATGTGCTCGACGCGCTCGGGCTCGAGGGCGGCGTGATCCGCGTGAACGACCGTCGGGTCCTGGACGCGATGCTGGACGTGTTCGGGTTCGCTGCCGACGAGCGCCCGGGCGTGCTCATCACGATCGACAAGCTCGACAAGATCGGTCCCTCGGGCGTCGTCGCCGAGCTGAGGGAACGCGGAGCCGCCGCCGCGGCCGTCGACGCCATAGAGGCCTACCTCGGTCGGCCCGTTGGGACTCCGGCCTTCGACGACGCGGGCATCCGATCGGCGCTGCCCGACGGCATCCCGGACGACATCGTCGGTCACCTCGTCGCCCTCGGCGACACCGTCGCCGCCGCGCGCGGCGTCGAGGCTCCGCTGCGCTTCGACCCGTTCCTGGTGCGTGGCATGGGGTACTACACCGGCACGATCTTCGAGCTCGCCCACCCGAGCGTCGACTACTCCCTCGGCGGCGGAGGCCGTTACGACGGCATGATCGGGCGCTTCCTCGGGCAGGACGTCCCGGCAGTCGGCTTCTCGATCGGCTTCGAGCGGATCGTGGATCTGCTCCAGGATGCCGCGGACTCGGGCGAGCGATCCCTCGTCCTCGTCCACGACCGCGACGTTCCGCTGTCGACCCTGCTGCGACTCAAGGCCGCACTGGTGGCCGAGGGCGCCCGGGTGCGTCTGGAGCAGCGGCCGAAGAACCTCAAGGCGCTGCTCGAACGCTCGAGTGCCGACGGCTACACGACGTTCGCGGCCGTGCGGGCCGACACCACGGTCGAGTCGCTGGAGATCAAGCCCCTCGACTGACCCGCGCGTCGCGCGTCACGCGACCGCGCTGATGAGCGCCTGGTCGGGGTGCTCGGCGGCGAGACGCTCCAGACGCGCCGCGGTCGCGGCATCCCGCGGGGCGAACCACACCACGCGCGAGCCCAGGCTCTCGTCGACCCACAGGCTCGACATCTCGAGGTGCAGCTCTCCGACGCGGGCGTTCACGAGATGCTTGACCGCGTTGCGCTCGCCGCCGACGTCCCCCCGGCTCCACAGCTCGGCGAAGCGGGGCGAGGTCTGTTCGAGCTCGGTGAGGAAGCGCTGCCACGTCGGCTCGTCGTGGTGGCGGCCGTAGGCGGACCGGAGGCGCGCCGCCATGCGCCGCTGTGCGTGGTCGAGGTCGACGTGCGCGCGCTGCCACGTGTCGTCGGTGAACAGCAGCACCGCGCAGTTGCGCCGTTCGACGGGCATCTCGTCGAGGTCGTCGAAGAGGTAGCGGTACGCGCGGTTGTAGGCGCGGATCTCGAAGCGCGACGTCTGCAGCGCCGCGGGGTAGGGCAGCAGCTTCTCGAGCAGATCCAGGTGCGGGGTGTCGACGCACGCCCGCGCCGCGCGCTCGGGGCGGGGCAGGTCGGCGAGCGCGAAGAGGTGGTCGCGCTCGTCGTCGGTGAGACGGAGGGCGCGGGAGATGGCGGAGACGACCTGGGCGGATGCCGCGATCGGGCGCCCCTGCTCGAGCCACGTGTACCAGGTCAGCCCCACGCCGGCGAGCTGCGCCACCTCTTCGCGTCGGAGTCCGGCGACGCGGCGGCGCGTGCCGTCGGGCAGGCCGACGTCGGACGGCTGCAATCGCGCGCGGCGGCTGCGCAGGAAGGCAGCGAATTCCGCGCGGGCGTCGTCGGATCGGGTCATGGCGTCTCCTTCCGTCGTGAGCATAGGCGCGGTCGCCGGGGGGAGACGGCCGGAGAGAGGTGCCGCCAGTACCAGGATGAGCAGGCTCCTGGTACCAGGATGCAGGACCCCTCATGCTGGCATCATGACGACCTCCGCTCGACCCGGCACCGGCGCGATACCCGTGCCGGGAGACACCGCACCCGCGGTCCCGACCTGGCGCTACATCGGGTTCCTCCTCGGACCCGGGGTCGGCACGTTCGCGTTCAACGCGGTCACCGTCATCCTGCCGACGCTGCGCGAACGGTTCGGGGCGGACGACGTCTCGCTCGAGCTCGTCATCGCCGGGTACGGCATCCCGTTCGCGGTGTTCCTGATCCTCGGTGGTCGCTTGGGCGACCGCTTCGGCCGGCACCGCCTCTACACGGTCGGCATGGGGCTGTTCCTCGTCTCGGCGGTCGCGTGCGCGCTGGCGCCGTCGGTGCAGACCCTCGTGGCCGCGCGCGTCGTCCAGGGGCTGGGGGCGGCACTGTGCACCCCGCAGGTGCTCGCGACCATTCAGGCGACCTCGCGCGGCGCGGCCCGCACGCGGGCGATCGCCGCGTTCGGCGCGAGCGGCGGGATCGGATCGGCGGTCGGGCAGGTCGCGGGCGGTGCGCTCGCCGCGACGAGCTTCGGCATCGTCGACGGCTGGCGGGCGGTCTTCGTCGTCGTGGCGCTGGTCGCCGCCGCCGCCATCGCCCTCGCCCCGCTCGCCCCGCGGAGCCGATCGCACGAGCACGTCGCGATCGACCTGGTGGGCACGGCCGCGCTCGGTGTCGGCATCCTCGCCGCCTCCGTCGCCCTCACCTTCGGGCCGGCGTGGAACTGGTCGTGGCCCGTGCTCGGGGCCCTGGTCGTCTCCGCCGTCGCGCTGGTGGCGATGTGGCGGCACCAGGATGCCGTGGAGCGGAGCGGGCGTGTACCGCTCCTGCCGCCGAGCGTGCTGCGCCTGCGCCCGTTGCAGCTCGGCCTGCTGTCGGCGGCGCTGTTCTTCGCCGGCTACTCGGCTCTGCTGTACGTGTTCCCGCGGGCCGTGGAGCACGGCGGGATGACGTCCCTCCAGGCGGGTTTGGCGCTCCTGCCCTTCGCGGTGGTGTTCGCGGTGGTGTCGCTCACCGTCGCCCGGGTGCAGGCGCGGCTCGGCGACGCGACGCTGGCGTGGGGCGTCGGGGTGCAGCTGGTCGCCCTGCTCGCGATGACCGGAACCGTCGTGCTGGCCTGGGGGCCGGACATCGGTCTGTGGCTGCAGCCCGCACTGGTGCTCCTCGGCGCCGGGCAGGCGCTGATCTTCTCGCCGCTCACGCAGCTCGTCGTGCGCGAGGTCCCCGTCCGGGCCGCCGGCCTCTCGGGCGGCATGTTCAGCACCGCCCAGCAGCTGGCGTTGTCGTTCGGGGTGATCGTGATCGGCGGGGTGGTGTCGTTCACGGGTGTCGTCGGCCGTGACGAGCTGCTGGCGGGGCTCGCCCTCGACGTCCTGCTCGCGGCGGCGGTGCTCGTCCTCGCCCTGGTGCTGCGGGCCCGCGGGCGTCGGCACCTCGCCGACTGAGTCGGGGTCTTCGCGTCACCCGCCGTTCACCGCGGCGAGGTGGGATGTCGGCATGCGCAGGCGTCGGCCGATCACCGTCACCGTGGCATCGTCGGTCGCGGTGCTCGGTACCGCCGCGGTGGGAGTGCGGACCCTGATCGCCCGCCAGGCGGCGATCGCCCGTCGCCGTATCGGCAAGCCGCTCGGGGAGCAGGCGCTGGATGCCGACCGGGTGTGGCGGCGCAAGAAGCACGCGGGCGCGCCGGTGGAGCTGCTCCTCCTCGGCGATTCCATCGCGGCGGGCCTCGGAGCCGGTCACCGCCGCGACACCCTGGGCGCGCGGCTCGCGAAAGGGATCGCACGCGTCGAGGGGCGTCCGGTGCGGCTGCGGACGGCCGCCGTCGTCGGCTCGGAGACCTCGGCGCTCGCGCGGCAGCTGGCGGCCGTCCCCGAGCCGTACCGCGCCGACGTCGCGGTGATCGTGGTGGGCGGCAACGACGTCACGCACCGGATCCCCGCGTCCCGCGCCGCGGGGCAGCTCGAACAGGTCGTGCGCGACCTCCGGGATCGCGGCATCCCCGTGGTGGTCGGGACCTGCCCCGACCTGGGAACGCTCCGCGCGATCCCCCAGCCCCTGCGTGCGCTCGCCGCACGGTCGTCGCGGCAGCTCGCCGCGGCACAGGCCGCCGCGGTGCACCGTGCGGGCGGACGCGTCGTCGCCCTCGCGCGTGCGGTCGGACCGGTGTTCGCCGAGCGCCCCGACGAGATGTTCAGCGTCGACCGCTTCCACCCGAGCGCGCTCGGATACCGCCGCACCGCCGACGCCCTGCTGCCGGCGGTCCTCGCCGCGCTGGAGAAGCGCCGCGTCCCGGCAAACGCATAGCCGCCGGGCCTACCGTGCTGCCACGCCTCCTCTGCATGTCCTCTTCGCCACTTGGCACGCCGCACCCGTCCCGCTCGGCGTGCTGCTCGTGGCATCCATCGCCTCCATCGTCGGGGTGGTCCGCGTGCGGCGCCGCGGAGAAGCATGGCCGGTGCTGCGCACGATCGGCTTCTTCGGGCTCGGGCTCGCACCGTACGCGGTGATCGAACTGGGCTTCCTCGGGACGTACTCGTCGGAGCTGCGCTGGGCCTTCTCGACCCGCATCGCGCTGCTGATCTTCGCGGTCCCCGCGGGTGTCGCGGCGGGTCGCCCGCTCGAGCTGTACTCCCGCGCGACCGGCGATCGCGGCCGCGCGCGTCTCGAGCGACTGCTCGCGACCCGGATCGTGCGCATCACCGGCAACGCGATGGTCGCCACCGTCGTCATCGCCGCCGTGTTCTGCCTGTTCCTCACGCCCGTGGCCGGCATCCTGCGCGTGAACCCGGTCATCGAGGCGTCGCTCGGCGTCGTCGTGCCGCTGGTGGGCCTGGCGATGGTGCTGCCGATGATGGCGCTCGGCGCCGTCCACACGGGGACCTTCATCGCGATCGAGTTCCTGCTCGCGTTCGTCGAGCTCCTCATCGATTCCGTCCCGGGCCTGCTCCTGCGCCTCAACGACACGGTGCTCGACCTGATCCCGGATGCCGCGCGGGCGGTGTCGTGGTGGCCCTCGACGCTGCACGACCAGCACCTCGCCGGCGACCTCATCTGGTTCATCGCCGAGTTCGCCGACGTCCCGATCCTCGTGATCCTCATGATCCGGTGGATGCGGACCGACCGGGCCGAGGCGAAGACCGTCGACGACCTCACCGACGAGGAGTACGACGAGATGACCCGCGCCCACCTCCACCGACCCCGTTGACCCGCGGACCGGGCCTCGTCAGGCTGGGGGAGTGCCCACACACGACGACGTCGACGCGTTCCTCACCGACACCCTGATCGGGCGCGATCCCGCCCTGGATGCCGCGCTCGCCGCGCAGCAGGAGGCGGGGCTCCCCGCGATCGAGGTGTCCCCGGTCAGCGCGAAACTCCTGCACCTGCTCGTGCGGATCAGCGGGGCGCGGCGCGTCCTGGAGATCGGCACGCTCGGCGGGTACTCGACGATCTGGCTCGCCCGCGCCCTGCCCGAGGGCGGTCGGGTCGTGACGATCGAGGCGGAGGAGCGGAACGCCCGCCTCGCCCACGACAACCTGTCGCGTGCCGGGGTGGCCGACCGGGTCGAGATCCGGGTCGGCCGGGGTCTCGACGTGCTCCCGACCCTCGTCGGCGAGGAGCCGTTCGACCTCGTCTTCATCGACGCCGACAAGGAATCGAACCCCGGGTACCTCGACTGGGCGGCGCGCCTCGGGCGCCCCGGGACCGTGGTCGTGCTCGACAACGTCGTCCGCGCCGGCGCCGTCGCCGATCCGCCCCCCGGCGACACGAAGGTCGCGGGCGCGAGGGCGGGCGTCGTGATGCTGGGGGAGGACCCCCGTTTCGACGCGACCGCCCTGCAGACGCTCGATTGCAAGGGGTGGGACGGGCTCGCCCTGGCCCTCCTGACCGACGCCGTGGCATCCGGGCCCGATCCTCGCCCCACACGCTCCGACCGCGATCACTAGACTCGACCTCGGACCGACGACGCTCCGCTCTCTTCCACCCAGAACCAACGAGGAGTCCTTCGTGGCACTTATCGAGGCTGTCAACGCGCGCGAGATCCTGGATTCGCGCGGTAACCCGACCGTCGAGGTGGAGGTGCTCCTCGACGACGGCATCGTCCAGCGCGCGGCCGTCCCCTCCGGCGCGTCCACCGGCGCGTTCGAGGCCTACGAGCTTCGCGACGGCGACAAGAGCCGCTACAGCGGCAAGGGCGTCCTGAAGGCCGTCGCCGCGGTCGTCGACGAGCTCGGCCCCGCGATCGAGGGCGTCGAGGCCAGCGAGCAGCGCATCATCGACGAGATCCTCATCGAGACCGACGGCACCGAGAACAAGTCGCGCACCGGCGCGAACGCGATCCTCGGCGTCTCGCTCGCCGTCGCCAAGGCCGCCGCCGACAGCGCCGACCTGCCCCTGTTCCGCTACCTGGGCGGCCCGAACGCGCACCTGCTTCCCGTGCCGCTGTTCAACGTGATCAACGGTGGCGAGCACGCCGACAACGGCATCGACTTCCAGGAGTTCTTCCTCGCGCCCATTGGCGCCGAGACCTACGGCGAGTCGCTCCGGTGGGGCACCGAGGTCTACCACGTCCTCAAGGGCGAGCTGAAGTCCGCGGGCTACAACACCGGTCTCGGCGACGAGGGCGGCTTCGCCCCCGACCTGCCCAGCAACCGCGAGGGCCTCGACTTCCTCATCCGCGCGATCGAGAAGGCCGGATTCACCCCCGGCCAGGACATCGCCGTCGGCCTCGACGTCGCCGCCACCGAGTTCTACAAGGACGGCGTCTACACCGTCGAGGGCAAGGAGTGGAGCGTCGACACCCTGGTCGACTACTTCGCCGACCTCGTCGCGAACTTCCCGATCGTCACCATCGAGGACGCCCTCGCCGAGGACGACTGGGACGGCTGGAAGAAGCTCACCGACGCCATCGGCTCGAAGGTCCAGCTCGTCGGCGACGACCTGTTCGTCACCAACCCCAAGCGCCTGAAGCAGGGCATCGACCTCGGTGTCGCCAACTCGCTCCTGGTGAAGGTCAACCAGATCGGCACGCTGTCCGAGACCCTGGATGCCATCGCCCTCGCGACCCGTTCGGGCTACACCTCGATGCTGTCGCACCGTTCGGGTGAGACCGAGGACACCACGATCGCCGACCTCGCCGTCGCCGTGAACGCCGGCCAGATCAAGACCGGTGCCCCGGCCCGCAGCGAGCGCGTCGCCAAGTACAACCAGCTGCTGCGCATCGAGGAGGACCTCGGCGACGCCGCCGTCTTCGCCGGCCGCTCGGCGTTCCCCCGCTTCAAGGGCTGAACGCACCCGCGCCAGAAGGGGGGAGTCGATCGGCTCCCCCCTTCGTCGTTCGCGGTGCCCGGCCGAGGGGATGCCGTGAGCCCGGCGCGTCATCCGAGCGACGGTGTCCCGCGACGTAGAGTCGGATACCGGCCGTCGCGGGCAGCGCCGCGGGTGCGAGGAAGGAGACGTCGTGGATCGACCGACGCTCCCGTCCCCCCGCGGACGGAACGAGGCGCCGGCACCTGCCGTGTCGAAGCGCCGGCGTACGCGTGCCGCGCGGGAGTCGACCCCGCGTCCCGCCGTTCCGACCCGGACCCGTCCGGCCGCGCGCCGCGTCGACGTCCGCGAGTGGCTCGGCGGCCTGCGCATCTCGGGGTTCGTCGTCATCATGCTGGGTCTCGTGGTGCTCGGCACCTTCGTGCTCGTCCCGACGGTGGGCACGTACATGGACCAGCGCCAGCAGATCCAGGCCCTGCGCAGCGCCGTCGCGCTCAGCGAGAGCGAGGTCGCCGACCTGCAGTCGCAGCGCGAGCGATGGTCGGATCCCGCGTACATCACCACTCAGGCGCGCGAACGGCTGTACTACACGATGCCCGGCGAGGTCGTGTACCTCATCGACGACGACCTGCCCGCATCGGCGGCCCCCCAGGAGCAGCAGGACGTCGTGCAGGAGGTCAACCAGACCCGGACCGACTGGATGTCGCAGCTCGTGCGGTCGGTGACCTCGGCCGGCGCCGCGCAGGTCGCGGTTCCGAGCATCGGCGTTCCCGACCCCGCCGCGTCGACACCGGCTCCCTGAGCGAGGACCGCCCGATCGGTGCCGCGGACACCGCCGGGTACCCTGGATGCGATGAGCACCCCGCCCCTGCCCCCCGCATCCGACGCCGACCTCGACGTGCTGCAGTCGCAGCTCGGTCGTGTCCCGCGCGGAGTCGTCGGCATCGCGGCGCGGTGCGTCTGCGGCAACCCGACCGTCGTCGCCACGTCTCCGCGGCTCGACGACGGCAGCCCCTTCCCGACGTTCTACTACCTCACGCACCCCGCGGCCACGGCGGCGATGTCGGTGCTCGAGGCGGGTCACGTGATGAAGGAGTTCTCCGACGAGCTCGCCGCCGACGACGATCTCCGCGCCGCCTACGGGGCGGCGCACGAGGCGTACCTCCGCGACCGCGCGGTGTACGGCGAGCCCGAGGAGATCGCGGGGATCTCGGCCGGGGGGATGCCCACGCGCGTGAAGTGCCTCCATGCCCTGGCGGGGCACGCCCTGGCGGCGGGTCCCGGCGTGAACCCCATCGGCGACCTGGCCCTGTCCCGCGGCACCTGGTCGCCGGAGCGCTGCGAGTGCGAGACTCCCGGGGCGGGCGGATGAGACGCGTCGTCGCGGCCGTGGCATCCGTCGTCGTGGGCGTCGTGGTGCTGACGGGCGCGGCGACCACCCCGACTCCCCAGGATTCCGTCGACCCCGTCCGCGCGTCGGAGTACTGGCTCGATCAGTACGGCATCACGGAGGCGTGGAAGACCACCCGCGGCGCGGGGCAGAAGATCGCGATCATCGACACCGGTATCGCCCGCGGCCCGGTCGAATTCTCCGGTGCCGTCGTCGGCGGCACCGACGTCTCGGGAGTCGGTGCCGCCGACGGGCGCACCCCGGTCGGCGCGGTCGATTCCAACCACGGCAGTTGGGTGGCCTCGCTCGCCGCGTCGCGGGGCACGGGCGACGGTAAGGGCATGATCGGCGTCGCCCCGGATGCCGAGCTCCTCTCGATATCGGTCGGCTTCGGCTCCGTGACCTCCAAGTCGTTCACCGAACAGATCGTCGACGCGATGCACTGGGCCGTCGACCAGGGGGCGACGGTCATCAACATGTCGCTGACCACGAACACCCTGGACTGGGACCCGAGCTGGGATGAGGCGTTCCAGTACGCGTTCGATCACGACGTGGTCGTGGTCGTGGCCGCCGGCAACCGGGGGAGCGGCACCTCGCGCGTCGGTGCGCCCGCGACCATCCCCGGGGTCCTCGCCGTCGGCGGCGTCGACCCGTCGGGCACGGCCAGCAACGACGCCTCCACCCAGGGCATCACCATCGGTCTCTCCGCGCCGAGCGAGCGTCTGCTCGGGGTGTCCGCCGACGGCTCGCTGGTGCAGTGGAACGGGACGAGCGGCGCTGCGCCCATCGTCTCCGGCATTGCGGCGCTGGTCCGCGCCGCACATCCGGACCTGGATGCCGACAACGTGCTGAATCGGCTGATCCGCACCGCCAAGTCCGCCCCCGGCGCGGGGTCGGGTCAGGACCCGCTCTACGGATACGGACTCGTCGACGCCGCGGCCGCCGTGTCGTCGGTCTCGGTGCCGTCGGTGTCGTCGAATCCGCTCGGTGACCTGGCCGAGTGGGTGCGGCTCTACCGACGGGCGAACGCCCCCGCGCCCACCGGTGCAGCGACGTCCGCACCGGTGGAGATCCCGGCGCTCCCGCCGGTGGAGTCCGCGCCCCGCGCGTCGTCGCCGCTGCTGCCGACCCGCGACAGCCTGCTCTACGGGACGCTGCCGCTCGCGGGCGCGACCCTCGCCGCTATAATGATCACGCTCGGCGTCAGTGCTGCTGCCCGGCGTATCCGTAAGGCGCGCATTTCTCGCGAGCCGAGCCGCACCACAAACCAGGAGTCTCTTCCATCGTGACCAGCACCGTGCCCAAGATCCTCATCGTCGGCGGAGGCTACGCGGGTTTCTACACTGCGTGGAAGCTCGAGAAGCTCCTCGGCCGCAACGAGGCCGAGGTCACTCTCGTCGACCCGCTGCCGTACATGACGTACCAGCCCTTCCTCCCCGAGGTCGCGGCCGGTGAGATCGAGGCCCGCCATGTCGTCGTCGGTCTCCGTCGCCACCTGAAGCGCACGACCGTCATCGCGGGCAAGGTCACCGGCATCTCGCACGCCACCAAGACCGCCACGATCACGCCGATCGCGGGCGACGACACCTGGACGCGGGAGTACGACCAGATCGTCGTCACCGCCGGCGCCGTCTCGCGCACGTTCCCGATCCCGGGCATCGCCGAGAACGCGATCGGTCTGAAGACGATCGAAGAGGCCGTCGCGATCCGCGACCGTCTCACCTCGAACTTCGACAAGGCGTCGGTGCTTCCCGCCGGTCCCGAGCGCGACCGTCTGCTGACCGTCGTGGTCGTCGGCGGTGGCTTCGCCGGCATCGAGGTGTTCGCCGAGCTGCGCGCGTACGCGTCGTCGCTGCTCAAGCAGTACCCGACGCTGACCTTCGACGACACGCACTTCCACCTCATCGAGGCGATGGGCCGCATCATGCCCGAGGTGTCGCAGAAGACGAGCGAGTGGGTGCTGGCCGACCTGGCGAAGAAGGGTGCGTTCGTGCACCTCGACACGCAGGTCAAGGGCGCCGTCGACGGCGTCGTCGAGCTCTCCACCGGTGAGCAGCTGCCCACCGACCTCATCATCTGGACCGCCGGCGTCATGGCCAACCCGACCGTCGTGCGCGGCAGCGACCTGCCGGTCGAGGAGCGCGGTCGCATCCGCACCCGTCCCGACCTGCGCGTGGGCACCGACGAGGAGTTCGTCGAGGGTGCCTGGGCCGCCGGAGACGTGTCGGCCGTCCCCGACCTCTCGGGTGGCGGCGTGGGCGGCTTCTGCGTCCCGAACGCGCAGCACGCGGTGCGTCAGGGCAAGCTCATGGCGAAGAACATCGTCGCGGTCCTCCGCGGCGAGGAGCCCAAGCAGTACTTCCACAAGAACCTCGGCGCGGTCGCCGGGCTCGGTCTGTACAACGGTGCGTTCCAGTCCGGGAAGATCGCGCTCACGGGTCTCCTCGCGTGGTTCGCCCACCGTGGCTACCACGGCCTGGCCATGCCGACGTGGGAGCGCAAGTTCCGCGTCGTCGGCGACTGGGTGCAGAACTTCTTCCACGGCCGCGAGACGGTGTCGCTGGAGGCCGTGCAGAACCCGCGCGCCACGTTCGAGGAGTTCGCCGCCCGCCCGCGTCCGGCGCAGCCCGCGGCCGAGCCGGCCCCGGCCGACAAGAAGCCCGAGGCCGTCGCCGCCAAGTGATCGCGCTCGAGACCCCCGCACGTCGCGTGCGGGGGTCTCGTCGTTTCCGGATGCCGTCACCCTCCGCGCTACGGTGGAGCGTGGCATCCGCCCCCGTAGCCCAATGGCAGAGGCAGGCGACTTAAAATCGCTCCAGGTGTGGGTTCGAGTCCCACCGGGGGTACGTGTCGGGGCGCCGCGCGCGCATCGCTCATCGCGTTGCATGCGTATCGACTGGGAGTCGTTCCCAGGCCCCTGGTGCGCGCCGCCGCCGCCGTTAGGATTGTGCGGCAGTCGTCGAACGGAGAACCGGAACATGTGGGAGTGGCTCGTCCCCGTCATCGTGATCGTCGCAATCCTGGCGATCGCGGGGATCTATCTGTGGGCGACGTACAACGCCCTGGTCTCCCTCAACGTCCGGGTCGACGAGGCGTGGAGCGACATCACCGTCCAGCTCAAGCGTCGCGCCGATCTCCTCCCCAACCTCATCGAGACGGTGAAGGGGTACGCGGCCCACGAGAAGGCCGTGTTCGAGAACGTGACGCGCGCCCGCGCCGAGACGATCTCGGCGCAGAGCCCCGCGGAGGCGGGCGTCGCCGAGGGCCACATGCAGCAGGCGCTGCGGTCGCTGTTCGCCGTCGCCGAGGCGTATCCGCAGCTTCAGGCGAGCCAGAACTTCCTGCAGCTGCAGCAGTCGATCGTCGACACCGAGGACAAGATCCAGGCATCGCGCCGGTTCTACAACGGCGGTGTGCGCGAGCTCAACACCAAGATCAAGGTGTTCCCCAACAACCTCTTCGCCCGCCAGTTGGGCTTCCAGGCGCGGGAGTTCTTCGAGGTCGTCGACGGCGCCGCGATCTCCGAGCCGCCGCGCGTCCAGTTCTGACGGCACCGACTCCGCCGCCCCCTCAGCCCGTCACGGGTGAGGGGGCGGCGTCGTTCCGGGAGTGCTCGTGCCGTTCGGCGCGCAGGGCTCCGGCGAGGGCGTCGGCGGCGTCGCCCCACCGGGATACGGTCACGCGCTCGAGCCCCTGCCATTCCGCGGCGGTCCGCAGTTCGGCGGCAAGCCGCTCGGCGGCATCCGCGGGGGCGCCGTGCTCCCACCACGCCGACTGCACCCGCAGCGCGGAGGCGCCCCGGTCGGCCTTGAGATCAACGCGTCCGACCACATCGTCGCCGACGACCACGGGCAGCGAGTAGTAGCCGAAGCGCCGCTTCTCGGCCGGGGTGTAGATCTCGATGCGGTAGTCGAAGTCGAACAGCCGCTCGGCGCGGTCGCGGAACCACACGACGGGGTCGAACGGGGTCAGGACCGCCGTCGCATCGACGCGGCGGGGGCGGGCGGCATCCCGGTGCAGCCAGGCCTTGGCGGGCCGACCGGCGACCTGCCACCCCTCGACGACGACGGGCTCGAGCTCGCCGGCGTCGACGAGGTCGCGCACGGCGCCGAGAACGGCGGGGCGGTCGCGGATGCGCCAGTAGTCCGCGAGGTCGGCGGCGGTCGCGACGCCGTACGCGGCGGCGGCGCGTCGGACGAGCTCGTGGATGGCCTCGGCCCGGGGGACGGGGGAGTCGAGGGCCTCGGGCGGCAGCACGTCGGAGGCCAGCGCGTATCGTCGCTCGAACCCGCGACGGCCCGCGATCGCGACGTCACCCATGAGCCACAATCGCTCGAGGCCGTTCTTGACGTCGTCCCATCCCCACCACGATCCGCGCGACCCCGCGCGTGCATCGTGTTCGATGTCGGCGGGGCGGAGCGGTCCCCGCGCCGCGAGCTCGTCGCGCAGCCAGCCCAGCAGTGCGGCGTTGGCCTCCGCCCAGTCGTCGTTGCCGTACTTCTCGCGCGCCGCGTCGCGGCGGAACTGCAGCAGCGGCCAGTCGGCGACCTCGACGAGGGATGCCACATGCGCCCAGGACTCCACCCACCGCGGGCGGCGCGCGAACGCCAGGCGATCGAGCAGAGCCGTGTCGTAGGCCCCGAGGCGGGCGAACAGCGGCATGTAGTGGCTGCGGGAGAAGACGTTGACGGAGTCGATCTGCAGGATCCGCATGCGCCGGAGCGTCGAGGTGATCTGGCGGGTACCGACCACCGCGGGACGCGGGCGTCCGAGGCCCTGGGCGGCGAGCGCGATGCGGCGTGCCTCGGCGCGGCGAAGGGTCGTCGTCATACATTCCAGCGTAGGCATGGCCGCCGACATTCCGGGCGTTCCCGGAGCGAGGGCGGCGGTAGGCTGACGGGATGACCGGAACCGATCCCGAGGACCGCGGATCGTTCTTCGACGCCCTGCGTCGGCGCACCGTCTCGAGCGACCTCTCGCCGGCGGTCCCCGCGGCGCTGCGCCAGGCCACCGCTTACTCGTGGCGACTGCTGGTCATCGCGGCCGCCATCGGCGTGGTGGTGTGGCTGGTCATCCAGCTGAAGCTCCTGGTCATCCCGTTGCTGGTCGCGATCCTCATCACCGCGCTCGTGTGGCCCGCGTTCTCGTTCCTCCTGCGGCACCGGTGGCCGCGCTGGCTCGCCATCGTCGTCACGGTGCTCGGGACGATCGCCGTGATCTCGGGGCTGCTGTGGCTCGCGGTCTGGCAGATCACGCGAGAATTCGGCTCGGTGCGCGACCGCACGGTGGAAGCGATCGGCCAGTTCCGCCAGTACCTCATCGACGGGCCCCTGCACCTGTCGGCGCAGCAGATCGACGACGGGCTCCGCCAGGCGGGGACGTTCCTGCAGCAGCAGGCCGAGGTGCTGTGGACGGGGGCGCTGGCGATCGGGACGACGATCGGCCACGTCGGCACGGGGCTGCTGCTGACGCTGTTCATCCTGCTCTGCCTTCTGGCCGACGGCGGCGGCATCTGGCGCTGGACGACGCGGCTGTTCCCGCGCGTCGCGCGCCCCGCGGTCGACGGCGCCGGGCGCGCCGGGTGGCGCACCGTCATCACCTACGCCCGCACGCAGCTGCTCGTGGCCACGATCGACGCGATCGGCATCGGCCTGGGCGCGTTCCTGCTCGGTGTGCCGCTCGCGATCCCGATCGGCGTCCTGGTGTTCCTGGGCGCGTTCATCCCGTTCGTCGGCGCCGTGGTGACCGGGGCCCTCGCGGTCTTCATCGCGCTGGTCTACAACGGGCCGCTGATCGCGCTATTCATGCTCATCGTCGTGCTGGGCGTTCAGCAGATCGAGAGTCACGTGCTGCAGCCGATCCTCATGGGATCCGCCGTGAAGGTTCACCCGCTGGCGGTGGTCCTCGTCGTCGCCGGCGGGGCGATGATCGGCGGCATCCCCGGTGCGCTGTTCGCGGTGCCGCTCGCCGCGTTCGTCAACGTCGTCTCGGTGTACCTCAGCAGCCATGCGTGGCGGGACGGCGGTTCCGCCGTCGACTCCGCCGACCTCATCTGGCAGACCGTGCCCCGCGAACGCGGAAGGAGATCATGAACGACACGCCCACCCTGGCCGAGTTCGAGGATGCCGCGCAGACCCTGCGCGGCATCATCACGCGGACCCCGCTCGACGAGTCGCTGCACCTGACCGAGCTGCTCGGCGTGCCCGTGCACCTCAAGCTCGAGAATCTGCAGAGGACCGGATCGTTCAAGATCCGCGGAGCGACGTACCGCCTGTCGCGCCTCACCGCCGAGGAACGGGCTCGCGGCGTCGTCGCGGCATCCGCGGGCAACCACGCGCAGGGCGTCGCCCTCGCGGCGCAGCAGCTCGGCATCACGGCCACGATCTTCATGCCGCTCGGCGTGCCGGTGCCCAAGCTCCTCGCGACCCGCGGGTACGGCGCCGAGGTGATCCTGGAGGGGGCGACCGTCGAGACGCCTCTCCGCCTCGCGGCCGAGTTCGCCGAACGCACGGGCGCGGTGCTGATCCATCCGTTCGATCACCGCGACATCGTCGTGGGTCAGGGGACGCTCGGCCTGGAGCTCGTCGAAGACCTGCCGGATCTGGACACCGTCATCGTCGGGATCGGCGGCGGCGGTCTCGCCGCCGGCGTGGCCGCCGCGGTCAAGGCGCGGGCGGCCGCCGAGGGGCGCCGCGTGCGGATCATTGGCGTCCAGGCGGAGAACTCCGCCGCCTATCCCACCTCCCTCGCGGCGGGGTATCCGATCCAGGTGCCGACGACCCCGACGATCGCCGACGGAATCGCCGTCGCGCGTCCGGGTGATCTGCCGTTCGAGCTCATCCGGCAGTTCGTCGACGAGGTCGTCACCGTCACCGAGGACGACATCGCGCGGGCGCTGCTCGTCCTGCTCGAGCGCGCGAAGCAGGTCGTCGAACCCGCGGGCGCGGTCGGGGTGGCCGCGATCCTCGCCGGGAAGATCCAGGCGACGGGGACCACCGTGACGATCCTCTCCGGCGGGAACATCGACCCCCTGCTCCTCCAGAGGGTCGTGGCCCACGGGCTGTCGGCATCCGGTCGCTACATGTCGCTGCGCATCCCGCTCCCGGACCGCCCCGGGCAGCTCGCCCGCGTGTCGGAGCTGCTCGCCCAGGTCGGCGCCAACGTCATCGAGGTGCTGCACACGCGGCACGGACAGGGCCTGCAGATCAGCGAGGTCATCCTGCAGCTGAGCGTGGAGACACGGGGGGCGGAACACCGGGCGCTCGTCATCCGCACGCTGGAGGAAGCCGGCTTCTTCGCCACCGTCGTCCCGGACTGACGCCCCCGCCCCGGCGACACCGGGCGAGACGCGAAGAGCCGCTCACCCCGAACGGGGGAGCGGCTCTTCGCGCGTAGCGGTCACTGACCCGAGTAGGTCTCGACCTTCACGATCTCGACCGAGATCTGCTTGCCGTTGGGCGTGGTGTACGAGCCGCTGTCGCCCTCCTTGAGGCCGAGGATCGCGGCGCCCAGCGGCGACGCCTCGCTGTACACGTCGAGTTCGGAGTCGGCGGCGATCTCACGGTTGCCGAGGAGGAACTTCTCCTCGCCCCCGGCGATGATCGCGGTGACGACCGTGCCGGACTCGACGACGCCCGTGCTCTCGGGCGCCTCGCCGACCTTGGCGTTCTTCAGCAGCGCCTGGAGGGTGCGGATGCGTGCCTCCTGCTTGCCCTGCTCGTCCTTGGCGGCGTGGTAGCCGCCGTTCTCCTTCAGGTCGCCCTCTTCCCGGGCGATCTCGATGCGCTTGGCGATCTCTTCGCGGCCCGTGGTCGAGAGGTGCTCGAGCTCGTTGGCGAGACGGTCGTAGGCATCCTGGGTGAGGAACGTCACCTGAGCGTCAGTGGACACGGTGGTCTCCTTCGTCGATCGGGCCGGAGTCGGGCAGGGCGAAACCGCCGACCGCCGGGGGATATGTCGAACGCCCCGGCTTCGGGCCGGGGCGCGTCTTGGTGATCGAGACTACGGCACCCAGCAGGAGTTGACAAAACCCGTCGTCGCCAGCGCGAGAGTCGGGATCTCCTCCGAGAAGGCTCGGGTGTGATCCTCGGATGCCGGGTACTCCACGACCCGCCACCCGACGGTTCCGTGCTCTTCGTCCTGCGCCTCGATCGCGCAGGCGACCGGCTGCCCCACGGGTGCCGTGATCTGGAACGAGATGGTGACGCGCTCGGCATCCGTCACCGCGAATCCGGTGTCGGTGGAGGTCACGGACGCCAGGTTGTTCGCCACGGTCGTCCATCCGAGCGCGACGGTGAGAGTCACCGCGACCACGCCCACGACGCTCCACAGCACGATCCGCCGACGCGGCGACCGGGTGCGGCCGTAGCGGTCGTCGAGCTGGGCTTGCGTCGTCATGGTCTCCCCGGGCTTTAGGCTGGACTTCCAGGCTACGCGCTCCCGCCCGGACCGAAGGACTCCATGCTCACCGCGCTCGCGGCCCTCGCGGCCACGCCCACCCCCGCCACGACCCCCGACGAGTCGATCGTGACCCCGGGACCGCTCGGCTTCGCGGCGGTCGCCTTCATCGGCGTCGCGGTCTTCCTCCTCGTGTGGGACATGCTGCGCCGCATCCGGCGCGGGCGCTATCGCGAAGAGGTCAACGCGGAACTGGATGCCGAGGAGCAGGCCCGCGCGGCCGAAGCCGCCAGCGAGACCGACGACGAAGACATCGACCGCGACGCTCCCCGCAGCTGATCCGCGCCGCGGGGGAGCGGCATCCGTCGCTATCCGCCGTGGAAGGCGGGGTGCATCGCGATCAGCAGGCACGCCGTCCAGTGGCAGAGGAACGCCAGGACCGTGCACACGTGGAAGATCTCGTGGAAGCCGAAGTGGCCGGGCCACGGGTTGGGGCGCTTGAGCGCGTACACGATGGCCCCCGCCGTGTAGAGCAGTCCCCCGATGACGACGAGCACCATCATCGCGACGTTCGCGTTCAACAGGTCGACGATGTACATCACCGCCGCCCAGCCGAGGGCGAGATAGAGCGCCACGTAGAGCCAGCGCGGGGCGTTGATCCAGAACACGCGGAAGAAGATCCCGAGGATCGCCCCGCCCCAGACGATCGACAGCAGCAGGATCGTCTGCGGGGTGTCCAGCGCCAGGACGGCCAACGGCGTGTACGTCCCCGCGATGAGCAGCAGGATGTTGGCGTGGTCGATGCGCTTGAGCACCGCCCTCGTCTTCGGCTTCCAGTTGAACCGGTGGTACAGCGCCGAGTTGCCGAACAGCAGCATCGACGTCGCCATGAAGACCGCGGAGGCCCATTTCGCCGGAGCACCCTGCGCGAGGCTGATCAGGACGATGCCGGCGGCGATGGCCACGGGGAACGTGCCGGCGTGGATCCAGCCGCGCCAGGTGGGCTTCAGATCGGCCTGCGCACCGACGGCCCCCGCCTCGAGGAGGGGGAGCTGCGGCATCTCCGGTCCGTCACCGGTGGGGGAAGGCGTCACGCGTCGAGCCTACGTCGGCCCGCATACCCGCGCGGGCACATGGTCGGGCCACGGCGGCTCGCCGCGGAGACGGGCGAACCGTGCCGCGCGGAGGTCGACGCGGTAGCGTAGCCGGGTGGCGCGCGTGTGGAGGAACGAGGGGCGGGGTCCCCTCTACCGGCTGTACATCCAGCGCCTGCGCCGGCAGATGCCCGCGACCGTGCCGCATCACGTGGCGATGATGATCGACGGCAATCGCCGCTGGGCGCGGCAGCTCGGCTTCGACAGCGCCGCACACGGCCACCGCGCCGGCGCGGCCAAGATGCACGAGTTCCTCCGGTGGTGCGACGACCTCGGCATCAAGGTCGTCTCGCTGTACCTGTTGTCCAACGACAACCTCCGCAAGCGCGACTCCCGCGAGCTGGAGGACCTCATCGAGATCATCGCCGAGCTCGCCCGCGAACTGTCGCACGAACCCGACTGGCGTGTGCAGCACGTGGGGCGGGCCGACGATCTGCCCCCCGCCCTCGCCGAGGTGCTGCGGGAGGTCACCGACCGGACCCGCTCGCACACCGGTCTGCACGTCAACCTCGCCGTCGGCTACGGCGGCCGCAGCGAGATCGTCGACGCGGTGCGCAGCATCATCGCCAAACACGATCAGCGGGGCGGGTCGCTCGAGGAGCTGGCGGCGAGCCTCACTCCCGAGCAGATCGGCGAGCACCTGTACACCGGCGGCCAGGCCGACCCCGACCTCGTCATCCGCACCTCGGGGGAGCAGCGTCTGAGCGACTTCCTCCTCTGGCAGTCGGCGCACTCGGAGTTCTATTTCGTCGAGGCGCTCGGTCCCGACCTGCGCGAAGTGGACTTCCTTCGCGCGATCCGCGACTTCTCCGCGCGCGACCGCCGATTCGGCCAGTAGCCGCGCGTCAGCGTTAACGCACTCGTCATTTTTCCGGGCGTGTTCGCGACCCCACGTGCCCGCGGAAGGCTTTACGGTGAGGTCATCGGGCACGGAGCCCGGTCGAGTCGGCCTTCGGATCGCGACTCGTGACCCACAGGTCGACTCGTGACAGCCGGGTGAGACACCCGGGTCGGGAGTGGGTTGTGACTGCACGAGCACCGTACGACCAGCGGAACGTCGTCGACAGCAGTGTTTCGGAACCGGATGCCTCAGCCGATCAGGCTCTGCGCACCTACGTTCTGGACACCTCCGTCCTGTTGAGCGACCCGCGGGCGTTCTTCCGCTTCGCCGAGCATTCGGTCGTGATCCCGGTCGTGGTGATCACCGAGCTCGAGGGCAAGCGCCACGACCCCGAGATCGGCTACTTCGCGCGGCAGGCGCTGCGCCACCTCGACGAGTTGCGCATCGAGCACGGCCGCCTCGACTTCCCCGTGCCGGTGGGCACCGACGGCACGCTCCGCGTCGAGCTGAACAACACCGACCCCTCGGTGCTCCCGTCGGGCATGCGCCTGGGCGACAACGACAGTCGCATCCTCGCGGTTGCGATGAACATCGCGCGCGACGGCGCCGAGGTCACGGTGGTCTCGAAGGACCTGCCGATGCGCGTCAAGGCATCGTCGCTGGGCCTCTCCGCCGAGGAGTACCTCGCCGAGCAGGCGATGGACTCGGGCTGGACCGGGATCGCCTCGATCGACGTCTCGGGAGACGACCTCAGCGACCTGTACGAATCGGAGGTCGCCGCCAGCGACGACGTCCGCGGCCTCCCGGTCAACACGGGCCTCATCATCCACTCGGAGCGGGGCTCGGCGTTGGGTCGTGTCACCGGCGACGGCGAGTTCCGGCTCGTCCGCGGCGACCGTGACGCGTTCGGTCTGCACGGACGCTCGGCCGAGCAGCGGATCGCGATCGACCTGCTGCTCGACCCGGAGGTGGGGATCGTTTCGCTCGGAGGCCGCGCCGGGACCGGCAAGTCGGCACTCGCGCTGTGCGCGGCCCTCGAGGCGGTGCTGGAGCGTCAGCAGCAGAAGAAGATCATCGTCTTCCGTCCGCTGTTCGCCGTGGGCGGGCAGGAGCTGGGCTACCTGCCCGGAGACCAGGCCGAGAAGATGGGCCCGTGGGGGCAGGCGGTGTTCGACACGCTGGGCTCGGTGGTGTCGGGGAACGTACTCGAAGAGGTGCTGGCGCGCGGCATGCTCGAGGTTCTGCCCCTCACCCACATCCGCGGTCGCTCGCTGCATGACGCGTTCGTGATCGTCGACGAGGCGCAGTCGCTCGAACGCAACGTCCTGCTGACGGTGCTGAGCCGCATCGGCCAGAACTCGCGCGTCGTGCTCACCCACGACGTCGGGCAGCGCGACAACCTGCGGGTCGGCCGCCACGACGGTGTCGCCTCGGTCATCGAAACGCTCAAGGGCCACGCGCTCTTCGGCCACGTCACGCTGACCCGGTCGGAGCGGTCCGCCATCGCCGCGCTCGTCACCGAGCTGCTGGAGGCCGGAGAGCTCTCCTAGAGATCGCGTACGGAGGGGCCGGGATGCCACGCATCCCGGCCCCTCTGCTGTGGGGCCGGCGAGATGAGAGCTTTCTCATCTGCACCTCCTCGCATTCTCACGGGGAACCGACAGAGTTGTGTCAATGGCGAGGGAGACCTCGTCACCGCCTCGGCGGTTCCCCCCATAAATGAAAAGAGAACGGTTCGCCGTGCAGGTCACCGACGTTTCGGGTACGTCGGAAGACCGCCGTGGACCGCATCCCCATACCCCCGGTTTCCCCCCAACCGGGGGCTTTTGGGTTTTCGGGGGTCTATTGCCATCGATAACCGGCACCGCGCACTGTGGCGATGCGCGCCGCGCCGAACTTGGCGCGCAGATATCGGACGTAGACGTCCACCACGTTGGAGCCGGGATCGAAGTCCAGCCCCCAGACCCGGCTGAGCAACTGTTCCCGACTCAACACCTGCCCGGCGTGACGGAGGAACTCCTCGGCGAGGGCGAACTCGCGCGCGCTGAGATCGATCTCCCGCGCGCCGATCGCGGCGCGGCGGGTGAGGACGTCGAGTGACACGTCGCCGTGCGCGATCGTGATCGACCCGAGCGACACCGGCTCGCGCAGGCGCGAACGGACGCGGGCGAGCAGCTCGTCGAACTTGAACGGCTTGGCGACGTAGTCGTTCGCGCCGGCGTCGAGTCCGTCGACGGTGTCGCGGGTGCTGGTGCGGGCCGTGAGCATGATGACCGGGATCGACGACCCTTGCCCGCGCAGGCTCCGCAGCACCTCGAAGCCGTCCATCGTCGGCAACCCCACGTCCAGCAGGACGAGGTCCACCTCGCCGGTGAGCGCGGTGTCGAGAGCCTCGGCTCCGTCCTCGACGATGAGGGTCTGGTAGCCGGCGGCCTCCAGACCCTTGGCCACGAACGCAGAGATGCGCTCCTCGTCTTCGGCGATGAGGATGCGGGTCATCCGGTGGCCTCTCTTTGCTGGACGACGTCGCCGGCACGGACGGGCGTCGGAAGGTGGGTCGGTGTGTGCGCTCCGCCCAGGGGCACGTGGATCGTCAGGGTCGCGCCGCCGCCGGGGGTGTCGGCGATGGTGCAGTGTCCGTCGTGCGCCTTCACGATGGCATCCACGATCGACAGGCCGAGCCCGGATCCGTCGACGCCGCGTCGGGTCGAGACGCGGTCGAAGCGGCGGAACACACGATGACGGGCGGCGGGAGGGATGCCGGGGCCGTGGTCGCGGACCCACAGTTTCGCGACCACACCGTCGTCGGAGCTGCCGATCTCGATGGGGCTTCCGGCCGGGGTGTACTTCGCGGCGTTGTCGGCGAGCTGCAACCACGCTTGGACGAGACGGTCGTGGTCGCCGACGATCCGGCCGCGGCCGCGTGCTTCGATCGTCCAGGTGTGTTCGGGGATGGCCGCGACGAGTTCGCCGACGCGGTCGGTGAGCGCGCTCACGTCGACGACTCCCGCCGACAGCGAACCGGCTTCGACGTCGGCGAGGGCGTCGATGTCGTCGACGAGGCGCGAGAGCCGGTCGAGCTCGGAGATTCCGAGGTCGCGGGTCTCGACGACGTCCTCGGGATCGGCGGGGTTCATCGTCTCGAGGTGGCCGCGGACGATCGTGATCGGCGTCTTCAGCTCGTGCCGCACGTCGTCGAGGAGCTGCCGCTGGGCGGCGACCGACATCGCCAGGCGATCGAGCATCGAGTTCACGGAGGCCGTCAGGTCGGCGATCTCGTCGTTGCCTTCACTCGAGACGCGCACCCCGAGATCGGCGATCGTGATCGCGTCGGTCGTGTCGCGGAGCTTCCGCAGCGGCGAGAACAGGCGGCCCGTGACGAACCAACCGGCTACTCCGACGGCGAGGAGCACGCCCGCCCCCGCGATCGCGTATGTGAGGGTCGACAGGGTCACCAGCTCCATGCGCTGGTCGATCGAGATGGCCTGCACGATCGCGGCATCCTCGTCGGCCACCGCGGCGTAGAGGACCGGGCCGACGCCCGTGTCCAGGCGCCCGCGCATCTCGCCGCGATCCAGCGCGGCACGCAGCTCGGCGAGGAAGTCCACGTCGTCGGCGAGCGGGAGGCCCGGCGGGGCCGGGGTCGAGGCGAGGACCGCGGTTCCGCGCAGGGCCAGCGTGCCGTCCGTGCGGCCGGGCACGGCGGCCGCGACCAGGTCGGCGGCGTCCTGTCCGCCGGCGGACACGGTCGAGACGAAGCCGTCGAGCTGTCGCTGGGCGTTGGCGAGCACGCGCTCGCTCTGCACGAAGAACGTGATGCCGCCGGCGATGATGAGGCCGAGCAGCACGACGCCGAGGATCGCCGCGAGGAGCCGCACGCGTGCCGAGAAGGGTCTCGTGCGGCGGATCATCCTCTGATTATGGCGTTCCCCGGCGTCGTCGCGATCCGGCTCAGCCCGGGTGGGTCATCGACAGCAGGTCGAGCTTGGCGTCGAGCACCTCTTCGGTGATCTCGCCGCGCTCCACGTAGCCGAGGTCGATGACGGCTTCGCGGACCGTGATGCCCTTGGCCACCGAGTGCTTCGCGATCTTCGCCGCGGCCTCGTACCCGATGACCTTGTTCAGGGGCGTGACGATCGACGGGGACATCCCGGCGAACGCCTCGGCGCGGGCGACGTTGGCCTCGAGGCCGTCGATCGTCTTGTCGGCGAGCACGCGCATGGCGTTGGACAGCAGGCGGATGGACTCCAGCAGCGCCGTGCCCATCACGGGGATCGCGACGTTGAGCTCGAACGAACCCGACGCGCCCGCCCAGGCGACGGTGGCGTCGTTGCCGATGACCCGTGCGCACACCATCAGCGTGGCCTCGGGGACGACCGGGTTGACCTTGCCGGGCATGATCGAGGAACCGGGCTGCAGGTCGGGGATGTGCAGCTCTCCGAGGCCCGTGTTCGGCCCCGACCCCATCCAGCGGATGTCGTTGTTGATCTTGGTCAGCGACACCGCGATGGTGCGCAGGGCACCGGATGCCTCGACGAGACCGTCACGGTTCGCCTGCGCCTCGAAGTGGTCCTTGGCCTCGGTGATGGGGAGCTCGGTCTCGGCGGCGAGCAGCTCGATGACCTTCTGCGGGAAGCCCAGCGGCGTGTTGATCCCGGTGCCGACGGCCGTTCCGCCGAGGGGCACCTCGCCGACGCGGGGGAGGACGGCCTGCACGCGCTCGATGCCGAGGCGCATCTGGCGGGCGTAGCCGCCGAACTCCTGGCCGAGCGTGACCGGGGTGGCATCCATGAGGTGGGTGCGACCGGACTTGACGATGCCCTTCCACGCCTCGGCCTTGGCCTCGAGCGCGACGGACAGGTGGTCGAGCGCCGGGATGAGGTCGTCGATGAGGGCCTGTGTGACCGCGATGTGCACCGAGGTGGGGAAGACGTCGTTCGAGGACTGCGAGGCGTTGACGTGGTCGTTGGGGTGGACGGTGTCGCCGAGGATCCGGGTGGCGAGGGTCGCCAGGACCTCGTTCATGTTCATGTTCGACGAGGTGCCGCTCCCGGTCTGGTACGTGTCGACCGGGAAGTGCGCGTCGTACGCGCCGGTGATGACCTCGTCGGCGGCCTGGGCGATGGCGTCCGCGACGCGCGGGTCGAGCGTCCCGAGCTCTTTGTTCGCCAGCGCCGCCGCCTTCTTGATGCGGGCGAGCGCGGCGATCTGCGTCGACTCCAGCCCCGAACCCGAGATGGGGAAGTTCTCGACCGCGCGCTGCGTCTGCGCGGCGTAGAGGGCGTCCTTGGGCACCCGCACCTCACCCATGGTGTCGTGTTCGATGCGGTACTCGATGTCGGTCACGTCGTCGTTCCTCCAGATCGTTTCGTGCGGTGTCAGGCGGCGCGGGAGTCGTCCACGTCGCCCACGCTCACGACGGGGACGGCTTCCCCGTCGTCGAGTCGGTAGTTGGCGCCCACGACCGCGACCCGACCTTCGGCGACGGCCTCGGCGATGAGCTCGGAGGCGCGCAGCAGATCGGCGACGGTGTGGCGCAGGTGCTCTCGACCCACCAGCTCGGCGTCGATGCGGTCGGCCGCGCGGCCGGCGGCGGCCTCTTCGCGCTGCACCCGACGCACGGCCGGGACGATCGGGGCGATCTGGCGCCAGATGTAGGGAGGGAGGGTCGGGGCGTCGATGCCGGTGCTGTCGATCGCGGCCCCCACGGCACCGCACGCGTCGTGCGCGAGCACCACGATGAGCGGGACCTCCAGCACGCCGACGGCGTACTCGAGGCTGCCGATCACCGAGTCGGAGATGACCTGGCCGGCGTTGCGGACGACGAACAGGTCGCCCAGGCCCTGGTCGAAGATGATCTCGGCCGCGAGGCGCGAGTCGGAGCAGCCGAAGAGAGCGGCCGTGGGGTGCTGCGAGCTCGCGAGTTCCGCGCGACGTTCGACGTCCTGGCGCGGGTGCGCGGGTTCGCCCGACACGAAGCGGCGGTTGCCCTCGAGCATCTGGGTCCACACGGCACGGGGGGTGATGCGCTCGCTCACGGGGTCTCTCTCAGTTCTCGAACCTGGGCGGTGACGGATGCCGCGGCGGTCGCGGTCGTCTCGGGGCTGGCGTCGCCGTAGATCAGTACCTGATCGGGCCCGGCGGGGGTCGACAGCGCGTAGGTGATGTTGCCGGCACGTTCGGGGTCGCTGGGCCGGTAGACGTTCCAGTCGATGCCGTCGATCGCCACGGTCTCGGTGCTGCGCGCTCCGCCCAGGATCTGGGCGACCCACTCCTCGCCGGTGTCCAGGCCCTGCGCGACGCGCACGAACCCGGACTCGCCGGAGCGGACGTAGACCATCGTCCACGCCTCGGTGCCGCCCTGACCCTCGGTCGTCGCCTGGTTCACGCGCCAGCCGTCGGGGAGCGACGGCGACAGGGCGGGGCGACCGATCTCGCGGGACAGGTCGGCGGCGAGGGCCACGACGTCGGGCTCCGGACGGGGGGCGGGCTCGCCGCGCGGAACCGCCGCGACCACGACGAGGACGACGGCCACGGTGACGAGGAGCGCGGCGACGAGGTTGCGGAAGGTCTTGCTGGAGCGGTAACGGCGCGACGACTCGGCCTTACGGGCCGCTGTCTCCTCGGGCGTCTCGGGGCGACCGAGCTCGGCGACGATGCGGGCCATCAGGACTCCTCACCCTCGTCGCGCGCGGCGTCGAGCCGTCGCTTGGCGCCGAGCAGCCATTCTTCACAGCGGGCCGAGAGCTGCTCGCCGCGTTCCCAGAGGGCCAGCGACTCCTCCAGCGTGGGCGCACCCTGCTCGAGCTCGGCGACCACACGGACGAGCTCGTCCCGAGCCTGCTCGAACGACAGAGACGCCACGTCGGCGGAGGGGCCGGAAGGCGTCGCGGTCATGGCATCCATCTTAGGCGCGACCGGCGGAGGTGCCGCCGTCCGCCGGGGACTCGGCGCCGTCGACCGGGCCGGTGGAGGAGGCGCCGAACGCGCCCTCGGCGACGGTCACCACGACGCGAGAGCCCGCGGGTGCCTGCGTCGCGTCGCGCACGATCCCACCACCCTCGACCTGCGCGATCGCGTATCCGCGCGCCAGGGTGGCTTCCGGTGAGAGAGCGCGCAGCGAAGCCCGGAGTTCCCGCGTCCGCCGCTCCTCGCCCTGCAGTCGGCGGTCGACGACGTCGCGCCCGCGAGTCGCGAGCATCCAGATGTCCTGCGCGCGGGAGGTGAGCATCGAGTGGGGCGTCCGCAACACCGGACGCGAACGCAGCTGCTCGAGCTGCGCGATGTCGTGGAGCACGCGCTGCGTGAGTCGGCTCGTCAGGCGCGCCCGCAGCTGCGCGACAAGCGCACGCTGCTCGCTGACGTCGGGCACCACGCGCTTGGCGGCGTCGGTCGGGGTGGAGGCGCGCACGTCGGCGACGTCGTCCAGCAGCGGACGGTCGTTCTCGTGGCCGATGGCGCTGACGATCGGGGTGGATGCCGCGGCCACCGCGCGCACGAGTCGCTCATCGCTGAAGCCGAGGAGCGTCTGCGGATCCCCGCCGCCGCGGGCGATCACGATGACGTCGACGTCGGGGTCGGCATCCAGCGCCTTCAGTGCCGCCAGCGTCTCGGGGACGCAGCGGTCGCCCTGCACCGCGGCGTACCGCGTGCGGAACCGCACCTGCGGCCAGCGCAGCTCGGCGTTGCGGTGCACGTCCTTCTCGGCATCCGAGTTCTCGCCCGTGATGAGTCCGATGCAGTGGGGGAGGAAGGGCAGCTTCTTCTTGCGCGCGGGGTCGAACAGTCCCTCGGACCGCAACTGCACGCGCAGCCGCTCCAGACGCTCGAGCTGCTCGCCGAGGCCCACATGGCGCATCGCCGACACCGAGAACGAGAAGTCGCCGGTCCGGGGGAAGTAGTCGGCCTTGACGCACGCGACGACGTGGTCGCCGACCTGCAGATCCTTCGGCAACCGCGCGAGCGTGCTCGACCAGATGCGGAAAGCGACGGTCGAGTCGGTTCCGAGATCCTTCAGGCGCCCGAAGACGTTGCCGCCCCGCCGGTTGAACGAGGTGATCTCGCCCTCGACCCAGACCGACCCCCAGCGCTCGATGAAGCCGCGGATCGTGTCGTTCAGGCGCGACACCGACGTCGGGGTGTCGGTGCGGGAATCGCGCGGGTGCACGGAGTCGGCCGGGGGCGCCTGGCCCTCGACGGCTTCGGGTCGGAAGGAGGTCATGCTCTCTCGTGGGGGTCGGTGGTGGGCGGTTCGGCCGTCGTCCAGGGGCGCCCCCGTAGAATCGAGGGGTGAGCACACCTGCCGTCCACCTGCCCGTTCCCCGGATCCCGGGTCGACGCGGGCGGCTCCAGGATATCCCCGTCCACGGACAGAAGAAGGTGCTGCTGGCCGCACCGCGCGGGTACTGCGCCGGTGTCGACCGCGCCGTCATCGCGGTCGAGAAGGCCCTCGAGCGCTACGGCGCGCCGGTCTACGTGCGCAAGCAGATCGTGCACAACATCCACGTCGTGACCGAGCTGGAGAAGAAGGGCGCGATCTTCGTCGAGGAGGTCGACGAGGTGCCCGAGGGCTCGCACGTCGTCTTCAGCGCGCACGGGGTCTCGCCGGCCGTGGTGTCGGCGGCATCCGATCGGCACCTGCAGGCGATCGACGCGACCTGCCCGCTCGTGACCAAGGTGCACCGCGAGGCCGTGCGCTTCGCGCGCGACGACTTCGAGATCCTGCTCATCGGCCACGAGGGACACGAAGAGGTCGAGGGCACGGCGGGCGAGGCGCCCGAGCACGTCACCGTGGTCAACTCCCCGGAGCACGCCGACACCGTCGAGGTGCGCGACCCGTCGAAGGTCGTGTGGCTCTCGCAGACCACGCTGTCCGTCGACGAGACGATGGAGACCGTCCGGCGCCTGCGCCTGCGGTTCCCCGAGCTGCAGGATCCGCCGTCCGACGACATCTGCTACGCCACCCAGAACCGTCAGGTCGCGATCAAGAAGGTCGCGCGCGGCGCCGACCTCGTGATCGTCGTCGGCTCGGCGAACTCGTCGAACAGCGTGCGCCTCGTGGAGGTCGCGCTGGAGCACGGCGCCAAGGCCGCCTACCGCGTCGACTACGTCGACGAGGTGCGTCAGGAGTGGCTCGAGGGCGTCGAGACCGTCGGTGTGACCAGCGGCGCGTCGGTGCCGGAGGTGCTCGTCACGGAGGTGCTCGAGGAGCTCGCCGGTGCCGGCTACCGCGATGTCGAAGAGGTGCGCACCGCGGAGGAGGACCTGATGTTCTCGCTCCCCAAGGAGCTGCGTCAGGACTCGTCGGGCAAGCGCGACCAGCGCGCCCTCGGCGGCCGGGGTCGCGCGTGAGCGGCGATTCCCGTCCACGCCCGCAGTACGGCGAGTACGCCTCGCCCGAGGAGCAGCGCGCGCGCATCCAGCGCCCCGAGGTGACCGAGGCGCTCGAGGCGGGAGTCGCCCCTGCGCCCGAGCCCAACGTCGACGAGACTCCGGCCGCCGCGCGCGCCCGCGGTCCGCTCGCCGACCGGGTCGCGACGTTCGTCCTCCTCGTCTACGGCCTCATCTCGGTGATCTCCACGATCGTGCAGCTGCTCGATTTCCCCGGCTACGCCGAGCGCGCCGCGCAGATCCTGGGCGTGGATGCCACGTACACGGCGCTGTCGACCGGGTACGTGTGGGGCGCCGTGGCATCCGTCGTGTACGCGGTCGGCTATCTGCTCACGGCCTGGCTCACCTGGCGGAGACTGCGTCGCGGGCGGATCGCGTTCTGGGTGCCGCTCGTCGGCTTCGTGGCGACGACCCTCGTCGCCGGCGTGTGCATCACCATCGCGCTCACCGCGGACCCGGCGTTCCTGTCGGCCCTCACCGGCTCGTTCGCGAACTGAACCGCGGGGCCCGGCATCCCGTGTTCCCGTGAGGAGGACAGGAGGGATGCCGCGATGCGAGACGATCACGCGCAGCTGACCGCGCTGTACGACGCGCACGCCGCACCCGTCTGGCGCTACGTCGTGAGCCTCACGGGCGACCACGCGGGAGCCGACGACGTCGTCCAGGAGACCCTGCTGCGCGCGTGGCGGACGCCGCGCGTCATGGCGGACGACCCCTCGACGTTGCGGTCCTGGATGTTCACCGTCGCCCGCAACATCGTCATCGACGAGGCGCGCAGTGCGCGGCGGCGCCATGAGCAGCCGGTCGACGAACTGCCCGAGACCGCGGGCGGGGATCACACGGATGCCATGTTCGACGCGCTGCTCGTCGAGGAGGCCCTGGCCACCCTGACGGCCGATCACCGCGCGGTCATCGTGTCGGCCTACTACGGGGGTCGGAGCGTCGCGCAAGCGGCGGAAGAACTGGGGATCCCGGCGGGCACCGTGAAGTCGCGTCTGCACTACGCCGTGCGCGCGCTCCGGCTCGCCCTGCAGGAGAGGGGGGTGACGCGATGACCGCCGACCACGAGAGATTCGCCGAATGGGACGGCGCGTACGTGCTGGGTGCGCTGTCGGCCGCCGACCGCGGCGAGTACGAGCGCCACCTCGACGAGTGCGCGCTCTGCCGGGCCGCCGTCGCCGAGCTCGCACCCACGGCCGGGCTCCTCTCGCGGCTGTCGCCCGAGCGTGCTCGCGCGATCGACGGAGACGATCCGCAGCTCCGGGCGGCGCCCACCGCCCCTGATCCCGATCTTCGGGGACGGGTCGTGCGCACCGCGCGGAATCGGCGCCGCCGCGCGGTCGCCCTGTGGGCGGGTGCAGCCGCCGCGGCCCTGCTGGTCATCGCGGTGCCGAGCGTCCTGGCTCTCACGAGCACCCCGACCGACGGTGGCGGCACCGTCTACGCCTTGGACGATGTGGCGGGCGCGCCGCTGGAGGCCTCGGTGAAACTCACGCCCGTCGAGTGGGGCACCCGGATCGATCTCGTCTGCCAGTACACCGGCCAGGTCCTCGACGCTCCGCCCGGCGGCTGGCCCTACGCCCTGGCCGTCACGGACGACTCGGGAGCCACGACGTTGCTCTCCACGTGGCGCGCCGGCCCCGGCTCGACCACCGAGCTGAGCGCGGGCACCGACGTGGCGGCATCCCGGATCGACTCCATCGAGATCAGGACGGTGGACGGGGATCGCGTGGTCATGCGACGGGTGTTCGACAGCCCGTAGCATCGAGGGATGCCGAGCCTCGTCGCCGTCTGCGCCGTCCACGCCCTCCGCCCCGACTCCGGCTCGGTCGGCGTCACCGCCATCGACAAGCGCGCGCTCGACGGGGCCGTGCGCATCGGTCCGCTGGGTGTCCGCGCCGACGTGCAGGCGAGTCGCAAGCACCACGGCGGCCCCGACAAGGCCGTCTACGCGTACGCGCAGGACGACGCCGAGTTCTGGGAGCAGCAGCTCGGACGCGAGCTCGCCCCCGGCTGGTTCGGTGAGAACCTGCGGCTCGACGGCGTCGACGTCAACGGCGCGCGGATCGGCGAGGTCTGGCGGATCGGTGACACCGTCCAGCTCGAGGTGACGATGCCGCGGACCCCGTGCGCGACCTTCGCCCGCTGGGTCGGCGGCTCGGCGGGCCGCGGGTGGGTCAAGCGCTTCTCGGATGAGGGGCGGCTCGGTGCCTACCTCCGCGTCCGACGTGCGGGCGACGTCCGCGCCGGCGACCCCGTCGAGATCGTGTCGTCGCCGTCGGACGCCCCCACCGTGCTGGAGCTGTACCGCTCGTAGGTCAGCCGTCCTCGCGGCGTCGTCATCGCTGACTTCGGGCGAACGTTCGCCCCGTGCCTCGCTCCCCGGACATCTCCCCGAAGTCAGCGAAGGGTGGGAACGCACGAACGCCCCGGCCGGAGCCGGGGCGTTCGTGGGGGAGTCTTCGGGTCAGCCCTGCGATTTGCCGAACGATCCGAGCTGCTTCGTCGCCTCGACGACGCGCACGGCCATGGCCGACTCCGCGACCTTGCCCCACGCGCGCGGGTCGTACTGCTTCTTGTTGCCGACCTCGCCGTCGATCTTCAGCACGCCCTCGTAGTTCGAGAACATGTAGCCCGCGATCGACCGGGTGAAGGCGTACTGCGTGTCGGTGTCGATGTTCATCTTGACGACGCCGTTGGAGACGGCCAGGGCGATCTCCTCGTCGGTGGAGCCGCTGCCGCCGTGGAAGACGAGGTCGAGGGGCTTGGGGCCGGTGCCGAACTTCGCGGCGATGCCCTCCTGGATCTCACCGAGCAGCTCGGGGCGCAGCTTCACGCCACCGGGCTTGTACACGCCGTGCACGTTGCCGAAGGTGAGGGCCGAGATGTAGCGGCCGTTCTCGCCGAGGCCCAGACGCTCGACGGCCTTCGTGACGTCCGCGACGGTGGTGTACAGCGCCTCGTTGGAGCCTTCGTGCGCGACGCCGTCCTCTTCGCCGCCGACCACGCCGACCTCGATCTCGAGGATCGCGTTGATGTTCTTCAGGCGGGGGAGGAGCTCGGCGGCGATGTCGATGTTCTCGTCGAGGGGCACGGCCGAACCGTCCCACATGTGCGACTGGAAGATCGGGTTGCGGCCGGCCTTGACCTCTTCCTCGGATGCCTCGAGGAGGGGGATCACGAAGCCGGGCAGCGCGTCCTTCGGGCAGTGGTCGGTGTGCAGCGCGACCGTTACGGGATAGTTCTTGGCGACCTCGGTCACGTACTTCGCGAACGCGAGCGCGCCGGTCGCGCGGGCCTTGACGGTGTGGCCGGCGAAGTAGTCGGCGCCGCCGGTGGTGACCTGCAGGATGCCGTCCGAGCCGGCCTCGGTCAGGCCCTGGAGCACGGAGTTGATGGTCTGCGAGCTCGAGACGTTGATCGCGGGGTACGCGAAGCTGCCGGCCTTGGCGCGGTCCAGCATCTCGGCGTACTGCTCAGGGGTGGCGACGGGCATGGAGAGACTCCTTGGTCGTGACGGGGACAACCGTCACTCTAGCGAAGGCGGTCGATCGTGACGGGGTCGGCGGGCGAGGAACCTGCCCGTTCTCCTCTGCCGTTAAGAATCGCGATTCCTTCATCCGCGAGACGGTGAAAACCACCGATTGTCACGACAAGGCTGGCTACAGTGGGCCACATGGTGAGCCTGACGTCCGACATGAGTCCTCTGCATCCCGATCGGAACCTGGCTCTCGAGCTGGTGAGGGCCACCGAGGCGGCGGCCATCCGAGCCGTTCCGTTCATCGGTCGCGGAGCAAAGGAGGCCGCCGACGGCGCGGCGGTCGACGCGATGCGCGCGTTCTTCAGCACGGTGAACTTCGACGGCACGATCGTCATCGGCGAGGGCGAGAAGGACAACGCCCCGATGCTCTACAACGGCGAGCGGGTCGGGAACGGCAAGGGGCCGCGGTGCGACGTCGCGGTCGACCCGATCGACGGAACCTCGCTGACCGCGGCGGGGCGCCAGAATGCCCTGTCGGTCATCGCGGTCTCGGACCACGGGACGATGCTGGAAGCGTCGAGCGTGTTCTACATGGACAAGCTCGTCACCGGTCCCGCGGGCGTGGGCGTCGTCGACATCCGCCTCCCGATCGGCGAGAACATCCGGCTGCTGGCGAAGGCGCTGGGCAAGCCCGTGGACGAGATCGTGGTCTCGGTGCTGAACCGCCCGCGTCACGAGCAGCTGATCGCCGACATCCGCGAAGCCGGTGCCGGAACCCGCCTGATGAGCGACGGCGACGTCGCCGGCGGCATCAACGCCGCGCGTCACAACGCCCGCACCGACATGTGCGTCGGCATCGGTGGGAGCCCGGAAGGCATCGTCACCGCCTGCGCGATCAAGGCGCTGGGCGGGCACATCCAGGGTGTGCTCGCGCCGCGCGATGACGATGAGAAGGAGAAGGGCCGCGACGCGGGCCTCAAGGTCGACGGTGAGGTCTACGAGGCCGACGGTCTCGTGACGGGGAAGAACACGATCTTCGTCGCCACGGGCGTCACCGATGGTCAGCTCGTGCAGGGCGTGCGCCGCGACGGCGACTTCATCTACACCGAAAGCGTCGTGCTCCGCGGTGCGTCGGGCACGCTGCGCCGGATCTCGTCGGAGCACCTGACGTCGAAGTGGCTCTGACGCGCTGACGTCGGGCGGCCGGGGCCGCGAGACTGCATCTGACTGACAACTCCACTGCAGGGCGCAGTGGGGATGTCATTCCGTTGCTGTTTCGCGGCACAGGTGCGGCGCGGCACAGGTGCGGCGCGGCAGCGGTGCGCGGCGGTGCGGCGGAGCGGAGGCGCGCCGGAGCTGTCCCGCGCATGCAGGTACAGCCGGGCGTGTCGTTGCGCAAGCGTGACTCGTTCTCACAGGGCCCTCTGGCAGAATCGTCAGCAGTGTCAACGGCGACGCTGTGTTCTTCCGAGACCCGAAGGGGGATCGTTTCATGGCAGCTACGACGAACTCGACCGCGCCTCAGACAGGTGCGCAGGCGGTGATCGCCAGCGCCGTCGACCCCGCGCGTCGTCCCGACGTTCTGCTGCGCAAGCGCCGCGCCGAGGGTCACGAGATCAGTGCCTGGTGGATGGTGGGGGCCTTCGTCGCCGTCTCCGCCGCCGTGGTCAGTCTGCTCAGCTGGGTGCCCGGCGGGTCTTGATCGTTCCCGCTCAGTCGTCCTGAGCGAGCCCGGCGCGTGTGCGCACCTCGCCGAGATCGGCGTACGCGATTCCGTCGGCGGTGGCATCGTCGCTCGCGGGCGTGCTCTCGTCCTCGATCTCGAGGAGTTCGGGGGCGGTCCAGCGCCGCGGTGCGGACTCGAGCGCGGCGGGAGCCGTGACGGCATCCAACTTGGTCTCGTCGATGCCGGGGAACTTCCGCGCCGAGACGAGCACCCGTGACTCGAGCGAGCCGGCGAACTTGTTGTAGCTGTCGACTGTGCGCTCCAGCGCGCGTCGCAGGTCGCCCGCGTGCCCGGCGAGGACGCCGATCCGGTCGTACAGCTCGGTGCCGAGGGCGAAGAGCGTGCGGGCCTCGTCGGACACGTCCTGTTGGGTCCAGGTGAAGGCGACCGTCTTGAGCACCGCCCACAGGTTCACCGGCGAGGCGAGGGCCACTCGTCGGGCGAAGGCGTACTCCAGCAGGGTGGGGTCGTCGTCCAGGGCCGCCGACAGCAGCGACTCGCTGGGCAGGAAGCAGATGACGAACTCGGGGCTGCTGGTCAGCCCTGCCCAGTACGTCTTGCGGGCGAGCGCGTCGACGTGGGCGCGCACCGCCTTGGTGTGCTTGGTCATGAGGGCGGAACGTCGTGCGCCGTCGTCGCCCGTGGCGGTCACCGGGATCGCGCTGGCCTGCAGGAACGCGTCGAGGGGGACCTTGGCATCCACCGCTAGCGCCTTCCCGCCGGGGAGGCGGACGACCATGTCGGGCCGCCCCGCGCCCGCGTCGGAGGCGATCGAGGACTGCAGGTCGAAGTCGACGTAGCGCGTGAGGCCTGCGGCCTCGACCACGCGGCGAAGCTGCGTCTCTCCCCACACGCCGCGCGTGCTGCCGGAGCGCATCGCGGAGGCCAGAGCCTCGGTCGTCGATCGCAACGCTTCGTCGGCTTCGCGCGAGAGCCGCAGCTGTTCGCCGAGCGCCGAGTACTGCTCGACGCGATCGCGCTCGAGGCCGTCGACCTTGCGCTGCATCGCGTCGAGCGTTTCGCGCACCGGGTCGAGGGCGCGCAGAACGGTCTGCTCGCGCCGGTCGCGCTCCTCGCGCGCAGCCTGGTCTGCGCGCGTCTGCGCGACCAGGTCGCGGTAGAGCGTGCTCTGGTGGTCGAGCTGGGCCTGGACCCCCGCACGGGCGGCGTCGGCGGCCGCGACGCGCGCGGCCAGATCGACGCGCTCGGCGGCGGCGCGGGAGGTGGCCCGGGCGGTGCCCAGGAACCACCCGGCGGCGGCTCCCATGGCGAGGGCGAGGACCGCGAGGATCAGGGCGATGGCATCCATGTGCTCAGTGTGCCGGAGGGGTCCGACATCGCCTGGAAGCGTGGCGGCACTCAGGCGACGGCGCGTTCGAGCCGCGGCTCGGCGGCGATCTGCGACACGCGGACGCCCAGGTGGGCGGCCAGGGCGTGCACGTCGTCGACGCCGGCGCGACGCGCGCAGTCGATCGTGATCTCGGCGCACGCGACGGCGTCCGCGAGGGCGTCGTGGTGTGCGAAAGGCGAACAGCCGGCCTCGGCGGCGACGAGGGGCAGGCGGTACGAGTCGAGCGTGTAGGTCTTCCGCGACATCTGCACGCTGCAGAGGTAGCGGTAGGGCGGGCACTCGTCGCCGGTCACGCCGCACGCGCGGCGCAGGACCGACATGTCGAAGCCCGCGTTGTGCGCGACGAGCACGTCGGCCCCCGCGAACGCCGTCAGACGTGCCAGCTGCGTGGACCAGTCCGGTGCGTCCACGACGTCCGCGGGGCGGATGCCGTGAATGCCGACGTTGATCGGTGCGAAGGTGTCGTGGCCGGACGGGGGCTTGATGAGCCACGCGGCGGTGGCGACGACGCGACCACCCCGGACGCGGGCCAGCCCCACCGCGCATGCGGACGCACCACTGGAATTCGCCGTCTCGAAGTCGATCGCGGTGAAATCCAGTGCCACGCCTCCACCCTGCGTCGCGCTCCGCGCGGTGCCGCGGAGGCGCGCCGCGATTCACCCGGGGCCGTCCGGCGGAGTCCGTCGATGACACGCCGTGTTGTGGCATCCGGGGTCGTCATGGCGGGCCCGGACTCCGCGGCACGACTCGCCTCGAACACCCGGCGTAGGGTCGAGGGCATGACGGAGAGCCGGAAGTCGACGTCGTTCGGGCAGGCCGCCGCAGCCTACGAGTCGGGGCGGCCGGAGTATCCCGCCGCGGCGGTGGAGTGGATGCTCGCGCCGGTCCGCGAGCCGGGCCGGGCCCTCCGCGTCGCCAACGTGGGAGCGGGGACCGGAAAGCTCACGCGCGCCGTCGTTGAACTCGGCGCCGATGTCGTCGCGATCGACCCGGATGCCACGATGCTGGCGTCGCTCCAGGAGAACGTGCGCGGCATCCCGACGTTCGCCGGCACGGCGGAGGATCTGCCGCTGCCGGACTCCGGTCTCGATGCGCTGGTCATGGGGCAGGCCTGGCACTGGGTGGACCCGGACGCGGGATCGCGCGAGGTCGGACGCGTCGTGAGGTCGGGGGGAGTGCTCGGGCTGGTCTGGAACATCCGGGACGAACGCGTCGAGTGGGTGCGGCGCCTGACCGACGCGATGGGCGCGTCGCACGGCGAACGGCTCATCGCCGCGGGCGGTCCGCGGATCGCGGAGCCCCTGATCGATCTCCAGCACCGGTCGTGGACGTGGAGCCGCCCCATCACCCTCCCGCAACTGCGCGATCTCGTCTTCTCCCGCAGCGACGTCATCACGGCCAGCCCTGAGGAGCGCGCCCGCATCGACGCCGAGGTCGACGGGGTCGTGGCATCCGTCCCGGGACTCGCCGACGGGGGAGCGGTCGACCTGCCCTACGTCACCCACGCCTACCGCGCGAGACGCCCCTGACGCCGTGGGGGCGGCGCGGGCCGGGTAACCTGGACTCCCGTGGCTCTTACCATCGGAATCGTCGGCCTTCCCAACGTCGGAAAGTCGACCCTCTTCAACGCCCTGACCAAGAACGACGTGCTCGCGGCGAACTACCCGTTCGCGACGATCGAGCCGAACGTCGGGGTCGTGAACCTTCCCGATGCGCGCCTGCAGCAGCTCGCCGACGTGTTCGGCAGCGAGCGGCTCGTCCCCGCCGTCGTGTCGTTCGTCGACATCGCCGGGATCGTGCGCGGCGCGAGCGAGGGCGAGGGCCTGGGCAACCAGTTCCTCGCGAACATTCGTGAAGCGGATGCCATCGCCCAGGTCGTCCGCGGATTCGCCGACGACGACGTGGTCCACGTCGACGGGCAGGTGAACCCCGCGAGCGACATGGAGACGATCAACGCGGAGCTGCAGCTCGCCGACCTCCAGACGCTCGAGAGAGCGATCCCGCGCTTCGAGAAGGAGATCAAGGGCAAAAAGCTCGACCCCTCCGTGCTCGAGGCCGCCAAGGCCGCGCAGGATGCGCTCCAGCGGGGCGTGCTGCTGTCGGCATCCGGTCTGGATCTGTCGCCGATCCGCGAGCTGGGCCTCCTCACCGCGAAGCCGTTCATCTTCGTCTTCAACGTCGACGAGGCCGTCCTCACCGACGAGGTCCGCAAGGCCGAGCTTGCGGCGCTCGTCGCACCGGCGAAGGCGGTCTTCCTGGATGCCAAGATCGAGTCCGAGCTGATCGACCTCGACCCCGAGGATGCCGCCGAACTGCTGGCGTCCACGGGTCAGGACGAGTCGGGTCTCGACCAGCTCGCCCGCGTCGGCTTCGACACGCTCGGTCTGCAGACCTACCTCACGGCGGGTCCGAAGGAAGCGCGCGCGTGGACGATCCCGAAGGGCGCCAAGGCGCCGCAGGCGGCCGGCGTCATCCACACCGACTTCGAGAAGGGCTTCATCAAGGCCGAGGTCATCTCGTTCGCCGATCTCGTCGAGCTCGGCTCGGTCGCCGAGGCCCGCGCGAAGGGCAAGGCGCGGCTCGAGGGCAAGGACTACGTCATGCAGGACGGCGACGTGGTGGAGTTCCGCTTCAACAACTGAGCGTTCGTCGAATCCGGAGTCGGATCGGCATCAGTAGTGGTACCGCGCCTGCAGGACAGTCACGTGGGCGTCGTCAGTGATGTAGACGAGACGATTGGCCTCGTCGATGCGGCGCGACCATGCGCCGGCAAGAGCGTGTTTCAGCGGCTCCGGCTTGCCCATCCCCTCGAACGGGTCGTCGCGGAGGATATCCGCGATGAGTAAGTTGATGCGTCGAAGCGTCTTGCGGTCCTGCGTCTGCCAATACAGGTAGTCCTCCCACCCCTCAGCAGTCCAGGCGAGTGAGAGATGGCTCACGGCTCGATCAGGTCGCGCTCTTGGACATCTCCGGAACGTGCACTGTCGAGGGCGCTCAGTAGCCGGCGGGCGTTCTCGGGCGAACGCAGCAGGTAGCTCGTCTCGACGAGGGAGTCGTACTCGTCCTTCGACATGAGGACGGCCGACCCGCGCTTCGATGTGATCTCGATCTCTGTGTGGTCGAGATTGACGCGTTCGATGAGACCGAAGAGGTCACGTCGTGCCTCGCTCGTGGTGATCGCCATGTTGATCTCCCGCCAGGTGGTACGAGATATGGTACCAGTGGGCGCGGGAGCCGCGCCCGTCGATTCGCCCCTGGCGCAGCCCCCTTCGCCGGTGCCACCATCGGGCATGACCTACGCCGTTGTCTCCGTGCACTCCCCGAAGCCCGAGCACCGGGCTGCCGTCATCGACTCGATGCAGCGCTACAGCCGGGTCGCCCGTGAACAGGTGGGTCTCGAATGGACCGGTGTGGTCGACGACGGCAGCGGTCGCCTGGTCGGGATCGCACTGTGGGCGTCGGAGGAGGCCGCGGTGGCCGCGCGACCGGCGCTGATGGCGGAGGTCGGCGACGACCCGTTCGAGACATGGGACCAGCGAGCGATCGACGGGCTCCGCGGCGTCGTCGTCTGACGAGGGATCGGCCCGGGGGACACCGGGCTCGGCGCTTCGCTAAAGTCAGCGCGTGCACTCCACCCCCGCGGTCGCACCCGACCCGCACCTCGACCGCCGCGGCCGCGCGCGAGCCATTCTCGCCGGATCCGTGCCGAACCTCGCCCAGTGGTTCAATCTGTACGTCTACGCGATCTTCGCGCCGTACTTCCGGACCGAGTTCTTCGACGCGCAGTCGCCCGACTCGCTGATCTACGTGTACGCGCTGTTCGCCGTGACGTTCGTCGTGCGACCGGTGGGCTCGTGGCTGTTCGGCAAGCTCGCCGACACGCGGGGGAGGATGGCGGCACTTGTGGCCGCGGTCGCCCTCATGTCGGCCGGATCGCTCGCTCTCGCGATCGCACCGACCGAGCGCGCGGTCGGGGGATGGGCTGCCGTGATCCTCGTGGTCGTGAGCATCGTGCAGGGGATCGCCGCCGGGGGAGAGTACGCGGCCGCCACCGTGCTGCTGTCGGAGTCCGGCACCCGGGGGCACCGCGGATTCTTCGCGTCCTTCCAAGGGGCGACCATCGTCGGTGGCCTGGTGCTCGCGCAGGGCTCGCTTCTGGTGCTCCTGCTCGTCGGTGATCGCGCCTCCGTGTCCGAATGGGGCTGGCGGGCCGCCTTCGTGGTCGGCGGCCTCGCGGGCCTGGCATCGCTCGGGTGGGCACGCGGACTTCGGCATCCGGGATCCACCGCGCGCGCGGCGACACCGACGGCGCCCTCGACGACGGGGGAGTTGCTCCGCTCGTACTGGCGTCCGCTCGTGTGGGTGATGCTCCTCACCGCCGGAGGGAGTGCGGCGTTCTACACCGCCACGGTCACGGTTCCCTCCCTCTTCCGCGAGACGGCTTTCGGCGCGGGCGGTGCGCCGGCGGAACTGGCGATCACGGGCGTCGTCTTCGCGGCCTTCGTCGTGCTCATGCTCCTGCAACCGCTCGGCGGGGCGCTGAGCGACCGGATCGGCCGGAAGCCTCTCCTCATCGCCTTCGCCGCGGCAGGCGTCCTCGGCGCGGCCTTGCTCGTGTCGACGGCCGCTCGAGTGACGACACCCCCGGTGGTGTTCGGCATCCTCGTTCTCTCGTTCGCCGTTCTGACCTGCTACCTGTCGGTCAACGGCATCGCCAAGGCGGAGGTCTTCCCGGCCCACATCCGGGCCCTCGGCGTCGGCCTCGGCTACGCGGTGGCGAACTCGCTCTTCGGCGGCACTGCCCCGTTGATTTATCACGCGACGGCAGGCGGAGTCGGATTCCTCGTGTACCTGACCGTGCTTCTCGGGGTGACGCTCGTCGCTGCGCTCGCGATGCGCGGGGGCGTCGCCACGGCGCTCGATGCATTGGGAGGACGAGCGTGAGTTCCCCCGCAGTGCCCGCGCGGATCAGCCTCCGAGCTGCCCCGGGTGCGTCAGCCGCCACCACAGCGTCGGCGGTTCCAGATCGCCGACGACCTGCAGGTCCGACGAGACGCTGTGCGGGCCCGCCGTCCACGTGACCGTTCCGACCTTCTCGCCGTCGGCCCAGGTCTGCGGCTGAACGATCTGCACGGACGGCGTGATCGGCGTGTCCGACCAGGTCCGGATCGCCGCGGTGCGCGTGAGCACGACGTGCGCCTCTGCTCCCCACGCGGTCGTGATCGTGCCGAGATCCTGGCCGGGCGAGGCGACCGCGACGTCGTGGAATCCGGCCTGCACGCTCTTCAGGAACGCCGCCACGTCTTCATCGGTGGAGTCGTGTGTGGCGCCGCCGAGCCGTACGCCGGTGATCTGCAACGGTGCCTCGACCCCGACGTCGAGCAGCGAGCTGAACAGAAGATTGAACGTCCCCTCGCCGAGGTTGCCGGTCTTGAGACCCCGCACCCCCGCGGTGCCGAGGAGGTCGTTCGTGTTCGTCACGAAGCCCGGTCCGTTCGGAAGTGAGATCGAGGGGAGCGCCACGATCGCCGCGATAGCGGGGTTGGACTCGGCGATCTTGCCGAGGGCGAGGAGGTCGCTCGGCGTCGACGTGTTGCGGTCGTCGAGGCCGGTGGCATCCACAATCCGGGTCGAGGTGAGGCCGTTCGCGTCGAGCCACGCGCGGGCCGCGTCCACGTAGGCGCCTTCGGAGCCGTACCCCCAGCGCGCCAGGGCGACCGCGTAGTTGCTCGCCGAGGGGAGCAGCATCGTGGCCAGCGCGTCGTGGAGGGACAGCGTCGTGCGATCGGGCATCTTCGCGATCGTCGCGCCGAGCACGTAGAACTGGTCGTAGAGGTCGGTGTCCGCCTCCGTGAACGCCACGGTCGGGCCCGGATCGTCAGGCCCGTCGAGGGGATGCCGGTCCAGGACGACGAGCGCGGTGATGAGTTTGGCGACGCTCGCGATCGGACGCGGGTCATTGCCTCCGGAGGTGGCCCACGCACCGTCGGAGTCGGCGCCGAGGTACTGCTCTCCGCCCACCACGCTCACGCGCATCGACCCCGATGACGGCAGGCGCACGGTGGCGGCCTCACCCGCGGTCACGCCCGGGGATTGTGTCGCCAGCGTCGGCGCCGGGAGCGGGGCGCTGGACGCCCACCACACGTACCCTCCGGCACCGCCGAACACCGCGAGGATCGTCACCAGCACCACCATGAGCGCAATGCGACCGGCTCTGCCGGAACCGGATGCCGCCGGTGCCTCGTCCATCAGATCGGAGAACCGATTCAGCTCGTCCGTGCCATCCTGCGTCTGCCCCATGTGATCCCCCGCGTCGAACCCTAACCGTTCGTGGGACGAGATCGGAGCACACCGTCCTACAGGCGTTCGGCGAACACCACGTGGTTGTCGAGATAGGAGCCGGCATCCCGGTCGAAGATGCCTCCGCACGTGATGACCCGGAGCTCGTCGCGCGCGGTCGCGCCGAACACGCGGGCCGTGGGAAACGCGGCCTTCGGATAGTCCGCGGTCTCTGTGACGCGGTAGCCGTGCACGCGCCCCTCGGCGTCGTACACCTCGATGACGTCGCCCACGGACACTTCGTCGAGTCGCTGGAAGACCGCGGGGCCGGTAGGGGAGTCCACGTGCGCCGCGATCACTGCCGGGCCCGTCCCGCCCGGACGCCCGCCGCCGGTGAACCAGCCGACGTCGTCGTAGTCGACGGGCACTTCCATGGCGCCGTCCGCGGCGAGCCCGAGCTCGATGAGCGGCTCATCGAGACCGAGCACGGGGATGCGGACGCGGGTCGGGTCGGCGGCCGTGACAGACGCAGGTGCCGCGCTCGCCGCTGCGGAAGCGGGGGTCGGCCTCGGCGCCGCGTCGGAGGGCGCGACGATGGTTGGTGCGGCGTCGGTCGCGGCGCCCGCGCACCCGGTGCAGATCCACACCGCCGCGAGTGCGAGGACGCGCGCACCGCGCAGCGGTCGTCTGCTCGAGACGACGCGCTGCGCGCCACGCGACGGCGAGGTCACCGCGTCGAGACCGCGCGGCGACGGTGCAGGACGACAGCCCCGGCGGCCAGAAGACCCGCACCGCCGAGAGCCGCCGAGACGACGAGCGGAGCCGTGCCGGCCTCGACGGATCCGCCGGCACCGGTGTCGACGCCGCCCACGGGGATCTCGGTGAGCTGACCGCGAACGACACCGGCCGGCGAGCCGACGGTGTGCGAGTCGCCCGTGAACCCGCTCGGGTTGGCCTCGATCTGCGCGAGCGAGAACCCGTCGCCGGTGTCGGCACCGTTCGCCTGGACGCCGGTGGTGAAGGGGCCCTGGAGGCAACCGGACGAGGTCCGCGGTCCATCGCCGGCGGGGGTCGGGTTGGGGAACGCGATGCGCGGCGGTCCGGCCTGACCGACCGCGGCCTCGTGGATGTGCGTGGCGGTCTTGGCGGGGCTCTGGTAGTCGCCCGTCACGCCCTCGAGCCGGATGTCGTAGCAGATGATGTCGAGTTCGGAATTGATGCGGAACGTGAACGTCCCCGTCGCGCCGGCCTCGCCGGGGGTCGCGACGCCGTCGTTGTTGATCACCTGGTCGGGGGTAGCCATGACCGTGAATGCGCTCGTGAACTCCGCCGGCTCAGCGACTTCGGTCTCGGCGTGTGCCGGCGTGCCGAACGCGAGGAGCGCCACACCCGCGAGGGCACCGATCGCGAGGGGGCGGGCGTACGTCTTCTTCGTCATCATCGTGCCTTTCGATCGGGACCCTCGTGGGCCGCTTGCGGGGTGTACGTCGGCGACCGCCCGCGCGTTCATCCGTCGCGCAGCGTCGGTGGTGAACGTTTCCCGCCTCGCGGACGTATCTCTTGCCGAGGGACGGCGCTTCGCTGCCGATAGCCTCGGAGAGGACGGGCGATGAGCTGGACACCCGCGGAAGACGAGGGAGCCCGCATGCCGATGGCGCGACGGCATCCGACTCCATTCGATGTCCGCAGCGCCTTCCGGGAGCATGGCGGCTCGCTGCTGGGGTACGCCGTGAATGCGCTCCGCGATCGGCCGCTCGCCGAGGACTGCGTGCAGGAGACCTTCCTCCGGGCCTGGCGGGCGCGCGACCGGTTCGATCCCGGTCAGGCCTCGACGAGGACCTGGCTCTTCTCGATCGCCCGCAATGTCATCGTCGACGTGCTGCGTGCCCGGGCGCGCCTGCCATTGCTCGGCGATGACGCCGAACTCGAGCACCGGGCCGTCGAGGCCATCGACCCCCTGGAACGGCTGCGCATGCTGGAAGCGCTGTCCGCGCTGAGCGAGGCGCATCGCACGGCCGTCGTCGCCGTTCACCTTCACGGGCGCTCGTACCAGGAACTCTCGGATGCCACGGGCGTCCCGGTGTCCACATGGCGCACCCGCACTTTCCACGCGCTCCGTACGCACCTCGAAGAACTGGAGGACTCCGATGCGCACTCCCGATGACCGGTGGGCCGAACTCGTCGCCGCAGCGCTCGCCGGCGAGCTCAGTGCGGCCGAGACCGTCGAGTTCGACGAACTCCGCCGCAACGATCCTCGGCGTGGGGAGGAGTACTCGAGCTTGCAGGGGGTCGCGCAGCGCCTGCGCCACGGCGATGTGACCTGGGTGGCACCGAGGGACACATCGGAGCTGGAAGACCGGATCCTGGCATCCATCCAGAGGGAGAATGCCGTCGGCGCGGCGCCGTCGCCCGGCGCGCGTGTCGGCACTCGTCGCAGGCGAGCGTGGCTCACCCCGCTCGTGGCCGCGGCGTGCCTCCTGATCGGTATCGTCGTCGGCGTGAACAGTGCGGGGGCGTTCACTCCCGCGATCCCGGTAGGCCCGCCCGGAACCCTCGGTGCGCTCGAACAGATCCAGGTCAGCGACGACACGGCCGGGGTCGACGTCGACGCACAGCTGGTGGCGCATACCTGGGGCACGGAGGCCTACCTTGAAGCCCGCGGGTTGAACGTGGGCCGAACGTACGAGCTGGTGTTCGTCGCGGCCGACGGGGAGACGTTCACCGCGGGAGAGGTGCTCGGCTCGGAGGTCCCGATCGTTTGCCGAATGAATGCCGCGGTGCTGCGCGGTGACACCGTGCGGATGGAACTGCGCGACGGCCCGGACGTGGTGGTCGCCCACGCGGACCTCCCGCGGGTCTGACCGCTTCCTCACCCGTGCCGGAAGGTCAAGCCCCCCGGCCGTCCGAGGAACCGCGCCTACCGTGGCGTCATTCGGGAAATACCCGGCCACCAAGCGGAGGGAGTCGACATGGGACTCGACGACAAGATCAAGAACACCGCAGAGGACCTCGCCGGCAAGGCGAAAGAAGGCTTCGGCAAGGCCACCGGCAACGAGCGTCTCGAAGCCGAGGGTCAGGCGGACCAGTCGAAGGCCGACCTCAAGCAGGCCGGCGAGAACGTCAAGGACGCCTTCAAGTAAGCGGTCCTCCGAACGCCCCGACCACGCCGGTCGGGGCGTTCGTCGTTTCCGGGCTCCGGGATCGGGATAATGGCCGGATGACCGATGTCGCCGCGTCCGTGACCACCGCCGTGTCCGGAACCCCCGTCGTCCTCCGCGCCCACGGCTATGAAGCCTCGATCGCGAGCGTGGGCGCCTCCCTCCGATCCCTGACCCACGAGGGGCGCGACCTCGTCGTACCGTTCGACGCCGACGAGGTGCGCCCGTACTTCCGCGGCGCGACCCTCGCCCCGTGGCCGAACCGCGTCGTCGACGGCGTGCATCGTTTCGGCGGTGGAGAGCACCGGCTCGCGTTGACCGAGCCGAATCGCGGCCACGCGCTTCACGGACTCCTCGGGTGGGTGGACTGGGACGTCGTCGACGGTGACGACGCCTCCGTGACCCTCACCGCAACGGTCCCCGCGCAGGACGGCTACCCGTGGTGGGTCGAGGTGACCACGACATACAGCCTCGGCGCGGACGGGCTGACGCAGACCGTCCGCGCCACCAACCGGTCCGAGACCCCCGCCCCGTGGGGAACCGGGCCGCACCCGTACCTGGTCGCCGGTCCCGCACCCCTCGACGCGTGGACGTTCGCGCTGCCCGCCGACACCGTGCTCGAGGTCACCCCCGATCGTCTCGCGCCGGTGGGCGTGGCATCCGTCACCGTCGATGCCGAGCGGTTCGACTTCCGCGCTCCGCGGGAGATCGGCGAGGTCGAGATCGACCACGCGTTCACCGACCTGACCCGGGATGCCGACGGGCAGGCGACCGTGACGCTCACCGACCCGTCGGGCACGGGTGTCGCGATGACGTGGGACGCGGGATGCGCGTGGGTGCAGATCCACACCGCCGACCGTCCCGAGGGACCCGACCACCCGGCGCACCGCGCGGGACTGGCCGTCGAGCCGATGACGTGCGCCCCCGACGCCTTCAACGACGACGCCTACGACTTCGCCACCGGTGTCGTGGCTCTCGCCCCGGGTGAGAGCCACGAAGTCGGCTGGACGATCTCCGCGCGCTGAGACGAAGAACGCCGCCCCGGTCATCGGACCGGGGCGGCGTCGTTCCGCGTGGATCAGACGACCTGCGCGCCGCACATGCCGCAGTCGCCGCCGGCCGAGACCTCGACGAAGCAGTCGGGGCACATCGCCCGCGTGGGGCGATCGGTGACGGGCGTGGGCTTGGGGGACGCGGTGCGTCGCTCCGCCCGCGGTGTCGACGCACGGGTCTTCTTCAGCTCGATCGGGGCGGGTGGCGCGGGCGCCGGCGCCGGCTTGTGCGCGTCGCAGTAGAACCGGACGAATCCGCCGTGGTGCTTCGGGTGGCGGTGCTTGACCGCCCACAGCTCGGTGCGGTCGAACAGCTCACCGTCGGCTCCGCACCCGACGCAGCGGGTGGGCTCACCGGGCACGACATCGGCGACGACGACGGGTACGTCGAAGGCGATGGCATCCCGCCAATCCGCGGACGAGACGATCTTCATGGGGGACCCTTCTTCGGCGGTTCGGGCCGCCTCCCTCTCAACGGTACGCGCCCTCGGAGGGACGCGGGGACGTCCGTTGCGTACACAGGGGGTGGACAGCGCCGGAGAGCCCCCCGATAGGTTGGAAGGAATTCCCCCCTGCGTCGCCTCGGGCGGCGCCCATCGAAGGAGAAGCATGGAAATCGCCGCTCTGGGGGCGATCGGTCTCGTCGTCGTCATCGCTCTCGTCGTCGTCATCGTCGTCATCCTGATCATCGCCGGGCTCATTCGCGGCTGGTATCGCGTGGCCAAGGCGGACGAAGCCCTGGTCATCGTCGGAAAGCGCCAGAAGGCCGCCGACGGGAACTCCTCGCGCATCACCGTCATCACCGGCGGCGGCGCCATCGTGAACCCCCTCACTCAGCGCGGCGAGATGATCTCGCTGCGCGCCCGTCAGATCAAGATGGAGCCGACGGCGCAGTCGTCCAACGGCGTCACCGTGAACGTCAGCGGTGTGGCCCTCGTGAAGATCGGATCCGACCCCGAATCGGTGCGCCGTGCCGCCGAGCGCTTCGCATCCCAGGACAAGGCCATCGAGCAGTTCACGACGGAGCAGCTCGAGGGCGCGCTCCGCGGCGTCGTCGCGACGCTGACGGTCGAAGAGCTCATGCGCGACCGGCAGCGGCTGTCGGACCAGATCGCCGAGGGCATCAAGGCGGACCTGTCGTCTCAGGGCCTGATCCTGGATTCGTTCCAGATCCAGGGCGTCACCGACAGCAACGGCTACATCGCGGCGCTCGGTGCCACCGAGGTCGAGCGCGTCAAGCGCGAGGCGGAGGTCGCGCGCATCAACGCGGTGCGCGAGATCCGCGCGCGGCAGATCGCCACCGACGAAGCGAACCTCATCGAGCAGACCGCGCTCGACAAGAACAGCGCCGCGGCGAAGGCCGAGGTCGGCCGCGCGAACGCGGAGGCCGAGCAGGCCGAGGCGCTCACGCGCGCGGAGCGCCGCCAGGCCGTTCTGCAGCAGGAGGCGCAGAACACCCAGGCGCGCCTGGAGTCCGAGGTCGCCCGCGTCGCCGACGCCGACCTGTACCAGCGGCAGAAGGATGCCGACGCCGAGGCCTACGCGCAGGTCAAGGCCGCGGAGGCCCGCGCACAGATCGCCGAGCAGGAAGCCGCCGCCGTCCGCGTGCGCGCCGAAGCCGACGCCCAGTCGGTGCGTCTGGCCGGTGAGGCGCGCGCCGAGGCGATCCGCGCCGAGGCGGAGGCTCTCTCGCACAACCAGGAGGCCCTGCTCGCGCAGCGTGCGCTCGAGGCCCTAGTGCCGATGATGGCCGAGTTCGCCAAGGGGTACGACCGTGTCGGCAACGTCACCGTCCTCGGCGGCGATGGCGCCAGCGGTCACCTCGCGGCGGAGTCGGCGGCGGGACTGCGGTCGTCGTTCGAGGCCGTGCGCGCGGCGACCGGCATCGACCTGACGGCGATCATCCAGGGGCGCGCCGTGGCCGATGCGTTCGCCGACGCGTCGCGGCGCCCCGCCGAGCCGGAGACGGTCGCGGCGGCGACGTCGGCGCCGACGGCGTCCGAGCCCGGCGCCTGACGGGAACGGACCGTGCCCGAGGCACCCGAGGTCGAGGCGCTCACGCGGTTCCTGCGTGAGCGCCTCACCGGACACGTCGTCGTCGCCGTCGAGCTGGCGGAGTTCCGCGCGCTGAAGACGCGGGCCCGGCCCCTCGAGGAACTCGTCGGTCGGTCGGTGGCCGGGGTGGAGCGCTACGGCAAGCACATCGACGTCGACCTGGGCGGGAGCCACCTCGCGATCGGCTTCGGCCGCGCCGGCTGGGCGACGTGGGGCGACGGCGACGTGGCATCCGCTCCGCCCGAAGGCGCGGCCCTCATCGCGACGGTGACTTTCGACGACGGCGTGCTCGGCATCACCGACGCGGGCGACTGGCTCTCCGTCCAGCTCCACGTCGTCGACGACCCGCTCGATGTGCCGGCCGTGGCCAAGCTCGGACCGGATGCCGCCCGTCCGGCGTTCTCACGCGACGACCTCGTACGCGCCCTCGGTAAGCGCCGGAAGCAGCTGAAGGCCCTCCTGCAGGAGCAGGAGTCGCTCGCGGGCATCGGCAACGCCTACTCGGACGAGATCCTCTTCGTCGCGCGGCTCTCGCCGCTCGCGCACGCGGCGTCGCTCGGCGACGACGAGGTGACGCGCCTGCACGAGGCGCTGCGTCTCGTTCTGGATGAGGCGGTGGAGGCGCGCCGCGGGGTTCCGATCGCGGAGCAGAAAGCAGCGAAGGTCGCCGCCATGCGCGTCCACGGCCGCACGGGAGAGCCGTGCCCCCGAGGGGACGGCGTCATCGAGGACATCCCGGGGACGAAGGGCGGCGGCCAGTACTGCCCGTCCTGTCAAGCGTCACCGGCCTGAACGGAGCGGGGCCCCGAGCCGTAGCCCGGGGCCCCGCGAGGGTGGGATCCTCACGCCGTCTGGCCGGAGTGCTTCCCCTCGGCGACCTCTTCGATCAGCTTCGCGTTGAACGCGGGCAGGTCGTCGGGATTGCGGCTGGAGACGAGGCCCTGGTCGACGTGGACCTCCTCGTCGACCCACGTGGCGCCGGCGTTGCGCAGATCCGTCTGCAGCGTCGGGTAGCTGGTCAGCGTGCGGCCCTTGAGCACGTCGGCTTCGGTCAGGATCCAGCCGCCGTGGCAGATCACGGCGACCGGCTTGTGCTGGTCGAAGAACGCGCGGGCGAAGTGCACGGCATCCTTCACGATGCGGATGTCGTCGGCGTTCTGCACGCCGCCGGGGAGCACCAGAGCGTCGAAGTCGTCGGCCGTGGCGGATCCGACGGGCAGGTCGATCTTCTGCTCGTGGCCCTTCTCGCCCGTGACCGAACCGTCGGCGGGGGAGACGAGCACCGCCTCGGCACCGGCCGACGTGACCGCGTCCCACGGACTCGTGAGCTCGCTGTCTTCGAAGCCGTCGGTGAGCAGGAAGGCGATGCGCTTTCCGGTGAGGTCCGTCATGGGGACTCCTCTCGATGGGGGCGGGGATGCCACCACGCTAGGAAGGGTCGCGAGCCCGCGGACGGGGGTTGCGAATGCCGATCGCCCGGGCTACCGGAGCGCCGCCGGGACCGCGGCCCGGTCGGGCGCGCGCGGGCGTAGCATGGAGGGATGTCCGGTGAGACCACCCCTGAGACCGAGACGCCGTCGAAGCCGCTGATCGCGTTGCTGACGCCCCCGGCCGACGACGACGCCCCCGCTGCCTCCCGCTGCTGCGGCGGCGGTTCCTGCTCGCTGAACTGACCGCGACCTCGACGCGTCGCCGAGGCCGCGCCTCGGGTCAGTGCGCCGGCACTGCCGCGCCCTCGATCTGGTCGGCGGGCTTGCGGATGAGGAACGCGCCGACGATGAGGGGCAGCGAGACGATCGCCGCGATCATGAATGCGGTGCGCGCCCCCGCCGCGTCGCCCTCGACGCCTCCGCCCATTCCGGCGGACACCCCCGACATGACCGTCACGAGGAGCGCGATGCCCGCCGCTCCGGCGACCTGCTGCACGGTTCCGACGACCGCGGAGCCGTAGGAGTAGAAGCGGGGCTCGAGCGACCCGAGGGATGCCGTGAACAGCGGCGTGAACGACAGGGCGAGCCCGATCGACAGCACCGTCTGCGCCACGACGAGCAGCACGAACGACGTGTCGGTGCCGACGGTCGCGTAGAACCAGAGCACGACGCTGGTGATGACGGCGCCGGGGATCAGCAGGATCTGCGTGCCGCGTCGGTCGTAGATGCGGCCGATCAGGGGGCCCGCGAGCCCCATCGCGAGCGAGCCGGGAAGGACCGCGAGGCCGGTCTCCAGCGCGGTGCGTCCGAGGACGTTCTGCAGGTAGAGCGGCACCAGCGTGATCGCGCCGAAGAACGCGAGCGACATCACGCCGAGCTGGACGACCGAGAGTGTGAAGTTGATCGAGCGGAACACGCGCAGGTCGAGCAGGGCCGCGTCGGAGCGCTGCAGGCGCACCTGGCGCCACCCGAACAATGCCAGGGCGACGATGCCGATCGCGAAGGATGCGACGAGCGTCACCGTCGCGGTGGCACCGGCATCGCCGGCATCCGTCGATCCGCCATGACCGCCGCCGATCTGACTGAGGCCGAAGACCACGCCGCCGAAACCGAACGCCGACAGGATGACCGAAAGGACGTCGATGGGCGCTTCCCGGGTCTCGCCGAGGTTGCGGATCCAGCGGGCACCGACGAACAGGGAGACCAGGGCGATCGGGAGGACGATTCCGAAGATCCAGTGCCATCCGAGCGAGTCCAGGACCACGCCCGACATCGTGGGGCCGATCGCGGGGGCCAGCGCCATGACGATGCTGACGCGTCCCATCATGCGGCCGCGGTGCTGCGGCGGCACGATCGTCATGAGGGTCGTCATGAGCAACGGCATCATCATCGCCGTCCCGGACGCCTGGATGACCCGCGCGGTGACGAGCAATTCGAACCCGGGCGAGAGGAACGCCACGAGGGTGCCGAGCGAGAACAGGGTCATCGCCGTGATGAAGATCTGGCGGGTGGTGTAGCGCTGCAGCAGGAAGCCCGTGACGGGGATGACGACGGCCATCGTGAGCATGAAGGCGGTCGTCAGCCACTGGGCCGCGACGGCCGTGATGCTCAGGTCGCGGATGAGGTGCGGGATCGCCACGTTCATCGTGGTCTCGTTGAGGATCGCCACGAAGGCGGCCACGAGCAGCAGCCAGATGACCCGGTTCTGCTCGGCTGTGACCCCCGACGCCGAGGTCGGGGGAGCGGTGGGTGTTCCGGTGGTGGCGGCCATGGCGAGATCCAATCCAGGGAGGGCGTCGTGGCGTCACGGAAGGCGACGGACGTGCGGGGTAACCGCGGGACGCGGCCCCCTATTCCCGGTCGACCGAGGGAGCCCGGTGTCGAGCGGCTGTGCCGAGTCTATGGGGGACCCCCGACATCGCTCCTCGCGTCCCGGTGTCCCCGGTCGGACGTAGGCTGACCCGCATGAGCATGGGCGGCTTGGGCGGAGGCATGTTCCGCGGCGTCTACGCGGAGACGCAGCGGCAGCGCAATGCCGAGGCGCCGCGCGTGCCCGACCTGGGCCGCCGCGTGGCGTCCCTGTTCCGCCCCTACCGTCGACGCATCGCCATCACGGTGATCCTGGTCGTGCTGGGCGCCGCGGTCGCCGTCATCCCGCCGCTGCTCGTGCAGCGCATCTTCGACGACGCGCTCTTCCCCGTCGACGGTTCGCCGGTCGACCTCCGACTCCTCACCGGGCTCGTCGCGGCGATGATCGGACTCTTCCTCCTGTCGGGCGGCCTCGGTGTCGCGCAGACGTGGTTCACCGCCACGGTCGGCAACCGCGTCACCGGCGACCTGCGCGTCCGCCTCTTCGATCACCTGCAGGCGATGGAGCTCGGCTTCTTCACCCGGACGAAGACCGGTGTCATCCAGTCCCGTCTGCAGAACGACGTGGGCGGCGTCTCGGGAGTGCTCACCAACACGGTGACGAGCATCCTCGGCAACTCCGTGACGGTGGTCGCCTCCCTCGTGGCGATGATCCTCATCGACTGGCGCCTGACGCTGATCGCCGTCGTGATCATGCCGGTGCTCGTCCTCGTGCAGCGCCGGGTCGGGCAGGTGCGGGCACGGATCGCCGCGCAGACGCAGGAATCGCTCTCCGAACTGTCCGCGATCACGCAGGAGACCCTGAGCGTGTCCGGCATCCTGCTGTCGAAGTCGTTCAACCGGCAGCGCACCGAATCGACCCGGTACGACGCCGAGAACGCCAACCAGGTGCGCTTGCAGGTGCGGCAGGCGATGAGCGGACAGCGCTTCTTCGCCGTGGTGCAGGTCATCATGGCCAGCGTCCCGGCGATCATCTACCTCGTGGCCGGCATCCTCGTCGGCAGCGGCGCGGGCACGCTCACCGCGGGCACGATCGTCGCCTTCACGACGGTGCAGGCGCGGTTGCTGATGCCGCTCATGGGCCTGATGCGTGTCGCCCTCGACGTGCAGACCTCGTCCGCCCTGTTCGCGCGCATCTTCGAGTACCTCGACCTGAAGCCCGCGATCGCGGACGCGCCCGACGCGATCCCGGTGTCGGAGGCGCCCGGGCCCGTCGGTCGCATCGAGTTCCGCGACGTGGTGTTCCGGTATCCCGACGCGCCCGAGCAGGCGCGCCCCACCCTCGGCGGTGTCTCGTTCGTCGTGGAGCCGGGGCAGCACGTCGCTTTCGTCGGGCCCTCCGGCGCGGGCAAGACGACGATCCTGTACCTGACGCCGCGCATGTACGAGGCGAGCGGGGGAGCGGTGATGTTCTCGGGCGCCGACGTCCGCAGTCTCGAGCGCGCGTCGATCATCGACAACATCGGCATCGTCTCGCAGGAGACGTACCTCTTCCATGCCTCCGTCCGCGAGAACCTGCGGTACGCCAAGCCCGAGGCGACGGATGCCGAGATCGAGGCGGCCTGTCGCGCGGCCAACATCCACCACGTGATCGCCGGGTTCGAGGAGGGCTACGACACGATCGTCGGAGAGCGCGGCTACCGGCTGTCGGGCGGCGAGAAGCAGCGCATCGCGATCGCCCGCGTGCTGTTGAAAGACCCGCCCGTGCTCCTGCTCGACGAGGCGACGAGCGCCCTGGACACGGTGTCCGAGCGCATCGTCCAGGAAGCACTGGAGACCGCGGCGCACGGCCGGACGACGCTGTCGATCGCCCACCGCCTCTCCACGGTCATCGGTGCCGACCGCATCCACGTCGTCGACGCCGGACGCATCGTGGAGTCGGGCACCCACACCGAGCTCCTCGCCGCGGGCGGACTCTACGCCGGGCTCGCCGCCGAGCAGCTCGCCGCGTCGTTCGTGCTCACCGAAGAAGAGCGCGACAGCGTCGATCTCGCTCGACCCGCCCTGGTCTCGCGTCGCGGCGACCAGCCACCGGCGTAGGCTCCCCGCCCGGTCGGCGCCGGCCCTCCGGGGCCGCGGTCCACGCCGGCCCTCCGAGGCCGCGGTCCACGCCCGGCGGGCACGCCGCGTCGCTCGCCGTGCGGCCTCGAGTGTCCAAGACACGCGGACGGCGCGCCGTGGCATCCGCGTGTCGTGGACACTCACGTGCCGCCACATCCCGAACCACGTCGAGTGTCCAGGACACGCCGTGAGCGCAGCACCCGATGCGGCGTGTCCTGGACACTCACGTGCCGCCGCAGACCGGCGCGACCCGATGCGGCGTGTCTTGGACACTCGACCGACGCCGCGGGGCGCGCTACGCCGGCAGTGCCTCGAGGAACGCCTCGAGCGCGATCCGGTACACCGGGTCGGGGTGCGTCTCGGCGATGCGTTGCAGGGGTGGGAGATCGAGCGTGCGGATCAGGCGCCCCCGCTCGGCGACGGCGGCGTCGGCCCCCGCCGCCCGCAGCACGGCGATGCCCTCGCCGAGCGCCTCGAGGTAGTCGCGCAGCACGTCGACCTCGCTCAGACGCTGGGTGATGGAGCTGCGGTTGCGGCGTTCCCGCCACTCCACGACGACGTCGGGGACGACGTCGAACGCGGTCGCGAGCGTGTACATGCGCTGTGCGACGACCTGGTCCTCGTAGTAGCGCCCCTCGGGGAAGCGCAGCCCGTGGGCGTGCCAGAAGTCGGTCCGGCTGAGCTTGGACCAGGCCACGATGTTCCCGGATGCCGCGGGGTGCTCCGTCAGCGTCGTCCCCGTGCGGGCGGGGTCGGTGGCCGCCGACACCCACGGTTGCACGTCGCCCGCGGTATAGGCCGGCCCGTCGGCATCCGGCCGCAGCCGGACGTACGCGCCGACCACGAAGTCGCTCCGGGAAGACTTGAGGGTGGTCCAGAGCCGTTCGAGCGCCCCCGGCCGGAGACGGTCGTCGGCGTCGAGGAACGCCGTGTAGGGCGTGTCGACGAGATCGAGGCCGCTGTTGCGGGCGGCGCCGAGTCCGCGGGGCTCGTCGTGCTCGACGAGCACGAAGCGCGGATCGGCCGCAGCCGCGTCGGCGAACAGGCGGCGGGTGTCGTCGGTCGAGCCGTCGTCGACGAGGACGGCCCGCCACCGATCGAGGGTCTGCGTCTGCAGCGATCGCAGGGCTTCACCGGCGAACTCGGCCACGTCGCGGCCGGGGACGATCACGGTGATCGCGGGGGAACTCACCCGCGTGATCCTACGGCGGTCACCGCCTCGGCGACGGCGATTGCCACGGCGTCGAGATTCTGCGTCATGCGGTGGGGGAAAGTGAACCGGACGGCGGTGCGGGCGTCGTCGGGGTCGATGCCCAGGGCGAGCAGGACGTGCGAGGCCTCGTCGCTGCCCGCCGCGCACGCCGAGCCGCTGGACGAGACGATCCCGCGCCGTTCGAGTTCGAGCAGCACCGTCTCGCCGTTCACACCGGGGAAGACGAAGCTGGCGGTGGCGGGCAGACGGTGCACGGGGTGCCCGGTGAGTCGCGCGCCCGGGACACCCGCGAGCACCCCGGCGATGAACGCGTCGCGCTGACGCACGGCGACGGCGGCTTCGGTCTCGCGTTCGGCCTCGGCCAGCGTCAGCGCGGTCGCGATGGCAACGGCGCCGGCGACGTCCGGGGTCCCCGACCGCCGCCCGCGTTCCTGACCGCCCCCGTGCAGCAGCGGTTCCAGGGGGAGTCGCCCGCGGACGGCGAGGATGCCGGTACCCTTCGGCGCGCCGATCTTGTGCCCCGCGATGGTGATCGCGTCCGCCCCGAGTCCCGCGAGCGGCAGCCACCCGGCCGCCTGGACGGCGTCGAGGTGCAAGTGCACGCCCCGGGCTTTCGCGACGGCGGCGAGGGCCGCGGCATCCTGAACCGTGCCGACCTCGTTGTTGGCGTACCCGACGCTCACGAGCGCGGTATCGTCGCGGAGCGCGTCGGCGAGGGCGTCGGGGGAGAGCGTCCCGGTCTCGTCGACGGGGGCGTAGGTGACGTCGACGCCGTGCAACCGGGCGAGGTAATCGGCCGAGGCGAGGACGGATTCGTGCTCGATCGCGGTCGTGATCAGGTGCCGGCGCCCCGATCCGAGGACGAGGCCTTTGATCGCGGTGTTGTTCGACTCGGTGCCGCCGGAGGTGAACACGATGTCACCGGTGCGCATGCCGAGGATCGCGGCGACGCGCGCGCGGGCGTCATCGAGAGCGGATGCCGCGGCCTCGCCGACCTCGTGGTGACTCGACGGGTTGCCGAACCACCGGGTGAGGTACGGCGCCATCGCCTCGACGACCTCGGGGCGGACCGGGGTCGTCGCGGCGTTGTCGAGGTACAGGCTCACGTCGTGCGGATGCGGATGTCGAGACCGAGGTCGAGCGAGGGAGCGGAGTGGGTGAGCGCCCCGACGGAGATGACGTCGACGCCCGTCTCGGCGATCGCGCGCACGGTGTCGAGCGTGACCCCGCCGGACGCCTCCACGACGACGCTCCCGGCCACCTTCTCGACACCGGCCCGCAGGTCGTCGAGCGAGAAGTTGTCGAGCATGATCGTGTCGACACCCGCGGCCAGGACGGCGTCGATCTGATCGAGGCGGTCGACCTCGACTTCGACGTGCGTGGTGTGCGGGAGTCGCGCGATGGCGCCTTCCAGCGCCTGCGTGAGCGGCAGACCGGATGCCGCGAGCACGGCGAGGTGGTTGTCCTTGGCCATGACGGCATCCGAGAGGGAGAACCGGTGGTTGTGGCCGCCCCCGTCGCGGACCGCCTGCCGCTCGATCGCGCGGAGTCCCGGCGTCGTCTTGCGGGTGTCGACGATGCGCGCGCCGGTGTGGGCGACGGCGGCGACGTAGCGGCTGGTGAGGGTGGCGATGCCCGACATCCGCTGCACGAAGTTCAGCCCGATCCGCTCGGCGGTCAGCACCGCCCGTGCGGGGCCGGTCACCACCGCGAGCACTTCGCCCGGCACGAACTCGGCGCCGTCGGCGACGCGGATGTCGACGTCGATCGTTGGGTCGGTCAGTGTGAACGCCGCGCGGAACACGGCGGCCCCGCTGAAGACGCCGATCTCACGGGCGATGAGTTCGGCGCGGGCGGTCGCGTCCGCGGGGATGAGCGTTTCGCTCGTGAGATCGCCCCACGGGGCGTCCTCCTCGAGTGCGGCGGTGACGACGCGGTCGATCGCGGCGCGGGTCAGCATGCGAGGGCCTCCTGTGCGGGAAGGGACGTCACGGCCGGGCCGGCCTCGTCGGCGCGGAAGTGGGCGCCGATGGATCCGGTGCGGGCGAGGGCGGCGGCGACGACGTGCTGCGCCACGAGGAGCAGCCCGGCGTCCTCGGCAGATCGGGGGCGGGGGCCGGCTGCCCACGCGGCGAGGACACCGGCGGCCCGGCGGAGGCCGTCGTCGTCGCGGACGAGTCCGGCGTGCTCCCACATGAGCTCCTGCAGGGCGGCACGAGTGAAGGGGGGAGCGCTGGCGGCCGCGACGACCGGGAGCGGGACGGCTGCCGGCGCCGCGACCGGCGGCCACGCGCGGTCGGTGGACGCCGCCTCGCCGGCGCGCGCGCCGAACACGGCGCCCTCGAGGAGCGAATTGGATGCCAGTCGGTTCGCGCCGTGCACGCCGGTGCGGGCGGTCTCACCGACCGCGTACAGCCCCGGCACCGTGGTTCGTCCGTCGAGGTCGGTCACGACGCCGCCCATGAGGTAATGCGCGGCGGGAGTGACCGGAATCGGTTCGCGCGACCAGTCGAGGCCGCGGGCGCGGACGGCGGCGTCGATGGTGGGGAACCGCCGGGCGAGACGCTCGGCGCCGAGGGCCGTGGCATCCAGGCGCACGGGGCGTCCTTCCTGCGCGGCCATCGCGCGGGCGTTCGCGCGGGCGACCACGTCGCGCGGGGCGAGTTCGCCGTCGGGGTGGGCGTCGAAGGCGAAACGGCGTCCGGCGTCGTCGATCAGGGTCGCGCCGTCGCCACGGACCGCTTCGGAGACGAGGAATGCGTCACCGACCGCGAGGGCCGTGGGGTGGAACTGCACGAACTCGAGATCGGCGACGGCGGCTCCTGCGCGCAGGGCCGCGGCGATCCCGTCGCCGGTCGCCGAGACGGGGTTGGTCGTGTGGGAATAGAGCTGCCCGGCACCGCCCGTCGCCAGGATGACCGCGTCACCGTGGAGGCGCCGCGTCGTACCGCCCGTCTCGACGTCGATGCCGACGACCCGTCCGCCCTCGATCACGAGCTCCCGCAGCATCGTGTGCTCGAGCACCTCGACGCCGCTCGCCGCCCGCACCGCGGCTCCGAGCGCGGCCTGGATCGCCGCGCCCGTGGCATCCCCTCCGGCGTGCAGCACCCGCGGGCGTGCGTGCGCCGCTTCGAGTCCCCGCGCGAAGTCGCCGTCGGCCGCGCGGTCGAAGGCGACCCCGCGGTGGACGAGTTCGGCGATCCGCTCGGGGCCTTCGGTCACGAGCGTCCGCACCGCGGCTGGGTCGTTCAGGCCCACGCCGGCGGTGAGCGTGTCGGCGACGTGCGAGTCGACGGTGTCGTCCGGGGCGGTGACGGCGGCGACACCGCCCTGGGCCCAGCGCGTGTTGGTGTCGGCCAGGGCGCCCTTGGTGACGACGGTCACCCGGCATCCCTTCTCCGCCGCGTGCAGGGCCGCGGTGAGACCGGCGATGCCGCTGCCGACCACGATGACGTCGGTCATTTCACGGCGCCGTTCGGCTTGGCCGCGAGCATGCGCTCCAGGGCGACGGTGGCGGGTTCGGCGACATCAGCGGGCACGGTGATGCGGTTGACGACCTCGCCGGCGACGAGCGACTCGAGGACCCACGCCAGGTAGCCGGGGTGGATGCGATACATGGTCGAGCACGGGCACACGACGGGGTCGAGGCAGAAGATCTCGTGCTGCGGGTACTGGGCCGCGAGACGCTGGACGAGGTTGATCTCGGTGCCGATCGCGAAGGTCGTGGGCTCGTCGGCCGCGGCGATGGCCTTGCGGATGATGTCGGTGGACCCGGCTTCGTCAGCCGCGTCGACGACGTCCATGGGGCACTCGGGGTGCACGATCACGCGGACGCCGGGGTGCTCCGCGCGGGCCTTGTCGATCTGATCGACGGTGAAGCGGCGGTGCACCGAGCAGAAGCCGTGCCACAGGATCACCCGGCTGTCCTCGAGCTGCTCCGCGGTCGAGCCGCCGAGCGGCCGGCGCGGGTTCCACATCGGCATTTGCTCGAGCGGCACGCCCATCGCCTTCGCGGTGTTGCGGCCGAGGTGCTGATCGGGGAAGAACAGCACGCGGCGGCCGCGGGCGAAGGCCCACTCCAGCACCGTGCGCGCGTTGGACGAGGTGCACACGATCCCGCCGTGACGCCCGACGAACCCCTTGATGGCCGCGCTGGAGTTCATGTAGGTGACCGGTATCACGGGGACGAGGCCGTCGGCATCCGGGGTCTCGAGGTCGCCGAGCACGTCTTCGAGCTGCTCCCAGCATTCCTCGACCTGGTCGATGTCGGCCATGTCGGCCATCGAGCAGCCGGCCGCGAGATTGGGCAGGATGACGGCCTGCTCGGGTCGCGACAGAAGGTCGGCGGTCTCGGCCATGAAGTGGACACCGCAGAACACGATCGCCTCGGCCTCGGGGCGGTCCTTCGCCGCGTTGGCGAGCTGGAACGAGTCGCCGACGTAGTCGGCGTGCCGGACGACCTCTTCGCGCTGATAGAAGTGCCCGAGCACGACGACCCGGTTGCCGAGCGTCGCCTTCGCCGCACGGATGCGCGCATCGAGCTCGTCGTCAGAGGCCTCGCGGTACTCGCGGGGGAGTTCCCCCTGCCGCGGCGCGCCCGTGGGGATGACGTCGCCCATCGACGAACCCGGGCCGTAGCCGGGGCGCGTGTCGAAGTCCCAGGGCCCCACGGCGAGGTCGGTCGTGCAGGTGGCGTCGGTGGACGCGCCCGAGACGATCGCCTGGATGACGTGATCGACGGAGGGGTCGACCTCGGGGCGAGGCTGCAGGGTGAGGGATGTCGTGCTCATGGGCGGTCCGATCAGTGACGGGACGTGAGCGGGCCGCGGTCGGCGAGCTCCACGTCACGGTTGTAGCGGTACAGGCGGGCGGGACGATGGCTCCCCGTACGGAAGCGTTCGGTCGGGATGAGGGTGTCGGAGGTGTCGACCTGCCGGCGGAAGTTCGCCGGGTCGAGGCGGCGCCCGAGGATGGTCTCGGTGACTTCGCGCAGGTCGGCGAGGGTGAACTCGTCCGGCAGGAGTCCGTGCGCGATACGGCTGTAGCCGACCTTGTTGCGCAGGCGCCAGAGCGTGTACTCCACGATGTGGTTGTGGTCGAAGGCGAGGGCGGGCAGGGCGGCGGCGTCGAACCACTCGACGTTCTCGGGCGCGTCGCCCTCGCGGGCGTGGGCGGCGACCTGGGCGTCGACCTCGTCCGAGCGCAGGAGCGCCCAGTACACGATGGACACGACGCGGGTGGGTGAGCGGTCCACCGCCCCGAAGGCGTAGAGCTGCTCCAGGTAGCTCGGCGTGAGCCCCGTGGTCTCCTCCAGGGTCCGGGATGCCGCGGCATCCAGGCTCTCGGTCGGATCGAGCCAGCCGCCCGGGAGCGCCCACCGGCCGTCGTAGGGGTCGCGCGTGCGCCGGACCAGGGGGAGCGAGAGCACCGGCTCGTCGTCGGCGTCGCGACGGACGCTGAAGATGACGGTCGACACCGCGACGCGCACGTCGGCGTCGCGGGACTCGGGCTCGGGGGTTCGTGTCATGGTGACCATATCTCCGAGGTCGATCTTAGTGTCATTCTGACCCGAAGGGCAAAACGGCTGTCTCCCAGCGGTCCCGCGTACCCTGGCGCTCGACTCTGGAGGTGCGGATGCCGCTCGTCGACATCGTGTTGATCGTGCTCCTCGCGCTCGCGCTCATCGTGGGCATCGCGCGAGGCTTCCTCGCCACGATCGGCTTCTTCGCCGGCCTCGCCCTGGGCGGGATCGCCGCGTACTGGCTCATCCCGTACGTCGGGCAGTGGGTCGTGGACTCGACCTGGCGCGGTGCGGCGATCGTCGCCGCGGGGGTGCTCCTTCTCCTGCTCGGCGCGGCCCTCGGCACCGCGGTCGGGAACGCGCTGCGCCGCGGGGTGGACCGCATCAAGCTGCGCGTCCCCGAAAGGATCCTCGGCGGCATCGTGAACCTGGCCGCCGCGGCCCTCGCGCTGTCGTTCTTCGCGGGCACGCTCACCACCGCCGGCATTCCGGTCGTCTCCGCCGCCCTGGCCTCGTCCACGGTGGTTCGCACAATCGACTCGATCACCCCCGACCCCGTGCGCGCCGCGCTCGCCGAACTCCGCGGCACGGTGTTCGCCGACGGCATCCCGCGTCTCGGTCAGCTCATCCAGATCGGTCCCGTGCCGAGCGCGCCCGCCATCGCGCTGGACGACCCCGCCCTCACGCAGGCGGCCCAGTCGGTCGCGCGCATCACGGGCACGGCGTACGCGTGCGGCATCACGGCGAGCGGATCCGGCTTCGTGGTCGCGGAGGACCGCGTCGTCACCAACGCGCACGTCGTCGCCGGCGTCGACGCTCCGCTCGTGGAGCTCCCGGGTCGAGAGGCGCAGGAGGGGCGCGTCGTCTACTTCGACCCCATCGACGACCTCGCCGTCATCGCGGTCGACGGCTTGGATGCCACGCCCCTCCCGATCGTTCCCGCGCTCGCCGTCGGGTCGGCGGCGGTCGTGCAGGGCTATCCGTACGGCGGACCGTTCACCTCCGGGAACGCCACGGTCCTCTCGGAGGGCACCGTGCCGGTCCCCGACATCTACGGCGACCAGTCCGCGCCGCGCGAGATCTACGCGCTCGGTGCCGTTGTGCGTCCTGGCAACTCCGGCGGACCACTCCTGACGCCCGCGGGCGAGGTCGCCGGGGTGGTCTTCGCGCGGTCCGAGACCGACGACGACGTCGGCTACGCCATGACCCCGGCCGAGCTCGACCCCGTGCTGGCGCAGCTCGGGTCGCTGTCCGCGCCCGTGGCATCCGGGAGCTGCACGACCCGCTGACGCGCCGACGGGCTGTGGAGGCGCGCCGCCTCGGATATGCTGACGCCCACAAGTCCACACCGGCCCCATGATCGATGCGGGAGAGCTCCGGCGAACGCAGCCGGGCACCGAAGGAGCAAGCCTCCCCGCCAATCTCTCAGGTACGCGTACCGCGTCGATCGGGCCACTCTGGAAAGAGACCCGGGTGCAATCGGCCGGGTCCGCCGACGGTGAAAGCCCGCGTCCCCCGTGACGCCCGGGCGAAACTCTCAGGCTCATGACAGAGGGGGAGTTCTCAGGCGTCGACCGGCGTCTGACCGTCCTTGCGAACGGCAGAACTCATGACCGACACCCCCGCTCCACCGCGCTCGTCACCGCTGCACGACCGGCACGAGGCCCTCGGCGCCTCGTTCACCGACTTCGGCGGGTGGAACATGCCCGTGCGGTACACCTCCGACCTCGCCGAGCACCGTGCCGTGCGCGAGGCCGCCGGGCTCTTCGACATCTCGCACATGGCCGAGTTCTGGGTCCACGACGGCCGCGCCGCCGAGTTCCTCGACTACGCGCTGGCGGGCCGGGTCTCGACGATGAAGATCGGCAAGGCGAAGTATTCGCTCGTGCTCGCGGAGTCCGGCGGAATCGTCGACGACGTGATCGTCTACCGCACCGGCGAGCAGTACTACCTCGTCATCGCGAACGCGGGCAACCGCGACGCGGTCGCCGCCGCGTTCGCGCGGGCGCGGGAGACGTGGTCGGCGGCCCAGGCGTTCCTCGACGGGCCGCCCCCGGGCGGCGAGTACGCGGTGGTGTCCGGAGGCGGCGCCCCCCTGGTGGAGGACGTCACCGACCACGTCGCCCTGGTCGCGCTGCAGGGGCCGCGCGCCCGCGGCATCCTCGAATCCGTCGCCGCGGTGACGATCCTGGGGACGCCGCTCGACGAGCTCGGCTACTACGCCTTCACCGAGGGCACCTTCGACGGCGACTCGCTCTTCATCGCGCGCACCGGATACACCGGCGAGGACGGGTACGAACTGCTCGTGCCCGTGGAGCGTGCCGCGGACCTGTGGGACGCCGTCCTGGATGCCGGTACCCCGGCGGGTCTGATCGCCTGCGGCCTCGCGGCCCGCGACACGCTGCGGCTCGAGGCCGGCATGCCCCTCTACGGCCACGAGCTCTCGCGCGACGTCGCTCCGGCGCAGGCCGGCCTCGGCCGCGTCGTCGCCGTGGACAAGCCCGCGTTCGTCGGCAAGGACGGCCTCGCCGCAGGACCCGCCGACGCCCCCGTGCTGGTGGGCCTCGTGTCCGAGGGCAAGCGCGCCGGTCGCGCCGGCTACGCGGTGCTGCACGGCGACGACACCGTCGGCGAGATCACCAGCGGAGCGCTCAGCCCCACCCTCGGCCACCCCGTGGCCATGGCCTACGTCTCCCCGGCCGCGGCCGAACCCGGCACCACCCTGACCATCGACGTCCGAGGGACACGCATCCCCGCGACCGTCACCGCCCTTCCCTTCTACCGGAGGAACGCATGACCGACCTGACCGCACTCCGCTACACCTCCGAGCACGAATGGATCGCCGTCGACGGCGACGTCGCCACCGTCGGGATCACCGATTTCGCGGCCGAGAAGCTCGGTGACGTCGTGTTCGTCGACCTCCCCGCCGCCGATGCGGCCGTCGCCGCGGGCGACGTGTGCGGCGAGATCGAGTCGACCAAGTCGGTCGGCGAGCTCTACGCACCGCTGACCGGCACCGTCGTCGAGGTCAACGACGCGGTCGTCGACGACCCCTCGCTCGTCAACGCCGACCCGTTCGGCGACGGCTGGCTCGTCAAGATCCGTCTCGACGGCGATCTCCCCGGCGATCTGCTCGACCGCGCCGCGTACGAGGACCTCACGGCATGAGTCTGACCACCGCTCCTCGAACGGATGCCGCGGCCCCCGCCGCCTTCACCGATCGCCACATCGGCATCGGCGCCCACGACCGCGCCCGCATGCTCGAGGTCGTCGGGTACGACAGCGTCGAACACCTCGTCGAGACCGCCGTGCCGGCATCCATCCACGTCCGTCCCCGCGAGACCAGCGACCTGCCCCCGGCCGCCACCGAAGCGGAGGCGCTGGCGGAACTGCGCGAACTCGCCTCGGCGAACCGCTCGGCCCGGCCCCTGATCGGTCTCGGCTACTACGACACCTTCACGCCCTCGGTGATCCAGCGGAACGTTCTCGAGAACCCGTCGTGGTACACCGCCTACACGCCGTACCAGCCGGAAATCTCGCAGGGCCGACTGGAAGCGCTCATCAACTTCCAGACCATGGTGACCGACCTGACCGGCCTCGCGACGGCGAACGCGTCGATGCTCGACGAGTCCACCGCGGTCGTCGAGGGCATGCTCGTCGCCCGCCGCGCGTCGAAGGCGAAGACCGACGTCTTCCTCGTCGACGCCGATGCGCTGCCGCAGACCAAGGCGCTCCTCGCGCACCGCGCCGCCGCCGTCGGCATCCGTCTCGTCGAGACGACGTACGACGGCGAGGTCCCCGAGAGCTTCGGCGCGTTCGTGCAGTACCCCGGGGCCACCGGGCGGGTGTGGGACTTCTCCGACGTCGCGTCGGCCGTCCACCGCCACGGCGGTCTCGTCGTCGCCGCGGCCGACCTGCTGGCCCTGACGCTGCTGCGGTCGCCCGGGACCCTCGGCGCCGACGTCGCCGTGGGGACGACCCAGCGCTTCGGCGTGCCGCTCGGCTTCGGAGGCCCGCACGCCGGATACATGGCCGTGCGCACCGGCCTCGAGCGGCAGCTGCCGGGTCGGCTCGTGGGGGTGTCGGTGGATGCCGCCGGCAACCCCGCCTACCGCCTGTCGCTGCAGACGCGCGAACAGCACATCCGCCGCGAGAAGGCCACGTCCAACATCTGCACCGCGCAGGTGCTCCTGGCCGTGATGGCGGCGATGTACGCCGTGTACCACGGCCCCGACGGCCTCCGCGCGATCGCGACGCGGGTGGCGCGGACCGCCGACGCCCTGGCATCCGCCCTCGCGGCCTACGACCTGCACCTCGCCGCGGACGCGTTCTTCGACACGGTCCGTGTCCATGTTCCCGGTCGGGCGCAGGACGTCGTCGACCGCGCGCGCGAACGCGGCTACCAGCTGCTGTGGGTCGACGACGCCACGGTGGGCGTCTCGGTCGACGAGACGACGACGGATGCCGACGTCGCCGCGATCGTGGCATCCTTCGGGCTGCCCGTGGAGGACCTGCCCGCGGGCGAGGCTCTGCGCGGCGTTCCGGAGCGGCTGCACCGCGACGACGAGTTCCTCACCCACCCCGTCTTCCACGCGCACCGCAGCGAGACCGCCATGATGCGCTACCTCAAGACGCTCGCCGACCGCGACTACGCCCTCGACCGGGGCATGATCCCGCTCGGCTCGTGCACGATGAAGCTGAACGCCGCGACCGAGATGGCGGCGGTGTCCTGGCCCGAGTTCTCGCGCGTGCACCCGTTCGCGCCCGAGGCCGACGTGCACGGCTACCTCGCGATGATCGAGCAGCTCGAACGCTGGCTGGCCGAGGTCACCGGGTACGACGCGGTCTCGCTGCAGCCGAACGCCGGCTCGCAAGGGGAGCTCGCGGGGCTCCTCGCCATCCGCGGCTACCACCACGCGAACGGCGACACCGCCCGCACCGTGTGCCTCATCCCGTCGTCGGCGCACGGCACGAACGCGGCCTCCGCGATCCTCGCCGGCATGCGCGTCGTCGTCGTCGCGTGCGACGAAGCCGGCAACGTCGACCTCGACGACCTGCGGGCCAAGATCGCGCAGCACGCCGACGAGCTGTCCGCCCTGATGATCACGTACCCCTCGACCCACGGCGTGTACGAGCACGATGTGCTGGAGATCACGCAGGCCGTGCACGACGCCGGTGGCCAGGTCTACGTCGACGGGGCGAACCTCAACGCGCTCCTCGGGTTCGCCCGATTCGGCGACCTCGGCGGCGACGTGTCGCACCTCAATCTGCACAAGACGTTCGCCATCCCGCACGGCGGGGGAGGGCCGGGCGTCGGCCCGGTGGCCGCGAAGGCACACCTCGCACCGTTCCTGCCGTCCCACCCGTTCGCCCAGCGCGCGGATCACGCCGGCGGCGTGTTCGACGGCGGACCCGTGTCGGCCGCCCCGTACGGTTCGGCCGGGATCCTGCCGATCTCGTGGGCCTACGTGCGGATGATGGGCGCCGAGGGTCTCCGACAGGCGACCGCGGCCGCCGTGCTGTCGGCGAACTACATCGCCGCCCGCCTGCGCGCGCACTACCCGGTGCTGTACGCCGGCGAGGGAGGGCTCGTGGCGCACGAGTGCATCCTCGACCTGCGCCCCCTCAAGGAGCAGACCGGGATCACCGTCGACGACGTCGCCAAGCGCCTGATCGACTACGGCTTCCACGCCCCGACGATGTCGTTCCCCGTGGCCGGCACCCTGATGGTCGAGCCGACCGAGAGCGAGGACCTCGCCGAACTCGACCGGTTCGTGGATGCCATGATCGCGATCAAGACCGAAGCCCTCGCGGTCGCCGCGGGGGAGTGGCCCGCCGACGACAACCCGCTCGTGAACGCTCCGCACACCGCGGAGGCCGCCGTCGCCAACGAGTGGCCGCACGCGTACCCGCGCGAGACGGCGGTGTACCCGCAGCGTTCGCTCGTCCGCGGCAAGTACTGGCCGCCGGTGCGCCGGATCGACCAGGCGTACGGCGACCGCAACCTGGTCTGCTCGTGCCCGCCCCCGGAGGCGTTCGCGTAGCGGCGCGGGGCCGGGGCGGCCGCCGGGCCGGGCGGGGCCCTGGCCGCCCCGGCCGCCCCGGCCGCCCCGCCCGGTCGCCCCGGGGAACCCACAGGGTGCATTGGGTAGGGTGCCCCTGTGCACCTCGGGCAGTACCAGCAGAACACGATGACCTCGCGACGCCGCCTCGTCAGGCTGGCCGTCCTCGGCACGGCCGCGGCGGTCGCGCTGGCGGGCTGCTCGGCCTCCGACCCCGCCCCGCAGGAGGAGCCGCCCGCACGGACGACGCTCACGCTCGGCGTGGTCGGCACTCCGACGAGCTTCAACTCCGAGTCCATCCACGGCGACACCGTCGCCAACCGCGCGATCGCCGCGCTTCTGGACGAACACCTCGGCACCCTCGACGGCGAACTCCAGGTCGTGCCCAACGACGGCCTCGGCCGCATCACCCGTATCGAGGGCGACCCGCTGACCGTCAGCTACGAGCTCTTCCCCGACCGGGTCTGGTCGGACGGCACCCCGATCACGCTCGACGACCTCATGTTCGGCTGGGCCGTCTCCTCGCACTACTTCGACGATGCGACGTACGACGAAACCGGTGCCGTCGTGTCCGGCACGCGGTACTTCGAGACGGCGGACCTGCCCGACCCCAACGCCCGCACGTCGCGTCCCACGCTCGACCGCGCCGCCGACACCCTGACCCTCACCTACGACGAGCCGTTCGCCGACTGGAACCGCCAGTGGCTGCTCGACCGCCCGGTGCACGTCGTCGCCGCGAAGGCGGGCGTGACCGTCAAGGAGCTGATGACGGCGATCCTGACCACGGCCGAGGGGGACCCGTCCGCCCCCGTCGCCCCGAACCCCGTGCTCGCCGCCGCCGCGGCGGCGTGGAACACCGGTTTCGACGCCACCGATGGTGCGCTGGACCCCGCATCGGCCGTGGCATCCGGACCGTGGACGATCGGCGAAGCCACCAGCACGTCGCTATCGCTGGTGCGGCGCGACGATTATCAGGGCGGCCACTACCCGGCGCTCGAGGGCGTGACGATCCGGTTCTTCCCCGATCAGGCGTCGCAGGTGGCGGCGGTCGCGGCCGGCGAGGTCGACGTCGCCAACATCGGCGAGCCCGACGCGACCGATCTCACGACGCTCGCCGACGCCGGCGTGACCGTGACGACGGGACCGACGGCTCAGACCCTCCAACTGCGGTTCACCGACACGACGCCGAACGCGCTCCGTCAGGCGATCAGCCTGTCACTGGATCGGGATGCCATCGTCGAGGAGGCGCTCGGGAAGGTCCGTCCCGACGCGCGCCCCCTGCAGTCGTTCCTGTCGTCGCCCGCGACCGGGCCCACCTATCGGCAGCTGACGTCCGGGAACGGCGCCCCCGGGACGGGGAGCGACGTCGGTGCCGCACGATCGGCGCTGGACGACCGACCGGCCGTGCTCCGCGTCGCGTACGACGCGACGGATCCGGTGTCCGCGAGCGTGTTCTCGCAGATGGTGAGCATGGCGGCCGAGGCGGGCATCGCGGTGCGCGCGGCGACGGACACCGACATCGCGGATGCCACGCTCGCCTGGGTCGGAGAGGACGAGAGCCTCTACCGCTCGGCGCGCGACCGTCTCGCCGAGGGCGTCACGACCGTCGACGCCGAGAAGACGTTCGACCAGATGACGCGGGACACCGACCCCGTCGATGTCCTCGCTGCCGCGAAGGAGATCGATCAGGCCCTCTTCGAGGCCTACGCGGGTGTGCCCCTGCTCGAACGCACGGGTGCGATGGCGGTCGGCAAGGGCGTCGGGGGAGTGACGTACACCTCGGAGCCGAACGGCGTCCCGCCGTCCTTCTGGACGTGGACGCCGCCGGCACCCTGACCCGACAGGGACATGCTCACGACGTCGCACTGGGCGACGGCGAGGGCGACGGGGGAGCGAAGACGCCGGGCCACCAGGCGGCGGCGAGCGGGTACCCGACGAAAGCGATCACGTCGATGAGCGTGTGGGCCACCACGAGCGGCATGACACGCCCCCAGCGCCGGTAGCACCAGCCGAAGACCAGGCCCATGACGACGTTGCCGAGTGCCGACGGCCAGCCCTGATAGAGGTGGTAGCTTCCGCGCAGGAGCGCCGTCGCGACGATGATCGTCGTCCAGGACCACCCGATCCGCCGCAGGCGATCGAAGAGATAGCCGAGGAAGATCACCTCCTCCGTCAGCCCCGCGCGCAACGCCGCGAGGACGAGCAGGGCGATCACCCACCAGGAGGAGTCCAGCGGCGCCGGCACGACGGTGATGCTCTGGCCGAGGAGCCGGCCCACCGCGTAGACCCCGATGCCGGGGACCCCGATGAGGGCCACGAGGGCGAGGCCGCGGAGGACGTCCGACCCGAATCGGCGGAAGTCGAGACCGATGCGTCGGAGCGCGTTGTCCGCGGGCTCCCACAGCAGGTAGATGGCTAGGGCGACGAGCGCGAGCGAGAAGAAGATGCCGAGAAACTGATAAACCGCGTCCCAGAACGGCTCGTCGCTGCGCGAGGGGTTCAATTGCGTCTGCTGCTGCGAGATCGGTGCTCGTGTCGCGGCGCGGACGAAGGCGACGACGGAGTAGATCGCCGACTGACCGACGCTCACCAGAAGGACGAGCGCGATCTCCCACGGGAGTCTTCGACGGCGGAAGGCATCTTGTTCGATTCCGGGATCGAACACGCCCAGGGTGCGCGGCATGTTGTCAGATTGCCACATGGAACGGGCTTCGAATTAAAGGTATGTAACGGTTTCCCCAGGAGTTTTGACCAACGCAGAGCGTTTACCTATCGTTTCCGTATCTACGGCCCCCCGCTGTCCCGGCAGTTCCGGGGTGCCGTCAAACCTTGCACAGGAGGCAAAGTGTCTGAAAAGACTCGGCGCACGCGCGCCCTGGCGGCGGGAGCAGGTGTCGCCGTTGCGGCGCTCGCGCTCGCCGGCTGCACCACCACCGCCACGCCCGACGCGGGCGCGAGCAGCGGCGGTACCATCACCATCGCCACGACCAACGCGTTCACCTCGTTCAACGGCGACACCCCCGAGGCGAACCTGGACACCAACGGCATGGTGGGCTACCTCACCGGTGTCAGCGGCGGCCTCGGCCTCGGTGGCTTCCAGCGCCTCGACAAGGACTTCAGCGTCCTCGACAACACCGACTTCGGAACGTACGAGAAGATCTCGGACGACCCGCTGACGGTCAAGTACACGATCAACGAGGGCCTCACCTGGTCCGACGGCGAGCCCATCAACGCCGACGACATGCTCGTCAACTGGGCCATCAACTCGGGCTACTACGACGACGCCAAGCTCGACCCCGCCTCGGGCGAGGTCACCAACGGCGGCACCCAGTACTTCACGCTCGCCGGCAGCACCGCGGGTCTGGACACCACCGCGTTCCCCGAGATCAGCGACGACAACATGTCGATGACCCTCGTCTACTCGAAGCCGTTCGTGGACTTCGAGCTCGTGAACCCGATCGGCAAGCCCGCCCACGTGCTGGCTGAGAAGGCCGGCGTCTCCGAGGCCGACTTCATCACGCTCCTCAAGGACACCCCCAAGGGCAACCCCGAGGCGCCCGTCGCCCCCAACGCGACGCTGAAGGCCGCGGCGGACTTCTGGAACACCGGCTACGACGTCACGGCCATGCCGACCGACCAGAGCCTCCTCGTCGCGAGCGGTCCGTTCATCGTGACCGACTTCACCCCCGAGCAGAGCATCACGCTGGGCAAGAACCCCAACTACAAGGGCAGCATGTCGCCCAAGTACGACCAGCTGATCATCCGCTTCATCGGTGACGCCAACGCGCAGGTCACGGCCCTCCAGAACGGCGAGGTGCAGGCCATCCAGCCGCAGGCCTCCGCCGACACCCTGACGGCGCTCGAGAACGCCAACGCCACGGTCCACTCGGGCAGCCAGCTGTCGTACGACCACGTCGACCTGAGCTTCGGTGGCGTGTTCGCCGACGCGAACGTCCGCGAGGCCTTCCTGAAGACCATCCCGCGTCAGCAGATCCTCGACTCGATCATCAAGCCGGTCAACCCCGACGCCGAGGTGCTCAACTCGCAGATCTTCCTGCCGACGGACGGCGACCAGTACACCACGGCCGTCGCGGCCAGTGGCTACGACAAGTTCACCGAGCCCGACATCGAGGGTGCCAAGGCGCTGCTCGCCGGTGCGACCCCGACGGTCCGCATCCTCTACAACACCAACAACCCCAACCGTGTCGACAGCTTCCGCGCCATCCAGCAGTCGGCGCAGCAGGCGGGCTTCAACATCGTCGACGCCGGCTCGCCCGACTGGAGCTCGCTCCTGGGCAGCGGCAGCTACGACGTGTCCATCTTCGGATGGATCTCGCCCGGCGCCGGTAACGCAGCCCTCCCGCAGATCTTCAAGAGCGGCGGCGGCGGAAACTACAACAACTACAGCAACGCCACCGTCGACACGCTCGTCGACGAGAGCCAGGTCACGACCGACCCGGCGCAGCTCGCTGACATCAAGGTGAAGATCGACGCAGAGACGGCCAAGGACTTCTACGGTCTGCCGCTGTTCCAGCTCCCCGGTCTCTTCGCCGACAACGGCACCGTCCAGGGCATCGACTACTTCGGTGGCCAGACGGGCATCGTGTGGAACGCGCAGGAGTGGACGCTCGCGGGTTGATGACCCGCTGAATCCCTCGTGAGGCGCCGGAGTCGCTCGGCTCCGGCGCCTCACTTCGTCTGCGCGCGGTGCACCCCACCCCGGTGCATGCGCGACTATCCTTTCCTGGGCGCCCACAGGCGTCCGTCACCCGATCGAAAGAAGTCCTCCCGCGATGGTCGGATTCATCCTCAGGCGCATCGCCGTCTCGATCCTGGTCCTCCTGGCAGCGTCGTTCATCATGTACGTGCTGGCCGCCAACTCCGGCGACCCGTTGCAGGACCTGCGCGACAGCTCCGCCGCCAACCGCGATCAGCTCATCGCCGCGCGTGTCGCGGCGCTCGACCTGAACGTCCCCGTTCCCCTGCGTTACTTCCTCTGGCTCGGCGGTGCCGCCGGCTGCCTCATCCCGTTCGCCGGCACGTGCAACCTCGGTCTCACGATCTCCAACGCCGCCGTCCTCGACATCCTCCCGACAGCCATCGGGTCGACCCTCCAGCTCGTCACAGCGTCGTTCGTGCTGGCGATCGTCCTCGGCATCGTGGTGGGCGTCGTCTCCGCCCTCCGCCAGTACAGCGGGTTCGACTTCGGCATCACGCTGCTGAGCTTCTTCCTCTTCTCGCTGCCGTCCTTCCTGGTCGCGGTGCTCCTGAAGGAGTTCATGGCTCTGGGCTTCAACAACTTCCTGGAATCGGCCACGGCCATCCCGATCTGGCTCATCGTGCTCCTGGGCGTGATCGCGGCCGTCGTGTGGCAGGCCATGATCGGTGGAGACACCCGCCGGCGCCTCATCGTCGCGGGCTCTGCGGGCCTCGCGACCGTCGCCCTGCTGGTGTACTTCAACCTCACCGATTGGTTCCGGAACCCGGGCCTCGGCCCGGTGGGCCTCCTTCTGCTGATCGCGGGCATCGTCGTGATCACGACCGCCCTCATCGCCGGTCTGCGAAACCGTCGGGCGCTCCTCGTGGCGGCGCTCAACGGTGCGATCGCCTACATCTGCTATTTCGCCCTGCAGGGTTTGTTCGACATCTCGACCTTCGCGACGATCATCATCCTCGGTGTCGTCGCCGTGGCGGTCGGTCTCGTCTCGGGATACGTCCTCGGCGCCCCCGACCGCGGGATGGTCGCGCGCATCGGCGGGCTGGTCGCCTTCCTGTCGGGTGCGCTCGTGGTGCTCGATCGCTACATGCAGTCGTGGCCGCAGTACGTGAGCAACCCGCGCATCAACGGCCGACCGATCGCCACGGTCGGGGCCGGCACCCCCGGGTTCACCGGTGACATGTGGATCACCGGAATCGACACGTTCACCCATCTGCTGCTGCCGACGATCTCGCTGCTGCTCATCTCCTTCGCCGGCTACACGCGGTACGCCCGCGCCGGAATGCTCGAGGTGATGAACCAGGACTACATCCGCACGGCACGCGCGAAGGGCCTGCCCGAGCGCACGGTCATCCTGCGCCACGGCCTGCGGAACATGCTCATCCCGATCGTGACGCTCGTCGCCACCGACGTCGGCGCGCTCCTGGGTGGCGCCGTCATCACCGAGAGGGTCTTCGCGATCTCGGGAATGGGCGCACTGTTCGTCACCTCGATCCAGCGCGTCGATGTGAACCCCGTGATGGGGTACTTCCTCGTCATCGCCATCACGGCGATCGTGTTCAACTTCCTGGCAGATCTCGCCTACGCCACGCTCGACCCCCGCGTGCGAGTGGTCGCATGATCGCCGCCGTCCGAATCCCGGAGGTCCTCCGATGACCCAGATGCTCCCCGAGCCGGCCAACGTCGACGCTCCGCCGCCGTCCGACGAGCGCCACACCGTCGGCGTCAGCCAGGGACGACTCATCCTGCGTCGGTTCCTGTCGAACAAGGTCGCCGTCGTCTCCGGCATCCTGTTCGTCCTCCTCGCGCTCTTCTCGATCTCGGCGATCGGCCTCGGGCCCATCCCGGGGTGGTGGAAGCACGACTACACCTCGCTCAACCCGCAGAACGACGGGGGAGCGCCGACCCTCACGCTGTGGCCCTTCTCGTTCGGCGAGCACCCGTTCGGTCAGGACCGCATCGGCATCGACTACTTCGCGATGACGATGCGCGGCATCCAGAACTCGATCCTGGTGATGATCATCATCAGCGTCGTGGGCACGGCCGTCGGCACCATCATCGGCGCCCTCGCGGGCTACTACCGCGGGTGGATCGATTCGGTTCTGATGCGCATCACCGATGTCTTCATCGTCATCCCGATCATCGTGATCGGCGCCGTCGTCGGTCGTGCAACCGGTGGCCTCGGTGTGATCCCGCTGGCGTTCTTCCTCGCGATGGTCTCGTGGACGACGATCGCCCGCCTCGTGCGCGCCGAGTTCCTGTCGCTGCGCGAGCGCGAGTTCGTGGAAGCCGCCCGCGTGGCCGGCGCGAGCGACGCCCGCATCATCTTCAAGCACATCCTGCCCAACGCCATCGGCGTGGTGATCGTGGCGGCGACGCTGCTGGCCGCCTCCGCAATCCTCCTCGAGACCGCGCTGAGCTACCTGCAGCTCGGTGTGCGACCGCCGGACGTGTCGCTCGGTCTGATCATCTCCGACAACCAGTCCGCGTTCCAGACGCGCCCGTGGCTGTTCTGGTGGCCGGCCGTGTTCATCGTGGTGCTCGCCGTACTGGTGAACTTCGTCGGCGACGGCCTGCGCGACGCGTTCGACCCGCGGCAGAAGCGCTTCTCGCTGCGGCGCACCAAGGAGCAGCCCGCGTCGTCGACCACGGCGCCGGCCAGCACCGAGGCGCGCGTGCACCCGGAGACGCCGTCGTCATGACGCGCGGCATCCTCGCGATGTCAGCCCAGGACGATCGCCAGCACGACGCCGACCGCACCCGCGGCCAGCAGAAGCAGGTTGTCGACCCGCGGGCGGACACCTACGGGCACCGTCTCGGCGATGCCGGCCTCGACGCGGCCGGCGTCGCGCAGGGCGTACCAGCGGTCGCGGACGAGTGCGGCGGCGCGGCCGGAGTCGGTCGTGGGCAGTTCGCCCGGACGCGTTCCGGGAGCCGTCGTGCCCTCGCTCCGGCGGTGCGCCCGCGCGGCGCGCAGGGAGCCGGTGGCTCCCGGCGCGGGTGCGGCGGTCACACCGATGCGGCGGCCCGGAGTGTGCAGCTGGAGCGCGTAGCGCGTGTCGACGTGGATCAGCGCGGCCCAGGGCACGTCGTACGCGAGCGCGATGTTGTCGACCCGGACACCGTCGTCGTCGACGGTGATCGAGGGCGACCACAGGATGCCGTAGACCAGCGCCGCGCAGCCGAGAGCGCCGACGATCACGAGCGCGGGCGAGACCGCCGCCGCGGGAACGGCCAGCAGGCCGATCGCGACCACGGCGATCAGCACCCACAGGATGCCGCACAGGGTGCGGGTGAACGTCGAACGGAACGTCTGGCGTGGCATCCCCTGATTCTTTCATTCCCCGATCACTCACTCCCGCTGCGCGGGACGGAGAGGACAGCCTCATGAGCACGACCGAGAAGACGGGCGTTCCCGCGCTCGAGATGACCGACGTCAGCGTCGACTTCGCGGTGGACGACGTCTGGGTCCCCGCGGCGAAGAACCTCACCTACTCCATCGCCCGCGGCCAGGTCGTCGCCGTCGTCGGCGAGTCCGGCTCGGGCAAGAGCGTGAGCTCCATGGCGGTGCTCGATCTCCTGCCGCGCAACAGTCGTGTGCGCGGAAGCATCAAGGTCAACGGCCGCGAGGTCACGACGCTCAGCACGAACCAGATGCGGCAGTTGCGCGGTCCCGAGGTCGCCGCGATCTTCCAGGAGCCGATGACGGCGCTGAACCCGGTGCTGACGGTCGGGTCGCAGATCATCGAGGCGCTGCGCGCGCACACGACCATGGCGCCCTCCGAGGCGAAGGTCCGCGCGATGGAGCTCCTCGACATGGTGGGGCTCCCCGATCCCGCGAAGGCGTTCGCGTCCTACCCGCACCAGCTGTCGGGCGGCCAGCGTCAGCGCGCCATGATCGCGCAGTCCATCAGCCTCGAGCCCGCGCTCCTCATCGCCGACGAGCCGACGACGGCTCTGGACGTGACGGTGCAGGCCGAGATCCTCGACCTCATCCGCGACCTCCGCGACCGCCTCGACTCGGCGGTCCTGCTGATCACGCACGACATGGGTGTCGTGGCCGATCTCGCCGACTGGATCGTCGTGATGAAGTCGGGCGAGGTCGTGGAGCAGGGTCCCGCCACGCGGGTTCTCGGCGACCCGCAGGACGACTACACCAAGGAGCTGCTCGCGTCCGTGCCCAGGCTGGGGGAGACGCTCGAGGGCGAGGCGACCGTCGACGTCGTGGAGTCGCTGGCCGCGGCCGTCGCGAGCGGTCCCGCGCGCACGGAGACGATCCGTCTGGCCGCCGAGGCGCCGGAGATCGCGCACCCGGTGCTCACGCTCGAGAACGTGTCGATCGAGTACGGCAAGAAGGGCCGGGTCGCCGCCTTCCGCGCGGTCGACGATGTCACGCTCGGCATCGCCGAGGGCGAGATCGTGGGCCTGGTGGGCGAGTCCGGTTCGGGCAAGTCGACCATCGGTCGCGCGGCCATCGGGCTCCAGCCGATCGCCGACGGCCGTCTCGTCGTCGACGGCGTCGACATCTCCAGCGGCTCGCGCAAGCTCATCAAGTCGCTGCGCCGTCGGGTGGGCATCGTCTTCCAGGACCCGTCGTCGTCGCTGAACCCGCGCCTCCCGATCGGCGAGTCCATCGGCGAGCCGCTGTTCCTCGCCGGCGAGGCGAAGGGCGCGGCCCTCGATGCGCGCGTCGAGAAGCTCCTCGACGAGGTGCGACTGCCGCGCAGCTACCGCAACCGCTACCCGCACGAGCTCTCGGGTGGGCAGAAGCAGCGTGTCGGCATCGCCCGCGCCCTGTCGCTCCAGCCGCGCCTTCTCGTCGCCGACGAGCCGACGAGCGCCCTGGACGTCTCGGTGCAGGCCCGCGTGCTCGAGCTTCTCAGCGAGCTCCAGCAGGAGCACCGGTTCGCGTGCCTGTTCATCAGCCACGACCTCGCGGTGGTGGATGCCATGGCCGACCGCATCGTGGTCCTCAACCGCGGCAAGATCGCGGAGCAGGGGACCCGTGACCAGATCCTGCGCGCTCCGAAGGAGCCTTACACGCAGCGTCTCATCGCGGCCATCCCCGTCCCCGACGTCGAGGTCCAGGCGGCCCGTCGCGAACTGCGCCACGAGCTGCTGAAGAACACCCCGGCGTCCTGACCGCCGGTCGGCAGAGGGGCGGCGATCCCGAGGGGATGCCGCCCCTTTCGCGTCCCCGGACGGTTCCTGAGCGTCGCCTGCCGGTTCCCCGGCGGGCGCCCGGTAGACTGGGATGGCCCGATTCCGGGCGCCACCCCGAATTTTCCTGGAGACCCTCCATGGCGCACGCCCTTCGTCCTGACCTCCGTAACGTCGCGATCGTCGCGCACGTCGACCACGGCAAGACGACGCTCGTCGACGCCATGCTCCGCCAGACCGGCTCGTTCGGCGACCACGCGCACGTCGAAGAGCGCGCGATGGACTCCAACGACCTCGAGCGTGAAAAGGGCATCACGATCCTCGCCAAGAACACGGCGATCACGTACAACGGCATCCACACCGAGGTTCCGGTGACGATCAACGTCATCGACACCCCGGGTCACGCCGACTTCGGCGGAGAGGTCGAGCGCGGTCTGTCCATGGTCGACGGTGTCGTGCTGCTCGTCGACGCGTCGGAGGGTCCGCTGCCCCAGACGCGCTTCGTGCTGCGCAAGGCGCTCGAGGCGAAGCTCCCCGTCATCCTGCTGGTCAACAAGACCGACCGCCCGGACGCGCGCATCGCCGAGGTCGAGGAGGAGGCCCACGACCTGCTGCTGGGTCTCGCGTCCGACCTCGTCGACGACGTGCCCGACCTCGACGTCGACGCGCTGCTCGACGTGCCGGTGGTCTACGCCTCGGGTCGTGCCGGCGCGGCATCCCTGAACCGTCCCGACAACGGCGCACTCCCCGACAACGAGGATCTCGAGCCGCTCTTCGGCGCGATCCTCGAGCACGTGCCCGCTCCTTCGTACGACGACGAGGCGCCGCTGCAGGCCTGGGTCACCAACCTCGACTCCAGCCCCTTCCTCGGCCGCCTCGCCCTGCTGCGCGTCTTCAACGGCACGCTCAAGAAGGGTCAGACCGTGGCCTGGGTACGCTCGGACGGCACGACGAGCAACGCCCGCATCACCGAGCTGCTCAAGACCCGCGCGCTCGAGCGCTACCCCGCCGACGACGCCGGCCCCGGCGACATCGTCGCCATCGCGGGTTTCCCCGACATCACGATCGGTGAGACCATCGCCGACCCCGAGGACGTCCGGCCGCTGCCGGCGATCACGGTCGACGACCCCGCCATCTCGATGACCATCGGCACGAACACCTCGCCCCTCATGGGCAAGGTCAAGGGCCACAAGCTCACCGCCCGCATGGTCAAGGACCGCCTCGACCGCGAGCTCATCGGTAACGTCTCGCTCAAGGTCGTCGACATCGGACGCCCGGATGCCTGGGAGGTCCAGGGCCGCGGCGAGCTCGCGCTGGCGATCCTCGTCGAGAACATGCGTCGCGAGGGCTTCGAGCTCACGGTCGGAAAGCCCCAGGTCGTCACCAAGCGCGGCGAGGACGGCAAGCTCAAGGAGCCGTACGAGCACCTGACGATCGACGCACCCGAGGAGCACCTCGGCGCGATCACGCAGCTCATGGCCGCGCGCAAGGGCCGCATGGACAACATGACCAACCACGGCACCGGCTGGGTGCGCATGGAGTTCGTCGTCCCCTCCCGCGGCCTGATCGGCTTCCGCAGCGAGTTCCTCACGATCACGCGCGGCACCGGCATCGCCAACGCCATCTCGCACGGCTACGACGACTGGGCGGGCTCGATCACGACCCGCCAGAACGGCTCGATCGTCGCCGACCGCATGGGCGTGGTGACCCCGTTCGCCATGATCGCCCTGCAGGAGCGCATGAGCTTCTTCGTGCAGCCGACCGAAGAGGTCTACGAGGGCATGGTCATCGGCGAGAACTCGCGCGCCGACGACATGGACGTCAACATCACCAAGGAGAAGAAGCTGACGAACATGCGTTCGTCGACGTCGGACTCCTTCGAGTCGATGACGCCCCCGCGTGTTCTCACGCTGGAGGAGTCGCTCGAGTTCGCCCGCGACGACGAATGCGTCGAGGTCACGCCCGAGAAGGTCCGCATCCGCAAGGTCGTGCTCGACGCGACCGAGCGCGGTCGTGCCGCTTCGCGCGCCAAGCGCCAGGACGCCAACGCCTGAGTCTCCTTGTCAGACGGTCGACCCCTCGCGAAGCACTTTCGCGAGGGGTCGCCCTTTCGCCAGCTCGTCGACGAGCTTGTCGAGAAGGCGGATGCGGTACATCAGCGGGTCTTCGATCTGTTCCACGCGGATGCCGCACACGACGCCCGTCACGTTCGCCGCGAGCGGGTTCAGTCGTGCAGCCTCGAAGAACTCCCGGAACGACGTGGATGCCGCGATGTGGCGCGACAGCTCCGCGTCGTCGAATCCCGTGAGCCACCGGATGACGGCATCCAGTTCATCGCGCGTGCGGCCTTTGCGCTCGACCTTCGCGAGGTAGAGCGGGTAGACGCCCGCGACGGGTGTGTCGAAGATGCGGTGCATGCGCGGAACGCTACCCCTGTCCGTCTCCGGGAGCGACAGGTGCGACGATCCGTCACGCCGGTGCTGCGGCCTCCCGGCGCTTCGGTGTCCAAGGCACGCGGATGCTCGCGGGCGCGGTCCGCGTGTCTTGGACACTCGATGCCTTACCGCGGCGCGGGTCAGCGCGACTCGGACACCAGGACCGCGCTCGTCCTGGGAACAAGCGCCTCGAAGACGTGCGGTGCATCTCCCGCGTACGACAGGTAGTCGCCCGGGTGCAGCTCGTACGGCGCATCCACGGGGCCGACGCGGCCGTGCCCGCTCACCAGCACGACATGCTCGACCGTGCCGCGCTGGTGCGGGTCGGACAGGCGGGGCTTCCCGGGCTCGGCGCGCAGCAGGTAGATGTCGCGTCGTGCGTGCGGGGGACTGGCCGAGAGCAGCACGGCGAGGTAGTCGGCGGCCGACGCGGGGACCGCGGCGGACGGGGCGTCCCCCGCGCGGATCAGCGTGGGGGAGCGCACGCCCTCGTCGACCAGCACCGCGAAGGGCACCTCGAGACCCGTGGCCAGAGCCCACAGTGTCTCGACGCTGGGGTTGCCGCCGCCGTTCTCGAGCTGCGACACGGTCGCCTTGGCCACGCCGGCACGGCGCGCCAGCTCGGAGACGCTCAAGTCGCGCCGCTCCCGTTCGCGGCGCAGGGTTGCCGCGATGCGGTCACCGAGGTCGCTCATGCGTTCATTATGCTCTCCGTTCGTTCGACTTGACGAACGACGCGTCCCGTTCGAGAATCCGATCATGCGTTCACCAGACCGAACACCGGTCCGCGCCGCCACGCGGCAGGGGCTCGCCGTCGCCCTCGCGACCAGCGCGTACGGCATCTCGTTCGGGGCGCTGTCCGTGGCATCCGGGCTCGATGTCTGGCAGACGTGCGTGCTGAGCCTGCTGATGTTCACGGGCGGCTCGCAGTTCGCCTTCGTCGGGGTCGTCGCCGCCGGGGGACTCGCCGCGGCTCCCGCGGCGATCGCGTCCGCGGGGCTTCTGGGCGTGCGCAACGCCGCCTACGCGATGCGGATGTCGCCCGTCATCGGCCCGGGTCTCGGGCGACGTGCCCTCGCGACGCCGTTCACGATCGACGAGTCGGTGGCCGTGTCTCTCGCGCAACCGACGCTCGCGGCGCGACGCACCGGGTTCTGGGTCACGGGCGTCGCGATCTGGCTCGGGTGGAACGCGACGACGCTCGCCGGCGCGCTCCTCGGAGACGTCCTGGGCGACCCGCGGGCGTGGGGACTGGATGCCGCGGCCGCCGCCGCTTTCCTCGCCCTGCTGTGGCCGCGTCTGCGCGGACGCCAGCCGCTCGCGGTCGCGGTCGGGGCTGCGGTCGTCGCCGCACTGCTCACGCCGTGGGTGATGCCCGGCATCCCCGTCATCGCCGCGGCGGGCGTCGCCGTCGCGCTGGGATGGTTCGACCCGCGCCCCGCGTCGTCGGCCGCGGACGAAGAGAAGGGGATGCCATGACCCTCTGGACCGCCGTCCTCGCGGCATCCGTCCTCTGTCTCGGGCTGAAGGCGATCGGGTATCTGCTCCCGCAGGCGTGGCTCGATGCGCCGCGCCCCGCCCGCATCGCCGATCTGTTGACGGTCGCCCTGCTCTCGGCGCTCGTCGTCGTGCAGGCCCTGGGTGCCGGCTCCGCGATCGTGATCGACGCGCGATTGCCCGCTGTCGTGGTGGCGGCCGGTCTGCTGTGGCTCCGGGCACCGTTCCTCGTGGTCGTGGCCGCCGCGGCCGTGACCGCCGCGCTCCTGAGGGCGTTCGGCTGGGCCATATGAACCCGCGCCTAGACTGACCCTGTGGGTTCAGGGATCGTTCGCGTCATCGGGTGGGTCGTCGCCTTCCTCGTCGGCGCCTTCTACGGCACCGCGGCCACCGTCGGCCACGCCTTCCGTGTCGGGGTCGTCCCGCTGGGACTCATCCTCGGAACCATCGGGTGCGCCGGTCTCCTCATCGCTCTCCGCACCCTGACGCAGGACCGCGTCAACGCGATCGCCGGCGGACTCGGGATCATCGGCGCCACCTACCTGTTCTCGCAGGTCGGCCCCGGCGGCTCGGCGATCGTGGCCGCCGCGACCCCCGACACCGAGTGGATCGCGATCGCCTGGACGTTCGTCGGGCCGATCCTCCTCGCCCTCGTGGCCTTCTGGCCGAACGTGTCGACGCTGCGCGTGCAGCCCGCCGACGGATCATAGGACACCGGCGCGGGGCCCGGTCCCCGTCGCCGTCACGCGTAGACTGAGCGGGTGACTTACGTGATCGCCCTCCCGTGTGTCGATGTCAAGGATCGCGCGTGCATCGACGAATGCCCCGTCGACTGCATCTACGAGGGTGAGCGGTCGCTCTACATCCACCCCGACGAATGCGTCGACTGCGGTGCGTGCGAGCCCGTCTGCCCCGTCGAGGCCATCTACTACGAGGACGACCTCCCCGAGGAGTGGTCCGACTACTACAAGGCCAACGTCGAGTTCTTCGACGACATCGGCTCGCCCGGCGGAGCCGCCAAGGTCGGTGTCATCGCCAAGGATCACCCGGTGATCTCGGCGCTCCCTCCGCAGAGTCACTGACCCGTGGGCGTCGCGGACCTCGCCGACTACCCCTGGGACGCGGTCGCGCCGTACGCCGAGCGCGCCCGACGGCACCCCGGCGGGATCGTCGACCTGTCGATCGGTTCGCCCGTCGACCCGACTCCCGCGGTCGTGGCCGAGGCCCTGGCCGCGGCGACCGACGCGCATGCCTACCCCCAGACGATGGGGACGCCCGCGCTGCGCGAGGCGATCGTCGACTGGTATGCGCGCCGCCGCGGCGTCCCCGGTCTGACTCCCGCGCACGTGCTGCCCACGGTCGGCTCGAAAGAGCTGGTCGCACTCCTGCCGCTGCTGCTCGGCCTCGGTCCCGGTGACGCCGTCGTGCACCCTCGGGCGGCCTACCCGACCTACGAGGTCGGTGCCCGTCTCGTCGGCGCGGAGGCCGTGGCATCCGACGATCCGGCCGAGTGGGCCGCGAACACGCGCCTCGTCTGGATCAACTCGCCGGGAAACCCCGACGGCCGCGTGCTGTCCACGGACGAGCTGACGGATGCCGTGACCCGGGCGCGCGCATTGGGCGCGGTGATCGCGTCCGACGAGTGCTACGCCGAACTGGGCTGGGATGCGCCGTGGGACACCGCGGGGGTGCCGAGTGTTCTCGACCCGGCGGTCGTCGGCGACGATCTCACCGGGGTGCTCTCGGTCTACTCTCTGAGCAAGCAGTCGAACCTCGCGGGATATCGCGCCGCATTCCTCGCCGGCGATCCCGAGCTCGTGGCGCGCCTCTTGACCGGTCGAAAGCACCTCGGTCTCATGCCACCCGCCCCCGTGCAGCGGGCGATGACAGTCGCCCTCGGCGACGACGCGCACGTCGCCGAGCAGCGCGAGCGCTACGCACGACGGCGCGCCGTCCTCAAGCCCGCGGTCGCGGCCGCCGGGTTCCGCGTCGACCGCAGCGAGGGTGGCCTCTACCTCTGGGCGACGGAGGGTCGCGACGCGTGGGAGAGCGTCGGGCGGCTCGCCGATCTCGGCATCCTGGTCGGTCCGGGACACTTCTACGGCAGCCATTTCCCCCAGCACGTCCGCTTCTCGCTCACCGCGACCGACGAGCGGATCGCGGCAGCGGCGGAGCGTCTCTCTCCCTGAGCCGCCGAACAGTGGGATCCCTCCATCGGAAGGGGGCATCCTTTGGCGGTGTCATCTGTACGTCGTCGGCCCCGATAGGCTGTAGGGGCACTCCGAGCGGGTCACCCTCCGCCGAGCGCCGTGTCGGGAGCCGCGCAGATGGATCCCGGCCGAGGACCACGGTCCTGACCACATGGGCGACCAGAAATCGCAAGGAGGCGCGGTGAGCGACGCGGGTATCGAGCACGACAAGGCCACCCTCACGGTGGGGGGCACCACCGCCGAATTCCCGGTTCTGCGGGGCACCGACGGGGTTCCGAGCATCGACATCGCGTCGCTGACGAAGCAGACCGGTCACACCACGCTCGACTACGGCTTCGTCAACACGGCGTCGACCAAGTCGGACATCACCTTCATCGACGGCGACCAGGGCATCCTGCGTTACCGCGGATACCCGATCGAGCAGCTCGCCCAGCACAGCACCTACCTCGAGGTCGCCTGGCTTCTGATCTACGGCGAACTCCCGTCCGCCTCCGAGCTGGCCGCGTTCGACGAGCGCATCCGCCGTCACACGCTGCTGCACGAAGACCTCAAGCGCTTCTTCTCCTCGCTGCCGCCGACCGCGCACCCCATGTCGGTGCTGTCGGCGGCCACGGCGGCACTCTCGACGTACTACGAGTCCGAGTCCGATCCGCACAACCCCGAGCACGTCGAGCTGAACACCGTCCGCATGCTCGCGAAGCTCCCCGTGATCGCGGCCTACGCGCACAAGAAGAGCATCGGCCAGGCGTTCCTGTACCCCGACAACTCGCTGAGCTTCGTCGACAACTTCCTCAAGCTGAACTTCGGCGTGCTGAGCGAGATCTACGAGGTCAACCCGGTCATGACGAAGGCGCTCGACCTGCTTCTCATGCTCCACGCCGACCACGAGCAGAACGCGTCGACCTCGACGGTGCGTCTTGTGGGCTCGACCGGCGCGAACCAGTTCGCGTCGATCTCGGCCGGCATCCAGGCCCTGTCCGGTCCGCTCCACGGCGGCGCCAACGAGGCCGTCCTGCAGATGCTCGGACGCATCCGCGACTCGGGGGAGAGCGTCGAGCGTTTCGTCGAGCGCGTCAAGAACAAGGAAGACGGCGTGAAGCTCATGGGCTTCGGGCACCGCGTCTACAAGAACTACGACCCCCGCGCGAAGCTCGTGAAGGGTGCCGCCGACGAGGTCCTCGAGGCACTCGGCGTGAGCGACCCGCTGCTGGATCTCGCGAAGGAGCTCGAGCAGATCGCTCTCGAGGACGACTATTTCAAGGAGCGTCGCCTCTACCCGAACGTCGACTTCTACACCGGCGTCATCTACAAGGCGATGGGTTTCCCGACCCGGATGTTCACGGTGCTCTTCGCGATCGGCCGCCTTCCCGGCTGGCTCGCGCAGTGGCGCGAAGCGATCACCGACCCGCAGACCAAGATCGGCCGCCCGCAGCAGCTGTACACGGGCGCCGCACAGCGCGACTACCCCGGCGTCTGATCCGGCGTCGACGCCCCGTCCCTCTCGCGAGGGGCGGGGCGTTTCGCTGTGCGCGCCGGCTGCGCTCGCTCGACGATTCGCGCAATGTCAGCCCGATCCGGGTCGATGCGGCTGAGCCTGCGCGGATCGCTGAGCTCGCGCCGCCCGGCCGGAGGGGTGGATGCCGAGACTCGGCGTCGGCGCGCTAGGTTCGGTGCATGCCGCGTCTGCTCGTCCGTCGCCCCTCGCCCCTGCTCGCGGAGGGTGAGCTCACGCATCTCGACCGGGTTCCGGTCGACGCGGACGTGGCGCTCGCCCAGTGGCGCGGCTACGTCGACGTCTTCCGGAGCCGCGGGTGGGATGTCGTCGAGATCGAGCCCGCCGATGCGCAGCCGGACGGCGTCTTCGTCGAGGATGCCGTCGTGGTGTTCGGCGACCTCGCCGTGCTCTGCCGTGCCGGAGCGGAATCGCGCCGCGGCGAGGCGCCCACGGTGGCCGCGGCGGTCGCGGCATCCGGACTCGAGGTCGCCGAGATCGTGGCGCCGGGGACGCTCGACGGCGGCGACGTACTCAAGATCGGCCGGACGGTGTACGTCGGCGCCTCCTCGCGGACGAACGCCGAGGGGATCGCCCAGCTCCGAGCGCTGCTCTCTCCCCGCGAGTGGGACGTCGTCGCCGTGCCCGTCACCAAGGTCCTGCATCTGAAGTCGGGCGTGACGGCGCTCCCCGACGGAACGGTGGTCGGTTACCCGCCCCTCGTCGACGACGCGGCGGCTTTCCCGGTCTTCGCGCCCGTCCCCGAAGAGCACGGCACCGCGGTCGTGGTGCTCGACGAGGCCACGGTGCTGATGTCGTCCGACGCCCCCGAGACCGCCGCCGCCCACCGGCGGCGCGGTCTCGAGGTCGTCACGGTCGACGTGAGCGAGTTCGAGAAGCTCGAGGGGTGCGTCACGTGCCTCTCGGTGCGCGTGCGCGACTGACGCCGCGCCGACTCAGGCGTGCAGCGCCGCGTTCAGGGTCACGCCGACGCCCGCGCGCGCGGAGGCTTCCACCGCGCCGGTGAGGGAATTGCGACGGAACAGGATGCCGTCGCGCCCCGACAGCTCGCCGGCCTTCACCGTCTCGTCGCCGACGCGCACCTTCGTCCCCGCGGTCACGTACAGGCCCGCCTCCACGACGCAGTCGTCACCGAGCGAGATGCCGATGCCCGCGTTCGCCCCGAGGAGCGTGCGGGCCCCGATCGAGACGCGGTGGGTGCCACCGCCGGACAGCGTGCCCATGATCGAGGCGCCACCGCCGATGTCGGTCCCGTCGCCGATGACCACACCCTGCGACACGCGCCCCTCGATCATCGAGGCGCCGAGCGTGCCGGCGTTGAAGTTGACGAACCCTTCGTGCATCACGGTCGTGCCGGGGGAGAGGTACGCGCCGAGGCGCACCCGCGAGGCGTCCGCGATACGGACGCCGACCGGCGTGACGTAGTCGAGGAGACGCGGGAACTTGTCGAGCCCCTGCACCTGGATGCCGTGGCGGAGCAGCGTCGGACGCAGTCGCGTCGCGTCGTCGGGGTGGATGGGCCCGGCGTTGGTCCACGCGACGTTGGGGAGGTGCGCGAAGATGCCGTCGAGTGAGATCTCGTTCGGACGGACGAGGCGGTGCGACAGCGCCTGGAGCCGGAGATAGGCGTCGACGGTCGAGGCGGGAGCGGCATCCGCATCGATCGTCACCGTCACGACCTCGACCCGGACGGCGCGTCGGTCATCAGGGCCGGCGAGCGCCGAGAGGTCGTGGTCGGCGCCGGCATCGGTGGTGCCGAGCGCGGGCGCGGGGAACCAGGCGTCCAGCACCGTCCCGTCGGCGGAGATGGTCGAGAGGCCGGTACCGGTGATCAGTCGTTCGTTCGTCACTCCGACAGGCTAGCGGGGCGCCCTGGGTAGGATCGGACGCATGCCCACGCTCGATCTGACCGCTTCCTCCGTCGAGATCACGCGAGCGATCTGCGACATCCCCAGCGTCTCGGACGACGAGACCCCCCTGGCGGATGCCATCGAGGCGGCCGTGTCGGGCTACTCCCACCTCGAGGTGATCCGCGACGGCGACACGATCGTCGCGCGCACGTCCCTCGGACGTTCCCGGCGCGTAGTCATCGCGGGACACATCGACACCGTGCCGATCAACGACAACCTGCCCACGCGCGACGTCGAGATCGACGGCGAGGCGTTCCTGTGGGGCCGCGGCAGCGTCGACATGAAAGCCGGCGTGGCGGTTCAGCTGAAGCTCGCCGTCGAGCTCACCGAACCTCCGGTCGACATCACGTGGATGTGGTACGACCACGAGGAGGTCGATTCCGCGCTGAACGGGCTCGGGCGGCTCGCGCGCAACCGCCCCGATCTCTTCGTCGGCGACTTCGCCATCCTCGGCGAGCCGAGCAACGGCGAGGTCGAGGGCGGCTGCAACGGCACCCTGCGGGCCCTCGTTCGAACGACGGGCGTCCGTGCCCACAGCGCCCGCTCCTGGATCGGCGAGAATGCCATCCACAAGGCGGCGCCGGTCCTCGCCCGGCTGGCCGAGTATCGGGCCCGCGAGATCGAGGTCGAGGGGCTCGTCTACCGCGAGGGTCTGAACGCCGTTCGGATCACGGGCGGTGTGGCCGGCAACGTCATCCCCGACGCGTGCGAGGTCGAAGTGAACTATCGCTTCGCGCCCAGTCGTGATGCGGCCGCCGCCGAGCGCGTCGTGCGCGACGTGTTCACGGGCTTCGACGTCGAGATCGTCGATGTCGCCGTGGGGGCGCGTCCGGGACTCGACGCGGCCCTGGCCCGCGAATTCGTGGCCGCCGTCGGCGCCACCCCGCAGCCCAAGTACGGCTGGACCGACGTCGCGCGGTTCTCGGCACTCGGCATCCCGGCCGTCAACTACGGTCCCGGTGACCCGCACCTCGCGCACCACGACCAGGAGCGCGTGCCGCTCGCGCAGATCGAGTCCGTCGAACGCGGGCTCCGGTCCTGGCTGACCGGGTCGTGAGCACCGCGACCGCGGCATCCCCGCGGGCACGGTCCTGGCAGGGCTGGCCCGCGGTGGCGCGTATCGCGGTCGTCTACGTCGTGGCCCGCCTCGTCACGACCGGCTTCTTCCTCGTCGCCGCGGCGCTGTCGGGACCGGGGTCCCGCTACGGTGTGTCGCCGTCGCTGGGCGAACTGGCGCTCGGCTGGGACGCCCAGTGGTACTGGTACGCGGCCGTCAACGGGTATCCGTCGCAGCTCCCGCTGACCCCGCAGGGGGGAGTGGCCGAGAACGCGTGGGCCTTCCTCCCGGTGTTCCCGTATCTCGCCGCGGGGCTCGGGACGCTCCTCGGCTCGTGGGCCGCGGGCGCCGTCGTCATCTCGCTGCTGTCGGGCTTCGGGGCGAGCGTCGTGCTCCACGGGCTGTTGCGCGACCGCATCGGGGACTCGGCCGCGATGTGGGCGGTGACGTTCTTCGCCTGCGGACCGCTCGCGGCGATGTTCCAGGTCGGGTACGCCGAGTCGCTGTTCCTCCTTCTGCTCTTCCTCGCCCTCCGGTGCGTGCAGCGACGTCGGTGGGGGTGGCTGTACGTCCTCGTGCCCGTGATGGGGTTCACACGCCCCGGCATCCTCGCCTTGGCGCTCTTCCTCGGGTTGTACGGCGTGCACCGGTTCGTGCGGCGGCGCGTGGAGCCGCTGCCGCTGCGCGATGTCGCTCACCTCGTCGGGGTCGCTGCCGTTGCGGTGGTGGTCGGGTTCGCGTGGCAGGTCATCGCGGGACTGGTGACGGGCGACTCCGGTGCATACCTGGCCACCGAACTCGCGTGGCGGCGCAATTGGATCGGCGACAGCACCGGGAGCTTCATCCCCGTCGACGGGTGGATCCAGGCCGCGGGGTTCTGGTTCACGCAGTGGGGGCTCGGCCCCGTCACCGGCTACGTGGCGCTCGTGCTCCTGGTGCTCGGAACCACTGCGGCGCTGTTGTTCGCCCCCCAGGTGAAGCGTCTCGGCGTCGAGCTGCGTCTCTGGTCGGCGAGCTACCTCATCTATCTGCTGCTCGTGTTCTTCCCGCAGTCGAGCATCTTCCGCCTGCTCCTCCCGATCTCGCCGCTGTGGGGAGCGCTGGCGGTTCCCCCCTCGCGCACCTGGCGGATAGCCGTGCTGGCGGCCGCCCTCCTGGGCCAGTGGTGGTGGATTTACAACATGTACGGGCTCGGGAACACGTACTGGCAGATCCCGTGACCGCGTGTGACGCGACGCGGGGAGGCGCGGCAACTCGGGGTACTCCGGGGACCGACTAAACTAGTCCGTAGACCAACGACGAAAAGGGGGCCGCGATGGCAGCCATGAAGCCGCGTACCGGTGACGGACCGATGGAGGCCGTGAAGGAGGGCCGGCTCATCATCGTGCGCGTCCCGCTCGAAGGCGGCGGACGCCTGGTGGTGTCTGTCAACGACGCTGAGGCGAAGGAACTGTACGACGTGCTCGGAGGAGTCGTCGGCGCAGCCTGACGCATCATGAACGAAGGCCGGTCCCCGCGGGGACCGGCCTTCGTCGTTCTCGCCCGGGTGAGCCCGCGGCGGTGGTCAGGTGAGGGGAGAGACCGTCGTCAGCTGGAGGAGACCCTCGCCGGTGGTCGAGAGCGCACCGAACACGGCGGGTGAGGTCTGCACCTCCTGGATCAGCGAGCGGTAGGCGGTCGTGACGGCATCGCGGCGCACGGGGTCGGCGACCCCGCCCCCGGCGAGGACGCGCGGAACGAGCACCGTGCCCCCCGCACGGACCAGCCGCAGACCATGCTCGACGTACTCGATGACGCCCTCGGCATCCGCGTCGATGAGCACGATGTCGTAGGACGCCTCGTTCATCCGCGGCAGGACGTCGGCGGCGCGACCGGTGATGAACCGGGCCCGAGCCGCGGGAACACGGGCTTCCGCGAACGCGGCGCGCGCGGCGCCCAGGTGTTCGGGCTCGCTGTCGATGGTGGTGAGGGTCGCTCGGGGCGAGCCGTGGAGCAGCCACAGACCCGACACACCGCCGCCCGTACCGACCTCGACGATGTTGAGGGCACGGGACGCCGCGGCGAGCACGGCGATCTGCGCGCCGACGGCCGGGCTGATCGGTGCCGCACCGAGCTCGAGCGCATGCGCGCGTGCGCGTGCGATGTGCTCCGGTTCGACCGTCGACTCCTGCACGAACCGCTCGTTCGCCTCGTAACCGCTCACGTGGACCTCCCCGCCCAGGCTAGACGGGTGAGTGGTGCGGACGCCCGAGGCGCGGCGGGTAATCTGAACTCATGTTCTTCGGGCTCACCATCGAGAAGCTTCTGCTGATCGGTGTGATCGCCGCGCTCATCATCGGACCCGAGCGGTTGCCCAAGTACGCCGAGTCTCTCGCGCGACTGAGCAATCGGGCGCGCGAGGCGATGCAGGGTGCGAAGACGCGCATGCGCGACGAGATGGGCCCTGACTTCGACGACGTCGACTGGCGCAAGCTCGACCCGCGGCAGTACGACCCCCGGCGCATCATCCGCGAGGCGCTTCTCGAGGACACCCCGACGGCGACGATGCGCGCGGCCGGGGCTGCGGCGCTGGCGACCCAGGCGGCATCCGACAAGCCGGCCGTCCCGCCGATCTTCGTCCCCGGCAAGACTCCGCCGTTCGACGACGAAGCCACCTGAGTCTCAGCCGAGATTCAGCGGCAGTGGGCGCCCCGACAGCCCCCGCGGCCGCACCGCGAGAGCGGCGGCCGCGGCGTCGATGGCGATCGATGCGGGGTCTTCGGGCCGGCCGACCACGACGGGGCGTCCATCGTCGCCCCCGGTCCGCAGGGCGGGGCTGAGGGGCACGGATGCCAACAGCGGCACGTCGTCGCCCTCGCTCGAGAGCGCGCGGGCGACCGCTTCACCGCCGCCCGAACCGAACAAGTCGAGCAGTGTCCCGTCGGGCAGGGCCATCGCGGCCATGTTCTCGACGACGCCGATGGGCTTCTGGCCCGTCTGGCGCGCCACGACACCGGAGCGCACCGCGACGTCGGCGGCAGCAGCCTGGGGGGTCGTCACGACCAGCACCTCCGCGTGCGGGAGGAGCTGCCCGACCGAGATCGCGACGTCGCCGGTGCCGGGGGGCATGTCGAGCAGAAGAACGTCGAGATCGCCGAAGTACACGTCCGTCAGGAACTGCTGGACCGTGCGGTGGAGCATCGGACCGCGCCACGCGACCGCGCCGGCGGCTTCCTCGCCCGGACGGCGCAGGAACATCCCGATCGAGATCACTTTCACGCCGTAGGCCACCGGAGGAAGGATCAGGTCGTCGAGCCGGGTCGGTGCCGGGGGCAGCCCGTCGGCGTCGACGAGGCCGAGGAGACCCGGAATGGAGAAGCCGTGGACATCGGCATCCACGAGTCCGACCCGGAGTCCCCGCGCCGCGAGGGCGACGGCGAGATTGGCGGTGAGAGTCGACTTGCCCACGCCGCCCTTGCCGCTGGTCACGGCGATGACCCGCGTGAGCGAGTCGGGTCCGAACGGCATCTCGCGCTTCGCGCGACCGCCTCGGAGGCGCTCGGTGAGAGCACGCCGTTCGTCGGGCGACATGACTCCGACGGCCACGTCGACCCGGGACACCCCTTCCACGGATGCCGCGGCGTCGCGGACGTCTCTCTCGATCCGATCCGCGGCGGGGCACCCGACGATCGTCAGGGCGATTCCGACCTCCGCGACGCCGTCAACGACCGTGATGTCGCGCACCATGTCGAGTTCGCCCAGCGGGCGGCGCAGCTCCGGGTCGGTGACCGCGGCGACGGCGGTGCGCACGCGGTCGGCGACCGCCGCACTCACGGGGTGGCCGTCTTCGGTTCGACGCTGTCGTTGTCCTCGAGGCGCTCGAGCGCGGCCTTCAGCTCGGCGCGCAGACTCTCCTTCGTGATCACCTCGTCAGTGAGGTCCCGCACCGCCATGCGCAGAGCGACGATCTCGCGGGCGAGGTACTCGGTGTCGGCGAGGTTGCGCTCGGCACGCTGGCGGTCCTGCTCGATCTGCACGCGGTCGCGGTCGTCCTGCCGGTTCTGCGCGAGCAGGATCAGCGGTGCGGCGTACGACGCTTGCAGCGAGAGCACGAGGGTCAGAGCGGTGAACCCGATCTCGGCGGAGTCGAAGCGGAGGTTGTCCGGCATGAGCGAGTTCCACCCCATCCACACCACGCAGAAGAGCGTGAGCGAGAGGAGGAAGGTCGGCGTGCCCATGGCGCGGGCGACCCACTCCGTGAACCGCCCGAATCGATCGCGGGAGGGCTGCGGAGTGCGCGGCGCCAGCATCCCGGTGCGCCCGCGCGGGGCGTCGAGGGCGGTCTGTCGTTGTGCACGTGCCATCAGCGCCTCCTCGGGGTCTGCGTGGGGATCTGGGGGATGCTCGCTGTCGCGAGCGGTCTGATCGTGGTCTTGGGTTTCGGATCGTCGCTGTCGTGCGTGCGCCAGTCGTCGGGCAGCAGGTAGTCGAGCACGTCGTCGATGCTGACGCAGCCGACGAGGCGGTGGGCCTGGTCGACGACGGGCAGCGACACGAGGTTGTAGCTCGCGAGAAGACGGGCGACCTCGGCCGCCGAGGCATCGGCGGGCACGGGCTCGAGCGTGTCGTCGATGATCGCGCCGAGCCGCTCGTGCGGCGGGTAGCGCAGCATCCGCTGGAAGTGCACCGTCCCGAGCAGACGGCCCGTGGGCGTCTCGTACGGGGGGAGCGTGATGAACACGGATGCCGCGAGCGCAGGGTGCAGTTCGTGCCGCCGGATGAGTGCGAGGGCCTCGGCCACGGTCGCGTCCGCGGACAGCACGATGGGCTCGGGCGTCATCAGACCACCGGCGGTGTCCGGACCGTACTGCAGGAGGGCGCGGACGTCGTCGGCCTCCTCCGGCTCCATGAGTTCGAGGAGCTGCTCCGAACGCGACTCGGGAAGCTGGCCCAGGAGGTCGGCCGCGTCGTCGGGCTCCATGGCATCCAGGATGTCGGCGGCGCGCTCGTCGCCCAGCTGCTCGAGGATGTGGACCTGCTCGTCTTCGGGCATCTCCTCGAGGGCGTCGGCGAGGCGGTCGTCGCTGAGTTCTTCGGCGACCTCGATGAGACGTTCCTCGGGGAGATCGAGGAGCGTGTTCGCGAGGTCGGCGGGCTTGAGGTCGGAGTACGTCGCCACCAGCTGCTCGGCCGACTGCGCCTGCCCGGGGGTCTGCTGCTCGCGGACCTCGCTCCAGGCCGCGAACGTGGTCGCACCCTTGGCGAACGGGGAGGCGCTCGTGCGGGGACGGCGCAGGAACAGCTGCCCGACGTCCCACTCGCCCAGGCGGTTGCGTTCGATCGCGACGTCTTCGATGACGGCGTCGCCGGAGCCGTCGACGAGATGCACTCGGCGTCCGAGCATCTCGGCCATCACCCGCACCTCACCGCCGCGCTGCTGGAACCGGCGCACGTTGATGAGGCCGGTCGTGATGACCTGCCCGGATTGGATGGAGGTGACGCGCCCGATCGACACGAAGACATGTCGACGGCCGGGGATCTCGACGACGAGGCCCACGACGCGCGGCGCGGCCGACGCGCGGTAGATCACCACGACGTCACGCACCTTCCCGAGGCGGTCGCCCGCGGGATCGAACACCGTGCAGCCCGCCAAGCGGGCGACGAAAACCCTTTGCGTGCTCACCGTCCCAGCGTAGTCCGCGAAGCGTCGGGGGTACCCATCGCGCCCACAGGGCCGCGTGACAAGATGGGGAAATGAGCATGTTCGCGGGACCGATGGGCGCGGGTCGGGACGAGGTCGGCGAAAAAGTCGCGTCGTTCCCGACGTACGAGAAGGCGCAGAAGGCCGTGTCCTCGCTCATCGCGGGCGAGGTTCCCGCGCGCGACATCGCGATCGTGGGAAGCGGACTCCGCTCGATCGAGCGCATCACCGGTCGGCTCGGCTACGCCACGGCGGCGCGCTCGGGCGCGCTCAACGGTCTGATGCTCGGTCTCCTGTTCGCCTTCATCTTCGTGCTGGGCACGCCCACGGTGCAGATCTCCGCGTTCCTCGGTGTGCTGCTGGTCGGTATGGCGCTCGGCATGCTCCTCAGCCTCGGCACGTACGCGATCGTGCGCAGGCGTCGAGACTTCGCCTCCGTCATGCAGGTGACCGCCGACCACTACGACGTCTGCGTGGCGGCGGGGAGCGTCGCGAAGGCGCGGGGTGTGCTCGGGCCCGTGGGCGCCTCCCGAACGGTCGTGGCCCGCCCGGACACGGCGGACGCGGCTCCGCCGCTGTACGGCGAGCGCGTGCAGAACCCTGGCGCGTCGTCGCCGACGGTTCCCCCGCGTCCGCCGGTTCCGTCGCGTCCGGCCGACGACGAGCCGCCCCGGTACGGCGAGCGGGTCGCCCCGCGGCCCACCCCGCCTGTCGAGACGCCGGAGCCGACGCATCCTGACGCGCCGGCGTCGTCGCCCCGGTCGGACGAGCCGGACGCGTCGCGCGACGAGCGGTGAGCGCGCGCGCCGTCCGCATCCCCGTCGCTCTGCCGGCGGGTGAGGCGGAGGTCTCCGGTCTCTGGGCGGAGGTCGCCGACGCTCGGGCGACGGTCGCGCTGGCGCACGGTGCCGGTGCGGGAATGGACCATCCGTTTCTCGAGGGCCTCGCGTCGGCGCTCGCCGGCGACGGCTTCTCGGTTCTGCGCTTCGTGTTCCCCTACGTGGAGGCCGGTCGACGGATGCCGGGCCCCGCCGCCCATGCCGTCGCCACCTGGGCGGGTGTGCAGGCGTGGCTCGGCGGGCAGGGGATCGGGTCGTTCGTCGCCGCGGGGAAGTCGTACGGCGGACGGATGGCCTCGGTCGCCGCCGCGGAGGGCGCGTTGTCACCCCGCGCGCTCGCCTACCTGGGGTATCCGCTCCACCCGCCGGGGCGTCCCGACAAGCCTCGCGCCGATCACCTCCCCGCGATCACCGTGCCGCAGTTGTTCGTCGAGGGGCAGAACGATCCTTTCATCGCACCCCGCGAGCAGTTCGACGCCGTCGTCGCAACGTGCCTCGACTCGCGCGTGCAGTGGGTCGAGGGGGCCAACCACTCGTTCGAGGTCAAGGGCGCGCGTCGGCCCGCCGAGGAGATCGGCGCCGGGCTGGCCGGGGTCGTGGGGGAGTTCGTGGCGGGGGTGGCGGGGAGCTAGTTCGTCGGCTCCAGCACGCCACAGCGCGAGATCGCGAGCAACTCGACGGCCTTCCGGTCACCGGGGAGCGATTCTTCAACCGTTATGGTCACCTGCGGCGACTCCCGAACGAGGCGGGTTTGAGCGAAACTGAGAGGCAGGCCGAGCGGCGCCTCGGTCCATCCTTCTCCTAGCACCGACGGCATGCCCAGGACGAATGCCTCCACATCGAAGTCTTCGCTGACGAAGACCTTCCACTGCCCGGTGTAGAACTGGCCTGGCTGATTTCCGAGAGCGAGGTCGTCGTCGCACGGATAGGGCTTGAATTCCGCGGTCTTCGATATCTCCTTGGGATCTGGAACCAGGTCGGCGACCTGCTGAAGAACCTCTAGCGTTTCGGCTCTCACCTGGCTGTATGGCGGCAGATCAGGCACGCTGCATCCTGCCAAGACGAGGATGATTGCCCCAAGCGCTGCCAGCGTTCGAGTCGGCTTCATTTGGCTCTTCCCTTCTCCTCGAGGATGGAACGTACTGCGTCCATCACGGGCCCGTTGGTGTCGACGTCGCTGCTCATCAGCGCCGTGTGGTGCTCCACGCTGTCCTGCACGATGCCGACGAGCGCGCCCGGGTTCTGCGTGTACGCGTATTCGGCGAGCAGCCCGACGTCGGGTCCGGGCAGGCCGGAGTCGACGATGTGCACACCCGGGATCGTCTCCGGTGCGACGGTGAACCCGAGGGGCCCCAGCCCGACGCCCGCGTAGTACCGGTTGATGTCGTCGACCGCCTGGGTGGCGAAGTACTGGGTGCCGGGATGAGGCTCGTACGGCCCGATGGCACCGACACTCGCCGCGAGGAAACGCGCGTCCACGGTCCCGCCGTGCTTCTCGGCTTCGCTGCCCACCCCGCCGCCGTAGGAGTGCTCGTAGCTCATCGTCCACAGGTCGGGGTGGGCGGCATCCACGCCCTGGATGAAGCGCGCGTACTCTTCGCCGCGCCCCTCTGCGAATCGGTTCCACTCCGGACCGGCCGTGACGAGGTCGGCGAGCTGCGGCATCGGTCCGGTGAGGACGGTGAAGGCGACCACCGATCCGCCGCCGGAGCCCACCTGCCAGTCTGCGAAATCCGTGACGGGACGGTCGGACATGAACGCTTCCGCTCTCGCGTTCGTCCCGGGAACGACGAAGAGGGCGGCCTTCGCCGTGGACGGATCGCCCGCCATCTCGATCAAGGAGCCGTGCTCGGGATCCCACGCGTACAGCTGCTTCGTCCCGTTCGCGACGGCATCGAAGTACGCGATCTCGCGGTCGAGGCGCGCGCGTTCCGCCCGGCGATCCAGGACCTCGAGCGCGTTCGCTCGGGAGCGCGGGGCACGCAGCGCCTCGAGAGCCTGTCGTCGTGTGCGCAACTCGTGCAGATACTCGCTCGCACGACCACGGTTGACCGCGACGCGTTCGGCAATCGGCAGTCCGTTGAGGTTGCCGACGAGCGAGGGCACTGTCGTCGCGAGAGCGTCGGCCGTCCGCCGATCGAGGCGGGACCACCACTCGGCGACCGTGGCGGGATCGGTGCCGCGGATGATGCCCGCCCATTCGGGGTGCTGGGCGAGCAGCCGTGCGGGATCGCGTTCCGCGGACAGTCGTTCGAGCAGAGCGAGGCCCGCTGCGTCGGGGAAGGAGCCCACGGGCTCCGACGCCTCGGGACCACTCCATGCCGCGAGCGATGTCCAGGCGACGTCCGGTATCGCGCGCAGGGCGGACGCGCAGCGTCGGCTCGCGTCGTCGTAGGCCTCGTCGAGATCCGCGGCTTCGCGAGCGAGGCCGCTCGCCCACTCGTCTCGGCGGCGATTGTTCAGCACCGCGGCCGGTCCATCGACGCTCTCGTCCCAGAGATCCGCCGGCGGACCGGCATCCCGTCTGTCGGCGAGCAGGGTGCGACGGCGCGCGAGATCGTCGATCTCGTCCGCGAACCGCTCCAGCGCACGACATGCGGCGATGAGACCGTCGCTGATCTCTGCGGCTGCCGGACGCGTCGCGGCGAGCGAGGCGTGCAGGAGGTCGGCTTCCGGAGCGCGGTAGGCCTCGGGGAGGAGGCTCCAGGCGAAGAGCGCCTGCGTGACCAGGAGTTCGTACCGCTCCGACGTCGTGCGCAGACGAGCCGCGTTCTCGCGCAGGCGTTCCGGCTCCGCCGGGGGATCGGGGAGCTCGATCGCGGTGCTCACAGACGTCTCCGTCCGAACACGATCGGGTCGAACGGATTCGTCACGGCGGCGGCGCGGGATGCTGCGACCTCGGCCGCGCCGGCCATCTCCTCATCCGCGGTGAGGTAGGCGAGGACCACGGTCTGGAGGGCGGAGAGCACGGCTCGGCCGCGCGCGACGATGCGGTGCGCCAGATCGATGCGCCCGGCGGTCAGCTCGACGAGGGCGCCGTGGGCGGGCAGGGCGTGTACGAGTCCGAGGGCCGCGGCATCCGCGGCCCTCCGCAGCCCGCGGGCAGCCTCGTCCAGGTCGTCGAACGAGCGTCGCATGCGCTCGCCGAGACCGATCAGCTGCGGGGGATCCACCGAGTACGACATGCGCGGGATCGTAGGCAAACGCGCACCGGCGTGTTTTCACCCTGTGGAGAACCTCGTCACCGGCCGGCGGCGTACCCCTGCATCCCGCGCGGGTTCGCGGCAGCCCACAGCAGTCCCGAGGCATCCCGCCCGACCGCGCTCACTCGCCCGAGTGCCCAGGGGCCTGCCCGACGGACGGCATGTCCCCGGCGTTCGAGCTCCTCGACGACGGCGTCTCCGATGCGGTCTTCCACCACAGCACCCGAGGGCGTCCACGTGCGCGGCCAGAACGAATCGAGCACCGCGGTCGTGTGCAGCGAGGGGGCGTCGATCGCCTGCTGCGGCTCGTATTCCCCGATGAGCATGCGGAGGAGGACGGGCAGTTGCCACGCGTCCTGCTGGTCGCCGCCGGGCGACCCCATCGCGATGACCTCCTCGCCGCGGGTCAGCATCGTCGGGGTGAGCGTCGTTCGGGGCCGCCGACCCGGGAGGAGGGATGCCGGGTGCCCGGTCATCACCCACGTGGCCTGCAGGCGCGTCCCGAGGCAGAATCCCAGGTCGGGCACCGCGGGGGAGGACTGCAGCCATCCGCCCGAGGGCGTCGCGGACACGACGTTGCCCCAACGGTCGACGACGTCGAGGTGGCAGGTGTCGCCGCGGGTCTGCCCGCTCCGATCCACCGTCGGCTCGCCGGTCCCGGCGCTCGTGACTCCGGCATCCGTCCGGAGCGGCGGCAGGACGGGCGGGCGACCGTCCGGAGAACCGGGGCGAAGGGCGGGGCTGGCGGCGTCGTCGATCAGTGCGGCGCGTTCGGCGAGATACTCGTCGGCGAGCAGGGCGTCGACGTCGGCAGCGACATCGGCATCGCCGAACCATGCGTCGCGGTCGGCATACGCAAGCTTCTGCACCTCGAGGAGGGTGTGGGCACCGGCCGCCGTCGACGGGTCGAGGAGCTCGTCGTCGAGCGGGTCGAGCATCCGTAGCGTCTGCAGAAGGGCGGGACCCTGAGTCCACACGCCGGCCTTGAAGACACGCCATCCGCGGAACGTCGCCGAGACCGCCGGCTCGAACGACGCGCTCCACCCCGCGAGATCGGCGTCGTCGAGCACACCGGGATGATCGCCGCCGTCCGAGTGTCGATGGGGGAGGCGCGCGAACGCGGCGGCCCGCGGCAGCACCGCGGTCATCCACTCGCGTCGGGCCGCGTCGATCCGAGCCTCCCGACCGTCGGCAGGAGATCCCGTCGCGACGAGACCTTCCAGCACGCCGGCGTACGCCGGGTTGCGGACGATCGTGTTCGGCGCGGGCGCCGCGCCGGTCGGCATCCACAGGTCGGCCGAGGTCGTCCAGTGGTCGCGGAACAGGTCGGCGACCCGTCCGATCGTCACGGCGGCGCCGGCGACGAGCGGGTGCCCGTCGCGCGCGTAGCCGATCGCGTAGTCGAGCACGTCGGCGAGGTCCCACGTGCCGTGATCGCGCAGGAGCAGCAGCCATGCGTCGACGGCGCCGGGCACCGCGGCCGCGAGCCCGCCCGCGCCGGGCACGAGGTCGAGGCCGCGCGCACGGAACGCCTCCACGGACGCGCCGGCCGGTGCGGGGCCCTGTCCCATCAGCACGAGCGGTTCGTCGCTGCCGGCGGGCCGCACGATCGCGACGAGGTCGCCGCCTGGGCCGTTGAGGTGCGGCTCGACGACGTGCAGCACGAAGGCCGCCGCCACGGCCGCGTCGAACGCGTTGCCGCCACGCTCCAGGACGGACTGCGCGGTGGCCGTGGCCGTCCAGTGCGTGGATGCCGACATGCCGAAGGAACCGCGCAGCGTCGGCCGCGTCGCGAACGACGCGGGTGGGGTGAACGTCATCGCGCGAGCCGCGCGATCCACTCCTCGACCTCGTCCGCGGTCCGCGGAATCCCCGCTGACAGGTTCACCGGGCCGTCGGCGGTCATCACGATGTCGTCCTCGATGCGCACCCCGATCCCGCGGTACTCCTCGGGCACGGTGAGATCGTCGATCTGGAAGTACAGGCCCGGCTCGATCGTGAAGACCATGCCCGGCTCGAGCAGGCCGTCGTAGTACATCTCGCGACGTGCCTGTGCGCAGTCGTGCACGTCGATGCCGAGGTGGTGGCTCGTGCCGTGGACCATGTACCGCCGGTGCTGGCCGCCCTGATCGGCATCCAGCGCTTCTTCCGCCGTCACGGGGAGCAGGCCCCACTCTGCGACGCGGGCGGCGATGACCTCCATCGCCGCTTCGTGCACGCGTCGGAACGGCACGCCCGGACGCGCCGCGGCGAAGGCGGCATCCGCGGCCTCACGGACGGCCTCGTAGACGCGGCGCTGCACCTCGGTGAAGCGCCCCGAGACGGGGAGCGTGCGCGTGATGTCGGCGGTGTACAGGCTGTCGACCTCGACACCGGCGTCGATGAGGATCAGGTCGCCCGGCACGACGGCCCCGTCGTTGCGGGTCCAGTGCAGGTAGCAGGCGTGGGGTCCCGACGCGGCGATCGTGTCGTACCCCACGGCGTTGCCGTCGGCGCGCGCACGGCTGTGGAAGACGCCCTCGACGACGCGCTCGCCCCGCGGGTGCTCGACGATGTGGGGCAGCTCGGCGATGATGTCGTCGAATCCGGATGCCGTGACCTCGACGGCCAGCGCCATCTGGGCGAGCTCGTACTCGTCTTTCACCAGACGCAGCTCGGAGACGAAACGCGTGAGCTCGTCATCGGCGCCGACGACGCGGTCGTCATCCGTCGCGACGAAGCCGTCGACGTGGGCGGTCGCCAGTCCCAGATCGGCGGCGACGCCGGCCAGAGCGGGGCGCGGACCGATCCAGAACTCGCCGATCGTGGCGTCGGCGTAGAACTCGGGCGTCGTCCGGTCGGCGCGCTCGCGGAAGTACAGCACGGCGTCGTGCCCGCCGTCACGCGGCTCGAACACGAGCACCGAGTCGGGCTCGGCATCCGCAGCCCATCCGGTGAGGTGCGCGAAGGCGGAGTGGGCGCGGAACGGGTAGTCGGTGTCGTTGCTGCGCTGCTTGAGCGATCCCGCGGGCACCACGAGACGCTCGCCCGGGAACGCCGCCGACACCCGATCGCGGCGACGTGCCGCCCACGCGGCCTGCTCGCGCGGTGCCGGGAGGGTGTCGGGGCGCTCCGCCCAGCCGGTGGAGATGGTGTCGAGGAATCCGCGCGGGAAGGGTGCCTTGCGGTTCGTCGTGGTCTCGACGGGCTTCTGCGGAGCGGAGGCGATCGTGTCGCGGTCGGCGGGGGAGTCCATCACCCCAGTCTCGCACCGCCGGCGCGCGAGCGCACGGTCAGCCCGACGTGCGCTCCAACTGCACGACGATGGGCCGGTGGTCGCTGCCCGAGCCGTCGAGCGTCCGCATCACGACGGAGCCCGTGACCGTCCAGTCGGGGGTGGCCATGACGTGATCGATGGGGGCGCCCAGCAGGGCCGGGAAGTCCGTCGGCCACGTGCCGATCCCGCCGTTGCCGCTCTCCGACGCGGCGTCGCGGCACCGTCCCAGGGTGCCGCCCTCGACGCCCAGGCCCGTCATGTGGTCGAGCGTGGCGTTGAAGTCCCCGGCGAGGATGACGTTGTCGGTCGCGCACTGGTCGGCGAGCCACTGCAGGTCCGAACGCCACTGCGTCATGTACTCCTGGCGCGGCGCGACCGCGTGGGCGGCCACGATGATCGGGCCGTTGCCGGACACCGGCATCGCGACGGCGCTCGGCACCGTGGAGGTGTTGCTCGATCCGTCCAGCGAGGACTCGATGACGCTGTAATCGCCGAGCTCGGGCCGGATCAGCACGGTGGTGGAGGTGGCATCCCATCCGGTGATGCCGTACTCGCCGTACTCGGCGTGGTGCGCCCACATCGGCTGCCCCATGTCGCGCATCAGCTCGGCGACCCGGGTGCCGGTCTCGATCGTCGTCTCGGGAAGGGTCACGACGTCGGCTTTCATGCCCACGGCGAACTGCGCGATCGACTCGGCCGAGGTGGCGGAACCCGCGGTGTTCCAGGTCATCACGCGCAGACTCGTGTCGGTCTTCTCCGGCAGACCGTCGGTGCCGGTGCCGCGCTGCAGCACCATCGCGCCGTTCACACCGGCCGCGGCGACGAAGATCACCGTCAGGGTGAGCGCCAGTGCCCGCAGCGGCCGGATGAGGGCGAACAGCAGCGCCAGGGCGGCCGCCGCGGCGAACCCGGCGGCGAGCGGAACGCGGAACGAGATGATCTGCGCGAGCGGGAACGTCCGCTCGATGCCGAACAGGGTCGGCCACGTCAGCGCCGTGGCCGCCGCAGCGCACACGAGCGCGAACACGATTCCGAACAGCCGACGCACGCACTCGACCGTAGGCGAGGCGCCTGGGAGATCCACGGATGCCGCCTCTCCGACGGCTCCACGCCGGCCGCGGTCGCTCGAGCTCGGGCGGTACGCTCGACGGGTGGAGCGAGATCGACGATTCGAAGGACCCAGTGACCTTCACCTCCACTCGACGCACTCCGACGGCACCGAGTCACCCTCCCTCGTCATGGCGGCGGCCCACCGGCACGGGCTGCGGACCGTGGCCCTCACCGACCACGACACCACGTCGGGGTGGGCCGAGGCGGCCGAGGCCGCGTCGTCGCTCGGGATGACGTTCCTCCCCGGCATGGAACTGTCGGCCCAGCACGAATGGCGCAGCGTCCACCTGCTGGCCTACCTGGTGGATCCCGACGACGAGGACCTGCGCGCCATGACCGACCGGATCCGGTCGTCGCGGCTGGACCGCGCGCAGATCATGGCCGAGCGCATCTCGCGCGACTTCGACATCGACTGGGACGACATCGTCGCCCAGACCGAGGACGGCGCCACGGTCGGGCGCCCGCACATCGCCGATGCGCTGATCGCGCGGGGGATCGTCGCCGATCGCACCGAGGCGTTCGCGAGCATCCTGCACCCCCGGAACGAGTACTACGTCTCGCTCTACGCCCCCGATCCCGTCACCGCGGTCGAGCTGGTGGTCGGCGCCGGAGGCGTGCCGATCGTCGCCCACCCCGCCGGGCGCGCGCTCCTTCCGCGTCGGGTCCTCGAGGCGATGCTCGCCGCGGGCCTCGCCGGTTTCGAGCTGCGCCATCGTGAGAACCTTCCGGATGCCACGGCCGCCCTCGCGCGGCTCGCCGACGAGCGCGACCTGATCGTCACCGGTTCCAGCGACTACCACGGACTCGGCAAACCCAATCTGCCGGGCGAGAACACGACCGACGACGACATGGTGGCGCGCCTGATCGCGGCCGGGACCGGCTCGGCACCCGTCTTCCCCTGAACGCGGCGGCGCCGCCCCTCCGAGGAGGAACGGCGCCCTGCGTGCGTGGTCGGGTCAGGCGACCGGAGCGGTCGTGCCGCCCCCGGATCCGCTGCTGCGGCGGCGGCGCCGACGGCGCGGAGCCGCGTTGCCGTCGTGGTGCTCGCTGCCGCCTCCGTCGTGCGTCCCCGCACCCTCGGCGCGGGGCGTCGCGGACTCGGTGCCGTGCTCACCGGTGCCGGAACCGCCGCGACGACGGCGGCGGCGGCGCGAGGCGCCTTCTCCGGTGGCATCCGTTCCCTCGGCGGTGTCGGTCTTCTCGACCTTCGGCGCCTGCGCTGCCTTGGGCGCGGTGACGAGCCGGCCCTTGGTGCCCTCGGGGATGTTCAGGTCGGTGTAGAGGTGCGGGCTCGACGAGTAGGTCTCGAGCGGCTCGGGCTGGCCGAACTCGAGAGCACGGTTGATGAGGGCCCACTTGTGCAGGTCGTCCCAGTCGACGAAGGTCACGGCGATGCCGGTCTTGCCGGCGCGACCCGTGCGACCGGCGCGGTGCAGGTAGGTCTTCTCGTCGTCGGGGATCGTGTGGTTGATCACGTGGGTGACGTCGTTCACGTCGATCCCGCGCGCGGCGACGTCGGTGGCGATGAGCACGTCCCGCTTGCCGGCCTTGAAGGCGGCCATGGAGCGCTCACGCGCCTCCTGGCTCATGTCGCCGTGCACGGCGGCGGCGTTGAAGCCGCGGTCGTTGAGCTCGTCGACGAGCTTCTGGGCGGCCCGCTTGGTGCGGGTGAAGATCACGGCCTTCTCGCGTCCCTCGGACTGGAGGATGCGGGCGATGACCTCGTCCTTGTCGAGCGAGTGCGCGCGGTAGACGAGGTGCTTGATGTTGGCCTGGGTGAGGCCCTCGTCGGGGTCGTTGGCGCGCATGTGAATCGGGTTCGACATGAAGCGGCGGGCGAGCGCCACGATCGGCCCCGGCATGGTGGCCGAGAACAACTGCGTGTGGCGGACGGCGGGGACCTTCTGGAAGATCTTCTCGATGTCGGCGAGGAAGCCCAGATCGAGCATCTTGTCGGCCTCGTCGAGCACGACCTCGATCGCGCCCGACAGGTCGAGCAGGCGCTGGTTGTTCAGGTCGATGAGGCGACCGGGCGTACCGACGACGATCTGCGCACCGGCCTTGAGCTGGTCGATCTGCCCCTCATACGCCTTGCCGCCGTAGATCGCGACCACGCTGGTCGCGCGGTTCTGCGTCAGCATGTCCATGTCCTCGTAGACCTGGACGGCGAGTTCGCGGGTGGGCACCACGATGAGCGCCTTCACGCCGGGCTCGGGGTTCAGCCCGAGACGCTGGACCACGGGGATGCCGAAGCCGAACGTCTTTCCCGTTCCGGTCTTGGCCTGGCCGATGATGTCCTGGCCCGGGAGGCCGAGGGGGATGGTCTGTTCCTGGATCGGGAAGGCATCCACGATGCCCTTGGATGCCAGGGCATCGACGATGTCCTGATCGACGCCGAGCTCGGCGAAAGTCGTCATGAGCGTGCCTGTTCCGGCGGTGAGAGACCGCCTGGGGAGTCGGATCCACGCCCTCCACTCGTCCACAGGCGCGGGGCCCCGATCCATCGCCGGGGCGAGTCCACTCTACCCGGCGCGTGTTTCGGGGGTCCGACGCCTAGGCTGTACAGCGTGTTCGAGTGGTTCCGTCGTCGTCGACCGGTCGGTCGCACGCTCCAGCTGCGGTCGCGCGGAGACCTCGGCGACGCGATGCGCGTCGACTTCGCCGAGCTCGCTCCCGAGATCGACACCTTCCTCGGTCAGGCCGCCTACCTGCAGCTCGGCTTCTTCGAGACGCTGAGCGAGCTGATCGCCTCCACTCCCGAGCTCGCCGAGAAGGAGTCGCTCTCGCGGGCGGCCGGCGCGGCACTCATCAAGCACCAGGAGATCGTCGCGCTCATCCGCGAACGGGGCGCCGACCCCACGCAGCTCATGCTGCCCTTCCGCGAGTCGCTGGATGCGTTCCGGCGCAACACGCACGGCGTGCGTCCGCAGGAGACGATGCTGTCGGTCCACATCACCGCGGGCATGCTGGACGACTTCTACCTCGCACTGTCCTCGAGCTACGGCGACACCGGCCGCCGCGTGGCGCGCATCCTCCAGGCCGACGACGATCGCCAGGCCATCGTCGAGATCCTCGGCGCGACGATCGCCAGCGACGAGGAGTGGCGCTGGTTGCTCGCGCTGTGGGGAAGGCGCCTGGTCGGCGACACCCTGCTCGTCGCCCGCGCGGCTCTGGCCCACCCCCGGTTGGACAGCGCAGAGGAGGCGAAGGTCGAGCCGGTGTTCACCGAACTCATGGGCGCTCACGCCCGGCGAATGGATGCCATGGGCCTCGCCGCTTGAGGACGTCGCCTCGTGCGGCGGCGCCGCGGCCGTCGGACCCCGCGGGGCTCCTCGGGAAGCCGGGGTCAGATGCCGCTGCGCGCCCGGAGCTCGGCGTCCGCCTGTCGGCGTACTCGCGAGACGGCCGGGATGAGGACGAGAGTCGTGACCGCGGGCGCGAGGATGGAAACGACCCACGGGACGGGGGAGTCGGATCCGATGCCCGCCCACGTGAGAATCGTCCACGAGACGCCCGCGGCGGCCGCGCCCGCGAACGGGGACAGGGCGACTCCGCGCAACTCCCGGTGAGGCAGCAGGAAGTGCGCGGCGAGACCGACGACCGCGCCGAAGATCAGCGCGAGGAGGATCTGCACGGCCGGTGGCTCAGGCGACGAACCCGACCCGGCGGGCTTCCTCGGTGCCGAGCTCGACGAACGCGAGGTTCGCGGTCGGCACGATGTAGGAGTTGCCCTTCACATCGGTGAAGGTGACGTGGGTGGCGGACTGGTCGAGCGCCGCGGCGATCGACGACTTCACGGCATCCGAGGACTCACCGGTCTCGAAGTTCAGCTCGCGGCCGGTGTTGGTGATGCCGATGCGGATCTCCACGGTGCTCCCTTTCCGCCCGGGCAACTCGGTCCGCCCGGCGCGATGATCCGACTCTACGACACGAGCGGAGGGGGGTTCCCCGCCGGGGACCCGGCTTCGCGGACGGCGAACGGGGCGGGTCGCGGGGCCGGTGTCGGGGGCCGCGGCTAGCGTGGAACACATGCTGGATCCGGATGCCGCCACCCTCGCCCGAGAGGGCGGTCGGGTGCCTGCGACCCATGCGGACTCCGTCCCGCGAGCGCTCGGCGAACCGGGGGCCGCGCGCCCGCTCGCCGAGGCCGAACTCGACGTCGAGCAGCGCGTCGTCGTCGACTGGGCGCCCGAGACGAGCGGCGCGGTCGTCGGTGCCCCCGGTTCGGGGAAGACCTCGACCCTGCTCGCGCGCGTGCGCGCCCTCGTGGCCCGGGGCGTCGACCCCGACCACATCCTCGTACTGACTCCGACGCGACCCGCGGCGACGGCGCTCCGTGACCGGCTCGCCCTCGCGGTCGACCGGGCGACGGCCGGCGCACTCGCGCGCTCGGTGGCATCCTTCGCGTTCCAGATCGTCCGGGGTGCCGAGGTCCGGCGCGGGGCCGAGCCGCCCCAACTGTTGACCGGGGGCGACGAGGACCAGATCATCCGAGAACTCCTCGAGGGCGATGCGCTCGACGAAGCCGAGGGTCGTTCGCGGTGGCCCGAGTGGCTCGGGCCGTCGATCCGAGCCACCCGTGGTTTCCGCGGGGATCTCCGGGCCTTCCTGGCCGAGTGCACCGACCTCGGGCTCGCACCGGACGACCTGTCCGAGCTGGCCGACCGGCACGCGGTTCCCGTCTGGGCGGCGGTCGGGTCGTTCGCGGCCGAATACCGCGCTGTACGCGCCCAGATGCGCGGCGCCCACCGCGATGCCGCCGATCTGGCCCGCGAAGCCGTCGCCGTCATCGACGAGGCGGTGACCGACCGCGAGCTCCTCGGACGCTTCGCCGCGATCCGCTGCATCCTCGTCGACGACGCGCAGGAGCTCACCTCGGGCGCCATCGATCTGCTGAGGGCGTGCCGGGCGCGGGGGATGGGCGTGGTGGCGTTCGGCGACCCGGATGTGGGGTCAGGCGCTTTCCGCGGGGCGACACCCGAGAACTTCGCGCGCCTCGCGGCCGAGCTCGGGACGCTCGCGGCGCTGGGTGAGCCGCACCGCGGGGCCGCCGAGCAGATCGACCTCGTGCGAAGCGTCGCGGCGCGCATCGGCGCCGCGGGCGTGGTCGCCCACCGCCGGCGGCCGGCGGGTGCGGCGCCCGAGGGGTCGGTGCGCACCTTCCTCCTTCGATCGCCCGCCGAGGAAGCTGACGCGATCGCCCGTCTCCTGCGCGAACGGCACGTCCTCGACGGCGTGCCCTGGAGCTCGTGCGCGGTCGTCGCCCACGATTCACGGCAGGTCGCGGCCCTCGAGGCCGAACTCGCCGCACGCGAGGTCCCGGCGCGCGCCAGCGGACCCGGATCCGCACTCGGTGCGCAGCGTCCGGTGCGCGATCTCGTCGCCCTGGTGGAACTCGGCATGCGCGACCCCGAGACCTGGTCGCCGGATGCCGTGCTCGACGCGCTCCTCGGCACGTACGGCGGGTTCGATCCCATCGAGCTCCGACGCCTGCGTGCCGCGCTCCGCCAGGAGGAGCTCGCCGCCGGAGGGTCGCGCTCCGCCGCCGAGCTCCTTACCTCGGGCCTCCGGCATCCGCTGGAGTTCGCCACGATCGACACTCGCGAGGCCCGCCGGGCGACGCGCGTCGGCGAAACGCTCGCGGCGCTGCGGACGCAGTCCGAGCAGCGGGCGACCGCCCACGAGCTCCTCTGGACCGCGTGGGAGCGCAGCGGTCTCTCCCGTCCGTGGCGCGAGGCGTTGCGCGGACATGGGCCGCTCGCGGAGCAGGCCGACCGCGATCTCGACGCGATCGTCGCGCTGTTCCAGGCCGCCAAGCGGTTCACCGAGCGGGAGCCCGACGGCGAGGCCGCCGTCTTCCTCCGGTCGGTCCTCGGCAGCGACGTCGCCGAAGACCGGATCGAGCAGGCCGCCGTCGTCGACACCGTCCGCGTCCTGACGCCGGCCGCCGCGGCGGGAACCGCCTTCGACACCGTCGTCATCGCCGGTGTCCAAGAGGGCGTGTGGCCGAACACACGGCTGCGGGGCGGGCTGCTCGAGACCTGGCGCCTCGCCGACGCCGTCCATTTCCCCGACCTCCCGGCCGCCGGCATGCTCGACCGGCGCCGGGCCGCGATGCACGACGAGCTGCGGCTGTTCGTGCGCGCCCTCTCGCGGGCGCATTCGCGCCTCATCGTCACGGCGGTCGACGACGACGACACCGGGCCGAGCGTGCTCTTCGAGATGCTGCCGGCGCCCGAGTCCGCGGCATCCGTGCCCGAACACCCGCTCTCGCTGCGGGGTCTGGTGGCGCGCCACCGTCGGACGTTGACGTCGCCCCGTTCGCCGGCGCGGGACCGACGCCACGCCGCCGAACAGCTCGCGCTGCTCGCGGCCGCCGACGTGCCCGGCGCCGCACCCGAGCAGTGGTACGGCGTGGCCGCCCCGAGTTCCACGGCGCCGTTGCGCGATCTGGAACGCGAGGACGTGCGGGTGTCGCCGTCCCGACTGCACGCGCTCGAGCAGTGCGAGCTGGACTGGGTCATCGGCGACCTCGGTGGTGATCGCAGCGGCACGACCGCCGGCGTCGGGACGATCATCCACGCTGCGCTCGAGACCGCGGCCGACGGTTCCGAACAGGCGCTGTGGGATGTCGTGGAGCAGCGCTGGGGCGAACTCGTCTTCGACGCCGCCTGGCGCGAACGCGCGGAACGCGTGCGGGCCCGCGAACTCATCCGACGGCTGGCGGTGTATCTGCGCCGCTTCGACGACGCGGGCGGTCGCCTCGTCGGCACCGAGCGCCACTTCGAGGTCCCCATCCCCGTGGCCGACGCGGGGGAGCACGGGGCGATCCTCAGCGGCGACATCGACCGCGTCGAGATCACGCCGCAGGGCGAGGTCGTCATCGTCGACCTCAAGACGGGCAAGAGCGAGCCCCAGACCGATGCGAAGGTCGCCGACAACCCGCAACTCGCGGCGTACCAGCTCGCGTTCTCGTCGGGCGCCATCGAGCAGGTCGCCGGGATGCCTGCCGGGGGAGCGAAGCTGCTCGTGCTGCGTCCGACCGCCGCGACGAAGGACTATGCCGAGCCGCACCAGCCCCCGTTCGACGACGACGCCCGCACGCAGTTCGTCGAGCGGGTGCAACACGCCGTCGGGGTGATGCGCGGGCACCGTTTCGCCGCTCCGTACGAGGTGCACTGCCGCGACGAGTTCTCGTTCGGTCTGTGTCGCATCCACACGGTCTCGGCGGTGAGCGCGTCGTGACCACGCTGCTGTCCGCCGCGACGATCGCGGCCGCGCTCGGCCAGTTCCCGCCGACCCCGGAGCAGACCGCGGTGATCGAGGCCCCGCTCTCGCCCGCCCTCGTCGTCGCGGGTGCGGGAAGCGGCAAGACCGAGACCATGGCCGGACGAGTCGTGTGGCTCGTGGCCAACGGGCTCGTCCGCCGCGACGAAGTGCTGGGCCTGACGTTCACGCGCAAGGCGGCGGGTGAACTCGCCGAACGGATCCACCGACGCCTGCACCGTCTGTCGGAGTTCGAGGCGCGAGGGCTGCTTCCTCGGCTGACCGCCCTGCACGCCGAGGGCCGACTGGATGTCTTCGCCGATCTCGCGCGGGCCGAGGGCGCGCGGGGTGACGCTGAGCGGCGGCGGGTCCTGGACGCGCTGGCCCAGGAGGGCGGGATCGACGGCGACGCCGGACACGACGAGGACCAACTGCTGCACCGCCCCACGGTGTCCACTTACAACAGCTTCGCCGACTCGATCGTGCGGGAGCACGGTCTGCGGATCGGCCGGGATTCCGAGGCGGCCGTGCTGTCGGAATCCGCGGCGTGGCTCCTCATGCGACGCGTCGTGTTCACGTCGGATGACCCGCGGCTGGAGGAGCGCCAGGAGTCCCCGCGCACCCTGATCGACGCGGCGCTCCGCATCGCTCGCGACAGCGTGGACAACCTGGTCGACCTCGAGCGGCTGGCGGCGTTCCCCTCCGACTTCGGCCGCATCGTCGAACGCCCGTCCACCTCCTCGCGCGTCACCGTCTACAAGGACGTCGCGGACGCGGCATCCCGGGTCTCCGCTCTGGGGCTGCTCGCCGAGCTCGCGGGGGCGTACGACCGTGAGAAGGCGCGGCTGGGAGTCATGGACTTCGCCGACCAGGTCGCCGGTGCCCTGCGGATCGTCCGCGAGCACCCGGCCGTGGTCGACGAGCTCCGGTCCCGATACCGCGTGGTCCTGCTCGACGAGTACCAGGACACCTCGGTCGTGCAGACCGATCTGCTCTCGACCCTGTTCGCCGGGACGGGGGTCATGGCGGTCGGCGACCCCCACCAGGCCATCTACGCGTGGCGCGGAGCGAGTGCGGGCAATCTGGGCGGCTTCCCCGCCGCGTTCGCCTCGGAGGGGGGATGCCAGACCTTTTCTTTGCTGACGAGCTGGCGCAACAGCGCGAGCGTGTTGACGGCGGCCAACGCCGTCCTGGCGCCGCTCGCCAGTCGCTCTCCGGTTGCCGTGGAGGAGCTCCTGCCGCGTCCGGGCGCCCCGGCGGGTGTGGTGGAAGCGTTCTTCGAGCGTGACCTGGACAGGGAGGCCGACCGTGTCGCCGCGTGGTTCGCCGGCGTGCGGGCGGCTCGTGCGGCGCAGGATCGTCCCACGACCGGTGCCGTGCTGTTCCGGAGCAAGAAGCACATGGTGCGGTTCGGCGATGCGCTCGGGAGGCGTGGCATCCCGCACCGGATCCTCGGACTCGGGGGACTCCTCACGACCCCGGAGGTCGTCGATGTCGTCTCGGCGCTGCGCGTCATCAGCGATCCCGAGGCGGGATCGGCGCTCATCCGTCTGCTGTCGGGTCCGCGCTGGTCGATCGGCCTCGCGGACCTCCGCGCCCTCGCGCAGCTCGCGCGCCGCCTCGCCACGCACGACGTCGCCCTGCAGCCGCTCGCGCCCGAGGTGGTCGAGCGTCTGCGGTCGACCCCCGGGGCCGACCGGGCGTCCCTCGTGGACGCACTCGACTTCGTCGCCCGTCAGACCGACGGTCACGGGTGGCTCGCCGACCTCACCGACGAGGGGCGCGCGCGTCTCCGCGAGGCGGGCATCGTCTTCGCGGGCCTGCGCCGCAACATCGGTGCGCCGATCCCCGAACTCATCCGCCTCATCGAGACCGAGCTGCGCCTCGACGTCGAACTGGCGGCGAACGAGTCGCGCGGGCCGGCGCGCATCGCCTCCGCGCAGCTGCGCGCATTCGTCGACGAGATCCGCGGCTTCCTCGCCGCCGACGAGTCCGGATCGGTGACGAGCCTCCTCGCCTGGCTCGACCACGCCGAGCAGGCGGACGAGTTCGCGCCGCGCACCGAGCCGCCCGAGGACGACGTGGTCCAGCTCCTCACGATCCACGGGTCCAAGGGCTTGGAGTGGGATGCCGTCGCCGTCGTGCGCCTCGTCACGGACGAGCTGCCGTCGCTCGCCCGCGACACGAAGGGGTGGCTGGGATTCGGCATCCTGCCGTCGGAGTTCCGCGGGGACTCGGCCTGGTTGCCGGCCCTGGGGTGGCGCGGCGCCGAGACCCAGCAGGAGCTGAAGGCGGCCATCGAAGCCTTCGTCGAGGCGAACCGTGCGCGGCAGCTCGACGAGGATCGCCGCCTCGCGTACGTCGCCTTCACCCGCGCCCGCGACTACCTGCTGCTGTCGGGGTCGAGCTGGTCGGGCACGAAACGCCCGCGCACACCGAGCGTGTTCCTGGACGAGGCCACCGCCGCCCTCGGCCTCGACCTCGGCGTCGGCGACCCGGGAGAGGATCCGTACGACGGCGAACGTCGGCTGCTGCACTGGCCGCTCGACCCGCTCGGTGCGCGCCGGACGGCGGTGACCGCCGCGGTCGCCGACGTGACCGCGGCGCGCACGCGTGCTCCGTCGGACCCGGATGCCGACCTGGAGCTTCTGCTGGCCGAACGCGCCGACCGCCTGCGTCCTTCGCACGCTCCCGCCCCCACGCGCATCCCGGCGTCGAAGTTCAAGGACTTCGTCGCGGACTACGGCGGGGCCGTCGAGGAGCTCCGTCGCCCGTTGCCGGAGCGGCCGTACCGCCAGACGCGCCTCGGAACCCTGTTCCACGCGTGGGTCGAGAAGCGGTCCGGCATCGTCGGTTCCGGCTCGGGGCTCGACGATCCCGGCCTCTGGGACGACGAGGACGACGGCGCCTCGGCGGCCGACGCCGAGGAGCTCCACCGGCTGTGCGAGATCTTCGAAAGGTCGGAGTGGGCGGGATTGCAGCCCCTCGAGGTCGAGACCGAGATCGACTTCGTCACGACGCGGCTCGACGGACGTCCGCACGTCGTCATCTGCAAGCTCGATGCCGTCTACCGGCGCGGCGAGCGATTCGAGATCGTCGACTGGAAGACCGGTCGGCCGCCGACGAACGAGGCCGAACGTCGGTCGCGCATGCTCCAGCTCGAGCTGTACCGCGAGGCCTACCACGCCAAGCACGGGGTGCCGTTCGACCTGATCGACGTCACGCTCTTCTACGTCGGGGACGAGATCGTGCTCCGCGGCTGATCAGCTCCCCGCGCGGACGACGCGAGTGGCCGCGGCGGGGCGTCCCCGGCGTTCGAAGGTCCGGTCAGGCTCCGTCGCGGGCGACGCCCCAGCGACGCAGTGCGGCGCGGCTGGCGCGCGCGGCATCCTCTTCGTCGTCGATGTCCTGGTGCCGGTCCGCCGCGTCGAGGGTCTCGCCGGTCGATGCGGACCCGGCGTCTGCCGCGGGGTCGGCGGGTGCGGCGGCGGACGTCTCGCTGGCGCTCGGGGAGACGCCGGCGGGCGTCCACCCCTCGAGGTCGATCGGCGCGGTCGGTCCGGGCTCGTCCGGGAGGTCGCTCACCCCGAACTCCGTCACGGTGCCCTCGGCTTCGCGTGCTTGTGCGTCCGCGAGCGCGGCGGCGGCCGCCTCCCTGTCGCGTTCGGCGGAGAGATACAGCGACAGAGCCTCGGGGTCGTAGGCATCCGTCTGCATCGAGGTGTCCACGACCGAGGCGGCGGTCGGGGGGACTCGCTCGACGAGAGCGAGCGCGTCGTCGATGTCCGACCGGTTCGAGGCGACGATGTGATCGCCCCGCACCCCCTCGGCGAGGGCCTCTAGCAGGGCGACCGCGTCGGCCACCACCTCGGACTCGCCGGCGTCGTGCCCGTGCACGAGCCATTTCGCGAACTCCAGCTCGGCGTAGAGGCGGGCGCGCTCACGCAGGAGCGGGTCGGGTGAACGTTCACCGGAGGCCGCGTAGCCGTCGTAGACGTCGTCGATGGCGGTGGGGGCGGAAGCGAGCCAGCGGAGGTCGACGGCGGGATCGCCGACGCTGAGTCCCGACCAATCCAGGATGCCGCTCACCCGCGGCACCCCGTCGGCGTCGTCGACCAGGAGGATCGACGCGCTGGTGGCACCGCCGAGGACCACGGCGGATTCGAACCGCCACAGGTCGGGCTCGTGGAGCGCACGCCGCCACCTCATCATCAACCCGTCGGGCACCCTGCCCGTCGCGTCGGCACGGTCGAGAAGTCGCGCGACGTCATCGCGCACCTGCTCGGGCGCCCGGACCGGCAGCCCGTCGGTGCGGACGATCGAGACGGGCAGAGCGTGGACGGCCGCGAGCGCGCCGCCGATGGCGGGCGCGTACCCCGGGCCCTTCGGAAGCTCGCCCGGATCGATGCGGTAGCCGTCGACGACGTCCACGACCAGCACGCGGTTCTCACCGGAGCCGTTCTCGCCGATCACCTCGGGGGCGGCGAAGGCCAGCAGCGCACGGACACCGGAGGTCAGCGCGTGCAGGGCGCGGGACTCGGCGGCGAGGTCGGCCGCCGTCTCCTCGCCCGACGGCATCCGCACGACGACCGTGCGCCCGTCGGCGAGCGAGAGGAGCGCGGAGTCGAAGCGCCCGGCCGCGTTCTCGGTGAGCGGAGCTGCGCTCGTCACACCGATACCGGGCAGGGCCGCCGTCGCGGACGCGGCTAGAGTGAGGGGCGAGCGTGCCATGCCCCCAGGGTAGGTCGGTCGCTCGCCCGATCCCCCTCGCCACGCCCTTGAGAGAGGTGTTCGATGCCGCCGTCCGTTCCCGCGGTTCCGGGTTCTTGGCCCGGAGGGGCCCTCGACCGTGCCGGTGCGGAGCGCGACGTCGACGACCTTCTCGGCGCCCTCCGTGCGGCACCCGACACGCGGGTCCTCGCCGTACGGGGCGATGCGGCGCCCGTCGCCGACGAGCGGCTCGTCGTCGTCGGGGTTCCGGCCGTCCTCGCCGCCCGGGAGTGGGCGTTCCTCGGACGGGCGTCCGATGGTGCGGCGCTGCTGTTGGCGGTCGTGGAGGAGGAGTCGGATGCCGAGGCACCGGCGGCGGCCCGGTGGTCGCCGCTCCGCGCGGTCGGCGGTGACCTGCCGGCCGATGAGGCGGAGATCCTCGGCACGGCTGTCGCACTGGCCGGCTGGCTGCGCGACGCGGCCTTCTGCCCCGCGTGCGGAACGCGAACGGTGCTGCGCCAGGCGGGGTGGTCGCGGCACTGCCCGAATTGCGGTCGCGAGCACTTCCCGCGCACCGACCCCGCCGTCATCGTGCTCGTGGCCTCCGCCGACGACCCCGATCGGGTGCTGTTGGGGGCGAACGCGGCGTGGGGTGGCAGCAGGTACTCGTGCTTCGCCGGGTTCGCCGAGGCGGGGGAGTCGCTGGAGGCCACGGTGAGCCGGGAGGTCGAGGAGGAGTCGGGCGTCCGTCTCGAAGCGATCCGGTACCGCGGGTCGCAGGTGTGGCCGTATCCGCGCTCCCTGATGCTCGGCTTCCGCGCACGGGCGATCCGTGACGACGAAGCGCGCGCCGACGGCGAGGAGATCGTCGAGGTGCGGTGGTTCGATCGGGCGGAGATCGGTGCGGCACTGCGCGGTGAGACGGCGGTGCAGCTGCCCGGAACGGCATCCATCGCCCACCGGCTCATCGACGAGTGGTACCGGGGGATCGAATGAGCGTCGATCCGCTGAGCGGGCTCGACGACCATCAACTCGAGGCGGCCCGCGCCTTGCGGGGGCCGGTCTGCGTCCTGGCCGGCGCCGGCACCGGCAAGACCCGGGTGATCACGCGACGCATCGCGCACGGCGTCGACACCGGTGCGTACTCGCCGCAGCGGGTGATGGCGGTGACGTTCACCGCGAAGGCGGCGGGCGAGATGCGCGGTCGACTCCGGGCGCTCGGGGTGACGGGCGTCTCGGCGCGCACGTTCCACGCGGCCGCCCTGGCGCAGGTGAACTTCTTCTGGCCGACGCTCGCGGGGGATCAGGCTCCGAGCATCATCGACAACAAGGTCCGGATGCTCGCCCACGCCGCCGACGGCGTCGGGCTCTCGCCCGACACCGCGACGCTGCGCGACGTCGCCGGTGAGATCGAGTGGCGGAAGGTCACGATGCGGTCGATCGAGCAGTACGCGGCGGAGCGTCCCGGCGGCGTCGGTCGCCTCGGCGTCGATCAGGTCGTGGCGCTGCAGCGCGCCTACGAGAAGCTCAAGGACGAGCGTCGGCAGATGGACTTCGAAGACGTGCTGCTGACCTGCGCGGGCATGATCGAGGCGGAGCCCCGGGTGGCGGCGGCCGTGCGGGAGCAGTACCGGCACTTCACGGTGGACGAGTACCAGGACGTGTCGCCGCTGCAGAACCGCCTGCTCGAACTCTGGCTCGGCGACCGGCGCGACCTCTGCGTTGTCGGCGACGCCAGCCAGACGATCTACTCGTTCACCGGTGCCGACGCGCGGTACCTGCTGGAATTCGACCGCACCCACGAGGACGCGCGCGTCGTGCGGCTCGAGCGCAACTACCGATCCACGGCCGCCGTGCTCGCCGTTGCGAACGACCTCATGCGCGGCCGCCCGGGCGCCCTGGAACTCGTCGCCGCGGAACCGCAGGACGCGCCGGTGCCCACGGTGCGCGCGTTCGACGACGAGGAGGCCGAGGCGGAGGGGGTCGCCGCGGCGATCGCCGCAGCCGTCCGCGGCGGCACCGATCCGCGCGACATCGCCGTGCTCTACCGTTCGCACGCGCAGTCGGCGGTCCTGCTGAGCGCCCTGGCGAAGCAGTCGCTGGCGGCCACCGTGCTCGGCGGCCGGAAGTTCTTCGACCTCCCCGAGGTGCGCCAGGCGCTCATGGCTCTGCGAGCGGCATCGGTCGCGCCTCTGGACACCGGTTTCCTCGCCACCGTCCGCGACGTACTGCGCAGCATCGGGCTCACCGACGAGCCCCCCGCGGCGGGCGGAGCGCTCCGCGACGCGTGGGAGGCGCGCGCGGCGCTGCTGCGGTTGGCCGAGGAGGCGCCCGAAGGGACGGACCTGCGCTCGTTCACCGACGACCTGCAGGCTCGCGCGAAGGATCAGCACGAGCCGGCGACCCGGACGGTGACGCTCGCGACGCTCCACGCGGCCAAGGGCCTCGAATGGGATCACGTCCACCTCGTCGGGGTCAGCGAGGGTCTGCTGCCGATCTCCTACGCGCAGACCTTCGAGGCCGTCGACGAAGAACGCCGTCTGGCCTACGTCGGCGTCACGCGGGCCGCGCGAACGCTGTCGGTGAGCTGGTCGCGCGGGCGAGGACGATCGGAGCGGACACCGTCGCGGTTCCTTCGAGAGATCGGCAGCGGCAGTCTGCGCTCGGCCGATGCGTTCGCCAATCCCGCTGGAGCGAGTCGACGCGCAGGTGCAGCGAGCGCGTCACGGGGTCGATCCGACCGCTGAGCAGATGGCGTGCGGCGCGGGCCGCCTCGGCCGCGAGGGCCACGTCGATCGCGGGTCTCGGGCGCGCGAGGAGCTGCGCGGCGACGAGGGGCCAGGAGGGGTCGTCCTGTCGGCGGGTGGCATCCAGACAACTCAGGCATGCCGTCGCGCCGGGGGCGACCACGGGGCCGACCGTCGCGGTGGAGCCGTCGAGCACGAGCGGCAGGTGCACGACGTCGTGGCGCATCAGGTCGACCGCCCTCCGCGGGTCGACACGGTGCGCCGCGAGGAGCAGCACCCGGGAGCCCGGCGGCGCGGGGTGGGTCGCGGGCCCTGCCCAGTCCACACGGGGCGTTCGGGCGGGCAGGGCGGCCAGCACGGCGCGCACCGCCGCGGCGGGGAGGTCGTCGGCCACCTGGAGCGCGACCGGCGGCGTCCGCCGTCGTCGCACGAGCGCCGGCGAGAGCTGCGACACCAGGTCGTCGGCGTCGCGATCCCGGCCGCCGTGCACACGGATCAGCGCCCGGAGCGCCGCGCGCGACGTGCCGAACTCGAGCGCGGTGAGGGCGGGATCGGTCCAACGGTGGCGGTGCGCCAGGTGGGCCCGCGCGGGAGAACCGAACTGCACGGTGCCGTCGTGGCGCCAGAGCGGGGGAGCGGAGGGGTCGAGTCGGATCATGCCCCGATGATGGCGCGGGTGCGGCACACCGGCGGCGTTGTCCCCAGGGCCCCGGCGTCGCAGGGGTCCTGGGGAGGAGGCCTCAGACCGGGCGCTGGTCGCCGGGTGTCGGTTCCTCGCCGTCGTCGTCGGCGGCCGGGTCGCCCTCGTCGCCGGTGCCGGACGAGGCCGCCGTCTCTTCGGCGATGAGCTGCGCGAGCGCGTCGTCCATGGCATCCGAGGGGGCCGTCTCGCCGCGGGACGCGGCCGTCAGCCGCGCCACGAGACCCGCGGGGTCGTCGATGTCCTCCGCCGTCGGCATGAGGTCGGGGTAGTCCCACAGTGCGTCGCGCCCGGCGACGCCGACGGCGTCGGTCACCGCGCGCCACATCGCCGCGGCCTCGCGCATGCGACGGGGGCGCAGCTCGAGCCCGACGAGCGAACCCAGGGCCTGCTCGGCGGGACCGCCGACCGCGCGGCGACGGCGCACGGCCTCGGCGATGCGGGCGGCGGAGGGGAGACGCGACGTGGCGTCGTCGGTGACGACGTCGACCCAGCCTTCGATCGTGGCCAGGAGGTTCTCGAGACGCGTGAGCGCGGCGGTCTGCTCCTCCGACCGCTGCGGCAGGAGGGCGCCGCTCTCGAGTGCGCTGCGCAGCTCGTCGGGCTGCGACGGGTCGAAGCGCGACGCGAGCTCTTCCAGTGCGTCGGTGTCGACGCGGATGCCGTGGGCGAACTCCCGCACCTGCGAGATGACGTGCAGGCGGAGCCACCGGGCGTGCCGGAACAGGCGGGCGTGCGCGAGCTCGCGCGTCGCGAGGTACAGCGCCAGCTGGTCGTCGGGGATCTCGAGATCGCGCCCGAAGTCCGCGAAGTTCTGCGGAAGGATCGCCGCGTCGCCGTCGGGCATCACGGGGATGCCGACGTCACCGCCGCCCACGACCTCCGTCGACAGGCGTCCGACGACGTGGCCGAGCTGGGTCGCGAAGAGCGAGCCGCCGACGGTCCGCATGAGCCGCCCGGCTCCCGCGATCAGATCCTGCATGTCGTCGGGGGCCTGCTGCCCGAGTGCGTCGGTGAGCGCGTCCGCGATGCTCGTGGCCACCGGTTCGGCCAATTCCTGCCACACCGGGAGAGTGGCGCTGACCCACGCGCCGCGGGTGACCGCCTTCGGCGGGCGCGGAAGGTCGCTGATGGTGGTCGCCTCGCCGAGCCACAGGGCGGCGAGCGAGAAGGCCTGATCGAGGTCGGTGCGCTCTCCGGCGGAGACACCCAGTCCGTCCTGGTTCGCGATGTGCAGCGCCTGGCGCTCGGCCAGACTCCAGTCGATGCCGTCCTGCGGGTTGGCAAAGGCGCCCTGCAGCTGGTTCATGACCGCCTGCATCATCGCCGGGTCGATCTGCATCCCGGACAGACGCGAGAGCTCCGCCGCATCCAAGCCGGAGGTGTCGCCCGACATCAGGCGCCGCATGAGCTCCTGGAACTCCTCCTCGGGGTTCCGGTCGTCGTCTGCCACTTCAGCCGCCTTTCAGCCGGGTCAAGGGGAACGGCATCTACGCTAGTCGCACGATTCCTCGCTTCTCTCGGCTCGGCCCCTCGCCGCTTACGCCGCGCGCGAACGACCCGGCAAAGGTAGGACCCGTGACCCTGTTCGACGAGAACGTCTCCGTCGTGCCCGTCCCTCGGCGACAGCGGAGTCGATCGACCGTCGTCGGCGTGTGGTCCCTCACCGTGTCGGTGCTCGTGCTGCTCGTCCTGTCGTTCCTGCCGTCGCCGTACGTCATCCAGCAGCCGGGGCCCGTCCTGAACACCCTGGGCACGTCGACCGACGCCGACGGCAACGAGGTGCCGCTCATCACCGTGCCCGACGAGAAGGACACGCCGTCGGAGGGCCGACTCGACCTGCTGACCGTCCAGATCAACGGCAATCGCGAGCGCACCCCCAGCTGGATCGAACTCGCGCAGGCGTGGTTCGACCCGTCCCGCGCGGTGGTTCCGCTCGATCGCATCTTCCCGTCCGGACAGTCGACCGAGCAGCGCAACACCGAGAACGCCGCTCTGATGAGCGATTCGCAGCTCGAGGCCTCCGCCGCCGCTCTCCGCCAGCTCGGCTACACCGTTCCGCAGGACGTGGTCGTGGGGACCATCGACGATTCGGGCGCGTCGGCGGGGGTGCTCGAGCTCGGCGACGTCATCACCTCGCTCAACGGCCAGCCCGTCGCGAGCGTGACCGACATCCGGTCGGCCGTGCAGGCCGGCGGTGGGGCACCGGTGACTCTCGGCATCGACCGCGGAGGCGCGCAGAGCTCGGTGTCCGTCACCCCGCGCCTGACCGATGTCGACGGCCAGCAGCAGCAGTGGCTCCTCGGGGTCGGACTGACCCTCACCTTCGACCTCCCGGTCGACGTGAAGATCCAGATCAACAACGTCGGCGGACCGAGTGCCGGCATGATGTTCGCCCTGGGCATCATCGACAAGATGTCCACGGGCGACCTGACCGGCGGTCAGCACATCGCCGGCACGGGCACCATCGATGCGGACGGCAACGTGGGCGGCATCGGCGGCATCCGCCAGAAGCTCTACGGGGCCCGCGACGCCGGTGCCACGTGGTTCCTCGCGCCGCAGTCCAACTGCGACGAGGTGGTGGGACACGTGCCCGACGGCATCCGCGTGTTCTCCGTCTCCACCCTGCAGGATTCCCTCACCGCGCTCGAGGCGATCCGCGACGGAGGCGATCTGGACGCCCTTCCGACCTGCGACGGGACACCCGCCTCGGGATCGTAGTATCCACGGCATACCCCCAGAAGTGGCCGCCTAGGATGGACGGGTGACCACGACCTCAGCGCCGAACCAGGCCACGCCCCCGAACCGTTCACGACGGATCATCTCGATCTCGCTGGCGGTCATCGCCGCCCTGGTCGTGGCTTTCTTCGTCTTCGCGAACCTCTACTCCGACTGGCTGTGGTTCGCGCAGCTCGGTTTCACCGAGGTGCTCACGACGCAGTGGATCGCGCGGACGGTGATGTTCGTCATCGGTTTCCTCGCGATGGCGATCCCGGTGTGGGGCGTCATCCAGCTCGCGTACCGACTGCGCCCCGTCTACGCTCGGCTGAGCTCGCAGCTCGACCGTTACCAGGAGGTCGTGGAGCCGCTGCGTCGACTCGCGATGTGGGGGATCCCGATCTTCTTCGGCTTCTTCGCCGGCTTCGCCGCCTCCGCGCAGTGGGAGACCACGTGGCTGTGGTTCAACGGCGTCGCGACCTCGACCACCGACCCGCAGTTCGGTCTCGACACCGGCTTCTACCTGTTCGCGCTGCCGTTCTACACCACGGTCCTCGGCTTCGCTTCGGCGGTCGTGCTCGTGTGCCTCCTGCTCACCGCCGTGGTGTCGTACCTGTACGGCTCGGTGCGGGTGGGGCAGCGCGAGCTGCGCATCTCCAAGGCCGCACGCATCCAGCTCGCGATCCTCGCCGGCCTGTACCTGCTCCTGCAGGGCGGGAGCCTCTGGCTCGACCGCTACACGACGCTGGTCAACCAAGAGGACCGCATCACCGGCCCGGGATACGTGGGCGTGAACGCCGTCATCCCCGGTCAGACGATCCTCGCGATCGCCGCCGTCATCGTCGCGCTCGCGTTCTTCGTGACCGCGGTCATCGGGCGCTGGCGCTACCCCCTCATCGCGACGGCGCTGCTCGTGGTCTCGGCCATCGTCGTCGGCGCGGCGATCCCGTGGGCGGTCACGACCTTCCAGGTGCGCCCGAACCAGCTCGCCCTCGAGAGCCAGTACTACCAGCGCAACATCGACAGCACGAAGGCCGCGTACGGCATCGACGGCATCGAGAAGGAGAACTTCGCCGCCGCCACGACCGCCGAGGCCGGTCAGCTGCGCAACGACGCCTCGTCCACGGCTCAGCTGCGCATCATGGACCCGGCGATCATCGGTCCGACCGTCCGCCAGCTGCAGCAGTACCGCGCGTACTACCAGTTCAACAACCCGCTCGACGTCGACCGCTACACGATCAACGGTCAGACGCAGGATGCCGTGGTGTCGCTGCGCGAGCTCAACATCGGTCAGCTCGGCGACGCCGCGTCCTGGCAGAACACCACGCTCGTCTACACGCACGGCTACGGCATGGTCGCGGCCGCGGGCAACGAGCGCACGGATGACGGCGACCCGGTGTTCCTGGAGCAGGCCATCCCCGGCACCGGCTTCCTCACCGATCTCAAGTACGAGCCGCGCGTCTACTTCGGCGAGCAGTCGCCGCCGTACTCGATCGTCGGCGGCCCCGAGGGCGGCGAGGACATCGAGCTCGACTATCCCCTCGGTGCCGACGGCGGCACGGAGACCCGCACGACCTTCCGCGGCGACGGGGGACCGAGTGTCGGCAACGTCTTCAACCGCCTGATCTACGCGCTGAAGTTCCAGTCGGAGCAGATCCTGTTCTCGGACTACGTCAACGAGGACTCCCAGATCCTCTACGACCGCAACCCGAAGGAGCGCGTCCAGAAGGTCGCGCCGTACCTGACGCTCGACAGCGACCCGTACCCGACGGTGGTCGACGGGCGGGTCAAGTGGGTCATCGACGGCTACACCACGAGCGCGAACTACCCGTACTCCTCGGGCGTCTCGCTGTCGCGGGCGATCGCCGACTCGAACACCCCGTCGCCGACGTACTCGCTCGACAACATCAACTACATCCGCAACTCGGTGAAGGCCACCGTCGACGCCTACGACGGCAAGGTCACGCTGTACGCGTGGGACGACGAGGACCCGATCCTGCAGGCGTGGCAGAAGATCTACCCCACGAGCCTCCAGCCGTGGAGCGAGATGTCGGCCGACCTCATGAGCCACGTCCGCTACCCGACCGACCTTCTGAAGGTGCAGCGGTCGATGCTGGGCGTGTACCACGTCGATGACGCGCGGTCGTTCTTCCAGCAGGACAACCGGTGGACGACGCCGAACGACCCGCAGAACGCCAACGAGCTGCAGCCGCCGTACTACCTGACGATGAAGATGCCCGGTCAGGACGCTCCGTCGTACTCGATGTTCACGAGCTTCATCCCGGCATCCCAGGGACAGGCGCGCAACGTCCTGACGGGGTATCTGGCGGTGGACTCGGATGCCGGTGATCAGAAGGGCGCGAAACGCGGCGACTACGGTCGATTGCGCATGCTCGTGATCGATGCCGAGACGCCGGTGCCCGGCCCCGGTCAGGTGCAGAACACCTTCGACTCGGATACCACCGTGTCGTCGCAGATCAACATCCTGAAGCAGGGCCAGTCGCAGGTGCTCAACGGCAACCTGCTCACGCTCCCCGTCGGCGGCGGTCTGCTGTACGTGCAGCCGGTCTTCGTCCAGTCCTCCGGCGGCACGCAGCTTCCGCAGCTGCGGCGCGTGCTCGTGGCGTTCGGTAACAAGATCGCGTTCGAGAACACCCTCAGCGAGGCGCTGGACTCGCTGTTCGGCGGTGATTCCGGTGCGGCCACGGGCGACGAGTCGGTCACCCCGACCGACCAGACCGGCACGGGCGGCGATGGAACGTCGACCACGCCGACGGCACCGGCCGGTGACTACGCGGCGGCGTTGGCCGAGGCTCAGGCGGCCCTCCAGGCGAAGCAGGAGGCGCTGACCTCGGGTGATCTCGCGGCCTTCGCCACGCAGGACGCCCGTCTCAACGCGGCCGTGCAGCGTCTGATCGAACTCGAGAATCAGGCCCAGGGTGGGACGGCGACGCCGTCGCCGACCCCGACGCCCGGCGGCTGACCCGCGCACGCGACAGAGGCCGGTTCCCTTCGGGGAGCCGGCCTCCCCCGCATTCCGTGCGGGCATTCCCCGCGGGCGCCGCCGCGGTCGCGCCGCACCCGCGGTCGCGCCGCACCCGCGGTCGCGCCGCACCCGTGACCCCGCGCCGGCCGAGCGGCATCCCCCGTTTCGGTGTCCAGGACACGCGGATGGCGGTGGTCGGCATCCGCGTGTCCTGGACACTCAGGATGCCGCCGGCGCAGAGACCCGTCCGCAGCGGTGCCTCAAGCGCTGAGGAACCACCACCAGATGAGCAGCATCGTCGTGCCGAAGCCCGCGATCTGGTTGAGCCAGAGGAATCGGTTCCACCCCGCGGTGGCGCTGTCGGAGGTGGCATCCGTGACGTTGCGGTACGGCCAGCACACGACGAGGTACGGGATCACGAGCAGCGCCGCGAGCGGTCCGGGCCACGCGGTGAACAGCATGACGAGGCCGGCGAGGGCGTAGGCCGTCAGGGCGAAGCGCACCGTCCACCGCGCGCCGCGGGCGGTGGCGATCGACGAGATGTCGGCGGCGCGGTCGGCTTCGACGTCCTGGACGGCGCCGAAGGCGTGCGAGGCGATTCCCCACAACGCGAAGGCGACGAGCACGGCCACGAGCTGCCACGTCCAGGTGGCACCGGCGAGGACGAGACCGTACACGGCGGGGGAGAAGAAGTGGATGCTGCTGGTCACCGAGTCGGCGAAGGGGCGCTCCTTCAGCCGCAGCGGGGGAGCGGAGTAGAACACCACGAAGAACAGACTCAGGGCGAGCACGAGCCACGACAGCGGGGATCCGACGACGACGAGGAAGACGACGAACGGCAGGCACGACAGCGCCGATGCCCACAGGGTGATCGGGTGCATGCGCTTGGCGAGCACCGCGCCGTGCGTTCCGCCCTTGCGGGGGTTGCGCAGGTCGGATTCATAGTCGAAGACGTCGTTCACCCCGTACATGGCGAGGTTGTAGGGGACGAGGAAGAACAGGATGCCGACGACGAGGACGACATCGACCTGACGGGTGGTGAGCAGGTAGGCGGCCGCGAATGGGAACGCGGTGTTGATCCAGCTCACGGGTCGCGAAGAGACGAACAGCTCCCTCAGCACGCGTCCCGGGGTCAGGGCGGGGGTGGTCATGCGGTTTCCCTCCGGGCTGGGGCGAGAGTGAAGAGGGCGGGGACGAGGAACGCCGCGCACAGGGGGTACGCGAAGTCCTCCAGCGGTGCCAGGCCGATTCTGAGTCCGCTGAGGTGCTCCGGCGGGTAGGAGAACAGTCCGACGGCGATCATGACGTTGTCGAAGACGGCGGTCAACGCGACGAGCACGAGCGCGGTCCAGCCCGATGCGCGCATTCGCCGCGCGAAGCCGGGACGTCTCGCGCTCAGCAGGGTCACGACGGCCGTCACGGCGACGAAGGGGACGACGATCAGCGCATATGTCACGACGCGGACTCCTCCGCCTCGACGCGCGCCGGGGAACCGGCATCCCGCTTCGCCTGACGCCGCTCGAACACCGTCCACAGCACGACCGCGAGGTAGCTGAGGAAGAGGAGGAAGAACACCTCTTCGAGCGGCAGATGCGGGGCCAGATCGATGCCGACGAACAGCGGGCTGTGGCCCTTCACGAAGACCCCGGTCAGGATGCCGACCGCGTCCCACAGGAGGAAGAACACCGTTCCGAGCCCCACCGCCAGAAGCGTCCGACGCGGCGCCGTCCGCAGGGCGAGACCGAATCGGAGATCGAGGGCGATCATGCCCGCCAGCGAGAACAGGATCGCGCCCAGGTAGATCCCGGGCACCTCAGACCGCCGCGCGAGCCGGCTCGTTCAGGGGTCCCGCGGTGCGGTCGCCCGCCATGCGCTTGACCACGAGCTCGGCCGAGATCAGGCACATGGGGAGTCCGATGCCCGGAAGCACCGAGGTTCCCGCGTAGTACAGGTTCGACACCTTCCGCGAGCGGTTCTTCGGACGGAAGATCGCGCTCTGGCCCAGCGTGTGCGCGAGCCCGAGCGAATTGCCGTGCCACGCGTGCAGGTCCTGGGCGAAGTCCTCGGGTGCGATGGTCTTCCGCACGACGATGCGCTCGGCGAAGTCCGGGATGCCGGTCCACTCGCCGATCTGCGCGATCACCCGGTCCGCGGCGGCCTCGATGCGCGGATCGCCGGCACCGGCGACACCGCCGCGGCCGCTGACGGGATCAGCGGGTACGGGTACCAGGACGAAGAGGTTCTCGTGTCCCGCCGGAGCGACGGAGTCGTCCGAGGCGCTCGGCCGGCAGACGTAGATGGACGCGGGGTCGGGGATGCGCTTGTGCTCGCCGAAGATCGCGTCGAAGTTGGTGTGCCAGTCGTCGGTGAAGAGCAGCGTGTGGTGGGTGAGCTGCGGAAGCTCTCCCTTCACGCCGAGCAGGAGCAGCAGCGCCCCGGGGCTCGGCACGCGGTCCTTCCACCACTTCTCCGGATACTGCCGATCACCCTCTTCCAGCAGCTGGGTCTCGGTGTGATGCAGGTCCGCGCCCGAGACCACGGCATCCGCCGGAACGATCCGGCCGTCCGCGAGCCGCACGCCGCGGGCGATGCCGTCGTCGGTGATGATCGCCTCGACGGGGACGCCGGTCTCGATCTGCACGCCGCGCTCTCGCGCGAGCCGCTCGATCGCGGCGATGATCTCGGTGAAACCGCCGCGCGGGTAGAGCACGCCATCGCCGAGGTCGAGGTGGCTCATCAGGTGGTACAGGCTGGGCACCTCGAACGGGGATCCGCCGAGGAAGACCGACGGATAGGCGAGGATCTGCTGCAGCCGCGGGTTCGAGAAGTCCCGCGTCACGCGCTTCCACAGCGTCTGCGTGAGCAGTGGGATGAGCGTGGGGAGCCGCTTCACGAGGGCGGGGTCGCGCAGCCCCTGCGTCGAGGAGTAGGTGTCGTACAGGAACTTCGACGTCGACAGCTCGTACGCGTCCTTCGCCGAGTCGAGGTACGCCTCGACCTTGTCTCCGGAACCGGGCTCGTGCTCTTCGAACAGCGCACGGACGGCATCCCGGCCGGACACCACGTCGATGGGCTCGCCCTTCCCGGGAGGACCGTACACGCGGTACGCGGGGGCCAGGCGCACCAGGTCGAGCTGTTCCGCGGCGCTCGTACCGAGCAGGCGGAAGAAGTGGTCGAAGACCTCGGGCATGAGGTACCAGCTGGGCCCGGTGTCGAAACGGAAGCCGTCGCTCTCCCACGACCCGGCGCGACCACCGAGCTGCTCGCGTCCCTCGAACAGGTGGACGTCGTGTCCCTGATCGGCCAGGAGTGCGGCGGTGCCGAGGCCGGCGATCCCTCCTCCGACGACGACGATGCGCTGCGAGGTCATGCGTGGGCCCCTTTCGGTGGGCGTCCGAGGAAGGCGCGCACCGCGAGGGTCGCCTTCACTGCGTCCGGGACGCGGACGCGCGGCGCGCCCGCGGGGGTGCGGCGCAGACGCCGCGAGAGCTCCGCGAACAAGTCGTGCGCGGCGGTGACCGCGCGGCGGCAGTCCGGCGGGAGGAACGGGACCGTCGCGGCGGCCGCAGCCAGGTCGGCGTCGATGCGGTCGAGGACCGCCGTGCGACGGTCGTCGTCGGCGGCGCCGTCGAGGTAGTCACGGCCGAGGCGGGTGGCGTCGTCGTCGAGGTCGCGGAGGAAGTTCACGTCCTGGAAGGCCGCCCCCAACCGACGGGCTCCGTCGACGAGGTCGGCGGCGGGGCGCGCCGGCTCCGACATCCCCGCGTTGAGGAACACCTGCAGGCACATCAGACCGACGACCTCGGCCGATCCGTACACGTACGCGTCGTGCGACGCGTCGTCGTGGGCGGCGGTGTCGAGGTCGGTGCGCATCGAGGCGAAGAACGGGGCGATGAGGTCGTCGCCGATGCCGCACTCGCGGGCGGTGCGCGCGAAGGCGTGGACGACAAGGTTCGCGCTGAAGCCCGAGGCGATGGCATCCCGCACCTCGTCCTCGAGCGCGTCGAGCGTGGCACGTTCCTGCGCGGGGGAGAGCCCGGCGTCGTGCGCGGGGCCGTCCACGATCTCGTCGGCCACGCGGACCAGGGCGTAGATGTTCCGGACGTGCGGCCGCGGACGGGGGCCGAGCAGGCGACATGCCAGGGCGAACGAGGTGGAGTAGCGGTTGATCACCGCGGCGGCGGCGTCGTCGGCCGTGCGCGTGTACAGTTCCAGGCCGGTCGCGGTCGCGCTCACGGGACGCGTCCCTGCACGGCGTCCACGAGGTCGTGCAGCATCGTGCGGCACTCCTCCGGAAGGGTGGATGCCGTGACGATCGCGCGCGCTTCGTCCAGAGTCCCGCGGACGAGGTCTTCCAGCCGCGCCCGCGCGCCGGACTCGCTGAGCGCCCGCTGGGCCGCGCGGATCGCGACCGGGCCGGTGTGCGCCTGCGCGAGCGCTTCGCTCACCGCGGGCCACGACTCGGCCTCGCGGGCAAGGACGATGAGGTGCGTCTTCTTCGCCTCGCGGAGGTCGCATCCTTCGTCCTTGCCGGAGATCTCGGGCGAGCCGAAGGCGCCGATGAGGTCGTCCACCAACTGGTACGCCAGGCCGAGCCGCTGCCCGAAGCGTTCGAGGGCGGCACGGACCGGGCCGTCGGCGCCGGCGAGCACCGCTCCCGCTTCGAGGGGCGCCGAGAACGAGTACACCGCGGTCTTGTCGTGCGTGGTGCGCAGGATGGTCTCGGCATCCACATCACGGGCGGACACGGCGTTCTCGACGTCGGCGAGCTCTCCGGCGGCGGAGATCAGAACAGCGTCCTCGAGGAGGCGGAGGAGGTCGCCGCGCACGCCCGTCGGCAGGTCGGCCAGAGCGACCAGACGCCCGGCCTCGTGGAGCAGCAGGTCGCCGGCCAGGATGCCGGCCGCATCTCCGAGGAGCGCGGCGCCCGTGGCATCCGCGCCTCGCTCTTCGCCCCGGGCCCGGAACTCGCCGCCGACATTGGCGACGCCGCGTCGCTCGGTGTCGTGGTCGATGACGTCGTCGTGGACGACGAAGGCGGTGTGCAGGAGTTCGAACGCGGCGGCGACCTGGTAGAGCGCGGCACGATCGGTCTCGGCACCGCCGAGCGTGTCGAACGCGGCGACCACGAGGAGCGGCCGGAACCTCTTGCCGCCCCGGGCGGAGCGGGCGATCGCGGATGCCAGGGCCCGGGCGCCGTCGCCATGGTCGCGGAGGCGTCGGGCTAGACGGATCAGAACGGTGTCGATCGCGTCGTCGATGGCGGCGCGCGCCGTGGGTGTGGTGGAGAGAGCGATCATGAGGCCGCCCGGATGGCCGGCGGGGAGGAGAACAGGTGAAGCTGCTGTACCTGGAGAACGAGCCACGGGCTGAACGCCCACGGCGTGGCCTCGAGCGCGGCGGCGAGGTCGGCGGGGTCGACCCAGCGCGATTCCGCGACCTCGGACGGGTTCAGCCGCGGCTCCTCGTGAGTACGGGCGACGTACACCGGGCAGATCTCGTGCTCGACGATGCCGCTGGCGTCGACCGCGCGATAGCGGAAGAGCGGAAGGGCGAGCTCGACGTCGGAGATCGTGAGTCCGACCTCGAAGGCGGCGCGACGGTGAACGGCCTGCAGGACGGGCTCGGCCGGACCCGGGTGGCCGCAGAACGAATTCGTCCAGACGCCCGGCCACGTCTTCTTGTCGAGCGCGCGACGCGTGACGAGCACCTGACCGTCGGCGTTGACGACGTGGCAAGAGAACGCCAGGTGAAGAGCCGTGTCGGTGCCGTGCACACTCGCCTTCGGTGCCGTTCCGATCTCGTTGCCCCAGTCGTCCAGGAGGACGACATACTCGGTCTCGCTCATCGTGCCTCCTGTTTGCTAGTTTAGCTAGCGATGTCAGCCGACTATACCCAGAGCGAAACGGAGGTGTCCACCGTGTCCGTCGTCGACGCTTTTCGTGCTAACAGACCCGGTGTCGTCCGTGCGATGGAGTCGGTCCGCGCTCTGAGCGATGCCCTCGACCGCATGAACAGCGGCATGAAGGGCGACATGGACATGAACGCCAGCGACCTCGCGACGCTGCGGATGCTGATCATCCGCGAGCAGCGCGGACAGATGGTCAGCCCGCACGATGTGGCATCTCACCTGCGGATCTCCACGGCATCCACGACCAAGCTGCTCGATCGGCTCGCGGCGTCCGGGCATCTCGAGCGGCGTCCGCACCCCTCCGACGGCCGGGCGCGGGTGGTGGTCCTGACGCCGAAATCCCGAGCGGAGTTCTTCCGGCACTTCGGTGCGCACCTCGCGGCGATGGTCGCGGTGGCGGAGGGATTCTCCGATGAGCAGCTCGCGACGATCGCCGAGTTCGTCGACGGACTGAGCGAGGCCATCAGCGGCTCCGATTGAGTGCCCCCCGCGCCACGCGAAGGCCGACATCGTCGAAGATCGCGCGCGGATTGGCGCCGCGACGCGCGGAGGCGCGGACGACCGCACGCGCATCGCTCCACCCGCCGCCGCGGAACACCCGGGCGTCGCTCGTCTCGGGCGCGAAGAGATCCCAGCACCACTCCGACACGTTGCCGAGGATGTCGAACAGGCCGTGGAGGTTCGGGAGGCGTCCGCCGACCTCGACCGGTCCGCGCAGGCCGTCGCCCGCGGTCCACGCGATCTCGGCGATCGGTCCGTAGGTGGATCCTGTGGATCCCGCCCGACACGCGTACTCCCACTCGTCTTCGGTCGGCAGTCGGAAGCCGTCGGCCTCCGTGTCCCAGTCGACGACTTCGCCGTCATACGCGTAGACAGGATCCCGGCCCTCCCACTCGCTCAGCGCGTTGCAGAAGCGCACCGCGCGCAACCAGCTCACCTGCACGGCGGGGCGGCGCGGGTTCTGGGCCGTGATGCCGAGGATCTCCGCCATCTGCTCCTCGGTCACCGGGTAGACACCGATGTCGAACGCCTCGACGGTGATCTCGCGGCGGTCCTCGCCCCGCTGGTCTCCGCGCAGCACGCTTCCGGCGGGGATGCGGGTCATCTCGACGTCGCTCATCGCCGCCCGCCCGTCTCGCTGCCGGATCGGCCGTCCGTGGAGCGGGGGGAGGGGTCGCGTGAGTGACGGAGCATGGTTCCAGTGAATCGGTCTGGACCCGGTCTGACAGCCGGGTTGACGGGACGGCGCCGAAATCGGAAGGGCGATGCCGCTCAGTAGTCGTCGCCCGGCCACGTTCCTTCGGGCAGGACGAAACAGGGGGAGAACGACGTGATGCGGACCCCTGCGCGGTCGGGATCCTCTGACACGAGGTACCCCGCCCGACGAGGTGAGCCCTCGGCTCTCCGCCGGAGGTCTGCTTTAGAAGGTTAGTGAGACCCGCGCTCAGTACGGCCGGCTCGGTGAGACATCCTCGGGCAGGACGAAGCACGGTGAGAAAGACAAGATCTGGACGAAGGTCTTGTCCACGGAGAGCGCTACGAGGTACCCCTCGCCGTTGCCGCCGACCACATGAGCACTCGGCTGGCCGTCCGGCGTGAGGTCGGTCTCGGTCGTGTAGGAATCGCCGCCGTTGTACTCAGATGCAATCTTCTCGGTGACCGCTTCCCCGTCGTAGGTGACTCCCGGATTCAGTCTCACCTTCGTCTGGCCTGACCAGAGGTACTCTCCTTCCTTCGTGCACGACATGAGGGCACCCGTGGGGTTCTGGTCAATCGAGGCCACCTGCTCAGTCGGCACAAGACCCGCGAGAGTCTTCTCCATGTCCTGCGCTATCGTCTTGGCCTCGTCTATGGTGACTTCCTCATGCACGGTGGCGTCTCCTGTCATGGGGCTGCATCCGGTCAAAGTTAGGAGCAGTAGAGCGATAGCCATCGTCCCCGCGTGTGATTTCATCGCTCGATCTCCCGGAGCATGTGGAACAAGGCATTCTGGTTGTCTGGATTGTCGCTGGCGATGAGATTGTGATTTGCGACCGGCGAGGTGGTCAGCGGTATCGATGCTGGAGGCTGGGGCGAGACGACGACAGTGTCTGAACCCGTTCCGGTAGGAAGGTAGAGCGTGAAGTCACCCTCTCGACCGTAGACATGCGACGCGAAGGCAGCTTCTCGGGTCGGGATGCGTCCGTCCCACACGGCGCCAGTCCCTTGCATGATCGAGAGGGCATCCGTGTAGCCCCAGTGGAGGTACTCCGTGGTCGGGCTCGGCGTCCAGCCCGAGGGCATCCCCGCTCCGGCCAAAGAGTGCACCTGCGAGTACTTCGCCCCTGCTACCTCCGACGAGGTGATCCCCGCGAGTCCCCACGAGTGGCCCATGCCGTCGTGTTGAGCGGAAGCCGCCTCGGGCGACGACGAGAGGAGTTCCTGCTGGAAGTCGGCGATGAGTCGACCCTTCTCCAGGGCAGCGCCCTCGTCGTTGGCTTCGAGGATCCGCGAGGGGTCCATTCCTCCGGAAGCCACATCCTCGCCAGGGAACAGTCCCTCCTTCCACACGAAGGTGACGGTGCGGGGGTCGTTCGTCTGTAGCCATCGACCGACCTGCTGTACCTGATCACCGTAGAAGCTGTGCACGCTCGTGTACGTGCCAGGCACGTAGGTGATCACATCCGTCGTGTTCTCATCGAGAGTCCCGATCATCTCGATGATGCTCTGCGAATCCGGCTCGTAGAGATAGAGCTGAACGTCACCATCGGCTGCCCGTTGCAGATAGTTCCGTTGACGTTCCAGCTGGCCGATCACGTCCTTCCACGCGAGGTAGTCCGGCCCACCGTGTCCTCGGGACATGTCCTGCATGCGCTGGATCGCGGCCTCGATCGCCGGGATCCGGTTGTTGGCATTCACGGCGTTCGCCGCCACGCGGCTCGCCGGAGGGACGCCGCCGAGCGACCCCACGATCACGGAGGCGCCCAGCACCAGCGCGTCGAGAGCGCCGGGGTTCGAGGCGGTAAGCTGAGTCCACCAGGCGTTGACCGCCGTGGCATCCGGAGGATTCGCCGCGAACAGCCGACGCCAGTCGTCGTGGGCCGCGAGCAGCGCGCGGGCGTCGTCGGCCGTTCCCGCGCTGAGCTTCTCGAGGATCGCGAAGCCCACGCCGTCGGCGACCGCGTCGTACTCGGCCGCCCACGCGGAAGAGGACGGCCGTGCGCCGACGACTCCGGTGGTCGACAGCACGACGTCGGGTTGCCCGATGGATGCCAGGTCGCCGCGCGCCTCCTCGATCGCGGTGTCTCGGAGGGTGCGGAGGGACAAACACTCGCTGATCAGTTCTTGGTTGCGGAGGAACTGACCGGGTCCCCACGTGTCGTCGCTGCTGCCGAGACCCATGTCGTCGGACGACGCCCGGAATCCGCGGACGGCGTCGCGGAAACTCACGACCTCGGTCCGCAGTGACGTTTCCTGCGCGCGGGCCAACGCGAGCTGGTCGGCGAGCTGGGCCATGATCGCGGCGACGCGCCTTGCGGTGTCGGCGAAATCGTCCGCAGCTCGCGGAACGACGGTCATCCGTGCGAGCAGCTCTCCCGCCTCGGGTGCCTCGTAGCTGGCCGGGAGGGTGTTCCAGGTCGACGAGATCCGCTCGGCGGAGTCCGTGGCGGCATCGGCGTGCGTGCGCAGCGACTCCGCTGCGGAGGAGAGCGCCGACGGGTCGATGTCCACCGTGGGTACGTCGGCGAGGGCCACGAGCGTCATTGCACCAGCGCCTCTCGTCGGCCGAGGCCGGGCGTGTGGGGGAGCGCTACTGACGCTTCCGTGCCGGACGTCGTGGATGCCATGTCGTCGTCGGCCTGCACGTACGCGAGAGCGACTCGACCGGCCGCGGTCACGACGGCGCCGCCGTGCTGGACCGCTCCCGGACCTGTCCGTCGCCGTTCGTCCGCTGCGCCGTTCACCGCTGAGCTGAGGCCGGGGTCGGCCGCGACGATGCCCGCGATCCGGTCGAGGTCGGAGACCGCCCCGGTCACCGATTGCTCCAGCGATTCGAGCGCCGTCGCCACCGTGTCGGTGGTCGAGAGGAAGCCCGCCACATCGATCGAATACTGCCCGCCCATGCGCTCCATGCTAAGCAGACGCTTATCCGGAATGCAGGGGCTTGCGTCGATCTGTGGATGAACGCGCCCGCCGAGAGGCGTCTGCAGGAGCCGTTCTCGTCTGTGCAGACGGCCCGCGCCGGGGAAAGGCGAAGGCCCCGGATCCGAGGATCCGGGGCCTTCATTTGTTGCGGGGACAGGATTTGAACCTGCGACCTCTGGGTTATGAGCCCAGCGAGCTACCGAGCTGCTCCACCCCGCGGCACAAGAGATAAACCTAGCACGGGTTTCGGGTCGTGTCGAATCGACGTTGATTCGGGCGTCGTGGACGGGCCATGATTCGGGGATGCTGACCCCCACCGACGACCCGCGCGACGACCTCCGCGACGGCCGCCCCGAGAGTGCGGCGCAGCGCGCCGACCGCAACTGGGCGGACGTCCTGCAGGAACTCCGGGTGCTGCAGACCGGCACCCAGATCCTCACGGGGTTCCTCCTGGCGCTGGCGTTCCAGCCGGCCTTCGCCGGCCTCAGTGGACCGCAGCGCACCGGCTACCTCGTGCTCGTCGGGCTCTCCGCTCTGACCGCGATCCTCGCCCTCGCCCCGGTCGCGCTGCACCGCGCGGTCTTCCACCGCGGTGTGAAGCCCGTCGTCGTCCGGTTCGGTCATCGTGCCCTCATCGCCGCGCTCACTGCGGTGGCGGTGCTCCTGACCGGCGTCGTGGCGTTCGTGTTCGACGTGGTCGTCGGTGTCGACGCCGCCGTGGTCGCCGTGGTCGTGCTCGTGGTCGTGATCCTCGTACTGTGGGTCGTGGGTCCGGCGGTCCTGCGCCGGCTCAGCGGCGAGAACCGGGTCAGCGGTGAGAGCCGGTCGGGTGACGAGAAGGGACGCGGATGACGCACGACAGCGTGGGAGTGGCGGTGGCGCAGTTCGCCCCGACCGTGTCGAAGCAGACCAACCTGGATGCCATCGGCGACCTCGCCCGCACGGCCGCCGCCCGCGGCGCCCGGGTGATCGTGTTCCCCGAGTACTCCAGCTACTTCGTCGACCCGTTCGACGCGTCGCTCTCCGAGAACGCCGAAGACCTGGGCGGTCCGTTCACGAGCGCACTACAGGCCCTCGCCACCGAGTTGGACGTCGTGCTCGTCGCGGGGCTCGTGGAGCGGGCCGACGACGGGCGCCGCGTGCGCAATGCCGTCGTGGCCGTCGGGGGCGCCGGCATCCGGGCCGTGTATCGCAAGCTGCATCTCTACGACGCGTTCGGTCAGCGTGAGTCGGACTGGGTGGCCCCCGGCGAGATCGCGCCTCCCGAGACCTTCGAGGTGGACGGTCTGCGCTTCGGCCTCATGACCTGCTACGACCTGCGCTTCCCCGAGGTGGCGAGGACCCTCGCCGACGCGGGGGTGGACGTGGCGCTCGTTCCTGCGGAGTGGGTGCGCGGCCCGCTGAAGGAGCACCACTGGATGACGCTGCTCACGGCGCGCGCGATCGAGAACACGTTCTTCGTCGCCGGCGCCGACCACCCGCCGCCGCTCGGGGTCGGTCACTCGACGGTCATCGACCCGCAGGGCGTCGCCCTCGCCACGATCGGGACGGCCACCGACGTCGTCGTCGCCCACATCGATCCCGGCGCGATCGCCCGGGTGCGGCGCGTGAACCCGGCGCTCGACCTGCGTCGGTTCCGGGTCACCCCGCGCTGACGCCCGCGGTCAGCCCCGTGCCAGGGCGGAGAGGCGTTCCACCGCGTCGGTGAGCACGTCCACGCGCTTGCACGCGGCGAAGCGCACGAGCGTGGCGTAGTCGGCTCGGTGGTCCGGCGACGCGAAAGCCGTGAGCGGGATGCCGACGACGCCCGCCCGCGCGGGCAGCTCGCGGCAGAACGCATCGGCGTCCGTGGCGCCGAGGGGAGCGGCATCCACGACCGTGAAATACGAGCCCCCGGGAGTGCTGACGTCGAAGCCGGCGGCGCGCAGCCCCGTGCCCAGGAGATCCGCCTTCGCCTTCATCTCGCCGGCCACCGAGGCGAAGAACGTCTCGGGAAGCCGCAGGCCCGCCGCGATCGCCGGCTGGAACGGTGAACCGCCCACGTAGGTGAGGAACTGCTTCACGGCCAGCACCGCGGACACGAGTTCGGCGGGACCGGTGACCCATCCGGTCTTCCAGCCCGTGAGCGAGAACGTCTTGCCCGCCGACGAGATGGAGAGCGTGCGCTCCGCCGCGCCCGGGAGGGTGGCGATGGGGACGTGAGGGCCGTCGAAGACCAGGTGCTCGTACACCTCGTCGGTCACGATGATCGCGTCGTGCCGATGCGCGAGACGGATGACCTCGTCGAGGACCTCGCGGGAGAACACCGAACCCGTCGGATTGTGAGGGTCGTTCACGAGGATCACGCGCGTCCGGTCCGTGACGGCGGATGCCAGTACCTCGAGGTCGGGTTGGAAATCCGGCCAGCGCAGGGGCACGGGGACGAGCCGCGCGCCCGCCAGGGCCACACACGCGGCGTAGGAGTCGTAGTACGGCTCGAAGACGACGACCTCGTCGTCCGGGCCGTCGATGAGCGCGAGAAGGGTGGACGAGAGGGCCTCGGTGGCTCCCACCGTCACCAGCACCTGCCGGGACGGGTCGAGCTCGATGCCGTAGAAGCGCTGCTGGTGTTCGGCGATCGCCGTCAACAGGTCGGGAAAGCCTCGGCCGGGCGCGTACTGGTTCACGCCGTCCGCGATCGCGCGCCGCGCGGCCTCGAGGACCACGTCGGGTCCGTCCTCGTCGGGGAAGCCCTGACCGAGGTTGAGGGCACCGGTCGAGGCGGCCAGAGCCGTCATCTCGGCGAAGATCGTCGGAACCGAGGTGCCGTCGGGGGCGATGAGGCCCGCGCCGAGCGCGGTGCGGCGCCAGGCGCCGGGGAGGTCGTGCATGATGCGGATGCCTTCGGGGAGAGGGGGCGGGAACCGCCGGGCCGAAACCCTCTCACCGTAGCGGAGCGGCCCCCGCGCAGGACCCCGCATTCCGTTCCTGCGACTCTGATAGATCGGACTCACCCGCGTCATAGGAACCGCACAGCATCCGGGGTCATGGTTGATCTCGCCTGGAAGAAGGAGCATCACATGAGCGACACCACGGACGACCGTCCCGAGGACAACCGCCCCACCAGCGACGCCGCCGCGCAGGGCGCGGTCCCCGCGTCGCACGAGACCACCCCCGCCGCCGACGCGACCCCGGTCGCACCCGCCGCGGAGTCCACCCCGGCGGCGCCGCCGGTTCCGACCCGCTCGCCGGCCGACGCCGCCGCGGCGTGGCCGCCGCCCGCGCAGGCCCCCGCCGCCGGTCAGGCGCCCACCGCGTCGCAGCCCGCCGCGCCGCACCAGCCGACGACGGCGCACTACGGAACCCCGCAGAACCCGGCGCCGCACGCCCACGGGTACGCCTCTGCGCCGAGCGGCGCGACCACCCCCACCGGGCAGGCGTTCGGGCCCGCCGCGACGGGGACCTACGGCACGCACCCGACGCTGACGCTCCCCGAATCCGAGGTGGCCAAGCCGCGCAAGAAAAGCTCCGGCACTAAGATCGCCGCCCTCCTGATCGCCGCGGCGCTCGTCGGCGGCGGGGCCGGCCTCGGCGGTACCTACGCCGGTCTGGCCCTGTGGGGCGGGTCCAACGGTGCGACGGCCTCGGGGCCCACGGCGATCACCGTCAACGACCCGAGCGACGTCAACGCCACGGCCGCCGTGGCCGCCAAGGTCGTACCGAGCGTCGTCACGATCAGCGCGACCGCGGGAACCTCGGGGGGCACCGGATCCGGTGTCATCCTGAGCGACGACGGATACGTCCTGACCAACACGCACGTCGTCACCCTCGACGGCCAGAGCGGCAACACCACACTCTCCGTCACCACGTCCGACGGGCGGGTGTACGCCGCGAAGCTCGTCGGCACCGACCCCACCTACGACCTCGCCGTGATCAAGCTCGAGAACGCCTCGAACCTGACCCCGATCGAGTGGGCGGACTCGTCGAAGCTCAACGTGGGTGACAACACGATCGCGGTCGGCGCACCCCTGGGCCTTGCGAACACCGTGACCACCGGCATCGTGAGTGCCTTGAACCGCTCCATCGAGGTCGCGTCGTCCGCGGCGCCGAGCGACAGCTCGGACTCGAGCGAGGGCAGCCAGGGCGGCCAGGGCAGCGGAGAGAGCCCGTTCTTCTTCGATTTCGGTCAGGGCCAGCAGAGCACGCAGACGACCCAGACGATCAAGATCGCCGTCATCCAGACGGATGCCGCGATCAACCCCGGCAACTCCGGTGGCGCGCTCGTGGACGACGAGGGCAAGCTGATCGGCATCAACGTCGCGATCGCGAGCGCCGGCTCGTCCTCGTCGTCGAGCGGTCAGTCGGGCAACATCGGCGTCGGATTCTCGATCCCCTCCGACATCGCCAAGCGCGTCTCGCAGGAGATCATCGACAACGGCTCGGCGACCCACGGCCTGCTCGGCGCGAGCGTCCAGGACGCCGCATCCATCCAGGGCGCGACGACCACCGGTGCCTACGTCGCCGAGGTCACCGCCGGGGGCGCCGCCCAGGCCGGCGGTCTGCAGAAGGGCGACGTGATCACCGAGTTCAACGGCATCCCCGTCACCAGCTCCGTGGACCTCACGGCGCAGGTGCGCGCGCTCGCCGCGGGGTCCGAGGCCACGGTGACCTACCTCCGCGGCGGCAAGCAGGCCACCGCTCAGGTGACGCTGGGCTCGATGCCCGCCAGCTGAGCCCTCCGCTCCGGACGCCACCCCGCGATAGGCTCGCGGGGTGGCGTCTTTCTCGTTCGGTGCGGGGAATGCGCGAAAACTCCGGCGCATTCCGCTGTATCTCGCGGGGCGACTGCTGACCGCGGTGGTCCCGCGTTCGCGGGAGCGCTGGGTGTTCGGCTGCGCGGTCGGCGTGGCCGACGGTGCCCTGGCCCTCTGGCGCGTGGCGGATGCCGCGGGCGAGCGGACGATGTGGCTCGTCGCCGACGAGGGTCAGATGCAGGAGGCCGAGAGGCTCGGCATCCCCTCCCTCCGGCGCGATTCGCTGCGGGGTCTGTGGGCGACGGCCCGAGCGCGTGTGGTCGTGGTGACCCACGGCTTCGGAGACGTCAACCGCTACGCGGTGGCGGGCGCGTTCATGGTGCAGCTGTGGCACGGGATCCCGCTCAAGCGCATCGGTCTGGATTCGCCCGAGACGACCCGCAGTGCCCTGCTGCCGGGGTCTCGCGCCGTCACGCGGCTCCTGGCCGTGCTGTACCGGCGCACCATGCGCCAGATCTCCCTGCTCCCCGCCGCCTCGCATCTCGTCCGCGGACGCCTGGAGAGCGCGTTCGGTCTCGACGACGCGCGGGTGCCCGTGACCGGGGAGCCGCGGGTCGACGTGCTCTCTCAAGGCACCGCCGACGAGCGGCGCAGCGTAGCGCGCGACGCGCTCGCCGCCGTGACGGGCACCGATCTCGGTGATCGGCGCCTGGTGCTCTACGCCCCGACCTGGCGCGACGGCGATGTCGACCCGGCGATCCCCACGACCTCCGACGCGGATCGCATCGACGCGGTGCTGGCGCACCACGACGCCGTGCTGTTCGTGCGACCCCACCCGCTCGGAGCGGGGGAGTACCGCCTCACGAGCGAGCGCGTGAAGATGCTCGGAAGTGACCGCGTCGCCGACGTCACTCCGCTGCTGCCGGCTTTCGCCGCCCTCGTCACCGACTTCTCCTCGCTCGCCTTCGACGCCGGACTCGTTCCGCTCCCGGTGGTGTTCTTCGCCCCCGACGTCGAGGCGTACACCGCGCGCCGGGGTGTCTACGGCCGATACCGCGACGTCGCCGGCGACGACGTCCCGCGAACGTGGGAAGCCGCGCTCGCCCGGCTCGACGGCATCCTGGACGATCCGACCGACGCTGTGGAGGCCTCGCGCCGGCTGAGCGCGAGCGTGCACGTTCACCACGACGGGCGCAATGCCGAGCGGGTCCACCGCGCGATCCGCGCCCGACTGACCGCTCGTCGCTTCGCGGCGCCCCCGAGGAGGACCATCCCATGACCGACGTGCGCTTCCTCCACGACGACGGGCGCGCCGTGCTCGAGATCTCCGGAACGGGACCGCGGCCGACGGGCGTGACGCTCGAGGGTCCGCGCGCCCGCGTCACTGGGCGCCTGCACGGACGCGGACGGACCTGGCGGGCCGAGCTCCCCCTCCGCGCGGCTCGGTGGGGCGGACCCGAGCTACCGCTTCCCACGGGCGAATACCGGCTGCGCATCGAACCGGGGGAGGCGACGGATGCCGCGCCGCCCGCGGCATCGCTGCCCCTCACGCAACTTCCGGGGCTCCGGGCGGACTGGGATGGCCGATGGCTGCGGGTCGGTCCGCCGGTCGATCCCGCCTACGACTCCGGCGAAGGGCAGGCCGCGCTCGAACGGCGGTACGCGACCTCCCGGCAGCCGCTCGAGAACGCGGTGTTCTTCGAGAGCTTCTACGGGCGCACTGCCGGCTGCAACCCGCTCGCCATCGACCGGGAGCTCGCGCGCGTGGCCCCCGTCGTCACGCGCTACTGGAGCGTCGTCGACCTGTCGGTGCACGTTCCCCCCGGGGCCGTCGCCGTGGTGGAGGGCAGCCCCGAATGGTGGCGTGCCCGGGCGGCATCCCGACTGCTCGTCGTCAACGACTGGCTGCGTAGGAAGTTCGTCCGCAAGCCCGGTCAGCGTGTGCTGCAGACCTGGCACGGCACACCCCTGAAGCGTCTCGCGCTCCACCGCCCCGGCTTCGATCCGCGGAGGACACTGGCCGTTCTCCGCGAGAGCCGGCGCTGGGACGTGCTGCTCGCGCAGAGTCCCTACGCGGCGCGGCTCCTCTCCCGTGCGTACGCGTTCCTGCGGCGCCCCGTGTGGATCGAGGGGTATCCGCGCAACGACGTCCTTCGGACCGACGACGGCACCGCGACGCGCCGCGCGCTCGGCATCGGGGCGGACGAGCGTGTCCTCCTCTACGCCCCGACGTGGCGCGACGACCGGGAGGCGATCGTCGACTTCCTCGATCCGTCCGCCCTGGCACGGGCCACGGATGCCGTGGTGCTCGTCCGCGGCCATACCCGGACGCTCCACCCGGGCGAGGACTCGCGCGGGCCGCGCGTCGTCGACGTCACCGGTTACCCGGACACGGCGCGGCTGCTCGCGGCATCCGACGCCCTCATCACCGACTACTCGTCGGTGATGTTCGACTTCGCCATCACCGGCAAACCGATGTACTTCCTCGTGCCCGACCTCGAGCACTATCGCGGAGAGCTGCGCGGGTTCTACTTCGATCTGCTGGATGCCGCCCCCGGACCGGTCGTGCGGTCGCAGGACGACCTCGAGCGGGCGATCGCGGAGGTCGACCCGGCGATCTTCCGCGAACGCTACGAGCGGTTCCAGCGCGTGTTCGTCGCGCGCGAGGACGGTCGGGCGGCGGAGCGGGTCGTCGCCCGACTCCTCGACCAGGGATTCGTCGCCCGGGAATGAGGCGGATGCCGCTGCTCAGGGCAGAGGCGTATTGCGGCCGTCGAGCCGCGAGGTGTCGACGGTGTCGCGGGCTCCGCGCGCGACACCCCAGAGGAACCCGGCTCCCCAGGGCAGGTGCATCGAGGGCAGGACGGCCGCAGTCCAGGCGCGATCGCGCCATCCCCGGCCTCCGCCGCGCCCCAGGGCGACGACGGCGACGAGCACCCCGTACGCGGCGACGGGCACATGCACCGCGTGGGCCGCGGGGGAGCGCACGATCCCGAGAGCCTGCGCGACGGCGACGACGAGCGACAGTGCGGCCGCACCGACGAGTGCCGGGGGAGCGAAGAAGCGCAGGGAGTTGCGCCGACCGTAGCGCCGTACGAGTTCGCCGCGCCACGCGCCCGTCGCCCGGAACTGCCGCACCAGTCGCGTCCAGCTCTCCCGCGGCCAATAGACCACCGACAGCGCCGGATCGAACCACACGCGGTAGCCGGCGCGGCGGATGCGCAGGTTCAGCTCCCAGTCCTCGCCGCGGCGGAGGGTCTCGTCGAACCCGCCCACCTCCTCTAGCACACTGCGCCGGAACACTCCCAGGTACGCCGACTCCGCCGGCCCTTCCTCGGTGCCTCCGTGGTACGCCCCGCCCCCGAGGCCGACGGGGGAGTTGTAGGCGCGGGCGACCGCGCGCTGGAACGGGGAGCGTCCGTCCGCCCGCATCACCCCGCCGACGTTCGCCGCGCGCGTACGCCGGAGCGTCGCCAAGGCGCGTCGCGCGTATCCGGGCCGCAGCTCGGAGTGCGCGTCCACCCGCACGACCGTGGCGAAGCGGCTCCGACCGATCGCGAGGTTCAGCCCCACCGGGATATCGGCGGCGGGGTTGTCCACCAGCACCACCCGGGGGTCCACGGCGGCGATCTCGCGGGCGATCTCGTCGCTGGCATCCGTGGACGGCCCGAGCGCCAGCACGAGCTCGACCGGGCCCGGCACGTCCTGCGCCAGCGTCGAGGCGACCGCGCGGCGCAGGTACCGCTCTTCGTTCAGGACGGGCATGACGAAGCTCACGCCGGCGTCGTCGGGGGGAACGGGCGCGTCTCGGCGGCCGGGGGTCGCGAGGTGCATCATTCCATCGTTCCACGCCGACCTGGCCGGTACCCTGGAAGGATGCCCCTCGCCCGCGACGCCCGGCTCGCCGTCGGGCTCCTCCGCAAGGCCCTGGCCACCCGCCGTGCGCGCACCGACCTCCGCCGAGCGCTCGCCGAACGCGGACCCCTGCCGCAGAACCGCTTCCGCATCGCGGTCTACTTCGCCGACGGCCCCGTGAACATGTACCAGATGCGCCAGTGGTACGCACCGCTTCGCGAGCTCGCGCGCGAGTGGCCCGTCGTGGTGATCGCCCGCTCGATCCGCGGCGCCGACGCGCTGCTGCGCGACGACGCACTGCCGGTGGCCTACGCCCCCACGGTGCGCGACGTCGAACAGGTGCTCGACGAGCAGGACGTGCGGATCGTCTTCTACGTCAACCAGAACACCCGCAACTTCCAGATGTTCCGATACGGGCGGCGCTGGCACGTGTTCATCAACCACGGCGAGTCCGACAAGATGTACATGACGACCAACCAGTTCACCGCGTACGACTACGCGTTCGTCGCCGGTGACGCCGCTCGGGCGCGTCTGTCCCGGACGCTCTGGGACTACGACCTCGACCGCCGGACATTCGCCATCGGCCGTCCGCAGGCCGACCACTACTCCGGCGACCTGCCGTACACGCCCGATGGTCGCCGCGTCGTGCTCTACGCCCCGACGTGGGAGGGGGATCGTCCCGCTGCCCACTACGGCTCGATCCTCACGCACGGCGAAGCGCTGGTGACGGCACTGCTCGCCACCGGCCGTCATCGGGTGATCTACCGACCCCATCCGCGGTCCGGCGTGGTCGACGCGGCCTACGGCGCGGCGAACGATCGGATCGTCGCCGCCCTCGGCGCCGCGAATGCCGCCGATCCGACCGCCCAGCACGTGCACGACACCGGGGCCGATCTCGGGTGGCAACTCGCCGCCGCCGACCTCGCGGTGGTCGACATCTCCGCGATGGTGTACGACCGGCTCGCCGCGGGGAGACCACTGCTGGTCACGCGGCCCGTCGACCCGGAGGCCCTCGTGGACGACACCGGGTACCTGTCGGATGCCGAATGGCTGGATGCCGAGTCCGCGGCCGACATCGTGGCACGCGCCGACCGGGTGCTGGACGACCCCGACGCCGTCGCGCGCCTCGACCACTGGGTGCGGTACTACTTCGGCGACACGGCTCCCGGGGCCTCGACCGAGCGCTTCCACTCGGCGGTCCGCACGCTCATGGAGCGCTGGGAGAGCTGGAACGCGGGCGTCCCCGCGTGACCTCGCCGATGCCGGTCTCCGGCCACCGGGTGATCAGGCGGTGAGCGGCGCGAGTCGCCCGATGGCGGCGAGCGGGATGCCGATCCAGTCGGGACGGTTGCGGGTCTCGTAGATCGCTTCGTACACGGCCTTGTCGAGCTCGAACGCGGCCAGCAGTGCATCGGGGGCCGTCTGGCCCGCGCCGACCGTCTCGGCGTAGCCGGACAGGAACGCCTGCTGCGCCGCGATGACCCAGGCGCGCACGGCCGCGCCGTCGTCGTCGGCCACGGCGCCCGAGACGTAGTCGAACGAGCGCAGCATGCCGGCGACGTCGCGCACGGCGAGGTCGGGGCTGCGGCGCTCCGAGATCGGGCGCAGCGGTTCTCCCTCGAAATCGAGCAGTACCCACCCGTTCGCGGGCGTATGCAGGACCTGACCGAGGTGCAGGTCGCCGTGCACGCGCTGCAGGGGCGGCCACGCGGCCGCCACGGCGTCGGCGTACACCTGCCGGATGCGGTCGGCGTAGGGCGAGAGCGCGGGCACCTCGGACACCGCGATGGCCAGGCGCCTCTCCCAGGCAGCGGCCACCCGCGCACGCACCTCGGCGTCGGGTGCCACGGTGGGGAAGGCGTCGGCCAACGCCACGTGCATCCGCGCGACGCTGGCCCCGAGCGCTCGAGCCGGGGCGCTGAAGTCGTCTCCGGCGGTGGCGGCGAGAAGGGCGACCCGCCACGCGTCCTCGACCCCGTCGAAGAACTCCTGCGCGAAGGCGAGCGACCCGGTCGCCTCGTCGCCGTCCGCCGTCGTCCAGGTGCCCCGGACCTCGCCGATCGCGGCCGGCACGAACGTCGCCCCGCCGGCGGCGAGCGCGGACTGCAGTTCGACGTCCGGGTTCACCCCCGCGTTGACCTGACGGAACAGCTTGCAGATGACCGGGGCAGCACCCTCCGGGCGGAAGATGATCGAGGTGTTGGACTGCTCGCCGCTCAGCACGCGCGCGGGAACGGCGGTCGCGGTCGTCGCGGGCGGTGCCGTCAGGGGGATGCCGATGAACCCGCCGTCGCCTGTCGCCCCCGCACCGCCCTCGGTGACGAGATGGAACAACAGGTCGGTGAAAGCGGGGTCGGTGACGGCATCCGCCCACACCCGCCCGTCGCCCGCAGGGCCGATGAGACTCCCGGGGAGCACGGCGTCCGGGTCGCGCTTTGACACCGGCACCTGGTAGACGGATGCGGGGGTCACCGCCTCGTCTCGGACGAGAAGCACCCGCGTGCCGGGGATGACGAGCTCCTCATCGGCGACGAGGGTCAGTCGCGGATCGCGACCCTTCGTGCCGTACCACCGCTGTCGCGGCATCCACACGGTCAGGAGATCGAGGAGGTCACCCATGCGGCGAGGCTAACGCGATCGGGTGTCGAGCGCTCGGGTCTTGCGCGCGGGCCGCGTCGATGACAAGGCGTCAGGGCGCGTCGGACGACGCCGCGTCGTCGCGGTCTTTGCGGCGCGGCAATGCCTTCCGGGCGACGGACCCCGTCCGCCGGCCCGCGGAGCCGACGGCTCCGGCGATGGCGCCGCCGACGCGCTGCACGCCGCCCACCGCTCGGCGCTCGAGTCTGTCGGCTCCGGGTCGCGGTTCCAGGTCGTGGGGGAGGATCAGCGGAGGCGTCCCGAAGGCCCGCCGCGACGTGACGAGCACGCGACGGCCGAGGATGTTGTTCCCGGCCCCGCCCACGACGGCCCCGACGCCGAACGGGAGCGCCTTGCCGAGCCACGAGGCGCCGCCCCGGGCCGCGAACTGACGGACGAACGTGGTCTTGAGGCGGTCGACCAGGGGTCCGACGGCCGCGCGGGGGAGCGTCTTCGTGACGAGTTCCCCCCAGTAGCCGGCGCGGGTGGTCCCGCGTCCGGCGGCCTGCGACGCCAGCTGGGCGACGAGGTCCGTCCCCTCCTTGCCGAGCATCAGGGTCAGGACGAGGGCGCGGGCACGATCGGGGTCCTCGATCGCGACCCCGTGCACCTCGGCGACCGATTGCGCGAACAGCGCCGTGGCCTCCAGGAAGCCGACCGTCTCCACGCCGCTCAGCGCCAGGGTGACACCGGTCCCGATGCCCGGCACGACGGCGGTCGCGCCGACGGCCGCGCCGCCCGTGGTCACGGCCGCGAGGTAACGCCGCTCGAGGATCCGGAGGATCTCCTGCGGGGAGGCATCCGGATGCCGCAGTCGGATGCTCCGCAGGTGGGCCAGCACCGCGGGACGCTGCACGGACAGCACGCGGTCGAGCATGCGGATCGTGCGGGGATGCTCCTCCGACCCCGCCGGCGGCAGCCCGCCCTTCCACGGCGCGTCGTCGGGCAGGGAATGGATGCGATGCACCTTCTCAGCCATGATTCCATCCTGCCCCCGTGGGGCGATGTCGTCCGGGCCTTGACGCGCGTCGGAGATCAGACGAAGAGGTTCGCGCGCTCCAGGTCTTCCGCGAAGTCGACCTCGACGGCGTAGAGGTCGGAGATGTCGAGAGGCTCGACGCGCATCCCGTCCTGGGCGATGGCCAATTCGATACCGCGTTCGAAGTAGTCCTGGTCGTCGACGCGCTGCAGGTGGCGCTGGAGTGTCTTCTTGTCGCGGGCGGCGACGTAGTTGATGCCCACGGCTTCCCCCAGGCCGCCACGGACGGTCTTGGAGAGCTCCGCGACGAAGCCCTCGGCATCCACCGTGTACTTCACCTCTTCGTCGCTGACCTTGGCGGTGTTGACCGTGACGAAGGACCGGTCGCCCTCGATCAGCTCGAGGGCGCGGCCGAGCACGTCGGGATCGAACACGACGTCGCCGTTCATCCACAGCACTCCGTCGCGGCCGGTCGCCGAAAGGGCGCGCAGCAGACTCTTGGAGGTGTTCGTCTGGTCGTAGCGGTCGTTGTAGACGTAATCCACACGCGGGAACGCGTCGACGACGGTCTCCGCCCGGTAGCCGACGACGGTGGTGATGCGGGCAGTGCGGCCGAACGCCGCGCGGATGTTGTCGTGCTGCTGCTGCATGATGCTGCGCCCGTCAGCGAGAACGGTCAGCGGTTTGGGCAGACTTCTCCCCAATCGCGAGCCCATGCCCGCGGCGAGAATGACGATCTGAAGGGTCAAGGCAGGCTCCTGGGGGATGAGTTGTCATTTCCGGTTCACCGGAATGTCACGCCTTCGTGTCGAATTCATGCTAGTCAAACGCTCTGGGAAGGTGCAGAATTCGCCATGGTCGTTGTCCTTTCGTGATGCCTACCGTCTCGGACGCCGCGTGTCACCCGCTGGGGTGGGTGTCGGAGGGGGTTGATAGTTTGGAACGATGACAGCGTCGCTGCCGCAGCCCCCTGAGTCCGCCTCCGCTGGGTCGGAGGACGATGCGGCGAGCGTTGACGCCTCTCCCACGCCCCCACCGCGTCCCCGGACGCCCCGGCGCACCGCATCGTCGTCGCCTCGCGCAACGGGCGAATCGGATGCCGCCGATCAGGGCGACACGCCGGAGGTGAAGAAGTCGACGCCGCGAACTTCGTCGGCACGCAACGCCTCCACCGGGGCCGCGCCGCGCAGCCCGCGCACGCCCGCGGCCAAGAAGCCGGCGACGCCGCGCACGCCGGCCGCGAAGAAGCCGGCCACGCCGCGCACATCCGCGGCTGAGAACCCCGCGACGCCGCGCACGTCCGCGGCGAAGAAGCCGGCGACTCCGCGCACGCCGGCCGCGAAGAAGCCGACCACGCCGCGCGCATCCGCCGCCGCGAAGAAGCCGGCCACCCCGCGGACCGCCCCGTCGGCGGTTCCGGACGAGGCGCGTCCGGTGGTCGATCCCGGTCCGCCGCCGCCGTTGCCCGCCGATCTGGTCGTGCCGCCGAGGCCGCCGTTGCCGCCCGTGGGTGGTTCACCGTCCGTCGCCGATCCCACGCCGGCGGACGTGGCCGTCGAGGAGCCGAAGGTGGTCGACGAGCTGCCGGTCGACGAGTCGGTGGCTGTCGCGGAGCCGGTGGATAAGTCGGCGGTCGTCGAGGAGCCGGTGGCTGTCGCCGAGCCGGTGTCCGAGGAGGCTGCGGGCGGCGACGACATCGCGGTCGAGGCATCCTCCTCTCCGGCCCTCATCCCATCGGATGAGAATGCGACCCCGGTTGAGGCCGTCGTCGAGGAGCCGGTGGCGGTCGAGGAGCCCGCGGCCGACGAACCTGCGGCCGTCGAGCCTGCGGTCGACGACGAGACGGCGGACGCCGCGGAGCCGGTGTCTGAGGAGCCGGTGACGGTCGCGGAGCCAGTGTCCGTCGAGACGCCGACGCTCGCGGAGCCGGTGTCCGTGGAGACGCTGACGGACGCGTCGCCTGCAGCTGCCGAAGAAGCGGCGGCCGAAGAGCCGGTGGTCGACGAGACGGTGGTCGACGAGCCGGTGCTTGTCGAGCAGTCCGCCGCCGAAGAGTCTGCCGTCGAGCAGTCCGCCGCCGCGCAGCCGGCCGCCGCCGAGCCGCTGACCGTCGACGAATCCGCCGAGAATGAGTCCGCGGTCCCGGAATCCGAGATCGCCGACGAGAGCGTCCCCGGGGAGTCGGCATCCGACCCCGCGGTGGAGGAGTCGTCGCTCACCGACCAGGACATCGATTCGGTCGACGCCGACGCCGACGCCGACATCGCCGCGACGGGAGCGGCGGAGGCGCAGGACGCGTCCGCGGCCGAAGTCGCCGGTGCCGCGGCCGCCCCGGCCGCCGCGGACCAGAGCGACGTCGCGAGCGACGTTCCGGCGCTGCGTCTGCGCAACGTCACGAAGCTGTTCGGCGAGGTGCGGGCGGTCGACGGCGTCGACCTGACCGTCCCGGCCGGCTCGTTCTACGGTCTCGTCGGACCGAACGGGGCGGGGAAGACGACGACGCTCTCGATCATCGCGGGTCTCCTCCGCTCGAACGGCGGAACGGTCGAGATCAACGGCGTCGACGCGGGACGCCAGTCGCGCGCCGCCAAGAAGCTGATCGGCGTCCTCCCGGATCGCCTCCGCACGTTCGACCGTCTCACCGGCCGCCAGCTGCTGTCGTACTACGGCGCGCTGCGCGGTCTGCCGTCGCCCGTCGTCGAGAGTCGCGCCGCCGACCTGGCTCGCGCCTTCGACCTCGTCGAGGCGCTCGGTCGACCGGTGTCGGATTACTCGGCGGGCATGACGAAGAAGGTCATGCTGGCCGGGGCGATGATCCATTCGCCGCGCCTGCTCGTCCTCGACGAGCCGTTCGAGGCCGTCGATCCGGTCTCCAGTGCGGTGATCCTCGACATCCTGCGCGCCTACGTCGACCACGGTGGCACGGTGATCCTCTCCAGCCACGGAATGGAGCTGGTGGAGCGCGTGTGTTCGCGTGTCGCGGTCATCGTGTCGGGGCAGGTGCTCGCCGAGGGCACCGTCGACGAGGTGCGCGGCGAGTCGACGCTCGAGCAGCGTTTCCTCGAGCTCTCCGGCGGGCTCGGCGACGTGGAGGGGCTCGAGTGGTTGCACACGTTCTCCGCCTGAGGCTCGCGATGATGCTCGGCGCCCTCCGGGGCGATCGGGATCATGTGCTGCGCCGCGCCGTCGGTCTGTTCGTCCTCATCGCCGGCACCGTCTTCGCCGCGGTCAACGTCGTCGCCCTGGCCGACTCCGACCGTCTGACGACCGCGGTGGTGACGGTGCTCGCGGGCTCGGCGGTCACCCTGGGCTTCGCGATCGCCCCGCCGGTCACCGCCTCCGTCGACCCTCTCGACCCGCGTCGGTTCGCCGTGATCGGCCCCGAGCCCCGACCGCTCGCGGCCGCACTGCTGGCGGCCGGGTTCTTCAGCGTCCCCGTGGTCGTCGTGGTCGTCCTGGCCGTCAGCGTCGCGGTGGCGTGGACCGCTCACGGGGCGCCCGTCGGCGGCAGCATCGTGTCGATCGTGCTCGGCGTGACCACCTGCGTCCTGCTCGCCCGTGTCAGCCTCGCCCTCGGAGCCCTCGTGCGTCGTCCCCGGCAATCGCGCGAGCTGATCGGGGTCTACCTCGTCGCCGTGCTCGTCGTGGTCGTTCCCGTGGGCATCTTCCTGGGCTCGCTCGAGTGGCGCGGAGCCGTTCCCTCGCAGCTCGTCTCGGCTGCCGAAGTGCTCGGGTGGACACCTGTCGGCGCGGCATGGAACATCGCTGTGGCTCCGACCGCGGGTGCCGCCGCAGCGAGCGTCGTCGTCGCCCTCGCGACCGTCGCCCTTCTGACCGCCGCCTGGTTCGTCCTCGTCCGCGTCCTGCTGACGACGACGCCGCGCCCCTTCACCGTCCGCGAGCGCGCGGGCCTGGGGTGGTTCGCCCTTCTCCCCGGCACGCCCGGAGGCGCTGTCGCGGCGCGCAGCCTGTCGTACTGGTTCCGCGACCGCCGTTACGTGGTCAACGTCGTGGTCGTTCCGATCGCCGCGGTCCTCACGACCCTCCCGCTCATCGTCGCCGGCGTCCCCGTCGAGTACGCCGTTCTTCTCCCTGCGCCGATCATCGCCCTGTTCCTGGGATGGCTGCCCCACAACGATCTGGCGTACGACTCGACGGCGCTCTGGATGCACATCGCGAGCGGTGTCCGGGGGCTCTCGGACCGACTGGGTCGCCTCGTGCCGGTCGTGCTCATCGCGCTTCCGCTCCTGGCCATCGCCATCCCGCTCGCCATCGCGGTCCATGGTCGGTGGGCCTTCGCTCCCGCGCTCGTGGGCGTGTGCGCGGCCCTCTTCCTCTCGGGGCTGGGCTTGTCGAGCATCGCGTCGGTCGTCGCTCCGTACGCCGTCTCCCGTCCCGGCGACAGCCCCTTCCAGCAGCCGCAGCGCACGGGCTCCGGTGGCGTCGCGTCTCAGGCCCTGGTCATGATCGGTGCCCTGATCGCGGCGAGCCCGGCGATCTGGTTCGCCTGGCAGGCCGTGGCATCCGACACCGCCGATGCCTTCGCCGCGCTGTGGGCGGGTCTCGGGGCAGGGGTCGTCGTCCTCGTGGTCGGGGTCGCGGTAGGAGCGGCGCAGTTCGAGCGGCGGGGGACGCGGCTCATGGAGTTCGCCGAAGCCACCTGACGCCCGTCGCCGGCGGCCCCCGCCGGTGGTCGGAGCGGAGAACCGTCCGAGCCCCGCGGTCCGCGGCTACACTGGCAGACCATGAGCACGCCTCTCGACCGACCGGACAGCGGGGGTCTCGCGACCCTGGATCGCGAGCTCGAAGAGCTCATCCGCGAGGAGAACATCGAGCCGGGTGATCACGAGCGGTTCTCCCACTACGTGAAGAAGGACAAGATCCTCGAGTCGGCCCTGACGGGCAAGCCTGTGCGCGCGTTGTGCGGGAAGAAGTGGACGCCGGGCCGCGATCCCGAGAAGTTCCCCGTCTGCCCGCAGTGCAAAGAGATCTACGAATCCCTGAACGGCTGAATCCCTCGCCGATCACCCGAGGGTGAGCGACTTCGTCTGCGAGGTCGATCCGTCCGAGCCGTAGATCGTGAACGTGATCGTGTACGTTCCCGGAGCGATCGGGTACACGTTCTCGCCGGGATACCAGTTCAGGTTCTGCGCGTATCCGCCGAGCGTGATCGAGAAGTAACCCGACAGCGTCGTGGTCGCGGCGGGTGCGGGAGGCACGACCTCGATCGTGTACTGCACCACCGCGGGTTCGGGGTCGCGTGTCGGCCACCACGTGATGTTCTGGTCGTAGTGGGCTGCGGCGTAGATCGCGAGGGGACCGCGCGTGGTGTGGGTCGCGGGGTCGTACCTGCTCGCGTCGGTCACCGCCCAGCCCTCGCTGATCCGCAGCTTGGAGATCGGTACCGACGTCGCCGACTGCGCGACGGCGGGCACGAACGTCGCCGCGAACGCGGGTGCGACCCACGCCGTCGCCGAGAGGACGGTGCGGCGCGTGGGCTCGAGCCATCGGGGCGATGACGCATCGTCGGGCATGGAACTCTCCGTTCGGTGCTGGGGTCGCCCGATCGCTGAGAGCTCGAGAGCAGGTGCACCGGGGCGAGGTTCCACGCTAGGCAGCGCGAGCATGCCCCGCCCCGGACGCGAGACGAATCTCACCCACGACGTCAGGGCTTTCGCCCCGAGAGCGCCGGAAGTGCGCTCACACCTCCACGTACTCGGTCGGCAGGGCAGGGTCGGAGCGACTGAGCGCAAGAGCGCGCACGGGCAGCTCCTCGCGCACACGGGCATGGTGGGCCCGGGCGGCTCCCACTCCGTCAGGGCCGAGCGCGGCGGCATCCGGTTCCCCGTCCACCATCAGCGGAACCTGGAGTGCCCGGGCGTCGGGGTGCTGGGCGGCGGTGGCGAGCTCTTCGAAGCCGTCGCTCACGACGATGAGCTCGGTCGTGGCCGTACCCGCGTCGAGTGTGCGGAACGCCGCCTTGCGGCCTCCGTGCGAGGCCTTCTGAGCCGAGGCCTTCGCGACGGGCACCCAGGAGCCGTCCGCGTCCGCCCGCGCCACGAGCTTGAAGACGAGACCGGCGGTGGGCACACCCGAGCCGGTCACGACTGAGGTGCCGACGCCGTAGCTGTCGACGGGGGAGGCGGCGAGCGCGGCGATCGCATACTCGTCGAGGTCGCTGGTGACCGTGATCCGCGTACCGGTGGCGCCGAGTTCGTCGAGGAGCGCGCGCACCTCTCCCGCCACGATCGGCAGGTCGCCGGAGTCGATGCGCACCCCTCCCAGCCCGGTCCCCGCGACGCGCACGGCGGTGCGCACTCCCTCGGGGATGTCGTACGTGTCGATCAGCAGCGTCGTGTCGGTGCCGACGGCCGCGATCTGGGAGCGGAACGCGTCCTCCTCGCTGTCGTGCAGGAGCGTCCAGGCGTGCGCGGCGGTGCCCATGGTCGGCACCGCCCAACGGCGGCCCGCCTCGAGGTTGCTCGTGGCGGAGAACCCGGCGATGTACGCGGCGCGCGCAGCGGCCACGGCGGATTCCTCGCCGGCCCGACGCGATCCCATCTCGGCCAGGGGGCGGTCGCCGGCGGCGACGCTCATGCGGGCGGCCGCGGTGGCGACCGCCGAGTCGAAGTTCAGGACGCTCAGGGCCAGAGTCTCGAGGATGACCGCCTCGGCGAACGTCCCCTCGATGGTGAGCAGCGGAGATCCGGGGAAGTAGATCTCGCCCTCCCGGTAGCCGGTGATCGACCCCGTGAAGCGGTATCCGGCGAGGAAGTCGAGGGTGGCGGCATCCACGATCCGGTTGTCCCGCAGGTAGCGCAGCTCGTCGTCGCCGAAGCGGAAGTCGCGGATCGCGTCGAGCAGTCGCCCGGTCCCGGCCACGACGCCGAATCGCCGCCCGCCCGAGAGGCGCCGACCGAACACCTCGAAGACGCAGCGCCGCTGCGCCGTGCCGTCGCGGAGGCCCGCGTCGAGCATGGTGAGTTCGTAGCGATCGGTGTGGAGAGCCGTACTGCGGGTCATCGCGCCAGCCTATGCCGGGGTCTGCTGCAGCAGCGCCCCGTGCGAAACTCCTGAGTTTCCGGTAGAACGGCGGGGCCGCGAGCACTGAACCCGGCCTCGCGCCCACATTCTCCGGAGTTCGGCCCGCGAGCGGCGGGCGCACCGGGGTCGCGCGGTGGCCGCCGGGTAGGCTGGATGCCTATGAACGACGCGCCGATCGGCATCTTCGACTCGGGAGTCGGTGGTCTCACCGTCGCCCGCGCGGTCTCGGCGCAGCTGCCGCGGGAGTCGATCCTCTACATCGGCGACACGGCTCGCTCGCCGTACGGGCCGAAGCCAATCGCCGACGTCCGGCGGTACGCGCTCGAGGTGCTCGACACGCTCGTCGAGCAGGGCGTGAAGATGCTCGTGATCGCCTGCAACACGGCATCCGCCGCGATGCTGCGTGACGCGCGCGAGCGCTACGACGTGCCGGTGGTCGAGGTGATCGGGCCCGCCGTCCGCACCGCGATGTCCACCACCCGCAACGGCCGCATCGGCGTGATCGGCACGGTCGGCACGATCGGTTCGCGGGCCTATCAGGACATGCTCGAGGTCAATGAGCGCCTCACCGTCTTCGCCGAGGCGGCTCCCCGGTTCGTGGAGTTCGTCGAGGCGGGGGTCACCGACTCGCCCGAGGTGCTCGCGGTCGCGGAGGAGTACCTGGCGCCGCTGCGTCGCGCCGGCGTCGACACGCTCGTCCTCGGCTGCACCCACTATCCGTTCCTCGAGGGCGCCATCAGCTACGTGATGGGGCCCGAGGTGAGCCTCGTGTCCAGCGACAGCGAGACCGCGAAGGACGTGTACCGACAGCTCGTGTCCGGCGACCTGCTCGCGGGTCCGGATGCCATCCCCACCCATCATTACGAGGCGACGGGAGCGTCGGCCGACGAGTTCGTCCGCCTGGCCCATCGCCTGATGGGCCGCGAGATCCGCGATGTGCAGCTGGTGCAGACCGGCGCCATCGACCTGCCGCGCTGAGGCGCGGCATCCATTCCGTCCTGAGGAGGACCCATGACCCGTAAAGACGGCCGGACCGACGACCAGCTGCGCCCCGTGACGATCGAGCGGGGATGGTCGGCGCACGCCGAGGGCTCGGCACTCATCACGTTCGGCGGCACGAAGGTGCTGTGCACCGCGTCGTTCACGAACGGCGTGCCGCGTTGGCTCACGGGCAAGGGCAAGGGCTGGGTCACGGCCGAGTACGCGATGCTCCCGCGCGCGACGAACAGCCGCAACGACCGCGAGAGCATCAAGGGCAAGGTCGGGGGTCGCACGCACGAGATCTCGCGCCTGATCGGCCGCGCGCTCCGCGCCGTCGTCGACACGAAGGCGCTCGGCGAGAACACGATCGTCATCGACTGCGACGTGCTGCAGGCCGACGGCGGCACGCGCACTGCGGCGATCACGGGCGCGTACGTCGCCCTCGCGGATGCCATCGCGTGGGGCCGCGAGAAGAAGTTCATCGCGCAGCGCTCCGAGGTGCTGGTGGACTCGGTGTCGGCCGTGTCCGTCGGAATCATCGACGGCACCCCGATGCTCGACCTCGCGTACGTCGAGGACGTGCGCGCCGAGACCGACATGAACGTCGTCGTCACCGGCCGCGGCCTGTTCGTCGAGGTGCAGGGCACGGCCGAGGGCGCGCCCTTCGACAAGCGCGAGCTCGACCAGCTGCTCGAGCTCGGCGTCAACGGCTGCGCGCAGCTGCGCGACCTGCAGACCGCGGCGCTGGAGGGCTGACGTGGCGCGCATCGTCCTGGCCACCCACAACCCGCACAAGGTCGAGGAGTTCCAGGCGATCGTCGCAGCGACCCGTCCCGACCTCGAGGTCGTCGGGTACGACGGCCCCGAGCCGGTCGAGGACGGTGTGACGTTCGCCGCGAACGCGCTCATCAAGGCGCGCGCGGCCGCCGCGCACACGGGGCTGCCCGCGTTGGCCGACGACTCCGGTGTCGCGGTCGACGTCCTGGGCGGATCGCCGGGCGTGTTCTCCGCCTACTGGGCAGGTCACAAGAAGGATGCCGCGGCCAACCTCGAGCTGCTCCTGGACCAGCTCTCCGATGTCGCCGACCCGCACCGTACGGCGCAGTTCGTGTCGGTGATCGCGCTCGTGCGTCCCGACGGCACCGAGGACACGGTCGAGGGCCGCTGGCCCGGCCGCCTCGCGACGGCGCCCGCCGGGCCCGGCGGCTTCGGCTACGACCCGATCTTCATCCCGGACGGGCAGGATGCCACGGCCGAGCGCACGGTCGGGGAGTGGTCGGCCGAGGAGAAGAACGCGCACTCGCACCGGGCGCGTGCGTTCCGCAGCCTCGTGCCGCTGCTGCGGACGCTCTGAGCCGCGCGGCGAGAGCGAAAACCGCTCTCATTCCCGACTAGCCCGAATCGCCGCGGGGTGCCCCGGCGCGGCTCTAGCCTGGATCCATGCACGATCACGCGCCCGCCGGCGGCATTCGCGATGCCGGGAACCGACGCCTGCTCGCGATCGCGCTGAGTCTCACGGCGACCGTGATGGTGGTGCAGGTCGTGGGCGCGATCCTCACCGGATCGCTCGCGCTGCTCGCCGATGCGGCGCACATGTTCACCGACGCCGCGGCGCTCGTCGTCGCGCTCATCGCGACGGCGATCGCGGCGCGTCCGGCCGATGACCGCCGCACCTTCGGGTACCAGCGTGCCGAGGTGCTCGGCGCGCTCGTCAACGGCATCGTGCTCATCGTCCTGAGCCTGTGGGTCGCATTCGAGGCGGTTCAGCGGCTGCTCACGCCGGCCGAGGCCGAGGTGCAGGGCGGGCTCATGCTCGTCGTGGCCGTCGTCGGTCTCCTCGCGAACGCCGTGTCGATGTGGTTGCTGGGCCGCGCGCAGAAGCGCAGCATCAACGTGCGTGGCGCGTATCTCGAGGTGCTGGGCGACCTGATCGGCTCCGCGGCGGTGATCGTCGCGGCGATCGTGATCGTCACGACCGGATTCGTGCAGGCGGATGCCATCGCCTCGCTGTTCATCGCGGTGATGATCGTCCCGCGGGCCCTCGGCCTGCTGCGCGAGGTCATGGTCGTGCTCACCGAGTCGGCGCCGACCGGCGTGCATGTGGCGGAGATCCGCGAGCACCTGCGCGGGGCCGACGGCGTCGTCGACGTGCATGACGTGCACGTGTGGCAGCTCACGCGCGGAGCGCCGGTGTTCAGCGCGCACGTCGTCGTGGAGGAGGCGGCCCTCACCGACGGTCGCGCATCGCGGATCCTGGCATCCCTTCAGACGTGCCTCGCCGACCACTTCGACGTCGAGCACTCGACGTTCCAGCTCGAACCCGCCGGTCACGTGGAGCACGACGCGCAGCACGCGTAGCGCTCAGTCCTCACGGACGACGTCCGCCGGGTCCTTGTCGGGCCGGAGGCCGCGCCACCGTGCCTGGCGCAGGATGCCACCGGGCGTGAACTCGGCGAACTCCACCTCGCCCACGAGGTCGGGGCGCACCCACAGGGCGTCGCGGGCGTCGGCCGCCGGCACGCCGACGAAGGGATCGGCATCCGTGCGAAGAGGCTCCAGCACCTCGGACAGGCGCGCGAGCGTCCGCTCGCCGAAGCCCGAACCGACGCGCCCGGCGTACTGCAGCCCATCGGCCGTGGGCACACCGACCAGCAGCGACCCGATCGCGCCCGAGCGGTTGCCCTTCCCGGGACGGATGCCGCCGATGACGACCTCCTGCGTTCGGGAGTGCTTGACCTTGAGCCAGCGGTCGGATCTCTCTCCTCGGCGGTAGGGCGATCCGGCATCCTTCACGACGATGCCCTCGAGTCCGAACCGTCCGCTGGCCGCGAGTGCGGCCTCGACGTCGTCGAAGACGGGCGGCACCACGACGACGGCTGCCGCATCCGCCGCCAGGTGCTCGAGGATCTCGCGGCGTTCTGCCAGCGGGAGTCCCGTGACATCGCGGCCGTCCGCCTCGAGCACGTCGAACAGGTACAGCTGCACCGGGGTGCGGGCGGCCTCGTGCGTGATCTCGCGCGCCTGGGCGAGGTTCATGCGCTTCTGCAGCAGCGGGAAGCTCGGCCGCCCCTGGGCGTCGAGCGCGACGATCTCCCCGTCGAGCACCGCGGGAGCTGCGCCCAGACCGAGGTCGACGGACGTGAGCTCGGGGTAGGTGGCGGTGAGGTCGTTGCCGTTGCGCGACCGCAGCCGAAGGCGCTCCCCGTCCCAGATCCCGATCCCGCGGATGCCGTCCCACTTCATCTCCACCCACTCCCGTCCCCAGCGCTCGGCGGCCGCGCGCGCCAGTCCCGGCGTGGAGGAGGTGGCGAGCATGGGGCGCAGGTCGCCGGCGGTCGCGGGTGCAGAGGTGGGCGACGGCGCTGCGGCGGCCGCGGGTGCAGGATCCGCGCGGGGGGCCACGGCCGACCCCTCACGCTGCGGCCGGCCCTCGGCATCCGTCTTCATCCGGTGGAGCAGCCACTGCGACTTCTCGCCGGAGCCCTCGGTGCGGATGAGGGCGAGCCGAACGCGCCCGAGCGGACCGTCCGAGCGGCCGGTGAGGGTCGCGATGACCTCGTCGTCCCGCCATTTCTCGAGCTCGTACGTGCCGGTGTCCCAGACGGTCATGGTGCCCGCGCCGTATTGTCCGCGCGGGATCTCGCCCGCGAAGTCGAGGTACTGCATCGGGTGGTCCTCGGTCATCACCGCAAGGCTGTTCTTGCCGGTCGTCGGCGGAACCCCTCTCGGGACCGCCCAGCTGACCAGCACGCCGTCGCGTTCGAGCCGCAGGTCCCAGTGCAGGCGCGACGCGTGGTGCTCCTGGATGACGAAGCGGGGGAGTCCCTCGCCGCCGGCTTCGGCATGCGGGTGCTCGGGGACGGGCTCGGGCGTGCGGCCGGCCGTGCGCTTCGCGATATAGGCGCGCAGCGGACCCTCCGGGCGATCGATCGCGGCGAGGGGATCGCCCGTGCGTTCCAGGACCTCGTGGAACAGCAGGTGCCGGAGTCCCGGATCGTCGAGTTCCTCCCACGTGCGCGGCGCGGCGACCGTGGGCTCAGCGCGGCCGCGCAGCGAGTACGGCGCGATCGTCGTCTTCGAGCCGTTGTTCTGGCTCCAGTCGATGAACACCTTGCCGGGGCGCGCGGCCTTGGACATCTGGCTCACGACGAGGTCGGGGTGGTCGGCCTCGATCGCGCGCGCCAGTTCCTTCGCGACGGCGCTGACCGCGTCGCTCGTCTGCCGCCCGTCGAGGTGGGCGTACAGATGGATGCCCTTGCTGCCGCTGGTGACCGGCAGCGGGTCGAGGCCGATGTCGAGCAGGATCGCCCGCGCCCACCGGGCGACCTCGGCGCACTCCGCGAGCCCCACTCCCGGCCCCGGGTCGAGGTCCAGGACGATTCGGTCGGGATCGAGGCGGGTACCGGCGGCGTCGAACCGCCACTGCGGCACGTGCAGCTCCAGGCTCGCGACCTGCGCGAGGTACACCAGCGCCGGGACGTCCTCGACGAGCGGGTAGTCCTTGGCGCCGGACGAATGATCGATCGGATGCCGTGGCATCCAGGCCGGTGCGCCCGGCTCCAGCGCCTTCGCGAAGAACGGCTCACCCGGCTCGGCCGCGGTTCCCACGCCGTCCGGCCAGCGTTTGCGGGTCACGGGTCGACCCTGCACGTGGGGGAGCAGCCGAGGAGCGATGCGGGTGTAGTAGTCGATGACCTCGCCCTTGGTGGTCCCGGTCTCGGGGTACAGCACCTTGTCGAGGTTGGACAGGCGCAGGCGACGGCCGTCGATCCGCACTGTCTGCTCCACCATCGCCCCAGCGTAGAGCGGACGAGGGCGCGGATGCCGCGCAAGGGTCTCGGCATCCGGGCTGCCGGGGGTGTTCACTGGACCCATGCGATCGATCTGGAAAGGCGCACTGACCTTCGGTCTCGTCAACGTGCCCGTCAAGGTGTACTCCGCGACCGAAGACCACGACGTCCCGCTGCACCAGGTGCACAACAAGGACGGCGGACGCATCCGCTACCAGCGCATCTGCGAGGTCGACGGCGAGGTCGTCCCGTACCAGGACATCGACCGCGCCTACGACGACGGTGAGCAGACCGTGGTGCTGACCAAGGACGACCTCGCGTCGCTCCCGAGCGAACGCAGCCGAGAGATCGAGGTCGTCGAGTTCGTCCCCAGCGACCAGGTCGACCTGCTCACCCTCGACAAGGCGTATTACCTCGAACCTGACTCCGCGTCGCCGAAGGCCTACGTCCTGTTGCGGAAGACGCTGGAGCAGACCGACCGCACCGCGATCGTCCGATTCTCGCTCCGGCAGAAGACACGGCTGGCGGCGCTCCGCACGCGCGGTGACGTCCTCGTGCTCCAGACGCTGCTCTGGGCCGACGAGGTGCGTGCGGCCGAGTTCCCCGCCCTCGACGAGGACGTGCGCATCTCCGCGAAGGAGCTGGAGATGTCGGCCTCCCTCGTCGAGAGCTTCTCGAAGGACTTCGACGCCGAGGAGTTCGGCGACGAGTACCAGCGCGAGCTGCGCACGCTCATCGACGCCAAGCTCGAACAGGGCGATGCGATCGACACGGCCGCGACGTTCGGGGAGCAGGATGCCGACGACGACGGCGGAGAGGTCATCGACCTGATGGAGGCGCTCCGCGCGAGCGTCGAACGCAGTCGCGCGGCGCGTTCCGGGAAGGCCGAGGAACCCGCCCCGAAGAAGAAGGCGGAGCCGAAGAAGAAGGCCTCGAAGGCGTCGTGATCGCCGCCGCGCTCAGTGGGAGCGGTGGTCGCCGTCCTCGAGCGTCTTGGGGTCGAGGACCAGTGACGCCGAATCGGTCGAGGTGCCGGCAGCCGCCTCGCGTTTGGCCGCGGCACGCTCGCGGAAGTAGTGCACGGCGATGAAGATCGCCGTGCCCGCGACGGCGGCGAGCAGGATGACGTCGATGTACTCGGTCACGATGTCGCGCACGAACGGGATGTAGCCCACGGCGTAGCCCAGCATCGTCAGGCCGACACCCCAGATGATGGCGCCGATCAGGTTGTAGAGCGAGTACTTGCGCCACGGCATGTGGCCGACGCCGGCGGCGATGGGCGCGAAGGTTCGTACCACCGGCACGAAGCGGGCGAGGATCACGGTGATGCCGCCGAAGCGCTCGAAGAACGCGTTCGTGCGTTCGACGTTCTTCCGGCTGAAGATGCCGGATTCCTTGCGCTCGAAGATCGACGGTCCGGCCTTGTGGCCGATGAAGTAGCCGACCTCGCCGCCGATGAACGCGGACACGCCGATCGCCAAGGCGACCCACCAGGCGTTGATCCCGAACACGCCGTTCGGTGCCGCGGGAGTCGAGTGCGACAGGAGCCCCGCCATGATGAGCAGCGTGTCACCGGGGAGGAGGAAGCCGATCAGCAGCCCCGTCTCCGCGAAGATGATGAAGCACACCACCAGCAGCGCCCACGGCTGGGAGTTGGTGATGATGGCGGCCGGGTCCAGCCAGGGGAGCAGGCCTGCGGAGTGGATCACATCGGTCCCGTCGGGTCGGAAGAAACGGTGTCGTGGAAGGGATGTCCGTGCGGAAGGGGGGACTTGAACCCCCACGCCCGAAGGCACAGGAACCTAAATCCTGCGTGTCTGCCGGTTTCACCACTCCCGCGAGATGACTCATTCTAGGGCTGACCGTCCCGCGCTCCATGTGAAGCCGCCGTCAACGACGACGACCCCATGTCGGGAGCAGGCGCGTGTCGCGGGAATGCGGACTCGCCCCCGGTCCTTCACCTTCGTATGAAGGCAATCGTCTACTCCACCCCCGGTGATTCGTCCGTCCTCTCGCTCGTCGACCGCGAGATCCCCGAACCCGGCCCCGGCGAGGTCCGGGTGCGCATCGCCGTCTCCGGCGTCAACCCAACCGATTGGAAGGCGCGAGCGAGCGTCGGACGCCCCCTCGTCGCCGACGAGGTCACCCCGAATCAGGACGGTGCCGGAACGGTGGATGCCGTGGGCGACGGCGTCGACCACCTCGCCGTCGGCGACCGCGTGTGGATCCACCTGGCTGCTCACCAGCGGCCGACGGGGACCGCGGCGGAGTACTCCGTGATCCCGGCTGCGCGCGCCGTGCCCCTCGCCGACGGGGCGTCGTTCGAGCTCGGGGCCAGCCTCGGCGTCCCCGCCATGACGGCCCACCGCGCCCTCACCGTGCACGAGTTCGGCCCGGCGCGCCTCACGCCCGGGGCGCTCGAGGGTCGGATCGTCCTGGTGCAGGGCGGCGCCGGTGCCGTGGGGCACGCGGCGATCCAGCTCGCCGTCTGGGCCGGCGCCACCGTCATCGCGACCGTCAGCAGCGCCGAGAAGGAGGCGTTCGCCCGCGCCGCCGGCGCCCACCACGTGCTGCGCTATCCCGATGCCGGGTTGGCGGATGGCGTCCGTGAGCTCGCCCCGCAGGGCGTGGACCACATCGTCGAGGTGGCGATCGCCGAGAACGCAGGGCTGGACGTCGAGGTCGTCGCGAACCACGGGTCGATCGGGTACTACGCCGACAACGGCGGCGACACCTTCACCGCGGCCGTGCGCGACAGCTTCGCAAAGAACGTCCGCTGGCAGGGACTGCTGCTCTACACGGTGGGCGAGGAGGCTCTCGCCGCCGCGGCGGAGGATGTCTCGGCCGCGGTCGCCGACGGGGTGCTGCCGGTGGGGGAGGACGCCGGTCTTCCCCTGAAGCTGTTCTCGCTCGAGCAGACCGCCGCGGCGCATGACGCCGTCGAGGGCGGCGCGACCGGGAAGGTGCTCATCCGGGTGGCGGATGCCGACGACTGATCGGTCTCGCTGAGCCGGGTCGAGGCGCGGGTCGAGAAGACCCGCGCTTCGACGTCACGTCGGCTGACGGGCGAGGGTGATCGCGCACATCCCCAGCGCGACGCACGCGAGGGCCAGCGCGAGCGGGCTGCCGGCCCGGTGCGCCACCGCACCCAGGACCGCTCCCGTGACGAGCGCGCCCCACAGCAGCAGCGGTCGCCTCCACGCCGTCCGGGCGCCGCCCGTGACGAGCGCGGCGAGGGCGAGTCCCAGACTGACCAGTGTTCCCGTGCTGTAGGTGATCGCGACGCGCGCACGGCCGTCGGCGAGGAACAGCGTGTTCAGGGCTCCCATCGCGGCCGCCAGGAGTCCGGCGCGCCACAGCGTGGCGGAGCCGGCGAGAGCGAGCAGCGCCACCGAGCCGACGACGAGAGCCGCTCCCGCGACGATCCAGGGCCGGGGTCTCGCCAGAGCCGTGTTCGCGACGCCGCCGAGCGCCACGCCCGCGACGAACGCGGCGATGATGCCGGCGGATGCGAGGGCGATCAACGCTCCCGGACCGATCACTTCGACGGCCGCTTGGGTGGAGTTGCCGCTCATGAAGGAGACGAACAGGCCGCCGGTGTCGAGGAAGCCGATCGCGTCGACGAAGCCCGCGACGGAGGCCAGGGCGGCGGAAACGGCGAGCGATCCGCGGTCGACGTCTCTCATGACGGCATCCCTTCCGACGATCGGTGCGCGTCCGGGATCATCGTCCGGCGTCGGGGGCGTCGTCGGCAAATCGGCGTGGACGCCGGTTGCGGCCACGACACGGCGACGGGGTCGCGCACATCGGTGCGCGACCCCGCCGGTGCGTGGTGTTACGAGGCGTCTCCGCTCTGCGAGCGACGACGGTGGATGATCGTTCCGGCCGCGATGAGCACGCCGAGGCCGAGCATGCCGGCGCCGATCAGCGGCAGCGGCGAGCCCTCGACCTCCGAGCCGGTGTTCGCGAGATTCCCGCGCGAACCCGTGGTCCCCGCGGGTGCGGTGGTCGCGGTCGGGGACGCGCTGGCCGAGACGCTGGGCTCGGGTGACGGCTCCACCGGGGGGTCGGTGGGCTCGGGCGACGGCTCGACCGGAGGCACGACCGCGTTCCACGCGAGCACCGCGGCGGCGTTGCCGATCGCGGGAGCGAAGATGTCGATCGACTCCCGGCTCACGTTCGCGAGCGTGTCATCGACCGTGTGATAGTTGCGATCCATGATGACCCCGGCCTCGCCGCCGAACACCGCGGCCTGCTCGGCGGTCTTCACGTCGTCGGCGCCCGAGAAGAGGCCGCCCGCGGGGATGCCGTTGTCGATGAACGCCTGGTAGTCCGAGCGTCCCGAGTACTCGCTGTCGATCCAGGGCTGGTCGATGCCGTCGAAGTAGTCGGTGTAGACCTTCTCCAACTCGGCGGAGCCCTCGGGGATGTCCACGCCCTCCGCGGGGAACGTCGAGCGGTTGGCGTCGTACACCCCGACCGTGAAGTTCTCCGAACCGATCATGTCGTAGTTGAGGTACGCCGAGATGCGGCCGAGTTCGGCCGGATCGTTGGCCGCGAGGTCCTCGACGTAGCGGGTCGAACCCACGAGCCCGACCTCTTCGGCGCTCCAGAGCGCGAGGCGGATGCGCTTGTCGTTCGGGACGTCGGATGCCGCGATCTTCTCGGCCAGCGCGAGGATCGCGGCGGAGCCGGAGGCGTTGTCGTTCACGCCCGGTCCCTCGGGGACACTGTCGAGGTGCGCACCGATGACGATCGTGTCCTCGGGGTCGCCGGCGATGCTGTCGGCGATGACGTTGAACGTCTTGCCGATGAGGAACTCCTTGACGATCTCGGCCGTCCCCTCCACCGGGGTGTCCGCCGGGGCTGCGGCGATGAGGGCCGCCAGGGTCTCGCCCGAGGCCTGCGGCAGGGTGGCGGCGGGGGCGTTGTCTTCGTTGCGGGGACCCGATGCGACGTTCGTGAGTTGGTCTTCGGGGCCGACGCCCTCCTCGGTCGGACGGGTGTTGTTGTAGACGAACACCGCGCCCGCTCCGGCGGTCGAGGCGAAGCCGATCTTCTCCTCGAACGTGCAGACTCCTCGCTGCACGAGCACGATCGCCCCGTCGGGGATGTCGGCGAAGTCGTCGGCGACGCAGCCGAGCCGCAGGCCGTCATCGTCGGCGGCGGGCTGAGCGAGCGGCGCCGTGTAGGGCGCGTCGGTTCCCTCGGACAGGTCGAAGTGCGAGCCCTCGTAGACGGTGCCGTCCACGGTCAGGCTCGCATCGCCGAAGACCGAGTACGGCTCCTCGAACTCCTGGCGCGTGACGGTGAACGCGCCGGTGTCCTCCAGTACCTGCTCGGCGTACTCCGCGGCGGCGGTGTAGCCGGGGGCGTAGAACGCCCGGTAGTCCTGGTCGGCGTACGACTCGGTGATCTCCGCGATCTCGGTCAGGTGCGTCATGACGTCCGCGCCGGTCAGGCCGAGCGTCTCGGGGCCGTCCTCCGGCGCCGCGGTGGCCGCCGGGGCGATCAGGAGCGAGCCGCCGACGAGAGCTCCGGCCGCGATCAGGCAGGTCGCGCGTCTCGCGCGCGGGGGAGGGGTCGACAAAGTGGTTCTGGGCACGTGAATGCACCTCTCCGCGGGCACCTCTGCCCGCATCATCCAGGGGGGAATGACTCCTGCCGTCGTGAGGAGACGGCAGTGGTCACGATTGTGACCACAATTTCCGGCGATGAACAACAGGTGCAGGAATGTTTACGGGACAGAAACATCCCGCGGTGCGGATCAGCGCGTGCGCGGCACGTACCTCGGTACCCAGCGCACGAACCCCGCGGCCCCGAGGACCGCGATCACGCCCATCGCCGCGACCGCGACCGGCAGCGACACCGCAGCGGTCAGGACGGAGATGAGAACGGGGGCGACGGCCCCGCCCCCGTCGGTGAGCGTGCGCCAGGATCCGAGGAACGCCGCCGGATCGGTCGTGGGTGCGATGTCGGCGCCGAGGGTCAGCAGGATGCCGCTGGACAGTCCGTTGCCGACGCCGAGTACGGCCGCGAACATGGCGAACCACATGGACGCGCTGTCGAGTTCGTGCGTGACCGAGAGGGCGAAGAATCCCGCACCCATCAGGATCATGGCGGGGAGCGCGGCCCAGAGGCGTCCGAACCGGTCCATGACCTGCCCGCTGGCGTAGAACAGCGCGAAATCGATCGCGCCGGACACGCCGACGACCACGGCGATCGTCGAGGCGTCCAACCCGAGCGAGACGCCCCACAGAGGCAGCACGACTTGACGGGCCGACCGCACGGCCGACAGGGAGGCGGCGGCGAGGCCGAGGCGTGCGAGCACACCGCGGAACCGCCACATCGTGCGGAACACGCCGGTGCGCTCCACCGTCGGGATCGAGCCGGTGACGGGTTCGCCGGTGTCCTCGGCATCCACCCCTCCGGTCGCTCGCGCGGTCGGTGCGGCGATCGCGCGTTCCGGGTCCGGACCGAGGAAGACCAGAAGGATCGTCGCCACCTGGCAGACCGCGAAGAACGCGATGGATGCCGACTCCTCTCCGAAGATCCCGAGGAGGGCGGCGGAGATGAACGGGCCCACGAACATGCCGAGCCGGAACGTCCCGCCCAGCAGCGACAGCGCCCGCGCGCGGAAGTGCAACGGCACGCGCGTGGTCATGAACGAGTGTCGGGCGAGGGCGAAGGATGCCGCGCAGAACCCGATCAGGAAGACCGCGGCCGCGAACACGGCCAGCGAGTTCGCGAGCACCACCCCGACGAGACCGCCGAGGATCACGATGCCGGCGACACCCATCGTAAGGCGTTCTCCGAACCGCGCCACCGCCCACCCGGCGGGGATGTTGCCGCAGAGCTGCCCGACGACGAGCGCCGACGCGATGAGCGCGGCGAGGGCGACGTCCGCGCCGAGCCGGTTCGCGATCACCGGGATGAGCGGGATGACCGCCCCTTCGCCGAGGGCGAAGAGGAGGGTGGGGCCGTAGATCATGGGCGCGAAGCGCACCAGCACGTCTCGGGGGGAGTCGCTCGTCATCGTGTCCACGATAGGCTGGAGTGTCATGCTCGAACTGGACCTTGCCGCCGACATCCAGGCGCTGCGCTCGACCTTCGCCGATATTCAGGCCGTGGTCGACGTCGACGCACTCACCGCCGACATCGAACGCCTGAACGAGGAGGCCGGTGCCCCCGACCTCTGGGACGACGTCGACAACGCCCAGAAGGTCACCAGCCGCCTCAGCCACCGTCAGGCCGAGCTCAAGCGCATCACCGAGATCGAGCAGCGTCTCGACGACCTCGAGGTGCTCGTCGAACTCGCCAACGAGATGGAGGACGAGGAGTCCGCCGAGGAGGCGCGCAAGGAGCTCGCCTCTCTCCGTGACGTGATCGGGCAGCTCGAGGTGCAGACGCTCCTGGACGGCGAGTACGACGCGCGGTCCGCGGTCGTGACGATCCGCTCCGGCGCCGGTGGCGACGACGCGACCGACTTCGCCGAGATGCTCCTGCGCATGTACCTGCGCTGGGCCGAGCGCCACAAGTACCCCGTGAAGGTCATGGACACCTCCTACGCCGAGGGCGCGGGCATCAAGTCGGCCACGTTCGAGATCGACGTCCCCTACGCCTACGGGACCCTGTCCGTCGAGGCCGGCACCCACCGTCTCGCGCGCATCAGCCCGTTCGGCGGCGCCGACAAGCGCCAGACGAGCTTCGCCGCCGTCGAGGTCATCCCCGTCATGGAAGAGGCCGTCGAGGTCGAGGTCCCCGAGGGCGACATCCGCGTCGACGTCTTCCGTTCGTCCGGCCCCGGTGGCCAGTCGGTCAACACGACCGACTCGGCGGTGCGCATCACGCACATCCCGACCGGCCTCGTCGTCTCGATGCAGAACGAGAAGTCGCAGATCCAGAACCGTGCGGCCGCCATGCGCGTCCTCCAGACGCGCCTGCTGCTGCTCAAGCGCGAAGAAGAAGCGGCCAAGAAGAAGGAGCTCGCCGGTACGATCACCGCGAGCTGGGGTGACCAGATGCGCTCCTACTTCCTGTACGGCCAGCAGCTGGTGAAAGACCTGCGCACCGGATACGAGGTCGGCAACCCCGCCGTCGTGTTCGATGGCGATCTCGACGGCCTGATCGCCGCCGGCATCCGTTGGCGCAAGCGCAAGGACGACGACGACTGATCCCGGGATGCCACGGTCGTGGCATCCATAGGACTCTCCCGGTTTCGAGACCCGGCGCGTCCTGTCGAGCTGGGCGCATCGCGCGCTTAGGCTCGTCGAGCCATGATCCGGTTCGAGAACGTCACCAAGCGGTATCGCGGCACCACGAGACCGGCGTTGAACGCCGTCGACTTCGAGGTGCAGCGCGGAGAGTTCGTCTTCCTCGTCGGAGCTTCCGGCTCCGGCAAGTCGTCGTGCCTGCAGCTCATCCTGCGGGCGGAGACGCCGAGCGAGGGGAGGGTGGTCGTCCTCGGGCGAGACCTGCGCACCCTCTCCAACCGGAAGGTGCCGTACTTCCGGCGCCACATCGGATCGGTCTTCCAGGACTTCCGACTCCTGCCCAACAAGACCGTGCACCAGAACGTCGCCTTCACCCTCCAGGTCACGGGCGCCTCGCGCGGCTTCATCCAGCAGGCCGTGCCCGAGGTGCTCGCGCTCGTCGGACTGGACGGCAAGGAGAAGCGACTTCCTCACGAGCTCTCCGGCGGTGAGCAGCAGCGTGTCGCGATCGCCCGCGCGCTGGTGAACCGACCTCAGGTGCTGCTCGCCGACGAGCCGACCGGAAACCTGGATCCCGGCACCTCCATCGACATTATGCAGCTGCTCGCGCGGATCAACGCCGGCGGCACGACGGTGGTCATGGCCACGCACGAGGCAGGCTTCGTCGACCAGATGCAGCGACGCGTGATCGAGCTGAGCAACGGCGAGATGGTCCGTGACGAGCGGCGCGGTGGATACGGCGACACGTCCGGTCTGCCCCGGCTCGCCCCCGAGGTCGAGAGGGGCGCGGCCGCGGTCGCCGCCCTGACCGCCGTCTTGGAGGTGCAGCGCGAGGTCGCGCATATCACCGGCGCCGTCGAGCCGCTGAACCTCGAGGACGCGCAGCGCGCCGAGGCCGAGCGGGCCGCGGCCGCGCCGGCGACGGAAGCGGCGCCGGAGCCCTCGACGCACACGCGCTCGGTCCCCGTCACGACGCCCGATGTCGATGCGCTCGGACTCGCCGACCGCCTCGGCCTCGCCGACAAGAACGACCGCGACGACGAAGTGGGACCCACCTCATGAGATTCGGTCTCATCCTCTCGGAGGCCTTCTCCGGTCTGCGTCGCAACGCCTCGATGGTCATCTCGGTGATCCTGGTGACGTTCGTCTCGCTCACGTTCGTCGGCGCCGCGATGCTCATGCAGATGCAGATCGGCAAGATGCAGTCGTACTGGACCGATCGCGCCCAGGTCGCCGTCTTCATGTGCTCGACCGTGTCGGACAAGCCGTCCTGCACCGCGGGTGAAGCGGCCAGCCAGGACCAGATCGACCAGGTCCGCGCGACGCTCGAGGGCCCTTCACTGGCGCCGTTGATCCGCAACTTCACGTTCCAGACCAGTGACGAGGCCTTCGAGAACGCCAAGGGGCTGCTGTCGGCGGACATCGCCGACGTCGTCACCGCCGACCAGTTCAACGCCACCTTCAGCATCAACCTGGTCGATCAGAGCCAGTCGGACGTGATCTCCGAGGCGTTCAGCAACCAAGCCGGCGTCGAAGAGGTGACCGACCAGATGCAGTATCTGGAGCCGCTGTTCCAGACGCTCACCGTGGCGACCTACGTCGCCGTCGGCATCGCCGGTCTGATGCTCATCGCCGCCGTGCTGCTCATCGCGACCACGATCCGGCTGTCGGCTTTCGCCCGGCGCCGCGAACTCGGCATCATGCGACTCGTGGGCGCGTCGAACAGGTTCATCCAGACGCCGTTCGTGCTCGAGGGCGTGCTGGCCGCGCTCATCGGTTCGGCTCTCGCGAGCGTCGCGGTGTGGGCGATCGTCGAGGTCGGCGTCAACCAGTATCTGCGCGAGCGGATCTCGTTCATCACGTCGTGGGTGGGCTTCTCCGACGTCGCGATCGTCGTGCCGGTGATCATCGTCATCGGCGTGCTGCTGGCGGCGCTGAGCGCGAGCTTCGCGATCCGCCGCTGGCTGCGCGCCTGATCGCGTAGACTGAGGGGCTCTGTGTGCCCGGAATCATGAGGAGGTGGCACCATGCCTCGTGAGCAGGGTGAAAAGCTCATCGCGTCGAACAAGAAGGCGCGTCACGACTACGCGATCGAGAAGACGTACGAAGCCGGGCTCGTGCTGACGGGCACCGAGGTGAAATCGCTCCGGCAGGGGCGGGCGAACCTCACCGACGGCTACGCCTACATCGACGGTGGTCAGGCGTACCTGGATGCCGTCCACATCCCGGAGTACTCGCAGGGCCACTGGACCAACCACTCCGCCAAGCGCACGCGCAAGCTGCTGCTGCACAAGGACGAGATCGTGAAGCTCTCGCACGCGGTCGCCGCGGGCGGGTACACGCTCGTGCCCCTGCGCCTCTACTTCCTCGACGGCCGCGCCAAGGTCGAGATCGCGGTCGCGAAGGGCAAGCGCGAGTTCGAGAAGCGCCAGACGATCCGCGAGCGCGAAGACAAGCGCGAGGCGGAACGCGCGATGCGCACGAAGAACCGCCTGGGGGAGTGACCCTCACTCGGCGACGAATCGGCCTTCGACGGTCGCGCCGACGACCAACTCGGGCGGCTGCAGGCTGAACGAGGTACCCGTGTCCGCCTTCGCGAACATCATGCGGGGAGCCGCGGCATCCTGTCGCGACTCCAGCAGGCCCGCGTCCGCGATCTCGACAGCGGTGACGGACGCCAGTCCCAGCGCCTCGGCGTAGGCGGCCGCCCGCCCCACGGCGACCTGCACGGCCGCGGCGGCCACCTTGCGTTCGACGCCCACGCGGGTGTCGCGGGCGAGGCGCCAGTCCACCGCGGTGACCTGCACGTCGTCCGACTCGGCGACGTCGCCCAGCCACCACGACAGCGCACCGGCGTCGGTGAAGGTGGCCGACAGCTCCACGCTCGCGTGGTGCACGAGGGGCAGTTGGGCGCCCTCGCTGTTCCAGGGGCGGTCGGACCAGACGGACACGCGTGCGCTCGACCACTCCGAGACCTCGCCCGACCGCAGGTGCGCGACCAGCCCGTCCTGGACCGATGCCGCCCGCTCCTGCGCGCGCTCGACCACGGGACCGCGAGAGGGACCGTCGGTGGACACGGTGACGCGCACCGCGGCCTCTTCGGCGCGCACGCGCGTTTCGCTCTCGCCGCGGACGGTGATGGTGACCTGACTCATGCGGCGAGCCTAGGGGAGAGGCCGGGAATGGCCCAGGGGCGCGATCCGTTGTAGTCTGTGATGCTCGGGTGCTTCGGCATCCGAGGATGGCAATTCCACAGTGTGACGATGGTCGCTCCTACACGGAGTTCCCGGGGCTGATCGGTTTCGACAGCGCCTGCGAACCTGCGAGAAGCGGGCCGAGGATGTGGGGTTATCTCGTAAACGCTCCCTGCAAAACAATAAGTGCCGAAACCAAGCGCACTGACTTCGCCCTCGCTGCGTAAGCGAGCCCGATAGTCCGTCAGACCGTGTGTGACCCCGCCACGGATCCTGGCGTCATTTAGGGGTCTTGCTGTGTGACGGCGTCCGGACGTCACGCGGGACTTTTCCCGGACTGGGCCTGTCGACTTAGGTGTCTGTGACAAAGGTCGGGGCCGAGCAGAACGTCTGCACAGACTGCGCCCGGAGAAAACGCGGAGACCCAGCGTTGGACGGGGGTTCGATTCCCCCCAGCTCCACGAACCATCGTCACACCGACGGAGTACGGAAGACCGCCCCACGGGGCGGTCTTCTGCTTTATGCCCTCGGGGCGTGAGTCCTTGTGCAGGGCAGATCGGTCACCGGGCTCCCCGCGCGGGTGGCCGTGACCATCACGAATTCGATTCGTCGAGGACCCAGTCGATGCACTCGCGCACGAATTCGGTGAACGTCCGACCCGTCGCTTCGAGTTCACGGGTCTCATGCAGGAACCAGTAGACCGCTCCCACGTCGTCGGTGTCCGGGTGACCGCGAAAGCACGCCAGATCTCCAGCTCCATTGTTCAAGAACGTGATCATGTCCAACGGGAGCCCGCCGTCGGCGCGTTCGTGAAGCGTCGCCTGCGTGACCAGCATCGACGGGTACTCGACGTCGGGACCGAGTCCGAAGAATTCACTGCTCCCGATCGACATCCACGCGAACGTCCGGAGGTAGACGTGGAAGTCGGGCGGGAAAGACCCGAGGAGTGACTCTGCCTCGCTTATCTCCTGCTCAGAGACTCCAGATCCCATCTCGGCCTCGCCGCGCTGTGCGAGGGTCATTATCTCCATGACGAGGTCGTCCAAGGGGATCCTCCGGATCGCGAGAAGTGTTGCCGACGTCGATGAATGCTGGTCGGCTTCGGCGACCAGGCTATCGATGCGGCGACCTTCGGATCTATGCCGCGGACCGCGTGTGCACGTCGCTCTCGCCGGACGCGTCGTTGAACTCGAGGTAGACGCGACCCTCGGTGCGGGTGAGGGTCGCGGTGTTGCGGCGCTCGATCGCGCCCGCCATCCGCTCGACGAATCCCGGGTCGAACGAGTGCAGCAGCACCTCGTCACCGCGGTGGATGCGCTTGCCGGCCCATGGCGCGGCCACCTTCTCGGGGTCGCGGTGGGTGTAGACGGCGACCCGCTCGGCCTTCATGCTGCCGGCGTGGAGGCGGGCGGCATCCGGGGCTCCCACCTCGATCCAGGCCACGAGTGCGCCGGTGAGATCCCGCACCGAGACGGCGGGTTCGTCGGTCGCGGCGACGCCCTCGCTGAAGGCGATGCCCTCCTCGTACTCGAGGCAGTAGGCCAGGACGCGCGTGAGCATGTACGGGTCGGTCTCGGATGGATGCCGGGCAACCCGCAGCTGCAATTCTTCGTACACGCCGCGATCGACGTCGGAGAGCTGCACCGTGAAGGTGTGAATGGTCGCGCCGATAGCCACGAGGGTCGAGCCTACGCGACCGCTTGCCGCCCACCGCGCCGGCGACCTAGCGTCGGAGGATGCCCGATCCCCGCACCCAGCGCATCGATGTCGGTCCGTTCCAGCTCGACCCGGATGCCGATTCCTCGGCGTGGCGCGCCGTCGCCTCCGACGGCGTCTCCGTGCCCGCGGGGTCGTGGAACGACTGGGTCGCCCTCGCCGAGCGCGTGCTGCGGCTCGACGGCATCTGGCGCGAGCGCGAAGCGCGAGGCGACGCGTGGGACCAGGGGCACGCGGCATCCGGATCCGTCGACGCGGTGAATCCCTACCGCTGACCCTGCGGCCAGTCGATGAGCACCAGGCTCTGCTTCGTGTCGGCCACCTTCACCCAGCCGTCGCCGAAGAGATACGTGATGCCGTAGCCGTCCGCACCGCGCCCCGCGAGCCAGTCGGGATTCTCGGTCACGTAGACCTCGCCGTTCGCGCCATCCTCCCGCTTCCAGCCCGAGGCGACGAGATCGTCCTCCGCCTTGTCGGCGGCGGTGGCGTCGATCGGCGCCCAGCCGAACATCTGGACGCCCGCGGCCGTCGCAGAGCCGTCGCTCCACTTGCACAGGATGCCGTCGGGCACCTCCGTCGCTCCGACGCGGAGGGGCTCGCTCTGCGGCTTCCACCCGATGCTCTCGAAGTCGGCGGCGGTCGAGGAGAGGATGATCGTCTCGCACGTCGGGTCGGTCGTCCCGGCGTCGGACTCGTCGGTGGGGGACGCGTCCGGCGTCGAGGTCGGACCGCCCTCGAGGATGATCGGGGTCGCGCTGGGGGCGGCTGCCGTGCTCGGGGCGCACGCGGCGAGCGCGATCGCTGTCAGGAGTGCCGCCGACGCTGCGGCGAGGGTCCGCCGCGTCACGGGGTGTCCTCCGCGTGGAGGAAGGCGAGGAAGTCGTCGTGCAGAACGCCGTTCGTCGCGAGCGACGACTCCGCGTCGAGCCGGTCGGAACCGTCGAACGCCGAGAACCGGCCGCCGGCCTCGCGCACGATGGGCGCGATCGCGGCGATGTCGTACTCCTTGACGCCGAACTCGGCGACGAGCTCGAGTCGGCCCTCGGCCAGCCACATGTACGGGAGCGCGTCACCGTACCCGCGGTCGCGCCACACGGCGCGTGCCAGGCGTTCGAGCGTCGGGACGAGGTCGACGTCGTCCCACTGCTCGATGCTCTGGAAGCTGATGCTGGAGTGCGCGATGTCGTCGACGCCGGACACGCGGATGCTACGGGGCTCGCCGTCGCGGCCGTTGGTCCACGCGCCGAGGCCGGTCGCCGCCCACCACCGGCGTCCCAGCGCGGGTTGGCTGACGACGCCGACCTGCGGCACGCCGTCGACGGTGAGCGCGATGAGCGTGGCCCACACCGGGATGCCGCGCATGTAGTTGTGCGTGCCGTCGATCGGATCGATGACCCATCGGCGCGCGGTGTCTCCGGAGGTCCCGTACTCCTCGCCGAGGATCGCGTCGTCGGGGCGCTCGGCATCCAGGTTCCCGCGGATCGCGCGCTCGGTGGCGAGGTCGGCCTCGGTCACGTGAGTGCGGTCGGGCTTGGTGTCGATCCGCAGATCGGCCGCGTCGAACCGCGCCATGGCGACGGCGTCGGCGGCGTCGGCGAGACGCAGCGCGAGGGCGAGGTCGTCGCGCAGCGACGGGTCGGAAGTCACGGACGCGGCACTCGAGAGCGGCTCATCGATGGGGGACACGCGACCAGGATAGACGGCGAGCCTGAGCCGATTTGGTGAGCCTGCGTCACCCTGGTAACGTAATTCCTCGGTTCGGAACGCGTTTTCCGGGCCGAACGGAACGCACCTCTAGCTCAATCGGCAGAGCAACTGACTCTTAATCAGTGGGTTCTGGGTTCAAGTCCCAGGGGGTGCACCAGAAATCGCCCCTCACCTGGACTCTTTAGGTGAGGGGCGTTCTGCATACTTGGGCCGATGCAAGATTTCTGCAAGATGACTACTGCTACGAGGCTCTCCGAAGCGCCTTATCTCGGGCCCTCGTCATCTTGGCGGTGACCTCATCCATGCGGTCGGGAAACAGCTTGGCGTAGGTGTTCAGAGTCTCCTTCGCGTCGGCGTGACCCAACATGCGCTGCACCATCAGAACGTCGGCTCCCGCAGCGACGGCCAGCGACGCCGCGGTGTGCCTGAGGCCCTTCGGCGTTAGTTTCTCGGGGGCGTCAGCTGCGGCCTTCGCCTTCGACCACACACGGTTCCTCCAGTTAGAGAGCGACTCGACGTTGCCGACGCTGTTGGGGAACGCGGGGGCGGTAGAGCGACGCTTGCCGAGCTGCGTTCTGAGATCTTCAATGAGATGGGGAGGAATCGGGACGAGGCGCGACCCAGCCGGGGTCTTCGTGCTGGTGCCTAAGACGGGCTTGTTGCCCGCGTCGGTCGTCACGGTGCGCGAGATCGAGATGCGACGGCGATCTAGTAGGACATCTCCGACCTGAAGGGCGACCACCTCTCCGGGGCGAAGTCCGATGTTGCCCATGACGGCGATCATGAGCGCGTCCTGGTCGGTCGCGACGATTCGCGCTGCGTCGATCAGACGTTCCAGCTCGGGGTAGGTCAGGAACACGATGGGGTCCGACTCGATGCGCGGGGATTCCACGCCGGACGCTGGATTACGGGAAATCCACCCTTCACGCAAGGCATGGAGGAGCACGGAGTTCAGCCGGTTCTTTACTGCCGCGACCGAGGCCGGTGCGAGCCCCTTCGCGGAGCCTTGCATGCCCTCTCTGCGGGGCGCGGAGCCGTCCATAAGGGCAGACACCCACTGGTCGATGTCGGTGCGTGTGACGGCGTCTAGGCGAGTCGAGCCCCACCGGGGGAGCACATAGTTCTCTACCGCGTCGGCGTACTTCGCCAAGCTCGCGGGCTTTTGTTTCTTCTTGCTGGCGATCCAGGCGGCGGCGGCATCGGCCACGGTCTTCTTGCGGATCTCATCTGAGACGTAGGAGCCCTCGCGTAGCGCATTCTCCGTGCTCGCTTTGAAGCTTTCCGCATCGACCTTCTTCGGGAAGCTGCGGCTGCGCATCTTGCGTTCGCCATTCACGGTTTCGTAGTACTGCACCATCCAGCGCGAGCCGTCGCCGTGAGTCGGCTTCTTCTGTCCTATGCGAGGCCCGTCGGTGTAGAACCACCGGTCGGTGATCCAAACTTTCTGGCTCATCCCTTAGTTTTCCCGGCTGCAACTGCGTAGAACACCATGTGACGCACCTTAACAACAGTGATCGACTCTTGACGCCGACTGACGCCGCCGCCTACCTGGGACGTAGCGTCGCCGCGCTCGCCCAGCTGCGGTATCGCGGAACCGGCCCGACCTACATTCGCGCGGGCGGGCGCATCCGCTACCGCGAGAGCGCGATTCAGGCGTGGCTGGACGAGGGAGAGCGTGACGCGACCTGAGAGGGTGCCGGGGCGGGGCTCTCACGGTGCTGTGACGGCCCGGCAGGACGGGCAACGCTGGGCATCGATGGCAGGTCCGAACGACTCCGGCCGAAACGAGGCAGACCGTGCAATTCGGAGTGTCCAGCCCGTCCACGAGGGCGAGCGTACACAAGTCGTTTTGTCCATCTGCGCGGTACTCCACAGGCCCTAGCCCGGCTTGCTGGTGCGCAACACTCGCTCAGCCTGAGCGATGCGAGCCAACTTCTCCCCAGTGATCATCTCCCGTTGAAGGTCGTCGGTCAGCGACCTCGCAAGGTGGCGAAGACGCCGAACGTGCGCTAGGTGATAGATGCGAGCGCGCCCGCGCATCTTCTCCACCTGGAGCCGCAGGTAGACCTGGCGAGCGTAGAAGTCTCGGAACGCATCGCACTCCTTCATGGCCTCTTCGAGGTCCTGCGGGGTGCCCGCCGCGTTCACCATTCGAACCACCACGTCTCTCTGGGTGTCGAAATCTCGAAGCGCATCCGCAAGGGCTCCTGCCGTATAGAACTGAGACTCCGCGAGTACAGCCCGCCACGTGTCTGTCAGTTCGGTCACCCGCGCCATCCGAGCAGGGTCGAGCGTAAGCAGCACGGAGACAGGTTGGCCCTTTGCGCCCCGCGCCAGCTCCGCGCCCCGCGTTTGCAAGTCCTCGATGAGATGATGCGTGGCGATGCCGAGGTCCGTGACCGCCGCGACTGCGCGCACGCCGAACTCGCGTTCGGCCTCGGCTTCTTTCGCGTTCATGTCGATGAGACGACTGCGAAGCGCGGAGCGGGCGGAAATCCACGCGCCGATGGCGACCCCGACAACTCCCAGCAGTGCCAGCGCCAAGGGGAGGACGTAGAGCGCGAGCGGGTCCACCGTGACCGAAGCTGGTTCAGAACTGACGGAGGCTGCGATTATCGTGAGCGGTACGAACACAGCCGCATCCTCCCATTCGGGGCATGCGCCAGTTCGTCTGTTGGCAGCGCGTGTCGGAGGTGACGGGTGTTCGATAACGCCTGTGTCTGATGAGAAGCGAGGTTGGAAATCCTCACTTTCAGATGGCGCTCGCCGCTGCGGTGGCCATTGTGCGGCAGTGCCTAAATCACGCGGACGCATCAATGGAGAAGCTGAGTGACAGAATCGAGAGAGCCTCACTCTCCAGTCCGCTAGGGGCGGACATGGCCGCGGTGCGGAGCGGTTCGCACAAGCTGGCCATGGACTACCGACTGACCCACGTCGAGACCTTGGGCAACGCTCTCGTGGCGAACCTCCAGGGGCTCAACGTCCTGTTAGTGAACGAAACCTATTTCGCGCTTCCGTCCGTTGCGGTCGCCCGCGCGGTTGTCGAGGTGGCTGCGAACTCGTCCTGGCTACTGTCGGCGGAGGCAAACACGGACGAACGCGCCGCGCGCGCTTACGCAGCAATGTTCCGAGCTTTTGACAAAGGCATCGCCAACACGCTCGACAAGGACGCGGAGCGGTTCAAAGAACTGAAGAACGAACTCATCGGATACCTGAAGACACAGCGGGTCCATGTAGTTCCGCGCACGCGCGGCCAGATTGTCTTCGATGACATCTCAACCGTCAGGGTCGGAAGGACAGAGGCAAAGACCGGGTTTCAATACACGCAGCGCATCGACGCGGAAATCCCTTCGCTTGCCGGGCTGTACGCGGGCCTGTCTGGGATGGCGCACGGGGAGCAGGTACACGCGGTCTCTACTTGGGATCGCCCCGATACCTCCGCTCGGCTCATCGGGCTGACCGTTCAGAGGGCAGTTGAAGCGTGGTCCAAGTCCTTGCATGCCTGGGTCGGCGTTACCCCCGGTCCCTTCGTCAACCCCGCGCATGAAGCTCGCCTTGTGAACTCGATACCCCCGGACGTGGCGCAGGCGCTCCGCGAGGCTGGAGCCCGGGCGTCGGAGGCCTGACCTATCGTGCAGGCGTGCCCTCGCGACGCCTTACACCTCGCACTGCCTTGGACGTGCGTCTGAGCGCGATCATCGCGCGAAACCTGCTCGTGGGCAGTCCCGCCCCCGTGATCGAGGAGCTACGCGCGGTCGCCGGGGCTGATCTCGAACTGCTGGCGCAGGTCGCGGTCTCCTGTGCGCGTTGGTATCGAACGGCGGATTCCTCGGTCATGTGCGACGCCCTCGCGGAGTTCGAGAATGCCGCCTCCTGCGCGGGTCGAGAGTCCAGGGTGACGTTTGAGGGTGACAACGCCGATTACGAGGGGGTGGCGGGGTGAGGTCGTAGCCTCGGAGCATGCCCGACGCCCCCACCTCGACGCCGCTCGTCTGCCCAGAATGCGGTGCGTCGTATGCGCTCGCCAGGTTCGCAGTGAAATTCTGCGGTCGGCGGTGCGAGGCGCGAGCCAAGATGGCCACCACCAATCCAGCGCTCGCCGCGTGGCTGGACAGCCTCACGAGGGAGTTTGTCGCCGCCGTTCGTATCGATCCGGGCTACATGATCGACATGGCCTCGGAGGGCGCGGGGATGCTTGCTCGACGTGGAGAGCTACCTACTCGTGCATGAAAAGCCTCCCAGAGGCGCTGTGCGCGTTGCTGAGGGGCCGGTGGAGACTCGCCGCCGCTCGGTCTACTTGGCGTCGGTGGTGCCCAGGGCTCGATAGACAGAGGCGCGCGAGATACCCGTCAGCTTGACGATCTCGGCCACGGTGCGGCCCTTGGCTCGCAGCTTGCGCACCTGGCGGACGTTCGCGTCGCTCATGGCGGTTCGGGGTCGTCCCGCGACCTGCTCGCCGGTCTTGGCGCGTGCGGCTTTCGCGGCGCGTGCCTCTGCGACGCGTTCGGCGTTCATGTCGCGCTCCCACTCAGCCACCAGGGCCATGAGTCCGCGCATGAGCTTGCCGGTGGCTCCGGCGAAGTTCTCACCCTTCTTTAACGAGATGACCTCGACGCCCTTGTCTTCGAGGTCTGCAATGGTGCTGAGCACGTGGAGCGCGCTGCGGCCCAGGCGATCCAGGGACACGACGGTGATCGAGTCGCCCGGTCGCACACGTGACAGGAGGTCATCCAGGCCGGGGCGGCTCTGCCTCGCGCCTGAAATCTTGTCGCTGTAGATGTCGGATGCGTCGATACCCGCGCCGATCAGAGCATCCGTCTGACGGTCCAAGTTCTGCGCGAGGGTCGAAACGCGGATGTACCCGAAGCTCTTCGAAGTGGTCATGTCTCATACTGTATCTGTTACGCGACTTCTGAGATAAGTAGCAGAGACAAGTTTTGAGGCAATTGCAACACCTCGCGCGGCGCTCGCCGCGGTGTGATCGGCGTTCGTCTCAAATCCTTGGATTCGAGACTCTGCCCGGACTTCACGTGGGCGAGATTCCAGGCAGTGACACTCCGAGGGCAAAGACCGCAGCAAACGCAGTGAAGCGCTGAATCGGGGCCTTGTAGGGCGCTGTTCCGGGGGGAGTGAAAGCGTTGCTGGTTCCTACGCCAAGCACTGTTGCAAGGAGTCCGACGAGGACCGCGTAAAAGGCATAGTCCAGCCCCGTGAACTGCCGCAAAAGGAAACCGATCAGGAGCCCGCAAAACGCAGTGACCCAAATCAGGACCACCCAGCGCGCGCGAGGCGCGGGGGCGGTCGGGCTGCTGTGTGCGGGCTGCGAGACACCCGAGAAGATCGCCATCACTCCTCGAAGTGCAAGGCCGAAGATGAGAGCCGCGACGGCGGAATGTAGCCACTTTGCTCCCCGATTCCGCCCGAACTCGTTCCGAGAAGGTCTGGTCTTGGAAGTCATTTGACGAACATATCGAGGGGGCCGTCCCCGGGCAGAATCTCCAGGCTCCCGTGCGGACGCGCCAGCGTTCACGGGTCCGGGCGAGCGCTCCCCGGGGACGGCGGGGCGCGAAAGGCAGCGCCCCATTTAGGGGGACCCGGCGTCGGGTGCCGTGAAACGGGCCGCTCCCAGGAGAAGGGTTGGGCCGACACCGGGTCCCTGTGCCCGTCGTGTCTCGACTCACGACGGGCGGTCTGTGAAGTTAGGGGAAGTAGCTGCGGCGTAGGGGTGCCTGGATGGTCGGAGGCACGCTGATCTCTTGGCCTCGGGGCGAGAAACAGTGGACGCGACCGCCTGTCAGCATGTATGTCAGTCCGGAGGGCCCAGCTGCCAAGGTCGCGTCGGCGGGGGCCGGGATGGTGAGTGCGCCGATCCTGAGCGTTTTTGGGCCGGTCGGCACGCTGATCTCGTCCATGACGCGCGGATGCGGGTCGGTCACGCTGCGACCTCCTCGGCGTCGGCCACTCGCGCGACGAGGCGGGCAAAGTCCTCGGCAGTCATGAGGACGAGGGGTTCAATGCGCCCCGTCTGACGGTCGGACCCGTACGCGAGTGCGACCGGTCGGCGGTCCCCGGCTGCTCGTGCCCGGGCTCGTGCCTTGTCGAGGTAGTCGCCCGCACGAGTCATCGCGGCGTGCTCGGAGGCCATGAACACGAGATCCGTCGCGATGTCGGGTGACAGGTCGTCGGCGGCGCGGTCCACAACCGCGGCGGGCACGTTTCCCAGGTCGAGGAGCGCTGCCACGAGGTGCGTCGAGCGTGCTCGCCTGATCCCGTTGTTGGTGGTCATGGTCAGCTGCTCGCGTACGTGTGGCGACCGTGGGTGCGGCGGAGGGCGGCGTCGTCGGAGGCGCGACGCTCTGCGGCCAGATCCTTGTATGAGAAGGCGCTGTCGGCGGAGGGAGCCGCGCCGAAACGATCACGCACGGCGCGGAGGGCGGCGTTCCGCTCGTCGTGATCAACCACGGCAAGAGCGACGCGGCGGGCCTCAGAGTGCTCGATGGTCCAGATCGGATCGCCCGGCTTGGTCCAGCGCTCGATCTCGTGACGCCCGCGACGGATGCGAACCTCTCCCCATCGGTTGAGCTGCGCCTGCTCGTCGTCGGCCAGCGTGAGGAGGTAGCCCTGGTGCTGGATCGTCGCCTCGGTGATCTGAACAACGTCACCGCGTGCATAGACCTTGGAAATGTCGAGGAACGGAACGCCGAAGTTCGCCGTGATGGTGCCGAAGATCGTGACCCACTCTCCGGGGCTCCAGGGGCCGGTTGGCGTGGGCTCGGCCAGGAGGTCGTCGTAGCCGTCGTCGGTGTCCATGGTCATGTCCTTCTCCTCGGGTTCAGTTGGTTTCTGTCGCCAGCGCGGCGTCGATTGTGCGGAAGAGATCCGCAGCCGGGGCTCGGACCTTAGACATGCGCTCGGGGTGGGCCTGGATCGCCTCGGTGAGTGCGTCGGCACGACGACGGATGTCGTCCACGTCGCGGTCGGTCACGATTGCGTCACCGCCTCGGGCTCGTCGCGAAGGAGGGCGGCGACTTCGGGAAGACCTCGCGCCTCGGCGTACTCGGCCAGTTCGGGGGCCAGCTCGGGGTGCGCGTCCACAAGGTCATCGAAGGCCTTAGCGAGCCTGTAGGCGCGGCGGCGGGCATCCTTGGCGTCCGCGATGTCAGCGGTGATCGAGTCAGAGTCGATGCCGAGATCGCGGAGGGTGCCAATTGCCCGGAGGGCGCTGTCGCTGATCTGCGCGCCGAGACGGTGGTTACCCCGGCTGTACTCGATCTCGGAGGCGGTGCGAGCCATGCGGAGAAGATCGACGGTGCTGTCGATGAGCCCGAGGGCGGCGGTGTCGGGGTCAATCACGATTAGGCGGGCGGCGTCATGACCGGCGCGGCGGTGACGGCCCAGGGCATCTACCGAGACTCCGAAGCGCTGCGCGAGGGAGGTAGCCGACTCGCCTGAAGACAGGCCGTCGCGAATCGCGTCGGCATGGGGCGAGGAACACACGGTGCACACTGGCGCGCCGTTCGCCCGAGTCTGAATGGTCTTCACGTCCTGTCATATCGGCCCCTAGCTACCTCGGATGGCGCAATATGCGGGAAGTTTTCGAGATCGTCGCCTGTAGGCGTGGGTCTTAGGACAGTTGCAGCTAAACGCCGTTGACGCTGTGGGCACGTACGAGGGGTCCAGGGGGTGAGCTGCGGGCCTTGCGGAGGCTGCCGCCCGTGCCTTGGAAGCGCCGCCCCACGGATGCGGACTCGATCTCCCCCCAGAGGTCGGCGGCGTCGGCGTCACCTCGTGCTGCACGCCGGACGATGGTCCCCGGCGTCGTGCTGTGCTTCGGGCTCGCGATCATCCCCTTAGTCGCGTATCGGACGGCGCGTCCGCTCGTACGGGTGACCTTGGCCAAGATCTGCACGTCCGCCTCGGCGTGGTGGCCCAGTTTGGATGCCATGGTGGCCCAGCGGGTCGCGCTGTCAGTCTGCAACCTGTCGTAGTCGGCGGGGCTGAGGGTCTTTCTAGAAAATAGGACGAACGCCAGGTGTGGGTGCCAGCCGTTGTAGGCGTGGGTGAGTTCCATGCTCCAGCGCCAGCCGTCGATCTGGGAGCGGAGCCAGTGGCTCCCGACCCATCGGGACCGAAGGGCATCGAGAGCGTCCCAGAGGTCCACGAGGGGCGTCGTGGGGGTGCTGGCCAGGCTGAGGGTCAGAGTCATGATCTCGGCGTGGTCGTCGGAGAGACTGTGCAGGATCGCGGCCCGCCCATGGGCTCGCTGTCGCGAGCACGAGGAGCAGAGAGCGTGATCGCACCGATTCCACTTGTGATGCTGCTTCAAGTAGACGGTGCCGCACGACCTCAGCTTGGGGAGAGTTGAGAACTCGGAGATGAAGCGCTTGATCTCCAGGGCGTCGGAGAGCGTGTTTTGTGCCTCTAATGAGCAATCAAGAGAGGGAGCCACCCCGCGCAAGGGGGTATCGAACGATACGCGGGCAGGAGAGCGCAGGGGTACGCTGGTCATAGCAGGACTCCAGCGGGAGCCGCCCGTTTGATTGGTCGTCAGGGGCGGCTTTCGCCATGTACGGGGCAGAAGGGGACCTGTGGTCCCGCGCTTCGGCCCTTGCTCAACTGGAGTCGATGCTCAGTGTCGAGGAGGTGCGGCCCCGGGTCGCGCTCGCCGGGGTCCAGGTGCTCAGAATACGCCGGACGCGAGGGGTATCGCCCAGCCGGTCGGCGCGTCGTGCTGCGTTTCCGCCCGCGGGGCTGTGCCAGCTGCAACCTGAGAAATATTCGAGTTAGCTGCAACTACGAGCCAGGATGATTCCGTGCTGATTCTCTATCCAGATACCAACGCGCTTCACGCGGACTTGCTGATGCTCAGATCCAACAGCCGTGAGCTTGTGGGGGCGCTGCTGGAGGGTCAGGTCGAGGTCGCTCTGTCTCCCGTGGTTCTCGCTGAAGCGCAAAGGCAAGTGCGGGAACAGACCGAGAGGTCGGCACGAGAAATGGACGGCTATGTCCGGGGGATAGAGCGTCGGTTCGGTGTTTCGGCTCCCGGTGCGGAGAGTGCTCTCGCTCACCTCATGACTCAGGTCGCCCTCGCGGGCAATCGGGCACTCGCGCCTCTCCTCGCGAGTTCCGCATGCAAAGTGCTCGATTGGCCCCAGGTTGAGAGCCAGGAGTTGGTGTCGCGCGAGATCGAACGGCGGCTCCCTAGTCGGCTGCAAGGGGGTCAGTCCACCGGATTACGCGACACGATTATCTGGCACGGGTTGATCGAGCTTCTGGCGTCGGTCGAGGATGAGGACCGTGTTCTCTTCATGACAGCGGATTCCGGTTTTGTGAAGGGTGACGCACTTGCGCCCGATCTCCTTCAGGAAATTGAAGACGGGGGCTTCGACACAGACCGTCTGGAGGTCGTGACGCAGTTCGCAACGGCCCTCATCAGAGTCAATGAGCGCAGAGATCTGCTGACCGAGCAGGACGGGTTGATCCGTCAGGCGGTAATCGACCACCTCGCCGCCTTCGACGGGCAGACCTGGGCCGGTGTGGATGTCGCGGGCGAGGCCCACTTGCCATACGGAATCGAGGAGGGGGTGGTGGTGGCCGTGGACTCAATCACAATCGAGAGGGCCGAGGGCATCCCGCCGACGAGTCTCACCGCAACCGCAGACATCACAATTTCGGGTTGGATGCGTACGGACGAGTATGTGCAGGAGTACGGCGATTTTGTGGAGTGGAATTACGGCGAGTTGCACGACCCCATGATCGGAGTCGACTTCACAGCGACTGTGGCGTTGGAGGCAGAGGTCGAGGTCACGGCGGATGGGCTAGAAGCATGGGTCTCAGACGAGACTCTGCGATGGTTGGAGTGACCAGTCCAATGCGTAGACCATGCAAGATTCTTGCAAGATGACCTCGGAATACCGCGTCTAGCTGCGTGACGTTTCAGCTCATGAAGCGGGTACAAGATGCCGAAAATTCGCGGAACAAGCTCCACCGCATCACGCGCCATCTCTACAGTTCTCGCACCGGGGAGACCAGTGGGTTCTGGGTTCGAGTCCCAGGGGGTGCACCGACAGGCCCTCACCCTCGCGGGTGGGGGCCTGTTTCGTGTCGCCGTGTGGTGCACCTCGCGATTCCATCGCCGCGGCGCGAGGATGGCGGCATGGCCGACGACGAGATGTGGGACGTCACCGACGTCCAGGGGACACCCACCGGAACGCTCCACCGGAGGGGCGACGGGCCGGTGCCGGCCGGGTCGTTCCACATCGTGGCATCCGTGTGCGTGGTGGCATCCACCGGTCGGGTGCTCGTGAGTCTGCGGGCCGAGGGCAAGGACTATCCGCTCGCATGGGAGTTCCCGGCGGGGAGCGCGCTGCGCGGAGAATCGAGTCGCCGCGGCGCGATCAGGGAGCTCGACGAAGAAGTGGGGATCTCCGTCCTTCCGGATGACCTGGTCCTGGTCGGGCGGGTGATCGAGGAGCGGGCGCTGTTCGATCTGTGGACCGTCCACGTCGACGGAGAGCCGGCCGTCGTGGTGGACCCGGAGGAAGTGCGCGAAGCGGAATGGGTCGACCTCGACGAGGTGCACCGCCGCTGGCAGGCGGGGGTGTTCGCGAGTCCCTGGAACGCCCGGTTCGCGCAGTTGTGGGCGAGCCTCGAGCGCGCCGTCCGGGCCGAGTCGTGACCGCACGCACGTTCGACGTCCCGGTCGCCGGAGGGGCGCTGCACGCGGGGGAGTGGCATCCGGATGCCGACGGCCTCCCGTGGCTCCTCGTGCATGGGGTCACGGCCTCGCACCTCGCGTGGATGTGGGTGGCGCGTGAGACTTCGGACGTCCGATTGATCGCCCCGGATCTCCGCGGGCGGGGTCGCAGCGCCCCGGTCGGCGGGCCGTTCGGGATGGCCGCGCACGCCGACGACCTCGCCGCGGTCCTGGATGCCGCCGGCGTCGAGCGCGCGCTCGTCGTCGGGCATTCCATGGGGGCGTTCGTGTCGGCCGTGTTCGCCGACCGTCATCCTGAGCGGGCAGCGGCGGTGGTTCTCGTCGACGGGGGACTGCCCCTGGATCTTCCACCGGGGATGCCGCCCCGCGAAGCGATCCGGCATGTGCTCGGCCCCACGGCGGCGCGTCTCGAGATGCGCTTCCGGGATGCCGCGGCCTATCGCGACTTCTGGCGGTCGCATCCGGCGTTCGTGGGGCGGGAGGACCCCCTGCTCGACGAGTACTTCGCCTACGACCTGATCGAGACGGAGTCGGGGTGGCGGCCCGCCACATCGCCGGCCACCGTCGAGGCCGACTCGCTCGATCAGAACACCGGCGACGACATCACCCGGGCCCTCGACCGGATGCCGCGACCCACCGTGCTGCTGGCCGCCGAACGCGGGCTGAGGGGTGAGCTCCCGCCGCTCTACCCCGATCTCGCCCGCGTGCGGCGCGACGTGCCCGGACTGCAAGATGCACGGCGCTGCGAGGGGACCGACCACTACTCGATCGTGATGTCGGCGGAGGGGGCCCGCGAGGTCGCCGTGGCCGCGCGCGCGGTCGTCGGGAGCCTGTGACCCCGGGCGACGCGCGAGGGCGGTGTCGTCAAGCAGCCGGGTGAACTTCGCCGGGCTGCAGGCCGGATTCCGGTGTCGTGGCGCGGCATGCGCCTACCGTCGGCCGAATGCGTCGTCTCTTTGTTTCCGGTGCCGCCCTGGTCGCCCTCGCCCTCTCGGCGTTCCTCGTCGCCGGTAATCCGGCGGCCGCCGCCGTCCCCGACCTGACCGGCCGCTCGTACGTCGCCCTGGGTGACTCGTACGCTGCCGCGTGGGGGCTGCCCCTCTCGTCGACCCAGCCCGCGCAGGGCTGCGACCAGTCCGACCAGAACTACCCCCACCTCCTCGCCGCTCAGTTCGGCTTCTCCCTCACCGACCGCTCGTGCGGCGGCGCCGTGATCGCCAACGTCGTCGACACTCCCCAGGCCGTTGCCGGCGGAACCGCTCCGGCGCAGTCGGACTCCTTGGATGCCGACACGGCCCTGGTGACGCTCACCATCGGCGGCAACGATCTCGGCTTCTGGAACATCGGTCAGATGTGCGTCGCGCTCTCCGCGGTGGGGCCTGTGGCGGGCAGCATCGACGGGCAGACGCATGCGACGTGCCGGGAGCAGTTCGTCGTCGACACGCCCGCGGGCCCCGTCAACACGCTCGAGACGCAGGTCGACCAGACGGTCGCCCCGGCACTCGAGTCCGCGATCGCCACGATCCAGACGCGGGCGCCGAACGCGAAGATCGTGGTGATCGGCTACCCCGCTCTCGCCCCCGACGCCGCTCACACCCCGAGCGCCGGCTGCTACTCCGGACTGTTCCAGGGGCTCGGGTTCCGGGCCAACGCCTACCCGTACACCGACGTCGACGTTGCGCTCCTGCACGACACCCAGGTGTACCTCGACGACGCCATGTCCGCGGCGACGCAGGCGGCGGGGGCGACCTACGTGTCGCTCCTCGCCGACTCGGTGGCGCACAGCCCGTGCACCCCCGCGGACTCCTACGTCAACGGCATCAGCCTCACGCTGTCGCCCGACAGCATCCCCGTGAGCGGACTGCCGTTCGGCGGAGTCAAGATCGGTGCCCTCCACCCGAACGCGTCCGGTGCGGTCTTCGCGGCCGGTCATGCGGCCGACGTCGTCCGTGAACTCTTCGCGGAGCCGGACCCCACGCCGACTCCCACTCCGACCCCGACCCCGACTTCAACTCCGACCACCGAGCCCACGGCGACGCCGGAGCCCACAGCGACGCCCGAGCCCACCGCATCGCCGACGACGACCTCCACGCCGACGCCGAGCGCGAGTGCATCCGCCGCCGCGGCGTCTCCCGCGGGGCTCGCCTCGACCGGCGCGCCCTCGGTCGCGACCGCGATCGGGATCGGCATCGTGACGCTGATCGCGGGTGGGATCGTCACGATCGTCCTTCGGCGTCGACGCGTGCGCGACTGACCCGATCCACGCGAGAGCGCCCGGCCGCCGACACGATGTCGGTGACCGGGCGCTCGTCGCGTGCGGGTGTCAGGCCGCGTCGCCCACGAGGACGGCAGCCCCTTCGTCGGCAGCGGTCGGGTGCGCCTGATCGATGTGCGCGAGCGCGCGGCGACCGAACAGCACGCACGCGGCCGCGATCAACACCGAGACGGTCGCCATGATGTACGGCGCTCCCGCGCTGACGGCGTGCCACAGGAACGCGGCGAGCGGCGGGGCCACGGCGCCGCCGAGGAACCGGACCGCCGAGTACGCCGACGACGCGACCGAGCGGGGGAGGTCCGTCGCCTCCATGACCGCCTCGGTGAGCGCGGTGTTGACGATGCCGAGCACGAGGCCGCCGACGATGATGCAGGCCACCAGTCCGGGGGCCGAGCCGACGACGAAGGCCGCGACGAGCAGGTCCGCCGCCAACAGCGGCAGGGCCACGAGCAGCACGGAGGTCAACCGCATCCGGCGCAGGAGCAGGGGAGCCACCCACACGCTGGTGATCGCCAGCGCCAGGCCCCAGCCGAAGAACGTCAGTCCGATCCCCATCGCGCCGAAGCCGAGCGGGAACGGCGAGAACGCCAGCAGCGTGAAGAAGCCGATGTTGTAGAACAGCGCGGTTGCGGCCAGGATCGCGAGCGCCGGACGCCCGAGGGCGCGGAACGGGGCGCTGAACGGGATCGGTGTGCGGGCGGGCGACGGTCCGCGCAGCAGCACCGCAACGGCCACGAACGCGATCGCCATGAGGACGACCACGCCGAAGAAGGGTCCCCGCCAGCTGGCTTCGCCGAGGATGCCGCCGAGGAGGGGGCCGACGGCGATGCCGAGGCCCAGGGCGGCTTCGTACAGGATGATCGCGGCGGAGCTTCCGCCCGAGGCGGCACCGACGATGGTCGCGAGGGCCGTCGAGATGAACAGGGCGTTGCCCAGGCCCCAGCCCGCGCGGAAGCCGATCACGGCGTCGACGCTGCCGCTCAGGGCGCAGAAGAGGGCGAACACGACGATCAGGCCGAGTCCGACGAGCAGGGTGGCCTTCGCGCCGATCCGGCTGGAGATCCAGCTCGTCACGAGCATCGCGAGTCCGGTGACCACGAGGTAGCTGGTGAACAGCAACTCCGTCTCGACGGGGCTCGCCTCCAACGACTCGGCGATGGCCGGGAGGATGGGGTCGACGAGGCCGATGCCCATGAACGCCACCACGCAGGCGAACGCCACGGCCCAGACCTGAGCGGGCTGTTTCCAGATGCTGGGGGTGGAGCTCATCGCACGACCTCCGGCTGCAGGCCGACGCGGGCGGCGAGAGCGTCGGCGCTGGTGCGCACGGCATCCCACTCGGCATCCGTCAGATCGGCGACGTGGGGGGTCAGCGCGGCGCTGAGCGCGTCGAACCAGCGGTCCAGCTCGCGCAGCCCTTCGTCGGTCGCGGAGACGACGCTCACGCGCGAATCGTCGGGGTGGATGCCGCGGGCGACAAGCCCGGCCTCCTCCATTTGGTGCACGAGTCGGGTCATGCCGGGCTGCGAGACGCGGCTGAGCGTGGCGAGGTCGCCGAGGCGCTGCGGTCCGTGGTCACGCAGCAGCGTGAGGGTGCGCCACTGCGCACCGGGGGCGTCGTTCTTGGTGTCGATGGCCGCGATGCGCGTCAAGGCGTGCACCGCGAGGATCAGTCTCTGGAGATCGTCGTCGCGGGTCATTCCTCAAAGTATACCCCTGTTATATAACGTGGGTATAGATTATCGACCGGCGATCCTGGTCGAGAGCTGGTGGGCGTGCGCGAGCAGGAGGCGACCGAGCTCGGCGAGGCGTTCACCGCCGAAGCGGAACTCGACCCCCGTCAGACTCAGCGCCCACTGCGGTTCGCCCGTACTGGTGAAGACGGCCGCGCCGATGCCCCAACTGCCCTCGACGATGAGGCCCGGGTTCACCGCGTAGCCGCGCGCCTTCGTGTCGGCGATGCGCGAGCGGATGCGCGTCGGCGCATGGGCCGCACCCCAGCGGTCGGACAGCTCGTCATGCCGATCGAGGTAGGCGTCGACCTCGTCCGGCGGCAGGAACGCCAGGATGGCCAACCCCGCGGACGCGACCCCGAGCGGGAACCGCACGCCCTCGGAGAGCACGAACGACCGGATCGGGAAGCTGCCGTCCTCGCGGACGAGGCAGACGGTCTCATCGCCGCGGCGGACGGAGAGGAACGCGCTCTCCTCGGTCCGGACGGCGAGGGAGCGCACGATGTCGCGCGCGAGGGAGGTCACGTCGAACCGGGATGCCGCGATCGTCCCCATCAGATACAGCTCGGGACCGGGCAGCCACCGGCCGGTGGCGTCGTCGCGGTCCACGAGGCCCTCCTGCCGCAGTGCGGACAGCAGGCGATGCGCCGTCGGTCGTGTGAGGTCGGCGAGGCGCGCGAGATCGCCCACCGCGGCCCCCTCCGTCCCCGCCGCCGTCACCAGTCGGAGCAGGTGCGCCGCGCGCGCGACGGCTTGAGCGCCCGGAACGTTCCCGCGAGTCGGGGGGAGCGGGGTTGTGTCCACGATGTGGACGGTACGCGGTTCGGCATCCACATCGCAAGAAGGGACGCGACCGGGGGCGCGGGACGGGCGCAGGATGAATCCACCGATCCCTGCACGAAGGAGTCCGCGTGATCGACAAGACCTGGTCCTCGCCGAGCGAGGTCGTCGCCGACATCCCCGACGGAGCCTCGCTCGCGGTCGGGGGGTTCGGCCTCTCCGGCAACCCCATCGCCCTCATCGAGGCGCTGCTCGCCCAGGGCACGAGCGACCTGTCCGTCGTGTCCAACAACTGCGGCGTCGACGACTGGGGTCTCGGCATCCTGCTCGGGGCCGGCCGGATCCGGAAGATGACGTCGTCGTACGTCGGCGAGAACAAGGAGTTCGAGCGTCAATTCCTCTCCGGCGAACTCGAGCTCGAGCTGACGCCGCAGGGCACGCTCGCCGAGAAGCTGCGCGCCGGAGGGTCCGGGATCGCCGCGTTCTACACGCAGACCGGCGTCGGCACCCAGGTCGCCGAGGGTGGCCTGCCGCAACGGTACGACGGCGCGGGCGGCATCGCGGTCGCGTCGCCCCGGAAGGACGTCCGCACTTTTGACGTGCAGGGCGAGCCGCGCGAGTTCGTCCTGGAAGAGGCGATCACCACCGACTTCTCCCTCGTCCACGCCTGGAAGGGCGACCGCCACGGCAACCTCGTCTTCCGGAAGGCGGCGCGCAGCTTCAATCCGCTGGCTGCGATGGCCGGGCGCGTGTGCATCGCCCAGGTCGAGCACCTCGTCGAGCCCGGCGAGATCGATCCCGACGACGTGCACCTGCCCGGCGTCTTCGTCCACCGCCTCGTCGAGGTCGGTCCCGACATCGAGAAGCGCATCGAGAAGCGCACCGTCACCGAAGGAGCGCGCTGACATGGCCCTCACCCGCATCGAGATGGCGGCGCGCGCCGCCCGCGAACTCGCCGACGGCTCGTACGTCAACCTCGGCATCGGTCTCCCGACCCTCGTGCCCAACCACGTGCCCGACGGCGTCACCGTCGTGCTGCAGTCCGAGAACGGCATCCTGGGCGTCGGCCCGTACCCGACGGAGGATGCGGTGGATGCCGACCTCATCAACGCCGGGAAGGAGACGGTGACGACGCTGCCCGGGGCTGCCTTCTTCGACTCGGCCACGAGTTTCGGCATGATCCGCGGGGGCAAGATCGACGCCGCGATCCTGGGCGCGATGCAGGTCTCGGCATCCGGTGACCTCGCCAACTGGATGATCCCCGGCAAGATGGTGAAGGGTCCGGGTGGAGCGATGGACCTCGTCCACGGCGCGGCCCGCGTCATCGTCCTGATGGAGCACGTCGCGCGCGACGGCTCGCCCAAGATCGTCGACGCGTGCTCGCTGCCCCTCACCGGTCGCGGTGTGGTCGACCGCATCATCACCGACCTCGCCGTCATCGACGTGACGCCCGACGGTCTCGTGCTCGTCGAGCTCGCCCCCGGCGTCACCGTCGACGACGTCGTCGCCGCGACCGAACCCCCGCTCACCGTCCGCATCCCCGAGGAGCAGAACGCATGACCTCCGCCACCGACGTCGTCATCGTCGCCGCCGCCCGCACGCCCCAGGGGCGCCTCAAGGGACAGCTCGCGCCGCTGACCGCCGTGCAACTCGGCGCGGCCGCCATCTCCGGCGCCCTGGAGCGCGGCGGCATCCCCGCCGATGCCGTCGACGCCGTGCTCGTCGGACAGGTGCTGCAGGCCGGAGCCGGGCAGAACGCGGCACGGCAGGCCGCGATCGCCGCGGGCATCGGCTGGGACGTCCACGCCGCGACCATCAACAAGGTCTGCCTGTCGGGCCTCACCGCGGTCATCGACGCCTCCCGCATGCTCCGCCTCGGAGACGCGACCGTCGTCGTGGCCGCGGGTATGGAGTCCATGACCCGCGCCCCGCACCTGCTCACGAACTCGCGCGAGGGCTATGCCTATGGCTCGATCGAGGTCCTGGACCACATGGCGTACGACGGCCTCACCGACGCGTACGACCGCGAGAGCATGGGGGCCTCCACCGAACGCGCGAACGCCCGGTACGAGATCACACGGGAGGCTCAGGATGCCGTGGCCGCCCGGTCGCATCAGCGCGCGGCCGCGGCGCGAGAGGCCGGCCTGTTCGACGCGGAGATCGTTCCGGTGTCCATCCCGCAGCGCAAGGGCGAGCCGGTCCTCGTGACCGCCGACGAGGGCATCCGCCCGGAGACGACGGTCGAGGTCCTCGGCAAGCTGCGCCCGGCCTTCGCGGAGGGGGGATCGATCACGGCGGGCAACGCTTCGCCGATCTCGGACGGAGCCTCGGCGGTCGTCCTCACGACGCGTGCCGTCGCGGAGGAGTACGGATGGGACGTGCTGGCGACGGTCGGTGCGTCCGGCCAGGTCGCCGGGCCCGACAACTCGCTCCACGCCCAGCCCGCCCATGCGATCGCCCGCGCGCTGGAGAAGCAGGGGATCGCGGCATCCGATCTCGATCACGTCGAGATCAACGAGGCGTTCGGCGCCGTCGTGGCCCGGTCGCAGGCCGAGCTGGGTCTGTCCGACGACGTCGTCAATCCGCACGGCGGCGGCATCGCCATCGGCCACCCGATCGGGGCGTCCGGCAACCGTCTCGTCGTGCACGCGGTGCACGAGCTCGTGCGGCGGGGGAGCGGCACGGCCGCGGTGGCGTTGTGCGGCGGAGGCGGTCAGGGAGACGCGCTGATCCTCACGCGCTGACCTCGCCTGGACACACGGATGCCGCGGCCCCGAGGCCGCGGCATCCGTCGTCGTGTCAGCGGGCGAGGCGCTTCTTCAGGAGCTTCTGCTGCTTCTTCGACACGGGCGAATCGCCTGCGACGGTGCGCCCGCGACGCGCGCGGCGGGTGTCGACGACGGCGCCCACCGCCAGGGCGAGCGTGATGCCCCAGCTCAGCCACGCGAGAGCCGTGCGCCACGTGAACTCCTCGTGGTTGCGGAGTCCGCGCAGCAACGTGACGCCGCCGGTGATGGCGCTGAGGAGACCGGTTCCGAAGATGTACTGACGCATGTCCTCAACCTATCGAGCCGCCGACTCTCTGCGCGTGCGCCTTGACATCCCGCTGCCCGTATCGCATTCCGGACCGCCCGTGGAACGACACCACCCCGCTGTTAGCCTGAGAGGAAGCTACCGAGGAGGACCTGTGTCGCAGGCCGATTTCGTCGTCGTCGCCAATCGTCTACCGGTGGATCGCACCCCCGACGGGGAGGGGTGGCGGCGCTCACCCGGCGGTCTCGTCACCGCGCTGGAGCCCGTCATGCGTGGGGCGGAGGGTGCGTGGGTCGGCTGGGCGGGCCAACCCGATGTGAGCCTCGAACCGTTCGACTTCGACGGAACGCACCTGGTTCCGGTCGAGCTGTCCGCCGCCGACGTGCAGCACTACTACGAGGGCTTCTCCAACGACACGATCTGGCCGCTGTACCACGATGTGATCGCCGAGCCGACGTACAAGCGCGCGTGGTGGGAGGCGTACGTCCGAGTGAACCGGCGTTTCGCCGAGGCGGCCGCCGCGGCGGCGTCCGAGAAGGCAACCGTCTGGGTGCAGGACTACCAGCTGCAGCTCGTACCGAAGCTGCTGCGCGAACTGCGCCCGGATCTCACGATCGGCTACTTCCACCACATCCCGTTCCCCGCTTACGGCCTCTACTCGCAGCTCCCGTGGCGCAAGCAGGTGCTCGAGGGACTGCTCGGCGCCGACGTCATCGGCTTCCAACGCGTCGCCGACGCCGGCAACTTCGCCCGAGCGGTCCGGCGCCAGCTGCGGTACGAGACCAAGGCGAGCGGCATCTCGGTGCCGGACGGACAGGGCGGTACGCGGGTCGCCCTCGCGAAGGCGTTCCCGATCTCCATCGACGCCGATTCGTACATCGAGCTCGCGCAGCGTCCGGACATCCAGCAGCGGGCGAAGGAGATCCGGGAGGGGCTCGGCAACCCGCGCAAGATCCTGCTCGGTGTCGACCGTCTCGACTACACCAAAGGCATCCGCCACCGGCTGAAGGCGTGGGGCGAACTCCTCGAGGACGGCCGGGCGACGGTGGAGGATGCCACCCTCGTCCAGGTCGCGAGCCCGAGCCGCGAGCGCGTCGACGCGTACGTCCAGCTGCGCGACGAGATCGAGATGACCGTAGGGCGCATCAACGGCGACCACGACAGCACGACCCACACGGCGATCCGCTACCTGCACCAGTCCTACCCGCGGGAGGAGATGGTGGCGCTCTTCCTCGCCGCCGACGTCATGCTCGTCACGGCCCTCCGGGACGGGATGAACCTCGTCGCGAAGGAGTACGTCGCCAGCCGAATCGACAACCGCGGTGTCCTGGTGCTCAGCGAGTTCGCCGGTGCGGCCGACGAGATGGGCAGCGCGCTGCTCATCAACCCTCACGACATCGACGGACTGAAGGACACGATCGTCCGCGCCCTCGAGATGCCGGCCGCCGAGCAGGGACGCCGCATGCGGGCACTGCGCAAGCGCGTCCGCGACCACGACGTCGAGGACTGGTCGCGCGAATTCCTCGACGCTCTGTCGGCGTTCCACGACCGCGCCTCCAGCGCCGCCGCGGCCGCCGAGGTCGACGCGAACATGGACGAGCCGGAGGACGCGTCGTGACCGCGGCGGATGCGGCGATCGAGGCGGTGTCGACGACGGCGGTCCTGCTCGTCGCGCTCGACTTCGACGGGACCCTCTCGCCGCTCGTCGACGACCCGATGACGGCGCGCATGACGCCGCGCGCCCGCGCGGCCGTCGATGCCCTCGCGGCGCTGCCCGACACGGTCGTCGCCCTCGTGTCGGGTCGTTCGCTCGGACATCTCCGCGAGATCGCCGAGCACGACGACGCCTCGCCCATCTGGCTCGCCGCCTCGCACGGGGCGCAGTTCTGGACGCCGGGCGCGGGGGAGGAGCCCGCCCCCGACGACGCGGACGACCTGGCGCTCCGCGACCGTCTTCAGTCGACGATCTCCGACGGCGTCGACCATCTCGACGGCGTGTGGATCGAGCCGAAGGAGTTCGGCGTCGGCGTGCACACGCGGCGAGCGGATGCCGCGGCGACCGAGGAGGCGCGTGGTCTCGCCGATCGCCTCGTCGCGGAGGAGGCGCCCGACTGGCGACGACGCACCGGCCACGACATCCTCGAGTTCGCGTTCCGCCACGAGGGCAAGGACTCCGCGGTGGAGCACCTGCGCGAGCGGATCGGGGCCACCGCGGTGATCTTCGCGGGCGACGACGTCACCGATGAAGACGCGCTGGGCGCGCTCGCGTCGGGGGATCTCGGCATCCACGTGGGAAGCGGTGAGACGGCCGCCACGCTGAAGGTCGCCGACATCGACGGACTGGTCGACGTCCTCGAGGCTGTCGCGCATCAGCGTGTCGCCCACGCGCAATAGACTGCGAGAATGCCCGCTCCGCAGAATCCGAACACCGGTGAGTTCGACATCAAGCCCCGCAGTCGCGTCGTCACCGACGGCATCGAAGCCACCACCTCCCGCGGCATGCTCCGCGCCGTCGGCATGGGTGACGAGGACTGGGACAAGCCCCAGATCGGCATCGCGTCGAGCTGGAACGAGATCACGCCCTGCAACCTGAGTCTCGACCGGCTCGCGCAGGGCGCCAAGGAGGGCGTCCACTCCGGTGGCGGCTACCCGCTGCAGTTCGGCACCATCTCCGTCTCCGACGGCATCTCGATGGGCCACGAGGGCATGCACTTCTCGCTCGTCTCGCGCGAGGTCATCGCCGATTCGGTCGAGACCGTCATGATGGCCGAGCGCCTCGACGGATCCGTGCTCCTCGCCGGCTGCGACAAGTCGATCCCGGGCATGCTCATGGCATCCGCTCGTCTCGACCTCTCGAGCGTCTTCCTCTACGCGGGCTCGATCGCTCCGGGCTGGGTCAAGCTCAGCGACGGCACCGAGAAGGACGTCACGATCATCGACTCGTTCGAGGCCGTCGGCGCGTGCCTCGCGGGGAAGATGAGCGAGGCCGACCTCAAGCGCATCGAGTGCGCGATCGCGCCGGGCGAGGGTGCGTGCGGTGGCATGTACACCGCCAACACGATGGCCTCGGTCGCCGAGGCCCTGGGCCTCAGCCTCCCCGGTTCCGCCGCCCCGCCGTCGGCCGACCGCCGTCGCGACTACTTCGCCCACCGCTCGGGCGAGGCCGTGGTCAACCTGCTGCGCCAGGGCATCACGACGCGCGACATCCTCACCAAGGAGGCGTTCGAGAACGCCATCGCGCTGGCGATGGCCCTCGGCGGCTCGACGAACGTCGTGCTGCACCTCCTGGCGATCGCCAACGAGGCCGAGGTCGAGCTGTCTCTGCACGACTTCAACCGCATCGGCGACAAGGTGCCCCACGTCGCCGACATGAAGCCGTTCGGCAAGTACGTCATGAACGACGTCGACCGCCACGGCGGCATCCCGGTCATCATGAAGGCCATGCTCGACGAGGGCCTCCTGCACGGCGACGCGCTCACCGTCACGGGGAAGACCCTGGCCGAGAACCTCGCCGACCTGAACCCCGACCCGGTGGACGGCAATGTCATCCACCGCTTCGACGACCCGATCCACTCCACCGGCGGCATCACGATCCTGCACGGCTCCCTCGCCCCCGAGGGTGCTGTCGTCAAGACCGCCGGCTTCGACGCCTCGGTGTTCGAGGGCCCGGCCCGCGTGTTCGAGCGTGAGCGTGCGGCCATGGACGCCCTCGAGGCCGGCGACATCAACGCCGGCGACGTCATCGTCATCCGCTACGAGGGCCCCAAGGGCGGCCCGGGCATGCGCGAGATGCTGGCGATCACCGCAGCCATCAAGGGCGCGGGGCTCGGAAAAGATGTACTACTCTTGACGGACGGTCGATTCTCAGGCGGCACAACCGGCCTCTGCATCGGCCACATAGCTCCCGAAGCGGTGGACGCAGGTCCTATCGCCTTCGTGCGCGATGGTGATCTGATACGGGTCGATATCGCCGCTCGCACTCTCGACTTGATCGTCGATGACGCCGAGCTGAGTTCCCGCCGCGAAGGCTGGGAACCGCTTCCCCCGCGCTATACCCGTGGCGTTCTGGCCAAGTACTCCAAGCTCGTGCACTCCGCTGCGGAGGGCGCGGTCACGGGCTGACGGCCGTCCCCCTTTCACCCCCACCTGGTTCCGAGGTACCACCATGTCCGCCGAATCCGCCACGGCCGTTCCCCGGCCCCCCGCTCGCACCGCCCCGGCGCCCGTGCTCACGGGCGCCCAGGCGGTCGTCCGTTCGCTCGATCTGCTCGGCGTCACCGACGTGTTCGGTCTGCCGGGCGGCGCGATCATGCCCGTCTACGACCCGCTCATGGACGACGAGAACGTCCGCCACATCCTGGTTCGCCACGAGCAGGGCGCCGGCCACGCCGCCGAAGGCTACGCCGCCGCTTCCGGACGCACCGGAGTCGCCATCGCGACCTCCGGCCCCGGGGCGACCAACCTCGTCACGGCGATCGCCGACGCGTACATGGACTCCGTGCCGCTCGTGTGCATCACCGGTCAGGTCTTCTCGACCCTCATGGGAACGGATGCCTTCCAAGAGGCCGACATCGTCGGCATCACGATGCCGATCACGAAGCACTCGTTCCTGGTGAAGACCGCCGAGGAGATCCCCGGCGCGATCGCCGCGGCGTTCGAGATCGCCTCCACGGGGCGTCCCGGTCCGGTGCTCGTGGACATCACGAAGGACGCGCAGCAGAACTCGGCTCCGTTCGTGTGGCCGCCCAAGATCGACCTGCCCGGCTACCGCCCCGTGACCAAGGCCCACGGCAAGCAGATCCAGGCCGCGGCCCAGCTCATCGCCCACGCGAAGAAGCCCGTCCTCTACGTCGGGGGCGGTGTCATCCGCGCGAAGGCGTCGGCCGAACTCAAGACGTTCGCCGAGGCGACCGGCGCTCCGCTCGTGACCACGCTCATGGCGCGCGGGGCGTTCCCCGACTCGCACGATCAGCACCTCGGCATGCCGGGCATGCACGGGACGGTGCCCGCGGTGCTCGCCCTGCAGGACAGCGACCTGATCGTGTCGCTCGGCGCCCGCTTCGACGACCGCGTCACCGGCAAGGCCGCGCTGTTCGCTCCGAACGCTCAGGTCGTGCACGTCGACATCGATCCCGCCGAGATCTCGAAGATCCGCACGGCGGACGTGCCGATCGTGGGCGACCTCAAGGAGGTGCTCGTCGACCTGGATGCCGCCTTCCGCCAGGCAGCATCCGAGACCGAGGTCGACTACTCGGAGTGGTGGTCGTTCCTCAACGGTCTGCGCGAGGAGTTCCCCCTCGGCTACACCCCGACGACCGACGGCCTGCTCTCGCCGCAGCACGTGATCCAGCGGATCGGCGAGCTCACCGGCCCCGAGGCGATCTACGCCGCGGGCGTGGGTCAGCATCAGATGTGGGCGGCCCAGTTCATCAAGTACGAGCGCCCCAACGCGTGGCTCAACTCCGGCGGTGCCGGCACCATGGGCTACTCCGTCCCCGCGGCGATGGGCGCGAAGGTCGCCGAACCCGAGCGCGTGGTGTGGGCGATCGACGGTGACGGCTGTTTCCAGATGACGAACCAGGAACTCGCGACCTGCGTCATCAACGACATCCCGATCAAGGTCGCGATCATCAACAACTCCTCGCTCGGCATGGTGCGCCAGTGGCAGACGCTGTTCTTCGACGGCCGTCACTCGAACACCGACCTCAACACGGGTCACGGGACGCGTCGCATCCCGGACTTCGTCAAGCTCGCCGAGGCCTACGGATGCCTCGCGATCCGGGTCGAGAAGGAGGACGAGATCGACGCGGCGATCGAGTTGGCCCTCGCCACGAACGACCGCCCGGTCGTGATCGACTTCGTCGTGAGCGCCGACGCGATGGTGTGGCCGATGGTTCCCCAGGGCGTCAGCAACAGCTACGTCCAGTACGCCCGCGATCACTCGCCGGCCTTCGCCGAGCAGGAGGACTGACATGTCGAGGCACGTTCTCAGCCTCCTCGTGGAGGACAAGCCGGGTCTGCTGACCCGCGTCGCCGGCCTTTTCGCCCGTCGCGGCTTCAACATCGAGTCGCTCGCCGTGGGGGTGACCGAAGTGCCGGGCCTGTCCCGCATCACGGTCGTCGTCGACGTCGAGGGTCTGCCCCTCGAGCAGGTGACGAAGCAGCTGAACAAGCTGATCAACGTCATCAAGATCGTCGAGCTCGATCCCGCCAGCTCGGTGCAGCGCGAGCACGTCCTCGTGAAGGTGCGCGCCGACAACGCCAGCCGCTCCACCGTGCTCGAGGTCGTGAACCTCTTCCGTGCGTCGGTGGTCGACTACGCCCAGGACGCCCTGGTGATCGAGATCACCGGCGACTCGGGCAAGGTCGGCGCGTTCCTCAAGGCCATCGAGCCGTTCGGGGTCAAGGAGCTCGCACAGTCGGGCCTGCTCGCCGTCGGCCGCGGCGGCAAGAGCATCACCGAGCGCGTCCTGCGCGGCTGACCCTCCCACCCTTTCCACACACCCCCGGTCCTGCGTCGCGGGACCTGTATCCAAGGAGAAAGCATCCCCATGGCAGAGATCTTCTACGACGACGACGCCGACCTCTCGATCATCCAGGGCAAGAAGGTCGCGATCGTCGGCTACGGCTCGCAGGGTCACGCTCACGCGCAGAACCTGCGCGACTCGGGCGTCGAGGTCGTCATCGCGCTCAAGGACGGCTCGAAGTCGGCCGCGAAGGCGCAGGAGGACGGCTTCGACGTCAAGAACGTCGCCGACGCGACCGAGTGGGCCGACCTGATCATGATCCTGGCGCCCGACCAGCACCAGCGCTCGATCTACGCGGACTCCATCAAGGACAAGCTCACCGAGGGCAAGACGCTGGCCTTCGCGCACGGCTTCAACATCCGTTTCGGCTACATCGACGCCCCCGAGGGTGTCGACGTGATCCTCGTCGCCCCCAAGGCCCCCGGTCACACCGTCCGTCGCGAGTACGTCGCGGGTCGTGGCATTCCCGACATCATCGCCGTCGAGCGCGACGCCTCGGGTTCGGCCTGGGACACCGCCCTGTCGTACGCGAAGGCCATCGGCGGCACCCGTGCCGGCGTCATCAAGACGACCTTCACCGAAGAGACCGAGACCGACCTGTTCGGTGAGCAGGCCGTCCTCTGCGGTGGCATGAGCCACCTCGTGCAGTACGGCTTCGAGACCCTCACCGAGGCGGGCTACCAGCCCGAGATCGCGTACTTCGAGGTTCTGCACGAGCTCAAGCTCATCGTCGACCTCATGTGGGAGGGCGGCATCGCCAAGCAGCGCTGGTCGATCTCCGACACCGCCGAGTACGGCGACTACGTCTCCGGCCCCCGCGTGATCTCGCCCGAGGTCAAGGAGAACATGAAGGCCGTCCTCGCCGACATCCAGTCGGGTGCGTTCGCGCAGCGCTTCATCGCCGACCAGGACAACGGCGCCCCCGAGTTCCTCGCACTCCGCGAGAAGGAGCAGGGTCACCCGATCGAGGCGACCGGCAAGGAGCTCCGCGGGCTCTTCGCGTGGAAGCAGCAGGACAGCGACTACGTCGAGGGTTCCGCCGCGCGCTGATCCCGTCCGCGAACGCCCCGGAACCGTCCTCGGTACCGGGGCGTTCGCCGTTGCGGCGGGGCGGCGCCGCGGTGTCGAAGGTCGGCGCTAGCGTGGACGCGTGAGCACACCGCGCGACGACGACGCCCTCTCCTGGGACGGTGACGACGACCCGACGCTCGACGTGGGCGAGAAGCGGGTCCTCGATCCGGATCAGCCCGAGCCGCTCCAGCCCGAGCCCCTTCGGCCCGAGCCGCGCCCGACCTCCGGGGATCCGGGTCCCCGGGCTCCGGGGGTCGACTCCGCTCCCACTGGAGAGGCCGCGGTCGAAGACGAGGCCGCGCGAGCCCCGCTCGGCAACGTCGGGCTCGTCGGCATCGGGATGATCGCGGCGACGTTCCTGCTGTTCGCGATCGGCTGGCTGGTCGCTGGATTCCGTCTGCGCGACCTGGGTCTCCCCATTCCCGACGTCACGGTCCTCGCCCTGACGATCGGCGCGGCCCTCGCCCCGTTGGTGTGGTTCGTCACCGTGCTCGCTCTGACGCGCACCTGGCGCACCTGGCAGCGGTTCCTGCTCCTGATCCTCGGCATCCTGCTGCTCGTGCCGTGGCCGTTCCTGTCGTTGGGGGCCTCCGCATGAGCACGACCACCCGTCCTCGCCGTCTGCCGACGTGGGTCATCGTGACCATCGCCGGGCTGTTCGGTCTGTTCTACGCCTTCGTCGTCTGGAGCTCGGTCTCGCTGCTGGTGCAGCAGGCCACGGGCACCCTCGGGCTGAACGGACTCGGCTGGTTCGTCTACATCCTGCCGATCGTCTTCCCCCTGGTCGCCTTCGGTGTGGCCTTCGCGATCGGCGCGCGCCGACGGGCGGGGGAGTTCTCGCTCGCGCTGCTCGCAGGACTCACCCTCTCCGCCGCCTTCTGGCTGGCGATCGTCGGTTACGGCGCAACGTCGTACGGGCTCTACGGCGGTTGACGCCCGTCGCCTTCCGTCGGGTCGCGGGACGTCCTCTCCGGGCGGACCACGGCGTCATACGGTCGGGCGGCTGTCGCGGCAGCGCTAGGCTGGCAGACGGCCCGCACGGGTCGCGCGCCCGGTTCGCGCCGGCGATGCGCGGCGGTGCGCGCTGCTCCCCAGCACCGTTTCGAAGGACGCATCCGTGACGAAGCCCGTCGTGCTCATCGCCGAAGAACTCTCTCCCGCCACGATCGACGCGCTCGGCCCCGACTTCGACGTGCGCAACGTCGACGGGACCGACCGCCCCGCGCTGCTCTCGGCTCTCGCCGACGCGCACGCGGTGCTCGTGCGATCGGCCACCAAGATCGATGCCGAGGCTCTCGCGGCCGCGCCGGTTCTGAAGGTCGTCGCGCGCGCCGGCGTCGGACTCGACAACGTCGACATCAAGTCGGCGACGGCCGCGGGCGTCATGGTCGTCAACGCGCCGACGTCGAACATCATCTCGGCAGCCGAGCTCACCGTGGGGCACGTTCTCAGCCTCGCGCGCCACATCCCGGCCGCCCACTCGTCGCTCGCCCAGGGGTTGTGGAAGCGCAGCTCGTTCACCGGCACCGAGCTGTTCGAGAAGACGATCGGCATCATCGGCCTCGGCCGCATCGGCGCCCTCATCGCGGCACGCCTGCAGGCGTTCGACATGCGCGTGATCGCGTACGACCCGTACGTCACCGCGACGCGCGCGCAGCAGCTCGGCGTGCAGCTCGTCACCCTCGACGAGCTCCTCGAGCAGAGCGACTTCGTGACGATCCACATGCCGAAGACCCCCGAGACCACCGGCATGATCGGCACCGAGCAGCTGCGTCGCATGAAGAAGACGGCCTACGTCATCAACGTCGCGCGCGGTGGGCTCATCGACGAGGACGCCCTGTACGACGCGCTCACCTCGGGCGAGATCGCCGGAGCCGGCCTCGACGTCTTCTCGACCGAACCCCCCGCCGAGGGCGGTCCGGCCCGGAAGCTGCTCGACCTCCCGAACGTCGTGGTCACCCCCCACCTCGGTGCCAGCACCGAAGAGGCGCAGGAGAAGGCCGGCGTGTCCGTGGCGCGCTCGGTCAAGCTCGCCCTCGAGGGCGATCTGGTCCCGGATGCCGTCAACGTCGCCGGTGGCGCGATCGACCCGTTCGTGCGCCCCGGTATCGCGCTGGTCGAGATGCTGGGTCAGTTCTTCAGCGGACTCGCCGACAGCGCACTGTCGAGCCTCGACATCGAGGTGCGCGGCGAGCTCGCCGAGTACGACGTGAGCGTGTACCGCCTCGCCGCGCTGAAGGGCATCTTCAGCCGCATCGTCAGCGAGACGGTCTCGTATGTCAACGCGCCGCTGTTCGCGGAGCAGCGCGGGGTCGAGACCCGTCTCGTCGTCGAGTCGGAGAGCCCGCTCTACCGCAACATCACGATCCTGCGGGGCACGCTCGCGGACGGGTCGACCCTCGAGGTCGCCGGTACGCTCGCGGGGACGCGCATGGTGCCGAAGGTCGTCGGGATCAACGGGTACGAGATCGAGGTGCCGATCGAGGCGCACCACATCGTCATGCGGTACGCCGACCGTCCCGGCATCGTCGCCATCTACGGACAGAAGCTGGGCGACGCGGGTATCAACATCGCCGGTCTTCAGGTCGCCCGTCCGGATGCCACGGGCCGTGCCCTCTCGGTCCTCACGGTCGACTCGCCGGTGTCCGACGAGATCCTCGACGCGATGCGCCAGGCGGTGAACGCGGACCTCTTCCGTCAGATCGAGATCGTCGAGAGCTGACGTCCTGAGCAGTACCGGGGGAGGGGGTCGCGGGAGCGGCCCCCTCCTCTCGTATCTCTGCGACGCTGCCCCGGCGCTCGACCTCCGACGCCTGGACGCGGGGCGAGGTGCGCCACGGGGTGAGATACGACCCGTGGAGGACGGATTCCGATCGGATTCGCGGACTCCGTGCGGACTCGCCGTCACGCTCAAGGCATGGCCTCACTCCTCGCCACTCGACTCGCGATGGTGGCGGTCGGTTCGGCGCTCCTCATCGTCGGGCTCGCTGAGACCGCCCACGGCCGGGGGTGGGGGTTCCTCGCGCTGGTCGGTGCGGTCGGCATCCTGCTGTGCGTCGCGATGGAGGCATCCGGGATCATCCGCGTCCCGCGGGCGGCCATGCACCGACGTCAGGTCGTCGCGGCGACCACGGCGGAGATCAAGGCGTCGAGGTCGGTGCCTTCGAGCGTGGGGCCGGGCAGCGCGTTGAGGTCGAGCACGGCGTTGAAGTAGAGGCCGTCGCTGACGAGCAGCACCATCTGCAGAGCCGTCTCGTCGCGGGTGTGGGCGCGCAGGCTGTCCTCCCACAGTTCGCGCACCCGGCGCAGGCTCGCGGACGCGGCGTCGCTGCCGTTCTGCGCCAGCCGCGAGACCGCGAGGATAGTGACATCCAGCGGTGATCCGGTGTTCTGCGACGAGCGCAGATGGGCGGCCACGACCCCCTCGGGGGAGTTCTCGATCTCGTCGACGTCCTGCTGCGCGAGTGTCTCGAGGCGCTTCACCAGAGCCTCTTCGAGCGCGCTCTTGGAGTTGAAGTGGTAGAGCAGGCCGCCCTTGCTCACCCCGGCGGCACGCGCCGTGGCATCCATCGTCGCGGCACGTTCGCCGTCGTCGACGAGGATGCGGGTGAAGGCGTCGAGGACGGCTTCGCGGGCGAGTGGGGGTCTGCTCATGGCCTCTCGATCGTAGTGGCGGGTGGTGTGAGGATTCTGTTACTATACCGGCTAGACGGTTTAGAAACGGAACTGGGAAGAATGCTCACCTCGTCGTTGCCCACTCAAGAGATCAACGCCCCCCGTGCCGGCTGGCGCGGGTGGTTCGCGCTGGCTGTGCTGATGCTGCCGGTGCTGCTGGTGTCGGTCGACAACACCGTGCTGAGCTTCGCGCTGCCCGAGATCGCCCTGTCGCTGCAGCCCTCCAGCATCGAGCAGCTCTGGATCATCGACGTGTATCCGCTGGTCCTCGCGGGGCTGCTGGTGACCATGGGAACGCTCGGTGATCGTTTCGGTCGTCGTCGGATGCTGCTGATCGGCGCGACGGGATTCGCCGTCGTCTCCGCGCTCTCGGCCTTCGCGCCCACCGCGGCGCTCCTCATCGCCGGCCGTGCGCTCATGGGTGTCTTCGGTGCGATGCTGATGCCCTCGACCCTCTCGCTGCTCCGCAGCATCTTCCGCGACCGCGATGAGCGGCGCCTCGCCATCGCGGTGTGGGCGTCGGGCTTCTCCGCGGGCGCCGCGCTCGGCCCCATCGTCGGCGGGTTCCTCCTCGAGCACTTCACGTGGGGCTCGGTGTTCCTCATGGCCGTGCCGGTGCTCGTGCCGCTGCTCGTCCTCGCCCCGTTCTTCGTGCCCGAAAGCCGCGACCCCGCGCCCGGCCGGTTCGACCCCGTGAGCGTCGTCCTCTCGCTCGCCACCATGGTGCCCGTCGTCTACGGGATCAAGAAGCTCGCGGTGGACGGTCCCACGCTGACGACCGGTGCCCTCTTCGTCGTCGGTGTCGTGTTCGGCTGGCTGTTCGTGCGGCGGCAGCGCTCGCTCCCCACCCCGATGCTCGACATGACGCTGTTCCGTCGGGGCACGTTCTCCGGCGCGATCCTGGTCAACCTGCTGAGCGTCGTCGGTCTCGTCGGCTTCCTGTACTTCGTCGCGCAGCACCTTCAGCTCGTCGTCGGTCTCACGCCGATGGTCGCGGGCTTCGCGCTGCTGCCCGGCCTCGTCCTGATGATCGTGTCCGGTCTGGCCGTCGTCCCCGTGGCGCAGCGTTTCGCCCCTCGGATCGTCGTCCCGGTCGCGCTCGCCTTCTCGGTCGTGGCATACGTCCTGGTCGCGGTGTCGACCGCCAACCTGCTGCTGCTCATCGTCGCGTTCGCACTCCTCGGCATCGGCATCGGCGCGGCCGAGACGGTGTCGAACGAACTCATCCTCTCCAGCGCTCCGCCGGCGAAGGCCGGTGCCGCCAGCGCCGTCTCGGAGACGGCGTACGAAGTCGGCGCCGTGCTCGGCACGGCGGTGCTCGGTGGCATCCTGGCCGCGTTCTACCGGGCTCAGCTCGTCCTTCCGGCAGGACTCCCGGATGCCGCGGCCGACGCCGCTCGGGAGACGCTCGCCGGAGCCGTTGCGGTGTCGCACACGTTGGACGACGCCGCCCTGGCGGAGTCGCTGCGCCTGGCCGCAGCGCACGCGTTCGATTCCGGCGTCGTCGTCACCGCGTTGATCGGCGCCGGGCTGATCGTCGTGGCGGCCCTCATCGCTGCCACTACCCTGGGAGGAACCCGCGGCGCGTCGACGAAGCGATGCGCCCTGAGCGCTGAGGAGTGCGATGTCGCGCGTCGTCAAACTGGCCGTCATCCCCGGTGACGGCATCGGTCCCGAGGTCGTCACCGAGGCCGTGAAGGTCCTCGACGCGGTCACCGCCGGATCGGGAGTGGAGTTCGAGAAGACGCCGTTCTCCCTCGGCGCCGCTCGGTATCTCGAGACCGGCGACACCCTCACCGATGCCGACCTCGCCGCGATCGGCGAGCACGACGCCATCCTCCTCGGCGCCGTGGGGGGAGTGCCCGGCGACCCGCGGCTCAAGGACGCGAACATCGAGCGCGGCCTGCTGCTGAAGCTCCGCTTCGAGCTCGACCACTACGTCAACCTGCGTCCCTCGAAGCTCTACCCCGGTGCCGCCGGTCCGCTCGCCGACCCGGGCGACATCGACTTCGTCGTCGTCCGCGAAGGCACGGAGGGACCGTACGTGGGCAACGGCGGGTCGATCCGCCGCGGCACCCCGCACGAGGTCGCCAACGAGACGTCGGTCAACACCGCCTACGGGATCGAGCGCGTCGTGCGCTACGCGTTCACCCTCGCCGGGCGGCGCCGGAAGAAGCTGACGCTGGTGCACAAGACCAACGTGCTCGTGCACGCCGGCGGCATGTGGAAGCGCATCGTCGACGCCGTGGCGTCGGAGCACCCCGAGGTCGACGTAGACTACCTGCACGTCGACGCGGCCACCATCTTCCTGGTCACGAACCCGAGCCGCTTCGATGTGATCGTCACCGACAACCTCTTCGGAGACATCCTGACCGACCTGGCCGGCGCCGTCACCGGTGGCATCGGCCTCGCCGCATCGGGCAACATAAACCCCGACGGCGCGTTCCCCTCGATGTTCGAGCCCGTCCACGGATCGGCGCCCGACATCGCAGGAACCCAGAAGGCAGACCCCACGGCTGCGATCCTCTCCGTCGCCCTCCTGCTCGATCACCTCGGGCTCACCGACGAAGCCGCCCGCGTCACCCGCGCGGTGGAAGACGACATCGCCGGCCGGGATGCCACCCCGCGCAGCACCGCGCAGATCGGCGACGCCATCGTCGACCGCGTCCAGGCGTAACCTGGACCGATCGGCACGCGCCGCCGCCCCTGCGCCCCCCGACACCGTGTGAAAGAGACCATGACGACCATCGACACCGACCCCGACACCGGACTCGACCCGCTCGAGTTCGCCGTCACCCGCAACCTCGCCGCGAAGAGCCCCGCGCAGCGCGACGAGATCCTCGCCAGCCCGGGATTCGGGCAGCACTTCACCGACCACATGGTCGACGTCTGCTGGTCGGTCCGCGGTGGGTGGCACCGGCCCCGCGTCTCGCCGTACGGCCCCATCTCGCTCGACCCCGCCGCGGCCGTGCTGCACTACGGGCAGGAGATCTTCGAGGGGATCAAGGCGTACCGCCACGCGGACGGCTCGATCCACACTTTCCGTCCCGACCAGAACGGGCGGCGCCTGCAGCGCTCGGCTCGTCGCCTGGCGCTGCCCGAACTGCCCGTTCCGTATTTCCTGCAGTCGCTGCGCGAACTCATCGCCGTGGACGGTGCGTGGGTGCCGTCGGGTGCCGACCAGAGCCTGTACCTGCGGCCGTTCATGTTCGCGAAAGAGGCGTTCCTCGGTGTGCGCCCGGCGCACAAGGTCGCCTACTACCTGATCGCCAGCCCCGCGGGTGCGTATTTCAAGGGCGGCGTGCAGCCGGTCTCGATCTGGCTCAGCGAGGACTACTCGCGCGCCGGCAAGGGCGGCACCGGCGCGGCGAAGACGGGCGGCAACTACGCCGCGAGCCTCCTGCCCCAGTCCGAGGCGTACGAGAACGAGTGCGACCAGGTCGTCTTCCTCGACCAGGACCGCAACATCGAGGAGCTCGGCGGCATGAACGTCGTGTTCGTCTACAAGGACGGCACCATCGTCACCCCGCAGTCCGACTCGATCCTCGAGGGCATCACGCGCGACTCGCTCCTGCAGCTGGCCCGTGACCGCGGGCATCACGTGGTCGGACGCAACGTCTCGCTCACCGAGTGGCGTGAGGGCGTGGCATCCGGGGACATCGTCGAGGTCTTCGCGTGCGGCACCGCCGCCGTCGTCACCCCGATCGGCATCCTCAAGGGCAAGGACTTCATCGACGAGCAGCCGACCGGCACCCTCGCGCTGGAGCTGCGCCAGGAGCTCACCGACATCCAGTACGGCCGGGTCGAAGACAAGCACGACTGGCTGTACCGCCTCGACGCCTGAGCGCACGTCCAACACGGAGGGGTCCCGACATCGGGGCCCCTTCGTCGTTTCCGCGCGGGTTACCCGCACGCATGAACGCGATTTCCGCGTGTAAACGCGTGCGGAGCGCGTTTATGCGAGCGAATCGCGTTTATGCGTGGGGAGCCGGGGGTGCGTCGCCCGCGCCCGGCGTACCGGGCCGACCCCCGCGCCCGGCGTGACGGCGCAGAACCGCGGATGCCACGTCGGAGGCCCCGGTTAGGCTGAACGGGTGAAGATCGCTCGGTTCAGCTACCAGGAAACCCTCCGCTACGGCATCGTCGACGACACCGAACTGGTGGTCCTCAGTGGTGACCCCCTCTTCGCCGGGTTCGACACGACGGGGGAGCGCATCCCGCTGTCCGAGGTGACGCTCCTCGCCCCGGTGATCCCGCGCTCGAAGGTCGTCTGCATCGGGAAGAATTACCACGACCACGCCGCCGAGATGGGCGGTGAGGCGCCGGCCGAGCCGCTGATGTTCCTCAAGCCGAACACGTCGGTGATCGGGCCCGACGACGTCATCGTGCGACCGACCGCGCTCAGCTCCCGCACCGACTACGAGGGCGAGGTCGCCGTCGTGATCGGACGCATCGCCAAGAACGTCCCCGCCGAGCGCGCGGCCGACTACATCTTCGGGTACACCGTCGCGAACGACGTCACCGCTCGCGACCTGCAGAAGACCGACCGGCAGTGGACGCGCGCGAAGGGCTTCGACACCTTCTGCCCCGTCGGACCGGTCATCGAGACCGACCTCGACGTGGATGCCGCGATCATCACGACCCGCGTCAACGGCGAGGTGCGGCAGAACGGACCGATGTCCGACATGATCCACTCGGTGCCCGACCTCATCGCGTACGCCTCGTCGGTGTTCACGCTGCTGCCCGGCGACCTGATCCTCACCGGCACGCCCGCCGGCATCGGCCCGTTCGAGGCTGGCGACACCGTCGAGGTCGAGGTGAGCGGAATCGGAGTGCTGCGCAACACCGCGCGCGATGCCTGACCCCACGACGAGCGCGGCGGTCGACGTCGCGCTCGTGCAGCGCCGCACCGTTCGGGTCCTCGCGGCCGGGCAGGTGCTCACCGGCGTCGCATTCGGGTCGACCCTGTCGCTCGGCGCCCTGCTGGCCGCCGACCTCTCGGGCCAGGAGTCGCTGTCGGGCTTCGCCACCGCCGCGGTGACGCTCGGTGCGGCGCTGACCGCCATCCCGCTCGCGCGCCTCGCCGCGGCGCGCGGCCGTCGCTTCGCCTTGAGCGCGGGAAACATCGCCGCGCTCATCGGCATCGCGGTCGTGATCGTCGCCGCCGCCCTGCGGCTGTTCCCCCTGCTCCTCGCCGGGATCGCCCTGATCGGCGCGGGGAACGCCGGCACCCTGCAGGCGCGGTTCGCCGCGACCGACCTCGCGAGCATGACGCGTCGGGGCAGAGACCTCGCGACGGTCGTCTGGGCGACCACAGTCGGCGGCGTCGTCGGACCCCTGCTGCTGGCGCCCGGCGAGGTGCTCGGAGCGGGAATCGGGATGCCGCGCCTCACCGGCGCGTACCTGTTCTCCTTCGCCGCCCAGGCGTGCGCGCTCGCGCTGTACGTCCTCGTGCTGCGGCCCGACCCGCTGCTCCTCGCGCAGAGGCGGGACCGTGCGGACGCTGCGACGGTCGTCGACGCGGTGGCCGATCGGCCCGCCGTGGCTCGCTACGCGATGTTCGCCGTGGCCGCGTCGCACGTGACGATGGCATCCGTGATGGCGATGACGCCCGTGCACCTCTCGCACATCGTCGCTCCTGATGCCGTCACCCTCGCAGTGGGCGTCACGATCGCGCTCCACGTGTTCGGGATGTACGGACTCTCTCCGGTGTTCGGAATCCTCGCCGACCGCGTGGGGCGGATCCCCGTCGTCCTCCTCGGGCAGGTTCTGCTGGCTTCGGCCCTGGCGGTGGCGGCGATGCTGCCGTGGTCGCAAGCCGGGGTGCTCGTCGCTCTCGTGCTGCTGGGGCTCGGGTGGAGCGCGGCGACGGTCGCGGGGTCGGCGCTGCTGACCGAGGTGACACCGGTCGCCGCCCGTCCCCGCCGTCAGGGGCGCAGCGACACTCTCATGACGGCGTGCGCCGCGGTCGGGTCGGTCCTCGCGGGCGTCATCCTGAACATCGCGGGGTACGGCGGGCTGGCGCTCTGGGCGCTCCTTCCCGTCGCGGCGGTGTGCGTCGGCGCGGTCGCGGTCAGATCACGACGCTGAGCGTGGCGGTGCGCCGCCCCTGCAGGGCCGACAGCGCCCGGTCGACGTCGTCCTCGTCGTTGAAGACGTGGAACGCGACGCGTGCGCGTCCGGCGCGTCCGGAGGCGATGATCCCGGATGCCGTGAGCCGGGCGAGCGCGCAGCCCTCGGCATCCGGCCAAGTGACGATGGCCGACGAGCGGCCGGGTTCGTCGAGCTCCATCGCCGCACGGAAACGCTCGGCGAGCCCCGTGGCGTGCGCGTGGACGGCGGCCGGATCGGCCGAGGCGAACAGGGCGAGAGCGGGCGCGGCCCCGACGAAGGCCTGCCAGGCCGGTGAGACGTCGAAGCGACGCGCGTCGGGCGCGAGCGGCGCCGAGGTGCCGTAGCAGGACGCCCAGGGATCGTCCCCCGAGTACCAGCCGGCGTGCACGGGACGGAGCTCTCCGGCGAGGGCGGGGGAGAGCGTGAGGAACGCGACCCCCCGCGGAGCGCACAGCCACTTGTAGGCGTGGCACACCGTCGCGTCGAACAGGGTGGCATCCACCGGCAGCCAGCCGGCCGCCTGCGTGAGGTCGCACAGCGTCCGGGTACCGGTGCGCGCCGCGGCGGCGGCGATCGCGGCGGCGTCGGCGACCTCGCCGGTGGCGGATTGCACGAGGGAGAACGCCACGAGCCACGTGTCGGCGGCGATCTCGGCGGCGAGGCTCGCCAGCGGAACCGACCGGAGACGCACGCCCCGACCCGCGTGCGCGAACGGTGCCACGAGCGACGCGAAGTCACCGTCCGCGCAGAGCACCTCCGCCCCGTCGGGGACGGCCGCGGCGATGAGTGAGACGGCGACCGAGGTCTGCGCGGCGATCGCGACCTGTGACACCGGTGCGTGGACGAGCCGGGCGTAGGACCGCCGGGCGTCCTCGACCGCTCGCGTGGCCGCGGCGACGTCGGGGCGACCGGATGCTGCGGCCTCGAGGTCGGCCGTCACCGCCGCGACCGTGGCGCGCGGCGGGAGTCCGAGCGTGCAGGCGGCGAGGTAGTCGCGGCCACCGGCGAAGTGCGGGGCGAGGGTCATGGGTCCAGGGTGCCTCCCGGCCGGTGCATTGCACTACGGGAGGTTTTGCATGAAAAGCATCCGGTCTGCTTATGTATGAGGATGAGCGACGTTCCCCACGACGACGGACTCGACGCGCACGCGCTGCGCGTGGTGAAGGCGATCGCCGACACGGGGTCGATCACGGCCGCGGCCCGTGCGCTCGGTTACAGCCAGCCCGCGGTGAGTCAGCAGCTGCGTCGGCTGGAGCGTCGATCGGGTCTGCCGATCGTCGAGCGCGTGGGGCGCGGCGTCCGGCTGACCGAGGCCGGGTGGGTCCTCGCCCGGCACGCGGCGACGGTCACGACCGCGCTGGACGCCGCCGCGGGCGACCTGGCCGAGCTGCGCGGCATGCGCGCGGGGCGCGTGCGGATCGCCGCGTTCCCGTCGGCATCCTCGACCGTCGTCCCGCGGGTGATCGCCGCGCTGTCGGCGCGTCGGCCGGGGGTGTCGCTGAGCTTCGTCGAGGCCGAACCGCCCGAGGCGATCGCCGCCGTCCGCGAGGATCGCGCCGACATCGCCCTCACCTACAGCTTCCCGGGCGACCGCCGCGAGCAGCTCGAGTCGGCGGCGACGGGTCTGAGCGTCCGCACGGTCGGGGGGGACGACACGGTGGTCGTCGTGCCCGCCGATCACCCGGTCGCCGGCGATGATCCGGTGGATCTGTCGCGTCTCGCGGGGGAGCGGTGGATCGCCGGCTGCCCGCAGTGCCGGGGGCACCTCCTCGAGGCGTGCGGTCGGGCGGGGTTCACGCCCGACATCGCCTTCGAGACCGACAACTACGTCGCCGTCGAGAACCTCGTCGCCCAGGGGGTCGGGGTCGCGATCCTGCCGGGAATGGCCGTGGCATCCCTCCCGCTCGTCGCGGGGATCGCGGTGCCGCGCCTCCCCGTCGCCGAGGCTCGCACGCTTCACGTCGTCACCGCGCGCGGCGCCGAGCGGGTGCCCGCGGTCGGTGCGGCGCTGGGCATCGTCGACGAGGTGCTCGTGGATCACCCGCGTCCGGCGCCGGGGCGCCGGGGCCGCGCGGGCGCCGCCGAGTAGGATCGGGGGGTGTCTGCCACACCCGATCCCCGCACTACGACCGCCACCGGCGCCGACGTCCGCGTCCGGTTCTGCCCCTCCCCGACGGGGCTGCCGCACGTCGGTCTCATCCGCACCGTCCTGTTCAACTGGGCCTACGCGCGCCACAACGGCGGCACGCTCGTCTTCCGCATCGAGGACACGGATGCCGCCCGCGACAGCGAGGAGAGCTACCAGCAGCTCCTCGAAGCCCTGCGCTGGATGAACATCGACTGGGACGAGGGTGTCGAGGTCGGCGGACCCCACGCCCCGTACCGGCAGTCGCAGCGCCACGAGATCTACCGCGAGGTCCTCGACAAGCTGATCGCCGCCGGCGCGGTGTACGAGAGCTACTCCACGGCGGAGGAGATCGACGCGCGCAACGAGGCCAACGGCCGCGCGAAGCAGCTCGGCTACGACAACTACGATCGCGACCTGACGGACGAGCAGAAGGCGGCGTTCCGCGCCGAGGGGCGTCAGCCCGCGTGGCGACTGCGCGTGCCCGATCACGACCTCAGCTACGTCGACCTCATCCGCGGCGAGGTCACGTTCCCCGCGGGCTCGTTCCCCGACTTCGTCCTCGTGCGCGCCGGCGGAGTCCCGCTCTACCCGTTCGTGAACCCCGTCGACGACGCGCTCATGGGCATCACCCACGTCATCCGCGGCGAAGACCTCATGCCGTCGACGGCGCGTCAGCTCGCTCTGTACTCCGCCCTGGTGGATGCCGGGGTGACGACGTTCATCCCGCGCTTCGGTCACATGCCGCTGGTGCTGGGGGAGACCGGCAACAAGAAGCTGTCGAAGCGCGACCCGCAGGCCGACCTGTTCCTGCAGCGCGAGAAGGGCTTCATCCACGAGGGTCTGCTCAACTACCTGTCGCTGCTCGGCTGGTCGCTCTCGAGCGACCGTGACGTGTTCTCGCTCGATGAGATGGTCGCGGCCTTCGACATCGCGGACGTGAACCCGAACCCGGCCCGCTTCGACCAGAAGAAGGCCGAGGCGATCAACGGCGACCACATCCGTCTGCTGGATGCCGACGACTTCGCGGCCCGCATCGTGCCGTACCTCGCCGGCGCGGGGTATGTGTCCGAGGAGCCGTCCGAGGAGCACCGCGCGATCATCGCCTCCGCCGCGCCTCTGGTGCAGGAGCGCGTTCAGCTGCTCGGCGAGGTTCCGGGGATGCTCGGGTTCCTCTTCGTCGACGAGGTGTCGTACGCGGAGGACGCGCTCAAGGGTCTCCCCGCGAACGCGGGCGAGGTGCTCGTGGCCTCCGTCGGCGCGCTCGAGCTCGTCCCCGAGGGGGAGTTCACCGCCGCGGCCGTGCAGGAGGCGATGTCAGTCGCTCTCGTCGACGAACTCGGCCTGAAGCCGCGTGTCGCCTACGGCCCGCCCCGCGTCGCACTGACGGGACGCCGCGTGTCGCCGCCGCTGTTCGAGTCGATGGAACTGCTCGGTAAGGCCGCGACCCTTCGCCGCCTCGACGCCCTGGTGCAGCACCTGGGCTGAGCCCGCGTCGCGCGCACCCCCGCGCCTTCGTCGAGTGTCCCAGACACGCGGATGCCATGCCTCGGCATCCGCGTGTTCTGGACACCGAAGCGGGGGTCACGGCGCCGCGCGACGCGCGCGGGTGGGTGCCGGTTTGGCGCTCGGCCCCGCGTCACGTAAGCTTGATCCTCGGCACGAACTTCGGTTCAGCGCCTTGGGGTATGGTGTAATTGGCAACACGGCGGTTTCTGGTTCCGTTGTTCTTGGTTCGAGTCCAGGTACCCCAGCAAGACGAAAGCCCCGGTCACATCGCATTTCTGCGAAGAGCCGGGGCTCTTGCTTTTCCTCCGAGGATTCTGGAGCCCCTGGAGGCTTTGCGCGAGCTTTGATAGGCACGAAGCATGACCTCCACCGCCACTCGCCCGCGGAAAGAGTCGCCGAGCGCGCGCGCCGCGCGGAAGAACCGGCTGCTGACGTGGATCACGCTGGCTATCGCCGCGGTAATCTGCGCGGTGATCGGAGTCGGCGCCTACGCCATGAACACCTCGTGGTGGACCGAGGAATCGCCGGTCGCCGCGTCCGATCAGCAGCTGCCCGACGGCCAGTCGCGCTTCGATCAGGCGGGTCAGGATTTCTTCAACCGGCAGGGACGAGTGACCGTCGATCTGTCCTCGACGACCTCGGCATCCGATCTCGGTCTTCCCCTCGCCGGCACCACCGCCGTCGATACGCTCGTCCCGCTGTCGCTCGATATCCGGACGGGCGGTGAGGACATCGCCTTCGGGGGAGTGTCGCACTTCGAGATCACGACCGGTCAGGACAGGGTGACCCGCATCTCCGTCGAGCCCGCATCCAGCGGGTCGTGGTCGGCGATCTCCGCGGATCTCCGCTCCCGTGCGACCGCGTGGGGCTGGACGGATGCCGACCTCGCGACGTTGGGCGACCAGGTCGGCGACGCGGGGCGCAGGGAAGGTGTCGCATCCACCGTGAGCCTTCCCGCGGTGGCATCCGAGGGTCTGGGCATCACCGCCGACGTGAACGTCACCGCCGGGGGATCGCTCCAGCTCGTGTACACGCTGACGCGCTGACCCCTGTCTCAGCGCGTCCCAAGGGGCGGCGGCTCGTACGCCCGGATCGGCGGCACTTCCCCGTCGTACCGCGCGATCGACACGGCCACCCGCGCACCGCTCGACGCCTGCGTGAGTTGCGAGGTGCCGATGTCCTTCGTGAGGACGTTGACGTTGCCGTTGATGCAGTCGGCGATCCGCGGAGCGCTGGGGTCGTACCAGGCTCCCGTGTGCATTCGCGCGACGCCCGGCAGCAGCGTGTCGGTGGTCACGACGCCCGCGAGCAGGCTGCCCTGGGCGCTGCGGACCAGAGCGACGTCGCCGTCCGTCAAGCCGCGTGCCGCCGCATCTTCGGGATGCAGCCGGACGGGTTCGCGCCCGGCGACCTTGTTCGAGCGGCTGGGGGCGGCCATGTCGAGCTGGCTGTGCAGCCGGTGCGACGGCTGCGTGCACAGCAGCTGCAGGTCGTAGGGCGAACCCGGCGGTTCCGCGGTGTCGATCCACACGGCGTGCCCGGCGGTGTCGTCGAGTCCGAACCCGTCGAGGGTGTCGGAGAACAGCTCGATGCGGCCGCTGGGGGTGTCGAGCGGGTGCGCGACGGGATCCGCGCGGAAGTCGGTGAAGGCGCCGTCGCGGTAGTGATGCTGGGGGAGGGGTGTGCTGCCGTCCCGCCAGAAGCCGGCGAACGGAGGGGCGTTCGGGGTGTCCGGCCGCTCGCGCCAGTCCTCGTAGATCTTCTCGAGCCACTCGCGACTGTCGCGGCCCTCGGCGTAGTCGGCATCCAGTCGTCGTGCGAGCTGGTCGTAGATCCAGAACTCCTCGCGCGCGTCGCCGACGGGGTCGACGGCCCGCGGCATGGTGCGAAGGCGCGTGTCGCCGGCGCCGGCCGCGAGGTCGTCTCGTTCGAGGCCCGTTGCCGCGGGCAGCACGATGTCGGCGTGGCGGGCCGTCGGGGTCCAGTGGAACTCGTTGACCACGAGCGTGTCGACCCCGGTGAGGGCCTCGCTGAGGCGACGGAGATCCTGGTGATGGTGAAAGGGGTTGCCGCCCGCCCAGTACACGAGCCGGATGTCGGGGAGGTCGAGCGTCCCGCCGTCGTAGGGGATCGTCTCACCGCCGCGGAGCAGGAGGTCGGTGATGCGCGCGCACGGGATGAAGTCCGTGACCGGGTTCCGGCCCTGCGGGAAGGTCGGCAGGGGGACCGGTGCGACGCCCACGCCGTAGTCGCCCATCGACCCGTACCCGTGGGTGAACCCGCCGCCGGGCAGTCCGATCTGGCCGAGGAACCCGGCAAACGTCACCGCCGCGAACACCGCCTGCTCTCCGTGCTCCGCCCGCTGCAGGGAGTAAGTCACGTTCACGAGGGTGCGTCCTGAGGCCGCGCGCCGGGCGAGGTCGCGGATCGTCCGGGCCGGAACCCCGCTGAGCGCTTCCGCCCATTCCGGCGTCTTCTCGACGCCATCGGTCTCGCCACGGAGGTAGGCCCGGACGCGGTCGGCGCCGACCGTGTGCGTGGCGAGGAAGGCGTCGTCCGCGAGCCCCTCCGCCACCAGCGTGTGGGTGAGGGCGAGCAGCACCGCGGTGTCGGTGCCGGGGCGGATGCCGACCCACTCGGCATCGAGTTCGGTCAGGGTGTCGTCGCGCTGGGCCGAGACGGACACGATGCGGGTCGAAGCGGCGGCGTCGCGCGCCAAACGCGTCCCCACGTGACGGTCGTGCCCGCCCGGCACGACCCAGGTGTTGGATCGGCGGAGTCCTCCGAAGGCGATCAGCAGGTCGGTGTGCTCGGCGATGTGTCCCCAGGACGGCGGGCGGTTGCGCAGCTCGCGCATACCGATCGGCCCGATGAGATGGGGGAGCAGGACGAGGCTCGCGCCGCGACTGTAGTCGTTGATCGAGCGGGTGTAACCGCCGATGGAGTTGAGGAACCGGTGTAACTGGCTCTGCGCGTGATGGAACCGGCCGGCGCTTCCCCAGCCGTACGACCCGCCGAAGATCGCCCGGTTTCCGTGGGCGGCGCGCACACGACGGAGCTCGTCCGCGAGGAGGTCGAGGGCTTCGTCCCAGTCGACCTCGACGTACGGGTCGTCGGGGGAGCCGCGGAGCGGGTCGGGCCCGGGGCCCCGTTCCAGCCAGCGACGGCGGACCGCGGGACGCGTGACACGCGACCGGTGACGGAGCCCTTCCGCCACTGCGGAAATCGCCGGGGCGGCATCCGGGTCGTCCGGATACGGTCGCGTCTCGACGACCGTGCGGCCATCATCCGAGATCTCGACCTGGAACGTCCCCCAGTGGGCGGTGCTCTCCTGCGTTCGCGTCACTCGTCCATGGTGGTCCACCGCGCGCCGCGGGGCGGCTGCACGCGCAACACGGCGTCAGTGTGTCGCCGCAGACGCCTCCGCCCGGTTGGCGGGGCGTCTGCGGCGGGGACGGGATCAGGGCGTCGCGTACGCCGGGATGGCGGAGTCGATCATCCAGTACTCGGACTGCGTCCGCGCGGAGACGTCGGTGAAGTCGGCATCCCGGATCATGAGGTATCGGGTCGGGTCGCCGCCGTCGTTCCACGTGGCGTCGACCGCCAGCCACTGGTCGTCGACACGCACCTTGTTCCATGCGTGCGGGCCGCCGGAGAGGACGTCACCGGCCACGACGACCGTCTCCACCCCCGCGGCGTTGGCGAGGGCGGAGAACGCGTAGGCGTAGCTCGCGCAGACACCGGTGCCGTCGAGGAGCGTTCCCGTGGCGTTCCACGCCGCCTCGTATCCGGGGGGTGTGCCGTCGAACTCGTAGGACTCGAGAGCGGCGAACGCCTCGTCGTCGTATTCGGCGTTCGAGATCAGCCAGTCGTTGAGCGCGGCGACCTTGTCGCGGGGACTCATCGCGTCGTTCGTCACCTCGCCGACGACGCTGTCCACCTTGGCCTTCATCTCCGCCTGCAGGGTGCGCACCTGGTCGGTGGGAAGCGAATACGTGACCAGCAACGACTTGCCGCCGTTGCGGAGTCCGACGTAGTTCATGTTGAACGCGTACGGGTTCTGGTACCGCGCTTCGTAGACGGCGTCGTACGGATCCGGAGCGCCGGGCTGGTCGACGTAGGCCGAGATGTCGATCACCTTGGTCTGCGCGATCAGATGCGCCCCCAGGTAGCGCGTGAACTCGGTGCTCCCGTAGACGGGGTAGCCGAGTTCGGGAGTCTCCGAGACAGGAGTGTCGCGGCTGTCCTCGGGCACCTCGAACGACTCGAACCGCGGCTGACCGGTCGGCGGCGCTACCGCCAGCGCCGCGGCGTTGAATTGGGCGATGGCCGCTGCCGGGTCGGGGGTGGAGATCTTGGTGATCGGGATCCATTCTCCCAACAGCGTGTTCCGGCCGCGCAGGGCGATGATCCAGCGGTCGCCGTAGTCGAGCACGGCATTCTCGTCGAGGAAGGCGACGGTGCTTCGCGTGCGCCCGTCGACCGAGGTGACGGGGAGGACTTTCTGCACGTTCTCGATGCCCTCGATGAACCCGCTCGCTCCCCAGTTCTTGAGCGCGGAGGCGGCGTTGAAGGCGACCTCCAGCGGCATCCATCCCGCCACCTGCTCCAGGTCGTTGGCCTGATAGGACGAATAGCGCGTGCCGTCGGTGGCGATCACACCGATGTCCGAGCCGAGCGACTGTGCGACTCGCGCGGCCTCCTCGGAGTCGAGCGTGTCTCCGCCGTCGACCTGGTCCTGTGTGAGGGCGCGGTAGTTGAAGCCCTCGAGCCCCAGGTTCTGGGCCGTGACGAAGGAGGCCCGATTCGATTGATTGTTCTCGGTCTGGCCCGCGGACGACCACTCGGTCTCTCTGACTTCGGCCACGACCTTCTGGATGGCCTGCCCGTCGCGCTCGACCTCATTGGTCACGATCAGGTAGCTGGTGGCACCGCTGACGGGCGCCCACGACATGGTGAGGCTGCCGGCTTCGGCGCCGGAGCCGAAGGTGACGTCGGGTGTCGCGAGCGTCGACTCGACCGTGAACCGGGTGACCAGCGGCTTCGCGCGCGGAGTGCCGTCCTTCTCGAGGTGACGCACGAGGAAGTAGTCCTCGTGCAGGCCCCAGGGAAATGCGAGATCACCGTCCCTCTCCTGGATCTGGCGATTGCCGGCCCCGTCGGAGGCTCTCCCCGATTCGTCGCCGCTGACCAGAACTTTCCCGCCCGGATCGGCTTGGTAGGCACGGAACTCCGCGGGCCTCGTCAACGCCGCGTCGTAGTAGACCTCGATCGCCCAGTCCGGCGCGTCCGCCTCGGGATTCTTGTCCGGGTCGGGAGTGGGGTTCTCCGCCTCGTGAGCGGCGTTGACCGCGTCGAAGTCGTAGTCGGCGTCGAATTCGAACTCGTGGTCGCGCGGCAGACCCAGTTGCGGTTCGGTGAAGTCGTACAGCGTCGAGCGGTCGGCGTAGATGCGTTCGTTGGATCCGGTGACCGCAGGGACGATGACGAAGGCGGCGATGACCGCGAGGACGGTGACGACGGCGATGCCGCCGACGAGGAGCCCGACTTTCAGCCCGCGGCGGCGGCGCGGTGTGGGCTCGTCGGATACGGGGGTCGCCGGCGCATCGGCGGACGTCGGTCCGGTCGCCTCTGCGGAGGCGACGCCGGCGGGCACGGATGCGCCCGTGGATGCCGGGTGCACGTGCCCCGTCCACGTCGTGCCGTCCCAATACCTCAACCGGCGCGGGTCCCAGGGGTCGGCGTACCAGCCCTCCGGCGTGTTGTTCGGCTCATCGGACATGCGTTCGGCCTTCCCCCCCCCCGGGTCTGAACACCCGATGCTTCCCGACCCGCAGCGGCACGGCAAAGGCGTGCGCCGGGTACGTCGGATCGTGTAAGGGGGACCGCGCGTCGCGATAGCATCCGATCCAGGTGTGATTCGGAAAGGGGGTCGGCGTGATCCGCTCCTCCTTCGCCGTCGCCGCCGTGATCGCTGTCGCGCTCGTCACGAGCGGCTGCACGGCGACCACCGAGCCCGCGGTCCCCGCCGCTCCCGCCCCGTCGTCGAGCACGACCGCGACCGCGGGTCTGCAGGCTCTTCCTCCGACGATCGTGTCGCCCGGCCAGCTCGACGGCACCGACATCGCCGTCGTCATCGGAACCGCGCTCGTCATCGCCGTCGAGGACGGCACCGAGGACCAGTGGCACGGGACGACCGCCGACGTCACGATCGCCGAGTTCTCGGCGGGCGGATCCGACGAGGGGGCGACCTTCCGCCCCGGCTTCGTCGCGAGGGGGATCGGATCGACGACGGCGACACTCACCGCTCCGGACGGTCGAGAGATCCGCTTCACTGTCGACGTCGTCGCCCCTTGAATTCCGCCACGGGGCGAAAAGCGGGGTGAAACGACCCTTCCCTCCGTACTGTGAGCGACATGGGGCATGACGATTCCGCAGGCGCGCGCACGGACGAGAGACGACGCGGGGGCCTGAGTATCCAGTCCCGGCTCCTGATCATGCTGCTGGCGGTGAGCCTGGTCAGTGCTGCGGTGGTCGGGGCGGTCGGGTACGTCAACGGGCGGGAATCCCTGCGTGCCGAGGTGGTCGACAAGCTCACCGCGATGCGCGAACTCCGTACGGGCGAGATCACGTCGCTGCTCGGCGAGGTGCAGCGCGAGTCCGCGCTGGCGAGTAACAACGCCAGCGCCCGCGGGGCTTCCGTCGCCCTCAACGCCGGCTGGGACGAGCTTTCCGGTCGCTCGCTCACCTCCACGGAGGATGCCGCGCTGTCGTCGTTCTACGCCGACACCTTCCTGCCGCGACTGGAGGGGGCGACCGGCGAGGACTTCGCGGATCGGGCTTTCGTGCCCCCCTCTCCCGCGGGCCGTATGGCGCAGTACCTCTTCACCCGTCAGGACGGGGCCGCCGACCGTCCGGTGTCCGACCCCGGCGACGGGAGCCCGTACTCGCAGGCCTACCTCGAGGCCGACTCCTATTTCTCCGAGCTCGTGAAGACGGTGGGCTACACCGACGTCGTCGTGGCCAATCTCGACGGCGACGTCGTCTACACCGCCGCGGGCGGTGTCGATCTCGGCTCGAACCTCACCGATGGGCCGTTCCGCGAGAGCCAGCTGGCGAAGGGGTTCAGCGAGGTCGTCGCGGCGAACTCCGTGAACGACGTCGTGACCACCGACATCGAGGAGTGGACGCCCGCGCTGGGCTTTCCGGTGATGTGGGTCGTCTCGCCGATCGGCGATGACGAGGGGATCACGGGTGTGCTGGCGTTGCAGGTGCCGATCCAGTGGATCAACGACGTCATGACCGGCTACGGCGAGTGGGAGAAGCAGGGATTCGGCGAGACGGGGGAGACCTATCTGGCCGGAGCCGACCACCTCATGCGGTCGAACTCGCGCAGCCTGATCCAGAATCCTGACGGTTACGCCGCGGCGGTGATCGCCGACGGGACGACCGCCGACACCGCGGACAAGATCGTCCGCGCCGGGGGCACCGTTCTGCTGCAACCCACGCGCGGCGCCGCGGTGGACGCGGCTGTCGCGGGCCAGACCGGGGCGGAGGTCACGCAGGACTACATCGGCGGCGAGAGCATCACGGCGTACGCGCCGCTCGACATCGACGGTGTCGACTGGGTGATCGTGGCGCGCATGGAGTCGCAGGAGGCGTTCGCGCCCGTCACCGACTTCACCCGCACGCTGCTGCTCTCGACCCTTGGCCTGATGCTGCTGGTGAGCCTGCTGTCGTTGATCCTGTCGCAGAGCTTCACCCGACCGATCCGGCGCCTGGCGACCGCCGTGCGCCGGGTGTCGGACGGCGACTACGACACGCGCGTGGAGACCCGAGGTACCGACGAACTGGCCGACCTGGCGTCGTCGTTCAACGAGATGGCGTCCGGGCTGCGCCTCAAGCAGGAGCTCATCGACCACCAGCGTGACGAGAACGAGCGTCTGCTGCGCAGCATCATGCCCGAGAGTCTCGCCGAGAAGTATCGCGAGGGCGCCGAGACGCTCGCCGAGCGGCACGACGACGTCGCCGTCGTCTTCGCCGAGCTCCTCGGGTTCGACGACTTCTCACGCGACCTCGATGGAGCGCAGGAGACGTCGGCGCTGAACGACCTCATGCGCGGTTTCGACGAGGTGGCCGCGCGCTGCGGGGTCGAGTCGGTGCGCACGCTCCGTGGCGGCTACCTCGCCAGTAGCGGTCTGACCGTCCCGCGGGTGGACAACGCGCGCCGCGCGGTCGAGTTCGCCGTCGGGATGCGCGAGAGCGTGCAGCGTTTCAACGACCGTACGGGCGCGACCCTCGACCTGCGCGCCGGGGTGGACACCGGCAGCGTGACCAGCGGTATCGTCGCGCGGGCGAGTCTCGCGTACGACCTGTGGGGTGACGCGGTGCATCTGGCCTCGCGGCTGCGCCGTGCGGGGGAGGAGCCGGGGGTGTTCGTGACGGATGCCGTGCGCACGCGCGTCGAGGGGCTGTTCGACCTCGTCGAGGCGGATGCCGTCGAGGTCGACGGCCAGGCGACCGCGGTCTGGCGGGTGGCGTGATGACTCCCGTGTTCGACGGGACGGCGATCGGGTGGGCGATCGCGTCGGTCGTCGCGGTGCCGGTGCTGATGGTGATCCTCACGGAGGTCATCGGCATCCTGCGTCGGCGGCGGAGTCCGGCGGTCAAACCGCTCCTCCTGCTGCGCAACTGGGTGGTCCCGTTCGGCGGTCTCGTCGGGCTTCTCGTGTTCGCCACGCGCTCCGACCAGGATCTCGTGTGGCCGCGCGTCGTGGCGACGATCTTCGGCTTCCTCGTCATCCTGTTGTCTCTGAGCGTCCTGAACTACGCGCTCTTCGCCACCGCCGACCGCGGATCGTGGCGGCAGCGCGTTCCGCAGATCTTCATCGAGATCGTGCGGCTCCTGCTCGTCGTCGTCGGCGTCGCCTTCCTGTTCCAGTGGGTGTGGGAAGCCGACGTCGAGGGGGTCATCGCCGCGCTCGGGGTGACCTCCATCGTGATCGGCCTCGCGTTGCAGAACGCGGCCGGCGGCATCGTGTCGGGTCTGCTGGTGCTGTTCGAGCAGCCGTTCCGTCAGGGGGATTGGATCACGACCGGGGGCACGACCGGACGCGTCGTCGAGGTGAACTGGCGCGCGCTGCACATCGACACCGGTTCGGGTCTCCAGATCATCCCGAACTCGGGCCTTGCCGACGCGTCGTTCCTGAACCTCAGCCGTCCGCCGGGACCGTTCACCGCGGTCGCCACCGCGACATTCGCCCCCGCCGATCCTCCGCACGTCGTGATCGCGACGCTGCGGGAGGTGGCCGGTGACCTCCCGACTCTGACTCCGGGCGGCGAGATCGAGGTCACCAACGCCGGCGGCGGTTCGTGGACCGTCGCGATCCCGCTCGACTCGCCGGTCTACGCCGACAGCACGCTGAGCACCTTCCGTTCCTGGCTCTGGTACGCCGCTCGCCGCCGCGGGCTCTCTCTCGACAAGATCCCCGTGGATGCCGCGGTGCGCGAGGCGGCGCTCGGCCACGCCCTCGAGAGTGCCTCGCGGGCGCTGCATCTCGACGATGCCCTCCGCGACGACGCGCTCCGGGAGTGCCGCGTCGAGCAGTTCGGCATGGGGGAGACGATCGACCGGGCGGGCGAGATGGGTTCATCCGTCCGCCGGGTGCTCGAGGGGCGGGTGATCCTGACCGGGCCCGACGGCGAGCCTCTCCCGGGGACGGTGGAACGCGGCGATTGGCTCGGAACCTCGGCGCTGACACGCGAGCGTTCGCTCACCACGGCCACGGCCGCGACCGTCGTGACGGTCCTGACGCTGCCGATCGCGTTCGTCGACCGGCTGTCCCGTCTTCGCCCCGCCCTCGCGCGCGACCTCGGCGCGGACGCCGAACTGCGTCGCACGCAGGTGCGGGACATCCGCGCGGCATCCGCACCGATCGCCCTTCGCGAGTCCGGGTCGCGCGCGGCCGACGCGTAACACGAGCCGCGTCGACAGGCGGCTTTCCGCCGCCTCTCGCCTGCGCGCGACGCTTCCGGTGACGGGGCAACGACCGCGGCGTGACCTTAGGGTTGCGCCGCGGTCTGTGTTTGTCTCGAAAGGGTGTTGATTCGTGTGACTTCGTGTTGTATCGTGTGGGAATCTTCGAAGGGGATCCCGTGTACGCAATGGAGCGCCAGCAGCTCATCGAGCGCGAACTGCGAGAGATCGGACGCGTCAGCGTCGTTGACCTCGCTCGTCGTTTCGACGTCACCACCGAGACCGTGCGCCGTGACCTCGACCGCCTCGAGCAGACCGGCTCACTGCGGCGCGTCCACGGCGGTGCCGTGGGTGTGGACCGCGCGAGCACGACCGAGGCATCCCTCTCCGAGCGCCGTCTGCGGCAGGGCGAGGCCAAGCGCGCGATCGGCATCGCGGCGGCGCGGCTGCTCACCCCCGGCTTCCGCGGCTCGATCTTCATCGACGCCGGCACCACGCCGGCCGCGGTCGCGGCCGAACTGCCGCAGGTTCTCGGGGACAGCGCGGGCGCGGTCGAGATCGTCACGCATTCGCTCGAGGCGGCCCACATCCTGGCCGGTGATGACCGTGTCTCGCTCACCGTGATCGGCGGCAAGATCCGCGGGGTCACCGCGGCGGCCGTCGGCGCGCACACGGTGCGGTCGATCGGCGAGCTGCGCCCCGATATCGCTTTCGTCGGCACCAACGGGCTGAGCGCCGGGTTCGGCCTCAGCACGCCCGACCCGGAGGAGGCCGCGGTGAAGACCGCGATCATCCGTGCCGCCCGCCGCGTCGTCGTCGTCGCTGACACCGCCAAGTTCGGAGAGGAACTGCTCGTGCGTTTCGCCCGCCTCGATGAGATCGACGTGCTCGTCACCGACGGCACACCGCCGGAATCGCTCGCACAGGCTCTGGCCGACGCCGACGCCGAGGTGCGTGTCGCATGATCGTCACGCTGACCGCCAACCCGTCGGCCGACCGCGCCGTGCAGCTCACCGGCCCGCTCGTTCCCGGCGAGGTCCAGCGCGCCGAGTCCTCGCGGGAGGATGCCGGGGGCAAGGGCGTCAACGTCGCCCGGGTCGTCTCGGCCGCCGGCGCTCCCGCGCGCGCCGTCGTGCCGGTCAACGACCACGACCCGTACCGTCTGCTCCTCGACGACGCCGAGGTCGACGTGGCGATCGTGCCGGTGGCGGGTCGAGTGCGGGCGAACCTCACCATCACCGATCCCACGGGCGAGACGACGAAGCTGAACCTCCCCGGCGCCGAGCTCTCGTCCTCCGAGGCCGCCGCGCTCACCGCGGGTGTGGTCGCGGCGGCGGAGAACGCCACCTGGCTCGTCCTCGCCGGGTCGCTGCCGCCGGGTGTGCCGGCGACGTTCTATGCCGACCTCATCGCCGCCGTCCGCGATCGGTGGGGGGCCGCGGCTCCGCGCATCGCCGTCGACGCCTCGGGCGCCGCCCTCGCCGCCGTCGTCGCATCGGCGCATCCCGACCTCATCAAGCCGAACCACGAGGAGTTGGCCGAGCTCGTCGGCGAGGACGCCGCGGACGACCTCGACGTGATCGCCGCGGCCGCTCGCCGGGCCGCCGAGCTGGTCCCCGGGCGCGTGGCATCCGCCCTCGTCACCCTCGGGGCCGACGGTGCCCTGCTGTTCGACGCGGACGGCACGTGGCGCGGGCGCGCCCCCAAGATCCAGGTCGCGAGCACGGTGGGCGCGGGCGACAGTTCGCTCGCCGGCTACCTCCTCGCCGACCTCGAGGGGGCCGCCGCCCCCGATCGACTCGCCCGCAGCATCGCGTACGGCGCGGCTGCGGCGACCCTGCCGGGGACGCAAGCCCCGACACCGGCCGACCTGCCCGCCGGGCCGATCGCCGTGACCGTTTTCTCCCCTCCCACCGCAACACCCTGACCACGAAAGGTCACCAGAAAATGTCCGACATCATCACACCGGAGCTCGTCAGCCTCGACGCGCCCCTGGGGGCCGACAAGCAGTCGGTCATCCGTGCTCTGGCCGAGCGTGTCGTCGCGCAGGGCCGCGCGACCAGCGCGCAGGAACTCTTCGACGATGCGTGGGCCCGCGAGCAGAAGGACGAGACGGGCCTCCCGGGCGGCATCGGCATCCCGCACGCCCGCAGCGCCTCCGTCACCGAACCGACCCTCGCGTTCGCGCGCCTGACCCCGGGTGTCGACTTCGGCGCGCCCGACGGTCCCGCGGACATCGTGTTCCTCATCGCCGCGCCCGCCGGTGCCGACGAGGCCCACCTCGCGGTCCTGTCGCAGCTGGCTCGGAGCCTCATGAAGCCCGAGTTCACCGGCGGCCTTCGCGCCGCGGCGACGCCGTCCGACGCGGTCCGGATCATCACGGATGCCATCACCCCCGCTCCCGAGGCGCCTGCGGCCGCGGCTCCCGCGGCCACGCGTGCCGAGGCCCGCACCGCCACGGCGACGAAGACGACCAAGATCGTCGCGGTCACCGCGTGCGCCACGGGCATCGCCCACACCTTCATGGCCGCCGACGCCCTGACCGCCGCGGGCCTCGAGGCCGACGGCGTCGAGCTCGTCGTCGAGCCGCAGGGCTCGAGCGGCTACAAGGCCCTCCCGCAGAGCGTCATCGACGACGCCGACGCCGTGATCTTCGCGGTCGACGTCGACGTGCGCGAGCCGCAGCGTTTCGCGGGGAAGCCCGTCGTGCGCGCCGGTGTCAAGCGCGGCATCGAGCAGCCGAAGCAGCTCATCGCCGAGGCCGTCGCCGCCAGCGAGAACCCGAACGCCGCCCGCGTGCAGGGCGGCGCGGCGGCGGCATCCGCCTCCGATGCTCCGGTCGTCCAGCAGTCCGTGGGACGTCGCATCCAGCGGTGGCTCCTCACCGGTGTCAGCTACATGATCCCGTTCGTCGCCGGCGGTGGCCTTCTCATCGCGCTGGGCTTCCTGCTCGGCGGATACCAGGTCACCAAGGATGCCGCGAACGTCATCATCCAGAACTCGCTGTGGGACCTCCCGACCGAGAACATCACCTCGTCGCTCGGCCCGCTCGGGCAGTACCTCGGGTCGGTGGCCTTCATGATCGGCGCCACGTCGATGGGCTTCATCGTCGCGGTCCTCGCGGGCTTCATCGCCTACGCGATCGCCGACCGGCCCGGCATCGCGCCCGGTTTCGTCGCGGGTGCCGTCGCGGTGCTCATGAACGCCGGCTTCATCGGCGGCATCATCGGCGGTCTGCTCGCCGGCTTCATCGCCTGGTGGCTCGGTCGCTTCGACGCTCCCCGCTGGCTCCGCGGCCTCATGCCGGTGGTGATCGTGCCGTTCCTCGGCTCGATCTTCGCCTCGGGGTTGATGATCCTGTTCCTCGGTCGTCCGATCGCCGCGCTCATGGCCGCGCTGACCGAGGGCCTGACGTCGCTCGCCGCCTCGGGCGCCGGTGCTGTCCTGCTCGGTGTCATCCTCGGCCTCATGATGTGCTTCGACCTCGGCGGACCCGTCAACAAGGTCGCCTACGTCTTCGCCACCACCGGCCTCGCCGCGGCGACGCAGACCAACACCGCGCCGTACCTGATCATGGCCGCGGTCATGGCCGCCGGCATGGTGCCCCCGCTCGCGATGGCGTTGGCATCCACGGTCCTCGCCCGTGGCCGGTTCACGCCCGTCGAGCGCGAGAACGGCGCCGCCGCCTGGCTCCTGGGCGCCTCGTTCATCTCCGAGGGCGCGATCCCGTTCGCGGCGGCCGACCCGCTGCGCGTGATCCCCGCCTCGATGGTGGGCGGCGCGATCACCGGTGGTCTGAGCATGCTCATCGGGGTCCAGTCGTACGCTCCGCACGGCGGCATCTTCGTGCTCTTCGCGATCAACCCCGTGTGGGGTTTCCCGCTCGCGATCATCGTGGGTACGGTCGTTTCGGCGGTGCTCGTCGTCGCCCTCAAGCGGATCGGTGGCACACGCAAGGAAGAAGCCCCCGTCGCCGAGTCCGCCACGGCGGTCCCGGTCGCCGCATAAGGCCCCAACGGTTCGAAAGGAATCACCATGGCAGAACGTCAGGCCACCATCGCCAGCAGCTCGGGTCTCCACGCCCGCCCCGCGAAGCTCTTCGTGCAGGCCGTGCAGGAGAAGAAGGTGCCCGTCACCATCGCGGCCGCGGGCGGTCCCGACCTCAACGCCGGCAGCATCCTGTCGCTCATGGGCCTGGGCGCCGGTCACGGCACCGTCGTGACGCTGAAGGCCGAGGGCGAGGGCGCCGAGCAGGCGCTCGACGAGCTGGTCGCCCTGCTCGAGACCGACCTCGACGCGCAGTAAGCACGTCGCACGCAGAACACCGGATGCCACGGCCCCCAGGGGTCGTGGCATCCGGTGTTCCGTCTGCGGGTGGTGTCAGACCTCGGTCGAGTCGCCCGGGCCCAGGTCGACGAACGATCCGCCGTTCTGCTCGACGGCCCACGTGAGGCGCGCGTCGCCCATCTGCTTCCCGGCGACCGAGAGCGTCATGTCGTGGGTCGCGAAAGCGCGGGCGGGCTTGACGGCCAGCACGTAGTCGATCGCTTCGGAGATCTTCAGCCACGGGGCGCCGACCGGGGCGGCGAGGAGGGAGACGTGCGCCCCCTTCGGGACCGTGTACGAGTCGCCGGGGTAGAAGAACGCGTCGTTCACGAGGACGCCGACGTTGTCGACGATCGGAATCGACGAGTGGATCTCGGCGTGCTTGCCGCCGAAGAACTCCAGGTGGAACGGTCCGAGGTCGAGCGAGTCACCGGGGTGGACCGCGACGACATCGAAGCCCGCGGCCGCCTTCTGCACGCCCTCGGGGCCGTAGATCGGCACGCCGGGGTGCGCCTTCTGGAGTCGGGTGAGGTGCTCGGGGGTCCAGTGGTCGGGGTGCTCGTGCGTGATGACGACGCCGACGAGTCCGGTGAGCTCCTCGAGCGGCGAGGTGAAGACGCCGGGATCGATGACCAGGGTGTGTCCGGCCTCCGTGAGGACGAGGGCCGCGTGTTCGCGTTTGGTGACCTGCATGCGCTCGAGTCAACTCCGCGGTGCGGGAGCCTGCAACCGCTGGACGGCGAGTCATCGGGATGCCACAGGGTGAACGTCGTGCGTCCGCTCCGGCCCGGCTCTTCCCTCGGAGCCGCGGTCGCGGTACGGTGGGCCGGACACGCCCGGGCTGCGAGTCATTCGCGGCCCGATTTGTCGTGCGCGGCACCCGTAGTGCATACTTGAACGGTTGCGACGCGGCCCCATCGTATAGCGGCCTAGTACGCCGCCCTCTCACGGCGGTAACGCGGGTTCGAATCCCGCTGGGGTCACCAATGAGAAGAAGCCTCGACCGAATGGTCGGGGCTTCTTCTCGCTTCAGTGCCGTAGCCGGACGAGCCGGCCAGGCCCCGACCCTTGCGGGCCGGGGCCGCCGCCGTCCTACGCCTCGCGCGACCCCCGACGATTCCGCACGATGCGACGCACACCCCAGACGATCAGCACCACGATGCCCGCGACGGCGATCCACGGGAGCAGGAAGCCGAGGCCGATCACGACGCCGTTCAGTGTGGCGATCAGGCCGTTCCACCCGGCGACGAGTCCGTCGCCGAAGCCCGCGGGATCGGCCGCCACGGTCTGCGACCGCATGTTCAGCTGGACGCTGAGCGACGACATCGCGACCTGCGACTCGATCGAGGTCAGGATCGCGCGATCGGAGTCCAGCTGTGCCTGACGCTCCGACAGGGCGGACTCGGCGGCGATGAGGTCGGACACCGACCCGGCCTGCGCCATCAGTTCGGTCAGACGAGCGACGGATGCCTCGCCGGCGGCGACGCGGGCCCGGAGGTCGACCGTCTGCTCGGTGACGTCGGAGCGGTTCACACTGGTCGCGGTGACGTCACCGACCGCGGAGAGCCCGTCCATCACCGAGGTCAGCGCTTCGGCCGGCACCCGCACCGTGATCCAGCCGGACGACACGGCCGGCTGCGACGCCGTCGCGTCCAGGGGCACCACGCCATAGCCGCCCCCGACCTGCGAGGACTCGACGTATCCGCCCGCGGAGGTCGCGGCATCCGAGATCTGCGTGATCGCCGCAGGCACGTCCTCGACCTCCACGGTGCTGGATCCGGTCGCGACGATGTCTCGCGTGCCATCGGTCGTAGACGTCCCGGACTCCGAGGCGGCGAAGGAGGTCGACGAGTCCGCCGACCCGCCCGCGGCGCCCTGGGGGACGAGCGGTGCGCTCATCACGAAGGACGCCGCGCTCTCGACGTACGGCAAGTGGATTCGAGCGCGGATGCACTCCGAGGGACTGCGCGTCTCGTGTCGCGGCTACTCAGTCATCGAGCGGTAACGCACTCGAATGCTCTGGCATGTTCGCCCGGACGGTCTCAGCCGCCCCGAGGGGCGCTTTTTGTACGACCTGCACGCGGATCGCGTGCGCGAGCTCATCGTCGAGGTGGGGGACCGGTTTGACGGGCAACTGATCGCTGACGAACTCGCGGCGTACAAGGCGCTGATGGCGTTCCCCGAGTCCCGATCGAGCAGTTGCACGACGAGGAGCCGTTCTGACCCTCACCCTGCACAAAGTAGAGTGCGCCCTACTCTGCGGCATCGTGCGCGTTGGCGGCTGCGGTCGCAATGAGTGCGGCGTACCTTTCGAAGAGGAATGACACCCGAGCGATATCGCTCTGCTCCGCTTTGTAGCCGTAGTGCTTGTCCACTGCTCGGTCGAGCGCCGCGTGCGCCTTCACGAGTTCGGCGGGCATCAGGTTCGGGTCGTAGAGCGTTGCCAGCGTTGAGTCTGGGTAGAGCGCACGAGCATCGAGCACCGCCTGCGCCGTCGTCTCGATCGTCGCGAGGTCGTCGTCGAGGTCGATCCACGGAAAGGTGTTGAACACGAGCCCCGCGCTGTACCGATAGTCGCTCTTGAGCCGACCGGCGACCGTGCGCACCCAAGCGTTGTGCATCGTTGACGTGAGGACACCGAAGTGCGCGAGTGTCGCGTCTGGGAGCGTGAAGACCTGCTCGCTCGCGACGATCTCCGGCTCGCAGTACGCGATCGGGATGATCTGCCGACGCTCGCTCGACACACGCGGGATCATCAGGTACGGGGTCTTCGGCTGCCTGATCTCACCGAACAGGAACGGTGTTGCCGCGAGCTTGCGGGTCGTGTCTCGCTTCGACTTCTCGCGGTAGGTGCGCACCTCCCTGACCCGCTCGACCACGAGCGGGCGGTTGCGCTGCTCAGGTGTTGAATCGGCAAGCCAGAGCGCATATCGTTCGTCTCCGTTCAGCATCTCTTGAGCGCCGACGAAGGGTCGGATGAGGGATTCCAGAGTCGCGTCGGCGGCGATCGCCGCAGCGCGCTCCGCTGCGTTCAGGACGAGGTGCCCTCCATCGTTCGCCATACTGCCGAATCGAAGCCCAGGAACAGGCGACAGCGGCGTTGTGCGACCCACAGCGACGACGTTCGGAGCGTCGACCAGGTAGGGGCTGATATTGGACGGGTTCGTCTCCACCGGCTCACCCTTGAGATCGGGGTAGAAGTAGAGCCGCTTTGTCTCGGCAGCCTCACTGCTGAATCCGATGATGACGCAATGGACAGCCGCGTTACCCTTGCCCTCGTTCGCCCACGAGAACGTCCGGTGCGCGAACGTGATCTGCATTCCCTGCGCGAGCATCCAGTCCCACAGGATGCTGACCTGCTCGCCCTGCACGATCGAGTTCGTCGAGACGAGACCCACGCGAGTCGGCTTCCAGTTCTGCCAGCCAGCGTCGATGTCGATCATTGCCTCGTTGCCACGCGATCCCCATGCGCTCGCGTCTGTGGCGAAGAGATCGAGTTCACGCGCGGTCGAGGACGACTTCTCGATGTACTGCGCCGCCTTCACGAACCACGCCGTGACGAAGTCGAGCACGCCACGACCCTTGATGAGTTCGTGCTTGCCCTTCCCGAACACGATGTCGAGGTCGGCTTTCTGCTCGTCGGTCTGGTACTGCTTCCCACGGAACGGCGGGTTGCCGATTACGTAGTCGCAGAAGGTCGCCGGGATGACCTCTTCCCACGGCACCCGTAATGCGTTGCCTACCTTGATGGTCGGCGAGACAGCGAGCGGCAGCGATCGGCGCGACGAGCCGAATCGGGCTGCGGCTTCCATCGACATCTGGTGGTCGGTGATCCAGAGCGCAACCTTTGCGATCTGTGCCGGGCTGTCGAACAACTCGATCCCGTGCATCTGGTTCACGCGCACACGGATGAATGCACCGACATCGACCTTCGAGAGGTCTTTGTCGTGCAGCATCGTGTCGATGATGTCCAGCTCAAGCCGCCGCAGTTCGCGGTACGCGACCACGAGGAACGAACCACAGCCGCACGCAGGGTCGAGGAACGTGATCGTCGGGAGGTGGTCGTAGAGGGTCTTGAGCGCGGTGGCGTCACCCTTAGCCGCCTCGAACTCAGCGCGCAGTTCGTCGAGGAACAGCGGTCGAATCACGCGCATGATGTTGCGCTCGGACGTGTAGTGAGCACCCATCTCGCGACGAGTCGCCTGTCGGCTTACAGGCTCGTCTCCCTCTGTCTTGAACTCGCCTTCGAGGATGCCTTGGAACATCGCGCCAAAGATCGCCGGGGAGATCGTCGACCAGTCGAGCGACGAGCACTCGACGAGCAAGTTTCGGGTCTTCTCGTCGAACACAGGGAAGTCACCTGGCTTCTTGAACAGCGCACCGTTGATGTACGGGAACCGCGCAATGTCCTCGTCGAGGGCGGCGGGACGCTCACCCTTCGCGGGGTCTTGATCGAGAGTGCGGAAGAGCAGCGAGAGGGTGCCATAGAGCACGCTCGTTGGGGTCTTCTTGAGCAGCCGGTGGAACGATCCGTTGACATTCAGCAGACCTGTGTCATCGGCGAAGAACAGGAACAGCAGACGCGTGAGGAACACGTCGAGGGCTTCTCCACTGAGCCCACCATCGAGGAGCATCTTGTGGAGCTTGCTCACACGGTAGGCAGCCGCGCGATCGGCTTCACGCTCCTCGGCGATCTCCTCGGGCGCGTCTTCCATGAGAAAGCGGAACTTCTCGGCGTTCGATGCCAGAGAGCCGAGGGTGATCTCGGTGACCTTGTCTTTGGACAGGTCGGTGAGGACGAACCGCTGGAAGTCGGAGACGATGACGTAGCGAGGACGCTCCGCTTCCGTGAGTGCGAGTGCGTACTCGGATGCCTGGTCGAACGCCGAGTTGAGGTTCTTCCCGCTGCTCTTCGCTTCGACAATGAGCTTGCCGGGGATGAACGAGTCGATGTAGCCCTTCGCACCTCCGAGCTTCTTGACCTGGTGCTCGTAGAGGACGGCGCTTTTGCCGCCGATGCCGAAGCACACGAAGAACTCGCGCCAGAACCCCTGAGCCTGACCGCGCTCGTAGTCCGCGCCCTTCCATTCCACAGAGAACTTCGACAGGTTCTCGCGAACTTCGTTAAGTGTCAGCGGCACGGCTAATGGCATACCTTCGAAGCTACCGGTTTCGGTACGCCCTCCTTAGGGCGTGACGCCAGCGCGTCGACCTTCGCCTTTGTTTTCGGCATGTGAGGGCGAGAAGCGGGAGGTGCGTATGGCCACGGAGCCGAACCTGGCGAGATGGCACCACTATGTTCCCCGGATGCTGCTGTGCGGATTCGCAACTGACAGGGACATGATCACCGCCGTCCGCCTGCCTGGTGACACCACGTTCACCGCGACAACGAAGAGCAACGGTGCGCAGAAGCACTTCTACTCCGTTGAGGCGGAGGGACAAGCACTCGATGCGTTCGAGAAGTCCCTCGGCGAGGTGGAAGCCGACGCGAGTCGGATCATCCGTCAGGTCGTCGAGGGACGTGTGCGCCTGAGTGAAGAGGATCGCAGCAGGCTCGCGTTCTTCATAGCGCTCCAAGCGGCTCGCGGACCAGAGACCAAGCGCAGCATGGAGCACGTCGCGAGCGAGGTTCTGGGATCGACGATCGGCGCTAGCGGCAAAGAGGCGCTGCGACGCAAGGTCGCTTAAGGGGCGGAACACGAGCCCATTGACGACGAAGTCGAAGCGCTCTGGGATCGGGCCATGGAGCCGGGTGCCGTCGTCGCCTCGATGACCAACCTTGCTTTCGTCAAGCAAATCGTCACGACCACACAGGGGCTCTTGGCGTACATTTCGGTTCGCCCGTGGACGGTGCATGGCTTCGATCAGCGATCGCTGATCGTCTCGGATTCGCCGGTCGGGCTCATCCCGCACCCCGATGATGAAGACGACAATCCGTGGGGCGGCGTTGGCTTCATGGGCGCGTGCGGAATCACATTCTCGTTGACGCGCAAGGCAGGCATCATGATGTCCGACCCGATGGCGTTTGCCGACATCGTGCCGGTCGGGCGCGTGCGCGCTGGTCATTTTGACCAGACGATGCAGGGCACGACAGCCGTCGAGAAGCTCTTCAACGAGATGACCGTGCGCGGCGCTCGGGAATGGGTCTGCCACCACCCCAAACGATGCGAGGTTCGTGCCGAGACCTCTTCCCGATCCCAATCTCCTCGGAGTGCAGATGGTTGGTGACCACATCGAGTTCAACGGGGGCGGTGTTTCTCCCGTGCAGAGGCCCTCGCGTAACGTGAAGCTGTTGCCGAGTCATGTGTCGAACAGGTAGGTAAATCGTGTCCCCCTCTTCAAGCGTCGTCGCGCGCTTGCTGCGCTCGAAGAGTGTGAGCGCCAGGGAGAGTCCTTCTGGACGGAGTCCTTCTCCACAGAGATCCGGAACCGGCTCCTGTTGGTGATGGCGCACAGCGACGGTGGCAGCGACTACCGCACAATGGAGGCGGCGAAGCGCGTCCTGCTTGCAGACCTTGGTCAGCTCGCGCTCCTCGGCAACGGTCAAGGGGATTCGCGGGAACACCTCTTCCGCTACCTCGCTGAGTGCGACGACGACATGGTGCCCTCGGTCATTGAAGCGTTTATGGAGGGGTACGCAACCGCATTCCAGCAGAATGCGGCTAGAGAAGCGTTCGCCTCGGGGCTTGTCCCGAGCGGCTCGCGCATCCCGTTCAATGCCTCGCTGATTCGCGAGATCAACGGTGTCCTCGCGGAGGATCGGATCGCATTTGAGTTGATCGACGGTGAGATGGTGCCGTTCGCGTCACGAGAGCTTCATATCGAGGTTGTTGAACCAGTTTTACGGCTCCTCGCGAAGCCCGGATGGCAGCGCGTGGAGAAGAGCTACCAGAGCGCGCTCTCGCAGATCGCGCGCGGCGACGGAACCGACGCAATCACCGACACGGGAACCGCGCTCCGAGAAGCGCTCGCCCACCTCGGAGCAGAAGGCAATCAGCTCGGAGACCTAACGACCTCGGCGAAGAACAAGGGGATCATCGCGTCACATGACGCCCCGCTGCTCCAGACCATCGACAAGGCGTGTCGGTGGGCGTCCGCCGACCGGAGCAACACCGGCGACGCGCATAACGCCGACGAGGCGAGCCGGGAGGACGTGTGGTTCACCGTTCATGTCGTCGGCGCGATCTTGCTCAGATTGTCGCAAGGCGGTTCGCGCGGACCTAATGTCGTGTCCAACGAATAGCTGGATACCGTCAGATCGCATGGTTGGGCTGTTTAGTAAGGCGCAGTAAACCAAGTGAGCGATCCTACGGTTCGTTGAGGAAGGACAGAGGATGGGTGCAGGTAGCGAAGCGCAGAATCGGACGGTCAAGGACTGGATGGTCAGCATTGACCGAGGGCAGCTTCGTCTCCCGAGCTTCCAGCGCGGCGTCGCTTGGGAGCCGAAGCGCGTCGTCTCGATGCTCAACACGATCATCCACGACCTCCCGCTCGGCGTCGCGCTCGTGCTCAACGTCGGCGACAAGGAGCAGTTCGTTTCTCGCCCCCTGGTGTCTGCGCCGGAGACGACGGAGGCGGTCACCGAGCACCTTCTCGACGGGCAACAGCGCCTCACCGCGCTCTACCGCGCCCTCCGAGACAATGACCGCAAGCAGACCTACTTCGTTCACTTCGCTGATCTCGACGATGAGCCAAGGAACGACGACGAGGAGCCCGCAATCCGCATCGAGAAGCGCTGGGAGAGCCGGGACGGCACGATGTACCCGCTCTGGGTGGATTCGCCCGAGGAGTGTCTGCGGCGGGGGCTCGTCCCCGTGCGGTTGCTCGATCCGTCGCGAGATGAGACGACCTCGTGGGTGGAAGCCGCCACGGCGCATCTCGAACCCGGAGACGATGTGACGGACATCGCGGAGTACCGCTCGATGTCCACCAGAGTCACCGAGTTGCGTGACCACCTCAAGAAGGTCATCAGCGAGAAGCGCGAGACGGTTCGGCACTTCAACCTGCCCTACCTTCGGCTGCCTGCCTCGACGAGCAAGGACATCGCGCTGAGCGTCTTCGTCAACATGAACACGAATGCGAAGCCGCTCAAGGCGTACGACATCGTGGTCGCCGAACTCGAAGGTGCAACCGGTCACCGGCTCAAGGAGATGGAAGCGAGCCTCGACGTCGAACTGCCACGCCTCGCGGGATACCTCTCGCTTGACAGCGCTGTGCTCCAGACCTCTGCGCTCCTCCAGGGCAAGCTGCCGAACCAACGCGGGTTCTACGACATGGACTATTCGGTGTTCGTCGGGAACTGGGAGCGGATGACACGCGGGCTTCGACGCGCGGTTCAGGTCGTCGAGTCGATGCGCATCTTCGACGGAGACCGTCTCCCCTCCGCTATCCCGATCCCGGTGATCGCCGCTCTGCTTGCGGATGAAACAGAAGACGGCGACCGCCGCGCGACCGTTGACAAGGTCATTCGTCAGTACCTGTGGCGCTCCTTCTTCTCGAACCGCTACGAGGCGACAGCCGCGACCCGCGCGTATGCTGACTTCCGGGGGCTCACTGCGCTTCTCGCCTGTGAGGGCTCCGTCTCTGACGTACCCTTGTTCGACGAGGAGTTGTACCCGTTGCCGAGCCTGCGCGAGCTTAAGGGCGCGGGCTGGGCGAAGAGCAAGCGCTCGCTCGCGCGAGCGATCCTCGCGGCATCGAACTTCTTCGGCGCTCGGGACTTCGCCGACGACACTCCGCTGTCTGGAGAGAACGTCGTCAAGCGCGAGTACCACCACATCTTCCCGAACCAACTGCTCTCAGAGGCGGGGATCGAATCGATGCTTGCGCTCAACTGCGCGCTCATCACCTGGAAGACGAACCGCTCGATCGGTCGTCTCGACCCTCTGACGTATCTGGAGAACCGCGCGAAGAACGCTCCTGATCCGCGCGACATCAAAGATCGGCTGGAGTCCCACCTCGTGCCCTACGAGATCATCGCGAACTCGGGTCCATATGATCAGCCTGCGGGCGCTGAACTGCGTGCGGCAGTGCAGCCCGACTTCGAGGCGTTCCTCGACCAGCGCGCTGCGCTCGTGGATGCCTTCATGCGTGCCGTGTGCGACGGAAAGCAGCCGCACCTCCGCGACATCCTGGAACAGCCCGCCGATGTGCGTTGAGTGGGGATCGATCGCCGAGTGGGTGACTACCGGGGTCGCAGTCGCTGCTGCGGGTGCGGCGTTCTGGGCGCTCAAGTACAACGAGGCGGCGAACGCCCACGCGCGGGATGCGGCGGACGCCGCCGCGAGATCTAACGAGTTGACGGCTCGGGCATACAGTGACGACGTGCGTGTGCGCGAAGAAGCACAGGCCCGCCTGGTGTATGCCACGCTCGATGCTGGGCATCCTGTGATCCTCGGGGGCACGGAAGTGCCAAAGCCCTGGGTTCAAGAGGCAGCGCTTGTGCCGTTGCAGGGGATGACCTACGGGCACGAGAGCGGTGTCCCGTACGTCAGTGAAGAGGCTCGGACGGTCGTCGTGCGCGTTCACAACCGCAGCGCTGAGATCATCAGTTCGATCCGAGTGACACTGTTTGACGAAAGTAAGAAGCTCGAACTCGACACTGCTCCTGGATGGATCGTGCTGCTCCCGGACGACAGCGCCGCGTTCGAGTTCCTCGTGCCATTCGGAGATACCCGCTACTTGCCCAACATCGCCTTTCGTGATTCCACCGGCAAATACTGGACGCGTCGCGGGTTCGATCCGATCGCCGCTCTCCCCGATGAGCGCCGGAACAAGTACGGACTCCCGAAAGCTCCTTAGCCGAGGACTCGCGCCACCGTCGTCTTTCCGACGGAGGTTCCGCGGGAGCGCAGATGCCCGCGGATCGCGCGAGACGAGTACGCCTTGTCGTCCTACGCCTCGCGCGACCCCCGACGCTTTCGCACGATTCGACGGACACCCCAGACGATCAGCACCACGATGCCCGCGACGGCGATCCACGGGAGCAGGAAGCCGAGGCCGATCACGACGCCGTTCAGTGTGGCGATCAGGCCGTTCCACCCGGCGACGAGTCCGTCGCCGAAGCCCGCGGGATCGGCCGCCACGGTCTGCGACCGCATGTTCAGCTGGACGCTGAGCGACGACATCGCGACCTGCGACTCGATCGAGGTCAGGATCGCGCGATCGGAGTCCAGCTGTGCCTGACGCTCCGACAGGGCGGACTCGGCGGCGATGAGGTCGGACACCGACCCGGCCTGCGCCATCAGTTCGGTCAGACGAGCGACGGATGCCTCGCCGGCGGCGACGCGGGCCCGGAGATCGACCGTCTGCTCGGTGACGTCGGAGCGGTTCACACTGGTCGCGGTGACGTCACCGACGGCGGACAGCCCGTCCATCACCGAGGTCAGGGCTTCGGCCGGCACCCGCACCGTGACCCAGCCGGACGACACAGCCGGCTGCGACGCCGTCGCGTCCAGGGGCACCACGCCGTAGCCGCCCCCGACCTGCGAGGACTCGACGTATCCGCCCGCGGAGGTCGCGGCATCCGAGATCTGCGTGATCGCCGCGGGCACGTCCTCGACCTCCACGGTGCTGGATCCGGTCGCGACGATGTCTCGCGTGCCATCGGTCGTAGACGTCCCGGAGTCCGAGGCGGCGAAGGAGGTCGAAGAGTCCGCCGACCCGCCCGCGGCGCCCTGGGGGACGAGCGGTGCGCTCATGTCGCGCGTGCCGGCCTCGGTGCCCATGCCGGGGTCCACGGCACCGCCGGCCTCGCCGACGGTGGACACCGACGACCCCGACGTGCCGGTCGAGGCGGTCAACGCCGGCCCGACGACGGCAGCGACGACGACCACGGCGGCCGCGGCGCCGACGCCCGTCCAGATGTTGCGCCGGCGGCGACGGCGGGCCGCTCGTTCGTCGGCGATCCGCGCGAACACGGCGGACTCGATGGCATCCACGCGCTCGGCGCGGAGGGGGGGAAGGCTGGGGGTGGTCATGGGGTCTCCGTCTCCATCGCGGTGGCGCGCACCCGGGAACGGATGCGGGAGAGGCGGTTGCGCACGGTCCCGTGCGAGACGCCGAGGGTCTCGGCCGCAGCCTGATAGCCGTAGCCCTCGGCCGCGCACAGGCGGAAGATCTCGCGGTCGAGATCGCCGAGCCCTTCCACGGCGGCCAGGATCGCGGCCACCGTCTCGGCTTCGACGACCTGGTTCTCGACGTCGACGAGTGCGGGGATGCGCTCGTCCAGTTCCGTGGTGCCTCCGTGTCGGCGCTTCGACCTCAGCCGATTCTGCGCCTGCAGGCGGCAGACCGTGGCGAGCCACGGGAGGAGGGACGCCCCCTCCAACCGCAGCTTCGGGATCTTCCGCCAGGCGACGACGAAGGTCTCCTGCACGACGTCCTCCGCATCGCTCTCGTCGTGGACGAGTCCGAACGCGATCCAGTACACCGGCCGCACGTAGGCGCGGTACAGCGAGCGGAAGGCGTCCTCCGACCCGCCGGCGGCGCGCGCGACCAGCGCCCTGTCGTCGATGACGTCGTCGGTCATGGCATCCGTTCCCTCGATCCGGCACCCGTGCGAGCACTCTCTCACTCAGAGGTGTCCGCTCGCGCCGGAACGTCTCACGGAAGTACGCGCGCAATGAGCACTACGTGCGGAATCCAATGCGCGCCCGTGATCGGCGGATAAACTCGAGCGTTTCCCCGAACGAAAGGCCCGTCATGGAGTTGCAGCTGGACCCGGTGTTCCAGACGGTCACCCTCGTGGTGCTCGTACTGATCCTCGCCGCGGATCTGCTGATCATCCTCGCCCGTCCGCACATCCCTTCGCCGAAGGAATCGACGCTGTGGGTCGTGTTCTACGTGGTGCTCGCGCTGGCGTTCGCGGGCGTGCTCGTGGTTGTCGCCGGGGGAGAGGTCGCGGGACAGTTCGTGGCCGGCTGGCTCACGGAGTACAGCCTGTCGATCGACAATCTGTTCGTCTTCGTGCTGATCATGGGCCAGTTCTCGGTTCCGCGGCGCTATCAGCAGGAAGTGCTGATGGTGGGCATCATCATCGCCCTCGTCCTGCGCGGCGCGTTCATTCTCGTCGGCGCCACGATCATCGAGAACTTCAGCCCGATCTTCTACCTCTTCGGGGCGTTCCTGATCTACACGGCGATCCGTCAGGCGTTCCCCGGCGACGACCACGAGGACGACACCCAGCGAGAGAACCTCATCGTCCGCATGCTGCGCCGCGTGCTCCCCATCAGCGAGGCGTACGACGGCAAGAAGGTGCTCACGCGCATCGACGGCAAGCGGGTGTTCACGCCGATGATCATCGTGTTCGCGGCGATCGGCGTGACCGACCTCCTGTTCGCGATCGACTCGATCCCGGCGATCTTCGGCATCACGCAGAGCCCGTTCATCGTCTTCACCGCGAATCTGTTCGCGCTGATGGGCCTGCGGCAGCTGTACTTCCTGCTCGGCGACCTGCTCGAGCGACTGCGGTTCCTGCACTACGGCATCGCGTTCATCCTGGCCTTCATCGGCGTGAAGCTGATCCTGCACGCGCTGCACGTGAACGAGCTGCCGTTCCTCAATGCCGGTGAGCCGATCGAGTGGGCTCCGGAGATCTCGACGTGGGTGTCGCTCGCGGTGATCGTGCTGTCGATGGCGGTTGCGACGATCGCGAGCCTGACGATCCCCCAGAAGGTCGACGCGAAGGACTGACCGGGCTCAGAAGGCGCGGAGGTTCGCGCCCAGACCGCCCTCGACGTACTCCTCGCGGAGGATGCCGCGGCGCCGCAGGATCGGGACGAGTTCGTCGAGCAGCCGGTGCACGGTGACCGGGTGCAGGTCGCCCCACAGCAGGACGCCGTCGTTGCCCCAGTCGCCGAGCTCCTCGATGCGGTCGGCGAACTCGTCCGCGGTGCCGACGAAGCCCGAGCCGTCGTTCAGACGCCCGAGACGCGCGTGCGCGGCGAGGATCGCCCGCAGCGGAGCGTCGGGCTCGTGTTTCCCGACGAGACGGCGCACGCTTCCCTCCGAGACGTGCTCGCCGAAGATCGCGCGGTCCAGGGGCTGATCGAGGTCGAGTCCGGTGAGGTCGGTCTCGAGGTCGCTGGACTGCTTGCGCGCGATGGCGAGCAGCGCCGCCTCGTCGGGATCCGCGGATGCCGCGACCAGGCGGTCGGCCTCCTCCGGTGACGACACGAGCACGGGCTGGATCGCGAAGAGGATCTTCACGTCGCGCGGCGTGCGCCCGGCCGCCTCGGCGGCGGCGTGGATGCGGCCCCGGTAGGCGCGGATGCTCTGCTCGTCGAGCGGGGCGAGGGCCAGCTGCACGTCGGAGTTGCGTCCGGCGAACGCGAGTCCGCGTCCGGACCCGCCGGGGGAGACGATCGCGGGCTCGCCGTCGGTGAACGGCACCGCGTTGAGCGGACCGTCGAAGCCGAAGTACTCGCCGCGGTGCTCCGTGTCGGCGAGCCGCGTCCCGTCGGCGTACACGCCGGACTCCTCGTCCTCGACGAGGGCGCCGTCACCCCAGCTGCGCCAGAGGGCGCGCAGGCCGTCGATCCACTCCTCCGCACGGTCGTAGGCGGCGTCGTGGCCGAGCTGCGGAGCGGTCGAGAAGTGCCGCGCGCTGCCGGTGTCGGTGACGACGTTCAGGCCGAGCCGGTGGCCGCTGAGGTGCTGGAGAGTCGCGAACTGGCGCGCCGCCGTGTACGGCAGGTACGCGGCGGGGTTCACGGTGGGCACGACGCCGAGGTGCTGCGTCGCGGCGAACAGATAGGGCGCGAGGAGCAGCGGATCGTGCTTCGGACCGCCGAACGCGTGCCGGACGCGCAGATCGATCGTCTCGGCGCTGCCGAGCGAGGGGGCGTCCTCGATGATCAGCAGGTCGAAGCCGGCCTGCTCGAGCGTGCGCGCCGAGTCCTGGTACAGCCCCGGCTCGGTCCAACGGTGGTTCCAGCGGAGGTACGGGTGACCCCAGCCGTGCGGACCGAAGCCGCGCGCGAGGAACCAGCCGAAGTGCTGCAGACGGCTCACAGGACGACGACCTCGCGCTCGTCCAGGGCGCCCGCGAGCTCGTCGTCAAGACCGAGGGATGCCAGCCCTTCGAGAGCCTGGGCGAGGTCGCCGATGATGTCGTCGACGTCCTCGATGCCGATCGAGAGTCGGATCGTGCCGGGGAACACCCCGGCGCGCTCGCGCTCGGGCACGGTCCGGGCGGAATGGCTCGTGCTCTGCGGGTGCAGTACGAGGGAACGCACGTCGCCGAGGTGCGTCATGTGGGTCACGAGGCGGACGGACTGCACGAGGTGCCGCGCAGCCTCGAGCCCGCCGCGGAGGGTCACGGTGAACACCGAGCCGCTGCCGCGCGTGAGGTACCGCCGACCGAGCTCGTGGTGCGGGTGGGAGGGGAGGCCGACGTAGTCGACACGCTCGACCTCGGGTCGGCCCTCGAGCCACCGCGCGACGGCGAGTGCGTTGGCGGACTGCCGCTCGACCCGCAGGCTCAGCGTCTCGACGCCCTGACCGATCAGGAAGGCGTTCAGCGGCGACGGCGAGGGGCCGAACCGCGGGGCGACGCTCTCGCGCAGGTACTGCCCCCGCGCGCGGCGCCCGTGCTTCTCGGCGTAGCTCGCCCCGCCGAGCCGGTCGGTCTGGACGAGGTGGGGGAAAAGGTGTCCCGAGGCGGTCGCGTCGAAGCGCCCGTCGTCGACGATGACGCCGCCGAGCACGGCCCCCTGCCCGGCGAGGAACTTGCTCGCCGAGTGCACGACGATCGCCGCGCCGTGTTCGATCGGCCGGAGGAGGTAGGGGGTCGTGAACGTGCTGTCGACGACGAGCGGGACGCCGCGCTCGGCGCCGATCGCCGCAACGGCGGCGACGTCGAGCACGTCGTTGCGGGCGTTCGAGAGCGTTTCGGCGAAGAGCGCCTTGGTCCGCGGCGTGATGGCGGCGCGCCACGCGGTGAGGTCGTCCGTGTCGACGAAGGTCACCTCGACACCCAGACGCGAGAAATTGTCGAGGAGGAGGCCGCGGGTGCCCTCGTAGATGTGCTCGGACACGACGATGTGGTCGCCGGCATCCAGGAGTCCGAGGAGCGCGACCGTGACCGCCGCCTGCCCGCTGGAGACGAGGATCGCCTGGTCGCCTCCCTCGAGGGACGCGAGGCGCTCTTCGACCGCCTGCACCGTCGGGTTCCCGGTCCGGGTGTACCCGAAGCCGCTCCCGGTGGCGAAGTGCGCGGCGGACTCGTCGAGGTCGGAGAAGGTGAACCCGGCGGTCAGGTAGATGGGCGTCGCCCGGGGCGAGGCGGGGGCGACCGACGCTCCCACGTGCACCTGACGGGTCGAGAACCCGGTGTCTTCCTGCGCGCTCATGCGGCACTCTCCTTCCAACGGCGTGGCGACAGGCTCGCACGTCGGCCCACCCGCCGCCCAACCGTGCGGCGCCGTGTTACGCGGAGGGGTCCGTTCGCCCGGTGGTATCGTGGCGACGTGCGGATCGCCGGCCTCCTCCTTAGCGGCCGCGACGAGACCTTGTTCTAGGCCTTTCTCGTCGCGGAGTTCGTCGCGGGCCTCACATCCCATCCGAGGAGAAACGCAAGTCTCATGAGCACGACATCGATCGACGGCATCCAGGTTCCCGATCGCCCGCGCACCCTGGCCGAAAAGGTCTGGGACGACCACCTGGTAGTGAAGGGCGAGAACGGTCAGCCCGACCTGATCTACATCGACCTCCACCTCGTGCACGAGGTCACCAGCCCCCAGGCCTTCGACGGCCTGCGCGCCGAGGGGCGCCCCGTGCGCCGCCTCGACCTGACGATCGCCACCGAAGACCACAACACCCCGACGCTCGACATCGACAAGCCGATCGCCGACCTGACCAGCCGCACGCAGATCGAGACGCTGCGACGCAACGCCGACGAGTTCGGCGTGCGCATCCACTCGCTGGGCGACAAGGAACAGGGGATCGTGCACGTCGTGGGCCCCCAGCTGGGGCTGACGATGCCGGGCATCACCGTCGTGTGCGGTGACAGCCACACCTCGACCCACGGCGCGTTCGGCGCCATGGCGTTCGGCATCGGCACGAGCGAGGTCGAGCACGTCCTCGCGACGCAGACCCTGCCGCTGAAGCCGTTCAAGACGATGGCGATCACGGTCGAGGGCGAGCTGAAGCCGGGCGTCACCGCGAAGGACATCATCCTCGCCATCATCGCCAAGATCGGTGCGAACGGCGGCCAGGGCTACGTCCTCGAGTTCCGCGGCAGCGCGATCCGCTCCCTCTCGATGGAGGGGCGCATGACGATGTGCAACATGTCGATCGAGGCGGGCGCCCGCGCCGGCATGATCGCCCCCGACGAGACGACCTTCGCCTACGTCAAGGACAAGCCCCACGCCCCGCAGGGTCAGGACTGGGACGACGCCGTCGCCTACTGGCGCACGCTCCCCAGCGACGAGGGCGCCGTGTACGACGCCGAGGTCTTCCTCGACGCGAACGAGCTCGAGCCGTTCGTCACGTGGGGCACGAACCCCGGCCAGGGCGTGTCGCTATCCGACGTCGTGCCGACGCCGGCCGAGATCGCCGACGCGAACGAGCGCGCGGCCGCGGAGCGCGCCCTGCAGTACATGGACCTCGCGCCGGGCACCCCCATGAAGGACATCCCGGTGGATGCCGTCTTCATGGGCTCGTGCACCAACAGCCGCATCGAGGACCTCCGCGCGTTCGCCTCCGTCATCCAGGGGCGCACCAAGGCCGACAACGTCCGCGTGATGGTGGTGCCGGGCTCGGCCCGTGTGCGGCTCGAGGCCGAGGCGGAGGGCCTGGACAAGGTCTTCACCGCCTTCGGCGCGGAATGGCGCTTCGCCGGCTGCTCGATGTGCCTGGGCATGAACCCCGATCAGCTCGCTCCGGGCGAGCGCTGCGCCTCGACGTCGAACCGCAACTTCGAGGGCCGCCAGGGCAAGGGCGGTCGCACGCACCTGGTGTCGCCGCTCGTGGCGGCGGCGACCGCCGTGCGGGGCACCCTGTCGAGCCCCGCCGACCTGGATCCGCTGCCCGCGGAGGCCGTCACGACCGGGGCGGAGGCCTGACATGGAGAAGTTCACCACGCACACCGGTGTCGTCGCCCCCCTCAAGCGTTCGGCCGTCGACACCGACCAGATCATCCCCGCGGTCTACCTCAAGCGCGTCACCAAGACGGGCTTCGAGGACGCGCTGTTCGCCAACTGGCGGCAGGACCCCGAGTTCGTCCTGAATCAGGATGCCTACCGCTCGGCATCCATCCTCGTCGCGGGACCGGACTTCGGCACCGGGTCGAGTCGCGAGCACGCCGTGTGGGCGTTGCGCGACTACGGCTTCCGGGTGGTGCTGAGCCCGAAGTTCGCCGACATCTTCCGCGGCAACTCCGGCAAGCAGGGCCTGGTCACGAGTGTGATCACCGAGGACGACGTCGAGCGCATCTGGGCGGCCGTCGAGGCGCAGCCCGGTGTGGAGATGACGGTGGACCTCGAGGCGCGCACCGCCGTACTCGGCGACCTCCGAGTCTCATTCGAGATCGACGATTACACTAGGTGGCGGCTTCTCGAAGGGCTCGACGACATCGGGCTCACTCTGCGCGACGAAGACAAGATCGCGCAGTTCGAGGCGCGCCGCGAGGCATGGCGGCCGCGGACCCTTCCGGTCCGCTAAGCCCGGTCGGCCCGATCGGGCCGGTCCGCCGCCCCTCGTCCACGAAGTGAGGTCCACCCCCCTATGAGCACACTCGTCACCGAATCCGGAGATCAGATCCCCGGGCAGCCGGACTGGGAAGCGGCGGAGACCCTCTCGATCCGCGGCGGCCGACCGCTCCGCGGAACGGTCGAGGTCAAGGGGGCCAAGAACCTCGTGACCAAGGCGATGGTCGCCGCCCTTCTGGGCGACACCACGAGCACGCTGCGCGACGTCCCGATGATCAGCGACGTCAAGGTCGTCCGGTCGCTCCTCGAGGTGCACGGCGTGACCGTCACCGAGGGCGACGAGGAGGGCACGCTCCACCTCGACCCGTCGGGAGCGGTCGCCGCGCACTTCGAGGAGATCGACGCGCACGCGGGTGCCTCGCGCATCCCGATCCTCTTCTGCGGTCCGCTGCTCCACCTGCTCGGCGAAGCGCTGATCCCCGACCTCGGGGGATGCCGCATCGGCGACCGCCCCATCAACTTCCATATGGATGCGCTCCGCGCCTTCGGTGCGGTGGTCGACAAGAGCTACGAGGGCATCCGCATCACGGCCCCCAACGGTCTGCACGGGGCGAACATCACCCTGCCGTACCCGAGCGTCGGCGCGACCGAGCAGGTTCTGCTCACGGCCGTCCGCGCCAAGGGCGTCACGGAACTGCGCAACGCCGCGATCGAGCCCGAGATCATGGATCTCATCGCGGTGCTGCAGAAGATGGGCGCGATCATCTCGTACGAGCCCAACCGCGTGATCTTCATCGAGGGCGTCGACCGTCTCGCCGGATACGACCACCGCGCGATCTTCGACCGCAACGAGGCCGCGTCGTGGGCGTGCGCAGCCCTGGCCACCGACGGTGAGATCTTCGCCAAGGGCGCACGTCAGCAGGACATGCTCACGTTCCTCAACGTCTTCCGCAAGGCCGGCGGGTGGTTCGACGTGCGCGAGGACGGCATCCTGTTCCGCCGTGGCGGCGACCTCAAGCCCGTCATGGTCGAGACCGACGTGCACCCCGGCTTCATGACCGACTGGCAGCAGCCGCTCATCGTCGCCCTCACGCAGGCGCACGGCACCTCGACGGTGCACGAGACGGTGTACGAGAACCGCCTCGGCTTCACGCAGGCGCTCAACAAGATGGGCGCCGACATCGTCGTGCACCCCAAGGGTCTCGACAGCCCCGACCGCCGCGTTCCGCGCCGCGACCTCGAGCAGGCCGCCGTCATCAACGGCCCGACGCCCCTGCACGGCGCGGACGTGGAGGTGCCGGATCTCCGAGGCGGCTACAGCTACGTCATCGCCGCTCTGGCGGCCGAGGGTGAATCGACGGTGCGCAACATCGGCATCATCCGTCGCGGATACGAGAAGTTCCTCGAGAAGCTGACCGCTCTCGACGCCGACTTCGACGTCGTGGGCTGACCCATGGCGGCCTCCCCGGAGAAGAGCCGGCCCAGCGCCTTCTGGCCTCTCGCCGCGATCGTGGTGCCGCTCACGGGTCTCTTCGCCCGTATCGAGATGCGCGGCGTGGAGAACCTCCCGCGGGAGGGCGCCTACGTGCTGGCGCCCAACCACAACTCGGAGTTCGATCCGCTCATCGTCGCCGTCTCGGTGTGGCGCGCCGGTCGCGCACCGCGGTTCATGGCCAAGGAGAGCCTGTTCAAGGTCCCCGTCCTCGGCGCGTCGCTGCGGGCGACCGGAATGGTCCCCGTTCCCCGGACGTCGACGAGCGCGAACCAGTCGATCACGGCGGCGCAGGACATCGCCCGCGACGGCCGCGGCGTCATCGTCTACCCCGAGGGCACGCTGACCCGCGACCCGGAGCTGTGGCCGATGCGCGGCAAGACCGGGGCCGTGCGTCTGGCGCTCGGTGGCGACCTCCCGCTCATCCCCATGGCGCAGTGGGGCGTGCAGCAGATCCTTCCGCGCTACGGCAAGCTCCGTTTCCCCCGACGCGCCCACGTGATCGTGGAGTTCGGTCCGGCGCTCGACGTCGCCGAGTACCGCGCGACCGCGACGCAGCCGGCCACGCTCACGCGCGCGACCGATGCGCTCATGGCCCGCATCTCCGAGATGCTCTCGGGCCTCCGGGGTCTGCCGGCACCGGCCGAGCGCTGGAACCCGTCGCAGCACGGGCAGAACGAGACGGGCCGCCTTGAGTCGTAAGAGCGAAGCTCCCGCGCCCAAGGTCGCCGTCGTCGGTGCCGGTAGCTGGGGCACGACGTTCGGCAAGATCCTCGCCGACGGCGGCGCATCGGTGGTCATGTGGGCACGGAGGCCCGAACTGGCCGCCGAGATCACCGAGTCCAAGCGCAACAGCCGCTATCTCTCGGGCATCAACCTGCCGCGCACGATGACGGCGACGACCGACCTCGCCGAGGCCCTCCACGGCGCGGAGCAGATCTATCTGTCCGTGCCCAGCCAGTCGCTGCGCGAGAACCTCGCCGCGATCCGCCCCCTCGTCGAGCGCACCGACGTCCCCCTGGTGTCGCTGATGAAGGGCGTCGAGAAGTCGACGGGGCTGCGGATGAGTCAGGTCATCGCGCAGGTGCTCGAATGCGATCCGGCGCGTATCGCTGTGGCATCCGGACCCAACCTCGCCCTCGAGATCGCGCGCGAGCAGCCGACCGCGGCCGTCATCAGCTCGCTGAGCCCCGAGACCGCCGAAGCCGTCGCCCGGCGCGCGCGCAACCGCTACTTCCGCTCCTTCGTGAACACCGACGTCATCGGCACCGAGTTCGGCGGTGTGCTGAAGAACCTCATCGCCGTGGCCATCGGCATCGTCGACGGCGTCGGATACGGCGAGAACACCAAGGCGTCGATCATCACGCGCGGGCTGGTGGAGATGACGGACTTCGCCGTCGCGCAGGGGGCGCAGCCCGAGACCCTCCAGGGTCTCGCAGGCCTGGGCGATCTCATCGCCACGTGCCAGTCGCCGCTGAGCCGCAACAACACGGCGGGACGCCTGCTGGGTCAGGGCTACGGCTACCAGGACGTCGTGAAGCAGATGCAGCAGACGGCGGAGGGGCTGGCATCCGTGGCCCCCGTCCTGCAGCTCGCCCGCGAGGTCGGTGTCGACATGCCGATCGTGCGGCAGGTGAAGATGGTGCTGGACGGCACCATGGACCCGCGCGACATCGCGCCCCATCTCACGACCGACGACGACCAGCCGCAGGGCGAGAGGACGCAGAATGACCAGACCGGCGGTGGCGGTGCTCTTCGGCGGGCGCTCCAGCGAGCATTCGATCAGTTCCGCCACGGCGGGAGGGGTGCTGCGGGCGATCGATCGTGACCGCTTCCGCGTGATCCCCGTCGGGATCACCCGCGACGGCGCCTTCGTGCTCGAGGACGACGACCCCGACAAGTTTGCGCTGCGCCCCGAGGCGCTGCCCGAGGTGCGCGACAACGGTACCCGCGTGCGACTGCCGGAATCCGTGCTCTCGCGGGAGTGGACGGTCACGGATACCGACGGCGAACGTTCCCTCGGCGACATCGACGTGGTGCTCCCGATCCTGCACGGTCGGTTCGGTGAGGACGGCACGATCCAGGGGCTCCTCGAGCTCCTCGGCATCCCGTACGCCGGCGGGGGAGTCCTCATGTCGGCGATCGGCATGAACAAGAACGTCACCAAGCGCGTACTGCGCTCCGCAGGTGTGCCGGTCGTGCCGTGGGTCGCGGTCACCCGGGCCGATCTCGCGCGCAACCGCGACCTGTGGGAGCGCCGCATCCGCTCGCTCGGCCTCCCGGTCTTCGTCAAGCCCAACGAGGCCGGTTCCAGCGTCGGCGTCACGAAGGTCTCGCGCTGGGAAGACCTGGATGCCGCTTTCGACACGGCCTTCGCCGAGCACCGCCTCGTGCTGGTCGAGCAGGCCGTCGTCGGGCGCGAGCTGGAGTGCGGTGTGCTGCCCGGTCGCGACGGCGGACCGGTGCGCGTCAGCGTCGCCGGCGAGATCGTGGTCACGGGGCGCGAGTTCTACGACTTCGAGGCGAAGTACATGAACGCGCCCGGCGTCGACCTCGTGTGCCCGGCCGACCTCCGGGACGGCGAGCTCGCCGAGATGCAGCGGATCGCCGCCCAGGCCTTCGAGGCACTCGGCGGTGAGGGGCTCGCGCGCGTCGACTTCTTCTACACCGGCACCGAGTTCTACGTGAACGAGGTCAACACCATGCCCGGGTTCACGCCGATCTCGATGTTCCCCACCTGCTGGATCGCCTCGGGCCTGTCGTACCCCGAGCTCATCAGCGACCTGCTCGACGCGGCTCTGACGCGCGACTGACTCGACCGGCGCCCGCGCTCAGGACGAGGGGGTCGGCGCGGGGGTCGCGTCCGCCGGGGAGGTGCAGACCTGACCGGTCGCGGGCAGGTAGTCGCGGATGAGCGGCGCCAGCGCCCGCGCGATGTCGGCGCTGCTGGCAGTACCGGCATTCAGGAAGACCTGGATGGCCGGCTGGTGCCCGAACGTCGTCAGCGTGTACTTCTGATCGGTCGCTTGCGACTCGTCCACGAGCCAGTCCACCCCGTCGAACGTGCGACACGGCAGGGTCGAGGGACCCGGGGCCTCGAGGCCGCATGTGATGAGGATGCTGGCCGGATTCCCGTACGCGCCGGTCGCCTGTGCGTCCGTCCAGCGACGGTCCTGGCCCGAGATCGACTTCGGCAGACGCGAGGTGATCTGCGCGCAGGCCGGGTCGTTCGCCGCCTTGGCCGGCTCCATCGAGACCGTCGTGGTGCACGCGGCGAGTCCCGGCAGCAGGGCGAGGACGGCGAGGAGCGCGAGGGGGCGACGGGAGCGGAGCACCCCTCCAGGCTAATAGCGTGGGAGGGTGACCGACGCCGAGACCACCGTGGGGGAGCTGTCCGAGGGGCAGGTGCTCCGCGGCATCCTGAACCGCCTGCCCGCCTCGACCGCGCCCGTGGGCCCCGGTGACGATGCGGCGGTTCTGGCCGTCCCCGACGGCCGTGTCGTCGCCACCACCGACACGCTCGTTCACGGTCCGGACTTCCGGTTGGCCTGGTCGTCGGCGGTCGACCTCGGGTACAAGTCGGCCGCGGTGAACCTCGCCGACGTCGCCGCGATGGGCGCCCGGCCCATCGCGCTGCTCGTGGCGCTCGCGATGCCGGACAGCACCCCGCTGTCGTTCGTCCGCGGGCTGGCGGACGGTCTCGCGCAGGCGTGCGCCGAGCTCGCGCCGGGCTGTGCGGTGGAGGGCGGCGACCTCACCGTCTCGGACACGCTGACGATCGCCGTCACCGCACTGGGGAGTCTCGACGGCCGCGAACCGGTGCGCCGATCCGGAGCGCGGGCGGGGGATGCCGTGCACGTCATCGGCGATCTGGGCCTGGCCGGCCGGGGCCTCGACGTGCTGTTCACCCGCTTCGTCGATGCGGCCGGTGCGCCGATCCCGGTGACTCCCGAGGCGCGGGCCTCACTCGGAGCCGAGGACGCGGAAGGCCTGGACCGGCAGCTGCGCCCGCGTCCGCCGATCGCCGACGCGCTGCGCGCCGCGGACGCGGGAGCCACCGCCATGATGGACGTCTCCGACGGACTGGCCCTGGATGCCGAGCGCCTGGCCGACGCGTCCGGTGTGACGATCGCGTTCGACGCGGGTGCGTTGGGAGACGACCTCGAGCGAGCGCTCGGCGGGGGAGAAGACCACGGCTTCCTCGTGACCTACCCCGCGGGGACCGTCGGCCCGGGGCGGCGTGTCGGCACGGTCGTCGCCCGTGGCGAGGTCGCCGTGACGGTCGACCGCCGCCCGTGGACCGGCCGCACCGGATGGGATCCGTACCGCGATTGGGACGCCGGCCGCGGCTGACGGGTGCGGCACCGGCGACTCACGCGCGCGGGAGCGGCGACTCACGCGCGCGGAAGCGCGGGGCGCCCCCACCACAGCGTCGTGTCGCCGTAGGTGCGGTGGCGATCGGCCTCGAGGCCGGCGGCATCCCAGTCCGGGGCGGGGGAACGCTTCGCCCGTTCGACGATGACCACGGCATCGACGCTCAGTCGCGGGGCGACCCCGGCGAGGACCCGGGCGATCTCGTCGTCCGAGACGTCGTACGGGGGGTCGAGGAAAACGAGGTCCCACTCGGCGGAGGAGGTCTCCAGGTAGGTCGCGGCGTTGGCGCGGTGCACCCGGGCCGTGCCGCTCGCACCGGCGCCGCGCAGCCGTTCCGCGTTCTTGCGGATGAGGGCCGCCGCGGGAGCGGAGAGTTCGACGAGATCTGCGGAGACGGCACCGCGGCTGAGGCTCTCGAGCCCCAGCGCGCCCGAGCCCGCGTAGAGGTCGAGCACGCGCGCACCGTCGACGAGGTCCGCGGAATCGAGGGCGCCGAAGAGCGACTCGCGGACACGGTCGCTCGTGGGCCGCGTGCCCTTGGGCGGGACGTCGAGGACCGTGCCGCCCGCGCGGCCGGAGATGATGCGGGTCACCCTCTCAGCCTACAAACCGCGTGTCCGGGGCCGTGCCTAGACTCGGTGCATGCCCGGTCTCTCGCTGTCGTCCCGACTCGACGGCGCCGTGGGCGGCAAGACCGCCGCGGCGTTCGAGCGCGCGTTCGGCATGAAGACCGTCGGCGAACTCCTCGAGCACTATCCGCGACGCTACGCGCGGCGCGGAGAGCTCACTCCGATCGCGTCGCTCCCGCTCGGCGAGCCGGTCACGATCGTGGCCGAAGTCGTCAGCGCGACCGAACGGCGGATGCAGAACCGCCGGGGATCGCTGCTGGAGGTCATCATCAGCGACGGCGACGGCCGCCTGTCGCTCACGTTCTTCAACCAGTCGTGGCGTCTGAAAGACCTGACGCCGGGTCGGCGCGGCATCTTCTCGGGGAAGGTGGGGGAGTACCGCCGCCAGACGCAGTTGACCCACCCCGACTACTCGCTCTTCGACGACCTCGAGGAGGCCCGCGCCGAGGCCGAGGTGAACGCCAAGCGCCCGATCCCGATCTATCCCGCCACCAGCACGGTGCCGAGCCCGCTCGTGCAGAAGACGATCGCCCTCGTGCTCGACGGCCTCGGCGCCGTCGACGATCCCCTGCCCGACGATCTGCGCGAGCGCCGCGGCCTCGTCGGCGCGCGGACCGCGCTCGAACACATCCACCGGCCGTACCACGACGACGAGATCCCGCCGGCGGTGGAGACTTTGCGCATGCAGGAGGCTTTCGTCCTCCAGACCGCTCTGCTGCAGCAGCGTCAGTTCGTCCGTGCCCTGTCGGCGACGAAGCGTCCCGCGTCCCCGGGTGGGCTGCTCGAACGCTTCGACGCGTCCCTGCCCTTCGCGCTCACGCCCGATCAGGAGACGGTCGGGGCCCGGATCGCCGACGACCTCGTGGGCGACTGGCCGATGAACCGGCTGGTCCAGGGCGAGGTCGGTTCGGGAAAGACGCTCGTGGCCCTCCGGGCGATGCTGCAGGTGGCCGAATCCGGCGGCCAATCGGCGCTCATCGCCCCGACCGAGGTGCTCGCCGCCCAGCACGTCCGCTCGATCGCGAAGATGCTCGGCCCGCACCTCGCGCCCGAGCTGATGCCGACACTGCTCACGGGTCAGCTGCCGGCGGCCGAGCGTCGTCGGGCCGCCCTGCGGGTGGCATCCGGTCAGGCCCGGATCGTGGTCGGCACCCATGCCCTGCTCAGTTCCACGACGACGTTCGCCGATCTCGGATTCGTCGTGGTCGACGAGCAGCATCGCTTCGGGGTCGACCAGCGCGAAGCGCTCCGAGCCAAGGGCGATTCCCCGCACACGCTCGTGCTGACGGCGACCCCCATTCCGCGGACCGTGGCAATGACGGTGTTCGGCGACCTGGACGTCTCCACGATCCGCACCATGCCGGCCGGGCGCGCCGGCATCCAGACCTTCGTCGCGCCCCTCGCCGAGAAGCCGGGCTGGTTCGCGCGGGTGTGGGACCGCGTCGCCGAAGAGGTGGCGAAGACGCACCAGGTGTTCGTCGTGTGCGCCGCGATCGACGCCGAGAAGCTCACCTCCGACGAGGTCGGCGACGAACCGGCCGAGGGGCCCGCCGACACGCGAACACGCTGGGGCGTCGTACAGGTTCGAGCGCTGCTCGACACGCTCCCGGCGTTCGCCGACATCCGGGTCGAGATCCTGCACGGCAAGATGCACGCCGACGAGAAGGATGCCGTGATGCAGGCGTTCGCGCGCGGTGACATCGACGTCCTGGTCGCGACCACCGTCATCGAGGTCGGGGTCGACGTGCCCAACGCGTCGACGATGGTCATCCTCGAAGCGGATCGCTTCGGCGTCTCGCAGCTGCACCAGTTGCGTGGACGCGTCGGCCGTGGTGGTCTGCCAGGACTGTGCCTGCTCGTGACGGAGGCGGCGCCGGGCACGTCGTCGCGGTCGCGCGTCGAAGCGGTCGCTCGCACCCTCGACGGCTTCGAACTCGCCGAGGTCGATCTCGAGCTGCGCGGAGAGGGAGACGTGCTCGGCGGAGCGCAGTCGGGCGTCCGCTCATCGCTGCGTCTCCTGCGCGTCGTCACCGACGCCGAGCTGATCGTGGAAGCGCGTGCGGTCGCCGAGACGGTGCTCGCCGACGACCCGGCCCTGGTCCGGCACCCGGGGCTCGCGGCGGCTCTGGAACGACGCGTCGGCGTCGAGGAACGCGCGGCCCTGGCCAAGTCGTGATCGGTAGGCTGGCGACATGAGTCCGCGGATCGCCGTCGTACCCGGTTCCTTCGACCCCCCGACGCGGGGGCACCTCGACGTGATCCGCCGCGCGGCCGGCCTGTTCGATCAGCTGCACGTGCTCGTCGTCCACAACCCGGGCAAAGAGGCGATGCTGCCCATCGCTCAGCGGCAGGCCCTGCTCGAGCAGTCCATCCAGGAGGAGGGCATCGAGGGCGATGTCATCGTCGCCGCGTGGAGCATGGGGCTCCTCGTCGACTACGCCACCGATGTGGGCGCACAGGTGCTGGTCAAGGGAATTCGGTCGCAGGTCGACGTCGCCTACGAGACGCCGATGGCGATCGTGAACCGCGACCTCGCCCACGTCGAGACCGTGTTCCTTCTGCCCGACCCCTCCCACGCGCTCGTGTCGAGCTCGCTGGTGCGGCAGGTGGCGGCGCTCGGTGGCGACGTCTCGCCGTACGTCCCGGCGTCCGTCGCCCGCTTCCTGGACACGGGCGCGCGCGGGCTCTGACGCCCACGGACGCGGGGTGAGGCGTCCGCGATGCCGTGCGGCCCCCGCCCAGGGGCGCCCGGGTAGCATGGACGACCGTGAGAACCCACCGCCCCGGACCCTTCCAGCTCCCCGTGCGCGACATCGTGCGCCACCCGGGCGAGATGCGCGAGCACGAGCTCGAGATCCCCGCCCCCGAGAAGTGGGGAGAAGGTCTCGTCGCCGTCCCCGCGGCCGAGCCGCTGGAGATCGACGTGCGTCTGGAGTCCGTCCACGAGGGCATCCTGGTCTCCGGAACCGTCTACGCCACGGCCTCCGGTGTCTGCGGACGCTGCCTCACCGACATCACCGAGCCTGTCGAAGTCGAGTTCCAGGAACTTTTCGCGTATCCTGGGGATGAAGCGAACGACTTCGAAGTTCAAGACGACCACGTGGATCTTGAAAATCTGGTCCGGGATGCCATCGTCCTGTCGCTTCCGTTCCAGCCGGTGTGTCAGCCGGATTGCCTCGGGCTCGACCCGGTCACGGGTGAGAAGCTGACGGAGAGCGCCGGCGACACGGAGCAGACGCCCGTCGATTCCCGGTGGGCGGCGCTCCAGCAGTACACCCCAGACGACGGCGATGCGCTCCGCGCCGCCCCCAAGACAGAGAAGAGCTAGTCATGGCAGGTAACCCCCCGAAGCGGAAGGTCTCCCGCTCCAACACCCGCTCGCGCCGCGCGCAGTGGAAGGCCGAAGCCCCCACGCTGGTCAAGACCATCGAGAACGGCAAGGTCGTCTACAGCCGCCCCCACCAGGCGAAGGTCGTCACCGACTCGCAGGGCACCGAGCTCTTCCTCGAGTACAAGGGCCGCAAGGTCGCCGACGTCTGATCAACGTCCGGTGACGCGTACATCTGCGCTCATCGAGAAGCTCGGGGTCGACATCGACCCCGAGCTTCTTTCTCTTGCGCTGACCCATCGCTCGTTCGCGTACGAGAACGGCGCCATCCCGCACAACGAGCGCCTCGAGTTCCTCGGCGACTCCGTCCTCGGGCAGGCCGTGACGGTCCGCCTGTACACGCGGCATCCCGACCTCGACGAGGGCAGCCTCGCCAAGCGTCGCGCGAGCGTCGTGTCGACCGTTGCCCTGGCGGAGGTGGCGCGCGCCATCGGCCTCGGCGATCATGTGCGGCTCGGCCGGGGCGAGATCCTCACGGGCGGCCGTGACAAGGATTCGATCCTGGCCGACACGATGGAGGCGGTCATCGGCGCGACGTACCTCTCCGCCGGCCCGGATGCGGCGACCGAGCTCGTGCTGCGTCTGGTCGAGCCGCTGCTCGCCGACCCGGATCGGTACGGCGCCGCGATGGATCCGAAGACGAGCCTGCAGGAGATCGCCGCGCGCCAGTCGCTGTCCGCCCCGGTCTACTCCGTGGAGGCGGCCGGTCCCGACCACGATCGGCGCTTCACCGCCACGGTGACGGTCGGCGACGTCGCCACCCAGGGCCATGGGTCGAGCAAGAAGCAGGCCGAGATGGCAGCGGCCCTTGCGGCGTGGCGCGAGCTCGACGCCCGTGCCTGAGCTGCCCGAGGTCGAGGTCGTCCGCGCCGGCCTCGAGCCCGCGGTGACGGGGGCGCTCATCGCCTCGGTCGACGTGCGGGACGCCCGCGCCCTCACCCGTCACTCCGGTTCGCCCGAGCACTTCGAGGCCGAGCTCACCGGTCGCCATATCGTGGGCGCCGTCCGGCGGGGCAAGTTCCTGTGGATGCCGGTCGGCGACGACGAGGCGATCGTGACGCACCTCGGCATGAGCGGCCAGATGCTGCTTCGGGTGCCCGGTGCGCCGGAAGAACGGCACGAACGCATCCGCATCGAGCTCGAGCACCCCGTGCACGGGGCGCTGTCGGTCGTCTTCGCTGATCAGCGCACGTTCGGCTCGCTCGCGCTCGACGAGCTGGTCGACACGCCGGATGCCGCAGCCGGCGGCCGCGGCTCGGCACTGCCGCGCGTCCCCACGCAGGTCGCCCACATCGCCCGCGACCCCCTCGACCCGGCGTTCTCCGACGCGCGGTTCCGCGCGCGTCTCGGGCGCACGTCGTCGGGGATCAAGCGCGTGCTCCTCGATCAGACCGTGGCGAGCGGCATCGGCAACATCTACGCCGACGAATCGCTATGGGCCGCGCGCATCCACCCCGAGTCCGTGGCATCCGATCTGCCGACCCGCTCGGTAAATCGGCTGCTGGCCGAAGTACGCGCGGTGCTCGAGAAGGCTCTCGCCGAGGGCGGCACGAGCTTCGACGCGCAGTACGTCAACGTCAACGGTCAAGCGGGGTATTTCGCCCACTCGCTCAACGCGTACGGTCGCACCGGTCAGCCGTGCCCGCGCTGCGGTCGCCCGATCGTGCGGGTGAGCTTCATGAACCGCTCGAGCCACTTCTGCCCGCGGTGCCAGCGCGTGCGCTGAGCACTGCTTGACCTCAAGTGCCTGAGGTGTGCTGAGCTGGCGACATGTCGATGCTCACCATTCAGCAGACCGCACGTCGGTCCGGGCTCAGCGTGCCCACGCTCCGGTATTACGAGGACGTCGGGCTCATCGGCCCGATCGCGCGCGATGCGAGCAGCGGTCACCGGCGGTATCGCGAGCGCGACCTCGACGACCTCCAGGTGCTCGCGTGTCTTCGAGCGATGGGCGTCGGGATCGAGGACATGCGCGCGTACCAGGCGAATCGCGCGCGGGGGAACGCCGCCGCGGCCGAGCAGCGCGACATCCTCCTGCGCCATGCCGAGCGAGTGGAGATCGAGAGGGCGACTCTGCGCGTGCACCTCGATTACCTGCGTCGCAAGGCGGACCTGTGGGACGCCCGCGACCGCGGCGATGCCACCGCGGAAGCGGAGGCCCAGGCGCGCGTCCACGAGATCTACCCCGAGATCGAGATGCTGATCCGGGCTTGACCTCCAGCGCTGGAGGGCTGTTCGACTCGGCTCATGAACACTTCTTCTGACACCGTCCTGGTGACCGGCGCTTCCGGATACCTCGGAACCCGCGTCGTCGCCGACCTCCTCCAGCGGGGCACGCGCGTGCGCGCCGTCGTCCGCTCCCTCGACGCGGAGCCGGCGCTCCGCGCGGCCGTCCGCCGCGCCGGGGCAGACGACGCGGGCCTCGAACTCTCCCTCGCCACCTTGACGGAGGATGCCGGATGGGATGCCGCGGTCTCCGGGGTCGCGGGCATCTACCACCTGGCATCCCCGATGACCCTCGCCACGGAGGACGCGAACCTCCTGGCTCCCGCGCGCGACGGCGCGCTGCGAGTGGTTCGCGCCGCTCGGGATGCCGGAATCCGACGGGTCGTGCTGACCTCATCGTTCGCGGCCGTCGGGTACTCGCCGAAGCCGTTGAACGCCGAGGGCGAGCGGGAGTACGACGAGGACGACTGGACCGACCCGGACGCGGCCGGCTTGCCGGACTACCCGCGATCGAAGACCCTCGCCGAGCGTGCCGCGTGGGACTTCATCGAACGAGAGGGGAAGGGGCTCGAGCTCGTCGTGCTCAACCCGACGTGGATCGCCGGACCGACTCTGACCGCAGACCCGCGTTCGTCGCTGCAGGCGTTCCTCGCGATGCTCGACGGGCACATGCCGCTCGCGCCGCGGCAGCGGTTCGGTATCGCGGACGTCCGGGACGTCTCGGCGGCGCACCTGGCCGCGATGGGCACGCCGGACGCGGCAGGCAAGCGGTACCTCCTGCTCGCTGACGGGCCGACGATCTCGTGGTTGGGCGTGGCATCCCTGCTCCGGGAGCACCTGGGAGATCTGGCCGCGGCCGCGCCGACGGAGGAGGTGCCGGGCGACGAGCTGCCGCCGCTCGTGATTCACAACGAACGCGCGAAGGCGGAACTCGGCTTCACCCCGCGCCCGGCGGAGACCACCATCTTCGAGACGCTGGACGACATGCGCGATCGCGGAATGCTCCGCCGGGGCTGACCCGCGTCGCGCCCGCTCCCCGCCGCGAGACCGCATCCGCCTGACGAACCCACTGCACGCTGCGGGGGAGAGGTCAGGCGGATGCGGTCTCGGCGCTCCGGGGCCCGCGGCCGGGTCAGCCGAGCACCTTCTGCCACGCGCCCTCGTAGGCGATCGGGGCGAACCCGATCGTCTCGTTGATCGAGAGCATGGGGCGGTTCTCTTCCGCGTTGTACGTCATCACGCGGGGCGACTCCGGGACGGCCTCGCGCCAGGCGAGGAGGCCGGCGCACTTCACGAGCATCCCGAGACGGTGTCCCCGGTGGGATGCCACGACCAGGGTGTCCTCCTGGTGGGTCACCGCGGTGCGGTCCTTGCCGACGACGAGCTCGTTGAAGGCGGCGAGTTCCCCCGAATCGACGTGCTGTGCGACGGTGACGAGGAGGTGCCGGTCGGCGTCGGAGTAGGTGCGCTCCCACTCGGCCACCCGGGCGGCATCCCAGATCTCCTCGTCGTAGTCGAGACCGGCGGCGGGCGCGTCCGTGATCATGCGCGACTTCATGTACGCGAAGGCGTCCACGAACTCGGGGGGAGTCGGAAGCGTCCACTGGATCACGCGGTACCCCGAGGCCGCCGCCTCCGCCTCCGTCAGGAGTGCCCGCAGGTGCGGCTCCGCGCCGGCGAGGTCGAGACGGCTCTGCCGCACGATCTGCTCGAGGGTGTATCCCGCGTCGAGGTAGAACTGCGCGGCACGGTCGAGGGGGATCCGACCGAACCCGGTCGGCGCGTCCAGGTGCGGACCGTCCGTGGCCGGGTGCTCGGCCCAGGACTGCAGGATGGTCCGTCCGTGCTCCCGCGCCGTGCGCTCGATGAGGTCGTGCGCGGCGCGCCCGATGCCGCGACCCCACGCGCCGCGTCGCAGCTCGATGAGCCAGAAGCCGGTGCGCGCGCCGTCCTCCTGGGGGAGGTCGAGTCCGACACGGCCCACCACCTCGCCGTCCCACAGCGCGATCCAGGCGAGCCGGATCTGCGCAGCGGTCGGACGGTAGACGGGCAGAAGCTCGTCGGCGGGCATGGCGTGGTCGTCGTGGCCCGCGATCTCGCGGTAGACGAGATTGCGCACGCGCGACATCTCGCGGAAGTCGGCGGCGTCAGGGGAGTCGATGGATGCCGGGATGCGGAGGGGGCGCAGCTCGAGGCCGGCCGGGAGGGTGCTCATGTCGGAACTTTCGGTGGGAGGAGAGGGAAGGGGCGGGGCCGGGGGTACCGGCCCCGCCGGATCACAGCGGCGGACGCGAGAGAAGCGCCTGCCGCTGCCAGTGGGTCTCGCGCCGGCCCCGCTCGAGTGCGGCGCGGTGCGCGAGGTCGCCGCGCTCCGTGCGGTGCGCGAGCGGTGCGGCGCGTGCCGCGGCGCGCGTCAGCAGCCACAGGCCGAGGCGGAGGGAGAGACGGTCGAGGAATCCGAGGCGGTGCTGGGCCGTGGTCTCGACGACGGGAAGGGACAACGCGGATGCCGTGTGCTGCGGCGCGCGCGTGAGCGAGGTGTTCATGCGGAGGCTCCGATGAGGAAGGGAGAGCGAAGGGGCCACGGCCGACGGAAGGCGGCAGGTGGCGGGAGGGTCGCGGACGACCCGGGCGCACGGCATCCGAAGATCGGACGGGGGTGCGGCGGGAGCGGAGACGAAGAGTCGTCTCGACGCGGCGCGGCTACGCCTGACGAACAGGCATGCCGACAGCGGTGGTCGCTCCGCGCAGCGGTGCGGAAAGCACGGGAGCGGCGGTGAAGCCGGTGGCGAAGAAGCCGGTGGTGTTGCGAATCATGGGAGTGACCTCCTTTCTCAGTCGGTTGCGACCCCCGACGCTAGCCGGGACGCTCAGCCGATGTCAAGCGAAGACTCAGAAACGGTGGCCGTCCGGGCGCGTCGGGAGAGGGGTCGATCGGCCAGCCACCGCAGGATTCCGCGGGTCGTCGGGTAGCGTGAGGCGGAAGTTCACCGGTCGGGAAGGCGCATCCGCATGCACCTCAAGAGCGTCACGCTCAAGGGCTTCAAGTCCTTCGCGCAGTCGACGACGTTCGCGCTGGAACCCGGTGTCACCTGCATCGTGGGTCCGAACGGGTCGGGCAAGTCCAACGTCGTGGACGCCCTCGCCTGGGTCATGGGGGAGCAGGGCGCCAAGACCCTCCGCGGCGGGAAGATGGAGGACGTCATCTTCGCCGGCACCTCCACGCGCGGACCGCTCGGACGTGCCGAGGTGCAGTTGACGATCGACAACGCCGACGGCGCTCTGCCGATCGAGTACAGCGAGGTGACGATCAGCCGCACGCTGTTCCGCAACGGCGCCAGCGAGTATGCGATCAACGGACAGACGTGTCGCCTGCTGGACGTGCAGGAGCTGCTGAGCGACTCCGGTCTCGGGCGCGAGATGCACGTGATCATCGGGCAGGGGCGCCTGGACACCGTCCTGCAGGCCTCGGCCGAGGAACGGCGCGGCTTCATCGAGGAGGCCGCCGGGATCCTCAAGCACCGGCGCCGCAAAGAGAAGACGGTCCGCAAGCTCGAGGCGATGGAGACCAACCTCACCCGGCTGAGCGACCTCGCGGGGGAGTTGCGGCGGCAGCTGAAGCCGCTGGGCAAGCAGGCCGAGATCGCACGCGAGGCGGCGACCATCGCCGCCGTCGTCCGTGATGCCAAGGCGCGCCTCTTCGCGGACGAGCTCGTGCAGCTGCGCCGCCAGCTCGCCGACGCGGCGGCGGCCGAGAGCGAGCGCCACACCGAGCGGCTCATGCTGCAGGACCAGGCGGACGGCATCCGGCTGAAAGTCGAGCGGCTCGAGGAGGAGCAGCGCTCCGAGGCGGTCGACCGGGCCCGACGCATCGCCTTCTCGCTCGAGCAGGTGCAGGAACGCCTGCGCGGGCTCTACACGCTCGCCGGGCAGCGCCTGACGCTGCTCGCCGACGACGAGGGGGACGCCTCCGCGGCGGTGCCCACGGTGACGCAGTCGATGATCGACGACTTGCGCAGCGATATCGATGAGATCGCCGGTGGCCTCGGAGATGCTCAGGATGCCGCTGCCGAGGCGGCCCGCGGTGTCGCACGGGCGCGCGCGGAACTCGACGCCCTCGACGCCGACATCGCGGCGCAGAGCGCGCTGGTCTCCGAGCACGATATGAAGATCGCCGCGTTGCGCGGCTCCGCCGATGCCGCGGCGTCCGGCCTCGCCGCGGTGCGGGGAGCCGTCGAGCGGCAGCAGCGCGCGCTGGATGCCGCGCGCGAGCGCCTCGCCGAGGCTGAGGAGGCGCGGGCGGGGCTCGATTCTGACGTGACGCCCGAGGAGTCCAGCGCCGAGCACGCCGCGGCGTACGAGCGAGCCCAGCGCGAGACGAACGATACCGAGTCGGAGGTCGCGGGCCTGCGCGAACGCCTGCACGCCGCCGAGCGCGAGCGGGATGCCCTCACGGCCCAGACCACGGCGCTCGGCCGTGCGCTGGACGTGCGGAACGCGGCGGCGGATCTCGTCGCGAGCGGAGCCGCCGGCATCCGCGGACTCGTCGGTGATTCCGTCAAGGTCACCGCGGGCTACGAAGCCGCCATCGCCGCGGCGCTCGGCTCCCTCGCCGAGGGCCTTCTCGTCGATGACGGCGCGGCTGCTTTCGCGGCGGCCCGCGCCGCGCGCGAGGGCGACCTGGGCGTCGTCGAGATCGCGATCGCGGACGCCCCGGATGCGGGTGACGGCGCGACGATCCGCGGGGGCGTGCGCGCCATCGACGTCGTCTCCGCGCCGGCGGGGGTGCGCGGCATCCTGTCCGGCGTCGTCATCGTCGACGATCTCGCGGCCGCGGAGTCCGCACGCGCCGACCTCGAGTCCGCACCGGCGGGCACCGTCGTCGTGACGCGCGACGGGGCCGTGATGACCGCGCGGACGCTGCGGGCGGGGTCCGGCGGCGGGCGTTCGCGCCTCGAGCTGGCGGCGGAGCGCGACGCGGCCGCAGATCGCCTCACCGAGATCACCGTGATCGCCGACTCGCTCCGCGAGGCCCTCGCCGAGGCGCAGCAGAAGCTGACCGACGTCAGGGCGCGAACGAAAGAGGCGCTCACGACCCTCCGCGCGCACGATGCCGCCCTCGCGGCGCACGCCGAGAAGCTGAACCGCGTCACGGTGCGGCACGAGGCCGCCGTCGCGGAATGCGAGCGTCTCGAGGCCGGGCTCGCGCAGGCCCAGGCAGCGGTCGCCGACGCCGAGGAGAAGGCCCGCGTCGCCGACGAGACGCTCGCCCGCGCGCTCGAAGCGCCGCGCCCGCTCCTCGATGCGTCCGCCCGTGAGGGGATGCTCGCCGACCTCGAGACGGCCCGCGAGGGCGAGATGCGGGCGCGGCTCGACATCGAGACGCTGCGCGAACGCGTACGGGCGGGGGAGGCGCGCATCGTGCAGCTCGAGCAGCAGCGCGAACGCGAACGTGCCGCGGCTGCCGCTGCCGCGCGACGCGCCGTCATCCGTCGCGCGCAGCGCGAGATTGCGGCGGAGGTGGCCGGAGCGCTGCCGGCGCTCCTCGACTCGGTCGATCGATCGGTCAGCCAGGCGCGCGTCGACCTCGCCGCCGCGGAGTCCGCGCGCTCGGCCGTCACCGCCGATCTCGCCCGCGCCCGGGCCGAAGACACCGCGGTCCGCGAGCGACTCGCGCGACTCACCGAGAGCGTGCACGGACTCGAGCTGCAGATGCACGAGAAGCGGCTCCATGTCACGAGCCTCCTCGAACGCGTGCACTCGGAGCTGTCGCTCGAGGAAGACATTCTCGTTTCGGAATACGGCCCGGATCAGCCCGTCCCCACCGGAGAGGGCGAGGCGACCGAGCCGTTCGAACGCGGTTCGCAGAAGCGCCGGCTGCAGGATGCCGAGCGCAAGCTCGCTCAGCTCGGCCGCGTGAACCCCCTCGCGCTCGAGGAGTTCGCTGCGCTCGAGCAGCGCCACGCGTTCCTCACCGAGCAGCTCGCCGACCTGCAGCAGACCCGGGCCGATCTGCAGACGATCATCGGCGACCTCGACGAGCGGATGCAGACGATCTTCGTCGCCGCGTTCGAGGACACCCGCGCCGCATTCGGGGAGATCTTCCCGATCCTCTTCCCCGGCGGAGCGGGCAGCATCTCGCTCACGGATCCGGACAACCCCCTGACGACCGGCATCGAGGTGGCCGTGCGTCCGGTGGGCAAGAAGATCGAGCGACTCTCGCTCCTGTCCGGTGGGGAGCGGTCGCTCGCGGCTGTGGCGTTCCTCACGGCGATCTTCACGGCGCGCCCGAGCCCGTTCTACATCCTGGACGAGGTCGAGGCGGCGCTCGACGACGCCAACCTCGGTCGCCTCCTCGGTGTGTTCGAGAAGCTGCGCGAGAGCAGCCAGCTCATCGTCATCACGCACCAGAAGCGCACGATGGAGATCGCGGACGCGCTGTACGGCGTGTCGATGCGCCAGGACGGCGTGTCGGCCGTCGTCGGTCAGCGCGTCGGCGACCGCGCCCGCGCGGCGGCGGAACCCGCCCCCGTAAGCTGAAGGAATGGCTGAGAACTCCTGGTCGCTCGGCCGCGCGCTGCGCGGGCTGTTCGTCAAACCCACGATCGACGAGACCACGTGGGACGACCTCGAGACGGCTCTTCTGACCGCCGACTTCGGTCCCGACGTGACCGAGCGGCTCATCGACGAGCTGCGCGAGAAGGTCGACCGCTACCGCACGACGGATCCGCGCGACCTGCAGCGCATGCTTCGCGAGACACTCGAGGAGCACTTCGCGAAGTTCGACACCACGCTGCGCCTCACCGAACGCCCCGCCGTGGTGCTCGTGGTGGGCGTCAACGGCGTCGGCAAGACCACGACGATCGGCAAGTTCGCGAAGTTCCTGCAGCGCTACGGGCGGACGGTCGTCGTCGGCGCGGCCGACACCTTCCGCGCCGCGGCCGTCGATCAGTTGGCGACGTGGGCCGAGCGCGGGGGAGCCACGATCGTGCGCCCCCAGCACGAGGGTCAGGATCCGGCATCCGTCGCCTTCCAGACCGTGGCGCACGCGAAGGAGACGGGCACCGAGATCGTGCTCGTCGACACCGCCGGCCGCCTCCACACCAAGGGGGGCCTGATGGACGAGCTCGGGAAGATCAAGCGCGTCATCGAGAAGCAGGCTCCGATCAGCGAGGTGCTCCTGGTCCTGGATGCCACCACGGGACAGAACGGGCTCATGCAGGCCCAGGCCTTCCTCGACAGCGCCGGGGTGACCGGCCTCGTCCTGACGAAGCTCGACGGGTCGGCGAAGGGCGGGTTCGTCCTGGCGGTGCAGGAGCGCACCGGCATCCCGGTGAAGCTCCTCGGCCAGGGCGAGGGGATCAACGATCTCACGGGCTTCACGCCCCACGTTTTCGCCGCCTCGCTCGTCGACTGATCCTCTACCGCACCTCGTCGCTCTGGCGGGTCGCCTTTCGCGAGGGGGGTCGGGCTGGTTTCATGGGGGGATGGCGATCGAGCACGACTTCTTCGGACTTCTCGAGTCGGGCCCCGACGGGTCGATCTTCTGGTCGGAGAACGTAGAGTTCGGTGACCAGAGCGTCACCGTCGATCTGACCGCACCGGATCAGGACGACGTGTCTATCGACGCCCTCGACGTCGCCGCGGCCATGATCTCGTCGCTCGAGACGATCGACCTCGCCGCCCGCAACGCCATGGTCAACGAGCTCGACGACCGCACGAGCGAGGTGACCGAGTACATCCTGCAGCAGCAGGCGAGCCTGGGCGACGAGCTCGACGACCTGCTCTCCGACCCGTCCGGCGACACGCACATCGACGTCATCAAGTCGCTCCAGCTCATGAGCATGACGATCCTGGCCGACGAGCACGGGGGGACGGACCCGTTCGCGGTCCTCGAGTACGCGCTCGACCCGGACTCGACGGACGACGTCCTGCTGGTGAACCTCGCCTCCGACGGGCAGGTTCAGTCGGTGACCAGCGCCGACTGAGATCCGCGGGCCCCGGCCGCGTCAGTGCCCGTGGAACGCCGGGATGACGAGGTAGACCCCCACGAGCACCGCGGCCGCGAAACCGGCGAAGCACGCGTAGCCGCCGATCGTGGCCGCCACGGGGCGCGGCGCGACCCTCGCGGCCGTGACGGCGTCGCGGCCCTCCGGGTCGCCGTCCGCCCCCACGCGGATGTCGGGCGCCCCCACCGCCAGCAACCGGATGCCGGCGGTGTAGAGCCCCACGATCAGCAGGGTCGCGACGAGACCGACGACGAACACGAGTCCGATCGATCCCCAGTCCACGCCGAGCCATCCGGCCGACGCCGACGCGGTGTGCCGAATGCCGTTCATGCGCGTGCCTCCTGCGTGTTCGTGCCCTCGCGGCCGACGCGGTCGGCATCCAGGGATTCGTCGTTGACGTTCTCGGCCGAGACCGGCTTCCGGCGGGCGAGCAGGAACAGTCCGACGCACGCACCGAGGCCTCCGACCAGGACGGCGACCAGACCGATCGTCCCCGCGGTGGCGGCCCAGGCCGCGAGTCCTCCGACCAGCGCGGCGGCGGGCAGCGTGATGATCCACGCGAAAGCGATGCGCGCGACGACGTTCCAGTGCACGGACGCCAGTCTCTTTCCGAGCCCCGATCCGACCACCGCGCCCGAGGTCACCTGCGTGGTCGAGAGCGGGAATCCGAGCGTGGAGGAGATGAGGATCGTGGATGCCGCACTCGTCTCGGCCGCGAAGCCCTGGGGAGGTTTCACGTCGGTGATGCGCTTGCCCACCGTCCGCATGATCCGCCACCCGCCGAGATAGGTGCCGAGGGCGATCGCGAGACCCGCGCCGAGGATGACCCAGAACTGCGGACCGGTCCCCGTCTCCTGGTACCCCGCCACGATGAGGGTGAGCGTGATGACGCCCATCGTCTTCTGCGCGTCGTTGGTTCCGTGGGCGAGCGAGACCAGGGATGCCGACACCGTCTGCCCGTGTCGGAAGGCGGTGGTGGAACCGGCGACCGTCGCCATCCGCGTGACGCGGTAGACGAGATACGTCGCGACGAGCGCGACCGACCCCGCGATGAACGGCGACAGGAGCGCCGGCAGCACGATCTTGGAGACGACGCCGCCCCACTCGACGGCACCGAAACCCGCGCCGATGACGGCGGCGCCGATGAGGCCGCCGAACAGCGCGTGCGTGGAACTCGAGGGGAGGCCGAGCCACCAGGTGAGGAGGTTCCAGAGCACCGCACCCATCAGCCCGGCGAAGATCATGGGGACTGTGATGTCGGGCAGACCCTGGGAGTCCTGGGCCAGGATGCCCTCGGACACGGTCTTGGCGACCGCCGTCGACAGGAATGCTCCGACGAGGTTCAGCACCGCGGAGATGAGGACGGCGACCTTGGGTTTCAGCGCGCCCGTGGCGACGGAGGTCGCCATCGCGTTCGCGGTGTCGTGGAAGCCGTTGGTGAAGTCGAAGAAGAACGACAGTGCGACGACGAGAAGGACGGGGATGAGGACGACGAGGTCCACCGGGGGCTCCGTTCGAGAGGGTGTTTCCCACGTGCGGTCGGATGACCGCGCGTCAGGATAGGCCTCGGAAACGAACGGAAAGCGTGCTTCCCTCCCGGGTGCGCAGAGGTCTACTCTGCGTCGTCACGTCGCGTGCGCGCAGCGTCTCAGACCGCCTGCGTGATTCGTCTCACACGGCCTGCGCGAAGCCCGCGTCCGCCGCCGCGATGTCCTTCGCGAGGTGTGCGAGGTGCGGCGGGATCTCGCGGCCCTTCGACACCATGGACTGCGCCCACAGGCGTCCCGCGCGGTAGGAGGAGCGCACGAGGGGGCCGGCGAGAACGCCGAGGAACCCGATGCGCTCGGCCTCCTCCTTGAACTCGACGAACTCCGCGGGCTTCACCCAGCGCTGCACGGGAAGGTGCCGTGGGGTCGGCCGCAGGTACTGCGTGATCGTGATGATGTCGGTCCCGGCGTCGTGCAGGTCCTGGAGGGCCTGGACGACCTCCTCGGGCTCCTCGCCCATGCCGAGGATGAGGTTCGACTTCGTGATGAGCCCGGCGTCGCGAGCGGCGGTGAGCACGCCGAGCGACCGCTCGTACCGGAACGCGGGACGGATGCGCTTGAAGATGCGCGGCACCGTCTCGACGTTGTGCGCGAAGACCTCGGGCCGTGAGGAGAAGACCTCCTCGAGCAACGCGGGGTTGCCCGAGAAGTCGGTCGCGAGGATCTCGACGCCGGTGCCCGGATTCTCGGCGTGGATGCGGCGCACGGTCTCGGCGTGCAGCCACGCGCCCTCGTCGGGGAGGTCGTCGCGGGCGACGCCGGTGACCGTTGCGTAGCGCAGCTGCATGCGCGTCACGCTCTCCGCGACGCGGCGCGGTTCGTCGGTGTCGTAGTCGGCGGGCTTGCCGGTGTCGATCTGGCAGAAGTCGCAGCGGCGCGTGCACTGCGAGCCGCCGATGAGGAACGTCGCCTCGCGGTCCTCCCAGCACTCGAAGATGTTGGGGCAGCCGGCCTCCTGGCACACGGTGTGCAGGTCCTCGGTCTTCACGAGGTTCTGGAGGGCCGTGTATTCGGGCCCGAGGCGCGCCTTGGTCTTGATCCACTCGGGCTTCCGCTCGATCGGCGTCTGCGCGTTGCGCACCTCGAGGCGCAGGAGCTTCCGTCCGTTCGGGGCGGTGGATGCCGCGCCCCCGGCGCTGCCGGTCCCGCAGGCGCTCACGCGGCCACCGCCGCGTACTCGGCGCGGAAGGCGGTCTCGACGCTGTCGACGATGACGGCGGGGGAGACGTCGGCCCCGAGGACCTCGCTCACCGTCGTGACGCCGGCATCCGTGATCCCGCAGGGCACGATGCCCCGGAATCCGGAGAGGGTGTTGTCGCAGTTGACCGCGAACCCGTGCATGGTGACACCTTTCTCGACGCGTACGCCGATTGCTGCGACCTTGTCGACGCCGAGCGGGCGGCGCACCCACACGCCGCTGCGGCCCTCGACGCGGAAACCCTCGACGCCGTGCGTGGCGAGCGCCGAGATGAGCAGGCCCTCGAGCCGGCGGACGTGGGCGACGACGTCGAGCGGCTCGGGGAGACGGACGATGGGGTAGCCGACGAGCTGCCCGGGGCCGTGCCAGGTGATCTTGCCGCCGCGATCGACGTCGATCACCGGGGTCCCGTCGGTGGGGCGCTCGTGGGCTTCCGTCCGCTTGCCCGCGGTGTACACGGATTCGTGTTCCAGAAGCAGGAGCGTGTCGGGGCGGACGCCCGCGAGCACGTCGGTGTGCACCGCGCGCTGGAGCGCCCAGCCGTCGAGGTAGGGCACGTAGTCGGGGGCGAGCCCCGCGCGAAGGATGTCGAGCATCAGCGCTCCCTGTTTATGGATTGAGTCCAAGAATACATGACCCCCCGCGCTCTAGGCTGACGGCATGGCCACCGAATCCCGCACCGGTCGCCCTCGCGCCTCGTCGCGCGAGGTGCTGTCGGAAGCGGCGTGCGAACTCTTCCTCGAGAAGGGGTACGACGCGACGTCGGTCTCGGACATCACGCGCCGTGCCGGCGTGAGCCGCTCGAGCTTCTTCAATTACTTCTCGGCGAAGAGCGACGTCCTCTGGTCGGGTTTCGACGCGCGGGTCGACGCTGCGGTCGGCGATCTCCGCGAGGGCGGTTCCGTCCGGGAGGTGTTCCTCGCCATCGGAGACGGCCTCGCGCCCGACGCGCTGGCGTTGGCGATCGTGAACGCGGATGCCATGGGCATCGGCGCCGAACTCGACCGCGATCGCGCGATCCGCCAGTTCCGTCTGCAGCGCGAGGCGGCCGCGCGGCTGGTGCGCGAGGGCGCGTCGCCGCTCGCGGCACAGGTCGGAGCGGGGGCGCTGTCGGCGGCCGTGCTCGCGGCGGTCTGGGCGTGGGCGGATCACACGGCGGACCGCTCGCTCACCGAGACGCTGTCCGAGGCGCTCGACGCGGCGTGAGGGCACGGCATCCGCGGTCGTATCGTCCGTGATGCGCGCAAGGTCAGTCGTACGCGCCGGTTGAGGACTGAGGTTGCGCGGATCGCTGACGATGTGCCGGCGCGCGGCGGCGGTCTGCGGCGGGGCCGCGTAAACTCGTCCCATCATGGCGACTTTCGGCACCCTCTCCGACCGGCTCACAGAGACCTTCCGCAATCTGCGCAAGAAGGGGCAGCTCACCCCTGCCGACGTCGACGGGACGGTCCGCGAGATCCGGCGCGCCCTGCTCGACGCCGACGTGGCGCTGCCCGTCGTCAAGGAGTTCACCGCGGCGGTGCGCGAGCGCGCCCTCGGCGACGAGGTCAACCGTGCGCTGAACCCCGCGCAGCAGGTCGTGCAGATCGTCAACGACGAGCTCATCGGCATCCTGGGCGGCCAGCAGCGCCGCCTGCAGTTCGCCAAGAACCCGCCGACCGTGATCATGCTCGCAGGCCTGCAGGGATCGGGTAAGACGACGTTCGCGGGCAAGCTCGCGAAGATGCTCGAGAAGGACGGCCACACGCCCCTCCTGGTGGCGTGCGACCTCCAGCGCCCCAACGCCGTGAATCAGCTGCAGGTCGTCGCCGAGCGCGCGGGTGCCGCGATCTACGCACCCGAACCCGGCAACGGCGTGGGCGATCCCGTGAAGGTGGCCCGCGACGGCGTCGCCTACGCGACGCGCCAGCAGCACGACATCGTCATCATCGACACCGCGGGCCGCCTCGGTGTCGACGCCGAGCTGATGAAGCAGGCCGCCGACATCCGCACGGCGACCCAGCCCGACGAGGTGCTCTTCGTCATCGACGCGATGATCGGTCAGGATGCCGTGAACACGGCGAAGGCGTTCCAGGACGGCGTCGATTTCACCGGCGTCGTGCTGTCGAAGCTCGACGGTGACGCGCGCGGTGGTGCCGCGCTGTCCGTCGCGTCGGTCACCGGGCGCCCGATCATCTTCGCGTCGACCGGCGAGGGTCTCGACGACGTCGAGCCCTTCCACCCCGACCGCATGGCATCCCGCATCCTCGACCTCGGTGACATCCTCACCCTGATCGAGCAGGCGCAGTCGGCCTTCGACGAGGCCGAGGCGATGAAGGTCGCCGAGAAGCTCGCGACCGAGACCTTCACCCTCGAGGACTTCCTCGAGCAGATGCAGCAGATGAAGAAGATGGGCTCCATGAAGAAGATGCTCGGGATGCTCCCGGGCATGGGCTCCATGAAGCAGCAGCTGGAGGACTTCGACGAGCGCGAGATCGACCGCACCGAGGCGATCATCCGTTCCATGACCGTCGCCGAGCGCCGGAATCCCAAGCTGCTCAACGGCTCGCGCCGCCTGCGCATCGCGCGCGGTTCGGGCATGACCGTCACCGACGTCAACCAGCTCGTGCAGCGCTTCGAGCAGGCCGCGAAGATGATGAAGACGGTCGCGCGCGGCGGGGTGCCCAACATCCCCGGCATGGGTCCCATCGGGGGCAAGCCCGGCGCGTCCTCGAAGCGCGGGAAGCAGCAGAAGGCGAAGGGTTCGCGGTCGGGCAACCCCGCGAAGCGCGCCGCCGAGAACGCCGGCATCGCCGCGGCCGCCCCCGCGACGGGGTCCGGTTTCGGGCTGGGCGGTCAGAAGGCGCCGAGCGAGGAAGACCTCGCCGAACTGCAGAAGCTGCTCGGTCGGGGCTGACCCCCGCGGGGCGGACGGGCCTGCCTCAGGGGAGGACGCCCGCGTCCTGGAGCGCCGACACGACGGTCTGCTCGATGGCTTTCTGTCCGCGCGCCGTCGGATGGATGTCGTCGTCCTGGAGCCACTCCGGGTGGCCGACCAGCGGTTGACCCACGTCGACGAAGGCTCCGCCGACGGAGTCGACCGCGTCCCGGAGCGCGTCCGAGGTGGTGGCGGTGTCATCCGGTACGTCGGGATCGTCGTTCCAGATGGTGCTGAGGCCGACGATGCGGGCTCCGGGGGCGGCGTCGTGCAGTTGCACGATGGTGTCGTCCGTGTCGGCGCGGATCTCGTCGGCATCCTCCCAGAAGTCGTTGCTCGAGGACTGAACGATGATGAGGTCGGGTTGCAGGGCGGCGATCGCGGGGGAGAAGCCCGCGTACGCGGTGCCGCATTCGCCCGTGACGACGAAGCCCATGCCGCCGCAGGCCAGGTTCGTCAGCGACACGTCTTCGCGCTGGGCGAGGAGGGCGGGCCACGCCTCGCCCAGCGGCAGTCCCGCACCCGACATGAGGGAGTCGCCGAGGGTGACCACGCGGAGCGGCGCGAGCGATGCGCTCGGCGCTGCGACCGCTGCCGGCGTCGGGGCCGGGAAAGTCAGCGCCTGGTCGGGATCGGTCCGCTCGGGCGCGCAGCCGGCGAGGACGACGATCCCCCCGGCGGCCACGGCGGCCACCAGGGGCAACGCGACACGGCGCCGAGGGATCATGGCGTGATCCTACGGGCGCGAACCTATGTGTTCGCCTTCGCGAGTGCCGTCACACCCGCAGCGCGGCGAGGTGCTCGCGCAGAGTCGGGCCTCCGCGGAACTCGCGGACGAGATGCTGCACGACTTCGCGCAGATCACCGTCCGCCGCCTCGGCCACGGCGATCTGCCGGGCGGAGCTCCCGCCGGTCGCCAGGATCGTCTCGAGGCCCGCGAACTCCCGTGCGCACTTGAGCTCCGCGGCGATGTCGACGATCTCGTCCATGGTCTCGCGCAGATGCTCGACGACGTGTCGCTGGGTGCCGCGGCGATCCACGATGACCCGCGCGTCCAACCCGTACCGCGCGGCGCGCCACTTGTTCTCGCGGGCGAACCACGGCGGGATGCCGGGGAGTTCCCTGCCCTCGTCGAGCAGGCGCGAGAAGTGCTCGACGAGCGTCTGCGCCAGGGCGGCGACCGCGGCGAGCTCCGGGAGGGTCGACATCCCGTCGCACGCGCGGATCTCGACGGTGCCCCAGCGCGGCGCGGGACGGATGTCCCAGCGCACCTCGCTGGCATCCGCCATCACCCCCGTCCGCACCATGTCGTCGAGGTAACTCTCGAATTCGGCCCAGTCCTTCAGCTGCCAGGGGAGGCCCGCGGTGGGCAGCTGCTGGAACACGAGCGCTCGATTGCTCGCATAGCCGGTGCGCTCACCCGCCCAGAACGGGCTGGATGCCGACAGCGCCTGCAGATGCGGCAGGTACACCGTCAGCGCGTTGACGATCGGGATGACCTTGTCCACGTCATCGACGCCCACGTGGACGTGGATGCCCCAGATCATCATGTTCCGGCCCCACCACTGGGTCCGCTCGATCAGCGTGTGGTACCTCGTCTTGTCGGTGACGTGCTGCTCGAACCACTGGGCGAAGGGATGGCTGCCGGCGCACAGCAACTCGATGCCGCGCGGCTCGGTCTGTGCGCGCAGCGCACCGATGGCATCCGCGATGTCATCCACGGCCTCGGCGACGGTGTGGCCGACGCCGCTCGTGACCTCCACCGTGTTGGTCAGCAGTTCGCCGGTGACGGTGAAGCGCTCGAGCGCCGTGGCGTCCTCGACGAGGTCGAGGATCTCGGGGGCACGGCCGACGAGGTCGCCGGTCTCGCGGTCGGCGAGCATGAGTTCCCATTCGAGTCCGACCGAGGAACGCGTGGACGGGGCGAACGGGAGCGTCATCCGGTCAGTCTGACATGACGACACGGCCGCCGGTGGGTTCGCGACCCGCCGTGTCATCTGGCAGAATAGAGGGTCGGACCAGGTGCTCGACCCTCTATCCAGCGCCGGTCCTCCTCTTTGAGCTTCCGCCGGGTGTGCACCCCACGCTCCAGGCGACCGGTTCGTTCATTTCCCACCACAGGAGAAATCGTGGCTGTCAAGATCCGTCTCAAGCGTCTCGGCAAGATCCGTGCGCCCTACTACCGCATCGTCGTCGCCGACTCGCGCACCAAGCGCGACGGTCGTGTGATCGAGGAGATCGGCAAGTACCACCCGACCGAGGAGCCCTCGTTCATCGAGGTCGACTCGGAGCGCGCCCAGTACTGGCTCGGTGTCGGCGCTCAGCCGACCGAGCAGGTGCGCGCCATCCTCAAGCTCACGGGCGACTGGGGCACCTTCAAGGGCGAGAAGGACGCGAAGTCCACCGTCAAGGTCCGCGAGCCGAAGGCCGCCTTCGAGGCCGACGCCGCGAAGAAGTCGGTCGTCAAGCCCAAGGCCGAGAAGAAGGCCGAGGCCCCGGCCGCCGACGAGGCGCCCGAAGCCGCCGCCGAGACCTCGGCAGAGTAAGTCCCGTGCTGTCCGCCGCGCTCGAGCACGTCGTCAAGGGGATCGTCGATCACCCGGACGCCGTCACCATCCGTTCCGCCTCCTCGCCCCGCGGCGAGGTGCTGGAGGTTCGCGTGCACCCCGATGACCGGGGTCGCGTGATCGGGCGCGGCGGTCGCACCGCCAGAGCGCTGCGCACCCTCATCACGGCTCTCGCCGACGGACAGCGCGTCCGCGTCGACGTCGCCGACGACTGATGTCGGCCGGCGACACCGCGGGCGCCGAGCCCGCCAAGACCCAGCTCCGTGTGGGCCGCCTGGTCAAGGCCCACGGCCTCAAGGGCGCCTTCAAGATCGAGCTGTACACGGACGACCCCGAGGGTCGCTTCGTGCCCGGGAAGACCTTCACGCTGCAGGTTCCCGAGTCCTCGCCGTGGCACGGCCGCGAGCTGACGGTCCGCGAGTTCCGCTGGATGAACTCCCACCCGGTCGCCTTCTTCGAGGGTGTCGACGATCGGACGGCGGCGGAAGAGCTCGTCAAGGCGATCCTGTGGATCGACCAGGACACCGAGACGGCTCCGGCCGAGGATGATGCCTGGTACGACCACCAGCTGGTGGGGCTCGACGTGGTGCGCGACGGTGACGTCATCGGTCGCGTCGTGCGCGTCGACCACTTCCCGGCGCAAGACCTTCTGATCGTGCGTCCCACCGGGCGCGGCGAGGACGCCGACGTCCTGGTGCCGTTCGTCAGCGCGATCGTTCCCGAGGTCGACGTCGACGGCGGTCGCGTGGTCGTCACGCCCCCCGCCGGGCTCTTCGAAGAGCTCCCCGGAGACGACGAGGCCCCACGGGAGGAGTCCGCGCCGGACGACTCCGACGAGGCCGCCGACTCCCACGAGGGCTGACGTGCGCATCGACGTCGTCTCGATCTTCCCGACGATCTTCGACGCGCTCGAGGTGTCTCTGCTGGGCAAGGCTCGGCAGAGCGGGCTGCTCGACGTCCGCGTCCACGATCTCCGCGACTACACGCACGACCGTCACCGCACGGTGGACGACACCCCGTACGGCGGCGGCGCCGGAATGGTCATGAAGCCCGAGCCGTGGGGCGAGGCTCTCGACGACGTCGCGCGGGATGCCGAGGTGGCACCGGTGATCGTCTTCCCGTCGCCGGCGGGGGAGCGCTTCACGCAGAAGATCGCCCGGGAGCTCTCGACGGAGCAGCATCTGGTCTTCGGATGCGGCCGGTACGAGGGCATCGACGAGCGCGTGTTCGACTACGCCGCCGACCTCGGGCGCGTCCGGCTGCTCAGCCTGGGCGATTACGTCCTCAACGGCGGCGAGGTGGCCGTCATGGCGATGGTCGAGGCGATCGGGCGTCTGATCCCCGGCGTCGTCGGCAACCCTGAGAGCCTCATCGAGGAGTCGCACGAGGACGGACTGCTCGAGTACCCGTCCTTCACGAAACCCGCGTCCTGGCGCGGCCGCGAGGTTCCGCCGGTGCTGCTGAGCGGCAACCACGGCGCCGTCGCGACGTGGCGTCGCGAGCAGCAGCTCGAGCGCACGCGCGAGCGTCGTCCCGACCTCCTCGCCGACTGAGCGTCGCCGTCGGCCTGCCCTGCGCGGTGGGTTGCGCGGCTGGCGGGGGCCCGTGGCATCCGGATCGGGATGCCACGAACCGGCACTCAGTCGACGCCGAGGAACGACCGGTCGGTGAGCACGATGGGGCCGTCCGCGGTGATCGCGACCGTGTGCTCGGAGTGCGAGCCGCGCGAGCCGTCCGCGCTGCGAAGGGTCCACCCGTCGGGGTCGGTGACCAGCTCGTCGGTGGTCTGAAGGAACCACGGCTCGAGGGCGAGCACGAGACCGGCGCGCAGGGGGTAGCCTCGGCCGGCCTTACCGTCGTTGGCGACATGCGGGTCGCCGTGCATGGTGCGCCCGACTCCGTGCCCGCCGAAGTCCGTGTTGATGCGGAGTCCCTCGGCGCGCGCGACCGCGGCGACGGCGGCGGAGATGTCGCCGATCTTGTGATCGACGGTCGCGGCGTCGATCGCGGCGGCCAGGGCGCGCTGGGTGGTGTCGATGAGCGCCAGGTCCTCGTCGCGCGGGGTGCCGACGACGAACGAGACGGCCGAGTCGGCGACCCACCCGTCGACGGAGGCGGCGAAGTCGAGAGAGACCAGGTCGCCGTCGCGCAGCGCGTAGTCGTGGGGGAGACCGTGCAGCACCGCGTCGTTGATCGAGGTGCAGAGCACCTTGCCGAACGGGCTGGCCCCGAACGACGGGTGGTAGTCGATGTAGCAGGACTCCGCTCCGGCGGCGCGGATCATGTCGTGCGCGCGACGGTCGAGGTGCAGGAGGTTCGTGCCGACCTTCGTCTCGTCGCGCAACGTCGCCAGAACCTCCGCGACGAATCTGCCGGCCGGGCGCATGGCGTCGATCTCGGCCGGGGTGCGCAGTTCGATCATCGGTGGTTCCCTTTCCTCGAACCTTCATTCTCTCCGATCGCGACCGTCCGCCGCTCGCGCCGTGCGGCTGCAGCCGCGATTCCCGGACGGTCCGAGCCCCGCCGCGACCCACGGCGAGCGGGCGCGTCGCGGTTCAAAGCAGCCGCACAACTCACACCCGTAGCATCGGTCCATGGTGCTGCGCCGCTTCTTCCTCCGCTGGCTCTTCCCGGCCGCCTTCCTGTTGCCCCTGTGGCTGTTCGTCGGGTGGATCGTGTTCGGCGGCGGCAGCGGGTGGGCTCTGCTGTGGCTCTTCATCGCGGCCCCCGCGGTCTTCGTGACGCAGACCCTCGTGGCGCTCCTCGTCCGCGGCCGTGGCACGGTCCGCCTGGAGCGCGCCGCGTCGTGGCGCGACGTCGTCGGCATCGGGCTGTGGCAGGTGGTCGTCATCGCGCTCGGGCTCTACGATTCGCGGATCTTCTTCCCCCTGCTCGTCCTGAGCGTGGTCGGGGCGTTCGTCCTGCTGTGGTCGTCGCTGGCCCAGATGTGGAACGAGGCGCGGGCGGGGGTCGCCCTCCTGCACACGACCGACGGCACCGGCTACATCCCGCCGACGCGCGAACAGCCGCGTCCCCGCGTCGAGGGTGACGTCATCGTCATCACGGAGAAGCCCGCCGCGTCCTGAGCCGGTTTGGTCGGCGTGTCCGTCCGTGGCAGAATAGGCGTTTGTGCCCTGACAGACTCTGCCTCAGGGGAGTCCGCCGCATCCGCGGCCTCGGGCACGCCTCACCTTTTCCCCTTTATCGTGCGATCGACCTGTGGCGGTCGCAGGAAGTGATGATCATGCAGATCCTCGACTCCGTCGACGCGGCTTCGCTGCGCTCCGACATCCCCGTCTTCGGCCCCGGCGACACCGTCAAGGTGCACGTCAACATCACCGAGGGCAACCGCTCGCGTATCCAGGTCTTCCAGGGCGTCGTCATCGGCCGCTCGGGCGACGGCGTGCGCGAGACCTTCTGCGTCCGCAAGGTCAGCTTCCAGGTCGGTGTCGAGCGCACCTTCCCCGTGCACAGCCCCGTGATCGACCACATCGAGGTCGTCACCCGTGGTGACGTGCGCCGCGCGAAGCTCTACTACCTGCGCAACCTGCGTGGCAAGAAGGCCAAGATCAAGGAGAAGCGCGACCGCTGAGTCCGCCTCTTCGAACGCCCCGCGATCCGTCGCGGGGCGTTCGCCGTTTCCGCGGCGGTGACGGCATCCGGATGCCGCGACGGTCACGCATTCATACCGGTTCGTTGCCGTGTGCCGTTCGGCGGGGGCGACGTAATGTGCGAGGCTTGTCGGGCGGTCTTCCGGTGTGCGGTGAGCCCGGCGAAGGATCAACATGAGCGACGAGACCGCATCCCCTCCGGCCCCGGCCACGACCGCGCGTCGACGCCGCGGGGCGCTGACCTTCTTGCGCGACGTCGTGGTGATCCTGCTGATCGCGCTGGTGGTCTCCTTCCTCGTGAAGACGTTCGTCGTGAGGTCGTTCTTCATCCCCTCCGCGTCGATGAACGACACGCTGCTCGTGAACGACCGGATCCTCGTCGACGAGCTGACGCCCCACTTCGGCGACTACGCCCGCGGCGACGTCGTGGTGTTCCGCGACCCGGGCGGGTGGCTGCCGGCGACGGTCAAGGAGCAACGCCCGCCCCTCGTCGAGGCCACGGACTGGGTGCTGTCGCTCGTGGGCCTGTCGGCACCCGACAGCGATGACCACCTGATCAAGCGCGTCATCGGAACCCCCGGCGATCACGTGGTGTGCTGCAACGCCCTCGGGCAGACCGAGGTCAACGGCGTGCCGTTGGTCGAGCCGTACGTGAAGCTCGCGCCGGGCGCGGCGGCCCCGTCGCCGGTTCCGTACGACATCACCGTGCCCGCGGGCTCGCTGTGGGTGCTCGGTGACAACCGCAACAGCTCGAAGGACTCCCGCTTCAACCAGGACCAGCCCGGGAAGGGTTTCGTGCCGATCGACAACGTGGTGGGCCGTGCGTTCCTCATCACCTGGCCGTTCAACCGGTTCGGCACGATCGATTTCCACCACGACGTGTTCGCGGGGGTGCCGGCGCCGGAGTCCGCGCCGTGATCGAGCCGACCCTCACCCTGGAGCGGCGTCTGCTGAAGGAGCACGCGCTGATCATCGCGTGCGACGAGGTCGGTCGCGGTGCCCTCGCGGGTCCCGTCGCGGTGGGAGCGGCGGTCATCGATCCTTCGCGGTCCCGGAAGCGCGTCCCCGCGGGGCTCCGCGACTCCAAGCTGGTTCCCGAGGCGCGCCGTCCCGATGTGGCCGCCCGCGCGGCGGCTTTCGTGCAGCACAGCGCGGTGGGCTGGGCCAGCTCCGAGGAAATCGACGAGATCGGCATCATCCGTGCCCTCGGTCTCGCGGCGGTGCGGGCGATCGCTGATCTCCGCGCGCACGGTGTCATCCCCGAGGATGCGCTGGTGATCCTCGACGGCAACCACGACTACATCACTCCGGCGGGGGAGAGCGGCCTCCGCGTGAAGCCGATCATCAAGGCCGACCGGGACTGCGCGAGCGCCGCGGCGGCATCCGTCATCGCGAAGGTCGCGCGCGACTCCGTGATGGTCGGCCTGCACGACGAGCTGCCGGCGTACGGGTGGGCGCGCAACAAGGGCTACGCGAGCCTGGACCATCGCGAGGCGATCGGCCTGCACGGCATGAGCGTGCACCACCGGCGTTCATGGGCGATCGCCCCGGCGCCGACGTTGTTCTGACACGCGCGGGTGGTGGTCGCCCGGCCGTCGCACGGTCGGCGCCGGCGCGCAACGCGCCTAGGATGGGAGGACCATGGATGACGACGTCTTCGAGGACTACGACCGCGAACTCGAACTGGCCCTGTACCGCGAGTACCGCGATGTGGTCTCGCAGTTCCAGTACGTGATCGAGACCGAACGCCGGTTCTATCTCGCCAACGACGTGAATGTCGTCCGCCGCGACACCGAGCACGATTTCTACTTCGAGATCTCGATGACCGACGTGTGGGTGTGGGACATCTACCGTGCCGACCGCTTCGTGAAGTCGGTGCGCGTGCTGACGTTCAAGGACGTCAACGTCGAGGAGCTCTCGCGTCGCGACTTCCAGCTGCCCGAAGAGCTCTCGCTCGACAGCTGACGGTTCCTCCCCAGGAGCCCGATTCGCAGGGCCCTCCCCGGATAGCGGTTCCGGCCCGTCAGGGTATGGACCCCGGATGCCACGCTCTCGGGCATGGCAGCGAAAGACGACTTCGGGCGAGCCGGTGAAGAACGGGCCGCCCGCCACCTGACCGCGAACGGTTTCCGCATCCTCGACCGCAATTGGCGGTGCCCGCAGGGCGAGATCGACATCGTCGCCGAGACCGCGGGAACGCTCGTCGTGGTCGAGGTGAAGAGCCGGACGAGTGAGGCGTTCGGGCACCCGTTCGAGGCGATCGACAAGCGCAAGGCCGAGCGTCTGTGGCGGCTGGCCATGGCGTGGATCGCCGTGCATCCGGCGGAGGCCCGGCGACGGAGTCTGCGCATCGACGCGATCGCCCTCATCGGCGCCGACCCGCGAACCGCGCGACTCGAGCACCTCGAGGATGCGCTGTGACCGTCGCGCGTACGTGGGCGGTGGCGTTGACCGGGGTGCGGGGCGATCTCGTCGAGGTCGAGGCCGACCTGTCGCCCCAGACACCGGAGTTCGCCATCATCGGGCTGCCGGACAAGGCGCTCGGCGAGGCGGTCCGGAGAGTGCGGAACGCCTGCACCAACCGGGGTCTGGAACTGCCCAAGCGCCGATTGACGGTCAACCTGTCGCCCGCGAGCCTTCCGAAGCGCGGGTCGGCGTTCGACGTCGCGATCGCGGTGTCCGCTCTGGCGACGACGGGGATGATGGATGCCGCCCGCGTCGCCGACACCGTGCACATCGGCGAGCTCGGTCTGGATGGACGTCTGCGGCCCGTCCCGGGGGTGCTGCCGGCGGTCCTCGCGGCGCACCGTGCCGGGCGATCGCGCGTGGTCGTGCCCGCGGCGAATGCGACCGAGGCTCAGCTCGTCGAGGGCATCGAGGTGCGCGCCGCGACCTGCCTGGCGGAGGTCGTGCGCTGGCACGGCGGTCTCAGCGAGGCGCCCGATCTGCTCCCGGTGCTCGCGGAGGAGCCTCCCCTCGACCGCGAGGAGTCCCTCGATCTGGCCGACATCCTCGGACAACCGGATGCCGTGGACGCCTTGGTCGTCGCGGCCGCCGGCGGCCACCACCTGCTGATGAGCGGGCCGCCGGGCGCGGGGAAGACCATGCTGGCGCGTCGGCTTCCCGGCATCCTGCCCGATCTCGACGACGAGGCGGCGCTGTCGGTCGCGTCCGTGCGTTCTCTCTCGGGAGAGGTCGTGACGCGTCTGAGTCGGACACCGCCGTTCGAGAGCCCGCATCACGGTGCCAGCGCGGCGGCGCTGATCGGGGGAGGCTCGGGGGTCGTGCGGCCCGGCGCCATCGCCCGGGCCAGCGAGGGTGTGCTCTTCCTCGACGAAGGCGGCGAGTTCCCGGCTTCCGTGTTGGACGCTCTGCGTCAGCCGCTCGAGAGCGGGGTGATCCAGCTGCACCGTTCCGGGGTGTCGGCGACGTTCCCCGCGCGGTTTCAACTGGTCGTCGCAACGAACCCGTGCCCGTGCGGGCAGCACGGCGTGCCGGGAGGAGTGTGCGAGTGCGCGCCGCAGGCGATCCGTCGGTACACGCGACGGCTCTCCGGACCGCTGCTGGACCGCATCGACCTCGATCTGCGTCTGCAGCGCGTGTCGGACGCGCGGCGGTCGGATGCGGCGCCGGCCGTGACCACGCGAGACGCCCGCGCGATCGTGGCGTCGGCGCGCGAACGCGCCGCGCACCGGTGGGCCGCGACTCCGTGGCGTCGCAACGCCGACGTCCCGGGAACGTGGCTGCGGGGCGCGGCCGCCCCTGATCCGGCGGTGCTGCGTCCAATCGACACCGCCCTCCGGCGCGGCTCCCTCACCCTGCGCGGGTACGACCGTCTTCTGCGCGTGGCCTGGACCGTCGCCGACATCGCGGGCCACGACCGGCTCCGGGCAGAGGACGTGGGGCGCGCGCTCTTCCTCCGGCAGGGGAGCGTCGCGTGAACGGCGGCGATATGGGACGGGCCGCAGCAGATGCCGCGATGGCCGGGCTGGGCTTGGCGAGTGACGTCGACAGGGCGGAGGCGTACGCGCGAGCGTGCTGGACGGTCCTGGCCGAACCCGGCGACGGGGTGGCGGGAGACCTCATCGCGAGGTTTGGCGCGGAGGCCGCTCTCCGGATCGCGCACGCCGACGACGATGACGAGTGGAGTGCGGGCCGAGCGCGATGGCGTCCGCGGGCCGACCGCGCTGCCGTTCGCGGTGCGCTGGAGGCGGGGCGCCGGACGGGGGCTGCGTTCCTCGTTCCGTCCGACCCCCGCTGGCCCCAACGGTTCGACGACCTCGGCGTCCATGCGCCGCACGGCCTGTGGGTCAAAGGCGACCCCGGGCGGCTCATCGATGCTTCGACGGTGGCGATCGTCGGTGCGCGCGCGGCGACTCCGTACGGGGAGGCCGTGGCGGCCGACCTCGCCGCCGATCTCGCCGCGGCCGGGGTGGCCATCGTGTCCGGGGCCGCTTATGGCGTCGACGGCGCGGCCCATCGTGCGGCTCTGTCGGCCGACGGGACGACGATCGCGTTCCTCGCGGGCGGTGTCGACCGGTCGTACCCGCGGGGACACGAGGGTCTGCTCTCGCGCATCGCTGCAACCGGCTGCGTCGTGAGCGAGACGCCCTGCGGCGCGGCTCCGACCAAATGGCGTTTCCTCTCCCGGAACCGGTTGATCGCCGCGTCGGCCGATGCGGTGGTCGTGGTGGAGGCGGGCCATCGGAGCGGCTCCCTGAACACGGCGGCGCATGCCGCCCAGCTCGGGCGCGCGCTCGGTGCCGTGCCCGGTCCCGTGACCAGCGCGGCCTCGGCCGGCAGCCATCGCGTTCTGCGGGAGTTCGGCGGCGTGTGCGTCACCTCCGCCGAGGATGTGCGGGAGATGCTCGGCGCGGCCGTCCCACCTCGTCAGAACGCGGAAGGCCGCACCGACGAGAGCAGCCGATTGATCGACGCGCTGTCGCCGCGCACCGGCCGCAGCGTCGACGAGATCGCCCGGCGCGCGGGCTTCTCGGAGTCGGATACTCGAGCCCTGCTCGGACTCGCGGAGCTCGACGGGCGCGCCGCGCGGTCGGAGGACGGCCTGTGGCGATCGTCGCGGCCGAGCCGGTGAGAATCGAGCTCGGCGGGCAGCCCGCCGCCCGGGGCGGGCAGGTCGGTGGCGGCGCGCGCGTCCTGCGCACCGCCCGTCGGCGTCGGGGGCAGTCTTGACGCATGCGGATCTCGGAAGCGGTCGAGGGGTACCTCTCCCACCTCGGCAGCGTGCGGCGGCTCTCACCGGCAACGGTGCGCGCCTACCGCTCCGATCTGGCGGACCTCACGCGCGCCTCGGACGATCCCGAGATGCGCGACATCGACGTCGAGACGCTCCGCGAGTGGCAGTGGGATGCCACCACCTCGGGCCTCAGCAAGGCCACGGCCGCGCGGAGGACCTCCACGGTGAAGGGGTTCCTGGCGTGGGCACGCGAGGAAGGCGTGATCGACGCCGATCCCGCCCAACGTCTCGTGGCTCCCAAACGCGGGCGCACACTCCCGTCCGTCGCGACCGCGCCCGCGCTGGAGGGACTGCTCTCGCGAATGGAGGCGGCCGCGCAGACGGGCGACCCGGTGGCCCTGCGCGATCACGCGCTCCTGGAGCTGCTGTACGGCACCGGCGCGCGCGTATCGGAGATCTGCGGCCTCGACCTCGACGACGTCGACCACGAACGGCGCACACTGCGCCTGCGGGGCAAGGGCGACAAGGAGCGCGTCGTCCCGTACGGCGCCCCGGCCGCACGGGCCCTCGACGCCTACCTCGTTCGGGGTCGGCCCGCCCTCCGGGCGCGCGCGGAGGATGCCGACGCGGCCGTGTTCGTCGGCGCCAGAGGCAGCCGCCTCGGACCCCGCACCGTGCATGCCCTGGTCTCCCGCGTCGTCGGGCCGGCGGTGGGGGCGGAATCCCTCGGCCCCCACGCCCTCCGTCACTCGGCCGCGACCCATCTGCTCGACGGCGGGGCCGATCTGAGATCGGTGCAGGAGATCCTCGGGCACGCCAGCCTCGGCACCACCCAGATCTACACCCACGTCTCCTCGGAGCGACTCCGCGAGGCCTACCGGCTCGCGCACCCCCGTGCCTGACATGTCGCACACGCCGCACGCCGTCGTGGCGCGCGACGGGCGGCGGTCGTAGCGTAGAGCCGTGGCGCATCGTGCTCGACTCGTCTGGGCGACGGGAGGGGTCCTCCTCTCGCTGACGCTGCTCGCCGGTTGCGGTCTCACACCCCAGCCGGTCGTGACCCGGCTTCCGCCGGCGGCATCCGGAACCTCCGCCGCCCCGAGCGCGAACCCGACTCCGAGCGGCACGCCCACCGACGCGACGCCCACGACTCCTGCCCCCGGGACGACCGCATCCGTCGCACCGGGGGACGCGTCGGTCACCGCGTGCGGGGACGGGGGCGCCGCGACGGTGACCGGATCCGAGCGTTCCGTCCGCGTCGACGGCACCTGCACCCAGCTCACCGTGTCGGGCTCTGCGATCACCGTCGACGCGAGCGCCGCCACCATCGCCACGCTGACGATGTCGGGGGATCGCCTTCGCGTCACGGCCTCTGCCGTCGACGACGCCACCGTGCAGGGCAACGACACGTCGCTCACCGTGAGTGGGACACTCGGCCGCCTCGACCTCAGCGGCGACCGCGCGACGATCTCGACCGGGGGAGCACTCGGCACCCTCGTCCTCCGTGGGCAGGACAGCGTCGTCACGGCCGGCGGTGGGATCGGCACCAGCACGGTCGAGGGGCGCGGCAACAGCGTCGGCTGATCCCATCCGCCGCGGATCACGGCAGGGACCGACGTTCAGCAGCACGGCAGCAGCACGGCGCGGGGCACCCCGCCCAGCAACCGCAGCGGGTTGACGTACTCGCCGTTCCACCGCACACCGAAGTGCACCGCACCACCCGCGACGTGGCCGCCCGCCGCTACCTCGCCGATCGGGTCGCCGCGCGCGACGGGATCTCCCACGCCGAGCACCGTCGTGACGGGCTCGAACGTCGTCACGAGGCCGTCGCCGTGGTCGATCGTGACGACGGGGCGCCCGGCCACCTCTCCCGTGAACGCCACCCGTCCGGGAGCGGGGGAGCGGACGCGCTCGACGTCGCCGAGGTCCACGCCGCGATGGCCCGCGGCGTACGGGCCCGGGGGCGCCTCGAACGGACGCACCACCCGCACCACCGCGACCGGCCACGCCCAGCCCCGGTCCGCGAGCGGGTCGCGCTCGGCGGCATCCGCCGCGGTGGTGCCCAGGGCGAGCAGCAGGACCGCGATGGATGCCGACATCCGCGACAGCCGACCGGTGAAACGAGTCCTCATGAGTGCAGCGTGCCCGGCGCGACGACGAGCCGGTACGCGGCATCCCCCGTTCGGTGGGCGGGGCGCGGATCGGACCTCGTGGGGAGGAGGTGTCCTGTATGCTGGAGGACGCATCTCGTACATCGGGATGACTCCGCGTGCCCACAGCGCACCGCACTGGCCCCCGGGTCAGCGCACCGCGCGGCATCCACACCCCACGGTCCTCCGCTCCGGCGGAAGGCGGGTGTGCGCCGGGCACCAGGCTCGCCGGTCCCTCGATCGGCGCGAAACAACCGCAACCACGGCGCGAGAGCGCCTCAGAACAGGAGTACGACCATGGCCGTCGTCACCATCCGCCAGCTGCTCGACAGCGGCGTTCACTTCGGACACCAGACCCGTCGGTGGAACCCGAAGGTCAAGCGCTTCATCCTCACCGAGCGCTCCGGCATCCACATCATCGACCTCCAGCAGTCGCTGTCGTACATCGACAAGGCCTACGAGTTCGTCAAGGAGACCGTCGCGCACGGCGGCACCATCCTCTTCGTCGGCACCAAGAAGCAGGCGCAGGAAGTCCTCGCCGAGCAGGCGACCCGTGTGGGCCAGCCCTACGTGAACCAGCGCTGGCTCGGTGGCCTCCTCACCAACTTCTCGACCGTCTCCAAGCGCCTCGCTCGCATGAAGGAGCTCGAGGAGCTCGACTACGAGAACCCGGCCGAGAGCGGCTTCACCAAGAAGGAGCTCCTGCTCAAGAAGCGCGAGCTCGACAAGCTGCACAAGTCGCTCGGTGGTATCCGCAACCTGCAGAAGACCCCCTCGGCGATCTGGGTCGTCGACGCCAAGCGCGAGCACCTCGCCATCGACGAGGCCAAGAAGCTCGGCATCCCCGTGATCGGCATCCTCGACACCAACGCCGACCCCGACGAGTTCCAGTACCCGATCCCCGGCAACGACGACGCGATCCGCTCGGTGAGCCTGCTCACCCGCATCATCGCCGACGCCGCCGCCGAGGGCCTCATCCAGCGCCACCAGCCCGCCGGTGAGGACGAGGCCGCCGAGCCCCTCGCCGAGTGGGAGCGCGAGCTGCTCGAGACCCCCGCCGAGACCGGTGCAGAGGCCGTCGAGGCCGCGACCGAGTCCGCTGACGACGCCGCAGGCGCCGAGGCCCACGACGAGGCCGTCGCCGCCGAGTCCGGCGAGGAGACCGCCGAGGTCGCCGACGCCGAGGCCACCGACAGCAAGTAAGCGCGCCGCCGCGACACCGCGGCGTCACCCGCACAGGCTACGATCCGGCGGGGTCGTACGCGCCCCCAGGGGTGCGCGCGGCCCCGCCGAGCTCACATCAGAACCACCAACGACTTAGGAGACGCCACACCATGGCAAACTTCACGATCGCCGACATCAAGGCCCTGCGCGAGCAGCTCGGCACCGGCATGGTCGACACCAAGAAGGCGCTCGAAGAGGCCGACGGCGACGTCGAGAAGGCCGTCGAGATCCTGCGCCTCAAGGGCGCGAAGGGTAACGCCAAGCGCGCCGACCGCTCCACGAGCGAGGGTCTCGTCACCGCCCGCGAGACCGAGGGCGCCGTGACGCTGCTCGAGCTCGCCTGCGAGACCGACTTCGTCGCCAAGAACGACCGCTTCATCGCGCTGGCCGACAAGGTCGTCGCCGCGGCCGCCGCCGCCGGTGCCGACTCGGTCGAGGCCGCCCTCGCCGCCGACGCCGACGGCCAGACCGTCGAGCAGCTCATCTCGGACGAGGCCGCGATCATCGGCGAGAAGGTCGAGCTCCGTCGCGTCCGCACCATCCGCGGCGACAAGTTCGAGGTCTACCTGCACAAGACCAGCAAGGACCTCCCGCCGCAGGTCGGCGTCGTCCTCGCCTACACCGGCGACGACGCGGAGACGGCTCGCTCGATCGCGCAGCACATCTCCTTCGCCAACCCCTCGTTCCTCACCCGTGACGACGTGCCCGAGGCCGACGTCGAGAAGGAGCGCGAGATCGTCACCGAGATCTCCCGCAACGAGGGCAAGCCCGAGGCCGCGCTGCCGAAGATCGTCGAGGGCCGCGTGAACGCGTTCTTCAAGCAGGTCGCGCTGCTCGACCAGGACTACGCGAAGGACAACAAGCTGTCCGTCGCGAAGGTCGCGTCCGACGCCGGTCTCACCCTGACCGACTTCGCCCGCTTCAAGGTCGGCGCGTAAGCACCGATGACAAGGCCCGGGATGCCATGGCATCCCGGGCCTTTTCCCTGCGCGCGTGGCGTATCGGTCGCGTCGGCGGGGGAGATAGTTTGAACCCGACGAGAGGACATGACACGTGATCGATGAAGCGACCCGGCGCCGCCGCGTTCTGCTCAAACTGTCCGGTGAGGCTTTCGGTGGGGGACAGCTCGGGGTCAACCCCGACGTCGTCAGCCAGATCGCCCGGGAGATCGCCGAGGCGGTGGATCGCGTGGAGATCGCGATCGTCGTGGGCGGTGGCAACTTCTTCCGGGGCGCCGAACTCAGCCAGCGCGGCATGGACCGCGGCCGCGCCGACTACATGGGCATGCTCGGCACCGTGATGAACGCCCTCGCCCTGCAGGACTTCCTCGAGCAGGCGGGGGCCGCCACGCGCGTGCAGTCCGCGATCTCGATGACCCAGGTCGCCGAGCCCTACATCCCCCGCCGCGCCCAGCGGCACATGGAGAAGGGTCGCGTCGTGATCTTCGGCGCGGGTGCCGGCCTGCCGTACTTCTCGACCGACACCGTCGCCGCGCAGCGTGCGCTCGAGATCGGTGCGTCCGAGGTGCTCGTGGCCAAGAACGGCGTCGACGGCGTCTACACGGCCGACCCGCGCGTAGACCCGTCCGCGACGAAGCTCGACCACCTCACCTACGGCGACGCGCTGCAGAAGGGTCTGAAGGTCGTGGACTCGACCGCGTTCAGCCTCTGCATGGACAACGGGATGGACATGCGGGTGTTCGGCATGGAGCCCGCCGGCAACGTCACCCGCGCCCTGCTCGGCGAGACCATCGGTACGCTCGTCACTTCGTGACGCGCGGCGCGGGCCCGGGTTCCGGGCCCGCGCGCGACTAGACTGGGACCTCAGTTTCAACGAATGGAGTCACCGTGATCGCCGATGTCCTCGCCGATGCCGGAGCGCGCATGGATCGCGCCGTCGAGGCCGCCAAGGAGGACTTCGCGACCGTCCGCACCGGGCGCGCGAACCCCCAGATGTTCCAGAAGGTCCTGGTCGACTACTACGGCTCTCCGACGCCCCTCGCTCAGCTCGCCTCCCTCAACAACCCCGAGGCCCGCACGCTCGTGGTGAACCCCTACGACAAGTCGGCGCTCAAGGCCATCGAGCAGGCCATCCGCGACATGCCGAACCTCGGCGTCAACCCCACGAACGACGGCAACATCGTCCGCGTGACGATGCCCGAGCTGACGGAGGATCGTCGCAAGGAGTACGTCAAGATCGTGCGCGGCAAGGGCGAGGACGCGAAGGTGCAGGTGCGCAACCTCCGCCGCAAGGCGAAGGACGACCTCGATGCGCTCAAGAGCGACGTCGGAGAAGACGAGCTGGTGCGCGCCGAGAAGGAGCTCGACGGTGTGACCCGTGCGCACGTCGACGCCATCGACGAGGCGCTCAAGCGCAAAGAGGCCGAGCTGCTCGAGGTCTGACCCATGCCCCAGGCCCCCGACGACGATGTGACGGCGCCCGCCGAGTCGCCCTCCGGACGGAGGAGCGACGCCGCGCGGCGCACGCCTCCCACCGGTGAGACCGTGACCGCGATCGAGTCGCAGTTGCGCGCCATGCGGACGGATGCCGAGCAGCACATCGCTCACGCGCGCGCGGAGTTCGACCAGGCCAACGAGCGCATCAAGCAGCGCACGGGCCGCGACCTGATCGTGGCCAGCCTGATCGGCGTCGCGATCGGCGTCGTCGTCATCGCCTCGCTCATCTTCGTCAAGTGGCTGTTCGCCTTCTTCGCGCTCGGCGCGATGGTGCTGGCCGTCCTCGAGTTCTCGCGCGCACTCCAGGTGTCGGGACGCCGGGTCGACGTGGTTCCCCAGCTGACGGCGGGCGTGCTCCTGCTGGCGAGTGGCTTCCTCGCGGGCCTGTGGCTGCATTGGGTGGCCGTGCTCGTCGCGGTCGCCTTCGTCATCGTGTGGCGCCTCACCGCCCAACTGCACGCGAATGACGGCAGAGCGCGCACCGAGGTGCTCGCCGACGTTCTCGTCGCGGCGTTCGTGCAGCTCTACGTCCCGTTCCTGACGAGCATGGCGCTGGTCCTGCTCGCGCAGGACGGCGGTGAATGGTGGGTCCTGGCGTTCCTGGTGCTCGCGGTCGTGGCCGACACGGGCGCGTACGTCTCGGGCCTCACGTTCGGTCGGGGCGGGCGGCATCCGATGGCCCCGCGGATCAGCCCGAAGAAGACGTGGGAGGGCTTCGCCGGCGCGTGCGTCGCCGCACTCGCGGCGGGCGTGCTCCTCGCCGTGTTCATGCTGCAGGTGCCGTGGTGGACCGGACTCATCTTCGGCGCGGTCGTGCTCGCCACCGCTACGGTGGGCGACCTCGGCGAGTCGATGCTCAAGCGCGACCTCGGCATCAAGGACATGAGTTCGTGGCTGCCGGGGCATGGCGGAGTCCTCGACCGCCTGGACTCGATCCTCCCGTCCGCGACGGCAGCGCTGGCGATGTACTACCTCCTCTCGCCCCTGGGAGCGTCATGACAGATACCCGCACCGACCGCTCGACGCCCTTCCCCGACGCCCCCGGACGCAAGAAGGGCTACGAGAAGCGGGCCGTCGACACCTTCCTCGAGAAGGCGCGCGACGCGTTCGAGGCCGATGAGCCCGGAGCCCTCCGCTCGACCGAGGTGCGCTCGGCATCCTTCCCGCTCGTGCGGGGCGGCTACGCGATCGGACCGGTGGATGCCGCCCTCGGACGGGTCGAGGACGCCTTCGCCGCCCGAGAGCGCGAGTACGCCCTCTCACGGCTCGGTGCGCGCGCCTGGGTCGCCGAGACCCGCGACACCGCGCAGGTCGTGCTCGACCGCCTCTCCCGCCCGCGCGGGGGCCGGTTCGACCGCGTCGGCGTGTTCCGCTACGGCTACAGCGTCCGCGAGGTCGACATCGTGTCCGACCGCATCGCGCGTTACCTCGCCACGGGCGACGCCATCACGGCCGAGCAGGTCCGTTCCGTCGCGTTCCGTGTGCAGCGCGGAGGCTACCGCGAGACGCAGGTCGACGCCGTCCTGGACGCCGTCGTCGAGGTCATGCTCGCGGTGGGCTGACCCTCGCGTAGCCTGCAGCCGAACCGATCGGTAGACTCGAGCGCACTGTGACTTCCGGATCCGATCTCACGCGTGCCTCTTCGCGGCGTGTGGCCCGTCGTGGCCACGCCGTGGCAGACGTCGTGCACCCGGCCCCGTCCGGGCGTCGCGGACCGCACTGGTCGCGTCGCCGCGGCGTCGTGACGGTCTTCGCCGCCTGCGCGGCGCTCGCGTTCACCGGCGCCTACGTGGGCCCGATGGGCGGGGCGATCCTGCGCGCCCAGGCCGACGAGCCGAAGACCGTGACCCTCTACGCCGAGGGCCTCGACGACGCGCAGCAGGTCTCCACGGGGGGCGAGAAGCAGGCGCCGACGCTCGACCGGTCGAGCTACAACGTGTACGTGAAGCCGAAGCCCACGCCCACTCCGACGCCGACGGCCACGAAGTCGTCGACGGGATCGGACGCCTCGAGCGGGGGGAGCAGCGGCCCCCTCTACTACACGGGTGGAGGTGCGCCCGCGGAATGGATGGCGGCCGCCGGGATCTCCGACGCCGACATGGGCTACGTCGACTACATCGTCAGCCGCGAGAGCGGCTGGAACCCGAACGCCACGAACCGCTCGTCCGGGGCCTGCGGGCTGGTCCAGGCTCTCCCGTGCAGCAAGGTCCCCGGAAACGGGTACGACCCCGTCGACAACCTGCGGTGGGCCACCGGCTACGCCACCGGTCGGTACGGGAGCTGGGCGAGCGCGTACGCGTTCTGGACCAGCAACCACTGGTGGTGACGGGAGCGTGCCCCGCTCTCGCAAGCGTCGGCCGTCGAGCGACCGATCCGACGCGTCACTCGACCGGTTGATCGCCGGCTGGAAGCGCACCGAGGTCAAGCGCGGCGTCGAATGGACGGTCCAGCCGCTGTCGGCGGCGCAGGCGCAGAAGCCGTACATCTGCCCGGGATGCGGGCGGACCGTCGAGGTCGGTGTGGCTCACGTCGTCGTGTGGCGCGCGGATGGAGTCCTGGGCGACTCGGCGGATCTCGCCGCTCGACGCCATTGGCACACGCCCTGTTGGAGGATCGCCTGATGGAGATACGCGGACCCGTGCTGCTTCCCGCCCGCCGGGAAAACATCGAGCTCACCACCGTCGATGACCTGACGCTGGTCGGCGAGCTGGCTCGTCCCGAAGCCCGTGAGCCCGTCGCCACCCTCGTGACGCTGCATCCGCTGCCGACGGCCGGCGGGTTCATGGACTCGCACATCCTGCGCAAGGCGGCGGGCCGCCTCCCGGCCCTCGCCGACCTCGCCGTGCTCCGTTTCAACACCCGCGGCACGACCTCGCCGCGGGGCACGAGCGAGGGCACGTTCGACGGCGGCGCGTCCGAGGTCTTCGACGTCGCGGCGGCGATGGACTTCGTCCGCGAGCGCGGGCTGCCGCGGCCGTGGCTTCTGGGATGGTCGTTCGGCACGGAGCTCGCGCTGAAGTACGGTCGCGATCACGACATCGAGGGCGTCATCCTGCTCTCCCCGCCCCTGCACCGGGCGACGGCCGACGAGGTGGCCGCATGGGCGGGCGACGAGCGCCGCATGGTGGTCCTCGTGCCCGAGTTCGACGACTACCTCCGGCCCGCCGAGGCGCGCGAGCGGTTCGCCGCGGTTCCGCACGCCGACCTCATCGCCGTCGACGGCGGCAAGCACCTCTGGGTCGGAGAGACGCAGACGCGCCGCGTCCTGACGGAGATCGTCGCCGCGGTGAATCCCGATGCGCTCCCGCTCCCGGTGGAGTGGGACGGTCCCGTCGGCGACTGAGTCTCAGCGCTCGTTCTGCCGAGGGATGATGACCTCGCGGTAGATGATGAGGATGCTCGCCGCCACAGGGATCGCGATCAGCGCACCCAGCAGGTTCAGCAGCGCGCCTCCCGCCAGCGCGGAGATGACGACGACCGAGCCGGGCACCGATACCGCCCGGTTCATGATGCGCGGAGAGATCACGTACGCCTCGATCTGCATGTAGACGAGGTAGTAGATCGCGGCCACGATGGCCGTCGTCGGAGACCCGAGACCCGGGATCAGGCACGTCAGGACGATGATCGTCGAGCCCGTGAGCGTCCCGACGAGGGGGATCAACGAGAAGAAGAAAGCGATCACCGCGAGCACCGCGGGGAAGGGCGCTTGGATGATGCTCAGGAAGATCGCGCTCAGGATTCCGTTGATCACACCCAGGCTGACCTGGCCCATCACGTAGTAGCCGACCGAGTCGGTGATCTTCTCGGAGAGTTCGATGAAGCGCGCGCGCTTGGATGCCGGGACCAGCTGGTACACGGCCGACTTCAGCGACGGCGTGGAGGCGGTGAAGTAGATCGTCAGGATGAGGACGATGAAGGCCCCGCCCAGTCCGGCGGCGACGGCGCCGCCGATCGTCAGGAGGCTGTTGCCGATCATCGTGGAGATGGACCCGACGTCGAGCGTCGAGAACCAGTGCTGCACCCCGGCCCACACCTCGTCGATGCGGAGCCACGGGAAGTTGGCCGTCACCCATTCCTGGACTCCGGTGACGATCTCGTTCCACTTGCCGGGCTGCAGCAGACCCTCGATCTGCGTGATCAGCTGCGTGATCTGGCTCACGATGATCGGGACGACCATGAAGATGATGCCGGCGAAGACGCCGAGGACCCCGAGGATCGTGAGCAGCACCGCCGCCCAGCGGGGCAGTCCGCGCCGCTCGAGGAACGACACCACCGGGTCGAGTCCCAACGAGAGGAAGAGCGCGGTCCCCACGTACAGGAGGATCGTGGAGAGGTTCTGGATGCTCACGATCACCAGGAGCCCGACTCCGACACCGAGGGTCGCGAGGATCGCGACTCGGAAAGGATTGTGGATCTTCATCCGCAGCGACTCCTGCCTCCGGCGGGCGAGCGTGCCCGTCTCGAAAGGATACTGAGCGGGGCGTCCTCCCGGCACCGTCAGGCCTCGCCGCGAACTTTCAGCCGGCCTCGGCTAGTCTGAAACGTCGATTCTTCGGTGGCCGCCCGAGTCGCCGGTGGGGATGGTGTGTAGCGTGAGATTCGTCTGGGCCGTGGTGGCGTTCGTCATCGCCGCCGTCATGATCGGCGCGGGCATCGCCCAGCGCACCGTCTTCCAAGGTCCTTCGGAGGCGACGGAGTCGATCCAGACCGACGGCTCGACGGCCTACACCTTGATCGACGGTGCCGTTCTCGGCAGCCTCCCGGGGGCGCAGTCGCTCCGGGTCGCGGGCGAGGGGGAGGTCTTCGTCTCGTACGGCCGCACGTCCGACATGCAGGCCTGGCTCGCCGACGTCCCGTACACCGCGGTCACCCTCGGGCAGGAGAACGCGGTCCAGACCGCACTCGTCCCGGCTTCGGTGACTCCGCCGGCATCGGATGCGACGACCACCGCTCGCACGCCCGCGGGATCCGACCTCTGGCTCGACGAGTACCAGCAGACCGGGTCGCTGAGCACGACGCTGCAGCTCCCGTCCGACATGAGCGTGCTCGTCGCGAGCGACGGCACGGCTCCGGCGCCGACCGATGTCTCCGTGACCTGGCCGATCGACAACTCCACTCCTTGGGCGGGACCGCTGATCGCCGGGGGAGCGATCGCCCTGCTGGCGGGCATCGTGCTGTATCTCCTGGGGATCCGCCACGTGCGCCGCTCCCGACGGCCTCGGCGCAAGGGTCTGCCGCTGCCGGTCACCGAGCCCATCTCGATCGCCGATGCCGATGCGGCCGACAAGGGCGTCATCAGCTCGTCGCCGTCGCGCCGCACCCGCGGCGCCCTCGGCCCGGGGCGCCGTGCGCTGATCGCCGTTCCCGCGCTCGGGCTCTCCGCGGCGCTGTTCGCGGGCTGCTCCGCCGACGCGTGGCCGCAGCTCGCGGCGAGCGAGAGCCCCAGTCCGACGCCCACGGTCATCGTCCCCGAGGGGCAGTTCCCCCCGGCCGTCACCGAGAACCAGGCCGCGAAGATCGTCTCGCGGATCGCCACGACCGTGGCTCAGGCGGACGCCGCCCTCGACGCGACCGCCGCCGAGACCCGGCTGACGGGCCCGGCACTGGCCGAGCGCAAGACCAACTACACGCTGCGCGCGGCGCTGCCCGATCGCCCCGCTCTCCCGGCGATCCCCGCCGAGCCGGTGCAGATCACCCTCCCGCAGACGACGGGCACGTGGCCGCGCACGGTGATGACGGTGGTCGAGTCGGCGGATGCCACCTCGCCGTCGACGTCGATCATGATGATGACGCAGGACGACCCGTGGTCGGAGTACCGCGTGTCCTACATCGGCAACCTCGAGGCATCCACGAACCTCCCGGAGCTCGCCGCTCCGTACGTGGGCGCGACGCAGGTGCCGCCGGACTCCTCGTTCCTGGTCATGCAGCCCGACCAGGTCGCGGCCGCGTACGCCGATCTCATCAACAACGGGCAGAACAGCGCGTCGTGGGCCGCGTTCGACACCGCCAACGACCTTCTGCTCCCCGCGATCGAGGAGAACAAGAAGAACCGCACGGACGAGCTCAACCAGACCGGTCAGGGCACGGCGGAGATCAGCTTCTCCGCGTCCGCGGGCCCGGCGGCGCCCATCGCCCTCGCCACACTCGACACGGGCGCGATCGTCGCGGTCAACGTCTACGAGAGCGACACGGCGAAGCCGACCAACGCGGATGCCGTGATCAAGCTCGACAACAACCCCGCGGTGAAGGCCCTCACCGGCGTCGACCAGTCGGCGACCGGCTTCACCACGACGTACACCGATCAGATCTTCTTCTACGTGCCCAGCCAGGGGTCCAGCGACCAGATCCGACTCCTGGGCTACCGTTCCAGCCTCCTCGAAGCGAAGGTGTCACCGTGAGCACTCCCACCCCCGGTTCCGTCCTCCGCGGCGCCGTCGATCTGTCGTCGCTGCGCAACCGTCCTCAGCCCCCCGCGGCGCCCGCCGACGGGTCCGCCCCGACCGCGGCCGGCGGGGCGCCGGCGCCGTCGCTCGTGTTCGACGTCACCGACGCGTCGTTCGGTCAGGTCCTCGAACTGTCGCGCAGCGTGCCGGTGGTCGTCGACCTCTGGGCCGAGTGGTGCGGCCCGTGCAAGCAGCTCAGCCCGATCCTCGAAAAGGTCGTGGCCGAGCTCGCCGGCAAGGTCGTGCTCGCGAAGGTCGATGTCGACGCGAATCCGCAGCTCGCGCAGGGATTCCGCGCGCAGTCGATCCCGATGGTCGTGGCCCTCGTCGCGGGTCAGCCCGTGCCCCTGTTCACCGGAGCCGTGCCCGAGCAGCAGGTCCGGGAAGTGTTCGCGCAGCTCCTCCAGCTCGCCGCGCAGCACGGCGTGACCGGCACCGTTCCCGTCGACGGCGCCGAGGCCGGGTCCGAGGAGCCGGTGGAGCAGCCGTTGCCCCCGTTGCATGCGGAGGCGTTCGCCGCGATCGAAGAGGGCGACTACCCCCGCGCCATCGCCGCGTACGAACAGGCTCTCGCGGAGAACCCGCGCGACGCCGACGCACGGGCCGGGCTCGGTCAGGTGCGCTTGCTCGATCGCGTGCAGGGCGCTGACCTGCAGGCGGCCCGCGCCGCGGCGGCGGCCGCTCCGACTGACATCGAGGCGCAGTTCACGGTCGCCGACCTCGACATCGCCGGTGGCCACGTCGAGGACGCGTTCGCGCGTCTGCTCGATCTCTTCGGTGCGCTGCCCTCCGACGAGCGCGCCCCGGTGCGGGAGCGTCTCCTGGAGCTCTTCGGGCTGATCGGCGACGAGGACCCCCGCGTGATCCGGGCGCGGTCGCGACTGGCATCCCTGCTGTTCTGACGACGACACGAGAAAGGCCCCGTCCGCGGACGGGGCCTTTCTCGTCGTCGGGACTCAGCCCGCGCGGTGGTGAAGCCAGAGGACGCCGAGCGGGGGGAGCGTCAGCACGGCGCTGCCGCGACCGTCGGTCGTGATCGCGCCGAGGTTCCCCTGGCCCGAGCCTCCGAACGCCTCCGCGTCGCTGTTGAGCACCTCGGTCCAGGTGCCGGCCTCGGGGAGGTCGAGCGGGAAGTCGCCGAGGGGGACGCCCGAGAAGTTGCAGACGACGGCCACGGTGTTGCCATGGTGGTCGCGCCGCGCGAACGCGAGCACGTTCGGATTCCATGCGGGCGCCCCGAGGCGCGAGAAGGCGGCACCGTCGTGGTCGCGCGACCACAGTGGCGCCTGCTCGCGGTACACGCGGTTCAGCTCGGCGACGAAGGAGTGGAGCTGGGCGTGCGACGGCTGGTCCAGCATCCACCAGTCGAGACTGCGGGACTCGGACCACTCGGACATCTGCCCGAACTCCTGACCCATGAACAGCAGCTGCTTGCCCGGGTGACCCCACATGTACGCCAGGAACGCGCGCATGTTCGCGAGCTTCTGCCAGTGGTCACCGGGCATGCGGCCGAAGAGACTGCCCTTGCCGTGGACGACCTCGTCGTGGCTGATCGGCAGGATGAAGTTCTCGCTGAACGCGTAGACGAACGAGAACGACAGCTCGCCCTCGTGGTGCGAGCGGTACATCGGGTCGCGGGCGATGTACTGGAGCGAGTCGTTCATCCAGCCCATGTTCCACTTGAACCCGAAGCCGAGGCCGGCGTGCGCCGTGGGCGCCGTGACGCCGGGGAAGCTGGTGGACTCCTCCGCGATCATGGCGATCCCGGGGTAGCGCTTGTAGGCGGTCGCGTTCACCTCCTGCAGGAAGCGGATCGCCTCGAGGTTCTCGCGGCCGCCGAACTGGTTCGGTGCCCACTCGCCGTCGTTGCGGGAGTAGTCGAGGTACAACATGGATGCCACGGCATCCACGCGGAGCCCGTCGACGTGGAACTCCTCGAACCAGTACAGCGCGTTGGCGACGAGGAAGTTGCGCACCTCGTTCCGGCCGTAGTCGAAGATCAGCGTGCCCCAGTCCTTGTGCTCGCCGCGACGGGGGTCGGGGTGCTCGTAGAGGGCCTCGCCGTCGAACTTCGCCAGGGCGAAGTCGTCCTTGGGGAAGTGTCCGGGAACCCAGTCCATGATCACGCCGATGCCCGCCTGGTGCAGACGGTCGATGAGGTAGCGAAGGTCGTCGGGGTCGCCGAAGCGGCTCGTCGGGGCGTAGTAGCCCGAGACCTGGTAGCCCCACGACCCGCCGAACGGGTGCTCGGAGAGGGGCAGGAACTCGACGTGCGTGAAGCCCTGGGCGCCGACGTAGTCGATGATCTCGTCGGCGGCATCCCGGTACGACAGTCCGGGACGCCACGAGCCGAGGTGCAGCTCGTAGATCGACATCGGACGGTCGATGGGGGCGGTGCGGGATCGCTCCTCCAGCCACGCGTCGTCGTTCCAGCGGTAATCGGACGAGGTCACGACGGATGCCGTCGCGGGCGGGGTCTCGGCGAGGCGGGCCATGGGATCGGCCTTCTGGATCCAGGCACCCGCCCGGGTGAGGATCTCGAACTTGTAGCGGGCGCCGATGCCGACCTCGGGCACGAACAGCTCCCATACCCCGCTGCCGCCCATCGAGCGCAACGCGCTCCCGGTACCGTCCCACCCGTTGAAGTCGCCGATCACGCGTACCGCGCGGGCGTCCGGCGCCCACACCGTGAACGCCGTACCGGTGGAACCGTCGAGCTCGCGGACGTGCGCGCCCAGGACCCGCCACAGCTCCTCGTGGCGGCCCTCCGAGATGAGGTGCAGATCCAGCTCGCCCACCGCGGGAACGTGACGGTACGGGTCGTCCGCGATGTGGTCGGCGCTCCCGTCGTACGAGGCGCGCACGCGGTACGCACCGGGAGCCGTGGCGTGCAGACCCTCCCAGATGCCGGAGCGCGTGTGCGACAGCTGGACGGTCGAGCCGTCCTCGAGCTCGGCCACCACCTCGCGGGCGAGCGGACGCCGGGTGCGGATGACCCAGCCGTCGGCGGTCTCGTGGGAGCCGAGGATGCTGTGCGGGTCGTGGTGGGCGCCGTGGGCCACGGCATCCAGGAGTTCTGAGGGAAGAGCGGTCATCGGGACTCCTTCACGTGCAGGATGTGCACGGGTTCGTCGAATGCGTCCAAGCGGACGAAGTTGTGGTCCGTCCAGGTCCAGACGGCGCCCGTCACGAGGTCTTCGACCTCGTAGGGCGTCCCGGGCTCGACGCCCCACAACGTCGTGTCGAGGTGCACCGTCGTCGCGCGCGTGGAGTGGGGGTCGACGTTGGCGACGACGATGATCGTGTCGGACACTCCGGTGGGCGAGAGAGCCGCATCGAGATGCTTCGCGTAGACGAGGATCGCGTCGTCGTCGCTCCACTGGACGTGGAGATTTCGCAGCTGCCCGAGAGCCGGGTGATCACGACGGATGCCGTTGAGCCGACGCAGATACGGGGCAAGCGAGTCGCCCGCCGACTCGGCGCCCGCCCAGTCGCGGAACTTGTACTCGTACTTCTCGTTGTCGATGTTCTCTTCGGAACCGGGACGCGCGACGTTCTCGTACAGTTCGTACCCCGCGTACACGCCGTAGGTCGGGGCGGCCGTGGCCGCCAGCGCCGCACGGATCTTGTACGCCGGGCGGCCCCCGAACTGCAGGTACTCGGTGAGGATGTCAGGGGTGTTCACGAAGAGGTTCGGCCGGAGGAAGTCGGCCGTCTCGTGCGCGAGTCCGTCGAAGAACTCCTCGAGCTCCTCCTTGGTGTTGCGCCAGGTGAAGTACGTGTAGCTCTGCTGGAAGCCGGCCATCGCGAGTCCCTGCAGCGGGGCCGGTCGGGTGAAGGCCTCGGCGAGGAACACCGCGTCGGGCTCCTCGGCGCTGACCGTGGCGATCAACCATTCCCAGAACTGCAGGGGCTTCGTGTGGGGGTTGTCGACGCGGAAGATGCGCACGCCCTGGGCGATCCAGTGCCGCACGATCCGCAGGACCTCGGCACGGATGCCGTCGGGGTCGTTGTCGAAGTTGACGGGGTAGATGTCCTGGTACTTCTTGGGCGGATTCTCGGCGTACGCGATCGAGCCGTCGGGGAGGGTCGTGAACCACTCGGGGTGCTCGGTGACCCACGGGTGGTCGGGTGATGCCTGCAACGCGAGGTCGAGCGCCACCTCGATCCCGTTGCTGCGCGCGGCGTCGACGAAGGCGCGGAAGTCCTCCAGCGTGCCCAGATCCGGGTGAACCGTGTCGTGCCCGCCGGCGGGCCCGCCGATCGCCCAGGGCGAGCCCGGGTCGCCGGGGGAGGTCACGAGCGTGTTGTTGGGTCCCTTGCGGTTCTGCTCGCCGATCGGGTGGATGGGGGGCAGGTAGAGCACGTCGAAGCCCATGTCGGCCACACCGGGGAGGCGATCCACGGCCGTGCGGAACGTACCGCTGATCACGGAGCCGTCCTCGGCCCGGGTCGCGCCCTCGGAACGCGGGAAGAACTCGTACCATGCGCCGACGCCGGCGCGTTCGCGCTCGACCAGCAGCTCGGCATCCTTGCCCGCCGACGCGAGCCCCATGACCGGGCGCACCGCGAAGATCTCGGCGATCGCGGGATCGCGCACGACCTGGAGGGCGACGTCGTCGTGCGTCTCGGGGTCGCGGAGGGTCCGCGCGGCGGCGTAGAGCACGTCCTTGTCGCTGCCGGGCCGCTTCTTCTCGCCCCGGGCGCGGTCGAAGAGCTGCGCCCCCATCTCCCGCATGAGCGCGGAGTCGACGCCGGCGGCGATCTTCACCTCGGCGGCGTGCTCCCACGTGGCGAACTCGTCGGCGAACGCCTCGAACCGGAACCGCCAGACGCCCTGCTCGAGCGGGGCGATCAGGGTGGACCAGCGATCGAACCCGTCGTTCAGCGGCGACAGGCGGTGCAGCGACTCGTCGCCGGAGGGCGAGAAGAGCCGGACGTGCACGCCGATGCGATCGTGACCCTCGCGGAAGGCGGTGACGGTGAACGGCACCGCCTCGCCCACGAAGGCCGAAGGTCGGAAGCGACCGCCGGGAACGTGCGGATGGGGGAGCGCCAGCGGGATGCGCGGCGTCACCACGCCCTTCGCGGGCGTCGGTTTGATCGGTCGCACGGGGATCGAGGCGGCGCTGCGCCAGGGGTGAACGGGCGAAAGTGTCGTCGTCGTGGTGGCCACGGTCCGAACCTACCGTGGCCCGGCGACGTTCCCCCAGGGCTTGCCGCGGGCCTTGACAGACCGACCCGATCCTTCGACGCCGAGTCAGCCCCGGGACTCGACGCGGAACAGCCGCATCGACGTGCCGACGAACGGGACGACCTCACCCGGAGCGATCCTCGGCATGTCGTCCGCCGGGGTCTCGTCGGCGCTCGACCACAGCGACACGTACTCCACGTCGTCCGTCAGGACGGGCAGGGTCACCTCGACGGGGCTCTCGTTTCCGTGCACGACGAGCAGGATGCGATTCAGCTCCTCGTTCTCGGGCGTGGAGGTCGCGAGGTACTGCAGGGTGCGGTGCGAGGGGTCGGTCCAGCGGTCGCTCGACATCGTCTCGCCGTGCTCGTCGTACCAGTCCATGAGCGACGCGGAGGGGATCCGTTCGCCGAGGCGGGCGAAGTGCACCGGACGCAGGGCCGGGTTCTCGCGGCGGAGAGCCAGGAGGCGCTGAGTGTGCGCGAAGAGGTCCTGCTGCCAGGGCGCGAGGTTCCACGACAGCCACGTCAGCGGCGAGTCATGGCAGTAGGCGTTGTTGTTGCCGCGCTGCGTGCGCCCCATCTCATCGCCCGCGGTGATCATCGGAACACCCGCCGACAGCAGCAGGGTGCCGAGGAGGTTGCGCATGGCCTTCCGGCGGGTGGCGAGGATGCGAGGGTCGTCGGTCTTGCCCTCGGCCCCGTGGTTGTACGAGCGGTTGGTGTCCGCGCCGTCGCGGTTCTGCTCGCCGTTGCCGAGGTTGTGCTTGACGTCGTACGAGACGAGGTCGCGGAGGGTGAAGCCGTCGTGCGCCGTAACGAAGTTGACGCTGGCGAGCGGTCCGCGCTCCTGGGAGAACGTGTTGGAGGATCCCGCCAGCCGGGTCGCGAAGCCGCCGATGCCGACCGGCGCCGTACTGGCGCGCCGGGCGTAGTCGACGTCGCTGAGCCAGAAATTGCGCACGCGGTCGCGGTAGCGGTCGTTCCACTCGTGCCAGCCGTCGCCGAAGTTGCCGGTCTGCCACCCGCCCATGCCGACGTCCCACGGCTCGGCGATGAGCTTGGTGCCCGCGAGCACCTCGTCGTCGCGGATCGCCCGCAGCAGCGGATGTTCGGGATCGAAGGAGTGGTTCCCGTCGCGCCCCAGCGTGACGGCCAGGTCGAACCGGAACCCGTCGATCTGCACGTCCTCGGCCCAGTAGCGCAACGAGTCCAGGACGAGGCGCGCCGCGGCATCCGTCGACGTGTTCACCGCATTGCCGCACCCGGTCACGTCGATGTACACGCCCTCGTCGGTCTGGCGGTAGTACGAGCGGTTGTCGAGGCCGCGCAGGCTGGTCCGCGGGCCGCCGATTCCCTCCTCCGACGTGTGGTTGTACACGACGTCGAGGAGGACCTCGAGGCCCGCCTCGTGCAGCAGCCGCACCATGCCCTTGAACTCGCGCAGCACGGCTTCGGGGCCTTCCGCGCGGCTGGCGGCGGTGGCGTACGCGGAGTGCGGGGAGAAGAAGTTGAGCGAGTTGTAGCCCCAGTAGTTCGTCAGGCCCAGCTGGAGCAGACGCGGCTCGGTGGCGAAGGCGTGCACGGGGAGCAGCTCGATGCTCGTGATGCCGAGCGAGAGGAAGTGCTCGATCATCGCCGGGTGGGCCAGGCCCGCGTACGTGCCGTGCAGGGGGGGCGGAACCACCGGATGCCGCTTGGTGAGCCCCTTGACATGCCCCTCGTAGATCACGGTGCGGTCCATCGGGACGCGGGGCTTGGCCACACCGCCCCAGTCGAACCCGCCCTCGACGACGACGCCGCGCCAGTCGCCGTAGCCCCCCGACACGAGGCCTCGCGCGTACGGGTCGAGGAGGAGCGTCTCCGGGTTGAACGTGTTGCCGGGACCGTGGGGTCCGCCGGCCCGCACCGCGTAGCGCGCGCCGGGCCGCAGAAGCGGCGTCGTCGCCTCGAACACGCCGTCGCCCGTCGCCGTCATCGGCAGTGTCTCGACGGCCCAGTCGAGGTCGACATGGTCGAAGACGACGAGGTGCATCGTGTCGGCGTTCCCCGACCAGACGCGCAGTGTTCCTCCGTCGCGGCCCAGCCGCACGCCGAGGTCGTCGAAGGACGAGGCGAGGAGGGCAGGGCGCGGCGACAGGGCCGCTTCGGGTGGGACCATGCGTCCTAGGGTAGTGAAGGACGCGCACGAGACACCGGGGAGGGTGAATGCCGGTCTATCTCGACCATGCCGCGACCACCCCGCTGCGGCCCGAGGCTCGCGACGCGTGGCTGGCCGCGCACGAGGTGCTGGGCAATCCGTCGTCGATCCACGGCGCCGGCCAGGCCGCCCGTCGCCTCCTCGAAGACGCACGCGAGCGCCTCGCCGAGGTGCTGGGATGCCAGCCCATCGAGGTCGTGCTGACCTCCGGCGGCACCGAGGCGACGAACCTGGCCCTGAAGGGTCAGTGGTGGTCGCGGGAGCCGTCGACCGACGCGATCGTGCTCCCCGACGGCGAACACCACGCGACGCTGGACACGGTCGCGTGGTTGACGCGTTCCGCCGAGGCGCGGGTGCGCCCCGTGGGGCTCGACGCGCTCGGCCGGATCCCCGTCGCCGCGTTCGCCGCGGAGCTTCCGCACGCGGCCCTGGCCACCGCGCTCGTGGCCAACAACGAGGTCGGAACGGTGCAGGATGCCGCCGGCCTCGCCCGCGCCTCCGCCGAGGCCGGCGTTCCCCTGCATCTGGACGCGGTGTCGGCGCTCGGCCAGGTCGACGTCGACTTCTCGGGCTGGCGCGGCGCCGGAGACGGCCCCGGTGGCCTGGTCGCCCTGTCCGTCTCGGCGCACAAGGTCGGCGGACCCGTCGGTGTCGGCGCGGCGGTGGTCTCGCGGCACGCCCGGCTGACGCCGCTGCAGCACGGCGGCGGTCAGCAGCGCGGACTGCGCGCCGGCACGCAGGATGCCGCCGGGGCGGCCGCCTTCGCCGCCGCCGCGATCGCGGCCGAGACCGAGCGCGAACGGGAGACCGTGCGGCTCGAGGGCCTGCGTCGTCGCCTGGTCCACGGCATCCTCGGGGCGATCCCGAACGCGCGCCTGCTCGGGGATCCCGACGACCGGCTCCCCGGCAACGCGCACGTGCTCTTCCCGGGCGCGGCGGGGGAGACCTTGCTGTTCCTCCTCGACATGGCCGGGATCTCGGTGTCCACGGGCTCGGCATGCCAGGCGGGCGTCGCCGAACCCTCGCACGTCGTGCTCGCCCTCGGGCTCGACGACCGTGCCGCCCGGTCGGTCCTCCGTCTGACCCTCGGGCGCACGTCGACCGAGGACGACGTGGATGCCGTGCTCGCGGCACTGCCGTCCGCGTACGAGCGGGCCGTGGCATCCGGCGCCCGTTCAGCGGGCGGTTCGTAGACTGGGACGATGCGAGTTCTGGCGGCGATGAGCGGTGGCGTCGACTCCGCGGTGGCCGCGGCACGCGCGGTCGAGGCGGGGCACGACGTCGTCGGTGTGCACCTGGCACTGTCGCGCGCGGGCGGGACGCTCCGCGCCGGGAGCCGCGGCTGCTGCACGATCGAGGACGCCATGGACGCCCGTCGCGCGGCGGACAAGCTCGGCATCCCCTTCTACGTGTGGGACTTCTCGGAGCGCTTCCGCGACGACGTGATCGAGGACTTCGTGTCGGAGTACCGCGCCGGCCGCACGCCCAACCCCTGCATGCGGTGCAACGAGAAGATCAAGTTCGCCGCCCTCCTCGAGCGCGCCGTCGAACTCGGCTTCGACGCGGTGTGCACGGGCCACTACGCCACGCTCGTCGACACCCCCGACGGGCGGGAGCTCCACCGGGCCTCGGATGCCGCGAAGGACCAGTCGTACGTCCTCGGCGTCCTGACGGAGGCGCAGCTCGCGCACACGTACTTCCCGCTCGGGTCGACGCCGTCCAAGGCGGTCGTCCGCGCCGAGGCGGAGGAGCGCGGACTGTCCGTCGCGCAGAAGCCCGACAGCCACGACATCTGCTTCATCCCCGACGGCGACACGCGAGGGTGGCTCGCCGACCGCGTGGGCGCGGAGAAGGGCGAGATCCTCGACCGCTCCGGTGCGGTCGTCGGCACGCACGAGGGAGCGCACGCCTTCACCGTCGGCCAGCGCCGCGGACTGCAGTTGGGAGTCCCCGCCGCCGACGGCAAGCCGCGCTTCGTGCTCGAAGTGCGTCCCGTGAACAACACGGTCGTGGTGGGACCGAAAGAGGCCCTCGCCTGCGCCGAGATCTCGGGCGATCGCTTCTCCTGGGCGGGACGCGCCCCCTCCGCGGCGACCTTCGCGTGCCACGTGCAGATCCGCGCCCACGCGGACCCCGTGCCCGCCACCGCCGTGCTCGAGGGCGGGGCGCTGACCGTGCGCCCCGAGGAGCCCTTTGACGGCGTGGCACCGGGGCAGACGGCCGTGCTCTACGACGGCACCCGCGTGATCGGTCAGTTCACGATCGCCCGGACGGTGTCGGCGGTCCCCGTCGGAGCCTGAGCCCTCGCTCCCGGCGACTCCGGCCCCGGGAGGGGATTCGGGGCCGGGAGGGCCGGGATCGTGGCATCCGTCCTCCGTTCGCGGAATCTCCTCCCGTCGCGCGCGGAACCCCCGCAACCCCCGGGCGGTGTCGGTGCCCCTGCCTAAGCTGGACGGGTGACCGAGCACGACCAGCTTCCCGACCTCACCCTCGACGAAGCGCGCACCGAAGCGGCCGATCTGACCGAGCGGATCGTCCATGCGCGCGACGCGTATTACGGGCGGGATGCCGAGCTCGTCGACGACGCAACCTACGACGGGTGGATGCATCGGCTCGAGGCCATCGAGCGCCTGTACCCCGAGCTGCAGGGACAGGACAGCCCGACCCTGTCCGTGGGGGCGGCCGAGGCCACCGACCTCGTGACGATCGAGCACGCCGAGCGGATGCTGAGCCTCGACAACGTCTTCTCACCCGAAGAGCTGCGCGAGTGGGCCGTCAAGACCGAGGCCTCCGCCGGGCGGCCGGTGAACTGGCTGACGGAACTCAAGATCGACGGACTGGCGATCAGCCTGCGCTACGAGAACGGGGTGCTCACCTCGGCCGCGACCCGCGGCGACGGGCGCGTGGGCGAGATCGTGACCGAGAACGCGTTGCGGGTCGCCGGGATCCCGCGCGAACTCACCGGCGACGGCCACCCCGCGCTGGTCGAGGTGCGGGGTGAGGTCTTCATCCCCGTCGCGGCCTTCGAGAACCTCAACCGGCTGCAGGGCGAGTACCGTGAGCGCGCCGTGGCCGAGGCCCGGGAGCGCGCCGCCGCCCGCCGCGGCGGGGCGAAGGCGTTCGATCTCGAGAAGGCCGAGCAGGCGGCGGCGCGGCGGTTCCCGGCGTTCGCGAACCCGCGCAACGCCGCCAGCGGTGGCCTGCGCCAGCAGATCGAGAAGAAGTCGGGGCTCGAGCTCGAGGCGGGACTCGCCCGCATCGCCTCGCTCGCCCTCTACGTCCACGGCATCGGTGCGTGGCCGGATCCGCCGGTGGCCGCGCAGAGCGAGATCTACGATCTCCTGGCGTCGTGGGGGCTTCCGACGTCGCCCTACAGCCGCGTCGAATCGACCGTCGACGGCGTGCTCGCCTTCGTCGCGCATCACGGCGAACACCGCCACGACGTCGAGCACGAGATCGACGGCGTCGTCGTGAAGGTCGACGAGCTCGCTCTGCACGACGAGCTCGGGGCCACGAGCCGCGCCCCGCGCTGGGCGATCGCCTACAAGTACCCGCCTGAGCAGGTGAACACCAAGCTCCTCGACATCGTGGTGTCGGTCGGGCGCACCGGCCGCGCGACGCCCTTCGCCGTGATGGAACCCGCGCGCGTCGCGGGCAGCGTCGTGCGCCAGGCGACCCTGCACAACCAGGACGTCGTCAAGGTCAAGGGCGTCCTGATCGGCGACACCGTGGTGCTGCGCAAGGCCGGCGACGTGATCCCCGAGGTCCTCGGACCCGTGGTCGAGCTGCGCGACGGCAGCGAGCGCGCGTTCGTCATGCCCGCCGACTGCCCGGCGTGCGGCACGCCGCTGCGCCCCGCCAAAGAGGGCGACATCGATCTCCGCTGCCCCAACGCGCGGTCGTGCCCCGCGCAGGTCCGCGGGCGCGTGGAGCACATCGGTTCGCGGGGCGCGCTCGACATCGAGGCGCTGGGCGAGGTGACGGCCGCGGCGTTGACGCAGCCCGATGTCCCCGCCGAGCCGCCGCTCGACACCGAGGCGGGTCTGTTCGACCTGACGCTCGAGCAGCTCGTCCCGATCGAGGTCGTCGTGCGCGACGCCGAGACGGGGGAGCGCAAGATCGACGAGAAGACCGGCGACGAGGTGCGGCGCGCGCCGTTCCAGAAGCTCGGACCTGCCACGTATCCGCCCGGTTCCGAGAACCTCGATCCCGCGGAGCGTCGGCGCCGCGGCATCCGCAAGGACTACCGCGAGGTCCTCCCCTCGGAGCAGGCCGTCAAGCTCGTCGCCGAACTCGAGAAGGCGAAGTCGAAAGACCTCTGGCGCCTTCTCGTCTCGTTGAACATCCGGCACGTCGGTCCGGTGGCGGCGCGCGCCCTGGCGCAGTGGTTCGGGTCGTTGGATGCCATCCGCGCGGCCTCGCGCGACGAACTCGCCGCCGTCGAGGGGGTGGGCGGCATCATCGCCGACGCCGTCATCGACTGGTTCGAGGTCGACTGGCACCGCGACATCGTCGATCGGTGGGAGGCCGCGGGTGTCCGCTTCGCCATCCCCGGGCACCCCGGCCCGGGGGCCGCGGCCGCCGCCGGCGGGGTTCTGACCGGTCTCACCGTGGTCGCGACGGGATCGCTCGAGGGCTATTCCCGCGAGGGGGCGCAGGAGGCGATCATCGCCGCGGGAGGCAAGGCCGCTTCGAGCGTGTCGAAGAAGACCGACTTCGTCGCCGCGGGGCCGGGCGCGGGGTCGAAGCTGGCGAAGGCGGAGGAACTCGGCATCCGGATTCTGGATGCCGCGCAGTTCCGCGTGCTCGTCGAGCAGGGACCGGACGCGCTCCCTCCGGCTCCGGACGCCGCGACCGAGGACTGAGTCGAGGCGCCCGGCATCCGCTCCGGTCGGTGAAGCCCCGCGGAGAGGCCCGCGGACTCGGTCACTCCGCGAGCAGCCGCTCCTTCACCTGACGCCGGAGGACCTTGCCGATGAGCGACTTCGGCAGTTCGTCGACGACCACGATCCGGCGCGGCACCTTGTACGGGGTCAGGATGCCGCGGGCGAAGTCGCGCAGCTCGTCGGGGTCGATCTCGGCCCCGGCGAACGGGACGACGGCGGCGACCACGTCTTCCCCCGAATGGTCGCTCGGGAGCCCCACCACGGCGACGTCGGCGATCGAGGGATGCTGTCGCAGGACGTTCTCGACCTCGGTCGGCGCGACGTTGAAGCCGCCCGTGATGATGAGCTCCTTGATGCGGTCGACGATCCGGACGAATCCGCCCTCGTCGATCGTGACGATGTCGCCCGTGCGGAACCACCCGTCGACGAAGACCTCCTCCGTCGCCTCGGGCTTGCCGTAGTAGCCCGAGAACACCTGTGGCCCGCGGACCACGAGCTCTCCGCGGCCACACGGCTCGACGTCGGTGTGCGGGTCGTCGGGGTCGACGACGCGGCACTCTGTGCCCGGCAGCGGGAGCCCGACGGTTCCCGGCACGCGGTTCTCGGCCACGGGGTTGGCCATGAGCACGGGGGAGCACTCGCTCAGGCCGTACCCCTCGACGAGGTACCCGCCGGTGGCCTTCTCGAACGGGACCACCAGCTCGTGCGGGAGGGCCATCGCGCCCGAGATCGCGATATCGGTGCCGGCCAGCGACACGCCTTTCGCCTCGGCGGCGGCGAGCAGGCGCTCGGCGATCGGCGGCACGAGGGGCAGGAAGGTCGCGGGATGCCGCTTGGTGACGGCGAGGACGAGGTCGGGGTCGAACTTGGGGAACAGCACGAGTCGCGCGCCCATCGACATCGCGAACGTCAGGCACAGCGTCAGACCGTACGCGTGGAACATCGGCAGGACCGCGTAGACGACGCAGCCCTCGCCGCGCACGATCGACGGCACCCACGCGCGGGCCTGCGCGGCGTTGGCGAGGAGGTTCGCGTGGGTGAGCATCGCGCCCTTGGGGGTGCCGGTGGTCCCGCTCGTGTATTGGATGATCGCGAGGTCGCCCGTGGCCGGGCGGGGGTGCGCCGCGGGCAGCGGGTCGTGGCGGAGGAGCTGGGCCCAGGGCTCGGCATCCGTCGTCTTCTCGGTGAGGGCCGCGCGCGCTTCCCGCGCCTTCGCGACGGGGAGGCGCAGGGCCACGCGCATGCGGAGCGGCATCGCCCGGGTGACGTCGACGGACACGAGGGTGTCGACCCGCAGGTCGGCCGGGAAGTCCTGCACGGTCTTCACGACCTTGCTCCATACGATGGCGTGCTTCGCGCCGTGATCCTCGAACTGCTTGCGGAGCTCCCGCGCGGTGTAGAGCGGGTTGTGCTCCACGACGACCGCGCCCAGGCGCAGCACCGCGTAGAACGCGACGATGTGCTGCGGACAGTTCGGCAGGACGATCGCGACGGGGTCGCCGGCACGCACGCCGTGCGCGGCGAGGGCCGCGGCGACGCGGCTCACCTCGGCCGACAGCTCGGCGTACGACGTCGTCCGACCGAAGAACTCCAACGCCGGGGCGTCGGGATAGTCGCGCGTGGAGGCGTCGAGGATGTCGACGAGCGAGCCCGTCTGAGGTTCGAGGTCCTCCGGCACTCCGGCGGCATAGCTGGCGGTCCAGGGGCGAGGCGGGTCGTAGCTCGTCACCGTCCCAGCGTAGGCCGGGGCCGGTCCCGGCGCGCGGTGCCCGCGAACTAGACTTGCCGGGTGTCTGAAATCACCCCTGATCTCGTGCGCCATCTCGGTGTGCTCGCTCGGATCGAGTTGAGCGACGAGGAGATCCAGAGCCTGACCGGCCAGCTGGATGCCATCGTCGACAACATCGCGAAGGTGTCCGAGGTGGCAACCCCCGACGTCTTCGCCACGAGCCACCCGATCCCGCTGCAGAACGTGTTCCGCCCCGACGTCGTGCAGCAGCAGCTGACCCGCGACCAGGTGCTGCAGAACGCACCCGACCAGGCCGACGGCCGGTTCCGGGTGACCGCGATCCTGGGGGAGGAGCAGTGAGCGACCTCACGCGCCTGAGCGCCGCCGACCTCGCCGCGGCCCTCGCGTCGAAGGAGGTGTCGAGCGTCGAGGCGACCCGCGCGCACCTCGACCGCATCGCCGCCGTCGACGGCGACGTGCACGCGTTCCTCCACGTGAGCGACCATGCTCTCGACGTCGCGGCGGACATCGACCGCCGCCGCGCCGCGGGCGAGGAGCTGCACGAGCTCGCGGGCGTGCCGCTCGCGGTGAAGGACGTGCTCGTCACGACCGACATGCCGTCCACGAGCGGATCGAAGATCCTCGAGGGCTACCTGTCGCCCTACGACGCCACCGTCGTCGCTCGCTCGCGCGCTGCCGGACTCGTGCCGCTCGGCAAGACGAACATGGACGAGTTCGCCATGGGCTCGTCGACCGAGTTCTCCGCGTACGGTCCGACGCACAACCCGTGGGACCTCGACCGGATCCCCGGCGGATCCGGTGGTGGCTCCGCCGCCGCGGTCGCCGCGTTCGAGGCGCCTCTCGCGCTCGGATCCGACACCGGTGGCTCGATCCGTCAGCCCGCACACGTGACCGGCACCGTCGGCGTCAAGCCCACGTACGGCGGCGTCAGCCGGTACGGCGCGATCGCGCTGGCATCCAGCCTCGATCAGGTCGGTCCCGTGACCCGGACCGTGCTCGACGCGGGACTCCTGCACGACGTCATCGCCGGCCACGACCCGCACGACTCCACGTCGCTCACCGACGCGTGGCCCTCCTTCGCTGCGGCAGCCCGCGAGGGCGCCACCGGTGAGGTGCTGAAGGGGCTGAAGGTCGGCGTCATCCGCGAACTCGACGACCGCGGCTTCCAGAAGGGCGTGTCCGACTCGTTCCGTGCCGCCCTCGCCACCCTGGAGGCGCAGGGCGCCGAGATCATCGAGATCAGCGCGCCGCACTTCGAATACGGCGTGGCCGCGTACTACCTGATCCTCCCGGCCGAGGCATCCAGCAACCTGGCCAAGTTCGACTCGGTCCGCTTCGGTCTGCGGGTCACGCCGCAGGGCACCCCGACGGTCGAGAGCGTCATGGCCGCCACGCGCGACGCCGGGTTCGGTCCCGAGGTCAAGCGCCGCATCATCCTCGGCACCTACGCCCTGTCGGCCGGGTACTACGACGCCTACTACGGCAGCGCGCAGAAGGTGCGGACCCTCATCCAGCAGGACTTCGACGCCGCGTTCGCCGAGGTCGACGTGATCGCGACCCCGTCGGCGCCGACCACGGCGTTCCGCCTGGGCGAGCAGCTCGACGACCCGCTGCAGATGTACCTGAACGACGTGACGACCATCCCGGCGAACCTCGCCGGCGTCCCGGGCATCTCGATCCCCAGCGGCCTCGCCGAGGAGGACGGTCTGCCGGTCGGCATCCAGTTCCTCGCCCCCGCCCGTGAGGACGCACGTCTGTACCGCGTCGGCGCGGCGCTCGAAGCGCTGCTGGTCGACCAGTGGGGCGGTCCGCTTCTCGACCGTGCCCCCTCCCTCACGAACGGAGCGACCCGCTGATGGCCAAGGACGCGCTGATGGACTTCGACGAGGCCCTCGAACTGTTCGAGCCGGTTCTCGGGTTCGAGGTCCATGTCGAGCTCAACACGGCGACGAAGATGTTCTCCGCCGCACCCAACCCCGCCAACGAGGCGAACCACGGCGCCGAGCCGAACACGCTCGTCGCGCCGGTCGACATGGGCCTGCCGGGCGCGCTCCCGGTCGTGAACGCCGAGGCGATCCGCTCGTCGATCAGCCTGGGCCTCGCCCTCGGCTGCTCGATCGCGCCGTCGAGCCGGTTCGCACGGAAGAACTACTTCTACCCCGACCTCGGCAAGAACTATCAGATCTCTCAGTACGACGAGCCCATCGCGTTCGAGGGATCGGTCGAGGTCGAGCTGGAGGACGGCACGATCGTCACCGTGCCGATCGAGCGCGCGCACATGGAGGAGGACGCCGGAAAGCTCACCCACATGGGTGGGGCGACCGGGCGCATCCAGGGCGCCGAGTACTCGCTCGTCGACTACAACCGCGCCGGCGTTCCGCTGGTCGAGATCGTGACGAAGCCCATCTTCGGCGCCGAGCATTCGGCTCCGGCGCTCGCGAAGGCGTACGTCGCGACGATCCGTGACATCGTCCGCGGTCTCGGCATCTCCGAGGCGCGGCTGGAGCGCGGCAACCTGCGCTGCGACGCCAACGTGTCGCTGCGCCCCCGCGGCCAGGAGAAGCTCGGCACGCGCACCGAGACGAAGAACGTCAACTCGATGCGGTCGGTCGAGCGCGCGGTGCGGTACGAGATCCAACGCCAGGCGGCGATCCTGGCCGCCGGCGGCACGATCACGCAGGAGACGCGCCACTGGCACGAGGACACGGGGCGCACGTCGCCGGGTCGTCCGAAGTCGGATGCCGATGACTACCGCTACTTCCCCGAGCCCGACCTGCTCCCCGTCGTGCCGGCGCCGGAGTTGATCGAGGAGCTGCGCGCCGCGCTGCCCGAACCGCCGGCCGCACGCCGTCGTCGGCTCAAGGCCGACTGGGGCTTCGCGGACATCGACTTCCAGGGCGTCGTGAACGCGGGGCTGCTCAACGAGGTCGAGGCCACCGTCGCCGCCGGGGCATCGCCCGCCGCCGCACGCAAGTGGTGGATGAGCGAGATCAGCCGCATCGCCAACGCCGAGGAGCGCGAGCCCGCCGAGCTCGTCAGTCCCGAGAACGTCGCCGCGCTGCAGCAGCTCGTCGACGCGGGCACGCTGACCGACAAGCTCGCGCGTCAGGTGCTCGAGGGCGTCATCGCGGGCGAGGGCACTCCGCAGCAGGTCGTCGACGCCCGCGGTCTCGCGGTCGTGTCCGACGACGGTGCGCTCATCGCCGCGATCGACGAGGCCCTGGCCGCCCAGCCCGACGTGCTGGCGAAGATCCGCGACGGCAAGGTCCAGGCCGCCGGCGCGGTCATCGGCGCCGTGATGAAGGCGATGAAGGGTCAGGCCGACGCCGCGCGCGTGCGCGAGCTCGTGCTGGAGCGCGCCGCCGCACAGTAAGCACCGTGGATGCCACGGCTCCGACGCTCCTCGCGGGCGCGGGCCGTGGCATCCGTCGTTCCCGGGGGTGTGGGACGGGTGCCGAACTCAGCGATTCGCCGTAGGCCAGTCGGCTTCGGGGGATTTGGGATGAGGTTGTGCGGATCGCTGAGCGGACGCGCGCGCCGCCGCCCGTCCCCGGCCGCGATGTCGGAGGCCCGGGGGAGAATGGATGCCATGGGACGCGGAGACGGGACGGGGCGCATCGTCTCGCCGCCCGGTGCCGACGACACGGGGACCGGCATCCTGCACGTCGACATGGACGCGTTCTTCGCCTCGGTCGCGGTGCTCGACGACCCGTCGCTCGCGGGCAAGCCGCTCATCATCGGCGGCTCCGAAGGGCGCGGGGTCGTGTCCAGCGCGTCGTACGAGGCGCGACGCTACGGCGTGAAGTCCGCGATGCCGGTGGCGATCGCCCTGCGCCTGTGCCCGAACGCGATCGTCGTGAATCCGCCGTACTCGCGGTACACCGAGATGTCCCGCCAGGTCATGGCGATCTTCGACGAGATCACCCCGCTCGTGGAGCCCCTGTCGATCGACGAGGCGTTCCTCGACGTGCGCGGGGCTCGACGGCTGTGGGGGAGTCCGGGGAGGATCGCGCGCGATCTGCGGGTCCGGGTCAAGGAACGCACCGGTCTGACGTGCAGCGTGGGGGTCGCGGCGACCAAGCACGTGGCCAAGATGGCCTCGACGATCTCCAAGCCCGACGGCCTGTTGATCGTCGCCGAAGCGGACACCGAGGCGTTCCTGCGGCCGCGCTCGGTCCGTGCGCTCTGGGGAGTGGGGCCGAAGGCGGCGGTGGCTCTCGAATCGCGGGGCATCCGTCTCATCTCCGACGTGCTCGACACTCCGCGCCCGGCGCTCGAGAAGGTGCTCGGGCCGGCCATGGGTGAACGCATCTGGCACCTCGCCCGCGGCATCGACGCCCGAGAGGTGCACACCGGGCGCACGGAGAAGAGCGTCGGGCACGAAGAGACGTTCCACACCGACATCTCGGACACGCGCACGCTCCACGTCGAGCTGCGCCGGCTGGCCGACCGGGTGGGCGCGCGCCTGCGGAACCAGGGGTTCGAGGCATCCACCATCTCCATCAAGGTGCGGTTCAGCGACTTCACGACGCTGAGCCGCTCGCGGACCCTCCCCGAACCCACGTCGGTCGGACAGCGGATCGGGGATGCCGCGATCGAGCTGTTCGACGGGATCGACCGCCGTCAGGCGGTGCGGCTCGTCGGCGTCCGCGGCGAGAAGCTGCGGCCGACCGCGACCGCCGCGACGCTGTGGGACGACGACGCGGAGTGGCGACGGGTGGAAGGAGCGCTCGACGGCGCGACCGCGCGGTTCGGACGCGGCGCCGTCACCCGCGGATCGCTCCTCGGCCCGTCGCGCGGCGGCGGCGCGCTGCCCACGAATCCGCGTCCCTCGTACGACCACTGACACGGCGCCGCCCGGTGCGCAACGCCCCTGGGCGCGTCGATCACGGGCGGGTACGGTGGGGTCCATGCCCAACATCGCATTGGAACTCGGCAAGCAGGCCACCAGCTTCGGCGTCACCTCCGCCTACGGCGAGCAGCAGGACGTGGACGGCGTGCGCATCGTCCCGGTCGCCCTGACCTGGGCCGGATTCGGCGGCGGCTCGGACGAACAGGGCAACGGCGGCGGAGGTGGCGGCGGGTACACGCTCCCGCTCGGCGCGTACATCCGTCGCGGTGACGACCTCCGCTTCGACCCGAACCTCGTGTCCCTGCTCGCCGTCGGCATCCCGTTCGTGTGGGTCGCCGGTCGCGCGCTCAGCCGTGTCATCCGCGCCCTCAAGAAGTAGCGGCGATCCCCTCGACGACGCCCTGACCGCCGCGGTCGGGGCGGTGTCGTCGCGGGTGTCGGCGGTGGGGGCGTCCAATCCCGTCGTGCTCATCGACGGCCGCAGCGGGGCGGGCAAGAGTTCGCTCGCCCGTCGCCTGGTCAGTGCCTGGCCGGGGCGCAGCCGGGTGCAGCTCGTCGCTCTCGATGACCTCTACCCCGGCTGGGGAGGACTCGCCGAGGGAGCCGAGTACGCTCGCGAGACGATCCTGCTGCCCCACGCGAAGGGGACGATCGGCGTATGGCAACGCTGGGATTGGGAGGCGGGTGAACGCGCCGAGGCGCACGCCGTCGACCCCTCACTGCCCCTCGTGGTCGAAGGGGCGGGGATCCTCACACCGGCCGCGGCGACGCTCGCCGACGTGCGCGTCTGGGTCGACGCGCCGGACGGGCCGCGCAAGGACCGCGCGCTCCGCCGCGACGGCGAGACCTACCGCCCCCACTGGGACCGGTGGGCGGCTCAGGAGAATGCGCACCTCGCCGATCACCAGCCGCAGGCGCTGGCATCCGTCGTGGTGTTCCTGCCGTGACGCCTCAGCGGCGCGGGGGATCCTCGAGGTTCCGGTCGAGGGCCGCGACCAGGCCGTCCAAGCGGTAGCCGACCCAGTCGTAGATCCCGAAGCGCGCGTCATCCGGACGGTGCTCGTCCTGATCCTGGATGCCGAGCCGGGTCGCCAGCACGAGCCGGACCGCCGAGAGGGTCCGCATCCAGGCGCGCGCCTCGGTCTCGCCGAGGGCCACGGTGATGGTCGTGTCGGGGTCGCTCGCGGGGTCGAGCTCGCCACCGTCCATGCCGAGGGTGTCGAGGACCGTGCGGGCGTCGTCTGCGCGCCGCTCGAGCATGTCGGCGCCGGTCAGCCGGCGGAACTCCCGGCTGGCGTCGTCGTCGTCGGGATACGCGTCGGGGAGGAGTCGCAGGACGGCGGGGTCGTCCTCTCGTCCGGCGTCGACGATGAGATCGCGGAACTGCCCGACGATCCCCGCCAGGTGGAGCGCCTCGAGCCCACTGACCTCGAGCACGACGATGCGGTCGTTCATCGCGGATCCTTTCGCACCGTAGCCCAGAGGCCGTAATCGTGCAGCGCCTGCGCGTGCACCTCCATGACCTCGCGCGGGCCCCGGGCCACGACGGCGTGCCCGTCGTGATGCACGGAGAGCATGAGCCGATGGGCGGTGTCGGCGTCGAAGCCGAAGTACGTGCGGAAGACGTGGACGACGTAGCTCATCAGGTTGACGGGGTCGTTCCAGACGACCGTCTGCCACGAGGTCGGGGGAGCGGCCTCGATCTCGGTGATCTCGTCGAGGTCGGGAACCGCGATACCGGCCATCACGCCCATCCGAGTTCGTGGAGACGCGCGTCGTCGATGCCGTAGAAGTGGGCGATCTCGTGGACGAGGGTGGTGTGGATCTCGCCGCGGAGCTCGTCCTCGTCCGCACAGGCGGCGAGGTGCGGCTCGCGGTAGACGATGATCCGGTCGGGGAGTTCGCCCACGCCGTAGCGTTCACGTTCGGTGAGAGCCCATCCGTCGTAGAGGCCGAGGAGATCGAGCGATCCATCCTCGGGGCGGTCCTCGACGACGAACACGACGTTGTCGAGCCCGTCGACCATGTCGTCCGGGAGGCGGTCCAGCTCGTCCACGACCAGGGCCTCGAACGCGGCACCGTCGAGGTCGAGCCACGCGTGCTCGTCCACCTCGTCGTGCATGGTTCTCCCGTTCCTGCGGACGTCGGCGGGGATGCCTCGCGCTCCGTCCGCCCAATTCTATGAGTCCTCGCAGGGCACCGGCCGGAACGACGAAGGCCCGCCGGAGAGGCGGGCCTTCGGGGTTGGGGTGGCTAACGGGACTTGAACCCGCGACCCCCGCGACCACAACGCGGTGCTCTACCAACTGAGCTATAGCCACCATGTGTCCACCGAAGCGGACAACTGAACGATTATGTCATACGTCCCGCGCGAACGACGAAACGACCGACGATGCGGCGCCCTTCGCCTCGTCGCTCGTGGGGCCCGGCTCCGGCACGAAGACGGCCTTGCGGTAGTACGCCAGCTCGCGGATGGACTCGAGGATGTCGGCGAGGGCGCGATGCCCGCCGTTCTTCGCGGGAGCGTTGAAGTAGGCGCGCGGATACCAGCGGCGCGAGAGCTCTTTGATGCTCGACACGTCCACGTTCCGGTAGTGCAGCCAGCGGTCGACCCGCGGCATGTACTTCGCGAGGAACATGCGGTCCGTGCCGATCGTGTTGCCCGCCAGGGGCGCCTTGCCCTCGAGCGGGGCGAAGCGCTGGATGTACTCGAGCGCCTGGAACTCGGCATCCGCCAGGCTCACGCCGTTCGGGATCTCGTCGAGCAGACCCGAGGACCGGTGCATCTCGGTGACGAAGTCGCCCATGTTCGCCAGGGCCGAGGCGTCGGGCTTGATCACGACCTGGAAGCCGGGGTCGAGGACGTTCAGCTCGAAATCGGTGACGACGATCGCGATCTCGACGAGCTCGTCGACCGCGAGGTCGAGTCCCGTCATCTCGCAGTCGATCCACACGAGCCGGTCGTTCTCAGAGGCGCTTACCATCCCGTCATCCTACTGACGGGGTGAGACGGGGGAGTCGGTCCCCCAGGCACGATTCGAACGTGCGACCGGCGGATTAGAAGGCCGCTGCTCTATCCACTGAGCTACTGGGGGTCGCCACCAGGATATCGGTGACCCGCTCGCGCCGTGGTCGACCCCCTGGCGGGGCCGGACGGGCGGGCGTACGCTCCGGCCAGATCGAACGAAAGGAGCACCATGTCCGAAACGACGACGCGACGACTGTGGGTCGCCTACGGTCCCGGCGGAGTGGTCGGAACCATCCAGAAGGATGCCGAGGGCTACGCCGTGCACATGACCGGCAGGGACGAACGCCTCGGGGTCTACCCCACGATGGATATCGCCAAGAACGCGGTGCATTCGCACCTGAAGCCCGGGAGTGATCGGCCCCAGTTCCGGGAGCACTGAGCCCCCCAGCGTGTCGTGGAGGCGAGGAAGCGTCCGCGACCCCGCCGGGCGTCACACCCGGGCCGGGCGGTGAAGACGCCGTCGCGGCTCGGGTGCGGCCAACAGGCGCAGTGCGACGTGCACCAGCGGTCCGATCCCGAGGGCGAACACGACCGTGCCGATGCCGACCGTGCCGCCGAGGAGCCAGCCCGCCACCAGCACGGTGCCCTCGACGGCGAGCCGCGAGGCCCAGATCGGCCAACCGAAACGGGCGTGGATTCCGGTCATCAGCCCGTCGCGCGGACCGGGTCCGAAGCGCGCGCCGATGTACAGCCCGGAGGCCGCCGCGACGGTGACCACTCCGCCCACGAGCATCAGCGCCTGCCAGAGCAGGGTGTCGGGATGCGGCAGGAACGTCAGAGACACCTGGATGCTCGTCCCGACCAGGAGGATGTTGGCCACCGTGCCGACACCGGGTCTCTGCCGCAGGGGGATCCACAGGAGCAGCACGCCGAGTCCGACGATGTTGGTGATCCAGCCGACACCGATCCCCGTGACGCGCGAGAGCCCCTCGGCGAACACCGTCCACGGGTCGACGCCGAGACCGGCCGCGATGGTGAGGGCGCAGCCGAAGCCGTAGAGGCACAGGCCGGTGAAGAGGCGAAGGATCCGGGTGGTCACGAAAGAAGCCAATCACCGGATTGGGTCTATGCAAGCGTGCCAATCTGGTTACTCTGGCCTCATGGACTCCCGCATCTCCGCCCGCGCCCTCGCCGAGGCGCTCGGTGGCTGGCGCGGCCGCGGCCCCGCCTACGAGGCGCTGGCCGACGGCATCCGCCTCCTGTGCCTCGACAACCGCATCGCACCGCGCACCGCGCTCCCCGCCGAGCGCGAGCTGGCCGCGGCCCTGGGATTGAGTCGCACCACCGTGGCCGCCACGTACCGCAGCCTGCGCGACACCGGCCACATCGAGAGCCTGCGGGGGAGCGGGAGCGTGACCCTGCCACTCCGGCGCAACGACCCCGGCGCGGACGACCGGCGCGACGGCGTCATCGACCTTCAGCAGGCGAGCCCCGCAGCCTGGCCCGGTCTGCCGGCGGTCATCCAGGACGTGGCTCAGGATGCCGCCGCACTCGTCGCACGTACGGGGTACGACGTCGTCGGGGAGCCGGGACTGCGCGAAGCCATCGCCCAGCACTATCGCGACCGCGGACTCGCGACCGAGCCCGACCAGATCCTGGTGACCACGGGGGCGCAGAGCGCACTGCACCTGATCGCGTCGGTCCTCCTGTCGCGCGCCGACCGCGTCCTCATCGAGACGCCGACCTACCCCCACGGCGCGGACGCCTTCCGAGCCGTGGGCGCCCGACTCGTCGGCGTCCCCGTCTCCCCGGACGACGGGTGGGATCTCGATCGAGCGGCGCAGACGTTCGCCCGCGTGCTGCCGGCTCTGGCCTATCTCATGCCCGAGTTCCAGAACCCGACCGGTCGCACCATGGGCCGGGAGGAGGTGACCGCGTTCGTCGACGGTGCGCAGCGCGCCGGGACGTACCTCGTGCTGGACGAGACGACCGCGGGCCTGGACATCGACCGTCCGACCGCGCCGGTCGCCTTCCCCGACCTGGGCCGGATCGTGAGGGTCGGTTCCCTGGGGAAGACGGTGTGGGGCGGCCTACGCGTCGGATGGGTTCGGGCCGAAGCCGACATCGTGCGGCGGTTGGCGAGCGGCCGACCGGTGCACGATCTGGGCACCCCGGAGTTCGAGCAGGCCGTGGCGGCGCGTCTGCTGCACCGGCTCGATGAGATCAGCACGCAGCGCGCGGATCTGCTGCGCGCCGGTCGGGATGCACTCACGCGCGCACTGGTCGAGCGCTTCCCCGAATGGGAGATCCCGCACGCGCACGGAGGGGTGTCGCTGTGGGTCGGCCTCGGAGAACCGGTCAGCACCCCGCTCGTGATGAGCGCGCGGGCCCGTGGGCTGCTCCTCTCCGCCGGCTCGCGCTTCGCGGTCGAGGGAGGACACGACCGGCGGCTGCGCATCCCGTTCACCGCCGCACCTCACACGCTCGAGCGCGCCGTCGACATCCTCCGGCACGCTTGGGAGGACGTGCGCGGGACAGCGGCGGGAGCGGCGCTCGACGACCTCGCGACCGTCGTCTGAGCCGCGAGGGCGTAGCGGGTCTGTTTTCTGCAGCCCCGATCATCGCGGCGCGCTCCGTGCGGCCGTGTCCGACCTCGCCGGGTCGCCGCGGCGCGCCCGTGTGGAGCTCTACCGCGCGTAGCGGAGGCACTCCAGTGCGTCGTTGGACGACCAGAACTCGCCCAACCGGCGGAACCGACCCGTCGTCGCATGGAAACGCTCGGCCGCGTACCGCCACCCCTCATCGGCGGCGATCGCGCGCACGTGACCCACGACGACGCCGCGCGGGTCCGCGATGCGCCACAGGCCCGCGGCGACGTGCGTCGCCGCTCCCCACCCGGCCGGGCGCGGGGCCGGGGCGAGGTCGTTCCACAGTGCGGTGGTCATGCCCTCACGCTACGAGGGGCCTCCGACATCGCCGGGGTGCTCCTTCTCCCCACTGATCGGTTCGTCGGACTTCTCCACGGAACGGCATCCGCGGCCCACGGCCCACCTGCCCGACCGGTCATTCTGTCCCTGGCTCCGGCGTCCGTCGGGCACACGGATGCCGGAGCCCGAACCCAGAGAGGACACATCATGAGCGACCACATCACCCTCGTCGGCAACATCATCGGAGACCCCGAGGAGCGAGCCACCCGTGGCGGCGACCCGATCGCGGCGTTCCGTCTCGCCGTGAGCGAGCGCCGGTTCGACCGGGAACGCGGCCAATGGATCGACGGACACACCAACTACTACGCCGTCTCGGTCTTCGGTGAACTGGGAAGGAACGCGCTGGCCTCGCTCCGCAAGGGCGAACGCGTCATCGTCGCGGGCCGGCTCCGCCTGCGCGAGTGGGAGACCGATGCCAAACGCGGAGTCAGCGCCGACGTCACCGCGGACGCCGTCGGACACGATCTTCGGTGGGGCGCGTCGACGTTCCGTCGGAGCGTCCGGCGCGACGACCCCTCCGCCGCCGGATCGGGTGAAGCGTCGAGTGCGTCGTCCGAGGGCGGCGACGATGCGTGGGCCGTGCCGGGAGAATCGCCGTCCGTTCCCGCCGGGGCACTCGATCCGGACGGCGTCGAAGGGGGGACGTCGACTCCCGCCCTCGTCGAGGTCGGCGACACGACCCCGTTCTGAGGGGCGGGGCGCGCGCGGTCGGTCCGTAGACTCGGGCGAGTGATTCGCCTGACACCCCGACCGGCCACCGTTCTGGCGGCGGCCGCCGTTCTCGCGCTGGCGGGGTGCACCCCGACGCCGCCCGCCGGTCCCTCCGAGGCGGTCGCGACCCCCGCGGCGACGGCGTCGGCAGCGACGACTCCCTCGGCGTCCGCTGCGGTCCCGGCCCTCGTCCCCGCCGGGTCGGCGGCGGAGAACCTCCCCCTCTTCGCGGATGTCGTGCGCGCGGTGTGGGCCGGACCCGACCAGGTGTCCGGGCGGGCCTACGTCGACGCCCTCGTCGCCGCCGGTTTCGAAAAGTCGGCGATGCAGGTCACACCCGACGCCACGACGATCGGCAACCCCGCCGAGAGCATCGAGTTCGCGGTGCGGTGGGGCGAGGACTGCCTCGTCGGTCAGGTGGGCCCGTCCATCGGCGACCCCGTGGCCACCGTGCTGCCGGGGCTGTCCACCGGCGCGTGCCTGATCGGGCAGACGCGCGCGATCGACTGGTGACACCACGGTCCCGGGTGGAAACCGGGGTGCCGGTCCGCGGGCGGTGACCCCGTCGTGAGCGGCTCGGCCGTCGCCGTGGCTCCGCTCACCCGTGGCCCGCGTCGGACGGCGCCCGCACAGGCGGCCTTGATAGGCTGATCGGGACTTCCGCGCACCCGGGTGCTCCGCCGAGATCGAGTCGGCGAACCGGGCGGGCGCGGCCCTCATCCCCGATCGAAGGTGGTACGTCCTCGATGGCCGAATACATCTATTCCATGGTCCGCGCCCGCAAGGCCGTGGGCGACAAACTGATCCTCGACGACGTCACGATGTCGTTCCTCCCCGGTGCCAAGATCGGCATGGTGGGACCGAACGGTGCCGGTAAGTCAACGATCCTCAAGATCATGGCGGGGCTCGACACCCCCTCCAACGGCGAGGCGCGCCTGAGCCCCGGGTTCACCGTCGGCATCCTCATGCAGGAGCCCGAGCTCGACGAGAGCAAGACCGTGCTGGAGAACATCCAGGACGGCGTCGCGATCAAGCCGAAGCTCGACCGCTTCAACGAGATCTCCGCGCTCATGGCGGATCCCGACGCCGACTTCGACGCGCTGCTGGCCGAGATGGGCACCCTGCAGGAAGAGATCGACGCCGCGGACGGGTGGGACCTCGACTCGCAGCTCGAGCAGGCCATGGACGCTCTGCGCACCCCGCCGGCCGACGCCAGCGTCGTGCCGCTGTCGGGTGGTGAGCGCCGCCGCGTCGCGCTGGCGAAGCTCCTGCTGCAGAAGCCCGACCTGCTCCTGCTCGACGAGCCCACCAACCACCTCGACGCCGAAAGCGTGCTGTGGCTCGAGCAGCACTTGAAGGCGTACAAGGGTGCCGTCATCGCGATCACCCACGACCGGTACTTCCTCGACAACGTCGCGGAATGGATCGCCGAGGTCGACCGCGGGCACCTCTACCCGTACGAGGGCAACTACTCCACCTACCTCGACAAGAAGGCGCAGCGCCTCGACGTCCAGGGCAAGAAGGATGCCAAGCTCGCCAAGCGCCTGAAGGAAGAACTCGAGTGGGTCCGCTCGAACGCCAAGGGCCGCCAGGTCAAGTCGAAGGCGCGCCTCGCCCGTTACGAGGAGATGGCCGCCGAGGCGGAGCGCACGCGGAAGCTCGACTTCGACGAGATCCAGATCCCCGCGGGCCCGCGTCTGGGCAGCATCGTGATCGACGCCAAGAAGCTCGAGAAGCGCTTCGGTGACCGCTCGCTCATCAGTAACCTGAGCTTCAACCTGCCGCCCAACGGCATCGTCGGCGTCATCGGACCGAACGGTGTCGGAAAGACGACGCTGTTCAAGACGATCGTGGGTCTCGAGCCGCTGGACGGCGGGACGCTCAAGATGGGCGAGACCGTCAAGATCAGCTACGTCGACCAGTCGCGCGCGAACATCGACCCCGAGAAGACGCTGTGGGAGGTCGTCTCGGACGGCCTCGACATCATCACGGTCGGCAAGACCGAGATCCCGTCGCGCGCCTACGTGTCGAAGTTCGGCTTCAAGGGGCCCGACCAGCAGAAGAAGGCCGGCGTCCTCTCCGGCGGTGAGCGCAACCGCCTGAACCTCGCGCTCACGCTGAAGGAGGGCGGCAACCTGCTGCTCCTCGACGAGCCGACGAACGACCTCGACGTCGAGACGCTGAGTTCGCTCGAGAACGCCCTCCTCGAGTTCCCCGGTTGCGCCGTGGTCATCACCCACGACCGGTGGTTCCTCGACCGCATCGCGACGCACATCCTCGCCTACGAAGGCACCGAGGAGCACCCCGACCAGTGGCACTGGTTCGAGGGCAACTTCGAGGCCTACGAGGCGAACAAGATCGAGCGCCTCGGTGCCGACGCGGCCAACCCGTCGCGTTCGACCTACCGCAAGCTCACGCGTGACTGAGTCGACGGCGCCCGCGGGTCCGGCTGCGGCCGGGCCCGCGCGGCTGCACGTCCCCATCCACCTGCGCTGGGGTGATCTCGACGCGCTCGGGCACGTCAACAACACCTCGATGCTCAAGCTCCTCGAGGAGGCGCGTCTGCGCGCCTTCTGGCGCGGTGACGAAGAGGGCGAGGCCCTCCCGACCGCGGTCTTCGACATGAGCGTCCTGGAAAGCGGCGGCGAGCGGGCGACCCTGATCGCCCGGCAGGAGATCGAGTACCTCCGCCCGGTTCCCTACAGCCAGCGTCCACTCGACGTGCGCCTGTGGATCGGCGCGATGGGCGGCTCGAGCGCCGACATCTGCTTCGAGGTCTTCAGTCCCGTCGGCGAGGACGAGCCCGTGCTCTACGCGCGGGCGACCGCCGTCGTCGTGCTCGTCGACACCGCGAGCGGACGCCCCATCCGCTGGAGCGAGACCGAGCGCGCCGCGTGGGGCCCCTACGTCGGCGACCCGATCGAGTACCGACGCCGCGGCCGCTGACGCCGCGAGCCCGCGTGAGTCGCCAAGTTCTGTCGCCTGAATGCAGCCGGAAGCGACGATTCTTGGCGACTCACGCGCCGTTTTCGCCCGGTACCCGCACCATGACCTCCTGGGCCACACTCGCGAGGAGTGTGCCCTCGCGCGTGTAGATGCGACCGGTCGACAGGCCGCGCCCCCCGCGCGCGTTCGGCGACTCCTGCACGTAGAGGAGCCACTGGTCGACCCGCCCGGCGCGATGCCACCACATGGCGTGGTCGAGACTCGCCACCCGCAGCCCGCGGGTACCCCACGGCACACCGTGACCGCGCAGGATCGGCTCCTGGATGGTGAGGTCGCTGAGATAGGCGAGCGCGGCGCGGTGCACGGCCGGGTCGTCGGGCAGCGCGCGCCGCGTGCGCATCCACACCGCTTGACGGGGAACGTGCGGCCCCTCCACGACGGTGTACACCGGAGACGGGACGTGCACGACCTCGACCGGGCTGTCCGCGATCGCGCGTCGGCTCAGCGGGTGCAGAGACGCGTCGTCGAGCGGCGGCAGGTCTTCGGGCTGAGGAATGCCCTCCGGCATCGGCTCCGCGTGTTCGAGACCGGGGTCGTCGTCCTGGAACGACGCGATCATCGAGAAGATCGGGACGCCGGCCTGGAAGGCCTGAGTCCGGCGCGTCGAGAACGACCGTCCGTCGTGGATGCGATCGACCGAGAACGTGACGCCGTCGGACGGGTCGCCCGGCCGGAGGAAATACCCGTGCATCGAGTGCACCGTGCGTTCGGGCGGAAGGGTTCGCGACGCCGCCTCGATGGACTGCGCGAGCACCTGCCCGCCGAAGACACGCCCGAACGGCATGGGCTGCGAGACGCCGGTGAAGATGTCTTCGGTGGTCCGTGCGCCCGCGTCGCGGAGGTCGAGCACCGCGAGCAGAGAGGCGACGGGGTCGATGGCGTCGGTCACGCTCACTCCCGTTCCGCCGCAGAGGTCTGCGTCGCTTGATAGTTTAGGGCGGGTGTCCGCGCGCCTGTTGTTCCCCGACCCGCAGGCGGCCGCCGACCTGCTGACCTTCGCCTCCCGCGCCGTCCGGCTCGGTGACGGGACGGTGCGGCTCCGCGCCGACGGCGGGGTCCTCGTGACCACGGCCGCCCCGCTCGCCCCCCGGGGGCTTCTGGATGCCACGCCCACCGTGCTGGGCCTTCGCGTGTCGCTGATCGACCCGGAGCTGCAGTGCGATCTCGTGGTCGAGGCATCCGCTCTCCTTGCCGCACCCGACGACGCCTCCGCGGTCGTCCTGCCCGAGATCGCGAGCGCCCCGGCCTGGGCGGGGGTGTCCCCACCGCGTGGAGGCTGGACCGAGGTGGATGCTCTCGACAGCGCGGTCCTCGCCGCCCGGGCGCAGTACGGTATCGCGGCCGTGGCCGACGCCCTCCCGTCCGATCCGGGCGAGGATGTCGTCCGCACGGTGCGCGCCCAGGTGTGGGGGCAGCCGGACGAGGCACTCGGCGGGCTCCCGCTGGGGACGGCGTTCACGGCCTACGCCCTCGGATTCATCGCGGGGGCGGAGCAGGCTGCCGTGCGCACGAGCGGGGTCTGGACGCGTCTCACCCTGGCCCGCGGTCACGTGCTCGTGCGCGGGCCGGTGCGCTCCGGCCTGACGCCGGTGCGTGCCACCGGCGGGTGACTCAGCCGTCCCATAGGCGGCCGGCCTAGGCTGAACCGTGCAGGGGGAGTACTCCCGTCGCGATGCCTCCGTCATCACGAGACCACGATTGGTCTCCGGGCGCATCGGTCCGACCCGGGCGGAGGAGACCTTGACGTCGCAGCTTCGCGCTGCCCGTTCGAAGGTCCGACATGGTCTCGTTCTCCCGCCTCGTCTCCCTCGCCTCTCAAGCCGTCGAGAAGGCCGCATCCTCGCCGTCTCGCCCATCGGGCGCGGGAGGCGGCCGCACCGACTGGCGTGATGTGGTGCGCTCAGCCGCGGACGCGGTCACGGGCGACGGGCGCTCCGGGACCACACCTGGAACACCCGCGGTCCCTCCTCCGTCCTCGACGGCGAGCGGAGCTGTCCCCGCCTCGCCCGCCGCTGGTTCAGCCTCCGTCTCGGAGAGCGACCGCGCGGCGATCGCTCGCTACGACTATCTGCTGCGCACGGCCGATCCCGACCGCGTCGAGGAGATCCACCGCGACGCCTTCACGCGCCTGAGCCCGACCCAACGCGCGCACGTGCGGGAGCGGATGGATGCGGAGCTTGCGCCCGCCGAGCGCCCGCGGTCGGACAGCGCCCACGATCTGGCACGCACCGCTGCCCGCGCGGAGGCTGCGCACCCTGGTCGCATGTCGACGATCTTGGCGCGCGCGGGCCGTGGCGGCCTCATCGGAGCGGGCGTCGTCGGTGCGGGAGGGCTCCTCGCCGCGGTCGCCGGGGGCGCCGTCGTCAGTGCCGTCGCAGCGCCGCTGCTCGCGCACGCCGGGCAGATGGGCGTCGATTTCGCCGGCCTCGCCGAGGGGGTCGACCTCGAGTCGTTGGCATCCGGAGTCGATCTCGCCTCCCTCGCCGGCGGAGCCGATCTCGGCGAGTGGGCCGGTGGGGCTCAGGATGCCGTGTCGGGAGCGGGCGAGCAGATCGGCGGCTGGGGCGAGCGGTTGTCGAGCCTCGACATCCCGGGTTTCGGAGACTTCCTCGGTCGCTGACGCGTGTTCGGTCACGGTGGGACGCGTCAGCTCGCCCGCGACGGGCGGATGTGCGGCCCGGTGGATCGCCGCGTGCGGGATCAGCCGGCGGGACGGATGGGCAGACCGGTGTCGGCGCGCCCGTCGCGGGTCGGTCCGATTCCGCGCGTCTCGAACGTGTTCACCATGGCGTGGGCCGCGCGCTCCAGGTAGTCCCAGAGCGGCGCCTCCAGCGCCGGCGGCAGGGCGACCTCGTCGACGGCCGCGCGCATGTGACGGAGCCACCGGTCCCGTGCGTCGGGGTCGACGTGGAACGGCATATGCCGCATCCGCAGGCGCGGGTGACCACGTCGCTCGCCGTAGGTCGTGGGGCCGCCCCAGTATTGGGCGAGGAAGAGCGTGAGCCGTTCCGCCGCGGGCCCGAGGTCTTCTTCGGGATACATCGGCTTCAGCACTTCGTCCTCGGCCACGCCGCGGTAGAAGGCGTCGACGAGTCGACGGAAGGTGTCCATCCCGCCGACCTGCTCGTAGAGGCTGATCGGCTCGCTCACGCGGATGCTCCATCGTCGTCGGCCCGCACGGCGGGGGGAGTGGGCTTGATCACGTCGCCGTCGTCGACCCGCGGTGCGGCTTCTTCAGTCTTCGGCCTCTTCGGACGCGCCTTCTCCGCCGCGATCTCGGCAGCCACGGCATCCGCGTCCAACACCGTGTCCGACACGGCGAGCTTCTTACGCCGCGGACGCCAGACCGGACGTTCGGGTGCGGTGGCGACGGGGGTGGGCTTGGTCTTCGGGGGGTGCGCGCCGCGCACGCTCTGCGCGCCTTCGGCGCCGGTGAGGATGATCGAGTTCAGCTGCGGGAGGGTGACACCGAGCGCGTCGATCGCCCGCTTCAGACGCACGCGCAGCTCCCGCGCCACATCGTCCTTCGCGCCGGATCGGGTCTTCATGACGAGACGGATCACCAGGGCATCGCCGCTGATCGACTCCAGCCCCCAGATCTCGGGCTGTTCGATGATGCGGGACCGCCACTTCGTCTCTTTTGCGAGGGTCTTCGCAGCGGTGAGCATCGCCTTCTCGACCTCGTCGATGTCGGCGTCCGCGGGGACCGCCAGGTCGATGATGACTCGGGCCCACCCCTGCGACATGTTGCCGATGCGGGTGATCTCGCCGTTGCGGACGTACCAGAGCGTGCCGTTGACGTCGCGGACATGGGTGATGCGCACGCTAACGAACTCCACGATCCCGGTCGCGAGGCCGAGGTCCACGACGTCGCCGATCCCGATCTGGTCCTCGGCGACGATGAAGATCCCGTTCAGCACGTCCTTGACGATGTTCTGGGCGCCGAAGCCCAGACCCGCGCCGATCGCCGCGGTGAGCAGGGTGAGGGATGCCAGGGCATCGGGCGCGACGATCCCGGCGATCCACACCAGGGCGGCGATCACGAGCACGACGTTGACGATGTTCTGAAGGATCGTCCCAAGGGTCCGCGTGCGCTGGACGAGGCGGACGGCGGCGAGCGGCGAACGGTCGAGCGCCTGCGTGTCGTCCACCCGGGCGTTCTTCTTCGCACCGTTGACGATGCGGTCGACCACGCGCCGGATGATGAGACGCAGCACCCAGGCCGCGATCGTGACGCCGACGATGATCCCGAAGATCTGCAGGAGCACGCCGCCGAAGCCGAGCAGTTGCTCTCCGATCCACGCCCAGGAGGAGGGGAGGACGAGATCGGCCGGACTGCTCGGGGCGCTCGGGCTCGTCGTGGGGTCAGGTGTGCTGGCGAGTACGGACATCGTCTTCATGCTAACGACGGATGCCTCGGTGCCACCTGGGCATCGAGGCATCCGTCGTTCGTCCGATCCGTCAGGCGTCCCGTCGCCGCAGCACGACGATGCCCGAGCCCACGAGCGCCACGACCCACGCGAGGAGCGTCAGGGCGGGCTGCAGGATGTCGCCGGTGGGGATGGCGGTCAGGTCGCTGCCCGCGGCGACCGGCAGGTAGCGCCCGAGATCGACGACCCACTGCCAGGACGTCCCGCCGAGCGCGAAGAGGTTGACCGCGATCGGGGCGACGAAGAGGACGCCGACGGTCGCGGCGATCGCACCGGCGCCGTTGCGGATCAGGAGTCCGAAGCCCGTGCCGATGAGGGCGTAGGCGATCATCGCGAGCACACCGAGCAGCAGAGGGAGGACGGCCTGCGTCGGATCCGACCAGGTGACCGCGGTCGACGAGATCGGAACGGTGACCGCGAGGCTGAGCAGGGAGCTGACAGCCGTCGCCGCACCGACCAGCAGGGCGATGGCGAGGCTCTTGGCGAGCGCCACCTGGGCGCGACGCGGATTGGCCGTCAGGGTCGAGCGGATCATCCCGGTGGCGTACTCGCCGGTGATCGCGATCGCCCCGAGCACGCCGGCCACGAGCATCGTGAACTGCGCCGACAGGAGAACCCCGAGGATGGGATACCCGCCGTCGGACGCCGAGACGTACAGCGCGGCGATGGCGAGGGACAGCGCGGCGGCGATCCCCAGAGACCACCAGGTCGAACGGAGCGTCGTGAGCTTCAGCAGTTCGCTGCGGAGCGTGCGGAGGAAGGTCGGGCCCGCCGTGGCATCCGTGTACGTGGTGCGCCGGGGCGCGGTGAGGGTGGTCATGCGAGTTCCTTCGTCTTGTACTCGATCGCGTCGCCGGTGAGGGCGAGGTAGGCGTCCTCGAGGGATCCGCTGCGCGGGGTCAATTCGTGGAGGGGGATGCCGTGACGCGCGGCGAGATCACCGATCCGGGCCGCCGAGGCGCCGGCAAGACTCGCCAGGCCCGTCTCCGCGCGCGTCGCGGTGACGCCCTCGGGTGCGAGCACCTCGACCAGACGCGACAGCTCCGGCGAGCGGACGAGGACGACTTCGGTGGTCCACGACCGCACGAGCTCAGGCAGCGGAGCGTCCGCCAGCACCTCGCCGCGCCCGAGGACGATGACGTGATCGGCGGTGAGTGCCATCTCACTCATGAGGTGGCTCGACAGCAGCACCGTGCGTCCTTCGGCGGCGATGTGCCGGACGAACTCACGGACCCAGCGCACGCCCTCGGGGTCGAGTCCGTTCACCGGCTCGTCCAGGATGAGCGTGTGCGGGTCGCCGAGAAGCGCCGCGGCGATGCCGAGTCGCTGGCCCATGCCGAGCGAGAACCCGCCCGCACGTTTGTCGGCGACGGAGGCGATGCCGGTGATCTCGATCACCTCGTCGACGCGGCTGCGGCTGATGCCGTGCGTGGCCGCCATGACGCGGAGGTGGTTGCGTGCGGAGCGTCCGGTGTGCACGGCCTTGGCGTCCAGGAGCACGCCGACCTCGGTCAGCGGGGCGCGCAGGCGGTCGTACGGCGTGCCGTTGACGGTGACGCTGCCGGCGGTCGGGCGGTCGAGTCCCACGATCATTCGCATCGTGGTGGACTTCCCGGCGCCGTTGGGGCCGAGGAACCCGGTGACGCGCCCCGGAGGGACGGTGAAGGAGACGTCGGACACGGCGGTGCGGGTGCCGTATCGCTTGGTGAGGTGGTCTGCGACGATCATGCTTCCACGCTAGGAAGCAGACCCCGGATGCCGCGTCCCCCCGGCGAGTGATCCGTGTACATCGGAAGACGTACGCCCCCTCCCACCGGAGCGGGAGAGGGCGTACGTCGAGGGCGCGTGCGTTACTGCGCGTCGCGCTCCTGCACGGCGAGCGCGCGCTCGACACCGGCGAGGTTCTCACTCACGAGACGGCGCAGCGCGGGGGCTGCGTCCTTGTGCGCGGAGAGCCACGCACGGGTGGCATCCCGCAGCTGCGTGTTCGCGAGAGCGGCGGGGTAGAGCCCGACGATCAGGTACTGCGCGATCTGGTAGCTGCGGCTCTCCCAGACGGGCAGCAGCATGTCGAAGTACGGTCCGACGAAGTCGGCCAGCACGCCGACGGTGGCGGGGTGCGTGAACCCGAGCGCCGCGGAGCGGACGATCGTGTTGGGCGCGTCGGAGCGGTCGATGAGCGAGCTCCACGCCTCCTGCTTCGCTTCGTGGGTGGGCAGCGCCGCCTTGGCCTGCGCTGCGAACTCCCCGCCCTTGGCGGTGTTGTCGGCCTCGCGGGCCGCGTCGATGTCGGCCGCGGTGACCGCGCCGCCGGCGGCGAGAGCCACCAGCAGCTGCCACGACAGGTCGGTGTCGATCTCGAGTCCGTCGAGCACCGTCTCGCCGTCGCGCAGGGCCCGGACCGTCTCGACGTGCGCGGGCGTGGCCGCGGCCGAGGCGAACGCCGTGACGAACTGCAGCTGGCTGTCGCTGCCGGCCTCGGCCCCCTGCGCGAGCTCCCACAGGCCGTCCGCGACGCGTTCGCGAGCGGCCGCGCGGGTCGCCGGAGCGACGTAGCTGTTGGCCGCGAGCTGCAGCTGAGCGAGAGTCGTGCGGACCGTGGTCGACTCGGTCTCGGAACCGATGTTCCGCAGCACCAGGTCGATGTAGTCGGTCGCCGACGCTTCGGCATCCCGGGTCTGGTCCCACGCGGCACCCCAGACGAGCGAACGCGCGAGCGGGTCGGCGATGTCCTTGAGGTGTGCGATCGCCGTGGCGAGCGAGCGCTCGTCGAGGCGGATCTTCGCGTACGCGAGGTCGTCGTCGTTCAGCAGCACCAGGTCGGGACGACGGATGCCGCGCAGCTGCGGCACCTCGGTGCGGTCGCCGTCGACGTCGAGCTCGATGCGGTGCACGCGCTCGAGGCGGCCGGACTTGTCGAGCGAGTAGAAGCCGACGCCGAGGCGGTGCGGACGGATCGTCGGGTAGTCCGACGGTGCGGTCTGCACGATCGCGAACCGCGTGAGCGAGCCGTGGTCGTCCTGCTCGATCAGCGGCGAGAGCGTGTTGACGCCCGCGGTCTCGAGCCACTTCTTCGCCCAGTCGCCCAGGTCGCGGCCGCTCGTGGTCTCGAGCTCGGCGAGCAGATCGCCGACCTCGGTGTTCGACCACTGGTGCTTCTGGAAGTAGGCGGCGACGCCGCCGAAGAACTGCTCGATGCCCACCCAGGCGGCGAGCTGCTTGAGCACCGACCCGCCCTTGGCGTACGTGATGCCGTCGAAGTTGACCTGCACGTCTTCGAGGTCGTTGATCTCGGCGACGACGGGGTGGGTGGAGGGGAGCTGGTCCTGGCGGTACGCCCAGGTCTTCTCCATCGCGTTGAAGGTCGTCCAGGCGGCCTCCCACTCGGTGGCCTCGGCGGTGGCGATCGTCGACGCCCACTCCGCGAACGACTCGTTGAGCCAGAGGTCGTTCCACCACTTCATCGTCACGAGGTCGCCGAACCACATGTGCGCCAGCTCGTGGAGGATCGTCACGACGCGACGTTCCTTGACGGCATCCGTGACCTTGCTGCGGAAGACGTAGGTCTCGGTGAACGTGACCGCACCGGCGTTCTCCATCGCGCCCGCGTTGAACTCCGGCACGAAGAGCTGGTCGTACTTGGCGAAGGGGTAGGGGAAGCCGAACTTCTCCTCGAAGTACGCGAAGCCCTGACGCGTCTTGTCGAAGACGTAGTCGGCATCCAGGTACTGCCACAGGCTTTTGCGGGCGTACACGCCGAGCGGGATGACGCGCCCGTCGGCGCTGGTGAGCTCGGAGAACGTCGACTCGTACGGGCCGGCGATGAGGGCCGTGATGTACGAGGAGATGCGCGGCGTCGCGGGGAAGCGCCACTCCGCGGCACCGTCGCCCACCTCGACCGGCTCGGGGGTGGGGGAGTTGGAGACGACCTTCCACGCGGCCGGGGCGGTCACCGTGAAGGTGAACTCGGCCTTGAGGTCGGGCTGCTCGAAGACGGTGAACACACGGCGCGAGTCGGGAACCTCGAACTGCGAGTAGAGGTACACCTCGCCGTCGACCGGGTCGACGAAGCGGTGCAGACCCTCGCCGGTGTTGGTGTACTCGCAGTCGGCGTCGACGACGAGCTCGTTCTCCGCGGCCAGTTCCTCGAGCGCGATGCGCGAGTCGGCGAAGACCTCGGCGGGGTCGAGGACCCGGCCGTTGAGGGTCACCGAGTTGACGGTGCGCGCGATGAGGTCGATGAAGGTCGACGCGCCCTCGGTCGCGGCGAACCGGACGGTGGTCACCGAGCCGAACACCTCGTCGCCGCGCAGCAGGTCGAGGCGCACGTCGTATCCGTGCGTGTCGACGATCGCGCGGCGCTCCTGCGCTTCGATGCGGGTGAGGTTCTCTCCTGGCACTGGCGTTCTCCCGAGGATGTGGGTGGATCGTCGCGGATGGCACTGCTGGCGCCGACGACAACCGTATAAGCCTAGTGTCGAGATACCCCCGGGCCGGGCTGATCGCTCAGGTGGGAAGATGTCGGAGTGAGCACGACCGACACGGACAGCACCCCCGAGACCGTCCTCTACGCGTCTCCCGCCGCGGCATCCGGACCCCGGTGGGTCGAGACCCCGGTGGCCTACGACGCGATCCTCCTCGCCGGATTCGGCGGACCGGAGGGCCAGGACGACGTCATCCCCTTCCTCCGCAACGTCACGCGCGGACGCGGCATCCCGGATGAGCGACTGGAAGAGGTCGCCCACCACTACCGCCACTTCGGCGGCGTGAGCCCGATCAACGAGCACAACCGCCAGTTGAAGGCGGCGCTCGAGGCCGAGATCGCGCGCCGCGGGCTGAACCTCCCCGTCTACTGGGGCAACCGCAACTGGTCGCCGTACCTGGAGGAGGCCGTCACCGAGGCGGCCGAAGCCGGCGACACGACGCTGCTCGCGATCGCGACCAGCGCGTACAGCTCGTTCTCGAGCTGCCGGCAGTACCGCGAGGATTACGCGCGCGTCCTCGAGGCCACCGGTCTCGGCGAGACGGTCACGATCGACAAGGTCCGCCAGTTCTTCGACCACCCCGGCTTCGTGTCGACGTTCGTCACAGGAGTGACGGATGCCGTGTCGGCGTACGTCGCGGACGGCATCGCGCCCGAGAAGATCCGCGTGCTCTTCTCGACCCACTCGATCCCCACCGCCGACGCCGAGCGCTCGGGCCCCCGCGACGTCGACTTCGGCGAGGGCGGCGCGTACGAGGCGCAGCACAAGGCCGTCGCGGCATTCGTGATGGCCGAGGTCGCCGCCGCGGTCGCCGACGTCGAGTGGGAGCTGGTGTACCAGTCCCGCTCCGGCCCTCCCACGCAGCCCTGGCTCGAGCCGGACGTGAACGACGTCATCGCCGAGCTCCCGGGCCGCGGTGCCGAGGCCGTGGTGATCGTCCCGCTCGGCTTCGTCAGCGACCACATGGAAGTGCTGTGGGACCTCGACACCGAGGCGATGGAGGCGGCCGAGGAGGCCGGCATCCGCGCCGTCCGCACGCCCACGCCGGGGATCGACCCCGCGTACGTGTCCGGACTCGTCGACCTCGTCGAGGAGCGTCTGAAGGGCACGCCGAAGGCGGAACGTCCGCACCTGACCGACCTGGGCCCCTGGTACGACGTGTGCCGCCCCGGGTGCTGCGAGAACGTCCGCGCCGGGTTCAAGCCCGTCGCCGCGGGTCTGCGGCCCTGACACCGTTCGACGCCGCTCGTCCCTCGCCGAGGGGCGGGCGGCGTCGTCCTTCTCGCCCGCGGTGTCGGCGGCCGTCCCTAGGATGGGCGCATGCGCATTCACATCGGCACCGATCACGCCGGTCTCGAGTTCTCCACCCAGCTGCAGCACCACCTCGCCTCCCGGGGTCACGAGGTCGTCGATCACGGCCCCATCGAGTACGACCCGCTCGACGACTACCCGGCCTTCTGCATCCGCGCGGCCCAGGCGGTCGTCCGCGATCAGGCCGACGGCGTCGAGACGCTGGGTGTGGTCTTCGGCGGCTCGGGCAACGGCGAGCAGATCGCCGCGAACAAGGTGCTCGGGATCCGCGCCGCGCTCGTCTGGAGTATCGCGACGGCCGAAGTGGCGCGCGAGCACAACGACGCCAACGTGATCGCGATCGGCGCGCGCCAGCACACCTTCGACGAGGCCGCGTCGTTCATCGACCGCTTCATCGCGACCCCGTTCTCGGGCGAAGAGCGCCACGCCCGGCGCATCGCCCAGCTCGCGGCCTACGAGCAGGACGGCATCCTGCTGCCCGATCCTCGCGAGGCGGCTGCGCGACCCGACGTCCTCGACGCGAGCGACACGTTCGATCCCGAGGCAGGCTGATGCCCGAAGGGCATTCCGTCCACCGCATCGCCCGTCAGTTCGACCGCAACATCGTGGGCCGCGCCGTCGCGGCATCCAGTCCTCAGGGGCGATTCGTCGAAGGAGCCGCGGTCATAGACGGCCGTGACGCGCTCGAGGTGCGTGCCGTCGGCAAACAGATGTTCCTGCGGTTCGACCCCGACGTGTGGCTGAGGGTGCACCTCGGCATGTACGGCGCGTGGGATTTCTCGGGCGAGGTCGCGATCGATGCGACGATCGCCTCGGCGAACGGGCGCATGGGGCACACGAACCAGCGCGGCACCGTCCTCGACGAGCCGATCATGGATGCCGCCGGCGAGAACTCCCTCACCTCGATCGGCGCTCCGCGGCGCGCACGCGTGCGCATGTCCGAGCAGACGACCGGGCTCGAGGAGCAGACCGAGTGGCCGCCGCCCGTGGTCGGTGCGGTGCGTCTGCGGCTGCTCACCGAGACGACGTGCGCCGACCTGCGCGGGCCCACCGCGTGCGCGCTCCAGACGCCCGACGAGGTCGCCGCGACGATCGCCAAGCTCGGCCCCGACCCGCTCGTCGACGACGTCGCCGAGGGGGAGGAGCGGTTCGTCGCCACGGTGCGGCGGAAGCCCACGGCCATCGGGCTGCTGCTCATGGACCAGTCGGTGGTCAGCGGCATCGGCAACGTCTATCGCGCCGAGATCCTCTTCCGTGCCCGGCAGAACCCGCACACGCCCGGCCGCGACGTCCGCGAGGAGACCGCGCGCGAGATGTGGCGCGACTGGGTCCGACTTCTGGCGATCGGCGTCGAGACCGGGCAGATGATGACGATGGACGACCTCGACCCCGAGGCGTACCGACGCGCGATGGCCCACCGCGACGACCGGCACTGGGTGTACCACCGGGCGGGTCTCCCGTGCCGGGTGTGCGGCACCACGGTGCTCGTCGAGGAAGCGGCCGGACGCAAGCTGTACTGGTGCCCGCGCTGCCAGGCGTGAGCGTTCTAGGCTGATCCGGTGCGGCAGAATCCGAGTTTCGCGATGACCGACGTCGGCGAGATCCGACGCCTGATCGAGCATCATCCCTGGGTCACGCTCGTCGCGTCGACCCCCGACGGCCTGGTCGCCTCGCACTACGCCGTCCTGCTCGACGACGGCCGTGATGACCTCACGATCGTGGGACACGTCGGCAAGCCGGACGACGCGATCCTCGGTCTCGGCGACCGCGAGTTGCTCGTCGTCGTGCAGGGTCCGCACGGATACATCACCCCGCGCTGGTACGGCGACGGCCCGGCGGTGCCGACCTGGAACTTCGTGTCGGCGCACCTCAGCGGCATCCCGGAGATCCTCACGCCCGAGGAGAATCTGCGCGTGCTCGATCGCCTGGTGGAGCGTTTCGAGGGGGAGGACGGTCGCGGCCTGTACCGTGCGCCGAACGACGCCGCCTTCGTCGACCGACTCGCCGCGGGCACCGTCGGTTTCCGTCTGACCGCGACGCGGGTGGTGGGCAAGCGGAAGCTGAGCCAGAACCGTCCCGCGGAGGTCGTCGACACGATCATCGCCGGGCTCGGTGACGGGCCGTACGCGAACCCCTCGCTGGCCGCTGAGATGCAGCGCGCCGCCGACGCCCGCCGTCCGGCAGGACGCGCATGATCGGCGAGACCGCGGCCTTCGTGCAGGCCGTCCGGGTCGCCGGCCCGGGGCGGGACTTCCTCCCGACGCCGGATGAACCCGTCGATCTCGTGCTCGTGGGCGGCCGCATCGTCGACATCGCGCCGACGGGGAACCTCCGCCCGCGCGGCCTCGTCGTGGACGGAGACGGCGGCTGGCTGCTCCCCGGGCTGTGGGACCACCACGTGCATGTTCTGCAGTGGGCGCTCACAGCCGACCGCGTCGCGCTCGGCGAGGCGGGGTCGGCGCGCGAGGCGGCGTCGATCATGGCCGCAGCGCCGGCGGGCGAGGGCGGCCGCCGCGTCGGTGTGGGCTTCCGCGACGGTCTCTGGCCCGACGAACCGACCCTCGAACTCCTGGATGCCGCCACAGGCGAGGTCCCGACGTACCTCGTCAATGCCGACGTGCACAGCGTCTGGCTGAACTCCGCAGCCTTCCGGCGCGAAGGCTTCGAGCCCTCGGCATCCGGGGTCCTGCGCGAAGAGGACGCGTTCGAGATCTCCCGACGGATCAACGCGGTCGACGCCGAGGTCGGGGATCGCGCCGTCGAGCGGATGGCGCGCGCCGCGGCCGCATGCGGACTCGTCGGCCTCGTCGACCTCGACATGACCTGGAACGACGAGCCGTGGCAGCGCCGCGTCGCGCGCGGCTTCGACACGCTGCGGGTGTCGTACGGCACCTACCCGCAGCACCTCGATCGAGCGATCGCGGAGGGCCTGGGCACCGGCGACCCCGTGCGCGGCGCGGCGGACGACCTGGTGCGCGTGGGTCCGCTCAAGGCCATCACCGACGGCTCGCTCGGAACGCGGACCGCCGCCTGCGCCCACCACTACCCGGGCGACGTCGACAACCACGGGCTCCTCACGATCCCGCCCGACGAGCTCGTGGAGCTGATGACCCGGGCGACCGCGGCGGGTCTGGAATGCGCGATCCACGCGATCGGCGACGTCGCGAACGCCCACGCCCTCGATGCCTACGCCCTGACCGGGGCGGTCGGCACGATCGAGCACGCCCAGCTCGTGGCCCACGCCGACATCCCGCGGTTCGCTCGACTCGGCGTGTCCGCGAGCGTGCAGCCCGAGCACGCCCTCGACGATCGCGACATGACGGATGCCGTCTGGGCCGGGCAGTCCGCGCAGCCCTACCCGCTGCGGGCCCTGGCCGACAGCGGCGCGAACCTCCTCTTCGGCTCGGACGCTCCGGTCGCGCCGCTCGACCCGTGGGGCGCGATCGCGTCGGCGGTGTTCCGCACGCGCGACGGGCGTGACGCGTGGCAGCCGCATCAGAGGGTCGACATCGACACCGCGATCGCGGCATCCACCGCCGGCGGCTCGACGGCCCCGGCTGAGATCGCACCCGGCGCCCGCGCGGACCTGGTGATCGTGGACGCCGATCCGCGCACCGCCGACGAGCTCGCCCTGCGCGCGATGCCCGTCCGCACGACGCTCCTCGCCGGTCGCATCACGCACGCGTCCTGAACCGCCCGCGTGCCCCCGGGGCGGGTGCGCGTGTGCGTGAGTCGCCACGATTTGTCGCTTGACCGCGCGTGGAGGCGACAAATCCTGGCGACTCACGCAACAGAAAAAGGGGGCGACGCCGAAGCGCCGCCCCCTTCGGAAACCTCGGCTCAGGCCGCGAGGTGCGCGAAGAGGAACCAGCGGTCCTTGTCGAGGCCGCGCTTGATCTCGATCGCGACGTCCTGGCTCGACAGGTCGGTCTCGTCGAGGCCGTCGATGGCGGTCTGGATGTCGACGAGGACGGCGTCGATGTCGGCGATCACCGCGCGGATGACGACGTCGGACTGCGCGAAGCCGGCCGGGACGGCGGTCTCCTTCGCCTTGGCGGCGACGGTCGACAGACGCGAGTCGATCGGCAGGCCGAGGGCGACGATCCGCTCGGCGGCGAGGTCGGCCCAGTCCTGCGCGTGGGCGACGACGGTGTCGAGGAGCTCGTGCACGCCGATGAAGTTGGCGCCGCGGACGTGCCAGTGCGCCTGCTTGCCGTTGACGACGAGGGCTTCGAGGCCGAGGACGATCGGCGAGAGGAACTGCGCGGTGCTGGAGGCCATGGTCGAGTCGACGGTGGTGGCGGCGGGCGTCTGAACGGTGCTCATGAGGTCTCCTGAGTGTTGTACCGAAGTCGTGATGACACCAACGCTACTCACGCCCGAACATTCCGCAAGCAAGATGAGGCTCGGCTAAATCCCTGGTGGAAAGGCAATCCTCACCTCACCCGCGCGATAGTGTCGGCGCATGACGATCGCTCCGGATGCCACGGTCCTCGCCCTTCCCGATGCGGCGCCGGAGGTGCATGCGACGGCGTTCGTGGCATCCGGGGCCCGCGTGATCGGCGCGGTCACCCTGAGCGAGGGGTCGAGCGTCTGGTACAACGCCGTCGTGCGCGGCGACAGCGCCGCGATCTCGCTCGGACCGCGGAGCAACCTGCAGGACAACGTCTCGGTGCACGTCGATCGCGGGCGTCCGGTGACGATCGGAGCCGACGTGTCGGTGGGCCACAACGCCGTCGTCCACGGCTGCACGATCGGCGACGGTTCGCTCATCGGCATGGGGAGCGTCGTGCTCTCGGGCGCCGAGATCGGACCCGGATGCCTCGTCGCCGGGGGAGCGGTCGTCCTCGAGGGCACGGTGGTCCCGGAGGGATCGCTCGTCGCCGGGGTCCCCGCCAAGGTCCGGCGCGCACTGACGCCCGAGGAGCGGGCCGGCATCCTCCGCAACGCGCAGACGTACCTCGCCCACGTCGAACGGCACGCGAGCGCCGTGCGCGGCGACTGAGCGCTCGACCTCGCTCCGCGACCTGACCCCTCAGGACGCCGGGGCCGCCTCATCGAGGTAAACCGGCTCGGTGCCGACCGAGATCCGCGACGTCCCCGGCGCCAGTTGCGAATCCATCGCCTCGCCCGTCACCGAGGACATCGTCGTGCGGTATCCGGACCGGACGGTGACGGCGACGGTCGCGGGTCCCGTGTCGGTGTCCGCGTAGGGCGCATCGCGCCACAGGATCCGGCGTTGGGCGCCGTTCGCGTCGACGAACGTGTACATCCAGACATCCGATCCGAGCGACTGGCGCGAGTCGAATCGGTAGCCCTGGAGTTGCCGCATCAAGTAGCCGGCGGCGGCCGCGCTCTGCTTCGGCTGGAATGCCGTGACCGTGTCGGTCGGTTGGCGGAACAGGCCGAAGTTGTCCTCGGTTTCGTCCGGACGGGTTCCGTCGTCGACGCCGTCGTACCAGACGGTCTGTGCCACCGCCGACTCGGCCCGGAGTCCGACGAAGATCTTCACCAGGGCGGTCGCGGCCTGTTCCTCGGTCTGGACCCGCGCGATGTTTCCGCTTCGGGCTGTCGACGTAGTGTTGGAGACACCGATCTCGCTCACGATGATCGGCTTGGAGACACCGCCGTTGCGCTTCTTGACGAGGGCGTCCAGGGCGGTGACGTCGGCCATCGTCGTGTCGAGGTCGCGGGCGTAGCCGTGCGTGGACAGCATGTCGCTGTACCGCAGCCCGCCGGCGTCGATGAAGGCGCTGAACCACGGCAGGGGAGTGCCGGACGTGTTCCCGGCGACGATCTGGACGTGCGGGTGACGGGCCTTGACCCCCTTGTACACGGCCTTCACCAGCGTGGCGTAACAGCCGCCGCTCTGGCACTCGCTCGTGTTGCGCTGCGGGCGATTGAACTCGTTCCACACCTCGACCTTGTCGATCTGGGGGTCGGCGTCCAGGACGGCGTTGATGTAGTCGACGTACCCCTGACGCCCTTCGGGTGTGGTCGGCGGCGACAGAGTCTCCTTCATGTCCTCCGGGTAGGCCACGGGGTTCCCGTACCCGGCGACGAACAGCATCTTCATGCCGTTGTCCTGGGTCACGGTGTACAGATCCGCCGCGTGGGCCGGGATCACCAACTCGCCGCGCACCCGCTCGACGCTCATCCACGACGTCTCGTCGCGCACCTCACGGAAGCCGAGTCCGCTCAACAGGGATGCCGTGGCATCGACGGGCCAGGTATCGGCGGCGAAGGACGACTTGCCCCAGTGGGTCGCGACGGAGAAGAACCGGTCGGTCCTCTCAGGTGTCGGATTGACCAGGAGATTCACATCGAGGGTGTCGCGGTCGTCGGCGAGCTCAAGGCTGTAGAAGCCGTCGGAAGGCACCGGGGGCGCGATCGTCGCACCGGGCCCTCCGGGCTCCTCGCCGCTCGCGATCTCCGCACCGGAGCGGGAGTGCAGCGTCCACGTCACGGCACCGTGGGAGTTCCCGAGCACGATACGGACATCGGATGCCGAGGAGAACAGCAGCGAAGGGCTGGTCACCGACAGGGGTCCCGGATTGGACCGCAGGACCAGCAGCACCGCGGTCGCCGAGATCGCCACCAGAGCGACCACGACGAGGATGACCACGGTTCGCCTCGCCTTCACCGATCGCGCCACGGAGCCCCTCTCGTCGGCCGCCACGATAACCCAGCCAGATGACGGTCACATGTCCGTTGCCCCAGGCGCAGGTCGGAACTCCGCTCAGGCCGGTCGGATCAGCCGCGGGACGACCTGCACGAGCACGACCATGCCGACCAACTCGACGAGGGTCTGCGTCACGACCACCGCGGAAGCGAGCCGGAGCGGCTCCGGCAAGGCCAAGGCGAGGGGCAGGACCACGAGCGAGTTGCGCGTCGAGCCGGAGAACACCGTCGCACGGGACGTGGCGACATCCTGCCGGAACACCCGGGCGATCAGGATGCCGAGCACCGGCGCAGCGCAGAGGAACGCGACGTAGATCGGCACGACGCCGATCAGCTGCGCGGCGTGAGTGCGGATGGTGTCGATCTGCGCTCCGACGATGACGGCCAGCGTGACGGCGAGCAGCGGGACCATGGCGGCATCCATCGTCCGTTCGACCACGCGCACCGGGGCGAACCGTCGTGCGAACGCCTGCGTCACGGCCGCCAGGCTGATCGGCAGCGCGATGAAGAGGAGGAACGCGGCGACGAAAGGTCCGGCATCGACCATCCCGAGGACGTCCGGCCCGGCGAAGAGTGCGAGGTAGACGGGCAGCAGCGCGATCTGCGCGAGCATGAGAACCGGTGACGCAGCGAGCAGTCGGGAGGCGTCGCCGCCCGCCAGGCGTGTGAAGACCACGACGTAGTCGATGCACGGGGTGAGAAGGACCAGCAGGACCCCCACGAGGAGGGCCTGGTCGTGGGCGACGAAGCGCGACAGCCCGAAGACGAGGATCGGCACCAGGAGGAAGTTCACGACCAGGACGGCCGCGAGGAACCTCACATCGCGGAGTGCGCGTCGGATCGTCGCGAACGGCACCGCGAGGAATGTCGCGAACAGCAGAACGATCAACGCGGGCGTGACGAGTGCCTCCGAGATCGCGGAGGTGCTCGGAGCGAGCAGGCCTCCGGCGGCGCCCACCAACATCGCCCCGAGGTAGACGGGGACCTGCCACCGGCTCACCCAGGCGATCACCGTTCCGAGCGTACGTCGTCGTGGCGATCCCCCCGGGACCGCGGCCCTCGACGGATGTCGGAGACACGCGGTCCTCGGGGTGGCGGGCTCAGCCTTTCCGTTCCGTCAGAGTCACCGTCGTGCTCGGCGTCGTCGCGCCCGCCACCACCGTGACCGTCGAACTGTTGCAGACCTCGGTGAACCGGGCGTGACCCGGTCCCCCGTCGGGAACCGAAGCACACAGGCGATACGTCCCCGGTGCGAGCACGAGGGAGAACGCGCCGGGTGAGCCCGACGGGCTCGCGTCACCGGAGAGGACCGTCTCACCGGTGACGCTCTTCACCGTCACGTGGGCATCGGTCACCCACGCGTACCCTCCGCCGGCGACCGGGGCACGTACCCGTCCGGTGAGCACGCCGCCCGCGGACAGCCGCGTCGTGGGAGCGGTGACCACCGCCCCGGCGGAGAGCACCAGCGGCTTCGCCGCACTCTGCGTCACGGCATCGTCGATCCACTCGGGACCGTACGCGGCGCCCGCACCACTCGGGGCGGAGCCGCTGTCACCCCACGCCCCCACCTGGACGCGATAGGTCCCGCTCGGGAGGTTCGGGATGTCGTAGCGGCCCTTCGAATCCGTGACCGTGGGAAAACCGTCGTAGCTTCCGGTATCACCGTCACGGACGACGCGCACCGGCGCCCCCGCCACGACGGCGCCGCTCACGGCATCCACGACCGTTCCCTTCACGCGCGCGCCTGCCGCGAAGACCAGATCCTGGGTCTGCGAACCTGCGCGGGCCACGAGGCGGGCATCGACCATCCCGGTGGGCCCGCTCGCGCTGACGCGATACGAATGTCCGGGGACGAGCATCGATGGGAACGCATACCGCCCGTCGGCGCCGGTGACCATGTATCTGCTGTCGACGGAGTCCCCGGTGGCACCGACCTCGACGAGCGAGACCGAGGTGCCCGCGACTCCTGCGCCTCCGGGGCCGGTGATCGTGCCGACGAGGCTGGCCGTTCCCGCGGCGACGGTCACGCTCGCCGTCGTCGTCCCCCCGGTGGTCACCACCACCCTTCGCGCGGATGCGGCGTCGCTGCCGCCGTACCAGGCGACCGGGGCCGCGGGCGAGGTGACGCGGACCGTGTACGAGCCGCTCGGCAGCGCCGGGAATGAGTACGCGAAGGTCTTGTCGATCTTGCGCTGGACGTCCGCGGAGTAGCTCTTCCCATCCGCTGCCGTGGCGAGGACCCGGACGTTGGATGCCGCCGTGATCCCGGCGACCGTCCCGCTGAGGATGCCGGCGGCGGCGGGGACGTTGGTCACGGTGCCCACGTCGACCGTCGCCCCGGCGCCGACATCGATCCGTGGCGCCGCCTCCGGGTCGCCTCTGTGCTCGGAGAACGCCGTCACCGCGTACACCCCGGGGGCGAGGCCTGCGAAGGTGAAAGCCGTGCCGTTCTGACTCCAGCTCGAGTCGATCCACGTCCAGGTGCCGGCCGTGAACTGCCAGAGCTCGAGAGTGAGTCCCCACTGCTGTGCGGACGTGGCCTTCCCCGTGATGCTCCCGGCACGCAGGACCGAGAAGTTCTTCTTCAGCGAGGAGGTGCTCATGGAGAAGTAGTCGGCGTCGGCGGACGAGGACGCGCCGTCGGACCACGTCGGAGCGTAGGCTTCGCTCGCCGGGCGGATGAGCACCGCGTACGTGCCCCGGGGCACGTTGCGGAACGCGTAGGCGCCCGTCTTGCCGATGGTGGCCTCCGCGCCGATCGCGCCCGTCGCGGAGTACAGCGTGACTGTGCCGCCTGCGAGGGGGGCACCGGTGTCGGCCGCGCTGATGACACCGGTGATCGATCGCCCGCCGAGCGCGATGTCGACCGTCGTCGACCGACCGGGCACGACGGCCTGGAACGACGCCGAGACCAGCGAGGTAGCGCCGTTCGCGAAGGTCTGGCCGGCCGAGGTGACCACGGCCACGGCGGCGTCCCCGGCAGGCAGGCCCGCGACGACATACGCACCGGCCGCATCGGTCCGCCCGGACGCGAGAGCGAGGCCCGCGCGACTGCTCACGCGGATCTCGGCATCGGCGAGGGGCGAACCGTCGGCGGAGCGCACCGCGCCCGTGACCGTTCCGCCCGTCGCCAGCGTGGCCACGAGGGAGCCCCGCACCTGACCCGCGGTCAGACCGATGCCGGTCGCGGTGCCCTGATCGGGTGAGTCGTTCCACCACTCCGGGAGCACGGCCGAGCCCGCCGGCGGAGTGAACTCGAGGGTGTACGTCGCCGGGCCCAGCCCCGTGAACACGTAGGCTCCGGTGCTGTCCGCGATGACAGACGCCTGCCACTCCCAGACCGTGCCGGAACGCGCGTAGAGACTCACCTGCGCGTCCGCGACCGCCGCGCCCGCGGCGTCGCGCACGAAGCCCTTGATCGCACCGGCCTTGTCCAGGACGGCATCGACGTTCACCAGGGATTGCCCCGCCGAGAGCGTGAGGGAGTCCGCGGACCAGAACTGGGACTTGTCGGTGTACCACTCGGGCAAGACGACGGAGTCGGGCGGTGTGGAGAATTCGAGTCGGTACGTCCCCGCGGGAAGTCCTCGAAGGGCGTAGGTCCCGTCGGAATTGATCCCGACGGAGTCCACGTAGCTCATCTGCGGCCCGTAGGCGGTGACGCGGTACTGCATCGAGTCGACCTTGACGCCGGACGGAAGGGTCACGCGTCCCGAGATACTTCCCCCGGCGGCCAGCGCCGCGTTGACACCCGACACCGTTTGACCCGATGCCACCGGCACGAGCGTCGCGTCGTAGTAGCCGGTCGCATCGTCGTAGTACTCGTCGATGAGCCCCCATGCGTCGGGCGACTGGAAGGAGACGCGATACTGTCCCGCCGGGAGACCGCGCAGCGCGTAGGAACCGTCGGGAGCGACCTCGGCGGAGAAGTAGCCTCCCGATCCGCCCGAGTCGAGGGATGCGGAGACCCGCAGGGTGGTTCCGTTCGATCCACGCGGAGTGCCGGCGGGAACCGTCACCGTGCCGGTGATCGTCCCCCCGAGCGCGAACGCGGCGTCGACGCCGGCGCGGGTCTGTCCCGTCGTCAGGGTGATGGGGGAGGCGTCGGCGTACCGGGACGCGTCGTCGTACCACTCCGGCAGAAGTGCGGAGTTCCACGGCGGCCGGAATTCGACTCGATACGTCCCCGCGGGCAGACCGGTGACGGAGTACGAGCCGTCGGCGGCGATGTTCCCCCACACCGATGGGCCGAACTCCGACGTGTGAACCTCGACGGACCCGCCCGCGACCGCGTATCCCGCGGGTGCCGTGATTCTGCCCGAGATCGATGCGCCCGGCGCGAGAGTCGCGTCGACGCCGGTGCGTGCCTGCGCCGCGGTCAGCACGACGGGCGTGGCGGAGGCGAAGTCCGGCTTGTCATCCCACCATTCCGACTGCAACGTTGACGGGGACATCGCCGTGAAGTGGACCCGCAGGCTCCCACTCGGCAGACCCCGGACGGAGTAGGTGCCGTCGGAGGCGACGTTCGCGAAGCCGACCGTTTCCTGCGTCGCGTCGGAGACCTGCACGGTGACGTCGGTGGGCGAGGAGCCTGCGGGCACCGACAGTCGGCCGGAGATCGACGCTCCACGGGCGAGTGTCACGTTCACCCCGGCGCGTGCGGCGCCCGCCGCGACGGTCACGACCCTCGCGGTGTCGAACCCGGTCGCGTTGTTGTACCACTCGTCCAGCAGCCCCGTCGTCGAGTCGGCGTCGAACTGCAGCCGGTAGTCCCCGGCATCCAGACCGGAGAGTCGGTACGTTCCGTCGGATGCGACGTAGGCGCTCTTCACCCAGTCCCCATCGGCGCTGACGGCGGTGACGCGGATCGTCCAGTCCGCGATCGTGACTCCGGAGGGGACGGACACCCGCCCGCTGATGGTGGCACCCTTGGCGAGGCCGGCATCCACCCCTGTGCGCTTCTCTCCCGGTGCGAGCGTGATCGCGTCGGCGGAGGCGAAGTCCCGCTTATCGTCGAACCATTCGTCGAGGAGACCGCTGTCGGACGTCGCGGTGAACTGGAGCGCGATCGGCCCTGCCGGCAGCGATCCGATCGTGTAGGTGCCGTCTTCGTCGACGTTCGCCGACCCGACCCAGCTGCGGGACGCGTCATAGGCGGCCACGAAGACACTGCTCGCGCCTCCGGGCGTGCCGGCCGGAACGGTCACAAGACCCGAGATGGATGCCGCCTTGGCGAGGGTCACATTGACCCCGGTCTTGTTCACCCCGGCGACGAGGGACACTCTGTCGGCGGAGTACCGGTCCGACTTGTCGTTGTACCACTCGTCGAGGAGACCCGTGCCGGGATCCGTGTCGACCTGCAGAACGTACGATCCCGCGGGCAGACCGCTGAGCGTGTACTTGCCCGTCGACGCCGCGGTCGTGGAGGCGGCCTCGCGCCACGGGTCGTTGGCAGGGAAAGCCCGGACGACGATCCCGGTCGTGGGCAGTGTCGAGCCACTGGGCGCCGAGATGCGACCGGCGATCGACATGAGCTGCGGAGCGGTCGGGGTCGGGGTCGGCGTCGGCGTGGGTGTCTTCGTCGGCGTAGGTGTCTTCGTCGGCGTGGGCGTCGGGGTCGCCGTCTTCGTCGGGCTGGGCGTGGCGACCGCCGTGTTCGTCGGCGTGGGCGTCGGTGCGGCCGTTTTCGTCGGGGTCGCGGACGGCGCCGCCGTCGGGCTCGGGGATGCCGCCTTCGAGCCGGTCGGCGTCGGACTCGGGCTCGACACCGATGTCGGCGCGGGCGTGGGCGTCGGCTGCGCCGCCGTCGCGGCGGGGGCGACCGCCAGGCTCAGCGACACCGCCAGAGTCAGCGCCACGGCGCTCGAGACGTATCGTCGTGCACGCGCACGGAAAGACGTGGTCATGTTTCCCCCCATAACGGCACGCGCCGCGCCCGCCGCACCCCTGCGACGAGCGTTCCGTGGTCTCGGGCGACCACGCGCCATTCGTACCACACCTGTGTGTCGGCTGTGTGACACTGCCCCACAACCCCCTCGACGGCGCGCCCGATCTGCGTAGCGTGACGCCATGCACATCACTCGTCTCGAGCCCGGCGAAGTCTTCGTCTTCGGATCCAACGCCTCCGGCGCGCACGGGGGCGGCGCCGCGCGGTTCGCCCTCGACCGTTTCGGTGCCGTGTGGGGCCAGTCCGAGGGGCTGCAGGGCCAGTCGTACGGCATCGACACGATGTCGGGGCTGGCCGTGTTCGAGGACCAGGCGCGGCGTTTCGTCGCTTTCGCGGCCGATCATCCGGAGTTGCGGTTCCTCGTGACCGAGGTCGGCTGCGGGATCGCCGGATACCGGCCGGAGCAGGTGGCGGGTTTCTTCGCGGGAGCGGGGGAGAACGTGGTGCTGCCGGAGTCGTTCCGCGCCGCGCTGGGCAGGGGCTGAGCCGCCTCTCGGGCGCCGTGACCACTCGTCTCCCGGACAGCCGGCTCCCTGATCGCACGACCGCGGAGGACGCCCGACTCGAACGAAGACTCGCTCATAGGAGACACCCAGGATCGGGTTCCGACCGCTAGTGTCCGATTCGTACGGAGTCAACAGGATCGTTCTGGAGGAACCATGTCCGTCGAAAACACCCGGCCCGCCGCCGCTCCCGTCCCCGGTCGCACCCTGGGCATCGTGGCCCTCATCGTCGCGATCTTCTTCAATGTCATCGGGCTGATCCTGGGCATCGTGGCGTTGGTGCAGAGCCGTAAGGCCGGGCACAAGAACGGCTTCGCCGTCGCGGCGATCATCGTGGGCGCGGTGCTCACGGTCGTCGGGATCATCGTGGCCATCCTGATCGTCACGGCCATCGGCTTCGGCGCCGCCGCATACCAGGCCTGCGAGGTTGCCGGCTTCACGGGCACCGTGATCGTCAACGGCAACGAGGTCGCCTGCAGCACTCTGGGCGGCTGACGAACGATGCCGGCCCGCTCCGGAAGGGGCGGGCCGGCATCGAGTCGAGCGTGATGTGGAGGGGATGACGGGAATCGAACCCGCACCATCAGTTTGGAAGACTGAGGCTCTACCATTGAGCTACATCCCCGCGGCGGCTAACCGCAGCGTGGACAACTCTACTTCACGTCCGCGGGTGCCACGGACACCGACGTCGCCGGAACAGGGCATGTGCCCGGAACAGGCGATCATCGTCCGAAACGGGCTGTTCCCGTGGCATCCCCTGTTCTCGCGCCCGGGGCCACGTCGCCCGATCGACGCGTCCCGGCGAAGCACATGGCATCCGATCGACTCCCAGACCGGCCCCCACACCTCGATCGACTAGACTTCCAGGGGTCGTTTCGTCGAACGCGTCCTGCGCGTCGCCCCGGGGCGTAGCTCAGCTTGGTAGAGCGCCCGCTTTGGGAGCGGGAGGCCGCAGGTTCAAATCCTGTCGCCCCGACGCAACGGCCCCACAGACCACAGGCCTAGCCGGCCCCCGCGTGCGCGCGGGCCACACAAGGAGAACACACCGCATGGTCAACAGCACCGTCGAGAAGCTCAGCCCGACCCGGGTCAAGCTCCACATCACGGTCTCGCCCGAAGAGCTCAAGCCGAGCATCGCCCACGCGTACGAGCACATCGCGCAGGACGTTCAGATCCCCGGCTTCCGCAAGGGCAAGGTGCCCGCGCCCATCATCGACCAGCGCATCGGCCGTGGCGCCGTCATCGAGCACGCGGTCAACGAGGGTCTCGACGGGTTCTACCGCCAGGCCGTCGAGGACCAGGAGCTCCGCGTCATCGGTCGCCCGAGCGCCGAGATCGTCGAACTGCCCGAGCTCAAGGACTACTCGGGCGACCTGGTCGTCGACGTCGAGGTCGACGTGCGTCCCGAGTTCGAGCTCCCCGCCTACGACACCATCACGGTCACCGTCGACGCCGTCGAGACCGACGACGCCGCCGTGGATGCCGAGCTCGACCGCCTGCGCGCCCGCTTCGGCACGCTCGTGACCGTCGACCGTCCGGCTGCGAAGGGCGACTTCGTCGAGCTCGATCTCGTCGCCACGATCGACGGCAACGAGATCGACCGCGCCGAGGGCGTGTCGTACGAGGTCGGCTCCGGCGAGCTGCTCGAGGGCATCGACGAGGCCATCGACTCGCTCACGGCCGACGAGCAGACCACGTTCCGCTCGAAGCTGGTCGGCGGCGAGCACGCCGGCGAAGAGGCCGAGGTCTCCGTCACCATCACGGCCGTCAAGGAGCGCGAGCTGCCCGAGGCCGACGACGACTTCGCCCAGATGGCATCCGAGTTCGACACGCTCGAAGAGCTGCGCGCTTCGCTCGCGGGCCGCGTGTCCGAGCAGTCGGTGTTCACGCAGGGTGCCGCGGCGCGCGACAAGTTCGTCGAGGCCCTCATCGAGGCCGTCGAGATCCCCGTGCCGCCGCAGCTCATCGAGGACGAGGTCCACACGCACCTCGAGGGCGAGAACCGCCTCGAGGACGACGTGCACCGTGCCGAGGTCACCGAGGCCAGCGAGAAGCAGTTCCGCACCCAGATGATCCTCGACAAGATCGCCGAGGACGCCAACGTCCAGGTCTCGCAGGACGAGCTCACGCAGTACCTCATCCAGTCGGCCGCGCAGTACGGCATGGCTCCGCAGGACTTCGTCAACGCGCTGCAGCAGGGCAACCAGCTGCCCGCCATGGTCGGAGAGGTCGCCCGTAACAAGGCGCTCGCGATCGCGCTCGGCAAGGTCACCGTCGTCGACAGCAACGGAAAGCCCGTCGACCTGACCGGCTTCGTCGCCGTCGAGGGCGAGGAGCCCACGGACGCCGAGGACGAGGTCGTCGAAGAGGCGCAGGAGATCGCCGACGCGGCCGCCGACGCGGACGCCGTCGTCGAGGCCGAAGAGGCCCCCGCCGAGGAGGCCCCCAAGAAGGCTCCCGCCAAGAAGCGCGCTCCCGCCAAGAAGAAGGCCGCCGACAGCGAGTAAGACTCGTCCGGTTCGTCGACAGGGGGTGGATGCCACGGCATCCGCCCCCTGTTCTCGTTCCGGCTCGACAACCGAGTGTCCAAAACACGCCGATGTGGCGAGCGTCGAACGGCGTGTCTTGGACACCGAACCTGACTGCGGCCGAGGCACACGCCGCACCGCACGACACGAGAGGGAGCACCCATGAGCGACTGGCAGGAACGCGTCGACGCGGTCTGGGACGACACGTCGTTGACCGAGCTGCAGGTGATCGAGCGCATCGATTCCCTCGCGGGCGAACGGCCCGAGGACGACCCGGTCGCCCTCTTCGAGCGCGCGGGCGCCCGGGACTCCGCCGGGCTCGAGGCCGAAGCCGAGGTGCTGTACCGCCGGGCGCTGGCCGGCGGGCTCGACGACGAGCGCCGCACGCAGGCGACGATCCAGCTCGCCAGCACCATCCGCAACCTCGGCAAGATCGACGAGGCACGAGAGCTGTTGCGCGCCGAGTACGAGCGCGAGCCGCGCGGACAGCTGCACGATGCCGCGGCGGCGTTCTACGCGCTCGCACTGGTGTCGTCGGGGGAGTCCGAGCGGGCGGCATCCATCGCCCTTCAGGCCCTCGCCCCGCACCTGCCGCGCTACACGCGATCAGTGACCGGATACGCCCGCGAAATCGCGGACGGACACGCCTGATCCGCCCGCGGCGAACACGGCGACCCGCCCCGAACCGCGCCGGTAGATTCGTTGCAGATCACCGGAAGAGGAGCACACATGCCCGAACCCCTTATGGCAACGAGCGTCTTCGACAGGCTGCTCAAGGACCGCATCATCTGGCTCGGTTCGGAGGTGCGTGACGAGAACGCCAACGAGATCTGCGCCAAGATCCTGCTGCTCGCGGCAGAGGACTCGCAGAAGGACATCTACCTCTACATCAACTCGCCCGGCGGCTCGATCACGGCCGGCATGGCGATCTACGACACCATGCAGTTCGTCCCGAACGACATCGTGACCGTCGGCATCGGCATGGCCGCCTCGATGGGCCAGCTCCTGCTGACCAGCGGCACCAAGGGCAAGCGCTACATCACGCCCAACGCCCGCGTGCTGCTGCACCAGCCGCACGGCGGCTTCGGCGGTACCGCGAGCGACATCCAGACGCAGGCGCAGCTCATCCTCGACATGAAGAAGCGTCTCGCCGAGATCACGGCCGCCCAGACCGGCAAGACCGTGGAGCAGATCAACGCCGACGGCGACCGCGACCGCTGGTTCAGCGCCGCCGAGGCGCTCGAGTATGGCTTCGTCGACCACATGCGCGAGCACGCAAGCGACGTCGCCGGCGGCGGCGGGACCGCGGCCTGAGGCCGAGGGCGAGAGGAAAGGACACCACAATGCACACTCCCACCTTCGGCGGCGGCGCCGCACACATGCCGAGCAGCCGCTACATCCTGCCCCAGTTCGAGGAGCGGACGGCCTACGGCTACAAGCGCCAGGACCCGTACAACAAGCTCTTCGAGGACCGCGTCATCTTCCTGGGCGTCCAGGTCGACGACGCCTCGGCCGACGACGTCATGGCCCAGCTGCTCGTGCTCGAGTCGCAGGATCCCGACCGCGACATCATCATGTACATCAACTCGCCCGGTGGTTCCTTCACGGCCATGACGGCGATCTACGACACGATGCAGTACATCTCGCCCCAGATCCAGACGGTCGTGCTCGGCCAGGCGGCGTCCGCGGCATCCGTTCTGCTCGCGGCCGGTGCCCCCGGCAAGCGCCTCGCCCTCCCGAACGCCCGCATCCTGATCCACCAGCCCGCCGTCGGCGAGTCCGGTCACGGTCAGGCGTCGGACATCGAGATCCAGGCGGCCGAGATCATGCGCATGCGCACGTGGCTCGAAGAGACGATGGCCCGCCACACGGGTCAGGAAGTCGCGAAGGTCAATAAGGACATCGACCGCGACAAGATCCTCTCCGCTCAGGAGGCGCTCGAGTACGGCATCGTCGACCAGGTGCTGACGAGCCGCAAGCGCGTCCCGGCGGCCCTGACCGCCTGACCTGCTCCACCCGATGCCCCGCCGGAGCCGTCCGGCGGGGCATCGTCGTGTCCGGCGGGTTCTTCGCGCGTGAGTCGCCAAGATTCATCGCCTCCCGCCTGATGGAGGCGACAGATCTTGGCGACTCACGCGAAGAGGGGTGGGGGAGACGGATGACGGGACCCCGAAGGGCGGCCCATATGTCCGCCCGTGGCGATCACGGCGACGGCGCTCGCGCAAATACCCTCGAATGTCCCGGGCACCGGTTAGGCTCAAAGTCACTCCGGCGTGGGGCCGGGAATGAGGAGGCACGGGCATGGCACGCATCGGAGAGAGCGCCGATCTGTTCAAATGCTCCTTCTGCGGCAAGAGCCAGAAGCAGGTGCAGCAGCTGATTGCCGGTCCGGGCGTGTATATCTGCGACGAGTGCGTCGAGCTGTGCAACGAGATCATCGAAGAGCGCATGGCCGAGTCCTCGACGGGCGAGGTCGCCGACTTCGACCTTCCGAAGCCCCGTGAGATCTTCGGCTTCCTCGAGGAGTACGTCGTCGGGCAGGAGCCCGCGAAGCGCGCCCTCGCCGTCGCCGTCTACAACCACTACAAGCGCGTGCGTGCGCTCGGCACCCTGCAGCCCGCCGAGCAGCGCGCCGAAGAGATCGACATCGCCAAAAGCAACATCCTGCTCCTGGGGCCGACCGGGTGCGGCAAGACCTATCTCGCGCAGACGCTCGCGAAGCGTCTCAACGTGCCCTTCGCGGTGGCGGATGCCACGGCCCTCACCGAGGCCGGCTACGTCGGTGAAGACGTCGAGAACATCCTCCTCAAGCTGCTCCAGGCCGCCGACTTCGACGTGAAGCGCGCCGAGACCGGCATCATCTACATCGACGAGGTCGACAAGATCGCCCGCAAGGCCGAGAACCCCTCGATCACGCGCGACGTCTCGGGTGAGGGCGTGCAGCAGGCACTGCTGAAGATCCTCGAGGGCACGGTCGCCTCCGTTCCGCCGCAGGGCGGCCGCAAGCACCCGCATCAGGAGTTCATCCAGATCGACACGACGAACGTCCTGTTCATCGTGGCCGGCGCCTTCGCCGGGCTGGAAGAGATCATCTCCTCTCGCGTCGGCAAGCACGGCGTCGGCTTCGGCGCGCCCCTCCACCGCAAGGAGGACGCGCCCGACCTCTTCAGCGAGGTGCTGCCGGAAGACCTGCACAAGTTCGGTCTGATCCCCGAATTCATCGGGCGTCTCCCCGTCGTGGCATCCGTCTCGCCCCTCGATCAGGACGCGCTGATGGAGATCCTCACGGCCCCGCGCAACGCGCTCGTCAAGCAGTACCAGCGCATGTTCGAGCTCGACGGCGTCCAGCTGGAGTTCGAGGAAGACGCGCTGCGCGCGATCGCCGACCTCGCCGTGGCGCGCAAGACCGGTGCGCGAGGGCTCCGTGCGATCCTCGAAGACGTGCTCGGTCCGGTGATGTTCGACATCCCGTCGGCGGAAGACGTGGCGAAGGTCGTCATCACGCGCGCGTCGGTCGAAGACCGCGCCCCCGCGACCCTGGTGCTGGCGCAGAAGCGCAAGAGCGCCTGACACACGACGCCCACGATCCCGGTCGCGCTCGCGACCGGGACCGTCGTTGTTCAGACCGTGAGACCCCGGCGCTCGAGCAGCGGCTGGATCTCGGCATCCCGTCCGCGGAAATCGCGGTAGGCCTCGAGCGGGTCGCCCGAACCTCCGACGCCCAGCAGACGGTGGCGGAACCGGTCACCGTTCTCGCGCGTGAGGCCGCCGTTCTCGCGGAACCACTCCACGGTGTCGGCGTCGAGGACCTCGCTCCAGATGTACGAGTAGTACCCGGCGCTGTATCCGCCCGAGAACACGTGCGCGAAGTACGTCGAGGCGTAGCGGGTGGGGACCACCGGGTTGTCGAGGCCGATGTCGGCGAGGGCGCGCGCTTCGAACTCCGCGACGTCGATGTCGGCAGCGGCCTCGTCGAGGGAGAGGCCGTGCCACGCCTGGTCGATCCAGGATGCCGCGAGGTACTCGCTCGTGGCGAAGCCCTGGTTGAACGCCTCCGAGGCGTGGAGACGCTCGACGACGTCGGCGGGGAGCGGCTCGCCGGTCTCATGATGCCGCGCGTAGTGCGCGAGGATCTCGGGCCAGAAGATCCACATCTCGTTCACCTGGCTCGGGAACTCCACGAAGTCGCGGTGCACCGCGGTGCCCGCAAAGTGCGGGTACGTCACCGTGGCGAACAGGCCGTGCAGCGCGTGACCGAACTCGTGGAACAGGGTCGTGACCTCGTCGAGCGTCAGCAGCGTCGGCGTGCCGGGCGCGGGCTTGTTGACGTTCAGGTTGTTGACGACCACCGGCGCGGTGCCGCGCAGGCGCGACTGCGTGACGATGGAGTTCATCCACGCGCCGCCGCGCTTGGAGTCGCGCGTGTAGAGGTCGAGCAGGAACAGTCCGAGCTCGCTGCCGTCGTCGTTGTGCACCTCGAACACGCGCACGTCGGGGTGGTAGCCCTGCAGGTCGTGGCGCTCGGAGATGCGGAGGCCGTACAGCTGCTCGGCGGCGGAGAACACGCCGTCGCGCAGCACGCGTTCGGCCTCGAACCAGGGGCGCAGCGCGGCGCGGTCGAGGTCGTACTGCTCGGCGCGGACCTTCTCGGTGTAGAACGCCCAGTCGTGCGCCTCGATCCGGATGCCGTCGCCATCAGCGATGCGCTGGAGCGCGGCCTGCTCGGCCCGGGCGTTGGCGGCCGCGGGCACCGCGAGGCGACGCAGCAGATCGTGAACCGCTTCGGGAGAACCGGCGGTCTGGTCGGCGAGCACCGCGGCGGCGTGCGAGGAGTAGCCGAGGAGGGCGGCCCTTTCGGCGCGCAGCCGCACGATGTCGCGCAGGGTGGCGCGGTTGTCGTGGGCGTTCCCGCGGGTGCCGCGCGCGCGGGAAGCCTCGAGCAGTCGGCGACGGCTCTCGCGGTTCGTGAGCGAGGCGAGGTACGGGTGCCCCGTGTACAGCGTGAGGGTCACGACGTAGCGCCCGTCGAGTCCGCGCTCGGTGGCGGCCTGCGCCGCGGCGGAGAGCTCGCCGTCGCTCAGTCCGTCCAGCTCGGCCGCGTGGTCGAACACGACCGCGAGCTCGTTGGTGTCGGCGAGGAGGTTCTTCTCGAACGTCGTCGTCAGCGTGGAGAGACGCTGGTTGAGGTCGGTGAGCTTCTGCTTCTGCGCGTCGTCGAGGCCGGCTCCGGCCAGCGACATCTCGCGATACCGGCGCTCGACGAGGTACCGGCTCTCGGCATCCAGGTCGAGGCTGTCGAGAGCGTCGTGCACGGCCGTGACGCGCGCGTACAGCGCCGCGTCGAGCTGGATCGCGTCGCCGTGGGCCGACATGAGCGGGGCGAGCTCCTCCTCGACGGCCTGCACCTCCGCGGTGCCGTCGGCGGAGGAGACGGTGTAGAACGTCCGCGCGACGCGGTCGAGCAGTGCGCCGCTGCGCTCCAGCGCGACGAGGGTGTTCTCGAACGTCGGGGCTTCGGTCTGCGCGGTGATCGCGTCGACCTCGGCGCGCTGCGCGGCGAACGCCTCGTGGAACGCGGGGAGGTAGTGCTCGACCCGGATGCTGCCGTACGGCGGCAGATCGTAGGGGAGGGGCGTCGGAGCGAGGAGGGGATTGGTCACGGCATCCGTCATCGCTCCAGCGTAGTCACCGCGGGTGGGGATGATTCCAAAGAAGTGTTTGCAATGATGACGTTGCAAAGGTATCTTTGCATGCATGAGCTCTGATTCCCGTCCCGAGGGGCGCGTCCTCGACGCCGGTGCGCTGCGAGCGTTGGCGCACCCGCTCCGCGTCCGGCTCTACGACCTGCTGAGCCAGTACGGACCGCAGACGGCCAGCGGGCTCGCGACCCTGACGGGGGAGTCCACCGGCGCGACCAGCTACCACCTGCGGGCTCTTGCCAAACAGGACCTGATCCGCGAGGTCGCGGGGCGGGGAACCGCGCGAGAGCGCTGGTGGGAGCGCCCGAAGGGCGCGGTGACGCTGATCAACCCCGAGATGGCCGCCACCGCGAGCGGACGCGCGGTGATGGAAGCCGTGCACTCCGAGACGCTCACGCTTCGTCAGCAGCAGCTCATGTCGTTCGTCACGCACGGATGGGAGGAAGACGAGAAGTGGCTCGACAAGAGCCTGATCTCGACCGCGAGCGCCCGGCTCACCGTCGCCCAGATGGCGGAACTCGCCGATCGGCTGCAGTCCGTCATCGCCGAAACCGTCGACCGCTACCGGAATCAGACCGGCGACGACCTCCGCGTGGTCACCATGCGTGCCGACGTCTTCCCGCTCCCCACCGAAGGAGGCATCCGATGAGCGCCCTCACCGCACCCCTCTCGACACCGACCGCGCCCGAGCGGCTTCTGCTGGCGCTGTCGCGCATCCTCGCCGACCACGCCCACGCCCGGATGCGCGCTCGCGCGGCACGTATCGACATCACCGTCCAGCGCGAGACCGCCCTCGCCGCCGGAGCGCGCCCCGAGTTCGTGGCAGAGGCCTACCTCCGCGTGCGCTGGAAGAAGAGGAAGGGCCGGGGTGCATGGCATCCCGGCCCTTCGTCCGCACTCAGGCGAACTCGTCCTCGTCGTCGTAGCGCACGACCACCTCGCCGGATGCGTCCTGCGCGACGATCACGCCGGTGTCGAGCTCGGCGACCGGGCGCCCCTCGAGGAAGGTGAGCGTCCACCGCGGGGCCGGAGCACTGAGCCCGTCCGGGTTCAGCGCCGCCTCGACGGCCGCGATCTGCGCGTGCAGCACCGCGGGCACGGCAGCCGGGGGCTGCTCGCGGGCGGTCCAACGGGTTCCGAGTTGCATCAGTCCTCCTGGGGTGCGAACACGATGTCGGTGACGGCGGTGGTGTCGGCCTCGACGAAGGTGATCGTCTCGATCCGGCCGACGGCGCGTAGATCGCCCTCGGCGAGGCGCAGCGCCTCGACGTTCGGGCTGTGGATCGTGAGCGAGAGCACCGGCGTCTTCTGGGAGGCCTTGGCCTCGGTCTTGGCGCGCCGGATGCCGATGAGCGCCTCACCGACGGCGGTCAGCACGACCGGGTCGCCCTGGATGCCGAGCGGCTGAGGCCAGGCCGCGGTGTGGACCGAGCCCTCCTCGAACCACGACCAGACCTCCTCGGCGGCGAACGACAGCACCGGGGCGAACAGGCGGGTCAGGGTCGACAGCGCGGTGCGCAGGGCGAGCGCCGCCGATGCCTGGCCGGCGTCGGAGCGGTCGTACGCGCGCTCCTTGACGAGCTCGAGATAGTCGTCGCAGAACGTCCAGAAGAACGACTCGGTGATCTCCAGCGCGCGGGCGTGGTCGTACGCCTCCAGCGCCGTGGTCGCGTCGGCGACGACCTTGTCGAGGGTCGTCAGCATCGAGGCATCCAGCGCGTGCGTCACCTCGGCGCCCTCGGGCACCGGGAACGACAGGACGAACTTCGCCGCGTTCAGCAGCTTGATCGCGAGACGGCGACCGATCTTGATCTGCGTCGGATTCTGCGGGTCGAAGGCCGCATCGGTGCCGAGACGGCTCGACGCCGCCCAGTAGCGCACCGCGTCGGATCCGTGCTGCTGGAGGATGTCGGCGGGGGTGACGACATTGCCCTTGGACTTCGACATCTTCTTGCGGTCGGGGTCGACGATGAAGCCCGAGATGGCGGCATCCGACCACGGCGCGCGGTCGTCCTCGAGGGCGCTTCGGAGCATCGTCGAGAACAGCCACGTGCGGATGATGTCCTGACCCTGCGGGCGCAGGTCGAACGGCGCGACGAGGTTCCAGAGCTCGTCGTCGCGCTGCCAGCCGCCGGCGAGCTGCGGCGTGAGCGACGACGTCGCCCACGTGTCGAGGATGTCCTGCTCGGCCTCGAACCCGCCGGGGACGCCGCGCTGGTCCTCGGTGTAGCCCGGGGGCACGTCGGTCGTCGGGTCGATCGGGAGCGTCGCGAGGTCGGGCGTGAGCACGCGGCCGTAGTCGCGGTCCCCGTTCTCGTCGAGGCCGTACCAGACCGGGATCGGCACGCCGAAGAAGCGCTGGCGCGACACGAGCCAGTCGCCGGTGAGCCCGTTGGTCCAGTTCTCGAAGCGCACGCGCATGAAGTCCGGATGCCACGACATCTCGCGCCCGAGCGAGATGAGGCGTTCGCGCAGCTCGGCATCACGCGCGCCGTTGCGGATGTACCACTGGCGCGTCGACACGATCTCGAGCGGGCGGTCGCCCTTCTCGAAGAACTTCACCGGGTGCGTGAACGGCTTCGGCGCGCCCTCCATCTCGCCGGACTCCTGCAGCAGCTCGACGATGCGCTTCTTGGCGCTGAACACGGTCTTGCCCGCCAATTCCGCGTACGCCGCCTTCGCGGCATCCGTCACGATCACATCGGGCGCGTCGGCCACGATGCGGCCGTCCTTCCCGATGATCGTGCGGTTGGGGAGGTCGAGCTCGCGCCACCAGATGATGTCGGTGACGTCGCCGAAGGTGCAGATCATCGCGATGCCCGAACCCTTGTCCTGCTGCGCGAGCGGGTGCGGGAGCACCGGCACCTCGACGTTGAACAGAGGCGTGCGCACGGTCGTCCCGAACAGCGGCTGGTAGCGCTCGTCGTCGGGGTTGGCCACGAGTGCGACGCACGCGGCGAGCAGCTCGGGACGCGTCGTCTCGATGAACACGTCGCCCGAGCCGTCGGTCTTGTGGAATCCGAGACGGTGGTAGGCGGCGGGCTGTTCACGGTCCTCGAGCTCGGCCTGCGCGATCGCGGAGCGGAAGTCGACGTCCCAGAGCGTCGGGGCGAGCGCCTGGTACGCCTCGCCGCGCTCGACGTTGCGGAGGAACGCGAGCTGGCTCGTGCGGATGGAGTCGTCGGAGATCGTGCGGTACGTCTGGCCCCAGTCGACGCTGAGTCCGAGGTCGCGCCAGAGAGCCTCGAAGGCCTTCTCGTCCTCGACGGTGAGCTCTTCGCAGAGCTCGATGAAGTTGCGGCGGCTGATGGGCACCTGGTCGGCGGCCTTGCTGCTCTTGTTGTCGCCGCCCGAGAACGGGGGAGTGAAATCAGGGTCGTACGGCAGCGACGGGTCGCAGCGCACGCCGTAGTAGTTCTGCACGCGACGCTCGGTCGGCAGACCGTTGTCGTCCCAGCCGATCGGGTAGAACACCGTCTTGCCGCGCATTCGCTCGAAGCGCACCTTCACATCGGTGTGGGTGTAGCTGAAGACGTGACCGATGTGCAGGCTTCCGGATGCCGTCGGCGGAGGCGTGTCGACCGAGAAGACTCCCGCGCGGCCCAGCTCGGCCGCGCGGACGCGGTCGAAGACGTACGTGCCGCGGTCGGTCCACGCGGCATCCCACTTCTGCTCGAGGCCCTCCAGGGCGGGCTTGTCCGGAATCAGCGACATGGGTACTCCTCGAGCGATATAGGCGGCACCGTGTGATCGTGCCTGAGTGTGGGATGTCGCTCGAGTCTATCGGGCGGCGGCGAGACGCCGGGATGCCGCGGAGGGCGCCCGAGGTCAGTCCTGCACGTCGATACCCAAGGCCCGCGCGAAGTCGGCGGCGGCCAGCTCCACCTGACGGTGGGTGAGCGTGACGCCGCGCAGGGTGTCGGGACGCCCGAACGAGAGCGCTTCGAGGCCGCGGAGGTCGGTGTGCTCGGCGCGCAGACCGTCGGAGTCGACCTCATCGGCCCGGGAGCCGTCGAATCGCACGCGCGAGAGCGTCGCGAGCGGCAGGTCGAGCGTGCCGATCACGCAGTCGGCGACGAGGACGTCGCGCACTCTCGCGCCGCGCAGCGAGAGGTAGTCGATCCGGAGTCCGCGCAGTTCCACGCTGTCGAGCTCGGCGCCGGACAGGTCGAGGGTGCCGATGCGGCCGCCGATCACCGCGACGTTCCGCCAGCGCCCGTCGCGGGCGAGCAGCTCGGTCGCGCGCAGCGTGGCGATCTCGACATCGGCGAGCGACGCACCGGTCAGGTCGAGGGAGTCGACGGACGCCTCGGCGATCACGCTCTCCGAGAGCGCCGAGTGCGCGGCATCCACGTGACCCTCGAGTGAGACGACGCGCGTGCCCAGCAGGTCCGCCCGCGGTCCGAGTCCGTCGACGCTCTCGAGCACCCGGGGCAGGTCGGGCGCGGAGAGGCGGGGCGGCAGCGGACCGCGGGCGCGGACCACTCAGGCCTCGAGCGGTTCGGGGCGACGGCGCGACGCCGCCCACGCGGCGACGAGCGTGACGGCCGAGAGGATCGCGAGCACGACACCAGGATGCCACCACGCGAACGCCGTCTGCGTGCCGAGCGCCGTGGTCGCCAGCGGGACGAAGCCCGAGATGGTCGCGGCGATCGCGTACGTGAGCGACAGCGCCGAGTACCGGAAGTGGTCCGGGAACAGATCGCTCATGAGGCCGCCGAGCGCCGCCCACGACATCGTCGGGAGGATGCCGCCGACGATCATCGTCGCGACCAGGATCGGGAACGTCGCGAACTGCAGCAGGAAGTACATCGGGAACGTGATCAGCAGGGTGCCGAGCGCGCCCCACGCGACGACCTTCGCGGAACCGATGCGGTTCGCCCACGCGCCGAACAGCGGGATCGTGACCAGCTGCAGCAGTGCGCCGATCGTGGTCGCCACCAGGAGGTCCTGGAAGCTGAAGCCGAGCTGCGCGACACCGTAGTTGATCGTGTAGGTGTTCATCAGCGAGTACGACCCGATGCCCAGCAGCGCGGCGCCGATCGCGATCACCACGGCGACGGGCCGCGCGCGGAACATCGCCAGGACGGGGAGGCGCTCACGCCGACCCGAGGCGACGACGTCTTCGAACACGGGCGTCTCGTCGATGGACCACCGCAGGTACAGCGAGACCAGCAGCAGGGGCAGCGCGAGCAGGAACGGGATCCGCCAGCCCCACTCGGCGAGCTGGTCGGCGGGGAGCGCGACGGTCATGACGATGAACACGGCGGCGGAGAGGATCGACCCGACCGGGGATCCGAGCTGCGGGATCGCGGCGTAGAACGCGCGCTTCACCGGGCTCGAGTGCTCGGTCGCCAGGAGGATGGAGCCGCCCCACTCGCCACCGAGCGACAGGCCCTGCGCGATGCGCAGCACCAGGAGCAGCACGACGCCGAGCCATCCGGCCTGCGCGTACGTGGGGAGGGCGCCGATCAGCCCCGTGGCGACTCCCATGATCGCGACGGTCCACAGCAGCGTCGTCCGTCGACCGAGCCGGTCGCCCATGTGACCGAAGATGATCGCGCCGATCGGGCGCACGACGAACGCGAGCGCGATCGTCGAGAACGACGCGAGCGTCGCGCCGACCTGGCCGAGGGGGGCGAAGAACAGCGGCCCGACGAAGAACGCGGCGAAGTAGGCGTAGACGTAGAAGTCGAACGATTCGAGGGAGGTGCCGATCATCGACGCCCACGCGACACGGCGCGCGGGTGCGGAAGAGGTCGGACGGGCAGCGGGAGGAGCAGAAGTCACGGGAGTCGATCTTGGCACGAGTCCAGAAACCCCCCGACGCCCCGGGGCATTCCCCGACCCGCCCGCGGTGGCGCGGGGGACCGCGTAGAATGGATGCACCAGCACCGATCCGGCCATCACCGGGGAGCTCTCGGAAGAACAGGGTCACGGCCCCCAGTAGAACCGAGCGGGTCAGGCCCGTCACAGCCGCAGTGAGAGCGGCGCCCACTCCGGTGGACGCAATGCGGGGTGGTACCGCGGTCCGAACGGATCGTCCCCGCAGGTGGATCGCAACCTGCGGAGAGACATGACCTACCCACGCCCCTCATCCTTCGGCCCGGCCGCCGACGCCGCGGCATCCGTCGTCCCGAGCCCCCGGTTCCCGGACATCGAGCGCGACACGCTGTCGTTCTGGGACGCCGACGACACCTTCCGCGCGTCGATCGCGAACCGCGACGGCGCCGAGGAGTGGGTGTTCTACGACGGCCCGCCGTTCGCCAACGGCCTGCCGCACTACGGGCACCTGCTCACCGGCTACGCCAAGGACGTCTTCCCGCGCTTCCAGACGATGCGCGGCAAGAAGGTCGACCGCGTCTTCGGCTGGGACACGCACGGCCTCCCCGCCGAGCTCGAGGCCATGAAGCAGCTCGGGATCACCGAGAAGGACGAGATCGAGCGCATGGGCGTCGCCGTCTTCAACGGCAAGGCCCGCGAGTCGGTGCTCGAGTACACCCGCGACTGGCAGGACTACGTCACCCGCCAGGCGCGCTGGGTCGACTTCGAGCGCGGCTACAAGACGCTCGACACGTCGTACATGGAGAGCGTCCTGTGGGCGTTCAAGACCCTGCACGACAAGGGCCTCGCCTACGAGGGCTACCGCGTGCTGCCGTACTGCTGGCGCGACGAGACGCCGCTCTCCAGCCACGAGCTGCGCATGGACGACGACGTCTACAAGATGCGCCAGGACCCGTCGGTCACCGTCACCTTCCCCCTCGTCGGAGCGAAGGCCGAGGCGCTCGGCCTCACCGGCGTGCGGGCGCTCGCGTGGACGACGACGCCGTGGACCCTGCCGACGAACCTCGCCCTGGCCGTGGGTCCCGGCATCCGTTACGCCGTCGTCCCGGGCGGACCGAACGGTGCCGCCGACGTGCACCGCGCGCCCGACGGCACGCCCGACGAGGCGATCGAGGCCATGGCGCACCGCTACCTGCTGGCCGAAGACCTGCTGCCGGGCTACGCGAAGGACCTCGGGTACGACTCGGCGGATGCCGCCCGCGCGGCGGTGCAGACGACGATCACCGGCGCCGAGCTCGCCGGCGTGTCGTACGACCGCCTCTTCGACTACTACGCCGACGCCGAGACGTGGGGCACGCAGGACGCGTGGAGGATCCTCGTCGACGATTACGTCACCGTCAGCGACGGCACCGGCATCGTCCACCAGGCCCCGGCCTACGGCGAGGACGACAAGCGCCTCGCGGATGCCGCGGGCCTTCCCACGATCATCTCGCTCGACGACGGCGGACGCTTCCTGTCGGCCGTCACCGACGTCGCGGGGGAGCTGTGGTTCGAGGCGAACCGGCCGCTCATCCGCCTGCTGACGCAGGGCGGTCGCCTCTTGCGCGAGGCGTCCTACGAGCACTCGTACCCGCACTGCTGGCGCTGCCGGAACCCCCTGATCTACAAGGCCGTGTCGAGCTGGTTCGTGCGCGTGACCGAGGTCAAGGACCGTCTGTTGGAGAACAACCAGCAGATCACCTGGGTGCCCGAGAACGTCAAGGAGGGGCAGTTCGGCAAGTGGCTCGAGGGCGCGCGCGACTGGTCGATCAGCCGCAACCGCTACTGGGGTTCGCCGATCCCGGTGTGGAAGAGCGACGACCCGAACTACCCGCGCGTCGACGTGTACGGCTCGCTCGCGGACATGGAGGCGGACTTCGGCCGCCTGCCGCGCAACGCGGAGGGTGAGGTCGACCTCCACCGTCCGTACATCGACGACCTCACGCGCCCCAACCCCGACGACCCGACGGGGCGCTCGACCATGCGTCGCATCGAGGACGTCCTGGACGTCTGGTTCGACTCCGGCTCGATGCCGTTCGCGCAGGTGCACTACCCGTTCGAGAACCACGAGTGGTTCGACGAGCACTCGCCGGCCGACTTCATCGTCGAGTACATCGGGCAGACTCGCGGCTGGTTCTACGTCATGCACGTGCTGTCCACGGCGCTCTTCGACCGTCCCGCCTTCACGGGGGTGTCCTGCCACGGCATCGTCCTCGGCAACGACGGCCAGAAGATGTCGAAGTCGCTGCGCAACTACCCCGACGTGCGCGAGGTCTTCGATCGCGACGGTTCGGATGCCATGCGCTGGTTCCTCATGTCCAGCTCGGTGCTCCGAGGCGGCAACCTCGTCGTGACCGAGGAAGGCATCCGCTCGGGCGTGCGCGAGTTCCTGCTGCCGCTGTGGAACGCGTGGTACTTCTTCGCCACCTACGCCAACGCCTCGGGCTCCGACGGCTACGAGGCGCAGTGGCGCACGGACTCCACCGACGTGCTGGACCGCTACATCCTCGCCCTCACCGGCGATCTCGTCCGCGACGTCGCCGCCGATCTCGAGGGGCTGGACTCCACGACCGCGGCCGAGCGCCTGCGCGACTTCGCCGAGGTGCTGACCAACTGGTACATCCGCCGGTCGCGCGACCGGTTCTGGGTGGGCGTCACCGACGACCCGTCCAGCCGCGAGGCCTTCGACACGCTGTACACGGTGCTCGAGACGCTGACCCGTGTTGCGGCCCCGCTCCTGCCCCTCGTCACCGAGCGCGTGTGGCAGGGCCTCACCGGTGGCCGCAGCGTCCACCTGGAGGACTGGCCGGACGCGTCGGCGTTCCCGGCGGCAGCGGACATCCGGACCGCCATGGACACCGTCCGCGACGTCTCCAGCGTCGCGAACGCCCTGCGCAAGCGCGAGGGGAAGCGCGTGCGCCTGCCCCTGCCGCGTCTGACGGTGGTGACCCCGGATGCCGCGGGCCTCGCGCAGTTCGACGACATCCTCCGCGACGAGCTGAACGTCAAGGCGGTCGAGCAGGTCGCCCTGCAGGAGGGCACCGCCGCCGAGTACGGCATCACCCACCGCCTGTCGGTGAACGCCCGCGCCGCGGGTCCGCGCCTGGGCAAGCAGGTGCAGCAGGCCATCAAGGCCGCGCGCGAGGGCGACTGGAGCGAGGTCGACGGTCGGGTGGTCGCCGGCGGCATCCCGCTCGAGCCGAGCGAGTACGACCTCGTCGTCGAAACGGCCGGTCGTCCCGACGGCGAAGCCCTCGCGGTGCTCTCGTCGGGCGGCTTCGTGCTGCTGGACACCACCACGACGCCCGAGCTCGAAGCCGAGGGCCTGGCGCGCGACATGATCCGCGCGATCCAGGACACCCGCAAGGCCGCCGGCTTCGACGTGAGCGACCGCATCGCGCTTACCCTGACGTTCGACGATGCCGCGGACGCCGCGGCCGTGGCCCAGGCGTTCGACCTCGCCGGCGTGGCATCCGAGACCCTCGCCGAAGGCGTCGTGCTCGCGAGCCGCACCGAACGTCTGATCGAGCGCGGGGAGTCCCGCACGCCCGAGTTCGAGAACGTCATCGCGGCCAAGACCTACGCGAACGTCGGCCCCGTCACCGTCGCCGTCGCCCGGATCGGAGCACCCGCATGAGCGACCGTTCCCGCGCCGACGGCGTCTACGCCGCACTCCTGGAGCGGCAGGGCGAGCAGTGGGTGCAGCCCCGGGTCGAGCGCACGCGCCGCGTGCTCGAGCTGCTCGACGACCCGCAGCGCACCTACCGCGTCATCCACGTCACCGGCACCAACGGCAAGACCTCGACCAGCCGCATCATCGAGAGCCTGCTGCGGTCGCTCGGGCTGCGGACGGGCCTGTTCACCAGCCCGCATCTCGAGCGTTTCACGGAGCGCATCCTCATCGACGGAGAACCGGTGGCGGATGCCGCCGTCGCCGACGCGTGGGACGAGATCCAGCCGTTCGTGCAGATGGTGGATGCCGAGCTCGAGGCGGCCGGCGACGCGCCCCTGACGTTCTTCGAGCTGCTGACGGTGCTCGCGTTCGTCGCGTGCGCCGATGCGCCCATCGACGTCCTCGTGCTCGAGGTCGGCATGGGCGGCGAGTGGGATTCGACGAACACCGCCGACGGCGATGTCGCGGTCTTCACGCCCATCGACATCGACCACACCGATCGCCTGGGGAACACGATCGCGGAGATCGCGACCGTGAAGGCCGGGATCATCAAGCAGGGCGCGGCCGTCGTCTCGGCGGCTCAGCCCGCGGAGGCGCGCCGGGCGATCCTCGCCCGCGCCGAGAGGATGGATGCCACCGTCGCGTTCGCCGGCGAGGGGTTCTCGCTCGAGGCGCAGACCCTCGCGGTCGGCGGGCAGCTGCTCACGGTGCGCGGGATCGCGGGGAGCTACCCCGAGCTGTATCTCCCGCTCTACGGTGCGCACCAGGGGGCGAACGCCGCTCTGGCCATCGCCGCCGTGGAATCGCTCATCGGCGGGGGAGACCAGCCGCTGAACGCCGAGGTGGTCGCGGACGGCCTCGGCGCCACGACCTCGCCCGGCCGTCTGCAGCTCCTCGGCACCGCGCCGACCGTGCTGGTCGACGCCGCGCACAACCCGCACGGGGCCCGCGCCCTCGTCGCCGCCCTCGACGAGGCGTTCGACATCGACGAGTGGGGAGCGGTGGTCGGCATCCTGGCGGGGAAGGACACCGTCGGCATCGTCTCGACGCTGACCCCGGCCGTCGCGCGCGTGTTCGCGACCGCGCCCGACAGCGAGCGCGCAGGCGACCCCGACCTCATCGCGGACGTGGCCGAGGCGGCCGACGTCCCCGTCACCGTGCACCCGACGCTCGAGGATGCGGCCGACGCGGCCCGTGCGTGGGCCGCCGAGTCCGACCGCCGCGCCGTGATCATCGCCGGATCGGTGGTTCTCGCCGGCGAGGCGATCCGTCTCGCCGACCTCGAGGACTGGAAGGCCGGGTGGCAGGGATGAGCGCCCGGGAGCGGCGCCCGCGCCGCACCCGCGGAGCCCTCGAGTCGCTCGGGGCGGTCGTCCTGGGCTTCGAGTCGATCGTCGTGTTCCTCGGCGGACTCGTGGTCTACGGCCTGAAGGCTCTGCCCTGGGGAATCGAGCCGTGGTGGGGCATCGTCGGCGGCGCCGTCATGGCCGTCGCCATGGTCGCGACCTCGGGTCTGCTCCGCCACCGCTGGGCCGTCGTCGTCGGGTGGGCCCTCCAGGTGATCCTCGCCCTCGGTGGCATCCTGGTCCCGGCTCTCGCCGTCGTCGCCCTCATTTTCGGTGGCATGTGGGCGTATGCGACGATCAAGGGAGCAGCTCTCGATCGCGCCAATGCGCGGAGGGCCGCCGACCCCGACCTCTCGAACGGAGAATGACCCATGGCCACCGAAGAGACCCTCGTCCTGGTCAAGCCCGATGGGGTCGCGCGCGGCCTGACCGGCGCGATCCTCGCCCGCATCGAGGCGAAGGGCTACGCCCTCGTCGACATCCGCCTCGTCGAACCCGACCGCGAGACCCTCGCGCAGCACTACGCCGAGCACGAGGGCAAGCCGTTCTACGAGCCGCTGCTCGAGTTCATGCTCTCCGGCCCGTCCGTGGCGATCCGCCTCGCCGGGAACCGTGTCATCGAGGGCTTCCGCTCCCTCGCGGGCACCACCGACCCCACGACCGCGGCCCCGGGCACGATCCGCGGCGACTTCGGTCGCGACTGGGGCCTGAAGGTCCAGCAGAACCTCGTCCACGGCAGCGACAGCCCCGAGTCCGCCGCGCGCGAGCTCGCGATCTGGTTCGACTGATCCCGGATGCCACGACGGCCGCCGTCCCCCGTGGGGCGGCGGCCGTTCTGTTCGTCTGCGGCGACTGGTCGGCACCGGCTCCGCGATCCGCACCGGCTCAGTGGCATCCGCGCGACACGGACTTCCGTCCGCGGATCGCCGACGTCAGAGCTGGCCGAGGACGTCCAGGCGCAGCTGCGCGAGGACGGCGACGATCACGTAGCCGCCGAGCGCCATGAGCGGCACCCAGGCCATCAGCGAGGCCGCGGCATCCCGCGTCTTCCGGCCGACCGGGAGGATCCCCTCCCGCAGAACGTGCAGGGTGACGGCGAAGAACGTGGGGATCACCACCGACCACGTGACCATGCACCACGGGCACAGGGTGCCGAGCACGAAGATGCTCTGCGAGATCAGCCAGATCACGAACGCCAGCGCCCCGACGATGCCGAGCCAGAAGACGATCCAGAACCAACGGGCGAACCGGGCGCCCGCGAGGATCGCGACGCCGACGACGATCGGTGCGATCCACGCCGCGAGCCCGATGATCGGGTTGGGGAAACCGAAGACGCTGCCCTGCCACGACTTCAGGTTCGCGGTGCACTGGACGAGCACGCTGAAGTCGCAGGATGCCGCTTGCCCGCCGTCCATGAGCTGACGGAACCGCTCCATCGTGAGCGAGAACGCCGCCCACCATCCGACGACTCCCGCGATGATCAACCACACCGCGAGGACTGTGGGCCGGCGCGGCGCGACGCTTTCACTCATGCTCGCGATTCTTCCACCGTCCGGCGGTGCGGCTGCTGTGGGATGCCTCGTCGTCGAGATGCCGGCGCCCCGTGCCCACCTGGCGAGAAACGCGATCGGCGTGCAGAAACGGCGTCTCCCGCCGTTTCCCGCGGCGGATGGCGTTTCTCGCGGAGGATGACCCCACGCGCCTGTGAGCGAATCCGGCCGACCGTGCGATAATGGAGCTTCGATGAGCCGCGGCCGCGCCGCAGGCGAATCACCAGAAGACTTCGGGCGATGACCGCCCTTCGCAGCACGAGCCGCAGGCCTGCTGCAGACCGAGTGAGTTCGCGGCCCCGCCGGGTGCGGCGCCGCACGAGATTTCGCCGGGCGACGCGCGGTGTCGCCCGCCAGGGAGTACGCCCGATATGGCTGACGCAACAGAAGATCAGACCCCCACGACCGACGCCCCCGAGTCGGTGGAGGAAGAGAACCCCACGGCCGACGCGCCGACGGTCGACGCCGATCCCGACGACGAGGTCGCGGCGGACGACGCCGAGGCCGCCGCCGCGACCGACGCCGGTGAGCCCGCCGTCCTCGAGATCGACGCGGTGGATGCCGCGGACGCCGCCGCCGTGACGGCGACTGACGCCGTGGAGCCCGAGATCGACGCGGCCCCGGTTGAGGCCGAGGCAGCCGCGGAGGGTGAGACCGAGGCAGCCGCGGAGGCGCCCGCCGAGGCCGAGCCCGAGCCTGCGGCAGCGCCCGAGCCTGAGCCCGAGCCTGCGGCAGCGCCCGAAGCCCCCGCCGAACCGGAGAAGCCCGCGCTCCCCACCGCGGTCTCGCTCGGTCTGCTTCCCGAGGTGTTCGTGTCGGCCGTGTCGACGCAGCTGCACTTCTACGCGCCCGAGCTCCCGCCGCTCCCCGCGCGCGACGAGGTCGACGACCAGGACGACGACGATGCGCCCGTGGAGCGGACGTCCGCGAACGCCCGGCGCCGCAACCGGCGCCGCGGGGGAGCGGCCACGGGTTCCGGCGCGGACGAGCAGGCCGAAGCCCCCGCCGCTCCCGTCCGTCAGCGCGCGGTCGAGCTCATCACCGAGCCGCAGCGCATCAAGGGCTCGACGCGTCTCGAGGCCAAGAAGCAGCGCCGCCGTGACGGCCGCGAGGCCGGGCGCCGCCGCCCCGTCGTGACCGAAGCCGAGTTCCTCGCCCGCCGCGAGGCTGTGGACCGCGTCATGGTCGTGCGGTCGAAGTCCGGCCGCATCCAGATCGGTGTGCTCGAAGACAACGTGCTCGTCGAGCACTACGTCGCCCGCAACCAGGACGCCTCGCTCATCGGCAACGTCTACCTCGGTCGCGTGCAGAACGTGCTGCCGAGCATGGAAGCCGCGTTCGTCGACATCGGCCGCGGCCGCAACGCCGTGCTGTACTCCGGCGAGGTCGACTGGGACGGCGTCGAGACCGGCAACCAGCCCCGCCGCATCGAGCTGGCGCTGAAGTCCGGCGACCGCGTGCTCGTGCAGGTCACGAAGGACCCGGTGGGCCACAAGGGTGCACGCCTGACGAGCCAGATCTCGCTCCCCGGCCGCTACCTCGTGTACGTGCCGAACGGGTCGATGAACGGCATCTCCCGCAAGCTCCCCGACACCGAGCGCGCGCGCCTGAAGAAGATCCTCAAGGAGGTGCTGCCCGAGTCGTCGGGCGTCATCGTCCGCACCGCCGCGGAGGGCGCGACCGAGGATCAGCTCACGCGCGACGTCCAGCGCCTCACCGCGCAGTGGGAGCACATCAGCACCCAGGTCTCGTCGATCCAGGCTCCGGCGCTCCTGCACTCCGAGCCCGACCTCCTCGTCAAGATCGTGCGCGACGTCTTCAACGAGGACTTCACGCGCATGCTCATCCAGGGCGACGAAGCTCTCACGACCATCTCGAACTACCTCGCGGGCGTCGCCCCCGACCTGCTCGAGCGCGTCGAGAAGTACGAGGGCGACCAGGATCCGTTCGACGCGTTCCGCATCACCGAGCAGATCGAGAAGGCCCTCGACCGCAAGGTCTGGCTGCCCTCGGGCGGGTCGCTCGTGATCGACCGCACCGAGGCGATGACCGTCGTCGACGTCAACACCGGCAAGTTCGTCGGGTCGGGCGGAAACCTCGAGGAGACGGTCACCAAGAACAACCTCGAAGCGGCGGAGGAGATCGTCCGCCAGCTGCGCCTGCGCGACATCGGCGGCATCATCGTCGTCGACTTCATCGACATGGTGCTCGAGTCCAACCGCGACCTCGTGCTGCGTCGACTGATCGAGTGCCTCAGCCGCGACCGGACGAAGCACCAGGTCGCCGAGGTCACCTCCCTCGGCCTGGTGCAGATGACCCGCAAGAAGCTGGGCCTGGGCCTGCTCGAGACGTTCAGCGAGGCGTGCGAGGTCTGCGCCGGGCGCGGTGTCGTCGTGCACCACGACCCCGTGGTCAAGCACCGTTCCGCGCCGTCGACGAACGGCAACGGGAACGGCAACGGCAACCGCCGGAGCGGCGGCCGCGGCGGCAACGGCTCCGCGAGCGGCAACGGTGCGAACGGCGGCAACGGCAACGGTGCGCAGACGGCTCCGACAGGCGGCACGCACGTGATCACCGAGGGCGTGAAGTCCGCCCTGGCGCAGATCGCGGCATCCACGATCCACCCGACGGTCGATGACCCGGCCGTCGTCGAGGCGGCGGTCGTCGCCTCGGTGGAGGCGGTCCTGGATGCCAAGGTCGAGGCGCCCGTGCGCGAGAAGCGTCCGCGCAAGAAGCGCGAACCGCGGGCCCCGCGCACCGAGAAGGACGCGCTGCTCGAGTCGGTGCTCGAGGCGCTGCCCGAGCCCAAGGCTCCCGGTCAGGGCCGTTCGCGCCGCCGCGTGACGACCGCCGCCCTGACGGGGACTCCGGTCAACGCCCAGCCCACCGACCAGGCGTAGGCCGCTTCCTGCCCGCGTCTCCGCGCGCGTGAGGGGTCAAGATCTGTCGCCTGACCGAGGTCAGAGGCGACAGATATTGACCCCTCACGCATGCGCCTCAGCGGGCGCGACGCTCGCGAGCGGTGATGCGCAGGCCGGACGCGCGGAGGCGGCGCACCAGCTCGCGACCTCCGACGTGTTCGGCGCCGGCCGCGACGAGGTCGGCGTGGCGATCGTCGGGGACGTCGTAGTGGTCGAGGTCGAAGGCCCGGCGGGGGATACCGGCCGCCGCGGCGAAGGCGTGGAGCTCGTCGAGGTTCGCGTCGCTCACCAGATGCGCCCAGAGTCTGCCGTGCGCCGGCCACTGCGGGTCGTCGATGAGAATGGCCACCCGGCGATCCTACGGCCGACACGCGGCGCCGATGCTTTTGCCGGATGCCGCCCGGTGAGCTAAACTCGTCCTTTGGTGCGTCGTGTCCGCGCGATTGACGCGAGACCCCGCAGGCTCAGGCCGGCCGGATCGCACCGAGACTCAGGGCGTCAAGCCCTCCCGACGTCATCAGACAACCGGAGCCGTGCGCTCCCGAACGAAACAGGTGTGAAGTGGTTTACGCAGTTGTGCGCGCCGGCGGCCGGCAGGAAAAGGTCGAGGTCGGCACGATCGTCGTGCTCGACCGCCAGGCGGCGAAGGTCGGCGAGAGCATCCAGCTGCCCGCCGTCCTGTTCGTCGACGGCGAGACGGTCACGACCGACGCCGACAAGCTCGCGAAGGTCTCGGTCACGGCCGAGGTCCTCGGTGAGGAGCGCGGTCCGAAGATCGTGATCCAGAAGTTCAAGAACAAGACCGGCTACAAGAAGCGCCAGGGCCACCGCCAGGACCTCACGCGCGTCAAGATCACCGGCATCAAGTAAGAGCCAGGAGACGCAGAGATGGCACACAAAAAGGGCGCAAGCTCCACCCGCAACGGTCGTGACTCCAACGCACAGCGCCTCGGCGTGAAGCGCTTCGGCGGCCAGGCCGTCCTCGCCGGCGAGATCATCGTCCGTCAGCGCGGCACGCACTTCCACCCCGGCGCCAACGTCGGTCGCGGTGGCGACGACACGCTGTTCGCCCTCGCCGCCGGCTCCGTCGAGTTCGGCCAGAAGGGCGGCCGCAAGGTCGTCAACATCGTCGCCGCCGCGGAGTAATCCCGCAGCGCACGGCGTTCCCGAGGGGGTGGGCACTGGCCCGCCCCCTCGTCGTTTTTCTCCGCACCGGCAGCGCCGGACCCGTCCCGGCCGCACCGGCCCCCTTCCGGAAGGATCTCTCATGGTCACCTTCGTCGACCGCGTCACCCTGCACCTGCGTGCGGGCAAGGGCGGCAACGGCTGCGTGTCGGTGCGCCGCGAGAAGTTCAAGCCGCTGGCCGGTCCCGACGGCGGCAACGGCGGCAGCGGCGGCGACGTCGTGCTCGTCGCCGACCCGCAGGTCACGACGCTGCTGTCGTATCACCACTCGCCGCACCGGTCCGCCGGGAACGGCGGGTTCGGCATGGGCGACCACCGCTCCGGCGCCCTGGGCGAGGACCAGGAACTCCCGGTTCCCCTCGGCACCGTCGTGAAGGACGCCGACGGCAACGTGCTCGTGGACATGCTGACACCGGGAATGCGTTTCGTCGCGGCGCCCGGCGGTCTCGGCGGTCTGGGCAACGCGGCGCTGGCCTCGCCCAAGCGCAAGGCCCCGGGCTTTGCGCTGCTGGGGACCCCCGGCTGGGAGGGCGACGTCGTCCTCGAGCTCAAGACCGTCGCCGACGTGGCCCTGGTGGGCTTCCCCTCCGCCGGGAAGTCGAGCCTCATCGCCGCGGTGTCCGCCGCGCGCCCGAAGATCGCGGACTACCCCTTCACCACCCTCCACCCGAACCTCGGCGTCGTGCAGGCGGGCGATGCGCGCTACACCATCGCCGACGTCCCGGGCCTCATCGAGGGCGCGAGCGAGGGCAAGGGCCTGGGGTTGGAGTTCCTCCGTCACGTCGAACGCTGCACCGCGCTCGTCCACGTGCTGGACTGCGCCACCCTCGACCCGGGCCGCGACCCGCTGAGCGATCTCGACGTCATCCTCGGCGAACTCGCCGCCTATCCGGTCCCCGAGGGTCAGCTTCCGCTGCTCGAGCGCCCGCAGATCGTCGTGCTGAACAAGATCGACGTGCCCGAGGCGCACGAATTGGCCGACTTCGTCCGCCCCGACCTCGAGGCGCGCGGTTTCCGCGTGTTCGAGATCTCCACGGTGAGCCGCGCCGGGCTGCGCGAGCTCACGTTCGCCCTCGGCGAGATCGTCGAGGAGCACCGCCTCGCCACGATCGCCGAGGCTCCCGCCGAGCGCGTCGTCATCCGCCCCAAGGGGTCCGAGAAGGACTTCGAGATCAAGGTCGAGGGCGGAACCTACGGACCGGTGTACCGGATCCTCGGCGACAAGCCGGTCAAGTGGGTGCAGCAGACCGACTTCCAGAACGAAGAGGCCGTCGGCTACCTCGCCGACCGCCTGGCGCGTCTGGGAGTCGAGGACGGGCTCTTCCGCGCCGGAGCCGTCGCGGGTGCGACCGTCGTCATCGGCCCCGGGAACGGCATCGTCTTCGACTGGGAGCCGACGCTCAGCTCCACGGCGGAGCTGATGACGGCGCCGCGCGGTACCGACCCGCGTCTTCTGCAGAGCAACCGCCGCACCTCGTCGGAGCGCCGCGAGCAGTATCACGAGCGGATGGATGCCAAGGCCGACGCCCGCGCCGAGCTCGAGGCCGAGCGCCGCGCAGCGCGTGCCGCGGGGATCTCGCCCGACGGCGACTCGTCCGCTCTGACCTTCGAGGACGAGGAGCGATGACCGCGCGCTCGCGCGCCGATCTCCCTTCGGCGTCCCGTGTCGTGGTGAAGGTCGGGTCGTCGTCGATCAGCGGCGACGGCGCGTTCCGCATCGACCTGATCGTCGATGCCCTCGCTCGCGCCCGCGAGAGCGGCATCGAGGTCGTCCTGGTGTCGAGCGGGGCGATCGCCACGGCGCTGCCGCTGCTCGACCTCCAGGGGCGTCCGAACGACCTCGCGACGCAGCAGGCGGCGGCGGCCGTCGGCCAGAACGTGCTGATGTGGCGCTACCAGACCTCGCTCGACCGGTTCGGGCTGCTCGCAGGGCAAGTGCTGCTCACCGCCGGAGACCTCGAGAACGCGACGCACCGGTCGAACGCACGCCGGGCGATGGAGCGGCTGCTGGGGCTCGGCATCCTGCCCATCGTCAACGAGAACGACACCGTCGCGACCCACGAGATCCGCTTCGGCGACAACGATCGGCTCGCAGCCCTCGTCGCGCAGCTCATCGGAGCCGACGCCCTCGTGCTGCTGAGCGACATCGAGTGCTTGTACACGGCGCCGCCGAGCGAACCGGGAGCGCGCCCGATCACCGATGTGGAGTGGGGCGACGACCTCTCGGAGTACACCTTCGGCTCCGTCACCGTGAACGGCGTCGGCACCGGGGGAGCGGCGACCAAGGCCTCCGCCGCGAAGCTCGCTTCCGCCGCCGGCGTGGGTGTGCTGGTCACGAGCGCCGACCTCGTCGCCGAGGCCCTCTCGGGCGCCTCGGTCGGCACGTGGTTCGCCCCGCATCCCGACCCCGTCACCCTCGCCACCGGCCCCGTGGGCGCGGTGCCCGCGGCGATAGACTGACGCGATGACCCTCACCGCCGTTTCGGTCGACGAACGCCTGCGTCTCGCGAAGGACGCCGCCCGCCAGGTCGGGCTCCTCGACTCCGCGGCCAAGACCGCGATGCTGCGGGCGATCGCCGACGCGATCGACGCCTCGAGCGACGCGATCGTCGCGGCCAACGCCGATGATCTCGAGAGCGGTCGCGCCGCCGACATCGGCGACGCGTTGCTGGATCGCCTGCGGCTGGATGCCGGGCGGGTGGCGTCCCTCGCCGCCGCCGTCCGCGACGTCGCCGACCTGCCCGATCCGGTCGGCCGCGTGCTCGACCGACGCACGCTCCCCAACGGTCTCGCGCTCGAGAAGGTCGCGGTGCCGTTCGGCGTCGTCGGGTCCATCTACGAAGCGCGGCCCAACGTCACGGTCGACATCGCGGCGCTCGCGCTGCGCTCGGGCAACGCGGTGGTCCTGCGCGGGGGTTCCGCGGCGCAGCACTCCAACGCCGCCCTGGTCGAGGTCATGCGCGGTGCGCTGAAGAGCCAGGGCGTCTCGCCCGAGGCGATCCAGACCGTCGACGACTTCGGCCGCGACGGCGCCCGGGCCCTCATGAACGCCCGGGGCCTGGTCGACGTCCTCGTCCCGCGCGGGAGCGCCGGGCTGATCGAGACGGTCGTGACGCAGTCCACGGTGCCGGTGATCGAGACGGGTGCCGGTGTCGTCCACGTCTACCTGGATGCCACGGCCCGAGCCGACTGGGCGCGCGACATCGTGTTGAACGCGAAGACGCAGCGTCCGAGCGTCTGCAACGCCGTCGAGACCGTCCTCGTCCACCGGGACGCCGCCGATCGACTGCTGCCCGAACTCCTGGGGTCGCTCGCCGCCGCCGGGGTGCGCGTGCACGGCGACGAGACGGCGGCCGGATACGACCCCCGCGTCGTCGCGGCCACCGAGGACGACTGGGCGACCGAGTACCTGAGCCTCGACCTGGCCGTCCGGGTCGTGGACGATCTGGACACCGCGCTCGAGCACATCCGTCGGTACTCCACGCACCACACCGAGTCGATCATCACCGACGACGACGAGGCCGCGGCCCGGTTCCTCGCCGAGGTCGACTCCGCCGTGGTCCTCGTGAACGCGTCCACGCGATTCACGGACGGCGGCGAGTTCGGCTTCGGCGCCGAGGTCGGGATCTCCACCCAGAAACTGCACGCGCGCGGCCCGATGGGTCTCGCCGAGCTCACGAGCACCAAGTGGCTCGGGCGCGGCGACGGCCAGGTCCGGGCCTGACCGCTAAAATGGCCCTGCGCGTCGCGCAGAAATCTCGAACGGAGCACTGATGACTATCGCCTCGCTGATCGCCCTCGCCGCTGAAGAGGGCGCCCACCACGGCGGCAACGCGCAGGCCGAGACGTGGTGGATCGGTGCGATCGCCCTCGCCGGGTTCATCACGCTGAGCCTCGTGACCCTGTCGTACCGCAACGTCTCGAACCGGCACGCGCACAAGGCGGAGGCCTACACCGCCAAGCACGGCACGCCCACCCCCGAGGCGCACGGCCACTGAGGCCCACTGTATGTCGGTGACACGCGCCCCTCGCATCGGGGTCATGGGTGGGACGTTCGATCCCATCCATCATGGTCACCTGGTCGCGGCCAGCGAGGTCGCTCAGTCGTTCGATCTCGATGAGGTCGTCTTCGTCCCCACGGGTCGACCGTGGCAGAAAGCCGACGTCACCGAGAGCGAGCACCGCTATCTGATGACGGTCATCGCGACCGCCTCCAACCCGCAGTTCACCGTCAGTCGCGTCGACATCGATCGCGCGGGGCCGACCTACACGATCGACACGCTGCGCGATCTGAAGCGTGAACGTCCCGGCGCCGACCTGTTCTTCATCACCGGCGCCGACGCCGTGGCCCAGATCCTGGGGTGGCGCAATCATCAGGAGCTGTGGGACCTGGCTCACTTCGTCGCCGTCTCCCGACCCGGGCACGTGCTGACGACGGAGGGTCTCCCCACCGAAGACGTCAGTCAGCTCGAGATCCCGGCGCTGTCCATCTCGTCCACAGACTGCCGCGCCCGAGTGCGCCGAGGCCACCCCGTGTGGTACCTCGTGCCCGACGGTGTCGTGCAGTACATCGCGAAGCATCACCTCTACCGGAGCCCTGCATGAGCACATCCGAGAACCCCGAGACCCCGCCGCTGACGCGGCGTCAGCTGCGCGAACTCCGCAACACCGGCGCCACGCCGATCATCAACCCGCAGTTCGACGCCGACGACGCGGCCCTGACCGAGGCGCCTGCGGCAGCGGATGCCACGGACGCGACCGCCGCGGCAGTCGCCGCAGCCGAGGAGCCCGCCGCGGCGGAGGCGCCCGGCGCCACCCCCGAAGCCGCCGAGCCCGAGGCCGTTGCCGCCGAGCCCGAGGCGCCCTCCGCGGAGCCCGCTGCCGCGCAGGAGGCGCCCGCCAAGAAGGGCGGCATGTTCGGCGGACTCTTCGGCCGGGGCAAGGCCGAGGCAGCGCCGGTCGACGAGACTCCCGCTGTCGACGCGGAGCCGGCTCCCGTCCCCGTACCGCCGATCGTCCCGGCGTCATTCCCGCCCGCCGACGGTGGCGATCTCGGCGTGACCGGCCTCACCCGTCGTCAGGCGCGTGCCCAGGAGCGCATCCGCACCGCCTCGGTGCCCATCATCGCGCCCGACCACGAGCCGGGCGTGCCCGCGGTGCGCGAGGAGACGCCGGCCGCCGCCGCGTCGGCTGAGCCGGTGGAGACCGACGTCACGGCATCCGAGACCGGATCCGCGGATGCCGCGCTGGTCGAGGCCCCGGACACCACCGAGGACGCGTCGCCCGAGTCCGAGGCCGCCGAGGTCACGGAGGAACCGGCGGCCCCGCTCGAGCACGAGAGCCCGGCGGAGGCGCCGGCGATCTTCCGTCCCGCAGCTCCGGAGGAAGCGCCCGCCGCCGAGGCGGAGGCACCGCTCTCGACCGTGAACCCCGCCCTCGGTTCCGATCTGCTCAGCGGCCAGACTCCCGAGATCACGCTGCCGCCGTCCTTCGATCAGCTCATCTCGCGCGGAGGCGCGACCACGGGGTCGGTGTCGACGCCGAACGCGCTGATCCTGTCGCAGACGCCCGCGGGCGTCCCGCTCGTCGGTCCGGTCACGTCGACCGGTGAGGTGCTGATCACGGGCACGTTCGAACTCCCCGAGGGGCTCGGCTCCGCCGGCCACGCTCCCGGGACCACCGACGGCCGCGATATCGACGCCGTCCTCCTCGACGGCGAGCTTCCACCCGCGTCGTCGCCCACCCCGATCGCGGCCAGCGCCGCGATCAGCACCGTCAAGCAACCCGGTGAGATCATCCGCCCCCCGGCACCGGAGAAGGGCAGCAAGCTCGTCATCGGTCTCATCATCACCACCGGCGCTCTCGCCGTGGCGGTCGCCGTCGCGCTGGTCCTCGCCTTCACGACAGGAGTCTTCGGATGACAGCCAGCCCCAACGGCATCGAGATGGCGCGCATCGCCGCGATCGCCGCCGACTCGAAAGCGGGCGAAGACCTCGTCGCGCTCGACGTGTCCGAGCCGCTGCCGCTCGTCGACATCTTCCTCCTGGTCACGGGGCGCAACGAGCGCAACGTCGCCGCCATCGCCGACGAGGTGGAGGAGAAGCTCCTGGAAGCCGGTCACAAGCGGCTGCGCCGTGAGGGACGCCAGGAATCGCGCTGGGTGCTCCTCGACTTCGGTGACCTGGTGGTGCACGTCTTCCACGAGCAGGAACGCGTCTACTACGGCCTCGAGCGCCTGTGGAAGGACTGCCCGGTCGTGCCGCTGGAGATCCCGGCTCCGGCGTCCGCCGACTGACGCTCATCGAAACGAAGCGCCGCTCCCCGTCAGGAGCGGCGCTTCGGCGTTTCAGACCAGCGCGCCGGCCAGTTCCTCGCGCAGGATCGCCGCGCCCGCGCTCAGCGCGCTGAGCTTCGCCAGGGCGACGTCGCGGGGCAGCGGGGCCATGCCGCAGTTGGAGCTGGCGATGAGCTTGTCGGCATCCACGAAGTCCAGGGCCCGCCGGAGAGTGTCGGCCACTTCTTCGGGGCGCTCGATCTCGTGCGAGGCCACGTCGATCGCACCGAGCATGACCTTTTTGCCGCGGATGAGCTCGATGACCTCGATCGGGATGCGGGAGTTGTGCGACTCCAGCGAGACGATGTCGATGCTCGACTTCTGCAGCAGGGGGAAGGACTCTTCGTACTGCCGCCACTCCGGGCCGAGCGTTTCCTTCCAGTCGGTGTTCGCCTTGATGCCGTAGCCGTAGCAGATGTGCACGGCCGTCTCGGCGCGCAGACCCTCGACGGCGCGTTCGAGCGTCGCCATGCCCCAGTCGCGCACGTCATCGAAGAACACGTTGAAGGCGGGCTCGTCGAACTGGATGACGTCGACCCCGGCCGCCTCGAGCTCCTTGGCTTCCTGGTTCAGGATGCCGGCGAACTCCCACGCGAGCTTCTCGCGGCTCTTGTAGTAGCGGTCCGAGAGGGTGTCGATCATCGTCATCGGCCCGGGCAGGGCCCACTTGATCCGCTGGTCGGTCTGCGCGCGGAGGAAGGCGGCATCCGCCACGAAGACCGGCTCGGGACGCTCGACGGGCCCGACGACGGTGGGCACGCTCGCGTCGTACCGGTTGCGGATGCGGACCGTCTCACGGTTCTCGAAGTCGACACCGCTGAGATGCTCGATGAACGTCGTCACAAAGTGCTGGCGGGTCTGCTCGCCGTCGCTGACGATGTCGATGCCGCGCTGTCGCTGCTCGTGGACGGCGGCGCGCAGAGCGTCCTGCTGCCCCTCGACGAGGGCATCGCCCTCGAGCGCCCACGGCGACCAGAGCTTCTCGGGTTCGGCGAGCCACGAGGGTTTGGGCAGGCTGCCGACGACCGCGGTGGGGAGGAGTGCGTTCATGGGTGAGGGCTCCGACGGGTCAGTGGACGAGGGCGGGGGAGAGGCCGGCCCAGCGGGCGAGAAGCTCGCCGTGGGGCTTCACGAAGTGCTCCTCGGTGTACTTCCCCTGGGTGACCGCGAGACGCGAGCGCTCTTCGCGGTCATAGTCGACCCGCGTGCGCGAGAAGTCGCCGCTGTCCAGAGTCGGACGGAACACGTGTGCGGCGGCGGCGTTGGCGTTGTAGATCTCGGGGCGGTAGATCTTCTGGAACGTCTCCATCGTGCTGATCGTGCCGATGAGCTGCAGGTTCGAGTAGTCGTTGAGCAGGTCGCCGCGGAAGTAGAACGCGAGAGGAGCGACACTGCCGGCCGGCATGAAGTAGCGGACCTGCAGCCCCATCTTCCCGAAGTACTCGTCGGTGAGCGAGTAGTCGTCCTGCGCGTACTCGACACCGAGGACGGGGTGATGGTTGTCGGTGCGCCGGTAGGTCTTGCTGGTCGAGACGCTGATGCAGATGACCGGCGACACCATGAAGCGCTCGCGGTACGCGACGGACTCCAGGAAGTCCTGGAACAGCTTGCCGTGGAGCGCGCCGAAGTCGTCGGGGACGGTGAACGACCCGGCGGAGGCGCTGGCTGCGGGCAGCAGCACGCTGAAGTCGAAGTCGCGCAGGTACGACGAGAAGTTGTTGCCGACGATCCCGTGGTGGCGGGCACCGGTCGTTCGGTCCACGATCACGAGGTCGAGCACCTCGAGCAGCGGGAACACCTGGTCGTCACCGGATGCCGCGAACTCCACGTCGACCGAGACGATGTCGAGCTCGAGGGTGTAGCGGTCGCCCGCCGGGTTGTCCCATCGTGCCAGGTCGTTGAACCGGCGGTCGATCATCGTCAGCGCGCTGCGCAGGTTCTCGCGGCGGTCGTCACCGCGGGCCAGGTTGGCGAAGTTCGTCGTGGCGCGCGAGCTTTCGGACGGCGAGTAGTCCTCGTCGAATCGGGTGGTCGAGATCCGGTAGGTGAAGTCGGTGGACATCGCCGAGGCTCCTCTCGCTCGTCGGCTCTCGCCGCGGTCATCGGTGGGACCATGGTCCTCGGTTGCGGCATCCATCGGGTAATCCGTCTGGACTATCCGCTCATATAGTCTTTCCCTATGGCCCGTCGTTCCAGCGGTGTGACGCTGCAGCAGCTCCAGTCCTTCATCGAGGTCGCCGCGGAGGGCTCCATCTCCGCCGCAGCCGACCTGCTCTACGTATCGCAGCCCACGATGTCGGCCGCGATGAAGGATCTGGAGACGAAGGTGGGTCGCTCGTTGCTCATCCGGTCGGCGCGCGGCATCGCGCTGACGACCGACGGTGTGGAATTCCTCGGATACGCGCGCCAGGTCGTGGAGCAGGTGGCCCTCCTCGAGCAGCGGTACCTGGGCGGCCCGGCGTCCCGACGCCTCCTGGGCGTGTCGGCGCAGCACTACTCGTTCGTCGTCGACGCGTTCGTCCGCATGGTCAAGGCCAGCGGGGCGGCACGATACGAGTTCTCCCTCCGGGAGACGCGGACGTGGGACATCATCGAAGACGTCCGGACGCTGCGCAGCGAACTCGGCATCCTGTACCGCAACGACTTCAACCGCGACGTCATCGACAAGCTCCTGCGCGACTCGGGGCTCACGTTCCATCCGCTGTTCCTCGCCGATCCTCACATCTTCGTCTCGCGGAAGAACCCCCTCGCGGCGCGCGAGCGCGTGACGCTCGACGATCTCGCCGGCCTGCCGCGCCTCACGTTCGACCAGGGCAACAACAACTCGTTCTACTTCGCCGAGGAGATCCTCTCGACCCTGTCCAGCGAGCAGGAGATCCGCGTGTCCGACCGCGCGACCATCTTCAACCTCATGATCGGCCTCGAGGGTTACACGATCTCGACCGGGATCATCAGCGACGACCTCGATCCCGAGATCGTCGCGGTGCCGCTCGACGTGGACGAACGCATCGAGATCGGGTGGATCGCCCACTCCGCGATCCCGCTCACCGAACAGGCGCAGCGCTACCTCGACGAGGTGCGAGCCGTCGTGCGGGAGTTCGACGTCGTGGTGCTGGGGTAGGTCGGAAACGGGCATCCGGTCGTGGCCGACCCGCGCCCGGAGTGGGAGTTCACGCAGGATTCGGAGCAGCAGGCACGTCGGAGGGCTAGGTTGTCACAACGACACCCACGGAGTGATTCGGCGAGTTCATGAACGGAGAGGGATATGCGAACGAGTACGCGGATTGCCACACTCGCCGCCGGATCGGGTCTCATGCTCGCGTGCACGGCCTGCTCACCGGAGGCGGCCGTCTACGGCTCCGACGGGGCTGCCGTGAGAGCCGTCAGCAATGACGTCATCTCGGAGGTCACCGCCTCCGGGCAGTACGGAAGGGTATGCGCGGACGCTTCGGTGGACTTCGGGGATCCGACCTCGTGGGACGGCTTGTCGGCCGGCGAGCCGGAGAAGTTCGACGGTGAGCAGTGGGAGGAATACGCCGACCTCTCCCCGACATGGTTCATCAACGTCTCACAGTCGCGGCCTGACGAGGGGGCAAGTGGTCGAGAAGTACCTGCGGTTCTCTTCTTCCGCGGCGAGGCCGACGATCTTTGTGTCGCGGGCGTGGCCTTCGGGACACGCGTCTCGTCGTGACCGCTTCTCTGCGAGACGAACGACACCCCCGTCCGCACGCGGGTGTCGTTCGGCGTTTCGACCCATTCCGTGACGATGGACGTGCCGATCGCGTGTTCGGACTCCGGATACTGCAAGGCGCCCGGAAACGCAGAATGCCCCGCGAGATCACTCGCGGGGCATTCGATTCGGTGGACCTGAGGGGACTCGAACCCCTGACCCCCTGCATGCCATGCAGGTGCGCTACCAGCTGCGCCACAGGCCCGTTTTCTGTTTTCGCCCCGTTCGAGGCAACTCCATGAGCTTACTACACGGATTCCAGGCGCAGGAAATCGGCTCCACCGGGCGTGTCGTCGCCCTCCGTGACCGCGGCGACGAGCGCTGTCCGCAGCGCCTGCGAACGCTCGCTCAGGGCGCGCTGACGGGCGACGTACTGCGCTTTGCCTTCCGGGGTCTCGATCGCGACGGGGGAGTAGCCCCAGTCGGCGAGGTCGTAGGGCGACGCCTTCATGTCGAGCGTGCGGATGTCGCGTGCCAGCTCGAACGCGTCGAGCAGGATCTCGCCGGGCACGAGCGGGCCGAGCTTCACCGCCCACTTGTAGACGTCCATGCCGGCGTGCAGACATCCGGGCTGCTCGACGTCGATCTGCCCCTCGCGGGCGAGCGGGGTCCGGTTGCGCGGAACCGCCTCGGGCGTGAAGAACCGGAACGCGTCGAAGTGGGTGCACTTGAGATCGTGCGCCTCGACCACGGCATCCGTGCCGTCGCGCCCGAGACGCAACGGCACCGCGTGGCGCACCTCGTCGGCGCGGAACGCCATGGCCCACTCGTGCAGCCCGAAGCACCCGAACTGAGCCGGGCGGGCAGCGGTGGCCCGCAACAGGTTCACCACGCCGCGGTACAGCGAACCGCGGTCGCGGCGGAACGCCTCGGCATCCACCTCCGTCCCCTCCGGCGCGACCCGGTACCAGCGCCAGGACGCGCGCTCGTCGGCCTCGGCCAGCACGATGCCGGGACCGGGATGCCACCGTCGAAGGATCGCCGGCTTGTACGAGTAGTACGTGAAGAGGAAGTCTTCGACCGGATGCTTCTGCCCCCGGGACGCGCGGGCGCGGTGAGCGGCCGTCAGCGCGTCGGCGCGTTCGGCGTGCGCGTCCGCCCGCGCGGTCCACTCCGCGCGCGGAAGCACGTCCGTCTCGAGGAGCGTCGTCATTCGACCGGCTCGATGAGGTCGGGGCTGTCGTTGCGGACGTTCCCGACCGCGGACGACACGACATGGTCGTCGAGCGTCTCAGCGACGTCGGGGGCGGCGTCGACCGCGGCATCCAGGATGTCGCCGACGTTCTCGGTCGTCGGGTCGAGCCAGAAGTCGGCGAAGTCGGGGTCCATGAACAGCGGCATCCGGTCGTGGATCGACCCGAGGCGGCCGATCGCGTCGCGCGTGAGGATCGTGCAGCTGAGGACCCAGCGAGTCGGGTCGTCTTCCGCCTTGGCGGGATCCTTCCACCACTCGTAGAGCCCGGCGAAGAACAGCGGCGAGCCGTCGGCGGGATGGATGTAGTGCGGGGTCTTGCCCGCCTCGGTGGTCTTCCACTCGTAATAGCCGGAGGCGGGGATCACCGCGCGACGCTTGATCAGGGCGTTGCGGAACATCGGCTTGTCTTCGATCTCTTCCGACCGCGCGTTGAACGCCCGCGCGCCGATCTTGACGTCTTTCGCCCAGCCGGGGACGAGCCCCCACCGTGCGACCTCGAGGCGCCGCACGGGCGGCTCGGTCTTCACCGAGTCGAGCACGATAGCCACGGATGCCGTGGGCGCGATGTTGTACGACGGCGGCGGCAGCTCATCGGTCTCGACGTCGACGCGCAGCACCCCCACGAGCTCGGATGCCACGTTGGCCACGACGAATCGACCGCACATGCCTCCACCGTACGCGGGGGTTCCGACATCGGCGGCGGTGCGGGTGGGGTTGTGGCCGGCGCGGATCGCCCGTCCGAGCCGTCCGGCGGCGCGGTCTGTGCCCTGAGACAGCACGCGCCTGACATCTCCGTTGCAGGCTGCAGTGGGTTCGTCAGCCAGGTGCAGTCTCGCGGCCCCGGCGGCGGCGGCGTCAGGCGTCGCCGGCGATGACGCCGACGTCCTCGAGACGCTCGAGGAGTCCGGCGCCGTCGGATTCCGAGACCCACGGCACGTCGGCGGCGGAGTGGTCGTCGACGGCCGTGCGACCACCGGCGAGCACCGCCTCGGCGGGGAGCAGGCGCCGGATGGCGACGGCGGCCACGCTCTCGGGGTGCTCGATCGCGAACTGCGTGTAGATCGCGTCGTCGTGCTGTCCGTCGTCGCCGACCAGGAGCCACTTCACGTTCGGGAACTCGGTGGCCAGTCGCCGGAGGTTGCCCTCCTTGTGGTCGCGGCCGCTGCGGAACCACCGGTCGTGCGTCGGCCCCCAGTCGGTCAGCAGGAACGCGCCCGCGGGGAAGAGGTGCCGGCGCATGAAGCGCGTGAGCGTCGGCGCCACGTTCCACGCGCCCGTGGAGAGGTAGATCACGGGGGCACCGGGGTGCTCACGCGAGAGCCGCTCGAGCATCACGGCCATGCCGGGGACGGGCTGGCGGGCGTGCTCGTCGACGACGAAAGAGTTCCAGGCGGCGAGCAGGGGGCGGGGGAGAGCCGTGACCATGACGGTGTCGTCGACGTCGCTGACGACGCCGAAACGCACGCCCGAGCCGACGACGAACACCCGGGTCTCGGTCGGTTCGCTGCCCTCGACCGTCATCGTCACGGTCTGCCATCCGGGAGGAAGCGACGCGGGGAGCTTCGCGTCGATGACGCCGCCGCGGTCGGCGACGACCTCGTGCGCGACTCCCTCGATCGTCACCCTGACCTGGGCGTACCCGACCGGGACCGCGGCGAAACTGCGCCATCCCCTCAGGCTCGCGAAGTCGCCGGTGGACGTGCGCTTGACCGGGGGAGCGATGAGGACGCGGCCCAGGACGCGAACCCACTCCTCGGTCCCGTATCCCGGGAAGCCGGTGACGGAGGGGCGGAGACCGCGAGCCCGCGCGCGACGCTCGCGCCAGGCATGGAAGCGGTACTCCAGGCGGGCGAACCAGAGCACTTTGGCGCGAGGGGAGCGAGGCATCCCGCTCAGTCTTTCACGTCGTCGCCCGCCGGTTCGAGGGAGTCGTGCTCTTCGGCGAGATGCCGGCGCTCGATGCGCTCCAACACCTTCTTGCCGATGTAGACCAGGAGGAGGAAGACGACGATGATCCCGACGAAGACGTACCCGGCGTAGTGGATGCGGTCGGCGAGCTCGCGATAGGTCCCCGCGGCCGTGGCGGCGACGGTGATGTAGAGGCCGGCCCAGACGATGCACGCGGGCGCCGTCCACGCCAGGAACCGTCGGTAGCGGTAGCCGCTCATGCCGACCGTCAGCGGCACGAGGGAATGCAGCACGGGGAGGAAGCGCGACAGGAAGATGGCGGGGCCCCCGCGACGGCGGAGGTACCGGTCGGCACGCTCCCAGTTGCGGTCGCCGAGCTTCTGCCCCAGACGGGAGGCGCGGATGCGCGGACCGAAGTAGCGTCCCAGCCAGAAGCCGAGGCTCTCGCCGGCGAGCGACCCGATCACGACGGCCACCCCGAGCAGGATCCCCTCCAGCGGCGACGCGATCGCCGTGCCCGCGACGATGACGACGGTGTCGCCGGGGACCACGAGACCGACCAGCACGCTGGTCTCCAGCATCATCGCGACTCCGGCGACGAGCGTGCGCACCACGGGGTCGACGTTCTGGACGACGTCGAGCAGCCACGTGAGGATCTCGTTCACCTCGCTCAGCCTACGGGCGTCCGCGCGGCCTAGCCTGGGAGCGTGCCGCGTTCTGTCTCCCCGGTCGCCCTGCCGCGGTGGCGCGACCCCGACGACGTCTTCTCCACCCTGTTCGCCACCGCACCGCACGCGTTCTGGCTCGACGCGGGCCCCGACGCGTCGTCGGGCTGGAGCTACCTCGGCACCGGGCATCCCGTCCCCGGCGCAGAGCCCTTGGCTGTGGATGCCACGGCCCACGCGGACCTCGAGGGTCCCGCCTTCCGCGGCGGCTGGGTGGGCTGGATCTCGTACGAGGGCGTCCCCGCGTGGCTCCGCGTCGAGGAGTTGCTCGCGTTCGACCACGCCGCGCGCCGTGTCTGGGCGTTCTCGGCGGCAGGTTCCGCGGAAGAACTCGCGCGCACCGCGGACGGCGCCGGGATCGCTCCGGCCGTCCCGGATGCGGAACACCGGGGCGCGGCATCCGCGCGCCACACACCCGAGGAGTACGCGGATCTCATCGCGGCCTGCCGGGAGCGCATCGCCGACGGCGACGCCTACCAGCTGTGCCTCACCACCCGCTTCCGGCTGTCGGGGACCGCCGACGCCCTCGCCGTGTTCCGCCGCCTGCGACGGCAGGCGTCGTCGCACCACGGCGGGTTCGTCCGGCAGGCCGACACGGCGCTCGTGAGCGCGTCGCCCGAGAGGTTCCTCGAGGTGCGCGGGGGCCGCGTCCACACCCATCCGATCAAGGGCACGCGCCCGCGGCATCCGGACCCCGTTCACGACCGCGCCCTCGCCGAAGACCTTCGGACGGATGCCAAGGAGCGCGCCGAGAACGTCATGATCGTCGACCTCATGCGCAACGACCTGTCGCGGGTGTGCGAGCCGTCGTCGGTGGGCGTCGACCGGCTGCTCGAGGTCGAGACGTACCCCACGGTGCATCAGCTGGTCAGCGAGGTCTCGGGCACCCTGCGCGCCGGGACGACGGTCGGCGACCTCGTGGCCGCGGCGTTCCCGGCCGGGAGCATGACGGGCGCCCCGAAGGCGTCGGCGATGGAGATCCTCGCGGGCCTCGAGGGCGCACCGCGCGGCGTCTACTCCGGCGCGTTCGGGTGGATCGGCGACGACGGCGCGGCCGACCTCGCGATGGTGATCCGCAGCATCGTCGTCGAACCGGATGCCACCTGGGTCGGCGCCGGCGGAGGGATCACGTGGCGGTCGGTCGCGGCATCCGAGGTCGCCGAAGTGGGGATCAAGGCGCGGGCTCCGCTCGCCGCCGTCGGCGCGGTCGTCCCGCCCGGATGGTGAGCGCCCGCCGGCGCCGGAAGGCGTGTCGCGGGGTCCGGTAGCCTGGACGTTGGCCCTTGTGGTCTCCCGACTTTCACGATTGGTCTCACCCGTGTCACAGAACGTTCCTTCCGTGCCGTCCGTCGACGGAGGCTTCGACCCCCATGCGATCCAGGCGAAGTGGCAGCAGGCGTGGGCCGAGAAGGACCCGTTCCGCGCCGGCGGCGACGGCGACACGCGTCCGCGCAAGTACGTGCTCGCGATGTTCCCGTACCCCTCGGGCGACCTCCACATGGGGCACGCCGAGAACTACCTCTACTCCGACATCGTCGCGCGCTTCTGGCGCCACCGCGGATACAACGTGCTCAACCCCATCGGGTGGGACTCGTTCGGCCTGCCCGCCGAGAACGCGGCCATCAAGCGCGGGGCCGACCCCGTCGAGTGGACGTACGCGAACATCGCGCAGCAGAAGGAGAGCCTGAAGGACTACGGCGTCTCGTTCGACTGGAGCCGCGTGCTGCACACCAGCGACCCCGAGTACTACCGCTGGAACCAGTGGCTGTTCCAGAAGCTGTACGAGAAGGGCCTCGCGTACCGCAAGGACGCGCTGGTGAACTGGGACCCGGTCGACCAGACGGTGCTCGCCAACGAGCAGGTGCTGCCCGACGGCACGAGCGAGCGCAGCGGCGCCGTCGTGGTGAAGAAGAAGCTGACCCAGTGGTTCCTGCGGATCACCGACTACGCCGACCGGCTGCTCGACGACCTGAACCAGCTCGAGGGGTTCTGGCCGCAGAAGGTCATCCAGATGCAGCGCAACTGGATCGGTCGCTCCATCGGCGCGGACATCACCTTCGAGATCGAGGGCCGCGCCGAGAAGATCACGGTGTTCTCCACTCGTCCCGACACCCTCCACGGCGCGACGTTCTTCGTCGTGGCGCCCGAGTCCGACCTCGCGGCCGAGCTCGCGGCATCCGCCGACATCGAGGTGCGGCAGAAGTTCCAGGCGTACCTGCAGGAGGTGCAGCGCGCGACCGACATCGAGCGGCAGGCCACCGACCGTCCGAAGACCGGTGTGTTCCTCGGCCACTACGCGATCAACCCGATCAACGGCGAGAAGCTGCCGATCTGGGCCGCCGACTACGTACTGGCCGACTACGGTCACGGAGCCGTCATGGCCGTGCCCGCGCACGACCAGCGCGACCTCGACTTCGCCCGCGCGTTCGACCTGCCCGTCAAGGTCGTCGTCGACACGAACGCCCCGGTCACGGGTGCGATCCCGGTCATCGAGCTCGACGAGGACGGCGTGCCGATCGACCCGCTGGGCGACGTCGACGACCTCGACCCCGCGAAGACCGGTGTCGCGCTGACCGGCGACGGTCGCATGATCAACTCCGGATCGCTGAACGGCCTGTCCAAGCGCAACGCGATCGCGCGCATGATCGAGGAGCTCGAGGCGAAGGGCGTGGGCCGCGCCGCCAAGACCTACCGCCTGCGCGACTGGCTCATCTCGCGTCAGCGCTACTGGGGCACGCCGATCCCGATGCTGCACGCCGAGGACGGCACCATCGTGCCCGTGCCCGCGGACGAGCTGCCCGTCGTGCTGCCGTCGGTCGAGGGCCTCGACCTCAAGCCCAAGGGCTCGTCGCCGCTGGGCGCCGCCACCGACTGGGTGGAGGTCACCGACCCCGAGACCGGCCAGAAGATGCTGCGTGACCCCGACACGATGGACACGTTCGTCGACAGCTCGTGGTACTTCCTGCGCTTCCTGTCGCCCAACGACCCCAACGAGGCGTTCTCGCTGCCCGAGGCCCGCAAGTGGGGTCCGGTCGACTTCTACATCGGCGGTGTCGAGCACGCGATCCTGCACCTGCTGTACGCGCGCTTCATCACGAAGGCGCTGTTCGACATGGGCCTGGTGGAGTTCACCGAGCCGTTCTCGAGCCTGATCAACCAGGGCATGGTGATCCTCGACGGCGCGAAGATGTCCAAGAGCAAGGGCAACCTGGTGCTTTTCCAGGAGGAGCTCGACGCCCACGGCGCCGACGCGCTGCGCGTCGCCCTGGCCTTCGCCGGCCCGGTGGAGGACGACAAGGACTGGAACGACGTCTCCACCACGGGGGCGGCGAAGTTCCTCGCGCGCGCCCTGCGCATCGCGCACGACGTCGACAGCGAGACCGACGTGGTGTGGGCCGAGGGCGATCAGGCTCTCCGCCGTGTCACGCATCGCCTGCTGGCCGAGGCGCCGAACCTCATCGAGCAGACGAAGTTCAACGTCGTCGTCGCCCGCCTCATGGAGCTCGTCAACGCCACCCGCAAGGCGATCGACGGCTCCGCCGGCGCGAGCGACCCCGCCGTCCGCGAAGCGGCGGAGGTCATCGCGATGACCCTCGACCTGTTCGCCCCGCACACCGCGGAGGAGATGTGGCAGACGCTCGGCTACGACGGGTTCGTCGGCCTGCAGACCTGGCGTCAGGCCGACCCGACGCTGCTCGTGGAAGACACCGTGACCGCGGTCGTGCAGATCGACGGCAAGGTGCGCGGCACGCTCGAGGTCTCGGCCAAGATCGGCGCCGACGCGCTGGAGGCCGCCGCCCGCGCCGACGAGAAGGTGCGGCGGGCACTGGGCGACCGTGAGATCGTGCGTGCGGTCGTGCGTCCGCCCAAGGTGGTCAGCTTCTCGACGAAGTAGTTCGTCGTTCCGGATGCCACGTCCCCTGACGCTCTGCGGAGCGCGGGGGCGTGGCATCCGTCGTTCACGGACGCGCCAGGGCGTACTCGGTGCCGGAGCGCGTGCGCTCGATGAGGCCCTCGTCGACCAGGTAGCGGCGGATCGCGGCGACGTCGTCGACGATGTCGGCGAGCCGGTCGTTGATCTGGCGCTCGGTGAGGCGTTCGCCGTCGGAAAGGACCCGGGACGCCACGGCGGCGAGGACCTCGCGTCGGTCGCCGGCCCGTGAGGGGTAGTCCGTGAGGCGGCCGTCGGTGAAGAACCGGTCGACGCCGGTCGGGCGTGCGGCACGGGGTGCGGCTTTCAGGGCATCGGCGAAGACCGCCGGCGAGGCGGAGTAGCCCTGGGGCGTCTCGGTGAGGAGCCCGGCCGAGGTGAGCGCCGTGACGACCCGGCGGGCGCGCGCGGGCGTCAGCGCGTCGAGGGTGGGGGTGGCCGACTCGCCGAGGACAACGCGGGCGTACACCTCGCGGGCGGAGTCGTCGGCCAGCGCGGCGAGAATGGCGCGCCAGGCGTTCTCGTTCATCCCTCCAGGCTAGGCGCGAGTCCTCCCCAGCGGACTGATTCCGCGGGCTGTCCACCGTTCGGGGCTCCTCGGCTCCGGGCCCGTGGTCCGACTTCGTAGCGTGCTCGGGTGGCCACCGTCCCCGACACCGATCCGCCGTCGCTCCGGCTGCCTCCGCGACGGCGGCTCGGCGTGGGGGCCGTGATCGTGCTGGTGCTGCTCGCCTTCGCGGTGACGGTGGGCATCGGGATCTTCCGCGGCGCAACGGGCGCAGAGACGGTAACGGCGTCGTCCACACCGGCGCCGGACGTGAGCGGGGCACCCGCCGCCGGCGTGTACGTGCACGTCGCCGGTGCCGTCCGCGCGGCCGGCCTCTACCGGCTCGAGGTCGGCGACCGGGTCGCGGATGCCATCGCCCGAGCGGGCGGATTCGCCGACGACGCCGCCCGGGACGGGGTGAACCTGGCGCGCACCGTGACCGATGGCGAGCAGATCGTCGTCCCCGTCGTGGGGGCCGAGCCGACGACCGCGGCGGCGGGCGGCAGCACCGCCTCTTCCGGTCCGCTCGACCTCAACACCGCGACGCGAGAGCAACTCGACGCCCTGCCCCGGATCGGTCCGGCACTGGCCGACCGCATCCTCGCCTGGCGTGAGGAGAACGGCCGCTTCACGAGCGTGGACGACCTGGGATCGGTTCCCGGCATCGGCGACAAGATGCTCGCGAGCCTGCGCGATCTGGTGCGCGTGTGAGCGAGCGGAAGGCCCTCCGGAGGCGGGCGTGGCGAACGGTCGCCGTGGCGGTCGGCACGTGGATCGCGGCGGCCGTCACGACCGCGACGCCGGAGGCGGGGCCGGTGGCGGTCGGCCTCGGTCTGGCCGCCGCGGCCGTCGGCGCCGTCTTCGTCCGGCTCCGGCACCCGGCCCTGCTGGTCGCGACCGTCGTGTTGGCGTGCGCCGCCGCCACGGGAGGGACCGTCGCCGCGCTCACCCCCACGCGCCAGGCCGTCGCCGACCTCGAGGTCAACGGGGGCCGTCATCTGCGCGTGACCGCCACCGTCACCGGGCATGTGTCGGGCAGCGCCGACGGCGGGGCGTGGTTCGACGCGACGGTGACGAGCGTCTCCGCGGGCCAGATCACCGTGCGCGGCGTGATTCCCGCGCGGATCGGTGTCGACGCCGAGGAGCGCGAGCGTCTGTCCGCCGCGGGGCAGGGGAGCGAGGTCGTGGTGTCCGGGCGCGCGATCCCGGCCGATCCGGCCGAACGGGCGATCCTCGTGCTCCGGGCCGACGACGTGGAGCGCGCCCCTCCGCCGCGAGGCGTGTGGGCGGCATTCGAGGATCTGCGCGACGGGCTCGTCGCCTCGACCCGAGGACTACCGCAACCCGGCGCCGGCCTCATCCCCGGGCTGGCCGTGGGCGACACGTCGAGCCTCGACCCCGTCACCGAGACGGCGATGAAAGCGTCCTCGCTCTCACACCTCACCGCGGTGTCCGGAGCCAACTGCGCCCTCGTGGTCGGTACGGCCTTCGCACTCCTGGCCGCGTGCGGTGCGCGTCGCTGGGTCCGGGTGACCGGCGCCCTCCTGGTGCTCGCCGGGTTCGTCGTCCTCGTCACGCCCGAGCCGAGCGTGGTGCGGGCCGCGGCGATGAGCGCGATCGGCATCCTGGCCCTCGGGTTCGGCAGACCCACCGTCGGGATCGCCGTCCTCGCCGCCGCGGTCACCGCACTCCTCATCGCCGACCCGTGGCTGTGCCGATCCCTCGGCTTCGCGCTGTCGACCGCGGCCACCGCCGCTCTCCTCGTGCTCGCCCGGCCTCTGGCCGACGGACTCGGGCGATGGATGCCGCGCCCCCTCGCCCTCGCCCTGGCGGTGCCGACGTCGGCACAGCTGGTGTGCGGCCCGCTCATCGTGCTGATCGACCCGCACGTGCCGCTGCTGGGCATCGCGGCGAACCTGCTCGCCGACCCGGCGGCGGCGCCCGCGACGATCGCCGGCGCGCTCGCGTGTGTCGCGCCGTTCCCGTGGCTGCGCGACGGGCTGACGGCTCTGGCGTGGATCCCCGCCGCGTGGATCGCCGGCGTCGCGCACACGACGGCGTCGTCGACGGCCCAGAACCTCCCCTGGCCGGACGGTCTCCCGGGGGCGGCCCTCCTTGCGGTGGTCGGTGCCGCGATCGCGGTCGCCGTCACGCGCCCGCGGCGGGTGCCGCGACTGACCTCGCTCGCCACCCTGGTCGTCGCGATCCTCGTCGGCGCGGCCGGGGGGACGAGCACGATCCGCACGGTCGCGGGCCCCCTCACCGTGCCGACGACATGGCAGGTGGCCATGTGCGACGTCGGGCAGGGGGATGCCACGCTCTGGCGCTCCGGCGACGCCGTGGCGCTCGTCGACACCGGTCCAGAACCCGAACCGCTCGCCGCGTGCCTTCAAACGTTCGGAATCGATCGCCTCGACCTGGTCGTCCTCACGCACTTCGACAAGGACCACGTCGGCGGGTCCGCCGCCATCCTCGGGAAGGCGGATGTGGTGGTGCACGGACCCACCGGCGAAGCCGCCGACCAGAGGCTGCTCGACCGGTTCTCCACCGGTGGCGCCCGCGTGATCCCCGCCACGATCGGGATGACGGGACAGGTCGGCGACACCCGCTGGCAGGCTCTCGGCCCGTTGCCGGGCATGGAACCGGGCAACGACGCCAGCGTCGCGATCGACGTCACGGGCACGGGATTCCCCCGCACCGTGATGCTCGGCGACCTCGGCGCCGAGCCCCAAGCCGCCCTGCTCCGCCGCATCGACGTTCCCCGCGTCGAGATCGTGAAGGTCTCCCACCACGGCAGCGCCGACCAGGACCCCGCCCTCTACGAGCGTCTCCACGCCGACCTCGGGCTCATCGGCGTCGGCGCGGGGAACACGTACGGGCATCCGACGGAGCGTCTTCTCGACATCCTGCGGGCGAATGGGACGGTGGCTGCCCGCACCGACACCGACGGCATCCTCGCGGTCTGGCGCGGCGACGAAGGGAAGCTGACGCTGTGGCGCCAGCGGGCGCCGTGATCGTGGGGGGCCGGGTGCCCGCCGGGCGCGGCCGTGGCGGCGCCGCGAACCTCCGGGCGCGGAACGGTCGCCGCCGGGAGGGGCCGCGCCCCCGGCATCCGTGTCCGACCCGGTCGGTAGGCTGGAGGAGTGACCCCGGCACCCCGACGCTCCGCCCCCGCGAAGGCCAAGTCGGCGATCCCGCAGATCGGCTGGCGCACCCCGCAGCCCGCGCCGATCGTGCTCGTCTCAGGTCCTGAAGAGGTGTGCGCCGAGCGCGCGATCGCGGGCGTTCGCGAGTTCCTCAAGAGCGAAGACCCGAGCCTCGAAGTCACCGACGTCCGCGCCGACGACTACACCGCCGGAACCCTGCTGGGCGTCACGTCCCCCTCGCTGTTCGGCGAACCGCGCCTCGTGCGCGTCGGGGGGGTCGAGAAGTGCTCCGACACGTTCCTCACCGAGGCGTTGGCCTACCTCGAGCACCCGCAAGACGGGGCGACCGTCGTCCTGCGGCACACCGGCGCGAGCGTGCGCGGCAAGAAGCTGCTGGATGCCATCCGTGCCGGCCAGGGGAGCGGCATCGAGATCGCGTGCCCCGCGATCAAGCGCGACTCCGACCGTTTCGACTTCGCCGTCGGCGAGTTCAAGGCCGCGCAGAAGAAGATCGCCCCGGTCGCGCTGCGCTCCCTCGTCTCGGCGTTCGCCGACGACCTCACCGAACTCGCCGCCGCGTGCCAGCAGCTGATCGCCGACGTCCCCGGCGACATCGACGAGCGCACCGTCGAGCGCTACTACGGCGGCCGCGTCGAGACCTCCGCGTTCACCGTCGCCGACACGGCGATCGCCGGTCACTACGGCCAGGCCCTCCTCGCGCTGCGGCACGCCCTGGCATCCGGAGCCGACCCCGTCCCGCTGGTCGCTGCGGTCGCGATGAAGCTGCGCACGATGGCGCGCGTCGCCGGCAACCGCGAATCGTCGGGCGCGCTGGCACAGCGCCTCGGCATGAAGGACTGGCAGGTCGACCGCGCGCGCCGCGACCTCGTCGGCTGGAGCGCCACGACCCTCGGTATGGCGATCCACGCCACCGCGCGCGCCGACGCCGAGGTGAAGGGCGCCTCGCGCGACGCGGTCTTCGCCCTCGAGCGCATGATCACGATCATCGCGACCCGCCAGCCTTACGGCCGCTGACCGCGCCCGACTCTGATCGCGGGTCCGACGAGGCCGAGCTGGCCGAGGCGGCCAGGGTTTGGGGCGGGATCGGCCGTCTGGGGCGCGGCATTCCTCGCCCCGAACAGAATCTCGCGCCCCAAACCCGCACCGCACCCCACCCCCGGAAACGACGAAGCCCGCCCCGCGATGCGGGACGGGCTGTCGAAAGGATGCGGCTCAGAGAGCGGCGACCTGCTTCGCGATGGCCGACTTGCGGTTCGCGGCCTGGTTCTGGTGGATGACACCCTTGCTCACGGCCTTGTCGAGCTTCTTGCCGGCGAGGACGAGCGCCTTCTCGGCGGCTTCCTTGTCACCGGCGAGGACGGCCTCGCGCGTGCGACGCACGTGCGTGCGCAGCTCGCTCTTGACGGCCTTGTTGCGCTCGCGCGCCTTCTCGTTGGTCTTGTTGCGCTTGATCTGCGACTTGATGTTCGCCACGTTCGACGGTCTTTCGTTTGAGTGAGTGTTGGAAGTGCCGGCCGAGCGGTAGAGGGGCGCTGTACCGGCGATCGTGGAGGTCGGGAAAAACCCCACACGCAAGCCAAGGACCGAGTCTATCAGGTCGTCGCTTCCACCGTGGTGAGCGCCACGTCGAGCAGCGCGTTGAACACCCGCGGTCGCATCGCCGTGACGAGGTGCGTCGTGCGGGGCACCACGATCACCTCCGCATCCCGCGCGATCGACGTGAAGAGCTTCTCATTGGCCCGCAGCTGATCCCACTGCCCGTTGATGAACCACATCGGCACGTCGATCCGACGCAGGGCCGCCAGCAGGTCGAGCACCGACAATGACGCGAGCGCGGTGTCCTGCGCGTCGAAGGCGTATCCGCCCGCACCGAAGTCGTGCCGCGTCTCGGTGGGCAGCGTCCGGTCGAGCACGTAGTTGGTCAACCCGAGGCCCCGGTCGGGCAGACCGTCGAACCGCCGCGCGAGGAAGCGGTACGCCGCGAGCCCGACCCCGCGCGGGATCGAGGTGCAGGACGCCGCGATGAACGCCGCGACCGGCGGTGGATCCTCGCGCCCGACGTAGTCGACGCACAGCAGCCCGCCCATCGAGTGCCCGACGAGCAGCACGGGCCCCCGGGTCGCGGCATCCTGAACCGCCCGGTCGATCGTCGCGAACGCCTCGTCGAGGGTGAAGACCTCGCCGCGGCGGGTTCCGTGCCCCGGCAGATCCACCGCGGTGACGGGGTTGCCGCGTTCTCGCAGGTGCTCGACCTGGGCCCGCCACATCGTCGCGGACGTCCGGATGCCGTGCACGAGCACGACCTGGACCGTCATGGCATCCAGCCTACGAACATCGTCTGTGCAGCGGCTCGGGACGGGGATGTCGCCGGTCGCCCGTAGAATCGACGGAACATGTCACCGCGCGCCCTGAAGCCCCTCGAGCCGTCCGCCACCCCGCCGGCGCAGATCCGCAACTTCTGCATCATCGCCCACATCGACCACGGCAAGTCGACGTTGGCCGACCGCATGCTGCAGATCACCGGCGTCGTCAGCGACCGCGACATGCGCGCGCAGTACCTCGACCGCATGGACATCGAGCGTGAGCGCGGCATCACGATCAAGTCGCAGGCCGTGCGGATGCCGTGGGCGATCGACGGCGAGACGTTCGCCCTGAACATGATCGACACGCCCGGCCACGTCGACTTCACGTACGAGGTCAGCCGTTCGCTCGCCGCGTGCGAGGGCGCGATCCTCCTCGTGGACGCCGCGCAGGGCATCGAGGCGCAGACGCTCGCCAACCTCTACCTCGCACTCGAGAACGACCTGACGATCATCCCGGTGCTCAACAAGATCGACCTCCCGGCGGCCGATCCCGAGAAGTACGCGGCCGAACTCGCAGGTCTCATCGGCGGCAAGCCGGAAGACGTGCTGCGGGTGAGCGGCAAGACGGGCATGGGCGTCGAAGAGCTGCTCGACCTCATCGTCGAGAAGATCCCGGCCCCCGTCGGCAAGGCCGACGCCCCGGCCCGCGCGATGATCTTCGACTCCGTGTACGACGCCTACCGCGGTGTGGTGACGTACGTCCGCATGGTCGACGGCGCGCTGTCGCCGCGCGAACGCATCCAGATGATGTCGACGACGGCGACGCACGAACTGCTGGAGATCGGTGTCTCCAGCCCCGAGCCGGTGCCCACCAAGGGTCTCGGCGTCGGCGAGGTCGGGTACCTGATCACCGGTGTGAAGGACGTGCGGCAGTCCAAGGTCGGCGACACGATCACCAACCACCGCAAGCCCGCCACCGAGGCCCTCGCCGGATACACCGACCCGAAGCCCATGGTCTTCTCGGGCATCTACCCGATCGACGGCAGCGACTACGCGGAGCTGCGCGAAGCCCTCGACAAGCTCAAGCTCTCCGACGCCTCGCTGCAGTACGAGCCCGAGACCTCGGTCGCGCTCGGCTTCGGCTTCCGCGCAGGCTTCCTGGGGCTCCTGCACCTCGAGATCATCACCGAGCGCCTCTCGCGCGAGTTCGGCCTCGACCTCATCACCACCGCCCCGTCGGTGACGTACGAGGTCACCACCGACACCGGCGAGACGGTCTCGGTCACCAACCCCAGCGAGTACCCCGACGGTCGCGTCGCCTCGGTGTCCGAGCCGATCGTGAAGGTCGGCATCCTGCTGCCGAAGGACTACGTCGGAACGGTCATGGAGCTGTGCCAGTCGCGCCGCGGCACGCTGCTCGGCATGGACTACCTCAGCGAGGACCGCGTCGAGCTGCGGTACAACATGCCGCTCGGCGAGATCGTCTTCGACTTCTTCGACCACCTCAAGAGCCGCACGCAGGGCTACGCGAGCCTCGACTACGAACCGGCCGGTCAGCAGACCGCCGACCTGGTCAAGGTCGACATCCTGCTGCAGGGCGAGAAGGTGGATGCCTTCAGCTCGATCGTCCACCGCGAGAAGGCCTACGCGTACGGCACGCTGATGGCCGAGCGCCTGCGCAAGCTCATTCCCCGGCAGCAGTTCGAGGTGCCCATCCAGGCCGCGATCGGTGCGCGCATCATCGCGCGCGAGACCATCCGCGCGATCCGCAAGGACGTGCTCGCCAAGTGCTACGGCGGTGACATCACCCGTAAGCGCAAGCTGCTCGAGAAGCAGAAGGAAGGCAAGAAGCGCATGAAGATGGTGGGCCGCGTCGAGGTGCCGCAGGAGGCGTTCATCGCCGCCCTGTCCGGCGACGTCGAGACCAAGAAGTAGCGCTTACAACCGAGAGGGGTGGATCATGCGCCGGCAGAACTTCACCGACGACACGGTCGACTACGCGGCGGTCGGCGCCACCCAGGCGCACGACCTGATGCAATATCCGCCGGAGCACTCGGTCCCCGCCGAGGACGCGTGGCGGATCGGCAGCGGCGAGGAGCGGTTCGTCGCGGCGGGCGAGCTCCTGCTGTCGTGGGCACCGCTGCGGTCCGAGGAGTTGAGCATCACCGACGTGCGCCCGGCGGCCGACGGCGGCTACTCGGGCGTCGGTTTCGACGCGGAGGGCGCCCCGATCGCCCCCAGCCGTCTCGAGTCCGAGCAGCGGTTCGCAGCCGACGGGACGCCGTTCGTCCGCCCCGGCACGAGCGTCCGCCTGCACGGCAAGGTCGACGGCCACCGCGCCGACGCCCATCTGCGCGTGATCTCGGTGTTCGAAGAGCCGCGGCGCGTGGGTTACATCCTCGGCACGGTCGGACACTCGATCGTCAGCGGCGAGGAACTGTTCTCGGTCGAGTGGCGCGACAACGACGAGGTGTGGTTCGTCGTGCGGGCCTTCGACCGCCCCACGGCGCCGTCGTACCGGGTCTTCCTCGGTCTCGTGCGCCGTCGCCGGCGGGCGCTGTTCCAGCGGTACCTGCGGGCGATCTCGCCGCTGTACACGTCCTGATGGGCGGACCGCTCCCGCTCGGCGACCCGGCCCCCGTCGACGGGCGACTGCCCGACGACCTGCCGCTCGATCCCGCCGCCGACTTCGGCGTGTACCTCCACGTCCCGTTCTGCCGGGTGCGCTGCGGCTACTGCGACTTCAACACCTACACCTCCAGCGAGCTCCGCGGTGCGCGCCAGGAGGACTTCGCCGACACGCTGGCCACCGAGGTGCGCCTGGCGGGCGGGGTGATGGATGCTGCGGGCGGGCGGCGCGCGGCATCCACCGTGTTCTTCGGGGGCGGCACCCCCACGCTGCTGCCGCCGGGGGATCTGGCACGGATGCTGGGAGCGGTGCGCGACGAGTTCGGCATCGCCGACGGTGCCGAGGTGACGGTGGAGGCGAACCCCGACACCGTCGACGACCGCGTCGCCGAGACGCTGGCGGCGGCGGGGGTGACACGGCTGTCGATCGGGATGCAGTCCGCGCAGCCGCACGTCCTGGCGGTGCTCGACCGCACCCACGACCCGCGCAATGTCGCGACGGCGGTCGCGTCGGCGCGCCGCGCCGGCCTCGACGTGTCGCTCGACCTCATCTACGGCGCGCCGGGGGAGTCGCTCGACGACTGGCGCGCGTCGCTCGAGACGGCGACAGCGCTGCGGCCCGATCACGTCTCGGCGTACGCGCTGATCGTCGAGGACGGCACGAAGCTCGCGCGCCAGATCCGCTCCGGCGTCGTGGCGATGCCGGATGACGACCTGCAGGCCGACATGTACGAGCTCGCCGACGACCTCCTCGGCGGTGCCGGCTACGACTGGTACGAGGTGTCGAACTGGGCGACCGAGACGTCCCACCGCTCGCGGCACAACCTCGCGTACTGGCGCGGCACCGACTGGTGGGGCTTCGGCCCGGGCGCGCACAGCCACGTCGCCGGACTCCGGTGGTGGAACGTGAAGCACCCCGCGGCGTATGCGCAGCGTCTGGCGGCGGGGGAGTCGCCGGCCGCGGCACGCGAGCGGCCGGACGAGACCGCACGGCGCCTGGAGTCGGTGCTCCTGCGCAGCCGGATCCGCGAGGGGCTGCCGGTGTCCGAACTCCTCGGCGCGGGCCGGAAGGCGGTGGCATCCCTCATCGCCGACGGCCTCGTCGAAGGACCGGATGCCGTGCGCGGGCGCATCGTGCTCACGCGTCGAGGCCGACTGCTCGCCGACGCCGTCGTCCGCGCCCTCACCGCCTGAGCGCGCTTCCGACTCCACGGCGGGCGCGTGCTCTAGAATTGGCACTCAGGTGACCGGAGTGCCAGGAGGAGGGAGCCGGCCATGGTGTCCGAACGCGGCTTGCAAGTGCTCCGCGCGATCGTCCAGGACTACGTCGACACGCGCGAACCCGTCGGCAGCAAGGCGATCGTCGAGCGGCACGCCTTCGGGGTGTCGGCGGCGACCATCCGCAACGACATGGCGCTGCTGGAGGACGAAGACCTCATCGTCGCTCCCCACACGTCGTCGGGGCGCGTGCCCACCGACAAGGGCTACCGCGTCTTCGTCGATCACCTCGCCGAGCTCCGCCCGCTCTCGTCGGCGCAGCGGAGCGCTATCACGTCCTTCCTCGACGAGGCCGGCGACCTCGACGACCTCCTCGCGCGGACGGTGCGCGCGCTGACGCAGCTGACCGGCCAGGTCGCGATCGTGCAGTACCCCTCGTTCGCCCGCGCCAACCTCTCGCACGTGGAGCTGGTCGCCCTCGGCGGCCCCCGTGTGCTGGTCATCCTCGTCACCGACACCGGCCGTGTCTCCGAGCGGATCGCCCTGGTCCCGTTCGAGCCGTCCGAGAGCGACATCGTCCAACTGCGGGCGCGGGTGGGCGCGCTGCTCGTGGGCCGCAGCGTCGCCGACTGCGCGCAGACGGTCGCGACGACCGACGGGCCGCGACCCGGCAACGCGCTCGACGCGATCGCCGATGCGGTGCTCCGCGTCGTCGGCGAAGAGCTCGAGGAGTTCCGTCAGGACCGCCTGGTCATGGCGGGCGCGGCGACCCTCGCCAAACGCGAATCCGACTTCCGCGGCAGCATCTACCCGCTTCTCGAGGCCATCGAGGAACAGGTCACGCTGCTGCGACTCATGACCGAGATGGTGGCCGACGAGCAGGGTCTTTCGGCCAGTATCGGCCGCGAGAACGAACCGTTCGGTCTGGTGGAGGCATCCGTCCTCGCGAGCCGGTACGACGGTTCCGCGGGCGGCGCGCGCGTGGGCCTGCTGGGCCCCATGCGCATGGACTACTCCTCCAACCTCGCGGCGGTCCGCGCCGTCGCGCACTACCTCACCCGGATGCTCGAAGACGACGACACCGCTCGTTGACGAGGACCGCACGGAAACGGAACGACCCCGCGTGAGCGGGCAGGAAGGCGATTGTGGCTGACCACTACGAGGTCCTCGGCGTCGCGCGCGACGCCGGCCCCGACGACATCAAGCGTGCGTACCGGCGTCTCGCGCGCGAGCTCCACCCGGACGTGAACCCGGGCGAGGACGCGTCCGAACGGTTCAAGCTCGTCACCCACGCCTACGACGTGCTGAGCGACCCCGAGCAGCGCCGCCGCTACGACATGGGCGGCGACCAGAACCCCTTCGGCGGCGGCGGAGCGGCCGGCTTCGGCGGCTTCAGCGACATCTTCGAGACGTTCTTCGGCGGCGCACAGGGCGGGGGCGGGCGCGGCCCGCGTCCCCGGTCCCGTCGCGAGCGCGGGCAGGACGCTCTCGTCCGCGTCACGCTCCAGCTCGGCGACGTCGTCTTCGGCGTGCACCGCGACCTCGAGGTCGACACCGCGGTCCTGTGCGAGACCTGCCAGGGCGCGTGCACGCAGCCCGGGACGGGCGAGGTCACCTGCGACATCTGCCACGGGTCGGGACACGTGCAGCGCACGGTCCGCAGCCTCCTCGGCAACGTCGTGACCAGCCAGCCCTGCAGCGTCTGCCAGGGCCACGGCACGACGATCCCGTACCCCTGCGGAACGTGCCAGGGTCAGGGGCGCGTCCGCGCCCGCCGCACGGTGTCGGTCGACATCCCCGCCGGCGTCGAGACGGGCCTGCGCCTGCAGCTCCCCGGCTCGGGCGAGGTCGGTCCCGCGGGCGGCCCGAACGGCGACCTGTACCTCGAGATCACCGTCGAGTCGCACGACGCCTTCAGCCGCGAGGGCGACGACCTGCTCGCGACCCTCGAGGTCTCGATGCCGGATGCCATCCTCGGCACCGCCACGACGATCGAGTCGCTCGACGGCAGCGTCGACCTCGAGGTGCGACCGGGCGTGCAGTCCGGTGACGTGCTGACGATCAAGGGCCGGGGCATCACGCCGCTGCGCGGCAGCCAGCGCGGCGATCTGAAGATCGGCGTGCACGTGGTGACCCCGACGCGACTGGACCACAAGGAGCGCGCCCTCATCGAGGAGTTCGCCAAGCGCACGAAGGCCCCCCAGCCGCGCCTGGCCGAGCACCAGCAGGGCCTGTTCTCGAAGTTCCGCGACCGCTTCCGGCACTGACCGTGGCGCTGCACTTCGTCACGGACGACGCCGCGGCCGCGAGCGTCGGCGACGCCGTCGTGTTGACCGGTCCGGAGGCGCACCACGCCGCCGCGGTCCGGCGCGTGCGCGTCGACGAGGCGGTGACGCTCGGCGACGGGCGCGGCGTGTGGCTCGACGGTGTCGTGACGGCCGCGACGCCCAAGCAGGTGGACGTGCGGGTCACCGCGCGCGTCGAGGTTCCCGCACCGTCGCCGCGCATCGTCCTCGTGCAAGCGCTCGCGAAGGGCGACCGGGACGAGCTCGCGGTGCAGGCGGCGACCGAGCTGGGAGTCGACGCGATCGTCCCCTGGCAGGCCGCGCGGAGCGTCTCGCGGTGGGATGCCAAGGCCGAGAAGGGCCTCGCCCGCTGGCGCGCGATCGTCCGCGAGGCGGCGAAGCAGGCGCATCGCGCGTGGATCCCCGAGGTCGAGGGCGTCGCACGTCTGTCGGATCTGATCACGCGGGCGGGCGACGCGCGCGTTCTCGTGTTGGAGCCGTCCGCCGTCGAGAGGCTGACCGCCGTGGCATCCGATTCGTCCGACGATCGTGACGTCGTGCTCGTCGTCGGCCCCGAGGGCGGCATCGCGCCCGAGGAGCTGGCCGCGCTGCGGGCGGCGGGTGCCCGGCTCGTCCGCCTCGGCGACACGGTGCTGCGCACCTCGACAGCGGGCGCGGCGGCGATCTCCGTGCTCTCCGCAGCGACGGGACGCTGGTAGCGCCTCCTCCCGGCCCGGCGCCGGACCCCGTCGATAGACTGGATGCCATGACCGAGCCGTCGATCTTCACACGCATCCTCCAGGGCGAGATCCCCGCCGAGATCGTCGCCGAGACCGAGAACGCCTTCGCGATCCGCGACATCGCGCCGCAGGCGCCGGTACACCTGCTGGTGATCCCCAAGACCGAGCAGTACCGCAACGTCGTGGAACTGGCCGCCGGCGACCCCGACCTTCTGACCGAGATCGTGGGGCTCGCGAACTCCGTGGCCGCCGAGCACGCCGACGGCGACTTCCGACTCGTCTTCAACACCGGCGCCGGTGCCGGTCAGACGGTCTTCCATGTACACGCCCACGTTCTCGCGGGCGGACTGAACGAAAAGAGCACGGGTGGCTGATACCCCCGAAGAACCCGTCGTCGAGCGTCTGTACGCCGACGGCGTCGCCATGGTCCAGCTCCTGGGCCCCCACGACCGACTGCTGCGCGTGGTCGAGAAGGAGCACCCCGACGTCGACGTCCACGTGCGCGGCAACGAGATCACCCTCACCGGGGGCGCATCGGCCGTGGCCGCGGCGAAGGGTCTCGTCGAGGAGCTCCTCACGATGACCCGCAACGGCCAGGGCCTCGACCCGTCCGACGTCTCGAGCTCCAGCCGCATCCTCCGCTCCGACGGCGGGCCCCGCCCGTCCGAGGTGCTCGGCGAGGCGATCCTGTCGTCGCGCGGCAAGGTCATCCGCCCCAAGACCCTGGGGCAGAAGGCGTACGTCGACGCGATCGAAGAGAACACGATCGTCTTCGGCATCGGCCCCGCCGGTACCGGCAAGACCTACCTCGCGATGGCGAAGGCCGTGCAGGCGCTGCAGCGCAAAGAGGTCAGCCGCATCATCCTCACGCGTCCCGCCGTCGAGGCGGGGGAGCGCCTGGGGTTCCTCCCGGGCAGCCTCACCGACAAGATCGACCCGTACCTGCGCCCGCTGTACGACGCGCTCAACGAGATGATGGACCCCGACATCGTCCCGAAGCTCATGGCGACGGGCACCATCGAGGTCGCGCCGCTGGCGTACATGCGCGGCCGCACGCTCAACGACTCGTTCGTCGTGCTCGACGAGGCACAGAACACCACGCCCGAGCAGATGAAGATGTTCCTCACGCGTCTCGGGTTCGGCACGCGCATGGTGGTCACGGGTGACATCACGCAGATCGACCTGCCGCAGGGCGCGTCCGGGCTGAGGCTGGTCACGCGGGTGCTCGGCGACATCGACGACATCCACTTCTCGTATCTCACGAGCGCCGACGTCGTGCGTCACACGCTCGTCGGCCGTATCGTCGATGCGTACAGCGAATACGACGAGAAGCGTCTCGTGGCCCGCCGCGAACGCGACGAGGCATCCGAATTCGCCAGCCGTGCCGAACGCCGTAGCGCCGCCCGTCCCGCGGGTCCGCGCGATCACCTCCCGAGACGAAACCGCTCATGACCATCGAGATCAACAACGAATCCGGCCACGACGTCGACGAGCAGGTACTGCTGCGTCTGATGGAGTACAACCTCGCCGAGCTCCACGTGAGCCCGGACGCCGACGTCGCCATCGTGCTCGTCGACGAGGGGGCGATGGAGTCCCTCCACGTGCAGTGGATGGACGAGCCGGGCCCGACCGACGTGCTGAGCTTCCCGATGGACGAGCTGCGCCCCGGTACCGAGGACTCACCCACCCCCGCGGGCCTCCTCGGCGACATCGTGCTGTGCCCCGCCGTGGCCGAGACCCAGGCCGTCACCGCGAAGCACTCCACGCAGGACGAACTGATCCTCCTCACCACTCACGGGCTTCTGCACCTCCTCGGCTTCGACCACGCCGAACCCGACGAGGAGCGCGAGATGTTCGGCCTGCAGCGCGAGCTCATCACCGGTTTCCAGGCCGTCGAGCGCCGCCGCCGCGCATGACCGCGGCCCTCCTCCTCGTCGCCGCCCTCGTCCTCGTCGCCTTCGGCGGCTTCATGGCGGCGTCCGAGGCGGCCCTGGGGGTCACCTCCCGAGCCGACCTGGCCGAACTCGGCGCGGGAGGGCGCAACGCCCGCGCGCTCCAGCGGATCGCCGACGACCCGAGCGCGCATGTCACGGCCGTGGTGTTCATCCGCGTGCTGGCCGAGACCACCGCGGCCGTCCTCGTCGCGGCGGCGTTCATGCTCCTGTTCGACAACATCTGGCTGGCCCTGATCGCGGCGGCCGTCCTCATGACCGGCATCTCGTTCGTGGTCGTGGGCGCGAGTCCGCGGGCGGTGGGTCGTCAGCACGCCACCGGCCTGCTGCGGGGCGGGGCGCCGATCATCCGGGGCATGCGCATCCTGCTCGGGCCGCTCGCGCACGGGCTCGTCGCGGTCGGCGACCGCATCACGCCGGGCCTCGCCCGCTCGACGTCGTTCGCGTCGGAGGAGCAGCTCCTGAGCATCATCGACGAGGCCGCCGAGAACGAGCTCATCGAAGAGGACGATCGCGAACTCATCCACTCGGTGTTCGATTTCACCGACCGCTACGTGCGCGAGGTCATGGTGCCGCGCACCGACATGGTGACGGTGGATGCCGCGGCCACGACCCGCGAGGCGCTCGCCCTGTTCCTCGACAAGGGCGTGTCCCGCGTGCCCCTCGCCGACGACGAGGCCGACGACATCGTCGGCATGCTGTACCTGAAGGACCTCGTGCAGTTCGCGTTCCGCGAGGAGGAGGGCTGGCGCGACGCGCCGATCCGCCGGATCGCCCGCCCGGCGGTGTTCGTCCCCGAGACGATGAAGGCCGAGACCCTGCTCCAGCAGATGAAGAAGGATGCCGTGCACGTGTGCCTCGCCGTCGACGAGTACGGCGGTGTCTCGGGGCTCGTCACGCTGGAGGATCTCATCGAGGAGCTCGTGGGCGACATCTCCGACGAGTACGACGCGCCCTCGACGGAGGTCGTGCCGCTGGAGGACGGCCGCTACCGCGTGAGCGCGCGCCTCGGTCTCGACGAGGTCGGCGACCTGTTCGGCCTGGAACTCGACGACGAGGACGTGGATTCGATCGGCGGCCTGCTGGGCAAGGCGCTCGGCCGGATCCCGCAGCCCGGCGCCACCGCTGAGCACTCCGGCCTGGTCATGACCGGCGGCGCGTCCCGGGGGCGCAACCGCGGCATCGCGACGGTGATCGTCGAGCGGGCCGACGACGATGAGGAAGACGACGAGACGGCGCCCGCGGGCTCCGCTCGCGAGAGGAACGACAGATGAGCGCCACCCGATCCGGCTTCGTGACCTTCGTCGGTCGCCCCAACGTGGGGAAGTCCACCCTGACGAACGCCCTCGTGGGCGAGAAGGTCGCCATCACGAGCGACAAGCCGCAGACGACGCGTCGCGCGATCCGCGGCATCGTCAACCGCCCCGGGGGCCAGCTCGTCGTGGTCGACACGCCCGGCATCCATCGCCCGCGCACGCTACTGGGCCAGCGCCTCAACGACCTGGTCGAGCAGGTGCTCGGCGATGTCGACGTCATCGCGTTCTGCGTCCCCGCGACCGAGAAGGTCGGTCCCGGAGACCGTCGCATCGCCGAATCCCTGTCGGGATACCCGCGGGCGAAGAAGGTCGCCCTGGTGACGAAGACGGATGCCGCGAGCCGCGAGCAGATCACCGAGCGGCTCATCGAGGTCGACGCGCTGCGCGAGGACTGGGCGGCCGTGATCCCCCTGTCGGCCGTGACGCGGGATCAGCTCGACGTGTTGAGCGACGAGCTGCTCTCGCTGATGCCCGAGGGGCCGGCGCTCTACCCCGACGACGTCGTCACCGACGAGTCGCTCGAGGACCGGATCGCCGAGATCATCCGCGAGGCGGCTCTCGACGGCGTGCGCGACGAGCTTCCGCACTCCATCGCCGTCACCATCGAGGACGTCGCACCGCGAGAGGGCACCGACCTCACCGACGTCTTCGCCAACATCGTGGTCGAGCGCGACAGTCAGAAGGCCATCATCATCGGCCACAAGGGTTCGCGACTCGCCGGCGTCGGCGCACGCGCGCGGAAGGGCATCGAGCCGCTTGTCGGAAGTCGGGTATACCTGTCCCTGCACGTGCGCGTGGCCAAGGAATGGCAGCGCGACCCCAAGCAGCTCGGTCGACTCGGATTCTGAGCAGGCCCTCCGCGACGAGAGGACGACGATGATGGCGAAGCAGTGGCGGGCGCATCAGCCCGGTCCGGTGGAGGACTGGACGTTCGACGAGGTCGAGGTGCCGGCGCCTGGTCCCGGTGAGGTCACGGTCCGCGTCCGCGCGGCCGGGATCAACCCCGCGGATGCCAAGCACGTCGCATCCGCGCGATCCGGGGCGGAGTTCCCCGCCGCGATCGGGTACGAGCTGTCGGGGGAGATCACCGCGCTCGGCCCCGACGCGGTCGGCGGTTCGGGCGAGCTCGCGATCAGCGATGAGGTCGTCGCGTTCCGCGTCCAGGGCGCCTACGCGACCGAGCTGAACGTCCCCGCGCGCGACGTCTTCGCCAAGCCCGCGACGCTGTCACACGCCGAGGCCGCGAATCTGCTGCTCGCCGGCACGACCGCGGCCGAGATGATCCAGGTCACGCGCGCCGCCGAGGGCGAGACCGTGCTGCTGCACGCCGCGTCCGGCGCCGTGGGCGTGAGTCTGTTGCAGCAGGCGCGGGTGCTCGGCATCCGCGTGATCGGCACGGTCGGACCCGACTCCGCGGACTCCGCGGAACGCGTCCGTCGGTACGGCGGGATCCCGGTCGCTTACGGAGACGGGCTCGAGGAGCGGGTCGTCGAGGCGGCCGCGGGCGCGCCGATCGCCGCGGCGTGGGACGCCGTCGGCACCGACGAGGCGATCGACGTCTCGCTCGCGCTCGTCGCGGAGCGTGACCGCATCGTCACGATCGTGGCGCCGCAGCGTGCCGAATCGGACGGCATCCTGTGGGTCGCCGGCGCCCGTCCGGAGAGCGCCCGGTTCCGCGACATCGCCCGGCCCCGCATCCTGGAGCTCGCGGCATCCGGGGATCTCGAAGTCCCCGTCGCGCGCACGTTCCCGCTGACCGACGCGAAGGACGCCGTGCAGTTCGTGATGCAGGGCCACCCCGGCGGCAAGGTCGCGCTGCTGCCGTGACCGGGTCTCCGTTCGTGCTCCCTCCGGCGCCCGCGCGCGTCGATGTCGTGCGCGAACGCGTGCGGCTGCGCCCCCTCGAGGACGCCGACGTCGACGCGATGGTCGTGTACCGAGGCGACCCCGACGTGTGCCGTTTCCTCCCCTTCGAACCGCAGAGCCCGGACGACATCCGTGAGCGGATCGGCCACCTCTTCGGTGGGACGAGCCTCGAGGGCGAGCGCGGGGGACTGGTGGTCGCGATCGAGCGACTCGACGACGGCGCCGTGGTCGGCGATCTCGTGCTGTTCCACCTCGACCCGGCCTCGGGCACCGCCGAGATCGGGTGGGTCGTCAACCCGGCCGCCGCCGGACGGGGTCTGGCGACCGAGGCCGTCCGCGCCCTCATCGACACCGCGTTCTCGGTGTACGGGCTGCGGCGCCTGGTCGCCCGCATCGACCCCGACAACGTCCGATCGGTCGCCCTGGCCGAACGCCTCGGCATGCGGCGCGAGGCGCACCTCGTCGAGAGCGGGTGGTTCAAGGACCGGTGGAGCGACGAGGTCGACTACGCGGTGCTGGCGCGCGAGTGGACGCCGATCGCGTGAGGCGCGGCGCGCGCGGGTGCTACGATCGCAGAATGCGCTTCGGTGGCCTGCTTCTTCTTAGCTGCCGCGACGAGTCCTCGTTCTAAGGGCCTTCCTCGTCGCGGAGCTCGTCGTCGGCCCCATCAGACAGACAAGAGAAGCGACCCCCTCATGAAGAACACTCAGAAGCCCACGTCCGCTCCGGTCCACAAGTACCGTCCGTTCCACGAGCAGATCCGCGTCGACCTGCCCGACCGCACGTGGCCGAGCAAGCGCATCGAGACCGCACCCCGCTGGTGCGCCGTCGACCTGCGCGATGGAAACCAGGCCCTCATCGATCCGATGAGCCCCGAGCGCAAGCGGGTCATGTTCGACCTGCTGGTGAAGATGGGCTACAAGGAGATCGAGGTCGGGTTCCCGAGTGCCAGCCAGACCGACTTCGACTTCGTCCGTCAGCTGATCGAGGAAGACCTGATCCCGGACGACGTGACGATCCAGGTGCTGACCCAGGCGCGCGAGCACCTCATCCAGCGGACGTACGAGGCGATCGCCGGTGCCAAGCAGGCGATCGTGCACCTGTACAACTCCACGTCCGTGCTGCAGCGCGAGGTCGTCTTCCGCACCGACCAGCAGGGGATCGTCGACATCGCCCTCGAGGGCGCCCGCCTGTGCAAGAAGTACGAGGCGACGATCCCCGAGACGGACGTCTACTACGAGTACTCGCCCGAGAGCTACACGGGCACCGAGCTCGAGTTCGCGCTGCGCATCTGCAACGAGGTCCTGGAGATCTTCCAGCCGACCCCCGAGCGCAAGGTCATCCTGAACCTGCCCGCCACGGTCGAGATGGCGACGCCGAACGTCTACGCCGACTCGATCGAGTGGATGTCACGGAACCTCAACCACCGCGAGAACGTGATCCTGTCGCTGCACCCGCACAACGACCGGGGCACCGCCGTCGCCGCGGCGGAACTCGGCTACATGGCCGGCGCCGACCGCATCGAGGGCTGCCTCTTCGGCAACGGCGAGCGGACCGGCAACGTCGACCTGGTCGCCCTGGGCGTCAACCTGCTGACGCAGGGCATCGACCCGCAGATCGACTTCAGCGACATCGATCAGGTCAAGCGCACCGTCGAGTACTGCAACCAGCTGCCCGTGCCTGAGCGCAGTCCGTGGGCCGGCGATCTGGTGTTCACCGCCTTCAGCGGTTCGCATCAGGATGCCATCAAGAAGGGCTTCGAGGCGATGGAGGCCCGGGCCGCAGCCGAGGGCAAGAGCGTCGACGACATCGAGTGGGCGGTTCCGTACCTGCCCATCGATCCGAAGGACCTGGGTCGCTCCTACGAGGCCGTCATCCGCGTGAACTCGCAGTCCGGCAAGGGCGGCGTCGCGTACCTGCTGAAGGCCGACCACGCCCTCGACCTGCCGCGCAAGCTGCAGATCGAGTTCTCCGGTGTCGTCCAGACCCGTACCGACGCCGAGGGCGGCGAGGTCTCGAGCGCCCAGATCTGGGACATCTTCACCGACGAGTACCTGCCGACGACCGAGGACGACCAGCGCTGGGGACGGTTCGAGCTGCTCTCGACCCGGTCCTCGAGCGACATGTCCGGCGACGTCTCGCTCGAGGTGACGCTGCGCGACGGCGAGTCGACGCATCCCGCGTCGGCGGTCGGCAACGGCCCCGTCGCCGCGTTCCTCGAGATCGTGCGCGCGCAGGGCTTCGACGTGACGCTGTACGACTACGTGGAGCACGCGCTCAGCTCGGGCGGTGACGCGCAGGCTGCGGCGTACATCGAGCTGCAGGTCGATGACCAGCGCCTGTGGGGCGTGGGCATCGACAACGACATCTCGACCGCGTCGCTCAAGGCGATCGTGTCGGGCGTCAACCGCGCCATCCGCACGCGTCAGCGCTCCGGCGCCCTCGCCGGCGTCTGATCGTCTGAGGCAGGGCCGCCTCGCCGCCGTTTCCCGTCCCCTGCGGCGAGGCCCTGCCCCGTCACAGCTGCGTGAGTCGCCAAGATTTGTCGCCGAGGGGCGCCCCGAAGCGACAAATCTTGGCGACTCACGCGTCCGCGTCGTCGACCCGGATGATCGGGATGCCGGTCGTCTCGACCGCGACCTTGCGGCGGTAGAGCTTGCGCTGCTCGGGGAGCGACAGGTCGAACAGCACCGCGAGGACGCGGATCACCGTCGTGACCACGACGCCGATCACCGCCGCCACCGGGAGCGGCACGCCGAACGCCGCGACGGTCGCGAGCACGGCGCACCCGCCCCCGGCCGCCACCGCGTACAGCGACCCCACGTGCATGATCGCCACGGGCAGCCCCATCAGCACGTCGCGCAGCACGCTGCCGCCCGCCGCGGCCACGACGCCGACGAACACCGCCGGCACCGCCGGGAGTCCGAGGGCGAGCGCCTTGGACGTGCCGAACGCGCCGAAGAGTCCGATCACGACGGCGTCGAGCAGGACGATCGCGCGGTTGAGGCGTTGGAAGATCCCCGACAGCAGCATCCCGACGAGGGAGGCCCCGATCGCCGTGAGCAGGTACCAGTTGTTCTGCAGGGTCGAAGGAGTGACCCCGAGCAGGAGGTCGCGGATGAGTCCGCCGCCCATCCCGAGCAGGATGCCGATGATGGCGACCCCCAGGAGGTCGAGCCGTCGCTGACCCTGGAATCCCGCGGCGAACAACGCGCCCTGCACGCCGCCCAGGGCGACGGCGGTGAGGTCGGCCCACAGCGGGATGATGAAGACGGGCGGGTTCACGGCATCCATTCTCCCGCCCCGCCTGCACCGGCCCGCGCGCGGCGCACCGCCGACTCCCGGGGTCGCGGACGGATAATGGACTGTGCCCACCTACCGCGACGAAGTCGTGGTCCTGCGTACCCACAAGCTCGGGGAGGCGGACCGCATCGTCACCCTCCTCAGCCGACGCCACGGCAAGATCCGCGCGGTGGCGAAGGGCGTGCGCCGCACCTCGTCGCGGTTCGGTTCGCGGCTGGAACCGTTCATGGTCGCGGACGTGCAGCTGTACCAGGGCCGGAACCTCGACATCGTGCAGCAGGCCGAGTCGCTCGGCGCCTACGGGGCCGACATCGCGCAGCACTACGACCGGTACACGACCGCCAGCGCCATGGTCGAGACCGCCGACCGGCTGAATGAGGCCGAGGCCACGCCGCAGCAGTACCTCCTCCTCGTCGGGGGACTCCGGTCGCTCGCGCGCGGCGACCACGCCGCCCGCAGCGTCCTGGACTCCTACCTGCTGCGCGCCATGGCCCTCTCGGGCTGGGCCCCCGGGCTCGGCGAATGCGCGCGATGCGGCACGGTCGGCGAGCACGACTATTTCCTCGCCCAACTCGGGGGCGTCGTGTGCGCATCCTGCGCGCCCGCGGGCTCGCCGCGCGTCGCCCGCGACACCGTCGACCTGCTCCGCGCGCTCATCGCGGGGGAGTGGGACGTCGTGGACGCGGCCCCCGGTCGCACCACCGCCGCCGCCTCGGGCCTGGTCGCCACCTACGCGCAGTTCCATCTCGAGCGCGGCATCCGTTCCCTCTCGCACCTGGAATCGAATCGATGACCCCGAAGCCGTTCACGCACCGCAACGCCGCCCCGTACCGCCCTCTGGATTGGACCGGGGAGTATCCGCCGGCGTTCCCGAAGGGGTCGGTGCCCGCGCATATCGCGATCGTCATGGACGGCAACGGCCGCTGGGCGAACCGCCAGGGCCTCCCACGGATCGAGGGGCACCGGGCCGGAGAGGCGACCATCCTCGACATCGTCGCGGGAGCGATCCAGGCGGGAGTGAAGCACCTCTCGCTGTACGCCTTCTCGACCGAGAACTGGACGCGGTCGCCCGATGAGGTCCGCTTCCTCATGGGATTCAACCGCGAGGTGCTCCAGCGCCGCCGCGACCAGCTGAACGAGTGGAACGTGCGGGTCCGCTGGGCCGGGCGCAGGCCCCGCCTGTGGGGCTCGGTCATCAACGAGCTGCAGGCGGCGGAACGCCTCACCGCGGGGAACGACGGCCTCACCCTGACGATGTGTGTCAACTACGGCGGTCGCCTCGAGATCGTGGATGCCATGCGGCGCCTCGGCGAGGACATCGCCGCCGGCAAGGTGAAGCCGTCGGCGATCAGCGAGAAGATGATCGCGAAGAATCTCTACGTTCCCGACATGCCCGACGTCGACCTGTTCCTCCGCTCCAGCGGCGAGCAGCGCACCTCGAACTTCCTCCTGTGGGAGTCGGCGTACGCCGAGATGGTGTTCCTCGACACGCTGTGGCCCGATTTCCGGCGCCGGCACCTGTGGGACGCGATCGGTCTGTACGTGTCCCGGGATCGACGCTTCGGCGGCGCAGTCGACACGCCGACCGCGAGATGAATGCCGTTTTCGGAATAAGCCCCTCACCCGAAAGGTTGCACACGACATGACGGATGCCATCAAGATCGACGTGTGGAGCGACATCGCCTGCCCCTGGTGCTTCATCGGGAAGCGCAACCTCGAGAACGGCCTCGCCGCCACCGCCGATGACGACGACGCCCCCGTCGTCGAGATCGAGTACCACTCGTTCGAGCTCTCGCCCGACACCCCCGTCGACTTCGTCGGCGGCGAGGTGGACTACCTCTCGCAGCACAAGGGCATCTCGCCCGCCCAGGCGCGGGAGATGCTCGACCGCGTCACCGGCGTCGCCGCCGAGGCGGGGCTCGAGTACCGCTTCGACATCCTGCAGCACACCAACACCGTGAAGGCGCACGAGCTGCTGCACTTCGCCAAGGAGCAGGGTCGCCAGCTCGACCTGTCGGAGCGCCTGATGGCGGCCTACTTCCTCGAGGGCAAGCACGTCGGCCGCGACGACGATCTCGTCGAGCTCGCGGTGGAGGTCGGCCTGGATGCCGAGCTCGCCCGCGAGGCCCTCGCCTCGGGTCGCTTCCGCGACGCGGTCCGCGCCGACCAGGCGCAGGCCCAGGCCTACGGCATCAGCGGGGTCCCCTTCTTCGTGATCGACGGCAAGTACGGCGTCAGCGGAGCCCAGCCCGTCGAGGCCTTCACCCAGATCGCCCGTCAGGTGTGGGACGAGCGTCGCGCGGCGGCCACCGAGCCGGAGACCGCCCAGGCGTGACCCCTCCTCCCCAGTCCGCCTCGCGCGCGGGGCGGCACCGCCCCCGCGCGAGGTCTGGGAGAATGGAACGATGACCACGGCATTGGCCCCGGAGCGCACCCTGCGCATCGGCCCCATCGAACTCGACGCCCCCGTCGTGCTCGCGCCCATGGCCGGAATCACCAACACGGCGTTCCGGCGACTGTGCCGCGAGTACGGAGCCGGGCTCTACGTCAGCGAGATGATCACGACGAGGGCCCTCGTCGAACGCAACGACACGACGATGCGCCTCATCCGCCACCACGAGTCGGAGACACCGCGCTCGATCCAGCTGTACGGCGTCGACCCCGCGACGGTCGAAGCGGCGGTGCGCCTGATCGTCGAGGAAGACCACGCCGATCACATCGACCTCAACTTCGGCTGCCCCGTCCCGAAGGTGACGCGCCGTGGCGGCGGTGCCGCGCTGCCCTGGAAGCTCACGCTGTTCCGCGAGATCGTCGAGCGCGCGGTGCGCGCGGCGGGCGACCTCCCGCTCACGATCAAGATGCGCAAGGGCATCGACGCCGACCACCTCACGTACCTCGAGGCCGGACGCGTCGCCGAGGGTGCCGGTGTCGCCTCCATCGCGCTGCACGCCCGCACGGCCTCCGAGTTCTACTCGGGCACCGCCGACTGGAGCGCGATCGCGAAGCTCAAAGAGACCGTGACGAGCGTCCCCGTCCTCGGCAACGGCGACATCTGGTCGGCCGCGGACGCGGTGCGGATGATGGACGAGACCGGGTGCGACGGCGTGGTCGTCGGCCGCGGCTGCCTCGGGCGCCCGTGGCTGTTCGGCGACCTGGCGCGCGCGCTCGGCCGCCCCGGCGCGGCTCCCGGCGAGCCCGTCGACGCGACGCTCGGGTTCGTCGCGCGGGCGTTCCGCCGCCACGCCGAGCTGCTGGTGGAGTTCTTCGAGGACGAGGGGCGTGGATGCCGCGACATCCGCAAGCACGTCGCCTGGTACTTCAAGGGCTACCCCGTCGGCGGTGAGCTGCGCGCGAGCCTCGCGACCGCGTCGACGCTGGACGAGATCGACGAGCTGCTGGCCACGATGGACCTCGACGCGCCCTACCCGGGCGAGGCGGCCGAAGGGCAGCGCGGTCGCGCCGGCACGCCGAAGCGTCCCGCCCTGCCCGACGGATGGCTCGACTCCCGTGAGATCGGCGTCGACGCCGGCCGCGCCCTCGCCGACGCGGAACTGCACCACAGTGGCGGATGAAGCGGGGGTGGGCGTCGCACGCCCGTCCGGGTACAACGACGTCGACGCCGCCCGGTTCCACGAGGAGCAGCACCGCTCCCAGCGCGACGACTTCGCGCGCGACCGCGCGCGCGTTCTCCATTCGGCGGCTCTGCGGCGCCTCGCCGCCAAGACGCAGGTGCTCAGCCCCGCGAGCCCTGCCGACTTCGCCCGCAATCGTCTGACGCACTCGCTCGAGGTGGCGCAGGTCGGGCGCGAGCTCGCCACCGCGCTCGAGCTCTCTCCCGACGTCGTCGACACCGCGTGCCTCAGCCACGACCTGGGGCACCCGCCCTTCGGCCACAACGGCGAGCGGGCGCTCAACGAGTGGGCGGAGGACATCGGCGGCTTCGAGGGCAACGCGCAGACGCTGAGGATCCTCACGCGGCTCGAGCCCAAGGTGATCGGTCCCGACGGGCACTCCTTCGGCCTCAACCTCACCCGGGCGAGCCTGGATGCCACGTGCAAGTACCCGTGGACGGCCGATGCGCCGCTGCCCGACCCGGGCGGGCGGTTGAAGTTCGGCGTCTATCCGGACGACGAGCCCGTCTTCCACTGGATGCGCGACGGCGCGCCCGGCCGGGTGCGCTGCATCGAGGCCGAGGTCATGGACCTCTCCGACGACATCGCCTACTCGGTGCACGACTTCGAGGACGCGGTCGTCAACCGCTACATCGACCCCGCGCTGCTGGCATCCCCGGCCGGCCACGAGTCCCTGCTCACCGCGATCCAGACGTGGGTCGGATACGACTTCGCGCGCGATGAACTGGCCGACGCGCTGTACCGCCTGATGCGTCTGCCCGAGTGGATCGGCTCGTTCGACGGCTCGCGTCCTGCGCTCGCCCGGTTGAAGAACCTGACGTCCGACCTCATCGGGCGTTTCGCCCGCGCGGCCACCACCGCCACCCGCGAGGCCTACCCGGCCCGCGACCTCACGCGTTACCGTGCGCACGTGGTCGTTCCCCGCGTCGTGGAGGCCGAGATGGCGGTGCTGAAGGGCATCATCGGCGCGACCGTCGTCTCGATCGACGGCCGGAAGGCGCTGTACCGAGAGCAGCGACGCGTCTTGAAGCGACTCGCGTCCGCCCTGTGGGAGCACCCCGACGCGCTCGACACCCTGCACGCGCCCGACTTCGAGACCGCCGTCGACGACGTCGCACGGCGCCGGGTGGTCGTCGACCAGGTCGCGAGTCTCACCGATCAGCTCGCGATCGCGTGGCACGGGCGGCTCGTGGGCGAAGTGGATGCCGCCGAGCTCGGCATCTGGGCGCCGGGCGCCCGGCCGCCGCGGGGAGCGGATGCCTGATGGCGGGGCGCATCCGGCAGGCCGACATCGACGAGGTCAAAGCGCGGGTCAACATTGCCGACGTCGTCGGTGAGCGCGTCGCGCTGAAGCCCGCGGGCGTCGGATCGATGAAGGGGCTGTGCCCCTTCCACGACGAGCGCAGCCCCAGTTTCCACGTGCGCCCCCAGGTCGGGTACTACCACTGCTTCGGCTGCGGGGAGTCGGGCGACGTGTACTCGTTCCTCCGCGCGATGGACCACGTGTCGTTCACCGAGGCCGTGGAACGCATGGCCGCACGCGTCGGCTACACCCTGCACTACGAAGACGGAGGAGCGGCTCCCGAGACGACCGGCCGCTCCCGCCTGTACGCCGCCAACGCGGCGGCCGCCGAATACTTCCGGGGGCAGTTGATGTCGCCCGAGGCCGACACGGCGCGCCGTTTCCTCGGCGACCGCGGGTTCGACGCGGGTGCCGCGGCGCACTTCGGCGTCGGCTACGCCCCCAAGGGATGGTCCTCCCTCATGGACCACCTGCTCGGCCAGAAGTTCTCGCGCGACGAGCTCGTGCAGGCGGGGCTCGTGTCGCAGGGGCAGCGCGGTGTCTACGACCGCTTCCGCGGGCGGGTCGTCTGGCCGATCCGAGACGTCACCGGGCAGGTCATCGGCTTCGGCGCGCGCAAGCTGTACGACGACGATCAGGGCCCCAAGTACCTCAACACCCCCGAGACGCCGATCTACAAGAAAGCGCAGGTGCTGTACGGCCTCGACCTCGCCAAGCGCGACATCTCGCGCGAGCACCGGGTCGTCGTGGTCGAGGGGTACACCGACGTCATGGCCTGCCATCTGGCGGGCATCACGACCGCGATCGCGTCGTGCGGGACGGCGTTCGGCAGCGATCACATCACGGTCCTCCGACGCGTGATGGGCGACGACACGTCGTCGGGCGAGGTCGTCTTCACCTTCGACCCGGATGCCGCCGGCCAGAAGGCGGCGCTGCGCGCCTTCGCCGATGAGAAGCGCTTCGCCGCGCAGACGTACGTGGCCGTGGCTCCCGAGGGCCTCGATCCGTGCGACCTGCGCCTGCAGCGCGGCGACGGCGCGGTGCGCGCGCTCATGGACAACAAGGCCCCGATGTTCGAGTTCGTCATCGACCAGCGCCTGAAGGACTACGACCTCTCCAGCGTCGAGGGCCGCGCGGGGGCGCTGCGAGCCGCGGCGCCGATCGTCGCCGACATCCGCGACCCGGCCCTGCGCCCCGGATACGTGCGGGTCCTCGCGCGGCGTCTCGGGCTGGACATCCCCGAGGTGCAGAGCGCCGTCGAACGCGCGGCGCGCGGTGCGGATCGGGCCGAGAAGCGCGACGCGCAGCGCGGGGGAGCGGCTGAGGCTCCGGCCCCCGTGGCGGTGTCCGTGACGATGGCGCAGCTCCCCAACACCCGCGACGTCGCGCTCGAGCGCGGTGCGATGATGGCGTTCCTGCAGTACGGGCACCGCATCGAACCGGATCTGTTCCTCCGCGCCCTGCAGACGCCGTTCGGCCACCCCGCCCTCGAGGCGGTGCGGAGCACCCTGGCATCCACCGATCTGTCGCAACCGGGCTGGGCCGTGGCCGCCGTCGAAGCGGTACGCGAACCCTTCCGGACCCTCGCGGCCGAACTGCTCACGGCGGAGTTCCCCGCGCGCAACGAAGAGGGCGCGGTGGCCTCCGCGAACGACCTCGCGCGGGGCCTCCTCGTCCGCGAGCTCGAGCGGGAGAAGAACGGGCTGCTGCGCGACATCCAGCGCGTCCCCGCCGACTCCGAGGAGGGTCGGCGACTGCGCCTGCGACTGCGCGAATTGGATGCCGATCGCCAGAGGCTGACGGCTTCCTGACGCGTCGCGGTGGCGTCCGCGCCATCCGTCAGGGAGGATGTCCACATGCCCCGGACCCTCGACACCGCCGTCGCCATCCGAGCCGACGACCTCTCGCTCGCCCGAAACGGCGTGCGCGTCATCGACGGAGTCGCCTTCACGCTCGAGGCGGCGCACAGCCTCGTGGTGATGGGACCGACCGGCTCGGGCAAGACCTCTCTCGCATCTCTCCTGGCCGGACGCCCCGACGAGGGGCTGAGCGTCGTCGGGGGAGACGCGCGCGTCCACGGGATCTCGGCGCGGCATCCGGGTCGGGGGGTGCGCGAATGGACGTTCCACACCGGGTATCTGCCCCAGGGCGCGGGCGCGAACCTGCCCGCGCGGCTGACCGTGCACGAGGTCATCTCCGAACCGATCACGGCCCGCGACCGTCGCGTGAACACGCGCGCCCTCGCGGTGCGCGTGGCGACGCTGCTCGATGAGATGGAGCTGCCCTTGGGAACGGCGCCGAAATATCCGTACGAGCTGAGCGCGGGGATGCGGCAGCGGGTCGCGCTGGCCCGGGCGCTCGTGCTGGAACCGCGCCTGTTCGTCGCCGACGATCTGTACGCGAACCTCGACGTCGAGGTCCGACGGGCGGCGCGCACGGCGATCACGCGTCGACGGGACGAGCGCGGAATGGCCTCTCTCGTGGTGACCAACGACGCCGACGCCCCCCGTGACCTGGATGCCGATGTGCTGGTGCTGCGCGGAGGTCACGTCGTCGCGTACGGCCACGGCGCCGAGGGACTCCAGTGGACTCCCGACGGCGCGCCCGACCGACGGATTTCGGCGGGCTGATTTTTCCGCTGCGGTGCGGTGCTGTTAGTATCGTCTGGTTGCCCACCGCCAGGCGGGCATGATCCTCGGTAGCTCAATTGGCAGAGCAATCGGCTGTTAACCGATAGGTTCTTGGTTCGAGTCCAAGCCGGGGAGCGAGAGATCCGCGTCCATCTAAACGCGCCTCTCACCTAGGCCCGGGCTTCCACCCCGGGCCTTACCTTTTGCCCGGGTCGCGGCTCAGCACCGGGCGACCCGGACCGCGCCTCCGCCTGACAGGCTGGGGGCATGGCATCCCCCTCCGATCCGCGTTCGTACGATCTCGAGGGCCTCCGCGCCCGCGTTCTGCCCGACCGGGGCGGCCGCGTCGACGACAGCATCCCTCAACTGGCGGATGCCGATCCCGACCTCTGCGCGATCGCTCTCGCGCTTCCCGACGGCGGGGTGAGATCGAGCGCCCAGGCGGATGCGGCCTTCAGTCTGCAGTCCGCGGTGAAGCCGTTCCTCTTCGCCCTCGCCCTGCTCGACACCGATGGCGAGGCCCTCGACCGCGTCGGCATCGAACCGACGGGCGAGGCGTTCGACGCCCTCAAGCTCGAGAGCGGGACCGGTCGCCCGCCGAACCCGATGGTCAACGCCGGCGCGCTGCTCACCGCGTCGCTCGTCGACGGCGACGGCGTCGAAGGCCGGATGGAGCGCATCTCGCGCGGCCTGGCCGCCTTCGCCGGGCGCGCGCTGGAGGTCGACGAAGCCATCGCCCACAACGAGCACCTGCTCGGCGACCGCAACCACGCCCTCGCCCACCTCATGCGCGCGGAGGGCACGATGCGCGTGAGCGCGGACGACGCCGTCGCGGTGTACGCCCGGGCGTGCGCGACCATGGTGGATGCCGAGACCCTCGCGCTCATGGGCGCGACGCTCGCGCTCGGGGGCGTGAACCCCCGCTCGGGCGAGCGGGTGGTACCGGCGCGCGTGGCCCGCGACGTGGTCTCGGTCATGGCGACCTGCGGGGTCTACGACGGCTCCGGCCGCTGGATGCGGGCGGTCGGCATCCCGGCGAAGTCGAGCGTGTCGGGCGCGATCGTCCTGTCCGTTCCGGGGCGGCTCGGGGCCGCCGTGGTGAGTCCGCCGCTGGATGCGCAGGGGACGAGCGTCCGCGGGCGGCTCATCGCGGAGACGCTCGGCGAGGATCTCGGACTGCACAGCTTCGCGATGGGGTGACGCCCCGGATCCGCGTCGTGGGAGCGGTTCCAGTAAGCTCTCTCCGGCTGCGCCCGGCGGCCCGGAAGGATGCCACACCGTGCCCAGCAGTGCGAGCCGTCCGCGTCGCGACCTGCAGGGGCTTCGGGCTCTCGCGGTAGTGGGGGTCGTGGCCGGCCACCTGACCGGGTGGCCGACCGGCGGGTTCGCCGGCGTCGACGTGTTCTTCGTGATCTCGGGCTTTCTCGTCACGGGCATCCTGCTGCGTGACTTCGAAGCGTCCGGCTCGGTCGATCTGCGGGGGTTCTTCGGCCGCCGTCTTCGCCGGCTGCTGCCCGCCGCGCTCCTCGTGCTGACGGTCGTCGTGAGCCTCGGGTACGTCGTGTTCCACCGCACTCGCGCCGAACAGACCCTGGGCGACGCGCTCTCGGCGCTCGGCCTGGTCTCGAACTGGAGGTTCGGGCTCGAGGGACGCGACTACTTCTCCGCCACCGACGTCTCGCCGCTACAGCACTTCTGGTCGCTGTCGATCGAGGAGCAGTTCTCGCTCGTGTGGCCGCTCCTGCTGGTCATCGCGGTGGCCGTCCTTCCGGTGGCGCGACGCCGGGGAGCGGTGACCCGCGCGGTCGTCGGCGTGATCGCGGTCCTCGTCGTCGCGGCCTCGGCCGGCGCCGCGGTCCAACTCACGGCGAGCGACCCCGCGGGCGCGTACTTCTCGACCCTCGCGCGCGCGGGGGAGCTCGGGGTCGGCGCGATCCTCGCCGCCCTCGCGCCCCCACTCGCGCGGATGCCCGCGCTGCTGCGCGGCGCATTCGCGTGGCTCGGTCTCGCGGTGATCGTGGCATCCTTCCTCGTCATCGAACCCGCGTCTCCGTTCCCCGCTCCGTGGGCGGCGCTCCCGGTGGCCGGCGCGGCCGTCATCGTCGCGGGCGGCATCGGGGGAGACCCTCGCCACCGCCACCTCTTCCCGCTGACCAACCCGCTGAGCGTGGCGCTGGGCGACGTGTCCTACTCGCTGTACCTGTGGCATCTGCCCGTGATCGTGTTCGCCGGAGTCCTGCTCCCGCCGGGCCCTTCCTGGATGCCGATCGTGCTGCTGATCACCGCGGTGCTCACCATCGCGACGTACCTCGGTATCGAGCAGCCGATCCACCGGTCGCCGTGGCTCGAGCGCCGCCGTGCCGTGGGGGAGGAGCCGGTCGTTCCCGAGCCGGTCGCGCGGCCGACGACGCTCGCCTCCCGTCCCGCGGGGTGGGTGCCGGGCCAGCGGTACTACCCCGGGGCACGACCGCGGATGGGCGAGCCGGATGCCGCGCCCCCGGCGCCGGTCGACCCGGAACCGCCGACCGTCCCGGTTCCACCCGTCGTACCCGAATCCGAACCACGACGGGGATCGGAACCGGCGGTCGCCCCGTTGCGCCCGCCCACGTGGGCCGCGTGGCGCGAACGCTACTCGGCGCGGATTGGCCTCGCCGCGGCCGTGCTCACGATTGGCGCGGGCGCCACGGTCCTGGCGATCTTCGTGGCCTACGGCGCCCCCGTCCAGCAGCTGCCCGCGCTGGTGGCCGCCCCTCCCGCCGCCGACCAGGCCGAGGTCGCCGCGGCCCTCCCCACCCTGCAGGCGGAGCTCGCCGCCGCGGTGAGCGCGTCCACCTGGCCCGAGCTCCACCCCGGACTCGACGAGGTCATCCGCGAGTCGTCCTCCGACAACCGCGCGCACGACTGCTTCACCCCCGATGTCGCGCCCGATCCCGGCCGCTGCACGTTCGGCGATCCCGCGGCATCCCATCACCTGTATCTCGTGGGCGACTCCAGTGCCATGGCCTACGCACCGGCGATCGCGAAGCTCGCGGAGCAGAGCGGGGGCTCGTGGCGCGCGACCACGGTGGGGATGTACGGATGCCGCTTCACCGACGTCATGATCGAGAGCCGTGATCCCGCGGTCAACGCCGGGTGCGAGACACGAAAGGCGCAGGTGCGGGCAATGATCGCGGCGGACCCGGCGGACCTCGTGATCGTCTCGAACGCCTTCACTCTGGGGACGGCGATCGGAGGTGCGTCTCTCGACCCCGCGCAACTGGCGAACTCGACCTTCGCGGAAGTCGGCACGTGGGCACCGACCGGGCGAACGGTGTTCCTCTCGCCGCCGCCGCACGGTGCCGACCTGAACCGGTGCTATTCGCCCCTGACCGGCCCGTCCTCCTGCCTGGCCGCGGTCGACGACGTGTGGACGCAGATGGAGACGGCGACCGAGGCGGAGGCGACCGCGACGGGCAACACCGCCATCAGCGCGCTGCCGTTCACCTGCGTTCAGAACGTCTGCCCCGCCTTCGCGGGCGACACACCGGTGCGCTACGACGAGACGCACCTGACTCCGGCGTTCGCCGAGCGCCTCGCGCCGATCCTCCAGCAGGAACTGCAGACGCGCGGCCTGTACTGAGGCGTCACACCAGCGAGACGGGCAGCTCCTCGCCGTCGCGCGGAGGCCTTTCCACGACGGATGCCGCCTGCATGGCATCCACGTAGCCCGGATGGCTGAAGCGGGAGAACTTGCCCTTCGGATCCTCCGGCGCGTGCGGAAGCCGGATGGATGCCGCACGAGTAATCGACAGAGCCGCGCCGCGCTCGACCTCGGTCATCACGAGACGGCCGCCCCGCCGCAGCAGAAGCGGGGCGCGGAACCCTCGGGGGCCTTCCAGCGTCAGGAAGAGTGTTCGAGGACCGCCCGGCACGGTGGATGCCACGGTGAGACGTGCGGACGACACCTCCGATGCGGCGAGCTCCCGGCCGCCGGCCCGGATGAGCCCGAGGCCCGGGTTCACGCTGACGGCCGGGAAGCGACGCCACAACCACCACCCGCCGGCGACGCTCAGGGCTGCCACGAGGAGGACGACGACGACCCAGGCGGCGGGCGTGTTCTCCAGGAGCAGCACGATCAGCCGGAGCGACGTGAACCCGAGCAGCAGGGCGAATCCCACGAACGACGCGGCGTAGAGGAGCATCGCCCCGATATCACGCCTCGCGACGACCACCCAGACGTCCCCCTCCGGCGGCGCGGCGATCCCGGGCTGCACGGGGTCCGGATCCCCGCGTCGGCTGCGGGAGAGTTCGATCGCCACGACGATCCCGCCGACTAGAGCCAACGCGCCGCCGATGACGAAGACGACGTTCGCGGGGGAGAGTGCCGCCCCGCTCAGCACCGTCGTCAGGACGCTGACGGCCGCGAGCACCGGAACCAGGAACGCCATGACGACGATCGCCCACATCGACCGCCGCGCGCGCCGACGCGCGTCGTCCGGGCTCACCGCCGCGCGGAGGGCTGCGCCTTCCGCGCGCACGAGGACCGTCACACCGAACACCGCCACAGCGACCCCCGCAGACAGGCACAGGGCCGCGAGGAGGCTCGCGACGCCTCCGCGGGGCAGCAGAACGGCGGATATCACGACCGCCACGGCTCCCGCGACGATCCACACCCAGCCCGCGACACGCTTACCCACGACAACCCCCGCGAACTGTCTAGCGGGGCCACCGGAGCGGAGAACAGGGGTTGCGCTCGGGGTGTTTCCCGGACTCAGGCGTCGATGTCGTCGACCCCCGGCATCCACGACGCGCCGGGCTTCCCCCACTTGCGCTTCTTGGCGATCTTCGCGACGACCCGACTGTCCTCCTCGTCGAGCCGGTCGACGTACAGCACGCCGTCGAGGTGATCGAACTCGTGCTGCAGGATGCGGGCGCGCCAGCCCGACACCTCGATGCGGACCGGCTGACCCTCGAGGTCGACCCCCGTGAGCAACGCCGACTCCGACCGGCGCAGCGGGAACCGCTCACCGGGGAAGGACAGGCATCCCTCGGACTCCTCATCCGGATCGGGGTAGCCCGGCTCGAGCGGACGGATCCACAACTCGGGGTTGATGACGACCCCGCGCCACGGCTGGCCCTCGTCGTCCTCGTACGTGTACGTGAAGATGCGGAGACCCACGCCCACCTGGGGGGCGGCGAGACCGACGCCGGGAGCGGCATCCATCGTCTCGAACATGTCGGCGACCAACGTACGGATCTCGTCGGTGATCTCGTCGACGCGGGAGGCGGGGGAGTGCAGGACGGGATCGCCCATGATGCGAATAGGGAGAACGGCCACGTCACCAGCCTATGCGGCGACGCGGCGGCTATCGTCGGAGGGTGATTCCGCTCGATGTCTCCCTCACCGACGGTATCGATCAGCTCGTCGGAGTCTTCCGCGATCCCCGCATCCTGCTCGGTATCCCGCTGGCGCTTTTGGGCGCGGTCTTCATGTCGTTCGGCGCGCAATACCAGCACCGCGGCGTGCAGAAGGTCGAACGCCTCTCCGGCAAGACGACCGGCGGACTCTCGCGATCGCAGGTCACGTCGCTGCTGACGCGCCCGTCCTGGGTCGCCGGCACCCTGATGCTGGCCCTCGCGATCGTGTGTCAGCTCGCGGCCCTGTCGGTCGCACCGCTGATCCTCGTGCAGCCGCTCGGCGCGATCGCCCTGGTCATCACGACGGTCCTGAACGCCCGGGTCAGCCACCACAAGCCGACGCGCCAATCGCTCATCGCGATCGCGGCCTGCGTCGGCGGCATCTTCATCTTCGTCACGATCGCCGCGTTCTTCGCGACCGAGCACGTGGTCACCTCGCGCGAGCTGTGGATCATCCTCGGCATCCTCGCCGTCGTGGTCGTCGTGTTCGGGGTGTTCTGGTTCCTCGTCCGGCGCCGCGCGCAGGCGCTGTTCTACATCATGGCCGCCGGCGTCATCTACGGCTTCGTCGCGACGCTCGCGAAGGTCATCATCAGCCGCATCCAGGCCGGGAACTTCGAATGGCTGACGCTGCTGTGCGTCATCGCCCTGCTCGCCGCGGTCGGCGTCGGCGCCTACTTCGTGCAGACCGCCTACTCGGTCGGACCGCCCGACCTCGTGATCGCCGGGCTCACCGTCATCGATCCGATCGTCGCCGTGCTCATCGGACTCTCGGTGCTGGGCGAAGCCTCGACGGCTCCCGCCTGGGCGCTGATCGGCTTCGTCATCGCCGGCGCGATCGCCACGTGGGGCGTCATCCAGCTGACCCGTCACCACCCGCAGATCACCGCCGACGGCAAGCCGAAGAAGCCCCGCGTGCACTGACCGCGCGCGGCGCTGTCGATCCGCTCGAGCGCACACGATCCGCTCGAGCGCACACGATCCGCTCGAGCGCACACGACCCGGTCGAGCGCACACGACCCGCTCGAGCGCACACGACCGGGTCGGCCCGAACGTGTGCGCTCGACCCGATCGTGAGCTTTCGCCGGGTACGGGGCGCCAGATCACGTGATGTGGCCGAACGTACCCGCCATGACGCCCCACAGCGCGTACGGTCGGCCAGATCACGTGATCCGGCGGCTTCGGCGGGGCACACGGATGCCGGTAGGCTCGGACGCACACGGGGCGGTGGCCAAGCTGGTCAAGGCAGCGGGCTCATAACCCGACGATCGTGGGTTCAAGTCCCACCCGCCCTACTCACGCCCCGCCCACGGACGGATGCGGGAACACCGCGACAGCGCGGGGCGTTCTCCCCGTCGTCTTCCGCACCTGACGGAGACGCCGACCCGAGCGGACCGACCATGACCTTCCTCTTCCCGTACGACGACGACCAGGATGCCGCGCAGCCCATCTGCCCGTCGTGCGGCATCACGATGCACCCGCTCCTGGACGAGGGCGTGGATGCCGACGAGTGCCGCGACTGCGGCTTCCGGCTCGCCTGGTCGCGCTCCGACGAGTCGGCGGGCGACGACGACCGCTGGGACGGCTGAGGCCGGTGTCGGAGGCCTCCCTTACGGTCTTCCCGTGGCGGAGAGAGTCGAAGCGTGGTGGGCCCGGCGGCAGTGGTCGAAGGGCGTCGACGTCCCGTACGCGATCGGCGCGTACCGCGAAGCGTGGGCGGCCTTCCCGGCGCTGATCCGGCAGTACCACCCCGACCTCAACGGCGGGATCGCCCTGAGCCAGGTCCCGCCCGCCGCCGACGTGCTGCTGCTCTGGCAGTGCGACTCCGGCCACCGGTTCGCCGCCACGCCCACGGAGCAACGGCTCCGCCCCGGTCGCGAGCGGCGCCGCAGCGCCTGGTGTCCGGAGTGCAGCGAACTGGCGTCCCCGACCCGCGTCCCCGCGCTCCCGATGCGCGAGTCCGTCGACGCGCCGCCGGTGTCCGCGACAGGGGTTCTGCGCCCCCGGAGGCCCAAGAAGTCGCCGCCGCTGTGCGACAAGACGCCCGACCTGCCGCCCGGCGCAGCGTTCGTCTCGTCGTGCGCGCCGCGTCCGGCATCCGCGGTGGAGGACCGCCTGCGCGCCGATCTGTTCGCGCGGCTCGCCCTCACCGAAGGGCTCAACGCCGTCCGCGTCACCCGGCCGTTCTTCCAGCACCGGGAGATCTGGCCCGATCTCGTGCTGAGCGAACTCCGCATCGCGGTCGAGTACGACTCGATCGGGCGGCACGGCCTCGAGCACGTCGGTCGACGCGAGCAGGCCGACCGGCGGAAGGATCGCGCGCTGCGCGCCGTCGGGTGGGAGGTCGTGCGCGTGCGCACCGGCAAGCTCGAGCCGCTCGGACCCCACGACCTGCAGCTCGCCACCTGGAATCGCGCGGCGCTCGACCGGCTGATCGAGGCGTTCCGCGGCATCCGGGGTCCGCTGCTCGTGGACGCGTACTCGCGATGAACCGGGGCGCGATTCGTGCACCGGGGCAGGCGATGTCCGCCCCGATGCACGAAGGGCGCCCCGAACCCGCGACGCGCCCGTCGCGCGGTCCGAACCGTCGCGGTGACGCGGGGCTCAGGCCGCGCCCACCCCCGGCAGGATCTGCTTCAGCAGGTCGTCGAGCGTGACGACGCCGAGCAGCCGCTCACCGTCGACGATCGTCGCCAGCTGCACGCGGCCGCGGCGCATGCGCGCGAGCGCGTCGTACGCCGAGGCGTCCGGCGCGAGCACGAGCGGCTCGCGCGCGATGGCGGAAGCCGGAGTCGAGGGTGCCACGGCGAGTGTGTCGCGCACGTGTGCGACCCGGGCCGACGCACCGGAACCCACAAGGATACGGAGGTGGGTGGATGCCGCAGCCGCGGCCTGCACGTCTGCCGCGGTCGCGTCGGCCGGCACCGCCGTGGGCGTGCGATCGGTGCGGACGATGTCGCCGACCGTCAGCGTGCCCAGCTCGATCGCCTGCGCGATCGGTGCGGAGTACTGCTCGTCCAGCGTGCCCGCGCGCCGCGAGTGCGCGACGAGTTCGCGGATCGTGTCGGCGTCCTGGCCGCCCGCCGCCGCCTTGTCGACCGGTTCGACGCCGGACGCGCGTACCAGGCGGTTGGCGATGCGGTTGATCCAGAGCAGGAACGGCCGCAGCGGCCAGGTCATCGCACGAGCGAGGATGCCGGTCGCCTTCGCCGCGGTCTCGGGGTGCGCGATCGCCCACGACTTCGGCGCCATCTCGCCGATGACGAGGTGGAGGAACGTGACGACGATCAGCGCCAGCATGAACGCGATGATGTCGGCGAGGACGTAGGGGAGACCCCACTGCTCGAACACCGGCGCCAGGGCGTAGTCGATCGCGGGCTTCGTGATGGCGCCGAGCAGGAACGTGCAGGCGGTGATGCCGAGCTGTGCGAACGCGAGCATCACGGTGAGCTCGTTGACTCCGCGCAGGGCGGCGCGAGCCGAGGCGCTCGTCGCCGCCTCTTCCTCCAGCCGGTGGCGACGCGCGGCGAGCAGCGCGAACTCGACGATCACGAAGAACGCGCTGGCGACGATGAGCGCCGCGGTGATCAGGGTGACGACCCACCAGCTCATCGGGCCACCTCCTCATCGGCCGAGTCCGCCGGCACGGCGGCATCGGCATCCCGGTCCACTTCCCGCAGGCGCACGACGAGCTGCGAGGGGACGTGTCGGTCGACCTCGGTGACCTCGATGTCGAGCCAGCGCTCCAGGTTCAGCCCCTGGACCACTTCACCCGCGCGCTCGGGCAGATCGACGCGGACGATGGTGCCCGCGGCGGGCAGATCGCCGTGCGCCTCGATCACGAGTCCCGCGGCCGTCTCGACGTCGCCCTCGGCGAGGTCGTGCCCGATCAGGCGTTCCAGTTCGTCGAGGTGCAGGTCGCCCGGAACCGTCCACGCGTCGGCGCCGACCGAGGCGACCTCGTCGATCTCGACGTCGTGCTCGTCGGAGAGCTCGCCGATGACCTCCTCGGTGAGGTCCTCGATCGTGAGGATGCCGTCGAAGTTCCCGTACTCGTCGACCACGCACGCGAGCTCGTTGCGGCTGCGACGCATGCGATCCAGGGCGACGGGGAGGAGCATCGACGTCGGGAGCACGACCGCCGGTCGCATGACCGACGACACCGGGTCCGCGGCATCCGGCTGCTCGCGGAGAAGGTCGATGAGTTCGATGACGCCGACGGGGGAGTCCTCGTCGCCGATCACGGGGTAGCGGGTGTGGCCGGTCGCCATGAGCGTCCGGACGTCGCCCACCGTCGTGTCCGGGCGCACCGAGTCGACCTGCGAGCGCGGGATCATGGCGTGCTCGATGTCGCGCTGGGGGAAGTCGAGGATGCGGTCGATGATCATCGACAGGTCGTCGGGCAGGTCGCCGCTCGCGCGGGACTCCTCGACGATCGCCTCGAGGTCGCGCGCGGTCGCGCTCTCGTCGACGTCCTCGAGCGGCTCGATGCGCACCAGGCGCAGGAGGGCGTTCGCGGCGACGTCGAAGACGGTGATCAGCCAGCCGAAGGCGAGCAGGTAGATGCGGGTGGGGACCGCCAGTGCCCGGGCCAGAGGCTCGGGGTTCGCGATCGCGAGGTTCTTCGGGTACAGCTCGCCGAAGATCATGGTGACGACCGTGGCGAGGAGCAGCGCTCCGACCGTTCCGATGGCGACCGAGACGCCGGGGTCGATCCCGACGCCTCCGAGAAGCGTTCCGATCGAGGCGCCGATGAGCGGTTCCGCCACGTAGCCGATCAGCAGCCCGGTGACCGTGATGCCCAGCTGGGCGCCCGACAGCATGAACGACGTGCGCTGCGTGATCGCGAGGACCCGCTTCGCCTGCACGTCGCCCTTCTCGGCGCGCGCGGCCAGCCGCGACCGGTCCACCGACATGTAGGCGAACTCCTGGGCCACGAAGAAACCGCAGGCCGCGATGATCGCGAGCGTCACGATCACACCCAGAAGCAGTGTCAGAACCGCCGTCAGCATCGAATCTCACCCCCTCGCGTCACGAGGGGGCTCGAAGATCGGCCCTCCTGGTCGGGGGAGGTGCGGGGATGGCTCACGGGGGATTCTCTCTCGTGGGTCGTCGATTCGGTGACCAGAAAGATACCGTCGCTCGCTTTGAAATCGCTGTGGTGCCCCGGGATGCCACGGGGGTGGCAGAATGGTGACCCCCGCATTGCCTCGCTTCCCGGCGTGGTCCCGCCCTTGCTCTACCGGTACGCTTCGGCGCGCCAGAAAAGGACCAGCCGTGGGACGCCTCATCTACCGCGACCGTGCGACGTTCGACATCGACGACCGTCTGCTCGCGCATCTGCGCATCGTGATCATGAACAAGCTCCGCCGGAACGAGGGCTTCATGCTCCAGGTTCCGGTGAACGAGGGCGTGCGCCAGGCGAGTCTGTGGATCCACGCCTCGAACGCCCTGGTGCTGCAGTTCTACGGCGGGCGCGAACCGGCGATCGACCGTGAGCTCGTCGACCAGATGATGCACGACGCGAGCGGCGCCGACGGCCTCACCCTCACGGGATCGGGGATCGCGACACCTCAGGCCGCGCCGGCGCGGCCCGCGCGCTGAGCCGGACGGGTCGCCGGAAGCGGAAGCCGGAGCGCGAACGACGCTCCGGCGTCCGCGGGGAGGCAGTGCACGTCGCCGCCGTGCGCGCGGGCGATCCCGCGCGCGATGGGCAGCCCGAGTCCGACGCCGCCGGCGGTCGTGCGGGCCTCGTCGAGTCGGACGAGGCGGTCGAAGATCCGCTCGCGATCCGCGACGGCGATGCCCGGCCCGTCGTCCTGCACGTGCACCTGGACGTCGGCGCCCTCGTATCGGATGCCGAGCTCCACACGGCCGCGGCCGTCGGTGACGCGGGCGGCGTTCTCCACGAGATTCGACAGCACCTGCGCGATCCGGTCGCGGTCGATCGCGACCGGGACCGCGGCATCCGGCAGCTTCGTTCGCACCGTCATCACCGGGTGCACGAGGCGGGCCCGGTCGGCCTCGGCCGCCACGACCTCGCGGAGGTCGGTCATCGCCACGGACAGCTCGAGACCGCGGTCCACCCGCGCCATGAGGAGCAGGTCATCGACGAGGCGAGACGCCCGCGTCGCTTCCCGGACCACGTGCCCGGCCAGCATCTCGCGCTCGGGGCCGTCGAGATGGGCGCGGACGAGGGTGTCGGCGGCCGCGCGGATGCCGGCCACCGGCGTCCGCAGTTCGTGCGCGGCATCCGAGAGGAAGGCGCGCAGCCTCTCCTCCGCGGCGCGCGCGGCGACCTCGGCACCCACGACATCGTCCAGCATGTCGTCGAGCGCGCTCGCGACGCGACCGATCTCGGTCTCGGGGTGCGTGGGCCGCAGCCGGCGGTCGCGCTCGCCTCCGCCGATGGCGCGCGCGACCTCGGAGACGTCGTCCAACGGTCTCAGCGAGGCCCGCACGACGAGGATCACCGCGCCCGCAGCGAGCACCAGCACGACGACCGACGCGATCGCCATGATCCAGCGGACCTGGGCGAGCGTCTCGCCGATCCCGGCCGCCGAGGCGGTCAGCGTCAGGGTCGACCCGTCGCTGAGCGTCGAGCGCAGCGTGACGAGGTCCGCATCGCCGGTGAGGTCCGAGGCCGTGACGGTCACCGCCCCGGGCGACGGTGTCGGGGGAGCCTCCCCACCGCGCGGACCGCCGCCGGCCGGTCCCGCCGGCGCACTGCGCAGTTGGTCGGGGCTCGGCCCCGCGACGACGGAGTCGCCCTCGGCGCCGTCGATGCGCACCGCGAGGCCCTGAGCGGACAGGCGGTCGGCGAGGTCGGTGGCATCCACGATCCCGACGAGCGACGCGGTCGCGGCGGCGCGGTCGCGCAGCCGGTCCTCGATCTGACCCCTCAGCCGCGCCCCGAGCGCGATGTCGACGATCACCGCGAGGACCACGAGCAGCAGCGCGACCAGGGCCAGGACCGACACGATCGTCCGGCGGCGGAGAGATCCCGACCGGAGGGGCCGCGGCGCGCTCATGAGCGCTCGCTCAGGCGGTACCCGAGTCCGCGGACCGTGTGGACCAGGCGCGGGCCCTGCGTCTCCATCTTGCGGCGGAGCGCACTCACGTGCACCTCGACGAGGTTGACGTCGTAGTCGTCGTACCCCCACACCTGGGTGAGGATCTGCGCCTTCGAGAGCGTCCGGCCGCGGCTCTCGACGAGGAGGCGCAGCAGTCGGAACTCCGTCGCGGTGAGGTCGAGCAGCGTGCCCGCCCGGTGCGCCGTGGCGGCGTCGGCATCCACGACGAGATCCCCCACCGACACCGTCTGGGGCAGCCGCCCGCGCCGCCGCAGGACGGCGCCCGTGCGGGCCACGAGCTCGGCCATCGTGAACGGTTTGACCACGTAGTCGTCCGCGCCCTCGGCGAAGCCGCGCAGGCGGTCGTCGACCTCGTCGCGCGCCGTCAGCATGATGACCGCGGTGTCGGCGGCGGCGCGCACGACGGGGAGCAGCCGGATGCCACTGGGCCCGGGCATCATCCAGTCGAGCACCACGAGGTCGGGGCGGAACTTCTCCAGCCGCTCGCTCAGGTCGGTGCCGTCGGGCGCCCCCTCGGCGACGAAGCCGTCGGCGCGCAACGCGAGGACGACGGCGAGGCGGATGGTCTCGTCGTCGTCGAGGACGAGCACGCGGGCGGGGGCGGACATCCGGCCGACGATACGGGCGGACACTGAACGGCCCTTATGCGAGCGCTAGGTATTCGCCCGCATTCCGGCCGCTTCAGGTCGGCTTCAGTTCCGGTTCGAAGGCTGGTCATCGACGCCGACGAGATGCGCCGGCCGGAGAGGAACACCATGTCGGACGACGACTACCCCACCCAGCCGCTTCCGCGCTACGACGAGCCGGCGCCCGCCCCGCAGCGTCGGGGATGGGTCCGCCCCGCGGTGATCGCCGCCGCGGTGGTCGCCGCGGTCGGGCTCACCGGAGGAACGGCGGCGCTCGCTGCCCAGTCGAGCACGCCCACGACGGTGGCAGCGACGAGCAACGCCCCGAGCGCCGACGGCGGCGCGGGTGCACCGACCAGCGTGCCCACGGGAGCCCCCACGACCGCGCCCACCCCGCCCGCCGACGGCACGGCGCCCACCCCGCCGGCCGACGGCACGACACCGGCCGCGCCGGAGGGCGGGCCGCAGCAGGGCGAGTGCGGCCCCGGCGGAGGCCCCGGTCACCCCGGCGGTCCCGGAGCGGACGGACACACCCCGCCCGCACCTCCCGCCGACGGCACGGCGCCCACCCCGCCCGCCGACGGCACCGCCCCCACCCCGCCCGCCGACGGCACGGCGCCCACCCCGCCCGCGGCCGGTGACGCGCCGACGCCCGGCACCACGGCTCCGGCGGTGAAGGGCAGCTGACCGCTCGATTCCGCCGCGCCGCGCGGGCCGCGTCCAGCACGCGGTCAGCGCGGTGCGGCACGATCGGAGCATGGCGAAGCAGGGGACGGGAGCACGCCGACGCCCGACCCCGGCACGGTCCAAGCGCCCCGCCGCCCGCCGCCCCCGCCGCACCGCCGCGCGTGCGCGCGAACTGCGGCGGCGACGCCTGATCTTCGGCCTCCTCGCCACCGTCGTCGTCGGCCTGATCGTGGCCGCCGCGATCCCGCTCGTGCACCTCGTCTCCGCCTGGAACGCCGAGACCCGTAAGGCCTCCATCGACCTCACCGGCTTCGACCCGGGATTCCTGATCGACGACGCCGACTTCTACGACGGCAACGCGATGGATGCCGACGAGATCCAGCGATTCCTCGACGACGAGGTCGGCGACTGCGCGAACGACTCCTGCCTCACCGTCCTGCGCGCCGACCTCCCCGCCCGTGACGCGATCGTGTCGGAGGACACCGGTGAGACGGTCTGCGAGGCCTACGACGGCGGCGAGCTCACCGCGGCGCAGATCATCGACCGCATCCAGCGGGCCTGCGGCATCTCGGCCAAGGTGCTGCTGGTCACCCTGCAGAAGGAGCAGAGCCTCGTGTCCGGCCGGATCGCACGCGCCCCGTCGGCCGAGGCCCTCGGTGCCGCGATGGGTGCGCGCTGCCCCGACGACGCCGCGTGCGACCCCGGGCAGGCCGGCTTCGCCGCGCAGGTGGCGCAGGGGGCGACCGACCTCAAGGCGTACCGGGCGTCGGACTTCATGCGGCAACCCGGCACCCACTACATCGCGTACTCGCCCGACCCCGCGTGCGGCGGTACGGACATCGAGATCCGCAACCACGCCACCGCGGCGCTGTACAACTACACGCCGTATCAGCCGAACCCGGCGGCGATCGCCGCGCGATGGGACAAGGGCGATGCCTGCTCGACCTACGGCAACCGAAACTTCGCGCTCTACTGGAAGCTCTGGTTCGGCTGAGGAATCACAGTGTTGTGATTTCGTTATCAACCGGCGATAATGACCGAGACAATCGAACAGCCGCCACCGCTCTCGCGCAGGTCGTAGGGGAAGACGTACCTGACGAAGGAGAGACCATGGCGACCACGTCTTCGCGCGGAGTGATCCTCATCCACTCGGCGCCGCGCGCGTTGTGCCCCCACCTCGAGTGGGCGGTGGGACGCGCCCTCGGCCGTGCGGTCAACTTCGATTGGGCCGACCAGCCGGTGCTCGCCGGCAGCCGTCGCGCCGAGTTCTACTGGGAGGGTCCGGTGGGCACCGGCGCCGCCCTCGCGAGCGCGATCCGCGGCTGGGAGCACCTGCGCTTCGAGGTGAGCGAGGATCCGACGCCCCGCAGCGACGGCGGCCGGTGGATGCACACGCCGGGGCTCGGCATCCACTACGCCCAGACGGATACGGCCGGGAACGTCGTCATCGGCGAGGACCGCGTGCGCTACGCCCTCGAGGTCGCCGCCGGCGACGCCTTCGAGCTGCAGCGCGAACTCGACGTCGCCCTGGGGTCCGCCTGGGACGACGAGCTCGAGCCCTTCCGCCACGCCGGCGACGACCAGCACATCGTCTGGTTGCACAAGGTCGGCTGAGAGATGTCGGGTGGGGGAGGCGCCACTACCGGAGGCCGGTGACCATTCCCGGCACCGGGACCGCGTATCCCCGGCCCGATGCAACACCGAACGCCCCCGTCATCCCCGTAGCAGTCGGGGGATGCCGGGGGCGTTCGGCCGTGATCAGACGGAGGCGATCGCGACGACGGCGTTGTGACCGCCGAAGCCGAAGGAGTTGCTGATGGCCAGCTGGTCGCCCGCACCGAGCTCGACCGGCGAACCCGAGATCGCGAACGGCACCTCGGGGTCCTGCTCGGTGAGGTTGATGGTCGGCGGTGCGACGCGGTTCTTCAGCGCGAGCACCGTGAAGATGGCTTCGAGAGCGCCGGTGCCGCCGAGGAGGTGACCCGTGGATGCCTTCGTCGCCGACACCGGGATCTCGTCGACGCGGGCGCCGAACACCGCGCGCAGCGCCTGGTACTCGTTCGGGTCGCCGACGGGGGTCGAGGTGGCGTGGGCGTTGATGTGGGTCACGTCGTCGGGCGACGCACCCGCCATCTCCAGCGCCATGCGCACGGCGCGGGCCGCACCCCGGCCCTCGGGGTCGTTCGCGGTGATGTGGTACGAGTCGGCCGTGACGCCGCCGCCCACGATGGTGGCGTAGATCTTGGCGCCGCGGGCCTTCGCGTGCTCCTCGGTCTCGAGGATGAGCACGCCGGCGCCCTCGCCCATGACGAAGCCGTCACGGTCGATGCTGCCGGGGCGCGACGCGGTCTCGGGGGAGTCGTTGCGCTTGGACAGCGCCTGCATGGAGGCGAACGACGCGATGGTGATCGGGTGAATCGCCGACTCGGTGCCACCGGCGATCACGACGTCGGCCAGGCCGTCGCGGATGTGCTGCACCGCGTTGACGATCGACTCGGTGCTCGACGCGCACGCCGACGCCACGGTGCGCGCGAAGGCGCGGGCGTGGAAGTGGAGCGACAGGTTGCCGGCTGCGGCGTTGGGCATGAGCATCGGCACCGTCATCGGCATGACACGCCGCGGGCCCTTCTCACGCAGGGTGTCCCAGGCATCCAGGAGCGTCCACACGCCGCCGATGCCGGTGGCGAAGTCGACGCCGAGCCGCTCGGGGTCGATGTCCGGGGCGCCCGCGTCTTCCCACGCCTCCTTCGCCGCGACCATCGCGAGCTGCGACGAAGGGTCGAGGCGCTTGGCGATGGGACGCTCGAGGACGGTCTCGGGCCGCACGAGGGCCTCGGCGGCGAACGTGACGGGCAGCTGGTACTGCTCGACCCATTCGTGTTCGAGGGTGCGCGCGCCGGAGGCACCGGACAGCAGCGCGTTCCAGCTCTCGGGCGCCGTCCCGCCGATGGGCGAGGTGGCACCGATACCGGTGACGACGATGCGGGGTGTGCTCATGGTGGGATCCTTGGTGCGGCCGGAAAGGTCGTGACCGGTGGGGGCCGGAGCCCCCACCGGGAGGGTCAGGACTGGTTCGACGTGATGAACGTGACGGCGTCGCCGACGGTCTTGAGGTTCTTGACCTCGTCGTCGGGGATGGTGACGCCGAACTTCTCCTCGGCGTTGACGACGATCGTCATCATCGAGATCGAGTCGATGTCGAGGTCATCCGTGAAGGACTTCTCCAGCGCGACCTCGTCGGCCGAGATGCCGGTCTCGTCGGTGATGAGCTCGGCCAGGCCGGCGAGAACCTCGTCGTTGGTGAATGCCATGATTTCTCCTGTTGTTGGGGGCGGCCCGGGGAGTCGTCCGGGCCCCGATCAGTCTAGAGTTCGACGACGCTGCGTCAGGGGAGGACGACGACCTGCGCGCCGAAGACCAGACCGGCACCGAAGCCGATCTGCAGTGCGAGGCCGCCGCTGAGCTCGGGGTGCTCCTCGAGCAGTCGATGGGTGGCCAGCGGGATCGAGGCGGCCGAGGTGTTCCCGGTCGTCTCGATGTCGCGGCCGATCACGACGGTCTCCGGCAGACCCAGCTGCTTGGCGAACTCGTCGATGATGCGCATGTTCGCCTGGTGCGGCACGAAGGCGGCCAGGTCGGAGGGCTGGATGCCGGCGGCCTCGATGGCCTGTCGGGCGACCTTCACCATCTCCCAGACGGCCCACCGGAAGACCGTGGGGCCTTCCTGGCGGAGGGTCGGCCACGGAGCAGCGCCGTCGCGGAAGTCCGTCAGCGTGGCGTTCATGCCCACTGCATCGGCCTTGGATCCGTCGGACCCCCAGATGGTGGGGCCGATGCCGGGGGTGTCGCTCGGCCCGATCACGACGGCACCGGCGCCGTCCCCGAGCAGGAACGAGATGCTGCGGTCCGTCGGGTCGACGATGTCGCTCAACTTCTCGGCGCCGACGACGACGACGTGCTTCGCGAGGCCGCCGCGGATGAGCGCATCCGCCTGGCCCACGCCGTACGCGAAGCCCGCGCACGCGGCATTGACGTCGTACGCCGCGGCCGGGTTCGCGCCGATGCGGTCGGCGACGATCGCCGAGGCCGAGGGCGTCTGCTTCGGGTTGCTGATCGTCGCGACGATCACCGCGTCGATCTCGGCCGGGTCGACACCGGAGCGCTCGACGGCCTCGCGGGCGGCTTCGGAGGCCAGGTCGATGGCATCCGTCTCCTTGTTCGCGCGGACGCGCGTGACGATGCCGGTGCGCTGGCGGATCCACTCGTCGCTCGAGTCGATCGGCCCGACGAGGTCGTCGTTCGGGACGAAGTTCTCCCCGCGGGCGGCGCCGTAGGAGTAGATGCGGGTGTGGGCCGGGCCCTGGAGCTGACGGAGGACGGGGGTGCTCATGCCTGCTCTCCCTTCAGGAGTGCGACGGCCGCGTCGAGGTCGTCCGGGGTCTTCACTGCGACGGTCGGCGTGCCGCGCAGTGCGCGCTTCGCCAGGCCCGTGAGGGCACCGGCGGGCGCGAGTTCGATGATGCCGGTCACGCCGTGCTCGGCGAAGGAGGCCATGTTCCGGTCCCAGCGCACGGGCGACGAGACCTGCGAGACGACCAGGTCGACGGCGCGACGGCCGTCGTCGACGACCGAGCCGTCGGAGTTGGTCCACAGGGTCGTTTCGGGGGTGGATGCCGCCACGTCGGCCGCAGCGGCGCGCAGCGTCTCGACGGCGGGCTCCATGAAGCGGGTGTGGAAGGCACCGGCCACCTGCAGCGGGATGACGCGCGACCCGCGGGGCGCCTCGGCCGCCAGTTCGGCGAGGGCCGCGAGCTCACCCGCCGCGACGATCTGCCCGCCGCCGTTGTAGTTGGCGGGCGTGAGGCCGAGCGCGTCGAGGCGGTCGAGCACCGTCTGCTCGTCGCCACCGACGACGGCGCTCATTCCGGTCTGCACCGTCGCGGCCGCTTCGGCCATCGCGCGACCGCGGATGCCGACGAGGCGCAGGGCGTCGGCCTCGGAGAGGACCCCGGATGCCGCCAGCGCGGCGAACTCGCCCACCGAGTGACCCGCGACGCCGTCGGCGGCCGTGGCCGCGCGGTCACGCAGGACACTCCACGACAGCAGGCTCGCGGCCACGATCAGCGGCTGCGCGACGCTGGTGTCGCGGATCCGGTCGGCATCCCATTCGGTGCCCGCGGCGAGGAGGTCGACTCCGGCGTGCTCGGAGGCTTCGGCCAGACGCTCACGCGTCCCGTCGATCTCGAGCCACGGTGAGAGGAACCCGGGGGTCTGGGACCCCTGCCCGGGGAAGACGGCGATGATCACCGTCCCATCCTGTCAAGGATCCGGCGACGCGTTCTGGAGATATCGGCACAAGAAATCGGCGTGTCTTTGTGCGCGCCGTGCATCAGCGCGACGTGGCGGAGCGCCGGTTCGCCGATCCGCGGCGACGCGTGGCCTCGGTTCCCATGGAACCGAGGATCAGCGCGGTCTGCAGGATCAGCGCTTCGCGGGGGCCCGTGGCATCCCACCCGATCACCTCGGACACGCGCTTCAAGCGGTACCGCACGGTGTTGGGGTGCACGTACAGCTCGCGGGCGGTGGCCTCGAGCGAGCGTCCGTTGTCGAGGTAGCTCCACAGCGTCGCGACGAGGTCGGCGCTGTGGGCGTGGAGCGGGCGGTACACGCGGTCGACCAGGGTCTGCTTGGCCACCGCGTCTCCGGCCAGGGCCCGCTCGGGCAGAAGGTCATCGGCCTCGACGGGCCGCGGGGCGTGCCGCCAGGCGCGTGCGACCGCGAATCCGGCCAGGGCCGCGCGGGCACTCTGCCCGGCGTCGACCAGGGCGGCGACCGCAGGGCCGAGGACGAGGTGCCCCGAACCGAAGCTCGGCTCGAGTCGCTTCGCGATCTCGGTGAACGGCAGCTCGGTGGTGTCGTCGCGACCGCGGACCGGAAGATCCGCGCGACCCACCACGAGGACGAGCCGCGAGCCCTGCACGCCGATGAGCACGTCGACGCCGAGCTTGCGGGAGGTGCGACGGACGTGGTCGACGTCGAGCTGCGGGGGAGTCGTCCCGACCAGCACCGCGACCTCGCCGTGGCCGTGCCAGCCGAGTGCGGCGATGCGGCTGGGGAGTTCGTCGTCGGCTTCGCCCGTCAGGATCGAGTCCACGACGAGGGCTTCGAGCCGCGCGTCCCACAGGCCTCGGGCCTCGGCTGCGCGCGCGTAGACGTCGGCGGCGGCGAACGCGACCTCGCGCGAGTACGACAGCATCGCCTCGCGGACCCGTTCGCTGCGGCCCGCGACGCGCTCCTCCATGACCTCGACGGTGACGCGGACGAGCTGCAGCGTCTGGGTCAGGCTCACGCTCCGCAGCAGCTCGCGGGGGGCCGCCGCGAAGATGTCGGCGGCGATCGCGGGCGTGGAGGCCGGCTCCTCGAACCACTGCAGGAACGAGGTGATGCCCGCCTGCGCCACCAGCCCGACCGCGGAGCGGCGGGCCGGTGGCATCTCGGCGTACCAGGGCAGCGTCTCTTCGAGACGCTGGATCGTCGCGGTCGCGAGATCGCCCGAGATCCGGCGCAGCCACGCCAGGGTCTCGGCCTTCTCTTCGGCGGCCCGGGAGAGGGCGGTCTGCCCGCTCCCTCCCGAGCCGTCGACGGCCGCGCGATCGGTCACGCGATCAGGCCTCGCCGCCGGCGTTTCCGCTCGTGCCGGCGTTGACATCATGCAGACGGTACTTCTCGATCGCCTGGGCGATCACCGAGCGGTCGACCTTGCCCTCGTCCGCGAGTCCCTGCAGGGCGCGCACGGCGAGCGACGGGCCGTCGATCTTGAAGAAGCGACGCGCGGCGGCGCGGGTGTCGGAGAACCCGAACCCGTCCGCACCGAGCGTGAGGTAGCGCTGCGGAACCCACTGGCGGATCTGGTCCTGGACGGCGTGCATCCAGTCGCTGACCGCGACCACCGGGCCCTCGGCATCCCGGAGCTTCTCGGTGAGGTAAGCGGTGCGGGGCTCCTCGTCGGGGTGGAGGAAGTTGTGCTCGTCGGCGGCCAGACCGTCACGGCGCAGCTCGCTCCACGAGGTCACCGACCACACGTCGGCGACGACGCCCCAGTCGTCCTTCAGCAGGCGCTGGGCCTCGTACGCCCACGGCACACCGACGCCCGAGGCGAGCAGCTGGGTGCGGGGACCCTCGCCCTCGCCCACCGAGACGCGGTGGATGCCGCGGACGATACCGTCCACGTCGACGCCCTCGGGCTCGGCCGGCTGCACGTACGGCTCGTTGTACACCGTGATGTAGTACATGACGTTCGGGTCGGAGTGCTCGCCGCCGTACATCCGCTCGATGCCCGAGCGGACGATGTGCGAGATCTCGTATCCGTACGCGGGGTCGTACGACACCGTCGCGGGGTTGGTGGATGCCAGCAGCTGCGAGTGCCCGTCGGCGTGCTGGAGGCCCTCACCGGTCAGGGTGGTGCGACCGGCGGTCGCGCCGATGATGAAGCCGCGCGCCATCTGGTCGCCCGCCGCCCACTGGGCGTCGCCCGTGCGCTGGAAGCCGAACATCGAGTAGAAGACGTAGACCGGGATCAGCGGCTGGCCGTGGGTGGCGTACGCCGTCCCCGCCGCGGTGAACGCCGCGAGGGCGCCCGCCTCGTTGATGCCGACGTGGATGATCTGCCCCTGCGGGCTCTCCTTGTACGCCAGCAGCAGCTCGCGGTCGACCGAGGTGTAGTGCTGACCCTTGGGGTTGTAGATCTTCGCCGTCGGGAAGTACGCGTCCATACCGAAGGTGCGCGCCTCGTCGGGGATGATCGGCACGATGCGGTGGCCGAAGTCCTTCACCCGCAGCAGGTCCTTGAGCAGGCGCACGAACGCCATCGTGGTGGCGATCTCCTGCGTGCCCGAGCCCTTCTTGGGCAGGGCGTACGCCTGGTCGCCGGGAAGCTCCAGACCCACGTGGGTCGTGCGCCGCTCGGGCAGGAAGCCCCCGAGCGAACGACGACGCTCGAGCATGTACTTGATCGTCTCGTCCTGCTCGCCGGGGTTGTAGTACGGCGGCTGGTACGGGTTCTCGTCGAGCTGCGCGTCGGTGACGGGGATGTCCATCGCGTCGCGGAACGACTTGAGGTCGTCGAGCGTCAGCTTCTTCATCTGGTGCGTGGCGTTGCGACCCTCGAAGTGCGGGCCGAGGCCGTAGCCCTTGATGGTCTTGGCGAGGATGACGGTCGGCTGGCCCTTGTGCTCCTTGGCCGCCTTGAACGCCGCGAAGACCTTGCGGTAGTCGTGGCCACCGCGCTTGAGGCCCCAGACCTGCTCGTCGGTGTAGTCCTTCACGAGCTCGAGGGCCCGCGGGTCGCGACCGAAGAAGTGCTCGCGGACGTACGCGCCGTTCTCGGCCTTGTACGTCTGGTAGTCGCCGTCGGGCGTGGAGTTCATCAGGTTCAGCAGCGCGCCCTCGGTGTCGCGGGCGAGCAGGTCGTCCCACTCACGACCCCAGACGACCTTGATGACGTTCCAGCCGGCGCCCCGGAAGAAGCTCTCGAGCTCCTGGATGATCTTGCCGTTGCCGCGCACCGGGCCGTCGAGTCGCTGCAGGTTGCAGTTGACGATGAACGTCAGGTTGTCGAGGCCCTCGTTCGCGGCGACCTGGAGCTGACCGCGGCTCTCGACCTCGTCCATCTCGCCGTCGCCGAGGTACGCCCAGACATGCGAGTCGGAGACGTCCTTGATGCCGCGGTTGCTGAGGTACTTGTTCGACATCGCCTGGTAGATGGCGTTGATCGGGCCGAGACCCATCGACACCGTCGGGAACTGCCAGAACTCCGGCATCAGACGGGGGTGGGGGTACGAGGGGATGCCGTTGGGGGCAGCCGACTTCTCCTGGCGGAAGCCGTCGAGCTGCGCCTCGGTGAGGCGCCCCTCGAGGAAGGCGCGCGCGTACGCGCCGGGCGAGGCGTGGCCCTGGATGAAGATCTGGTCGCCGCCGGACGGGTCGTCGAGGCCGCGGAAGAAGTGGTTGAAGCCGACTTCGTACAGGGCGGCCGACGAGGCGTACGTCGAGATGTGGCCGCCGACGCCGATGCCGGGACGCTGCGCGCGGTGGACCGTGACCGCCGCGTTCCAGCGGATCCACTTGCGGTAGCGACGCTCGAGCTCTTCGTCACCGGGGAACTCCGGCTCGTTCTTCTGCGCGATCGTGTTGATGTAGTCGGTGGTCGGAACCATCGGCACGTTGAGGTGCAGTTCTTTCGAGCCCTTGAGCAGGCTCAGCATGATCTCGCGCGCTCGACCGGGGCCCTTGGCCTGGACGAGCTGCCGCAGGGATTCCTGCCACTCGCCGGTCTCTTCCGGGTCGCTGTCCTGCGGCCCCTGCGAATACGGATCCTGATCGTGAACAGTCACGGAAGACCTTTCGTCGTCTGGCAGGTCATGCCAGAGAATCGCCATACGTGTGCGGCAACCCTTGTCTGCTCCGCACAATTCACCGTCGTCCAGCCTAGTCAGTTCGTGCCCCGCCGGATGCCCACGCGCGGCGCCACCTCCGCGGGGTCCGAAGGATGCCTCGGTGTCGAACCATCGGACCGATACGGCGACCGGGTGAAGGTCCGGGCCAAATCTGCGAGACGCCCCGCCGTGGACCGGGCGGAAGCGCATGCGAACATGCCCCTGTTCCCGCGCATCCGCCCCGTTCACCTGTGTCGGCACGGTGGCGGAGGCGGAACGACAGCCCCCCGACACGCCTCCTAGCGTGACGCTCGTGAGCCGCCCCTCCCTCTCCCTCGACCGCCGCCTCTTCCTCGCCACAGCCGGATCCGGAGCCGCCCTCGCCGCCGCGAGCGTCGTCGCCGCCCCTCCCTCCGAGTCCGCGCACGCCGACACTCCGACCGGTCCCGTCGACGTCATCACGGTCGAGGGCGCCATCCCCGGCATCCCGTACCGCACCCGCACCGCGATCCTGGACGTCGCCGAATACTCGCGGCGAGCGCAGGTCAACAGCGACGCCTTCACGAACGCCTGGAAGCGCGCTCTCCAGCGCCTCGCGGAGGTGCCGGCGCCGGCGGACTCGCCCGCGTCGGGGAACAGCGTGAACTGGCGCCCCAACTCCGGTGTCGTCCTGCGGGTGCCGCCGGGGTTCTACGCCATCGATCAGTGGTCGATGGCGACCCGACCCGCCGATCTCGGACTGCCGGGATCGGAACCCGACGGACAGCAGTACGGCGAATGGTCGGTCCGGATCACGGTGGAAGCGGACGGTGTCGTGCTGGTGGCGAAGGATCACCCCGGCTCCGTCGCGGGCAGCCCCGTGGTGTACCTCGGCAATCCGGATTCGCCCGGTGGCAGCAAAGACCTCCTCAAGCGGGTCGTCATCCGCGGCCTCACCGTGCAGAGCGACGGACACTCGCTCCAGGCCGACTACGTCGCGGACCGCGTCGGCATCCTGGTCCACCAGAGCCAGGAGGTGCGGCTCGAGCGGGTGTCGGTGTTCGGACTCGCGCGCGAAGGGATCCGCTTCGAGGGAGTCATGGACTCCACGATCGACGCGGCCGTCATCGGGTGGTGCGGACGCCCGTCGCGGCTGCCGTCCCCACCCGACCCGCTTCCCTACGGTCTGTCGATCGTCAGCACTCGCAACGCGGGCGGCGAGATCATCGAGAACTCCAACGCCCTGCGGGTGGTCGACACCCACGTCGAGTTCTGCGAACAGGAGCTGTTCCTGGACCGCGGCACACGCCACGTGGACTTCCTCGGGTGCAAGTTCGAGCACGGATGGGGGACGACATCCGAACGCCCCCCGGTGTCGATCGGGTTCCCCGCGAATCCCAGCTCCACCGTCGACCGCGTGCTCGAGATCGGATTCACCTCCTGCATGTTCGTGCAGAACACGTACGCCCACGCCGGAAGCCACCCCAGCCACATCGTGGTCGGCGAGGTCTCGTACGTGGGCGGACGGGCGTCGGCGGCGAAGACGGCGGTCTCTTTCCTCGGATGCCATTTCTCGGTGCCGGACGGCATCGGCGAGCGCTGGTTCACCGGCGGTGACACGACGTTCGTCGGGTGCGATTTCGGGGGCTGCGGGAACGCGGACGGCGAACCCGCCTGCTTCGACCTCGGAAACGACGTGACCTTGGACGACTGCCGGTTCTCCGCCGTGGCCGAACTGCACGACGGCGTCACCGGCTCGCTGCAGCACGGGAACGCCGGCACCGCCGTACCTGGATCGAGGGCCGACCTGTTCCGCTTCCGCGGCGGCGCCTCGCGGGTGTTGAACCCCGTCATCTACTTCCCGCCGCCGGTGGATGGCGTGCACACCTCGCCGGGGTCCGTGGCGACGCTCGCGCGCGACGTCGGCGACGCGAACCGCCTGGCGGGGTGGCATCCCGCCTGGTACGGCCTCCCCAGCGACGGAAGCGGCCGGCCCGGGCCGATCGCCGCGGTCCGCTACGAAGACCCCGACCGCACGCAGCTGGGGACGTCGCTCACCTGGGAGGCTCTCACCGGGACCTCGACCCCGATCCTCGAACCCGACGACGACGGTCGGGTGTCGGTGTGCGGCAGGGAACAGGTGCGCGTGCAGGGCGGCCGCACGTACACGGGCTTCACCGACGCCCACGCCGGGCAGGTGATCCGCGTCGTCGCGGACGGAGAGCCGATCACGTTCGCCGGAGGACTGCTCGTCCTGAAGGGCACGCAGACCCTCCGGGCAGGGACCGCCGACATGACGTCGTTCGTCTTCTACACGTTCGGTTCGGGATCCGCGTGGTTCCAGATCTGATCCTCCGGGACCGATCGCGCAGGGCTCCGGCGACCATCGGCGGCCGACTCGATCCCGGGTCCAACAGTCTGAACGCCCTGCGGCTGGGGCTCGCGCTGCTCGTGCTCATCGCCCACGCGTGGGAGTTGGGCGGGTACGGTCTGCAGACCAAGCCCCTGGGGCCCTGGGCCGTCGCCGGATTCTTCTGCATCTCCGGCTACCTCATCGCGCTCAGCAGAGCCCGCGGTCGAGGCGTGGGGGAGTTCTTCGCGCGAAGAGCGGTCCGGATCTATCCGGCCTTCCTCGTCGTCCTCGTGGTCGTCGCCTTCGCCTTCGCCCCCGTGGCCTCCGCCTTCCTGGGCGGCGGCCCCTGGTCGCCCAGCGCCGGGGTTCTCTACGTGCTGCGTAACGCGGGACTCTGGATCGCGCAGCCCACCATCCCGGGCATGCTCGCCGACATCCCGTATCCCGGGGTCTGGAACGGCTCCCTCTGGACTCTCGCGTTCGAGTTCGCGTGCTACGTGGTGACCGGGCTCCTCGGATGCCTCGCCGTCCGGTGGGGAGCACGGATCACGGTCGCCCTCTGGGCGGGGGCGATGACGGCATCCGTCCTGTCGGTTCTGGGGCTCCTCCCGGTCCCGGGAACGCTGGCGACCTTCGCGACCCTGCTCGCCTTCTACCTCTCCGGCACGCTCCTCTTCCTCGGAGGGGACCGGGTCCCGCTTCGGCCGGGCCTCATCGTGGCCGCCGCGGCCGTCGTTGCGGCGGTGGCGATCTCGGGCGCGCCGACGGCGCTCGCCGGGCCCGCGATGGCCTACCTCGTGCTGGCGCTGGGGATCGTGCTCCCGTGCCGCCGCATCGGGGCCCGGAACGACATCTCGTACGGGATCTACATCTACGCCTTCCCCGTGCAGCAGATGCTCGCCCTCGTCCTCGCCGAGCGCGGGGCCCCGGTCGTGGTGCCCCTCGTGCTCGCCATCGTCGTCACCGTGCCCCTGGCGTGGGCAAGCTGGCTGTTCGTCGAGCGACCCGCGATGCGGGCGCACCGTCGATGGTCGTCGCGTCGCCGAAGGGCAGGTCTAGCCTGAGCGCGTGACGTCGAGCGAGTACGCGGGGTTCCGCACGCGGCCGGAGCACCGCTGGCCGGTGCTGATCTGCCTGGCTCTGGGCACGGTGCTGTACGCCGTGCTCCCGAGCGACGTGTCCGGCGAACTCCGCTACGTCGTCGTGGGCGCGAGCCTGTTGTGCACGATCGCGATGCTCATCGCCCACCCCACGCGCTTCGACCGGGATTCGCGCATCGGGCGTGCCTTCGCGCTCGGGTTCGTGTCGATCCTGCTCGCGGCGAATCAGGTCGCGTTCGTCCTGCTCGTCCATCAACTGCTCACGGGCCAGGGGAGTGGCGCGGTCACCCTGCTCGGCGCCGCGCAGGTGTGGGCCATCAACGTCATCGGCTACGGCGCGGTGTACTGGGAGATGGACCGCGGCGGTCCGGTCGCCCGCCGGCGCGACCCCCGCGACCAACTGCAGCCGGCCGACTTCCAGTTCCCGCAGGACTCCGACGGCGATGCCGTGAGCGAAGTGAAGCGCCGCTCCTCGAACACCGCCGACTGGGCGCCCGGCTACATCGACTACCTGTACTTCTCGGCATCCAACGCGATGGCGTTCAGCCCTACCGACGTGATGCCCCTCAGCATCCGCGCGAAGCTGTTCATGATGGTGCAGGCGATCACCGGGTTCGTGCTGCTGGCGCTGGTGATCGCGCGGAGCGTGAACATCCTGAACTGAGGGTCGGGGCCGCCTGGTTCGAGGTGTGACCCTCGGGTGGTCGTGACGACCGACGCATCACCCTTCCCCCTCCGTCGGCGACCCGCACAGCGAGGGCATGTTCACATGAGATGTTTTCGCGCGTGTCGACCTCTTCGCCCCCGCGCACCGATCGCTCGTCCTTCGTTCCCCACATCCAAGGCCTGCGGGCGATAGCTATGCTGGGCGTCGTCGCCTTCCACCTCTGGCCGTCCGCGCTCCCGGGCGGCTTCGTGGGCGTCGACGTGTTCTTCGTCATCTCCGGTTTCCTGATCACCGGACACCTCCGACGCGAGCTCCTCGCCACCGGCACGGTTCGCCTGGCGGCGTTCTGGGCGCGGCGCGTGCGTCGGTTGCTGCCCGCAGCGCTGCTGGTGCTGGGCTTCTGCGCCGTGGTGATCTCCAGCCCGTCGCTCGCGTTGCTGTCGGCGCTCCCCGCTCGGGTGAAAGAGATCGTGGCGGCGACCTCGTACGTGGCGAACTGGCATCTCGTCGCGACGTCCGCCAACTACTTCGGAGACTCGAACAGTCCGACGTTCGCTCGCCACTATTGGTCGCTGTCGACCGAAGAACAGTTCTACATCGTCTGGCCTCTGGCGCTCCTGGCCGGCGTGGCGTTCGCTCGCCGTCTCCACGGCCGGAGTCCTGCCGGGATGCTCGGTGCGGTACTACTGATCTCGCTCACGAGCTTCGGGGCGAGCGTGTGGTTCACCGAGGTCAACCCCGCAGCGGCCTACTTCGCCACCTTCACCCGCGTCTGGGAATTCGGGGCCGGGGCGATGCTCGCGCTCGTTCCCCGGCTGCGTGCGCGAGGTTCGTCCAGCCGAATGATCTGCGGCTGGCTCGGCCTCGCGGGGTTGACCGTGTCGTTCACGATGATGAGTGACACCGTCCATCTCCCGGGATACGCCGCGCTCCTGCCCGTCGCATCGACTGCCCTCATCCTCGCCGTAACGACGGGCGGGTCATGGTGGTTCCCGACACGAGTGATCTCACTGCAGCCGTTCACCTTCGTCGGCAAGATTTCGTACAGCCTGTACCTCTGGCACTGGCCTCTGATCCTTCTGGTTCCGGCCCTGCCGTGGTGGTCCGGGGATATCGCGCAGACAACGGCGCTGCTCCTCGTGACCGTCTTTCTGTCCTGGCTGACTCAGCGGTTCGTCGAAGAGCCGCTTCGCTCATGGCCCTGGCTCGTTCGCGCCCGCCCCCGTCGAACGTTGGCCGTCGGCGGCTCGGCGATGGCGGCCGTCGTGGTCCTCACGATCGGACTCGCCGCGACGAATCTTCCGCACTACCTCAGTGCCCGGTCCGCGCTCGCGGATCTCCGCGCCGATCCGACGATGTGCTCCACGCCATCGAACGAATCCGTGGATGCCTGTAGCGTCCTCTCCTCGGACGGGTTTGCGCCCGCGGCGAGCATCGCGGGCATGGATGCACCGGATTCACCGGAGTGCCTCGCTCAGTTCGACGACGCTGAACCGCGCACGTGCACCTTCGGTTCGGACGACCCCGCGGCGCCCGTCGTGCTCTTGATCGGGGACAGCCACGCATTCCAGTACCTCGGCGTCCTCGCCGACATCGCGGACCGCGAAGGGTGGCGACTGACAACGGCGCTCAAGGGCGGTTGCCCGTGGAGCACGGCGAAGCTGGGCCCCGAGGTTCCGTTCGCACGCGTGTGCGATCAGTGGCGCGAGAATCTGTCGAGTTGGTTGCTCACCCACACACCAGCGGTGATCGTCACCTCGGCCTATTCGGGCACGCAGTATTCCGTCGCGGGTTATCCGTCCCGGACGGACGCTGCCGTGGCAGGGTTCGCGGGCGCCTGGGACAGTCCGTCGGTTGCCGCGATTCCGATCGTCGCGGTGGTCGACAACCCCGCTTTCCCCACCAATCCGAATCTCTGCCTGCTGAACCGTACCGTGAGCAACTGTGTCGTGTCGCGTGAGAGTGCGGCCCCTGCCCCCGATCCGCTGACGCGCGCGGCGGAGGCGCGGCCGTCTGTTCACGTCCTCGACAACACGGATGTCTTCTGCGATGACGCGGTCTGCAGCCCGGTGGTCGACAACCGGAATGCGTACCGCGACCCCAATCACCTGACCGCGAGCTTCGCGGCGTCGCTGGGTTCGCGCCTGACCCTCGCCATCCAGGGCGCGCTTCCGACCCACGGGAAAGACCGATGACGATCGCCTCCCGCCATCGCCCACCCACGCGAGACGCCGCGTGGACATCGTCAACCGAGGGTCACCTCGGGCGTTGAGGGTCTGTCGCGCCTCGCCGCATGAGAAGAATCAGGCGCAGCTCCCACGCGGCCGTCAGCCCGGACGACAGCAGGAGGAATCCGGCGACGAACCAGCGAATCGGGGTTGCGGAGAGCAGATCCACGCTGACGAGCGCAAGGACGACGAATCCGACGAACAACAGCGAGAACACGGCCAGCGCGACCCCGTGCTGTCGGAAGGTGCGCCCGTGGAGCTTTGCGCCCCGATGAGGCGCCGTCACGAGCCGGTGCCCGACGTCTGGTCGCCCGCACCGACCCCATGCTCCGCCTCGAACTCGCGGAGTGCGCGGCGATATCGTCGCATCTCGACGATGCCCGTCACGATCCCGCCGGCCCAGATGACCAGAGGAGGAATCGAGAACGAATTCGTCGTGCCGCTCAGGACGAGTGCGCACCCCAGGACGAACATTCCGGCACTGACGCAGACGATCCACAGTGCTCTCACGCGGATGCGTTCGATCGCCAGCCGCTGTTGGATCAGGGATACCATGGCACCACCCTGTCAGCTGTGCGCCCGGACGCAAGCCGTCGCGATCAGCGTTCCGGCTCGTCCCGTGGCCGGCAGAACAGCACCAGACCGATCGCCGAAGCCACGATCGCGCCGACCGCGTGCCGCGGGAAGGATCCCGCCAACAGTTCCGAAACGGCGAACACCGTTGACGTCACGAGCACGAGCGTCATGACGAGGATGCCGGCCCAGCGTCGTCCACTCATGCAGCGAGGCTATCGGCGAAGAAGAGGGGTGGGCCCTGCCGGGTTCGAACCGACGACATCCACGGTGTAAACGTGGCGCTCTACCAGCTGAGCTAAAGGCCCTGGATGCCTCGAGTCTAGCCCGAGACGGTCGGCGCCCTCAGGCGCGGGCGCGCGAGACCGACGCCGCCAGCGCGTCGAACACGGCGGCCGTCGGCTCGGCACGAAGGGGATGGATGCCGTCGACCGGCGGCCCGAGGTGCAGCCAGCCCCGCGAGGGGGAGATCGCGTCGGCGAGCTGGCCGTCCTCGCTGCGGAAGAGCACCTCGGTCCACGGCTCGACGGCCGGGTCGGCGGCGGCTACGTGCGCGGCGAGGTCGGCGACCGTGATCTGCTCGTCCTCCTCGCTCACCGGCCAGCCCGGGGTGAGCCCGAGCCACGCCGAGACGAAGGTGGGAACGTGATCCGGGTCGAGAACGACCGCGTGGCGCGCAGCGCCCTCCGTCGCCGACGCCTCGGTGAGGGGAGGATCGTGCAGGACGAGCACTCCGCGCGGACCCGCGTAGGCGACCAGCAACGCGGCCCGATCGGCTCGCCGTGTCTGGACGGTCACGACGGGCCGGTTCGCCGCCAGAGCCGTGCCCGCGGCGCCGCCTTCGCGCGTCAGTCGACCCTCGCCGTCGATCCAGCCGGCATTCTGCAGCTCCCGCGCCCGAGAGGTGCCGCGGTCGGCGCGGGCCAGGATGCCGTAGGCCGCGCCTATGCGCGCCTTCGTCGCTCCGGTGAGGAGCGCCTGCAGGGCCTCGGTCGAGACGCGCGGGGCCGCCGAGAGGAACGTAGGGGCAGAGATCCCGTCGAGCGACTCGATGGGGTGACCCGCCCGGGCGGACAGTGCCGCATCGAGCGGCGCGTCGCCCGTCGCGCCGGCCGCCTCGGCGACGTCCGCCGGGTCGGCTGTCAGCGTCAGCCGAGCGGCGATGCCGTCGAACACCGGCGAACACCCCGTCCACTGCGAAGGGGAGCAGCTCGCCGATAGGTGGACGTGGTGCGTGCCGGTGGCCCACACCCACTCAGCGACGACCACGTCCTGACCGTTCTCCGCGCGGTACACGAAGATGATGCGCCGTCCGCGCGGCGCGGAGTCGTCGCGCGTCGGATGCCACAGGTCGACCGCGAGCACGTACGCCCCGGGGTGCCGGGCCCGGGCGGCATGGAACGCGGCCGTCGAGGCATCCATCAAGGGAGCCGTATCGGCGACCGAGGTCAACACGAGGGTGGGGATGAACCCCTGGGGGCTGTCGGTCGGCGTGAGGACGAGGTCGACACCGTCGATCTGCGACGTCTCGAGCCAGTTCGGGTAGGTGACGGTCGCGTGCGGCGTCTCCGCGATGAGGATCGCGGGCTCGGGGGCGACCCGGCCGTCGAAGAATTTCATGCCCGTCCGCTCGGTCGAGCGTCGTCGCCACGCAGGACCCGGAACCACGCGGGCAGGAGAAACCGCGGCAGCCAGAAGAGCCCGACCGCTCCGACGGACAGCAGGACCGCGGCCACACCGATCAGGACGAAGAAGGCGGGACGCGAGGCGGACTCGACCAGCAGGGCAACGGCCCCCACGAGGAGGGCGAGCCCGATCCACAGCCACGCGAATCCGATGGTCGCACCGAACCCCCGACGGACGCGGATCCAGCCCTTCCAGGTGCCGGTGTAGGCGACGATCCCGCCGGCGAAGAAGAGGATGCCGCCGAGCAGCCCGGCGGTCACCGGACGACTCCCACCGGCTGCTCGACCGTACCCAGCGGGCAGCGGGCCATGATCGCGGTGTTCTCGTCGCGCACGGCATCCATCTCGTCGACGGGAGGGCGGATACCGCGCGCATGAGCGTGATCGATGCTCCAGGTCATCGGATGGCATCCATTCATCGGTGGGGGGGGTCCGTGGCCCCAGGCTAATCGAGGTCCCGGCGTGTCGGACGGCCGGGGTAGCGTGGAGTCCGTGAATGCCGACCCCGCAGACCAGCGCAAACTGCTCGATCTCGCCGACCTCGACGCGCGGATCCTGCGCGACGAGCACGTCAAGGGCAACCCGCCGCAGGCCGCGAAGGTGCGCGAGCTCCTCGCGCAGCGCTCGACGCTCTCGCAAGAACTGGGCGATCGCGCGAACGTCCGCGACGATCTGCGGGCCGAACTGGCCCGGGTCGAGTCCGACGTCGCGGTCGTGGACGCGCGTGTGAAGCGCGACGCCGAGCGGCTCGCCGCCGCCACCAACGCCAAGCAGGCGCAGGGCTTCGAGGCCGAGCTGGCTTCGCTCGCCCGGCGCAAGAGCGACCTCGAAGACGCCGAGATCGCGCTGATGGAGCAGCTCGAAGCCGCCGACGCCGCCGTCGCCGAGCAAGAGGCCCTGATCGCCGAGACCAACGCGCAGGGCGCGGAGCTCAGCGCCGAGGCCAAGCGCGTCGTCGCCGAGGCCACCGACCGTCTCGAGGCTGCGCGCCGCGACCGCGGCGCGGTCGCCGGAGCCATCCCCGCCGACCTCCTCGCTCTGTACGAGCGTCTGGCCGCGCGCGGCACGGGCGCGGGGCTCCTCCGCGCGGGCGCGTGCGAGGCGTGCCGCATGGTGCTGCCGCCGAGCGACATCGCCGTGGTCCGCCGCGCGCAGACCGACGAGGTCGTGTTCTGCCCCGAGTGCGGCGCGATCCTCGTCCGCACCGAAGAATCACGGTGACCCGCCCTGGCGTCCTCGACTGAGGTCGTCGTCGGGCGCACGGCATCCGGCACCATCTCGTTGACCGACCTGGATGCCGACGGCTCCGTCGCCCGCTCGCGCGAGGTCGCGCGTGACGAGCTGCCCGCCGCGATCCGCGACCGCGAGACGGCCGGTGACGTGCGGTGGGTGTGGAGCGACACCCCCACCTGGTACGGCCCGGTACTTGCGTCCGGGATCCGGGTCGCCCGGGCCTGGGATCTGCGGCTCGTCCATGCCGTCCTGCGCGACGCCGAAGCCGTCGTCGACGATCACGACCTCCGCGCGCATCGGGAGTGGGATGCCGCCGCCCCCACGTCCGACGACACCGACACGCTCTTCTCCCTTGGCGCCGCCAGCAGTGGTCCGCCCGACGACGCCGAGTCGGCCGCCGCCGAGTATCGCCGGCAGCGAGCCGCGATAGCCGCCGCGTCGACGCCGGGGGCGCTGCGTCTGCTCGCCGCCGCGGAGTCGGCGGGTGCCCTCATCGCTGCGGAGTTGCACGCCGCGGGCCTGCCGTGGAGCGTCGACGCGCACGAGCGTCTGCTCGCGGACCAGCTCGGAACCCGTGTCGGCGGTGGGCTTCCGACGAGGATCGAGCAGGCTGCGGCCGCCGTCCGTGAGGCGCTCGGCGACCCGACGGTCTCGCTCGACTCGCAACCCCGTCTGCTGCGCGCGCTGCATCGCGCGGGACTCCTCGTCGATTCGACCAACCGCTGGGAGCTCGCCGAGCACGACCACCCCGGCGTCGCCCCGCTCATCGCCTACAAGAAGCTCATGCGCCTCTACACCGCCAACGGCTGGGCGTGGATGGCCGAGTGGGTGCACGACTCCCGCTTCCGCCCGGTGTACGTGCCCGCCGGCGTCGTGACGGGGCGCTGGGCATCGTCGGGTGGGGGAGCGCTGCAGATCCCGCGGCAGCTGCGCACGGCCGTCCGCGCCGACCCGGGCTGGACCCTCGTCACCGCCGACGTCGCGCAACTCGAACCGCGCGTGCTCGCCGCGATGGCCCGCGACACGGCGTTGGCCGAGGCGGCATCGGGTCGCGATCTGTACGCCGGAATCGTGGATGCCGGAGCCGTCGGCACCCGCGCCGACGCCAAGATCGCGATGCTCGGTGCGATGTACGGGGCGACCAGCGGCGAGAGCGGGCGGCTGGTTCCTCGGTTGCGGCGCGCGTTCCCGCGCGCGATGGCGCTCGTCGACGACGCAGCGCGCGTCGGCGAGGAGGGCGGCCGGGTACACACCTGGCTCGGGCGTACCTCACCGCCCGCCGGCGACCTGTGGCGGGCGGTGCAGTCGCAGGCCAGTGACGCGGAGGCATCCGGCGTCGACGAGACCCGAGCCCGCCGGGCCGCGCGCGACCGCGGTCGCTTCACCCGCAATTTCGTCGTGCAGGGGACCGCCGCCGAATGGGCCCTGGCGTGGCTCGCCGATCTGCGCACGCGCCTGTCCGGCCTCGAACCCGTGGATGCCACGCGCTCCGCGCCCGCATCCGGCCCGGCGTTCGCGCGGGTGCCGCACCTGGCGTTCTACCTGCACGACGAGATCGTCGTGCACACGCCGGTCGAACACGCGGACGCTGTCGCCGATGCGGTGCGGGAGTCCGCGGCATCCGCGGGTCGGTTGCTCTTCGGGACGTTCCCGATCGACTTCCCCCTCGACCTGCGCATCGGCGAGACGGCCGAGAAGGGATGAGCCGCCCGCGTAGACTCGACGATGCGAATGGGTCGGCTGGACGGTCGCGTCACGGGTTCGCCCGTGCCGAGGAACGTCCGGGCTCCACAGGGCAGGACGGTGGGTAACGCCCACCCGGAGCAATCCGCGAGACAGTGCCACAGAGAGCAGACCGCCCGCGCTTCACGGCGCGGGTAAGGGTGAAAGGGTGGTGTAAGAGACCACCGGGGTCGTGGTGACACGACCCGCGAGGTAAACCTCGTCCGGAGCAAGGCCAGACAGGGGATGACGACGCGGCTCGCCGAGTCCCCGGGTAGGCCGCTGGAGCGGCACGGCAACGTGTCGCCGAGAGAGATGACCGTCCACGGGGCTCACGCCCCCGGACAGAACCCGGCGTACAGGCCGGCCCATTCGCACCCAGCCGTCGACGACGTACCGAGCGCGTTCCGCTCGGCCGTCATCTCGGGTCCCTGCGGTCACTTCACCGCGGGCAGAGCCTCCGGCACCGGAACCGCGAGCGACGCCGCGCCGATGATGCCCGCGTTGTTGCGGTGCTTGGCCGGCACGATCGGGGCGCGCAGCTTCAGCAGCGGGAGGAACTCCTCGGAGTGCTTCGACACGCCGCCGCCGACGACGATGAGGTCGGGGCTGAAGAGGAACTCGACGTAGTCGTAGTACCACTGCAGACGCTTCGCCCACTTCTCCCACGACAGTTCGTCGCGCTCCATGGCGGAGTAGGCGGCGTAGCCCTCGGCATCCTTCTTGTGCTCGGCACGCTGGAGGTGACCGAGCTCGCTGTTCGGGATGAGGACGCCGTCGTAGATCATCGCCGACCCGATGCCGGTGCCGAGCGTCGTGAGGATCACGAGGCCGTTGATCCCCTTGGCTGCCCCGTAGCGGACCTCGGCAATGCCGGCGACGTCGGCGTCGTTGGCGAAGTGGATGTCGCGGGACAGGCCATGCTCGAAGAACTTCTCGGCCTCGAAGCCGATCCACGACGAGGAGACGTTCGCGGCGGACAGGGTCCGACCGTTCTTCACGATCGCCGGGAAAGCGACACCGAGCGGCAGGTCGTCGGGAGCCTCGAGGGTCTGCAGGACCTCCTTCACCGCCTCGAGCACGTCGGCGGGCTCCGCGCCCTTGGGTGTGGAGACCTTCACCCGATCGCTGATGAGCTCACCGGCATCCAGGTCGACGATTCCCGCCTTGATCCCGGTTCCGCCGATGTCCACTCCGACCGCACGCGACGCATTCGTTGCCATACCCTCCAGCCTATCCAGGCTGGGGGCCCGGATCAGTAGGATCGGGAGAGCGCCCGCCAGACGTCCGCTGCGGAGCGAGACCCACGCAAGGAGCGATCGTGAGCGACGACAACAAGAAGTACTGGTACAACCTCGAGACCGGTCAGGTCGAGCAGGGGTACGAGTCGCCGGCGGTCGATCGCGCGGGTCCCTTCGACACCGCAGAGGAAGCGGCGCGCGCCCCCCAGCTGCTGCAGGAACGTTCGAAGAAATGGGCCGAAGACGACGCCCGCGACTCCGACTGGGGTTCCGGCTCCGGCCGCTGATCCCGCCGACCGAGAACGAGGAGAACGATGGACAAGCAGCGCGATTTCGTCCTGCGGACGATCGAGGAACGCGGCGTGAAGTTCGTGCGCCTGTGGTTCACCGACGTCGTCGGAACCCTGAAGTCGGTGGCGATCGCGCCCGCCGAGGTCGAGGGCGCCTTCAGCGAGGGCCTGGGCTTCGACGGCTCGGCCATCGAGGGTCTGACCCGCTCGTACGAGTCCGATCTGCTGGCGCACCCCGACCCGACGACGTTCCAGACCCTGCCGTGGCGGGGCGAGATCGACCCGACGGCGCGGATGTTCTGCGACATCACCACGCCCGACGGACAGCCCGCCGTGGCCGACCCGCGGCACGTCCTCAAGCGCACCCTCGCGAAGGCGGCCGATGCCGGGTTCACGTTCTACACGCACCCCGAGATCGAGTTCTACCTGCTGAAGTCGTCGCAGCTCGGCCCCGACGGTCGTCCCGAGCCCGTCGATTCCGCCGGCTACTTCGACAACGTGCCCGGTGGTACGGCCCACGACTTCCGTCGCCGTTCGGTGCGCATGCTCGAAGACCTCGGCATCTCGGTCGAGTTCAGCCATCACGAGGGCGGTCCCGGTCAGAACGAGATCGATCTGCGCTACGCCGACGCTCTCACCACCGCGGACAACATCATGACCTTCCGCACGGTCGTGAAGGAGGTCGCGATCGAGCAGGGCGTGTACGCCACGTTCATGCCGAAGCCCCTCAGCGGCCAGCCGGGTAGCGGCATGCACACGCACATGTCGCTCTTCGAGGGCGACATGAACGCGTTCTACGAAGAGGGCGGGCAGTACCAGCTGTCCAAGGTCGGACGCCAGTTCATCGCCGGACTCCTGCGTCACGCCAACGAGATCTCTGCCGTGACGAACCAGTTCGTCAACTCCTACAAGCGCCTGTGGGGCGGCGACGAGGCACCCAGCTTCATCTGCTGGGGCCACAACAACCGCTCCGCGCTCGTGCGGGTGCCGCTGTACAAGCCGAACAAGGGTCAGTCCACGCGGGTGGAGTACCGCGCGCTCGACTCCGCCGCGAACCCGTACCTGTCGTACGCGCTCATGCTTGCGGCCGGCCTCAAGGGCATCGAAGAGGGCTACGAGCTGCCCCCCGAGGCCGAGGACAACGTCTGGTCGCTGACCGACGCCGAGCGTCGCGCCCTCGGCTACGCTCCGCTGCCCGCGAGCCTCGACCACGCCCTCGAATACCTCGAGGAATCCGAGCTGGTCGCCGAGACGCTGGGGGAGCAGGTCTTCAAGTACGTACTCCTGAACAAGCGCCGCGAGTGGCAGCAGTACCGCGCGCAGGTCACGCCCTTCGAGCTGCAGAGCAACCTCGAGGCGCTCTGACCGGGCTGTGATGACCTCGGGCGATCGATCGACGGCGCTCACCGCCCTGGCCCGCACCGGCTTCTCGCGTCTCGAGGAAGCCGATGCGGGCCTGGGCGAGCTCGAGCAACTGACGGGTGCCGAGCGGGCGGATGCCATGGCGCTGGCGCAGCGCGTGGCCGACCCCGACCGCGCGCTCGCGGCGCTCGTGCAGATCGCGCGCCGCGACCCGGCCGCGATCCGCGCCGCTGCGGGGGATGCCGGCACGTGGCGGGCGCTGTGGGACATCGTCGGCGCGTCCGACGGATTCGCGGAGTTCTACCTCCGGCATCCCGATGAGATCGCCCACCTCGCCGGCGCCGGGCTGACCGTCCCCGACGAGCAGCTCATGCGCGTCGAGCTGCTGGCATCCGTCGGAGACGACGAGGGGTTCGCGGCCGACGCGACGGATGCCGCGTGGGTGGCGCTCCGTGTGCGCTACCGGCGCCTGCTCGCGCGGATCGCCGCGTACGACCTCGGCCAGGACGACCCCGCATCCGCGATCGACGTCGTCTCGGCGTCTCTCGCCGATCTCGCCGGCGCCGCACTCGAGGCCTCGCTGAGCGTCGCCCGGTCGCGGGTCGCCGGAACCGGGCCTGCGGCGTTTCCCCGTGCGCAGGTCGCCGCGACCCGGTTCGCGATCATCGCGATGGGCAAGACCGGCGCGCGCGAGCTGAACTACGTCAGCGACGTCGACGTCATCTTCGTCGGCGGGAGCGCGGACGAAGAGGTCGTGTCGGAGGCCCGCGCGATCGACATCGGCACGCGCCTCGCCGTGCAGACGATGCGCGGCATCTCGGGCCCCGAGATCGAGCCCCCGTTGTGGGAGGTCGACCCGAACCTCCGCCCCGAGGGGAAGCAGGGCGCCCTCGTCCGCAGCCTCGGCGCGCACCAGCAGTACTACGACCGGTGGGCGAAGAGCTGGGAGTTCCAGGCGCTTCTCAAGGCGCGGGCGATCGCCGGCGACGCCGCGCTCGGCGCCGAGTACATCGCCGCCGTGCAGCCCCTCGTCTGGCACAGCGCCGCCCGCGAGAACTTCGTCGAGGGCGTGCAGCGCATGCGCGAGCGAGTCACCGAGCACATCCCCGCGAGCGAGGTGAACCGGCAGGTGAAGCTCGGGCCGGGCGGCATCCGGGATGTCGAGTTCACCGTGCAGCTGCTGCAGCTCGTGCACGGGCTCACCGACGAACGCATCCGTCAGCGCGGCACGCTCGAGGCCCTCGACGCGCTCGTCGCCGAGGGCTACATCGGTCGGAGCGAAGCCGAAGCGTTCGGCCGCGACTACCGCTTGCTCCGGCTGATCGAGCATCGGCTGCAGCTCCGGGGGCTGCGGCGCACCGCGCTGCTCCCCGAGAAGGAAGACGACCTCCGCGTCCTCGCCCGCGCGACCGGCCTCTCGGATTCGGCGGCGGGGGTGCAGGCCGCGTGGGAGAGCATCAAGCGCGAAGTCCGCGACATCCACGTCCGGCTCTTCTACCGGCCGCTGTTGTCGGCCGTGGCGGCCCTCCCCGAGGGGGAGCGGACGCTCTCGACCGAGCAGGCGCGCGACCGCCTCGCCGCGATCGGCTTCCGCGACCCGGCCGGTGCGCTCCGGCACATTGCGGCGCTCACCAGCGGCCTGAGCCGCAAGTCCACGATCCAGCGGCACCTCATGCCGATCATGATCCGGTGGTTCGCCGACGGCGTCGATCCCGACTACGGGCTGCTGGTCTTCCGCCGCATCAGCGAACGGTTGGGCAACACCCCGTGGTTCCTGCGCATGCTGCGCGACTCGGCGGGCGCCGCCGAGAGCCTCACCCGCGTGCTGTCGGGATCCCGCTACATCGGCGAGCTGATGGAGTGGATCCCCGAATCGGTCGCGTGGCTCGACGACGATGCGCTCCTGCGTCCCCGCTCGGGAGCGGCCCTCCAGGAGGAGGCGCGGGCCATCCAGACCCGCTGGGACGACATCGACGGCGCGATGCGCTCGGTGCGTGCGCTCCGACGGCGCGAGATGCTGCGCGTCGCGATGGCGGCGGTCCTCGAGGTCGTCTCGCTCGAGGAGCTCTCGGACGCCCTGTCGACGATCACCGAGGTGACGATCCAAGCGACTCTGCGCGCCGTCCGGCGCGAGGTCGTCCCGCCCGAGGACGACGCCCTCGACTTCTCCGTCATCGCGATGGGACGCTTCGGCGGGCGCGAGATCGGCTTCGGATCGGATGCCGACGTGATGTACGTCTACCGCGCCAACGGCATCGACCCGCACCGCGCGAGCACGTTGGCGTTGAAGCTGGTCGCCGGCCTCCGCGAACAGGCCGAGGACCACCGGCTCCCGCTCGACCTCGACGCGGAGCTCCGCCCCGAGGGGCGGAGTGGTCCGCTGGCGCGTTCCCTCGACGCGTACGCCGAGTACTACCGCCGGTGGTCGCTGTCATGGGAGGCGCAGGCCCTGCTGCGCGCCCGCGGCGTCGCGGGAAGCGTCAAGCTCATCGCCGACTTCCTCGCCCTCGCCGACGACGTGCGCTACCCCGCGAACGCCGACCCGAACGGCTTGCGCGAGATCCGCCGGATCAAGGCACGGGTCGAGAACGAGCGTCTGCCGCAGGGGGCCGACCCCGCCCGGCACCTCAAGCTGGGTCCGGGCTCGATCAGCGACGTCGAATGGCTCGTGCAGATCCTCCAGCTCCAGCACGCGCGGGCGGTTCCGGCGATGCGGACGACCTCGACCCTGGGCGCGCTGCAGGCGGCCGTCGAGGCGGGGCTCATCGCTCCGGACGCGGCCGAGAAGCTCGCGGCATCCTGGCACCTCGCCAGCCGGCTGCGGTCGGCCAACACCCTGCTGTCGGGGCAGACGAGCGATGTCCTCCCCGCCGATCGCGCGCGGCTTGACGGCATCGGGCGGATCCTGGAGTACCCGCCGCACTCGGCCACCCAGGTCGAAGAAGACTATCTCGGCGCGACACGGCGGGCCCGCCGCGTGTTCGAGAAGCTCTTCTACGGGTGACCGGGCTCAGGATGCCATCAGTCGCTCGCGCACCTCGCGACGCAGCACCTTGCCGATGAGCGACCGCGGCAGGTCGTCGACGACGACCACCCGTCGCGGCACCTTGTAGGAGGCCAGCCGAGACTTGCAGTAGTCGCGGATCGCCTCGGGCTCGATGGCGACGCCGTCTCGCACGACGATGGCGGCGGCGACATCCTCGCCACCGCGGGGCTTGGGCAGGGCGACGACCGCCGCGCCCTCGATGTCGGGGTGTGACACGAGGACGTCCTCGACCTCGCTGGGTGAGACGTTGAAGCCGCCGGTGATGATGATCTCCTTCAACCGGTCGACGATCGTGACGAAGCCGTCGGTCGAGACGGAAGCGATGTCGCCGGTGCGCAGCCACCCGCCGTCGAGGAGCGTGGCCGCGGTGTCGGACGGACGGTTCCAGTAGCCCTCGAAGACCTGCGGTCCGCGCAGCAGCAGTTCGCCGGCCTCACCGAGCGGCAGGTCTTTCTCGGGATCGTCGGGGTCGACCACGCGGATGTCGGTGCTCGGGAACGGCACGCCCACGGTGCCCGGGCGCCGCGACGGTCCGATCGGGTTTCCGAGCGCCACGGGCGAGGACTCGGTCATGCCGTACCCCTCGACGAGCAGCCCCCCGGTCGCCTTCTCCCACCGGTCGACGGTGGCCACGGGCAGGCTCATGGCCCCCGAGATCGCGAAGCGCACGGTCGAGAGATCGACGGTGCCGCGGGACGCGGCGCGGGCCAGCTGGTCGTAGATGGGCGGAACGGCCGGGAGGAACGTCGGCGGGCTCTTCTTGACCGCGGATGCCACGAGGTCGAGGTCGTACTTCGGGAACAGGACGAGCTTCGCCCCGATGCTCATCGCGAAGGTCAGGCAGAGGGTGAGGCCGTAGGCGTGGAAGAGGGGGAGGACGCCGTAGAACGTCTCCTCGCCGTCGTGGAGGCCCGGCACCCACGCGCGCCCCTGCATCGCGTTGGCGCGGAGGTTCGCGTGCGTGAGGATCGCTCCCTTCGGCGTACCCGTCGTGCCGCTGGTGTACTGCAGCAGGGCGATGTCGTCGAGCAGCGGGCCCTCGTGCTTGCGTGAAAGCTTGCCGTGCGTGAGCAGTCCGTCCCACGGCGTCGGTCGCTTCGATGACGGGGCGGCCGTCAGCTGCGCGCGGGACTCGCGGGCTTTCTTCACCGGCAGTCGCAGGGCCAGACGTGTACCGAACGGCATGGCACGTGTGATGTCGACGCTGACGATGTGCTGGAGCGCGAGATCAGAGGGGAAGTCGGCGACGAGATCGGCGACCTTGTCCCACACGATCGCGAACCTCGCGCCGTGGTCTTCGAACTGGTGCCGCAACTCGCGGGCGGTGTAGAGCGGGTTGTGCTCGATGACGATCGCCCCGAGCCGCAGCGCCGCGTAGAACGCGACGACGTGCTGCGGGCAGTTCGGCAGCACGAGTGCGACGCGATCGCCCGCCGTCACACCGAGACGCCGCAGCCCCTCGGCCGCGCGGGAGATCTGGTCGCCCAGCTCGCGATAGGTCGTCTGCGCGCCGAAGAATTCGAGCGCGACACCCTTGCCGTATCGGTGGACGGAGTCCGCGATCATCTCGGGCAGCGTCTGCGACGGTTCGTCGATGTCGTCGGGCACGCCCTCGGCGTACGAGCTCAACCACGGACGCGACGCGTAGGGGGAGGTCATGGCATCCATCTTTCCCGACGCCACCGACACGCAAGCGGCGCGACGCCTGTGCGGATGCCGGGAGCTTGGACGAGCGGTCCCTTTCGCCGCGCGGGGGAGCGGCCTACCCTGTCGGCATGTGCCGCAACATCGTCCCCCTCCACAACTTCGAGCCGCCGGCCTCGGACGACGAGTGCCACGACGCGGCGCTGCAGTTCGTGCGCAAGATCGCGGGAACGACGAAGCCCTCCCGAGCGAATCAGGAAGTGTTCGATCGCGCCGTGGACCAGATCGCCGCGGCCACCCGCCGACTGCTGGACGATCTGGTCACCACGGCGCCGCCCAAGACGCGCGAGGTCGAGGCGGCAAAGCGGCAGGCGCGATCCGCCGACCGCTACGAGGCGATCCGGGTGTTCCAGGAGCAGAAGCGCGCGGCGCGCTCGGCGTCCTGACGGTCACCCCTCGTCGAAACGCTCGAACAGGGGAGTGGCATCCGGGCTCTCCAGATCCGGGATGCCGTCATCGCTCGGCACCGCGGTCAGCGGACCCCGCAACTCATCGAGGAGCGCGCCGGCGTCGCCCGGCTCGCACGTGGAGGTCGCACGAAGCTCCAGCACGTCGATCGTGCCCTCGGCCGGATTCGCCGGAACCATGTCGACATCCAGACGCGACACCTTCGCCTCCGGCTTGCCCGCCATGATCACGATGTTCTCGATCCCCTCGCCGTAGGTCGGCGTCGGCGCAAGCTGCCACCCGTTGTCGCCCAACCACGTGCGAAGTTCCTCCATCCGCTGGGGACCCTGACCGTCGAACGAGAAACCCTCGGGAAGCTCACGTCGTAACGAGAATTCGTAGCCCTCTGCGCAGGCTTGAGGCGTGTCGCCGTAGGCGCCGACGCGCCATTCCCCGTCGAAGATCTGTTTCTGCACGGCCGCGACCGTTGCCTTGAACTCCAGGTTGACCGCCTTTGCGGCGTCGAAACCCCCAGTACTGCTGGGCGCCCCATTGGGCGATTGAGTCGGAGACACCTGCGGACCTCCACATCCGGTCAGAATGGTCGCGGCCACAACGCCACTGGCGACCACGACGGGGATAGCACCCCACCCACGTTGACTCATTGGCTCGCTCCAGTTGTTTCGAGGGCCTCGCGTAAGCCAACCACGAAATGCTTGAACGATTCGGCCGATGGGTCGAGATATCCCGTCTGTTCAACCGGCTCGTATCGGGGCGAGGGAGACCCGTCCCACGACGCCCCCCAGCCGACGAATTCCTGCTTCACACTATTGTGCGCGTCGTGGCTATCTGTCGCTTCGCCGAACTCGCCTTGCGCCGATCCGTACCCGACGACGACGCCGCCATCAGATCCGAACGACGACACGCCAGGTACGCCTCGGGGGTCTTCGGGATGCAAGCTTCCCAGCCAAGTTTTGCGGCCGAAGGGGGCGATGAAGTCCGCGTCCGCGTGCGTGGCGGACAACACCATCTGACCGGTGCGCGCCTGCTCGGCCAGCGCATCACGCGTGTCAGGCGTGATGCCCGCTGAACCGAAGAACCACGCGTGTGAGACCAACCCCGGGTTGTCAGCGATGACCTGGCTGGTCATCGTCGTCCCAAGCGAGTGCGCGCCGACATTGAGTTGTGCACTCGGGTTTGTGACACGCACACCGCGCAACGTCTCAGCAAGCCTGGCCGCGCCGGCATCTGGGCGGTCGATTCCCCAGACCTGGAAGGTATCGCCGGAATCCCAATCCATCACGAGGAGCACCGCCGCGGTGCCCTGTTCGCCTGTCCGTTCCAGTTCACGCGCCAAGGCTGCCTGAAGGTCAGAGCTGCCTGTGGACCATTCCGCGACGGAACCCAAATCCGTGTTAATACCATGCGTCAGCGTGGTGACCTGGTCAGCAGAGTCGATGTCTCCGAACGCCAGGTTTGCCCGAGGAGAGCCATCGCTATCGAAGAAGAACCCCACGAGCAGAGGACGTGATCCGTCCCGAGTTCGCACGTCTAGCGCACGCCTGAGAGCGGCAAGGCGTGAAGCTACCTCCGCATCGAGGTCGTCCCGCACGAGCGCGTCGGACAGCCCCTTCAGGTTGAAGCTGTTCCGCTGCGCAGCCGAGACGCCATTCATGTTTCCGACGACAAGGGGAGCGAGTGCCATCAGCTGAGCGAGCGGCCCTTCGATCCACTCCCCACCCGGGGCGGACGTGGATGATGCCATCAAATCGGCGAACAACGGTCCCGTGCGCTGCGGGTCGATGAAGGCGACCGACTGCACGAAGTCCGGGTGATCGCCGAGCCACGAATGAACGGCATCCGGGTCTGCTCCAGAGAGCCAGTCGATGCGGCGCTCAGCGGCGCGCCCGAGGACGTACGCCAGCTGCTCTGAAAGCGTGCGGTTGACCGAGGCGGCGGACGGCGCGCCGGGGTAGGCCGATTCCGTGTGACCCCAGAACAGTTGACCGACTCGCACGGGTTCGCCTGCGGCGTTAATCACCTCCGTTCCGCCCGCTACGTTCCGGAGGCGCGACGCGAGGCGATCCTCGGCGTCCTCCACGTCCCGGCGAAATCGGTCAATATCGGTGCTCAGGGAATCCAGCGCGCTTTCCGCCGACCGCAGCGTTACCGACGCATTTAGTCGCACAAGCGACGCGTCCGCGGCGACCGAGGCGTCGACGTCGGCACCGCGCGTCGATCGATAGACGGTGTCCGCGCGAGCCGAGGCGTCTACAGCGGAGTCGTAATCGGCGACCACGGTCGGAATCCTGGATGCAAGTTCTTCACGACGATGCCTCAAGTCGGGGAACTCCATCGACCCCGCATCCCACAATGCGTTGCGTGCCTCCACCAGCGCCTCGGAGAAGCTACGGGCATCGGCGGCCGGACGGTCGAGCATGTGGGGCACGGCTTCCGCGCCGGAGACGTTAAACACCTCGGAGTCACTCAGCAGAGTCCATCGCTGGCGCACGTCAGCCATAGACGATTGCGCCGCATTTGCGATGGATACGAGACGCTCCCCGAGGTCCGTCAGAACCGTGGGGTCGACCACCTGCGGAAGATCATCGAGGCGCGGCGTACTCATCAATACCCCCGCCCGTAGGACACCGACGAATCGATACCCCACTCGTCCACGGCGCGTGACTCCGCTTCCGCCGTCGTAAAGGACATGTCGACGTCACCTGTGACGACAGCGGTCGTGGCTTCGCTCACCGCAGATGCGGATGCGGCAACGATATTGGCGAGCTTTCCGGGTACGTAACGCCGTTCGTCGAGAAAATCGCTCCACGCGCTCGCGAGAGTGCGCCGACCATCGACGACCAGATTCGAGCCCTCGAGTGCGAGCGTCTCGGTCTCGTCGATTGCCCGTGCGATGCCAGCCCCAGCGTCATCCACGCCCGCAAGCACGCCGATCACTCGGTCCGGATCCACCCGATAGTCGCCCACGATGGCCCCTTTCATCGTTGACGACCATCCTGCCAAACCTCGCGAGGTCTGGCACGGTTATGCACAGGGCTTGCGATATCTAGCACGGACCGCCAACGACGAAGCCCGCCCCCGCGAAACGGCGGGGACGGGCTTGGTCGTGGATGATCCGGAGATCAGACTCCGAAGTACAGCTCGTACTCGAAGGGGTGCGGACGCTGAGCGATCGGCTGGATCTCGTTCTCGATCTTGTACTCGATCCAGGTCTCGATGAGCTCCTCGGTGAAGACGCCACCGGCGAGCAGGAACTCGTGGTCGGCGCGGAGGGCCTCGAGCGAGTCCAGCAGCGAGTTGGGAACCTGCGGGATGTTCTTGGCCTCTTCGGCGGGGAGCTCGTAGAGGTCCTTGTCGACGGGCTCGTGCGGCTCGATGCGGTTCTTGATGCCGTCGATGCCGGCCATGAGCTGCGCGGCGAACGCGAGGTACGGGTTGCCCGAGGCGTCCGGCGCGCGGAACTCGATGCGCTTGGCCTTGGGGTTGGTGCCCGTGATCGGGATACGGATGGCCGCGGAGCGGTTACCGGCCGAGTACACGAGGTTGACCGGAGCCTCGAAGCCCTTCACCAGACGGTGGTAGCTGTTGAGGGTCGGGTTCGTGAAGGCGAGCACGGCGGGGGCGTGGGCCAGGATGCCACCGATGTACCAGCGCGCGAGGTCGGAGAGCCCGCCGTAGCCGGTCTCGTCGTAGAACAGCGGCTTGCCGTCGTTCCACAGCGACTGGTGGGTGTGCATGCCCGAGCCGTTGTCACCGAAGAGGGGCTTCGGCATGAAGGTCGCGACCTTGCCCCACTCGAGAGCCGTGTTCTTGACGATGTACTTGAACTTCAGGATGTCGTCGGCCGCGTGCACCATGGTGTCGAAGCGGTAGTTGATCTCAGCCTGACCACCCGTACCCACCTCGTGGTGAGCGCGCTCGAGGATGAGGCCGGCGTCGATCAGCTTGAGGCTGATGTCGTCGCGGAGGTCGGCCTGCTTGTCGACGGGGGAGACGGGGAAGTAGCCGCCCTTGTAGGGCGTCTTGTTGGCGAGGTTGCCGCCCTCTTCCACGCGACCGGTGTTCCAGGCGCCTTCCTCGGAGTCCACGGAGTAGAAGCTGGCGTTCTGCTTCACCTCGTAGCGGACGTCGTCGAAGATGTAGAACTCGGCCTCGGGCGCGAAGAATGCGGTGTCGGCGATGCCGGTGGAGGCGAGGTACTTCTCGGCCTTCTTGGCGACCTGACGCGGGTCCTTCGAGTAGATCTCGCCGTTGCGCGGGTTGTAGATGTCGAAGACCATGATGAGCGTCTTCGCCTCGCGGAACGGGTCGAGGTACGCCGTCGTCACGTCGGGGATGAGCTGCATGTCCGACTCGTGGATGTTCGCGAACCCGCGGATCGACGAGCCATCGAACAGCTGTCCGACGGTGAAGAACTCCTCGTCGACGGTCGACGCGGGAATGTTGAAGTGCTGCTGCACGCCAGGAAGATCCGTGAAACGGATGTCGAGGAACTTGACGTCCTCGTCCTGGATGAACTTCAGCACCTCGGACGAATCTTTGAACATGAAGACTCCAGAGGTAGAACATTCGGGATCGGCCAGCCTGAGCCGACCTCCTCGACCCTATCCAGAACCGGTGTCTCGGTCATATCTCGGATGTTTCCGGCATGTTACGGAGGCCCGATTACGCTGGATGCCGTGACCGTCCCCGTCGAGAACGAGTATCCGGGCCAGCGGCTCGGCCTTCCCCGCGAGGGACGCGGGTCCATCGCACGTCCCGGTCGGCGCATCGCCGCGCTGCTGATCGACGTCGCGTGCGCCGGCCTCATCGGTTTCGCGTTCTTCTCGGCGCCGGATCCGGTGACGGGGGTTCCGTTCGCGAACCCGCTCGCGACCAATCTCATCTTCTTCCTGGTGCAGATCGTGTTCATCCCGCTGATCGGCGGGAGTCCGGGGCACCGCCTGCTGGGGATGCGTCTCGAGCTGGCATCCGGGGGATGGGTGGGCGTCTGGCGCCCGATCATCCGCACCCTGCTGTTGGGCGTCATCATCCCCGCCGTCGTGTGGGACTCCGACCAACGCGGCCTCCACGACAAGGCCGTCGGCACGGTGCTCGTCCGCAGCTGAACAACGAGAAACGGCCCCGCCGGAGCGGGGCCGTTCGTCGATGATCAGCGGGGACGCGGGGCGCGCATCTTCGTCGGGTCGACGCCCTTGGGGATCGGCAACGACGACAACCCCTGCGACACCGACGACACGCGCTTGATGACCGCCGCCTGCGTCGTGCGGTCGACCTTCTTCGGCAGGGCCTTGATCGCGGAGGCCAGGTTCTTGATCTCGACCTCGCCATCGCCGTGTCCGACATAGAACACCGTCACCGGAACACCGGCGGCGACCCGCTGGACGCGCGCCCGCTCCTCATTGACGAGACGGGACAGGCGCGTCTGCGAACCCTCACCGATGAGGACCACGCCGCCGCGGCCGATCGCGCGGTAGACCGCCTCCTGCGTGCGGGGGTTCACGCCGATGGGCGTCTCGGACGCCTGCCAGTTGCGGCCGAGCGAAGAAGAGATGACGTGACCGGTCGCGCCCGGCATGCCGTCCATCCGGCGGTACATGGCCCGCGTGGACAGACGGGTCATCATGATCATCCCGACCAGGATGCCGGCCAGGAGACCCGTCACACCCCACAGGATGACGCTCCAGACGGCGACCGGAGGGATCAGGAAGCCGACGAGCACGCCGAGCCCGGTGCCCGCGAGGACGATGCCGGCCAGCGCGAAGGGCAGCCAGCGGTACTCCTTCTGCGTGAAGGTGTACAGGGTGCGAAGCTGGGAGAAGAATCCCGGACGCTTCTCGAGGGTGGAGGTGCGAGCGGCCATGCAGATGATTCTATCTTCGCCCTCAGCACCCCTCCTCCCCTTCGTCCGTGATCGCGGATCCCTCCCCGGAACGCCTTCGGCGGCCCGCCGGTCTGCGGCGTGCTGCGACAGCCTCGAGGCATGCAGCCGACGCCATCCCCGCCGACGATCGACACCGTCTCCGGTTACCTCCGCCGTCGAGGCCGAAGCCCCCACGCCCTGACGGCGGGCGAAGCCGCGACGCTGGCGATCGCGGTCGTGCGCGGATGCGCCACCGCTCCGTCACGAGCCGCGCCCGGAGAGTGGCGGCTGACCCCCGAGGGGCGGCCGGTCCTCGTCGCCCACCCGGGCGGAGACGACGTGCTCGCCGCCACGGTCGCCGTCCTCGACGAAGTGGCGTCGCTCGTGAGCGCCGACGTCCGGCCGGGCTTCGCACGCTTGCGCGACGGAGTGCTGACGGAGCCCCCGCCCACGTGGGCCCTCCTCGAGAAGCGTCTCCTCGCCGTCGTCGAGCCACAACCGCTCGTGCTCGGTCCTCTGGCACCCGCCGAGGCGGTCGCGCCGCGCGCGGCACGCGACGAGCAGGATGCCACCGCTCCGACGTTCATCGGGCGCGTCGCGGCGTCCGTGCGCCGGATCCGACCGCCCGTGCTGGCACTGGGTGTCGGCGTCGCGGCCGTGCTCGCCGTCGTGGCGATGACGCTCGTCCCGAGGGTGGAGCCGGCCACGACGAGCGAGGACCACCCGGCCGGGGTGGCGTCGGCCGCGGCCGCGACCGCCCCACCCGGGCGTCTGCCCTCCGCGACGCCGACCGCGGAAGGTGCGCTCTCGGCGGAACCCGATCCCGAAGACGCGGCACCGGTGCCGGGGACGGCCTCGTCCTCCGACCGCCCGGCATCACCATCGGCCGCGAGCGAAGAGAACGCTGTCGGGGCGGGCGCGGCAGCGTCGGAGACCGACGACGTGCGCGCTGCGGCGGCGAGCCTGCTGGCGTCTCTTGCGGCGTGCGCGGACGAAGAGTGCACCTCGCGGCTCCGCGAGTCCGCCGCCGGCTCGGGCGATCCGGCCCCCTGGGATCCCGCCGTCGCCGACCTCGACGTGGTCGACGACTTCGGCGGGCTGGCGGTGGTGCGACTCTCGGCGGACGGTCGGACTCAGTACGTCACGCTCGTCCGGCAGGAAGACCGATGGCTGGTCCGCTCCGTCAGAGACGTCGCGGACCAGCCATCATGAGCCGGGAAGGGCGGAGATCAGATCCCGAGGTCGCCTTCGAACTGCGCAGCCTCGAGACGGGCCTTGACCGCACCGAGGAAGCGAGCCGCGTCGGCACCGTCGATGATGCGGTGGTCGTACGAGAGCGCCAGGTAGACGTACGAACGGACCGAGATCGCATCCTTGCCGTCGACCGAGACCACACCGGGCTTCTTCACGACCGCACCGAGGCCGAGGATGGCCGACTGCGGGAGGAAGACGATCGGCGTGTCGAACAGCGCACCACGCGAACCCGTGTTCGTCAGGGTGAAGGTGCCACCGGCGAGCTCGTCAGGCTTCAGCTTGTTGTCGCGCGTCCGGGCCGCCAGGTCGGCGATCTCGCGAGCGAGCTGGGCGATGTTCTTCTCGCCGGCGTCCTTGACGACCGGGGTGAGCAGGCCGCGCTCGGTGTCGACGGCGATCGCGACGTTCTCGTGGGCCGGGTAGACGATCTCGTCGCCCTCGACCGTCGAGTTGATGATCGGATAGGTCTTCAGCGCTTCGATGGCGGCGAGGGCGAAGAAGGGGAGGAACGACAGCTTGTCCCCCGTCTTCTGCTGGAACTCGCCCTTGACGCGATCCCGGAGCGCCGCGACCTTGGTGACATCGACCTCGACGACGGTCGTCAGCTGAGCCGTGGCCTGCATCGATGCGACGGCGCGCTCGGCGATGACCTTGCGCAGACGCGACATCTTCTGCGTCGTTCCGCGCAGCGGCGAGACCTCGACCGGCGCAGCGGGTGCGGCGGCAGCAGCGGGGGCGGCAGCGGCAGCCGGGGTCGACTTCGCGGCCTCGGCGGCCTTGAGGACGTCCTCCTTGCGGATCCGTCCGCCGACGCCGCTACCGGTGACGGTGGCGAGGTCGACGCCCTGCTGCTGGGCCAGGCGGCGCACCAGCGGCGTCACGTACGTGACCTCGTCGCCGCTGGAGGCGGGAGCCGACGGCGTCGCGGCCGGAGCGGCAGGCTGCGCCGCCGGGGCGGGCTGCTCGGCCGGCTTCTCCTGCGCGGGGGCGGCGGGCTGCTCCGCGGGGGTAGCGGGCTGCTCGGGCACCTCGTTGGGCTGCGGCTGCTGGATGGGCTCTTCCTCGATGGCCGGGGCGGGCTGCGCCTGGGCCGGGGCGGCCGCGCCGCTTCCGATGCGGGCGAGGGCCGAACCGACGGCGACCGTCTCGTCCTCCTGGACGAGGATCTCCTGCAGCGTGCCGGCGACCGGCGAGGGGATCTCGGTGTCGACCTTGTCGGTCGAGATCTCGAGCAGGGGCTCGTCGACCGCGACGTCGTCGCCCACGGCCTTGAGCCACCGGGTGATCGTGCCCTCGGTGACGCTCTCGCCGAGCTCGGGGAGCTTGACCTCGGTCGCGTCGGACGACGCGGCGGGGGCGGACTGCTCGGCGGGGGCCGAGTCGGAGGGGGCCGACTCCGCGGCCGGCGCGGCCTGCTCCTCGGCGGCGGGGGCCGGGGCCTCCTCGGCCGGGGCGGCCTCGGGAGCGTCGTCCGAGGACGGCGCGCCGGAGCCGTCACCGATCTTCGCCAGGACGGCGCCGACCTCGACGGTCTCGTCCTCCTGGACGAGGATCTCCTCGATCACGCCGGAGACGGGCGAGGGGATCTCGGTGTCGACCTTGTCGGTCGAGATCTCCAACAGACCTTCGTCCTCCTGGACGGTGTCACCCACCTGCTTGAGCCAGCGGGTGACCGTTCCCTCGGTCACGCTCTCGCCGAGAGCGGGGAGGACGACGGAAGTGCTCATGGATATGTCTCCTTCGTACCGGATGCGGTGTCTAGCTTAGTGACGGCTGGGGGTCAGAGTGCGTGCAGGGGCTTGCCGGCCAGGGCGAGGAAGGCCTCACCCAATGCTTCGCTCTGCGTGGGGTGGGCGTGGACGAACGGGGCGATGTCCTCGGGGTGGGCTTCCCACCCGACGGCGAGTTGCGCTTCCGTGATGAGTTCGCCGACGCGGTCTCCGACGAGATGAGCCCCGACGACGGGACCGTCGATGCGGCGAACGATCTTCACGATGCCCGCGGTCCCGATGATCTCACTGCGGCCGTTGCCTGCCAGGTTGTACTCGTAGGCGCGGACGGCATCGGCACCGAAGCGCTCCTGGGCTTGTGCTTCCGTCAGCCCAACGGAGGCGACCTCGGGGTGCGAGTAGGCGACGCGCGGCACGTCGACGTCGGGCACGAGGACGGGAGACAGACCGGCGATCTCCTCCGCCACGAAGATGCCCTGCTGGAAGCCGCGGTGCGCGAGCTGGAGCCCGGGCACGATATCTCCGACGGCCCAGACGTGCGGGGCCGTGGTGCGCAGTCGCTCGTCGGTCTGGACGAACCCGCGGTCGAGCCGGACACCCGCGTCCTCGAACCCCAGACCCGCGGTGGCAGGCCCCCGGCCGACCGCGACGAGGACGTAGTCGGCCTCGAGGTTCGTCCCGTCGTCGAGGCTCACGGTCACGGCGGACTCGGTCTGCGTCACGGAGGAGAAGCGCCGCCCGAGCTGGAACCCGATCCCGCGTTTGCGGAACGCGCGTTCCAGCGACTTGCTGGAGGAGACGTCCTCCGCGGGCAGCAGATGGGGGAGCGCCTCGACGATCGTCACCTCGACGCCGAACGATCGCCACACGCTCGCGAACTCCACGCCGATGACCCCGCCGCCGAGCACGACCACGCGCTCGGGCACGACATCCAGGTCGAGCGCCTGCTCGCTGGTGAGGACGCGACCCCCGATGTCGAGCCCCGGGAGCGTCCGACTGTAGGACCCGGTCGCGAGGATCACGTCCGACCCGCGGTAGACGTCGTCGCCCACCCGCACGGTCGCGCCGCTCTCGAGCGAGCCCTCGCCCCGGACCACGCGGATGCCGCGCGCGGAGATGAGCCCCTCGAGGCCCTTGAACTCCTTCGCGACGATGCCTTCGCGGTAGGCCCGGACGCCGGCGGGGTCGATCCCCCCGAACGACGCCAGGACGCCGATGTCGCCCGCACCGCGAGCCGCGTCGGCGACCTCGGCCGCGTGCAGCAGCGCCTTCGTGGGGATGCAGCCCCGGTGCAGGCAGGTGCCGCCGAGCTTGTCCTTCTCGACGAGGACGACGTCCTTGCCCAGCTCGGCGAGCCGCAGGGCGGCGGCATAGCCGCCGCTGCCCCCGCCGAGGACGACGACGTCGGCCGTGAACTCGGTCACCGCGCGCTCCCCGCGGAGAGGAGTTCGACGAGCGAACGCACCGTGGCGCCCGTCACGCCCTTGTCCGTGAACCCGTGCGGGGCGGATTTGTTCATCCCGACACCGGCGATGTCCAGGTGCACCCACGGAATGCGCGGAGCGTCGGCATCCTCGGAGACGCGCCCGACGAAATGCCGCAGGAAGAGGCCGGCGAACAGGGACCCGCCCGCCGGGTCGCCGATCTTGGCGTTCTGCAGGTCGGCGATGGGGGAGTCCAGCTCGTCGACCATGTGCGCGGGGAGGGGGAGCTGCCAGGCGAGCTCGGCCACGCGGCCCGCGGCGGCGAGATACTCGGCCACCGCCTCGTCGTCGCCCATCACCCCGGTGTGGCGGTTGCCCAGAGCGACCGTGATCGCGCCCGTGAGGGTGGCCACGTCGACGATGAGGTCGGGGTTCTCGCGGCTCGCGGCGACGAGCCCGTCGGCGAGCACCAGGCGCCCCTCGGCGTCGGTGTTCAGCACCTCGACAGTGGTGCCGTCCAGCATGCGCAGCACGTCGCCCGGGCGCGTCGCGCGACCCGACGGCATGTTGTCGGCGATGCACAGCCAGGCGCTCACCCGGACCGGCAGAGCTATCTCGGCGGCGGCCCGGAGCACGGCGAGCACCGTCGCGGCACCGCACATGTCGTACTTCATCCCGACCATGGATGCCGCGGGCTTCAGCGACAGCCCGCCGGTGTCGAACGTGATGCCCTTGCCCACGAGGGCGACGTGGCGGTCGGCATCGACGGGGGAGTATTCGAGGTGGACCAGGCGCGGCGGACGATCCGAGCCCTGGCCGACGCCGAGGATGCCGCCGTAGCCGCCGTCCGCGAGCGCGTGCTCGTCGAGCACGGTCACCGTGACGGGAAGGCCCTCGACGGCCGCGACGGCGGCGTCGGCGAAGTCGGCCGGACCGAGCCACTCGGCGGGCGTCGTCACGAGGTCCTTCACGAGCGCGACCGCACCGGCGACCGCCGCAACCCCGGTCTGCTCGGCATCCGTGGGCGGCGTCGTCCCGTGGACGCTCACGCGGGACGCGCGGGCCTTCGGCGTCTCGCTCTTGTACCCGGCGAAACGGTAACCGCCCAGCGCCGCACCCTCGGCGAGCGGAGCCCAGGCGGCATCCACCAGCGGCTGCACCGCGACGTGCTCGAAACCCGTCAGCTGGCGCAGGCCCGTACCGACCGCATCCCGAAGGGCGGCCACGTCCGGCGCCGCGCCCGCGCCGACCACCGCGACCGGGAGGGTCACACCGGGGACGTGCACCCGCTGGAACGAACCGGCGCCGCCGGAGAAACCCACGGCGGCGAGCGAAGCCTTCAGACCGTCCCATCCCGCGGGGTCCGGCTCCGAGCCGTCGGACTTCGCGACCACCAGGAGGATCGCATCGGCGCCGGAGTCGAGGACGGGGACATCGGAGTACGTCACGGAGGGGAATGGCATAGCTTCCATCCTAGGTTCGCGGGTGTTCGCTAGCAGCGGGACGCACCGCCGTCGTCGTGTCGGACACGGCTCGTAGAGTGGAGGCATGCCGCATCCCGCACCGCTGTACGACCGCGCCCCCGCCGCGCCGCCGGTGCCATCCGGGCTCCCGCTGGTCATCGCGCTCACCGGATTCACCGACGCGGGCGGAGCGGTCACCCGTCTGGTCGAGTACTTCCGCGACGATCTCGAACCCCACCCCGTCGTGGTCTTCGACAACGACACGCTGCTCGACTACCGCGCGCGGCGTCCCGTCATCACCTTCGTCGAAGACCACCTGACGGACTACCGGCCCCCGCGTCTCGAGCTCTCACTCGCACACGACTCGCTCGGTCATCCGTTCCTCCTGCTCGCGGGGTACGAACCCGACTTCCTCTGGGAGGCGTTCGCCGAGAGCGTGCTCGAACTCAGCGCCGGCCTCCAGGTGTCCTCGATCACCTGGGTGCACGCCATTCCCATGCCCGTGCCCCACACCCGCCCGATCGGCACCACGGTGAGCGGTACTCGAAGCGACCTCGCCGAGGCGCACTCGGTCTGGCGCCCGCACACGCAGATCCCTTCCACGGTGGGTCATCTGCTCGAGTACCGGTTCGCCGAAGCCGGGGCGAAGATCGCCGGTTTCGCCCTTCTCGTCCCGCACTACCTCGGCGACACCGAGTACCCCGCGGCGGCGCTGGCCGGTCTCGACAGCCTGACCGTCGCCACGGGACTCGTCTTCTCCGGCGAAGTGCTGCGTGAAGAGAACCGCGAGTTCCTCGGGAAGGTCACCGAGCAGGTCGAGGGCAGCGAAGAGCTCACGCGCATGCTGCAGGGCCTCGAGGAGCGCTACGACGCGTACATGGCGGGCTCGACGCAGGCGACGCCCATCATCCACACCGGCGATCTGCCGAGCGCCGACGAACTGGCGGCGGAACTCGAGCGCTTCCTCGCGAATCGACCGGGCGACGACGATCGCCGCGGCCGGCTGGGCTGACGCACAGGAAGTCGACGCGCGGAGCGCCTTTCGCGGTCCGGACGTCGGAACGACGGGCCTGTGACGTGGGATCGCTCCCGCGTCACAGGGAATACCGAGGGATCACGCGTCGTTGCATACGCATAGATGCCCGGTGCACGTCAAGTCCCGCGCTGGGGATGTGAGACAATGAAGAACCTGACCCGTTGTCGGCCGAACCTGGAGCCCGCTCCACAGGATCGGACTTGACAAGGGTCTTACTAGTGTCCGAGAACGACCGGCGGCCGTGCAACATGCGTTCCCGGTGAAAGGCGAAACGTGGCAGGCACGAACACCAAGACCCGCTCCGGCAGTGAGAAGGACACCGACCTCGACGCTGCCGAGGAGACCACGACCGCGTCGAAGAAGACCGCGGCCAAGAAGGCTCCCGCCAAGGCGAAGGCGACCCCGGCCAAGGCGAAGTCCAAGGCCAAGTCCGACGACGACCTCGAAGAGGACGACGTCGAAGAAGACATCGACGAAGACATCGAGGTCGCCGACGACTCCGACGACGACGACACCGACGGAGACGACGCGGCCAAGCCCGCGGCGAAGAAGTCCGACGACGAGAGCGACGACGACGACGAGTCGCCCGCCGCGCCCGCCGAGGCACTTCCCACCGGCGCGATCGTCATCTCCTCGAGCGACGAGGACGACGTCCCGGTCTACTCGGCGCAGATCACCGGCGCCACGGCCGACCCCGTCAAGGACTACCTGAAGCAGATCGGTAAGGTCCCGCTGCTGAACGCGGCCGAAGAGGTCGAGCTCGCCATGCGCATCGAGGCCGGTCTGTTCGCGGAAGAGAAGCTGTCGAACATGTCGGCGGCCGAGAAGACCAGCCAGCTGGGCCTCGACCTCCAGTGGGTCGCCCGCGACGGCCAGCGCGCCAAGAGCCACCTGCTCGGCGCCAACCTGCGTCTCGTCGTCTCGCTCGCCAAGCGCTACACCGGTCGTGGCATGCAGTTCCTCGACCTCATCCAGGAGGGCAACCTGGGTCTGATCCGTGCGGTGGAGAAGTTCGACTACACCAAGGGCTTCAAGTTCTCGACCTACGCCACCTGGTGGATCCGTCAGGCGATCACGCGCGCCATGGCCGACCAGGCCCGTACCATCCGCATCCCCGTGCACATGGTCGAGGTCATCAACAAGCTCGCGCGCGTCCAGCGCCAGATGCTGCAGGACCTCGGTCGCGAACCCACCCCGGAAGAGCTGAGCCGCGAACTCGACATGACCCCCGAGAAGGTCATCGAGGTGCAGAAGTACGGCCGCGAGCCGATCTCGCTGCACACGCCCCTCGGTGAAGACGGCGACAGCGAGTTCGGTGACCTGATCGAGGACACCGAGGCGGTCGTCCCGGCCGACGCGGTGGGCTTCACCATGCTGCAGCGTCAGCTGGAGTCGCTCCTCGACTCGCTCAGCGAGCGCGAGGCGGGCGTCATCCGCATGCGCTTCGGTCTCGGCGACGGCCAGCCCAAGACGCTCGACCAGATCGGCGACACCTTCGGCGTGACGCGTGAGCGCATCCGCCAGATCGAGTCCAAGACCATGGCGAAGCTCCGGCACCCCAGCCGTTCGCAGTCGCTGCGGGACTACCTCGAATGAGCGCGGAGGCCAACGCCGGCAAGGCGCTCACCCGCACCGTCGAGGGCACCTCGTACGCCCGCATCCCGATCCGCACCCGGGTCGTCATGCCGGGCGACGATCTCGACGCGTTCATCCTCGAGTACGCGAAGGATGCCGTGCAGCCGGGCGACCTGCTGTTCGTCACCGAGAAGATCGTGGCGATCACGCAGGGTCGTTCGTTCAAGCTCGACAGCATCAAGCCGCGAAAGCTCGCCCTGTTCCTGTCGAAGTACGTCACCCGGACGCCGTACGGCATCGGACTCGGCATGCCCGAGACGATGGAGATGGCCCTGCGCGAATGCGGCACCCCCCGCATCCTGTTCGCCGCGGCCGTCTCGGCCGTGACCAAGGCGTTCGGGCGGAAGGGCGACTTCTACCGCATCGCCGGTGACAAGGCGCGCGCCATCGACGGCCCCACCAAGGGCACGATCCCGCCGTACAACCAGGCCGTCGTGCTGGGTCCGGAGCGTCCGCGCGAGGTCGCGACACGCCTGAAGGCGCTGCTGGGCATCGATCTCGAGGTCGCCGTCGTCGACATCAACGACCTGGGTGGCAACATCCTCGGTTCGACGATGGACAAGGCCGGAGAGAAGCGTCTCGTCGCGATCCTGAAGGACAACCCGCTCGGTCAGGGACACGAGTCCACGCCGCTGGGTATCGTCCGCGCCGCGGCCTGACGCGCACTCGATGAATCTCGCACGGGCGAGCAGCCTCATCGCCGCGGGCACCCTGGTGTCGCGCATGACGGGGCTGGTGCGCACCATCGTCCTGGTCGCCGCGATCAGTTCGGTGGGCGCATCGGCCGACGCCTTCTACGTCGCCAACCAGCTGCCGAACACGGTGCTGACGCTGATCTCGACGGGTCTGCTGACCGGAGTGATCGTGCCCCGCGTCGTGGCGGTGAGCGCGCAGGCCGACGGTGGTCGGATCTTCCTCCCCAAGCTGATCACGGCCGGGGCGGCGATCCTGCTCCTGACCACGGCGGTGGCGCTCGCGCTCGCGCCGGCGCTCGTCGCGGTGATGGCGAGCGGGTACGACGGCGCGACGCGCGACCTGACGGTGGCGTTCGCCTACTGGTGCCTGCCGCAGATCTTCTTCTACGGCATGTTCGCGCTGATCGGCGAGAGTCTGAACGCCCGCCGCATGTTCACTCCGTACGCGTGGGCGCCCGTGATCAACAACATCGTCTCGATCGCGGGCTTCGGGCTGTTCATCGTGCTGTTCGGGTTCCACCGCACCGAGGTCGGATGGTGGACGCCGTCCTCCATCGCGCTGGTCGGCGGAACGGCGACGCTGGGCATCATCGCGCAGACGGTCGTCCTCGCCGTCGCCTGGCGCCGATCCGGCATCCCGCTCCGTCCCGACTTCCGCTGGCGCGGGGTGGGCTTCGGCAGCATGGGGAGCCTCGCCACCTGGACGTTCGGCATGGTCGTCGTGACGCTGCTCGCCGGGCTCGTCCAGGTGAACGTCATGAGCGCCGCGTCCGGCGAGAACGCGTCAGTCGCCGTGTGGGGCAACGCCTGGCTGATCTACATGGTGCCGTACTCGCTGATCGTGCTGTCCATCGGGACGCCGTACTTCACGCGGATCGCCGAACACGCCGCGGCCGGTCGCGGCGACGACGTCCGCGCCGACATCAGCGCCGCGATCCGCATCCTCGGCCTGTTCGTCGTGATCTCGGCCGGCGCACTCATCGCCGCGGCAGCTCCTGCCTCGCGCATCTTCACCAGCAGCGCCGGCGACGCGCTCCTGGCCGCGCCCGTGCTCGTCGCGTTCCTCGTCGGCCTGGTACCGATGGCCGTGCTGTTCATCATCCAGCGGACGTTCTACGCCTACGGCGACACGCGGACCCCGTTCTTCTTCACTCTTGCTCAGGGTGTCCTCGTGGTCGTCCTCACGCTCCTGGCCGTCATGGTCCCGAAGGAGTTCCTGACGGCCACGGTCGCCTCCGTGCAGACGCTCTGCGGCATCCTCGAGCTCCTGCTCGCGATCTGGCTGCTCCGCCGGAAGATCGGCCCCCTCGGCATCCGGAAGGCCGTCACCTCGCTGGCGGTCTTCGTCGGCGCCGCGATCCCGGCCGCCTTCGCCGGGTGGGGGATCTACCTGTGGTCCGGCGCCGATCAGGGGTGGATGCTCGACAACCTGTTCTTCGGCGCGGTCGGCACTGCGCTCATCTGCTCCGTCGCGGGGGCGATCTACCTCGGCATCCTCGCGGGGCTGCGGACGCCGGAGCTGACGTCCGCGATCACGCTCGTGCGCGGGCGCTTCGGGCGCCGCTGACGCGTCGGGTCTGGGCGGTCCGCTGGCCGACGCTGCTCAGCGGCGACGTTCCAGGATGCCGGGACCGATCGCGTCGCGGTAGCGGTGCAGGAGCCCCGTCCGGATGCCGGACACGCTCGGCTTCATCTGGAACACGCTGGAGTTGTGGTTGGCCTCGATGAGCGCGGGGCCGTCCGGCGTGATGGCGACGTCCCAGCCCACGTACGGCACGGTGGGGAGGCGACGCGAGGCCTCCTCGACCATGGCGAGCGCCTCGGCGAACAGCGGCACCTGGAATCCCGCGATGTCGACGCCCGTCACCGGATGCCGCGCGAACACGTTCGAGTTCTTGTCGACACCGGCCCACTGCGCGACACCGACGTCGTCGACCATGGTGAACATGCCACCGCCGGCGAAGTTGTCGACGACCCCGCCGTTGCCGATCCGCAGCACGGAGGCGATGAGGTGGAAGCTGCCGTCGTCGCGGCGGAACGTGATGAGCCGGAGCGTGTTGACGCTGCCCGGGTACAGGCGGGCCATGTCCGCGTGCTGGGGGAGGATCTCCTCGACCAACGCACGGTTCTCGGACACCAGGGTCGCGCGCCACGCGGCGACGTCGGGGATCTCGTCGCGGGTGAAGGTGGTGATGCCACGACCGCCCTCGCCGAGCGCGGGCTTGACCAGGACACGCGGATGCCGTGCGAGGAAGTCCGTGAGCTCCTGCTCGGTCGCCGTGGAGGCGTCGATCCACTCGCGGCCGATCATGTCCGCGAAGTCGCGGTAGAACCGCGGCTTGTCGCCCAGCAGGGCCGCCGAATTGGGGCCGTTGAGCGTGTTGTTCAGGCGGATCGCCTTGGGGTGCGTCATCCAGGTCCGTCGTTCACGACCGTTGAGGAGACGGATGTCCCAGACCGCGTAGTCGCGGAAGCCCATCTCGTAGCGCACCGACGACCAGAGCATGTCGGCGATGATGACGGGGAGTGGCGCGCGGGAGACCTTCTTCACCTGACCGGCGAACTCGGTGACGTTGCCCAGGCTCAGGCGTCGAGCTCGCTGCAACAGGTACCGGACGCGCAGAGACCTCTGTGACACCTCGACACGCTAACACAGCGCCACCGAGCCGCCGGGGCGCCGGCTCCCGGAGGTCGGCCTCGTATGATGGGTACTTCGGAAGCGCTGCGACGGACGTTCATCTGAGCGGCGACTGACCTCCGGACGAGAAAGCGATCAGCCTGCCGATGGACATCTCCCCGAAGGCGCGCGCCGCCTACTTCCTCAAGCGCGTCGCCGCATTCCGCCCTTCCCGCGTCTGGACGTTCGCGCGTCAGATCGGGCAGGAGCAGGGCAAGTTCGCCCCGTTCGTGCTCGTCGACATGCTCTGGTGGGCGGCGTTCCACGACACCGCCTACATCGACTACTACGAGGCGGACTTCGCGCTGCTGAACCGTCGCGAGCGCAAGACGTTCATGACCTCCCTCATCCAGCACCACCTCGCCACCGCGGTGAACGACCGCGAGGTCGCCAAGACGCTGGAGAACAAGCTCAACTTCAACCGCGCGTTCGAGGAGTTCCTGGGGCGCGAGTGGATGCAGCTGGACACCACGGACACCGCCGCGCTCAAGGACTTCGCCGAGCGCCACCCCGTGATCATCGCGAAGGTGCCGGTGAGCCGCGAAGGGAAGGGCGTCTTCCGCTACGACACCGCCGAGGTGACGGACTGGGACGCCTTCCGCGCCGAGCTCGTCGAAAAAGGCCAGATCCTCATCGAGCAGCCGATCGTGCAGCACCCCTACCTCGCGTCGTACTGCGCGGGGACGGTGAACACGACCCGCATCACCACGTATTTCGACGGCGAGACCGTCCACCCCATGGTGATGGTCCAGAAGTTCGGGCGCGGAGCGGTGAGCGACCAGTTCACCTGGGGCGGCTTCTTCACGATGCTCGACGACGACGGGCACTCCGTCGGCCCCGGCCACACGGGCAAGCACAAGAGCCGTTACGACGTCCACCCCGAGTCGCAGCAGTCCATCGTGGACTTCCAGGTTCCGCTCTGGGATCAGGCCCTCGCGCTCGTCGACAAGGCCGCCCGGCGCATCCCCGAGGTTCCGTACGTCGGTTGGGACGTCGCGGTCGGACCCGAGGGGCCGGTCCTCATCGAGGGCAACTGGATCCCCGGGCTCTACGAGACGCGCGTGAGCACGACCGGTATCCGCGAGGGCTCGCGACCGCGCCACGAGCGGCTGATGGGCGACGCCCTCCGCCGCTGATGACTCCCGACGCCGTGGTGCCCGCCGCATCCGACACCGCCGGGGGAGTCTCTCCCGTCGCTCGTGTGTCGGAGCGGAACCTGCGCGCGAACGCCCGGCTCGCGCCGGTCGGCGCCGCCGACGACGTGCTCGCCGCCGATGCGTGGGGACACGGCGCCAAGTGGGTGGCATCCGTCCTGGCATCCGTCGGGGTCGACCCCGACGAGCTCGAGGCCGCCACCCTCTTCGGTCTTCCGGGCGGAGACATTCGCGCGCGGCCGGTGCTGTCGCTGCACGGGCGTGTCCTCGGGACGAAGGCGCTGCTCACCGGTGAGGGCGTCTCGTACGGATATACCCACCGTGCGCCGCGCGACACGACCGTGGCGCTGGTGACCGGCGGGTACGCGCAGGGCGTGGTGCGCTCGCTCGGGAACGTCGCCGACGTCGTCATCGACGGTCGTCGCCATCGCATCGTCGGGCGAGTGGCCATGGACGTCTGCGTCGTCGACGTCGACGCCGCGCGTCCCCCGCGCGGCGGCGAAGTGGTCTTCTTCGGGGATCCCGAGGCCGGTGCCCCCTCGCTCCGGGAGTGGACGGATGCCACCGGCTGGACCGCCGGCGAGATCGTCGCCGCCGTCGGTGCCCGCGCCGTGCGGGCGGTGATCGCGTGAGCGCCGAATATCGGGTCGACCTCGACGCCTTCGCCCGAAACCTCGCCCGTGTCCGGGAGGCCGTCGCGCCCGCACGGCACATGCTCGTCGTCAAGGACGACGCCTACTCCCACGGACTCGAGCGGATCGTCCGGCGAGCGGTGGCCGAGGGTGTGAGCTGGATCGGCGCGTTCGACGTCGAGACCGGGCGCGCGGTGCGCGCCGTCGCGGGCCCGGACGTGCGCATCTTCGTCTGGCTTCTCGGGGGAGCCGACGACCTCGCGGGCGGCATCGCCGCAGACCTCGACCTGGGCATCGGCGACGAAGCGCTCCTCGCCGACCTCGCGGCGCAGAACACGCTGCCGTCACCGGCCCGGGTGCACCTCAAGATCGATACGGGCCTGCACCGCAACGGCATCCGTCCCGAGGACTGGAGTCGAGCGCTCGAGACCCTGTCGACCCTCGTCGGCGAGGGGAAGGCCTCGTTCGAGGGGCTGTGGTCGCACATCGCGGAGGCCTCGGATGCCGACGACGACGACGCCCGCGAGATCTTCCTCGCCGCACGGGCTGCGGCCGTCGACGCGGGCCTGGCGCCGCGGTTCTCGCACCTGGCCGCCAGTGCGGCGGGGTTCGCGCGAGCGCCGTTCCGCGAGGACATCGTCAGAGTCGGGGCATTCTCCTACGGCATCCGCCCCGCCGGCGGCCCGGGCGAAGGGGAGCTCGGGATCGAGCCGATCTCGACGCTCGTCGCGACGGTCACGGCGGTGGAGGGCGACGCGGTACGCCTCGACCTCGGCAGCCTGCACGGGCTCCCCTCGGTCCTGGAGGGTCGCTTCTCGGTGGCGACCCCGGCGGGACCCCGGCGCGTCCTCACCATCGAGCCGGGCTCCACGCTCGTCGAGACATGGTCGGAGGCCGCGCCCGGTGACATCGTGACGGTGTGGGGGCGCGGGGGAGTGGCGTCGGCCACCGACCTCGCCGAACTCATCGACACGATCGGCGAGGAGATCGCGCTCCGGGTGTCACCGCTCGTCCCCCGGCGGGATACGACGAACGGGCCCCGTCGCGCTCGGTGAGCGCAGTCGGAGCCCGTTCGGACGTGAAGGGTCAGTCGGCGGCGTGCAGACGAGCGGTCTCGTCGTGCCACGAGGTGGCGATGCTGCGGAGCTTCTCTTCGTACTTGCGCCCGTGGTGGGCGCAGAAGAGGAGCTCACTGCCGTTGACTTCGGCGGCGATGTAGGCCTGCGCTCCGCAGGAGTCGCAGCGATCGGCTGCCGTGAGGCGGTGATCGAGGACGGCGGACGCGTCGGGTGCAGTCGTGGTGGTCATGTCGGGTGCCCTCCTCGGGTGATCGTGGGCGAGTCTCCATATACAACCACGCGGATGTTTCGCCTATGCCGCGGCTTGATCACATTTCGCTGTGCGCGTACGGTGACCCGACCTCGCTGTGTGTCTGCAAGCCGATGTCGGAGCCGCCGATTACGCTGAGAGATCGTGACGTCCGAGTATTCCGCCCATCATCTCCAGGTCCTCGAAGGACTCGAAGCGGTGCGCAAGCGCCCGGGCATGTACATCGGGTCCACCGACTCCCGCGGTCTCATGCACTGCCTGTGGGAGATCATCGACAACTCCGTCGACGAGGCCCTCGGCGGATTCGGCACTCGGATCGACGTCCTGCTGCATCCCGACGGCAGCGTCGAGGTCCGCGACCGGGCCCGTGGCATCCCGGTCGACGTCGAACCCCGCACCGGACTCACGGGCGTCGAGGTCGTCTTCACGAAGCTGCACGCCGGCGGCAAGTTCGGCGGCGGGTCGTACGCGGCCTCCGGCGGTCTGCACGGCGTCGGCGCCTCGGTGGTCAACGCGCTGTCCGAGCGCCTCGACGTCGAGGTCGACCGCGGCGGCAAGACGTACGCGATGTCGTTCCACCGCGGCGAGCCCGGGGTGTTCGCGGGCGACGGTCCCGACTCGGCCTTCACGCCGTACGACTCGAGCAGCGAGCTGCGGGTCGTCGGCAAGGCCCCGCGCGGCGCGACCGGTACCCGCATCCGGTACTGGGCCGACCGGCAGATCTTCACGAAGGATGCCGCGTTCGGCTTCGACGAGCTCGTGCAGCGCGCCCGGCAGACGGCGTTCCTCGTCCCAGGTCTCGAGATCGTCATCTCCGACGAGCGGGGCGACGAGCCGGTCGAGACGAGCTACCGCTTCGACGGGGGCATCTCGGAGTTCGCCGACTTCCTCGCCCCCGACTCCGCGATCACCGACACCTGGCGGCTGACCGGTACGGGCACGTTCACCGAGACCGTGCCCGTCCTCCAGCCCGGCGGCTCGATGGTGCCGACCGAGGTGCAGCGCGAGTGCGAGGTCGACATCGCCGTGCGCTGGGGCACCGGCTACGACACGACCACGCGGTCGTTCGTGAACATCATCGCCACGCCCAAGGGCGGCACGCACCAGCAGGGCTTCGAGCAGGGCCTCATGAAGATCCTGCGTACCCAGGTCGAGCAGAACGCGCGCAAGCTCAAGGTCGGCAACGACAAGATCGAGAAGGACGACATCCTCGCGGGTCTCACCGCCGTCCTCACGGTCCGTCTTCCCGAGCCGCAGTTCGAGGGCCAGACGAAAGAGGTCCTCGGAACCCCGGCCGTGCGGCAGATCGTGACGCAGGTCGTCTCGAAGGAGCTGACCGAGCGCTTCGCGTCGACCAAGCGCGACGACAAGGCGCAGACGGCGCTGCTGCTCGAGAAGGTCGTCTCCGAGATGAAGGCGCGCATCTCCGCGCGCACCCACAAAGAGACGCAGCGCCGCAAGAACGCGCTCGAGTCGTCCTCGCTGCCGTCGAAGCTCGTCGACTGCCGCTCGAACGACGTGGCCGACTCCGAGCTGTTCATCGTCGAGGGGAACTCGGCGCTCGGCACCGCGCGCGATGCCCGCAACAGCGCGTACCAGGCCCTGCTCCCGATCCGCGGCAAGATCTTGAACACGCAGAAGGCGTCGATCAGCGACATGCTGTCCAACGCCGAGTGCGCCTCGATCATCCAGGTCATCGGCGCGGGCTCCGGCCGCTCGTTCGACCTCGACGCCGCACGCTACGGGAAGATCATCCTGATGAGCGACGCCGACGTCGACGGCGCCCACATCCGCACTCTGCTGTTGACCCTGTTCTTCCGCTACATGCGCCCGCTCGTCGAAGCGGGGCGCGTCTTCGCCGCCGTCCCGCCGCTGCACCGGGTCATCGTGATGAATCCCGGGTCCAAGCCCAACGAGACGATCTACACCTACAGCGAGCAGGAGCTGCACGGCCTGCTCGCGAAGCTCAAGAAGTCGAACAAGCGCTGGCAGGAACCGATCCAGCGGTACAAGGGCCTGGGCGAGATGGATGCCGATCAGCTCGCGACCACCACGATGGACCGCGCCGGCCGCACCCTGCGGCGGGTGCAGGTGCGCGACATCGAAGAGGCGGCCCAGGTGTTCGATCTCCTCATGGGCAGCGACGTCGCCCCTCGCCGGGAGTTCATCGTCGATTCCAGCGATCGGCTGGCGCGCGAGCGCATCGACGTCTGAGACGCCGCGCACCCCCGCTCCGCGCGGCGCCGACCCGCCGCGAGGCCCGTCTCAGCGGATCGTGGTGCCGATCGCGCCGACGACCGCGTCGAGCGGCTGACCCGAGGCGTCGCGCTTCGCGCCGGGCTCGGGCAGCGTCCGCACGGAACCGTCGGTGCCGACGGCGCGTGGGTCGGACCCGACCCACGCCAGCGTCAGGGCGTCCTCGCCGCGGAGCAGGCGCTGCGCGCGCACACCACCCGTCGCGCGGCCCTTCGCCGGGAACTCAGTGAAGGCCGAGACCTTGGCGCTGCCGGCGTCCGTGCCCGCCAGCGCGGCGGAGGATCCGGCGACCGTGACGACGACGGCATCGAACGACGATCCGCCCACGACGGCGAACGCGATCACCCGGGCACCGTCGGACAACCGGATGCCGGCCATGCCGCCGGCCGAGCGTCCCTGCGGTCGCACGGACGAGGCGTCGAATCGCAGCAGTTGCGCGTCGTCGGCGATGAACACCAGCTCGGCGGCATCCGAGGCCGGTGCTGCTCCGACGACCCGATCGCCGTCGCGGAGGACGATGATCTCGATCTCGGGCTTCGTGCCGAGCTCGCTCGCCGCCACGCGCTTCACGATGCCCTGGGCCGTGCCGAGAGCGATGGGCGGACCATCGGTCAACGGGACCAGGGCGACGACCTGTTCGCCCTTGGCCAGGGCGAGGTACTGCTCGACGCGCGTTCCGGCGGCCATCTGCACGGCGTTGCCTGGCACCGACGGCAGGTCGACGGGGGAGAAGCGGACGAGTCGGCCGGCCGAAGTGACGGCGCCGATGTCGCCTCGGGTCGTGGTGTCGACCGAGGAACGGATCGCGTCGTGCTTCGCGCGCCGCGTGGGCGGCACGACACCGCCGCCGGGAGCGTCGGCCGTGAGCTCGGCACGCACCATCCGGCCCGTGGCGGAGAGGAACACCCGGCACGGGGAGTCGGCGATCTGCAGGTCGGCGGCCGCGGCGGCCTTCGCGGACCGGGGCTGCACCGGACCACCGTTGAGCAGCATCGTGCGGCGCGGGGTGCCGTAGGCCTCGGCGGCGGCCTCGAGTTCGGCGGCCACCTGGCCGCGGAGCAGGACATCACTGGCGAGGAGCTCGACGAGCTGGTCGATCTCGGCCTGCAACTGGTCGCGCTCGGCCTCGAGCTCGATGCGCGAGAACCTCGTGAGGCGCCGCAGGCGCAGCTCGAGGATGTACTCGGCCTGCGGGTGCGACAGGTCGAAGACCTCCTGCAGGCGTGTGCGGGCCTGCTCGCCGTCGTCTGAGGAGCGGATGACCTGGATGACCTCGTCGATGTCGAGGATCGCGATGAGCAGGCCCTCGACCAGGTGGAGGCGCTCGCGCTTGCGCGCCAGACGGTACTCGCTGCGACGCGTGACGACGCGGATGCGGTGGTCGAGGTACACCCGCAGCATGTCGCGCAGCCCCAGCGTCTGAGGCTGGCCGTCGACGAGCGCGACGTTGTTGATGCCGAACGAGTCCTCGAGCGGAGTCAGCCGGTAGAGGTGCTCCAGCACCGCCTGCGGGTCGAAGCCGGTCTTGATGCCGATGACGAGCCGCAGGCCGTTCTGGCGGTCGCTGAGGTCGGTGACGTCGGCGATGCCCGCGAGCTTCTTCGCCTGAACGGCATCCTTGATCTTCTCGATCACCCTCTCGGGGCCGACGAGATACGGAAGCTCGGTGATCACGATGCCGGTGCGGCGGGGGCCGAGCGACTCGATAGACGCCTTCGCCCGGGTGCGGAAGAGCCCGCGGCCCTGGGTGTACGCGTCCTTGATGCCGTCCAGTCCCACGATGATGCCGCCCGAGGGGAGGTCGGGACCCGGGACGAACTCCATGAGCTCCTCGACCGTGGCATCCGGGTTCTGGAGGAGGTGGACGGCGGCTGCCACGACCTCGATGAGGTTGTGGGGCGCCATGTTCGTCGCCATGCCGACCGCGATGCCGGTCGCACCGTTGACCAGCAGGTTCGGGAACGCCGCGGGCAGCACGTCGGGCTGCTGGAACTGGCCGTCGTAGTTGGGGACGAAGTCGACGACGTCCTCGTCGAGGTGCTCGGTGAGCGCGAGCGCGGGCGGGGCGAGACGCGCCTCGGTGTAGCGCGACGCGGCGGGGCCGTCGTCGAGCGAGCCGAAGTTCCCGTGGCCGTCGACGAGGGGCACCCGCAGCGAGAAATGCTGCGCGAGACGCACGAGCGCGTCGTAGATCGCCGTGTCGCCGTGCGGGTGGAGCTTTCCCATCACCTCGCCGACGACGCGCGCGCTCTTGACGTGCCCACGGTCGGGCCGGAGGCCCATCTCGGCCATCTGGTAGAGGATGCGCCGCTGGACGGGCTTGAGGCCGTCGCGGGCGTCGGGCAGCGCGCGCGAGTAGATGACCGAGTAGGCGTACTCGAGGAACGACCCCTGCATCTCGACCGAGACATCGACGTCTTCGATGCGCTCGGGGGCGGGGGAAGCGGCAGTGGAACGGGAATCGGGCATAGGTGCGGCCTCGGGTCGGGCGGGCGTCGATCGCGACGGGGGCGGAAAGTCGTGTGGAAGACTGGCCCCGATGTCCCTCAGCCTACCGGCGGCCCCGCCGCGTGCCCGGAGCCTCACCGGAGTGGTGAGCGAGGCGATCGCCGCCCTCGACGGGCGATCGGAATGGTTCGCTCCGGCCCGGAGCGCCGTGGTGTTCGTCGTCGACGGGCTCGGCTCGCACAATCTCGCCGAGCGTCGCGGTCACGCGCGGTTCCTCGGCTCCGCCGGTTCGCGACGCGACATCGCCCGCACGGTGTTCCCCTCCACGACCGCAGCGGCGCTGACGAGCCTGTTGACGGGGTCCGAGCCCGGCGCGCACGGGATCGTCGGCTACCGCACGCGGATCCCCGGTACCGCCGTGGCCGCCAATCAGCTGCACGGCTGGGAGACCGACGGTCTCGACCCGCGCACGTGGCAGCGCAGCCGACCGCTGTTCGAGAGCGAGGCCGAACGCGGTCGCCCCGTGTTCGTCGTCTCGCGTCCCGACTACACCGGCACGGGGTTCACGGCGGCGACGCTCCGGGGCGCCGAGTTCGTCTCGGCCGCCGACGTGCGCGAGCGCGCCGCCATCGCCGCCGACCTCGCTTCGCGGCATCCGGGAGCCCTCGTCTACCTCTACACGCCCGACCTCGACAGCGCCGGACATCGCGACGGCTGGGAGTCCGATCGCTGGATCGACGCCCTCGAACGCGTCGACGCCGCTGCGCGCGACCTCGCCGGCGCGATCGACCCCGCGACCGGCGTGCTGGTCACCGCGGATCACGGGATGGTCGACGTCCCCGCCCGCAAGCACGTGCTGCTCGGCCACGGCGACGCGCTCGTCGACGGCGTCGAGATCGTCGGCGGCGAGCCCCGCATGCTGCACCTGTACACCGCGCCGGGCGAACAGGATGCCGTGGCCGGGCGATGGCGCGAACGCGAACAGGCGCGGGCCTGGGTGATGACGCGGGACGAGGCGATCGCCGCCGGACTGTTCGGTCCGGTGGCTCCGGAGGTGCACGAGCGCATCGGGGACGTGCTCGTCGCCGCCCGCGGGCGATTCGCGTACTACGACGATCGAGAGAGCGACAAGCGCCCTCAGCGCATGGTCGGCCAACACGGTTCGCTGACCGACGAGGAGCGCACCGTGCCGCTCCTGCGGCTCGGCGCATTCGCCTGACGAACGGGCGTCAGCTCTCGTCCGTGCGGGCTCCGAACACGATCTCGTCCCACGACGGCATCGACGGTCGGCCCTTCGCGCGTCGTCCGGAGTCGGTGGATGCCGGGGGAGCGGCGGTGCGCTCGGGTTCGGCCTCGGGCTCCTCGGCGCGGTACTCCGGCTCGAGGGCGTCGAAGAGGGCGACCGGCGCACTGGGCGCGCGCTGCTCGGGCTCGCGTGCCTCGACGACGCCGGGGAGCGGCTCGCGCTGACCGCGACGGCGGCGGAGGGCCTCGAGCAGATCGGCGGTCTCGGAGGACGTGACCGGAGCGTCAGGTGCCCGCTTGATCGCCGCCGCCTGCACTGCGGCCGCGACGGGACCGGTGGCTTCGATGCCCGGTTCGTCCTCGATGTCGAGACGTCGCGGACCGAAGGCGCCGCTGTCGAAGCGCGTGTCGTCCTTGGGGAGCGGGGTGTCCAGGGCACGCAGCCGCGGGATGAGTCCCTCGGGCAGCGATCCCTGGCGCGAGAGCTGGATGGCATCCGAGTTCTGAGGGGAGAGGGTGCTGCGCCGCGGGTCGAAGCCCCAGCGGGCGTCGTGATCGATCCCGTTCGCGGTGAACTCGAGCTTCACCATCCAGCCCGAGGAGTCCTTCCAGCTCGTCCAGCGCTCCGCCGACGCTCCCGCTTCGGCGAGCTTCGCGCGGACGGCCGTCCCGAAGGTGACCGGACCGTCGTGTTCCAGCGCGCCGCCGAGGAGGACGGGGACGGCGAGGGCCTGCGCGACCACGTGCTCGCGCTCGGCGAGGACGGGACCTTCGAAGCGCTCCACGTCCTCGACGCGGGCGCCCAGGAGCGTGGCGACCTCTCGCGCCGAGAGCCCGGCTCGGATATGGGCCTGGATGTCGCGCGGGCTCGGGCGGGGCGCGCGCTCGTCGTCGTGCTCGCGCCCACGGCGCGCGCGGCGCGCTTCTGCGCGCAGCACCTCGTCGAGCGGCAGGGCGAAACGTTCGCCCGCTTCGGTCGCGACGACGAGGACGTCATCCTCGGTTCCGATGACTTTGAGCTGTTCCATGCGAAACACCCCTCCGATCTGCGGTCGAGCCCCATGCTGACACGCCCCCGGGGCCGGAGCCGGGAATAACGCGGGCGCGCCGCGAGTTTGACGCGTCGCAGGGCCCGCATGTCCCGAGAACCGCATTTGCTAATCGTGTTCGGGTCATGCAAACTATGGCCGCCCGTTCGGGCGATGCACCACGAAAAACCGGAAGTAGAGACCTTCACGCATGGCCACCGATTACGACGCACCGCGCAAGACCGAGGACGACAGCGAGTCGATCGAGGCCCTCAAGGAGCGCGTGCCCGACAAGACGTCGGGGTCGATCGACAACGAGGATGCCGACAACCCCTCGGGCTTCGAGCTGCCCGGGGCCGACCTGTCGGACATCGACCTCGATGTCGTCGTGCTTCCCCCTCAGGACGACGAGTTCACGTGTATGAACTGCTTCCTGGTGAAGCACCGTTCCCAGATCGCCGAGGAGAGCGGCTCCGGCTTCATCTGCCTGGAGTGCGCAGCCTGACCTGAGCGCGCTGGATCGCCGCCACGAGGCGGTCCGGCGTCCGGGTCGACACCACCCACAGGGGAGTCGGATCATCGGGATCGGTCACGGGTACCGTGACGATCCCGTCGATCCCTCCCCGGATGAGATGCCAGGCCCGCCGGTCGAGACCACTCCCGCGGGCCGTTCGAGCCTCGTCCGCCACGACACCGGCCGGTACCCCCAGGTACTCCACCGGGATGTGCGCGCGGCCGGCCCGCAGTTCGCCGTCCCGCACCTCGACCACGGGGGAGAGCCCGACGAGCGCGGACACGATCCCGACCGACACAAGCAGGCCCACGACGAGGGCGACCGTGGTGTCGATGGGGGAGAAGACCAGGGCCGCCATGGGGCCGCAGACCGCCGCGGCGACGAGCGCCCAGAGGGACGGACTCAGGCGTTCGCGGTACTCGATTCCGGTGCGGATGCCGCACCCCCTCTTCTGCATTACCCTCGTGGGGTGACCGAAACGGTGGACGTCCTCATTGTCGCATCCGAGCCTCCGGTCTTCGCCCACCCCGGCGACGCCGGAGCCGACCTCGTCGCCGCCGAAGCTGTCCGGCTCGAGCCCGGTCGTCGTGCGCTCGTCTCCACCGGCGTACGCATCGCCCTGCCGGACGGATACGCCGCCTTCGTCGTTCCCCGCAGCGGCCTCGCTGCCAAGCACGGCATCACGATCTTGAACTCCCCGGGCACCGTCGACGCGGGCTACCGCGGCGAGATCAAGGTGGCGCTGCTCAACACCGACCTCGACGAGGCCTACGAGATCGCGGTCGGAGACCGCATCGCACAGCTCATCGTCATGCCCGTCCCACCCGTGCGCTTCATCCCCGTCGACGACCTCCCCGCCAGCGTGCGCGGAGAAGGCGGCTTCGGATCCAGCGGCTACCAGACCCCTTCAGGGAGCACCCGATGACCGACGACTCCGACCAGCAGATCGAAGCCGCACCGCCCGCCAAGAGCGGACCGGTGGACCGCGAGACCGTCGGTCCCTTCGACGAGTCCGAGGCCAATGCGGTGCGCCCGTACATCGATCTCGGGGGCATCAAGATCCTGCCGCGGGAGGGCCTGAACCTCCGACTCGAGGTCGAGGAGCAGACCAAGCGCATCGTCGCCGTCGGGCTCGACTACGCCGAGTCGACGCTGCAGGTGCAGCCGTTCGCGGCGCCTCGTTCGAGCGGCCTGTGGGAGGAGACGCGCGAGCAGATCCGCCAGCAGGTCAAGCAGCAGGGCGGCCGCGTCGAGGAGCGCGAGGGCCCCCTCGGCCCCGAGCTGCTCGCCGAGGTTCCCGTCGTGGCCGGACCCGACGGTTCCACGAAGCGTCTGGCGCGCTTCGTCGGCGTCGACGGACCGCGCTGGTTCCTGCGCGGTGTCATCGGCGGAGCGGCGACGTCGGACGTCGAGGCGGCCGGCGCCGTCGAAGACCTGTTCCGGTCCATCGTCGTCGTGCGCGGGAGCTCGCCCATGCCCCCGCGCGATCTGATCCCGCTCCGGATGCCGACCACCCCCGGCACGGCATGACCGAGTCCGCGCGCCCCGACGACGGCGACCGCGTCCCTCTCGAACCGCCCTCGGCGGCCGACAGCGTCTCCGCGGCGCTCGGCAGCGCGGCGCGACGCGCGGGGCTCGATCCGTCGAAGCATTCCTCGACCGGCGCGGCCGTCTGGGCGGCCATGGGCGGGTGGCGCGGCATCCTGGAGTCCGTCCTGCCGTCGCTGGCGTTCGTGGTGCTGTTCACCGTCACGATCGATCCCGAGACGCGCCAGGGGAACCTCCCCCTGAGCCTCGGGGTCTCCGTGGGGCTGGCACTGGTCTTCACCATCGCCCGCCTGCTGGCCAAGTCGCCTCCGAGCGCGGCGATCGGGGGATTGGTCGCGACGGCCGCCGCGGCGCTGCTGACGCTGTTCACCGGCCGCGGGCAGGACAACTTCGTCTTCGGCTTCTTCACCAACGGCGCGTACGGCGCCGCGTTCCTCGTCTCGGTGCTCGTGGGCTGGCCGTTGATCGGTCTCATCGCCGGGTACCTGCTGGGCGAGGGCACGTCGTGGCGCGCCGACAAGCGTCGCCGCCGCGTGTTCACCTGGCTGTCCCTCGGGTGGGCGGCGCTGTTCTTCGCTCGCCTGGCGGTGCAGCTCCCGCTGTACTTCGCGGGCGACGTCACCGCTCTCGGGACGCTGAAGATCATCATGGGTCTGCCGCTGTTCGCTCCGATGGTGGCCGTGACGTGGCTCGCCGTGCGCGCTCTCTCCCCCCGGCGCGAGTCCTGATACATTTATCTTGATATCAAGATAAATCTCCCTCCCGCGCGGTTAGGTCGGCCTTCCTGGCATCCTCTGCACCGCGCAGGGAAGATGGGAGAGGGCGGGCCGACGCCTGCGCATACGCCGACGAAGGAGACGATCGTGTCCACGGTTGACAGCTTCGGTGCCAAGAGCACCCTGACGGTCGGCAGCACCGACTACGAGATCTTCCGCATCGACACCGTCGCCGGGTTCGAGAAGCTCCCGTTCAGCCTGAAGGTGCTGCTGGAGAACCTGCTCCGCACCGAGGACGGGGCGAACGTCACCGCCGAGCAGATCCGCGCCCTCGGCTCCTGGAACCCGGATGCCGAGCCCGACACCGAGATCCAGTTCACGCCCGCGCGCGTCGTGATGCAGGACTTCACCGGCGTCCCCTGCATCGTCGACCTCGCGACGATGCGCGAGGCCGTCACGGCCCTCGGCGGCGACCCCAACCGCATCAACCCCCTCTCGCCGGCCGAGATGGTCATCGACCACTCGGTCATCGCCGACCTCTTCGGCAGCGAGAACGCCCTCGAGCGCAACGTCGAGATCGAGTACGAGCGCAACGGTGAGCGCTACCAGTTCCTCCGCTGGGGCCAGACCGCCTTCGACGACTTCAAGGTCGTCCCCCCGGGCACCGGCATCGTCCACCAGGTGAACATCGAGCACCTGGCCAAGGTCGTCTACGACCGCTCCGTCGACGGCGTCCTCCGCGCCTACCCCGACACCTGCGTCGGCACCGACTCGCACACCACGATGGTCAACGGCCTGGGCGTCCTCGGTTGGGGCGTCGGCGGCATCGAGGCCGAGGCCGCGATGCTCGGTCAGCCCGTGTCGATGCTCATCCCGCGCGTGGTGGGCTTCAAGCTCAGCGGCGAGATCCCCGCCGGCGTCACCGCGACCGACGTCGTCCTGACGATCACCGACATGCTGCGCAAGCACGGCGTCGTGGGCAAGTTCGTCGAGTTCTACGGCGAGGGCGTGGCATCCGTGCCGCTCGCCAACCGCGCCACCATCGGCAACATGAGCCCCGAGTTCGGCTCGACCGCGGCGATGTTCCCCATCGACGACGTCACGCTCGACTACCTGCGCCTCACCGGTCGCGACGAGCAGACCGTCGCGCTCGTCGAGTCCTACGCCAAGGAGCAGAAGCTCTGGCACGACCCGGCGCGCGAGCTCGTCTTCAGCGAGTACATGGAGCTCGACCTCTCGACCGTCGTCCCCTCGATCGCCGGCCCGAAGCGTCCCCAGGACCGCATCCTGCTGTCCGAGGCGAAGTCGCAGTTCGAGAAGGACATCCTCAACTACGCCGCCGCGTCCACCTCGGACTCGATCGTCGACCTCGAGAGCGACCAGTCGTTCCCGGCCTCCGACCCGGGCCCCGTGCCGGGCGACGAGCACACCCACACCGGTGAAGTGCTCATCTCCTCCGGGCACCCCGCCAACGCGTCGAAGCCCGTGAAGGTCACCACGCCCGAGGGGCAGTCCTACCTGCTCGACAACGGCGCGGTCACGCTCGCCGCCATCACGTCCTGCACGAACACCTCGAACCCCTCGGTCATGATCGCGGCGGGTCTGCTCGCCAAGAACGCCGTCGACAAGGGTCTGAAGCGCAAGCCGTGGGTCAAGACGACGCTCGGCCCCGGCTCGAAGGTCGTCACCGACTACTACGAGAAGTCGGGTCTCGACAAGGCGCTCGAGGGCCTGGACTTCTACACCGTCGGCTACGGCTGCACGATCTGCATCGGGAACTCCGGCCCCCTCATCGAGGAGGTCTCCGAGGCGATCAACGAGAACGACCTCGCCGTCACGGCCGTCCTCTCCGGCAACCGCAACTTCGAGGGTCGCATCAGCCCCGACGTGAAGATGAACTACCTGGCATCCCCGCCGCTGGTGGTCGCCTACGCCCTGGCCGGCTCGATGAACTTCGACTTCGAGACCGACCCCCTCGGCAAGGACCAGAACGGCGAGGACGTCTTCCTCAAGGACATCTGGCCGGCGCCCGACCAGGTGCAGACGATCATCGACGCGTCGATCTCGCGCGAGCAGTTCATCCAGCAGTACGCCACCGTCTTCGAGGGCGACGAGCGCTGGAAGAACCTGCCCACCCCGACCGGTCCGATCTTCGAATGGGATGCCGACTCGACCTACGTCCGGAAGGCGCCCTACTTCGACGGCATGTCGATGGAGCCGTCGCCGGTCACCGACATCAGCGGCGCGCGCGTCATGGCGGCCCTCGGCGACTCGGTCACGACCGACCACATCAGCCCGGCCGGCAACATCAAGGCGGGCACGCCCGCCGCGCAGTACCTGACCGAGCACGGCGTCGCGCAGAAGGACTTCAACTCCTACGGCTCGCGCCGCGGCAACCACGAGGTCATGATCCGCGGCACGTTCGCGAACATCCGCCTGAAGAACGAGCTCACCGCGGCCGTCAACGACGGCAAGGTCGTCGAGGGCGGATACACCCGTGACTTCACGCAGCCCGGTGGTCCGCAGTCGTTCATCTTCGACGCGAGCCAGAACTACCAGGCGCAGGGCACCCCGCTGGTGATCTTCGGCGGCAAGGAGTATGGCTCCGGTTCGTCGCGCGACTGGGCGGCCAAGGGTACGAACCTGCTCGGTGTGAAGGCCGTCATCACCGAGAGCTTCGAGCGCATCCACCGCTCGAACCTCATCGGCATGGGCGTCGTCCCGCTGCAGTTCCCCGCGGGCGAGAGCTGGAAGTCGCTGGGCCTCGACGGCACCGAGATCGTCTCGATCGAGGGCCTCGAGCAGCTCAACGAGGGCGTCACGCCCAAGACCGTCAAGGTCACCGCCGAGCCGAGCGAGTTCTCGCCCGAGGGCAAGCAGACCGTGACGTTCGACGCCGTGGTCCGCATCGACACCCCCGGTGAGGCCGACTACTACCGCAACGGCGGCATCCTCCAGTACGTGCTGCGTTCGCTGGTCTGATCCCCGCCTCGACAGCGCCCCGGGAGCTCCTGCCCCCGGGGCGCTGTCGTGTTCCCGCCGCGTGAGTCGCCACGATGTGTCGCCACCGCCGTCGGCAAGGCGACAGATCCTGGCGACTCACGCTCAGGTCGGGGCGGCCCGCGCAAGCCGTTGCCGAGCCTCTCGCACCCCCCGAGAATAGAATCGACAGACGCGCAGGTTCCTGTGCGCACCGCACGAGAGGAGTCACATGGCTCTCCTACCCGGCATCCACGGTCCCCGCGACCTCGACGGTCTGACCCCCGATCAGCTGCGGCAGCTCGCCGCCGAGATCCGCTCGTTCCTCGTCGAGAACGTCGCCCGCACCGGCGGTCACCTCGGCCCCAATCTGGGTGTCGTCGAGCTGACGATCGCCCTCCACCGCGTCTTCGACTCCCCGGCCGACCCGATCATCTTCGACACCGGGCACCAGTCGTACGTGCACAAGATCCTCACCGGCCGCCAGGACTTCGCCCAGCTGCGTTCGCGCGGCGGCCTGGCCGGCTACCCGCAGCGTTCCGAGAGCGAGCACGACATCGTCGAGTCCTCGCACGCGTCGAGCTCGCTGAGCTGGGCGGACGGCGTGTCGCGCGCGTTCTCCCGCACGGGGCGCAAGGACCGCCACGTCATCGCCGTCGTGGGCGACGGCGCGCTCACGGGCGGCATGACGTGGGAGGCGCTGAACAACATCAGCGACGACAACGACCGCAACCTCGTCATCGTCGTCAACGACAACGGCCGCTCGTACGCGCCGACGATCGGCGGCATGGCCCGCTACCTCAACCGGGTGCGCACGAACGAGGCGTACCGCACGCTGCACCGCGGGTCCGACACGCTGTTCCGCCGTCTCGGACCCGCGGCGCGCGCGGTCTACCGCGGCGTGCGCGGCGGCACGCACGGCTTCCTCTCGCGCTTCACGAACAACGAGGCGCTGTACAGCAACCTCGACATCAAGTACCTCGGCCCCATCGACGGGCACGACTTCGAGTCGCTCATCGAGACGCTCGAGCTGGCGAAGTCGTACGGCGCCCCGGTCATCGTGCACGCGATCACCGACAAGGGCAGCGGCTACGCGCCCGCGCTCAGTGACGAGGCGGATCAGTTCCACGCGGTCGGCAAGATCGACCCGATCACCGGCGAGGCCCTCGGCTCGGGCGGGGGCCCGCAGTGGACCGACGTGTTCGCCGAGGAGCTCACCGCCGTCGGCACCGAGCGCGACGACGTGATCGCGATGACGGCGGCGATGCTGCGCCCCACGGGTCTGCAGTCCTTCGCGCAGCGCTTCCCCGAGCGCGTGTACGACGTCGGCATCGCCGAGCAGCACGCCGTCGCCTCCGCCGCCGGCCTCGCCTTCGGGGGCCTCCACCCCGTCGTGGCGATCTACGCGACCTTCATGAACCGTGCGTTCGACCAGGTGATGATGGATGTCGCCCTGCACAAGGCCGGCGTCACCTTCGTCCTCGACCGTGCCGGCGTCACCGGCCCCGACGGCCCGAGCCACCACGGCATCTGGGACCTCGCCATGCTGCAGCTCGTCCCCGGCATCCGGATCGCCGCTCCGCGCGACGCGACCCGCCTGCGCGAGGAGTTCCGCGAGGCGGTCGCCGTCGGCGATGCGCCGACCGTCGTGCGCTACCCGAAGGGTGGTGTGCCCGCCGACCTCGACGCGATCGAGCGCCTGCCCGACGGCGTCGACGTCCTCGCGCGAGGCACGTCCGACGACGTGCTGCTCGTCGGCATCGGCCCGATGGTCCACCTCGCGATGGAGGTCGCCGAGCGGCTGCGGGCGCAGGGCATCGGCGCCACCGTCGTCGACCCGCGCTGGGCGATCCCCGTGCAGCCCTCGATCGTCGACCTGGCGCGCGAGCACCGGCTCGTGATCACGATCGAGGACGGCATCCGGGTCGGCGGCGTCGGAACCCGCGTGCGCCAGGTGCTGCGCGAGGCCGGTGTCGACACGGCGGTCGACGAGCTCGGCATCCCGGACGAATTCATCGACCACGCCACGCGCGAGCAGATCCTCGAGGATGCCGGGCTCACCGCATCCAAGATCGCCCACGACGTGGTCGCCCAGGTGCTCGGCACGCGGATCCCCATGGCGCGGCAGACGCCCACCGGCGCGATCCCGACGCTGGAGGAGTGGGAGAAGTCCCGCCCGTAGGTCCCGCACGAACGACGGCGGCGCCGCCCCTCGGGGGCGGCGCCGCTGTCGTGTTCGGGCTTTCAGCCGCCGATACCGCGGATCGGCGGGTGGTGGAACGTGTCGCCGAACGCGCGCTCCGACGCCCCCTCGCGGTCGAGGTAGGGCGAGGCTCCGCCGTCGATGAACGGCCAGCCCGCGCCGAGGATGAGGCACAGGTCGATGTCCTGCACCTCGGGGACCACACCCTCGTCGAGCATGATCTTGATCTCCTGCGCGAGGCCGTCCTGAACCCGGGCGAGGATGGTCTCGGGCGCCACCGGGGTCTTTCCGGTGACGAGCACCTTCTGCGCCGCCTTCGTCCAGCCGGTCACGCGTCCGCCCTTGTCCTTCTCGACGACCTCGGGGAGAGCCGCGAGTTCGTGGAAGTTCTCGGAGGCGAAGAAGCGCTCGGGGAACGCGTGCGCCATCGTGTCCTGCACGTGCGCGGCGACCTTCCAACCGACGAGGTCGATGAGCTGGAACGGACCCATCGGCAGCCCGAGGGGCGCGAACGCCTTCTCGACGACCGTGATCGGCGTGCCCTCGTACACGGCACGCGCGGCCTCGCCCATGACCTTGGCCAGCAGACGGTTCACGACGAACCCGGGCGCGTCGGCGGTCAGGACGGCGTTCTTGCCGAGCCCCTTGGCCACGACGAACGCCGTCGACAGCGCGGCGTCGGAGGTGGCATCCGTCTTCACGACCTCGATGAGCGGCATGACCGCGACCGGGTTGAAGAAGTGGAAGCCGACGAGCCGCTCGGGGTGCTCCAGCGCCGAACCGATCTCGGCGACCGACAGCGACGAGGTGTTGGTGGCGAGGATCGTGTCGTCCGCGACGATCTTCTCGATCGCGGAGAACACCTCCTGCTTGACCCCGACCTCTTCGAACACCGCCTCGATGACGAAGTCGCAGTCGGCGAACTCCGAGCGGTCGGTCGTGCCGTGCACGAGCGCGCGCAGCTGATTGGCGGTGTCGGCGTCGAGCCGGCCCTTCGCCTCGAGCTTGCCGATCTCCTCCCGGATGGATGCCACGCCCTTGTCGACGCGTCCCTGATCGAGGTCGGTGATGACGACGGGCACCCGCAGCTTCCGCACGAACAGGAGGGCGAACTGCGACGCCATGAGGCCCGCACCGATCACGCCGACCTTCGTCACCTTCTTCGCGAGCGCCTTGTCGGGAGCCCCGACCGGCCGCTTCGCGCGCTTCTGCACGAGGTCGAAGGCGTACATGGATGCCGCGAACTGGTCGCCCGTGATGAGGTCGGCGAGAGCCTCGTCCTCGCGCGCGAAGCCCTCGGCCTTCGTGCCGCTCCGGGCCTTGTCGAGCAGGTCGAGAGCGACGTAGGGGGAGCGCGGAACCGTCCCGATCTTGGACTCGAGCATGCCGCGGGCGACCTTGATCGCGATCGGCCACTTGGTCAGGCGCTCGATCTTGCCGGGCTCGTTCTTGCGCTCGACCCTGATGCGACCGGTGAGGACGCCGTCGGCCCAGCGCAGCGAGTCCTCGAGGTAGGAGGCCGCCGGGAAGATGGCATCCATGATCCCGAGGTCGAACGCCTGCTGGGGCTTGAGCACCCGGTTCTGCTTGAGCGGGTTGGACACCACGACCTCGAGCGCGTTCTCGATGCCGATGAGGTTCGGCAGCAGGTAGGCGCCACCCCAGCCGGGGATGATGCCGAGGAACACCTCGGGCAGGGCGATCGCCGCAGCCGACGCGTCGACCGTGCGGTACGTGGAGTTCAGCGCGATCTCGAGGCCGCCACCGAGGGCGAGGCCGTTCACGAACGCGAACGACGGCACGCCGAGCTCGGACAGCGATCCGAGCACCTGGTGCCCCCGCTGGGCGATGAGCCGCGCGACGTCCTTCGACGGCAGCTTGGCCACGTCGGAGAGGTCGGCACCGGCGGCGAGGATGTACTGCTTCCCGGTGATCGCGACCGCGTGGATCTCGCCGGCCGCGGCGCGCTCCTTCAGCGTCTCCAGCGTGCGCCCGAGTTCCGCCAGCGTCGCCGGACCCAGCGTGTTGGGCCGGGTGTGGTCGCGTCCGTTGTCGAGCGTCACGAGCGCGACGACGTTGCCCGAGGGCAGGCGCACGTCGCGGACGGGGGAGTGGGTCACGACCTCGTCGCCCGTGAGGGCGTCGAGGGGCGAGAAGTCGATCGAGTCGTAGTCGGTCACTTGCGCTTCTTCTTTCCGTCGAAGAACGGGTTCTCCCAGATCACCGAGCCGCCCTGGCCGAGGCCGACGCACATGGCCGTGAGGCCGTACCGCACGTCGGGGCGCTCGGCGAAGTGCGCGGCGAGCTGGATCATGAGACGCACTCCGGATGCCGCGAGCGGGTGGCCGAGCGCGATCGCGCCGCCCCACGGGTTCACCCGGGGGTCGTCGTCGGCGATGCCGAAGTGGTCGAGGAGCGAGATGACCTGGATCGCGAACGCCTCGTTGAGCTCGAACAGGCCGATGTCGTCGATCGTGAGTCCGGCCTTCTTCAGCGCCTTCTCGGTCGAGGGGATCGGACCGATGCCCATGATCTCGGGCTGCACACCGGCGAACGCGAACGAGACCATCCGCATCTTCGGCGTGAGACCGAGCTCCTTCACGGCGTCCGAGCCCGCGAGCAGGCTGATCGTCGCACCGTCGGTGAGGGGCGACGAGGTCCCGGCGGTCACGCGACCGTGCGGGCGGAACGGCGTCTTGAGGGATGCCAGACCCTCGAGGGTGGTCTCGGGGCGACGCCCCTCGTCCTCCGTGGCGAGGCCCCACGCGCCGTCGGCGTCCTTCACCGCGACCGAGACGAGGTCGGGCTGGAACTTCCCGGCCTCGTACGCGGCCTGCGCCTTGTGCTGGCTGGCCATGCCGAACCGGTCCGCGCGCTCCTTCGTCAGGTGCGGGAACCGGTCGTGGATGCGCTCGGCCGTGACGCCCATGTTGAGGGCGCCCGGGTCGACGAGCTTCTCGGCGACGAAGCGCGGGTTGGGGTCGGCGTTGGCGCCGATGGGGTGCCGGCCCATGTGCTCGACGCCGCCCGCGAGGGCGAGGTCGTACATGCCGACACCGATCGACGCGCCCATCGTGGTGACGCTCGTCATGGCGCCGGCGCACATGCGCTCGATCGCCAGACCCGGCACGGTCATCGGCAGACCCGCGAGGATCGCCGCCGTCCGCCCGAGCGTGAGGCCCTGGTCACCGGTCTGCGACGTCGCGGCGATCGCCACGTCGTCGATCCGGTCCTTCGGCACGTCGCCGTTGCGTTCCATCAACCCGATGATCGCCTTGACGACGAGGTCGTCCGCGCGGGTGTTCCAGTACATGCCCTTCTCGCCGGCGCGCCCGAAGGGGGTACGCATACCGTCGACGAAGAAGACGTCCGACATCTCGGCCACTCTGCCTCCATTGTTTGGGATGCAGCCAGCCTAGGAAACGCGTCGCGACGCGAAGAATCGGTTGTCCGAACCTACGAAGTCGGTTCCGAGACGTCCGGATCGGCGTTGAGGGAAGCTACAAAGCTATCCGCGATCACCTGTGCAGTCTGCTCAATCTGCCACGGGCGGGCGCCGAGCTCGGCGAGTGAGGCCGAGACGGACTCGATGGTCACCTCGGCCGGGGGAGTCCACGCTACGCGGCGCAGCGTCTCGGGGGTGAGGAGGTTCTCGGTCGGCATCCGGAGTTCCTCCGCGCGCGCCTCGACGGCGGGCCGGGCCGCCTTGAGGCGACGGTCCGCCTCGGGGTTGCGGTCGACCCAGGCGCGCGGCGGGGGGAGGGTGTCGCTGGGCACGCGGTCCGGCGGCAGGTCGGTGGCCTCGCGCCCGGCCACGATCGCGTTCCACCAGCGGTCGAGCTGGGTCCGGCTCGCGCGGCCGTTGAACTCTTTGACGCCCGCGAGCGCCTGCTTGGTCTGCGGGTCGGCGAGGACGGCGGCGACGAGCGCGCGGTCGGGCACGAGACGACCGGGGGCGACGTCCTGCTCGCGGGCATAGTCCTCACGCGCCTGCCACAGCGAACGGGCCACGGCGAGGGAGCGGCGGCCACGCACGGTGTGCAGACCGCTGAGGCGGCGCCACGGGTCGTCGCGCGGCGGCTTCGGCAGCCGCTCGAGCACCGCCTGGAACTCCTGCCGCGCGAACTCCGTCTTCTCCTGCTCGTCGAGCTCGGCGGCGAGCTTGTCGCGCACGTCGACGAGGTGCTCGACGTCGAGCGCGGCGTATTCGAGCCAGGAGGCCGGGAGCGGCCGGGTCGACCAGTCGGCCGCGGAGTGCGCCTTCGCGAGTGTGATGCCCAGAGTCTCCTCGACGACGGCGCCGAGGCCGACGCGCTCGTGACCGAGCAGACGAGCACCGAGCTCGGTGTCGAAGATCACCGGGGGTTCGAGACCTCGCTCGCGCAGCGACGGCAGATCCTGGCTCGCGGCGTGGAAGACCCACTCGACGTCGCCGATGGCGTCCTGGAGCGGCGCGAAGTCCTCGATCGTGGACGGATCGAACAGGAATACCCCCGCCTCGCGACGGAAGACCTGGATGAGGTACGCCCGCTGGGAGTACCGGAACCCCGACGCGCGCTCGACGTCGACGGCCACGGGGCCGACTCCGGATGCCAGCGACTGCGACGCCGCGGACAGACCCGGGGCATCCTCGATGACGGTGTACTCAACCACGCGGGGGCCTCCGGGCTCCGAGGACCGCAACGCCCTCGGACCCCGGGGGGAGTCCGGCGAGCATGCAGACCAATTCGGCCCACGCCTCCAGGTGCGGGCGAAACGGACCGCGCGGCGACCACGACGCGCGGAGTTCGATCTGTGACCCCTCGCCCTGCGCCGCGAGAGCCCCGAAACCGGTGGACAGCGTCTTGGTCGCCGTCCCCGACTCCGAGTGGCGTTCGGCACCGCGCGAATCGAGCGCGTCGATCAGCCACGACCAGGCGACGTCCGCCAGGAGGGGATCGATCCCGATCTCCGGCTCGAGCGGGGCCTGGGCGAAGCACACCACGCGCCACGCACCGCCCCACGCCTCGGGTTCCTCCGGGTCGTGCAGCAGGATGAAGCGCCCCGTACCGAACGGCGAATCCGTCGTGTGCGCGTCGGGCCGCACGTCGCCGGCCAGTGCCAGCGACTGCGGCGCGAGGCCCGACGGGGACGGGATCTCGCGCACGACGAAATCGTCGCGGAACGCGGTCTCGCGCAACTCGTCGGCCGCCCGGGCGAAGGGGGTCGCCGCCTCGGGTGAGCGGGGGTCAGTCACGGCCACAGACTAGAGTGAGGCCTCGATGAACGCTCCCAGGCGCGCCGCGAGGCGCCGTGCCCCGCACCCCGCGGCCGCACCGTTGCGGGTCGCCATCGCCGCTCTCACGACCGCGCTCGGGCTCAGCGCCGCCGCCCTCGGCGCCTTATCGCTGCGGATGGCTCGCACCGTGGTCACCCCCGCGGGCCGCGTCCCCGACGTCCAGCTCCTCGCGCTCGATCCGGCGGCGCAGACCATCACCCTCCAGCGCACGGACGACACCGCCCTCCCGGGGCGCTACGGCCTCTTCACGACGGGGTCGCTCGACTATCTGCGGCTGGGCTCGGTCGTCAGGGCCGACCACGCGAGCGTCACCCGCAAGCTCCTGACCCACGTGCCGGTCGATGCCCATCTCGCTCCGGCGGCCGCGTTCAGCGGTTGGTACTACGACAAGCCCGACGACCTGCAGATCCCGTACCGCAACGCGCTCATCGGCACGCCGGTCGGCCCGTGCGCGGCGTGGGAGTTCCCCGCCGCCGTCGACACCGACGTGTGGGTGATCCAGGTGCACGGGCGCGGGACGACCCGATCCGAAGCACTGCGCGCCGTCCCCGTCTTCCACGACCTCGGCATCACGAGCCTCCTCGTTTCGTACCGCAACGACGGAGAAGCACCCCGCAGCCGCACCGGCACCTACGCCCTCGGGGCGACCGAGTGGCGCGACGTCGACGCCGCGATCGGATACGCCCGCCGTCAGGGCGCCCGCCGCATCCTGCTGATGGGCTGGTCGATGGGTGGCGCGATCGCGCTTCAGACCGAGTTCGCGTCTCCGCACCGCGACGTGATCGAGGGCCTCATCCTCGAGTCGCCCGTCGCCGACTGGCGCACGGTGCTGCGATACCACAGCCGCCTGCTGCGCCTCCCCGGCGTCGTGCTGGCGTTCGCGCAGCGCATCCTCGACTCCGAGTGGGGCGCCGTCCTCACCGGCAGCGGGTCCGCCATCCCGCTCGACAGCCTCGACGCCGTCGCCCGCGCGGGGGAGCTTCGGCATCCCGTGCTCCTCCTCCACAGCGACGATGACGGATTCGTCCCCAGCGACGCGTCGCACGCCCTCGCCGAGGCGCGGCCCGATCTCGTGACGATGGAGACGTTCACCGTCGCGCGCCACACGAAGCTCTGGAACTACGACGAGGCGCGGTGGACCCGGGCCATCCAGGACTGGGTGCGCGCGCAGGGGCTCGCCGCCGGGGAGTGAGTGGTCAGAGACCGCTCTTGGCCCGTACCTGACGCTTCGCGCGCATGAGCATTCCGGTCATACCGGCGATGCGGAGCGGACTCACCGCCCGCGTGAGGCCGATGCTCTGCGGGAAGTCGTCGGGGACCGCGAGGACCTCCTCGGCCGACAGGCCGGTGAGTCCCTGCGCCAGGATGCTCGCGAAGCCGCGGGTCGTGGGCGCCTCGGCCGGTGCGGTCGCGTGCATCGCCACGTGGCCGGCGTCGTCGACGTCGACCACGATGTACACCGGCGACTGGCACTCGGCGACCCGCTCGCACATCTCGGGGTGATCCGCGTACTCGGCCGGGACGTCGGGCAGCTCGTGCGAGAACTCCAACAGGAGCTGCAGTCGGTCGGGCTCGTCGAGCTCGAGGAACTCGTCGCGGATCTCGGCGAGGCGGGCGGGGAGCGTGTTCTCGGACATCACCGCCAGTCTCCCACGCCCGCCGCGCCCGGGCTCAGCGCGCGGGGACCTCGCCCGGCTCGGCGCCCGAGACGATGGGCACGCGCACCGCGCTGCCCCACTCGGTCCACGAGCCGTCGTAGTTGCGCACGTCCTCGAAGCCGAGCAGGTGCTTCAGCACGAACCACGTGTGGCTGGAACGCTCGCCGATGCGGCAGTACGCCACGATCTTGTCGCCGTCCGCGAGGCCCGCGCCATCGCGGTAGATGGCATCCAGTTCTTCGCGCGACTTGAAACCGCCGTCCTCGGCGACGGCCTTGGCCCACGGAACGCTCTGCGCGCTGGGGATGTGGCCGGCGCGGAGCGCGCCCTCTTCGGGGTAGGCAGGGGCCGAGGTGCGCTCACCGGAGTACTCCTCGGGGGAGCGGACGTCGATGAGGGGGTTGCCGAGGTGGGCGAGCACGTCGTCCTTGTAGGCGCGGATCAGCGTGTCGTCGCGCTCGACGATCGGGTACTCGACCGGTTCGCGGGTGGTCGGCTCGGTGGTGATCGGGCGCCCCTCGGCGATCCACTTGTCGCGGCCGCCGTCGAGGAGGCGCACGTCCGCGTGTCCGAACAGCGAGAACACCCACAGGGCGTAGGCGGCCCACCAGTTGTTCTTGTCGCCGTAGATGACGACCGTGTCGTCGCGGGCGATGCCCTTGCGGCTCAGGAGTTCGGCGAACCCCTCGCCATCGACGTAGTCGCGGACCACGGGGTCGTTGAGTTCGGTGTGCCAGTCGACCTTCACCGCGCCGGGGATGTGACCCGTCTCGTAGAGCAGGACGTCCTCGTCGGATTCGACGACGACGAGGCCCGGCTGGCCCAGGCGTTCCTGCAGCCAGTCGCCGGTCACGAGACGGCCGGGCTCGGCGTACGCGGCGAACTTCGGGGAGGTGGTGTCGAACTCGACGGTCACGATGTCTCCTCTGTCGGGGTGGGGGAGCGGGCGGCGTAGGGTGGACTCCGCACCTTCGACCCTAGGACCGCCGTGTCGAAGCAGGCACCCTCCCGTAAGACTGCGACACAGGACGGCCATGACCTCAACGCCCGCGACGACCGGTGTCGTGCACCTCATCGATCGCGAGCCGGCCATCTCGGGCGCCGAGATGGTGAGCGCGCTCGTGCCGCCGCCGCAGTTCGACGGCGCGACCTTCGAGTCCTATCGGGCGGATGCCGCCTACCCCTCGCAGCAGGATGCGAAGGAGCTGCTGCAGACCTTCGCGACCGGCCAGGGTGCGCCGGCGAAGAAGTCCGGCTTCTTCCGCCGCGCCGAGAAGACCCCGCCGGTGAAGCCCGGCGTGTACCTGGACGGCGGATTCGGTGTCGGCAAGACCCACCTGCTCGCGTCGATCTACCACGCGATGCCCGCCCGTCGGAAGTACTTCGGCTCGTTCATCGAGTACACCGCGCTGGTCGGCGTCCTCGGTTACGCCAAGGCGGTCGAGCTCTTCCGCGGCTCCGATTTGCTCTGCATCGACGAGTTTGAACTCGACGACCCGGGCGACACGATGGTGATGACCCGGCTGCTCGGCGAGCTCGTGGCATCCGGGACCCGTCTCGCCGCCACGTCGAACACACCCCCCAACGCACTCGGCGAAGGACGTTTCGCCGCGCAGGACTTCCTGCGCGAGATCCAGTCCATGTCCGACAGCTTCCGCACGATCCGCATCGACGGCACCGACTTCCGTCAGCGCGCCATCGACGGCGAGGCCCGCGTGCTGACGGACGTCGACTACGCTGACGCGATCCAGGATGCCGCCTCCCGCGGCGTCGCGACCGACGACGACTTCACGGCGGTCGTCGCGCACCTCGCCCGCGTGCACCCGTCGCGCTTCATCCGCCTGATCGACGGCGTCGACGCGATCGGGCTGCGCGACGTCAAGGTGCTGCACGACCAGTCCGCGGCGCTGCGACTGGTCGCGTTCGTCGACCGGGCCTACGACGCGCAGATCCCGATCCGCGCCACCGGGGTTCCGCTGAACACCGTGTTCGCCGACGAGATGCTCGCGGGCGGCTACCGCAAGAAGTACCTGCGTGCCGTGTCACGTCTCGTGGCCCTGACGCATTCCTGACGGGCCGTTTCATCGCCGCTTCGCGGCACCGCGAAACGTGATGTTTACACGACCGCCGCGGCTGTAACGCGTTCGAAACACGATTCCCACGCCGATGGAAACCGGGGCTGTGAACACTGAGGGGACCCGACGCTACACCTGCGTCCCTGCAGAGAGGTTCCCTCCGAGATGGATCAAGGCAACACCGCATTCATCCTGCTAGCAGCGGCACTCGTGCTGCTCATGACGCCCGGCCTGGCGTTCTTCTACGGCGGCCTCGTGAAGGCCAAGAGCGTCATCAGCATGATGATGATGAGCTTCGGCGCGATGGGACTCATCGGAGTCCTGTGGGCGCTGTACGGCTACGCGATCGCATTCCCCGCCACTGACGCGGGCGTCACGCAGGCCCCGTGGGCGATCGACTTCAACGAGCTCGGCCTGACCGGTGTCCTCGAGACGCCCGAGGGTGCGGCCTACCCGCCCCTGGCCTTCGTCGCCTTCCAGGCCACGTTCGCCATCATCACCGTCGCGCTCGTCTCGGGCGCCATCGCCGACCGCGCCAAGTTCGGCTCGTGGATGGTCTTCGCATTCCTGTGGTCGACCATCGTCTACTTCCCCGTCGCCAGCTGGGTCTTCAACTTCGGCCTCGCCGACGACGGCTCGTTCTCCTACGGCGGCTGGATCACCAAGGGCATGCAGGACGTCTTCGGTGTCGGCGCGATCGACTTCGCCGGTGGTACCGCGGTCCACATCAACGCCGGTGCCGCGGCCCTCGCCCTCGCGCTCGTCCTCGGCAAGCGCGTCGGCTTCCAGAAGGGCGCTCACGCCCCGCACAACCCGCCCTTCGTGCTCCTCGGCGCCGGCCTGCTGTGGTTCGGCTGGTTCGGCTTCAACGCCGGTTCGGAGCTCGCCGCGGACGGCACCGCCGCCCTCGCCTTCGTCAACACGATCATCGCCCCGGCGGCGGCCCTGCTCAGCTGGCTGCTCGTCGAGAAGATCAAGGACGGCAAGCCCACCTCCGTCGGTGCCGCCTCCGGCGCCGTCGCGGGTCTGGTCGCCATCACCCCCGCGTGCGCCTCTCTCGACCCGATCTGGGCGATCCTGCTCGGCCTCCTCGCCGGTGCGATCTGCGCCCTGGCGATCGAGCTGAAGTTCAAACTCGGCTTCGACGACTCGCTCGATGTGGTCGGCGTGCACCTGGTCGGTGGTCTGCTCGGAACCCTCTACCTGGGCATCTTCGCCCGGGGCACGGGCCTCGTCGAGAGCGGCTCCTTCAACCAGCTGCTCGTGCAGGCCATCGCGGCCTTCGCGGTCCTGATCTACTCGTTCGTGCTCGCCTACATCATCGGCTTCGCGATCGAGAAGACGATCGGCTTCCGCGTGAAGAACGAGGACGAGATCGCCGGCATCGACACCATCGTGCACGGCGAAGAGGGCTACGTCCTCACCGACGCCCGCTGATACGCACTCCCCGGAACGGGGCGTCACGGATCCGTCCGTGGCGCCCCGTTCTTCGTGCGTCGGGGAGTCGGCGGAGCACTGTCTAGGGTGTGGATATGGGAACCGCCGCACGCCTCGTCTCCGCCTTCCTGCGGGCCTTCCGGCCGTCCACGTCGCCGCAGCCCTCCGCGCCGCTACGGCCCGGCCAGGGGTCCGGCGCTGCCGCAACGAGCCCGTCCGCGCCCCCACGGCCCGGCCAGGGCTCCGGTGAGACCGCGACGGTGGAGGTCGCCCCTCCGCGACGAATGACGCTCTCCTACGCCCCGCAACGCGACGGCGCGCCCGACGGCGGCGAGATCGTGTGGACCTGGGTGCCGTACGAAGAACGCGACGGACGCGGCAAGGACCGGCCAGTGCTCGTCATCGGGCGAGCGGATGCCACCCGCTCCTACGCCGTGCGCCTCACCAGCAAGCCGCACGCGGGCGACACCGATTATCTGGCGCTCGGCACTGGGGAGTGGGACCCGCAGCGCCGCCCGTCGTGGGTCGACATCGAGCAGCTCTACCTCGTGCACGACGCCGGCATGCGCCGGGAGGCCGCAGCCCTGGACCGACGCCGCTTCGAGGCCGTGGCATCCGCTCTCCAGGCCCGCTACGGGTGGCGCCTGGGCTGAGCCGGGCGCGCACGGCGTGGTGCCGGGCGCGCACGGCGTGGTGCGGGTCGCATTCCGCGAGACTGCATCCGCCTGACATCTCCACTGCACGCTGCAGCGGAGTTGTCAGCGAGATGCAGTCTCGACGATCCGTCGCGGTGTCAGACGCCTGCGGGAAGCAGTCGCTGGAGCAGCATGTCCGCCGCGAAGGAGAGGTTCGAGACCTGCCATGCGACGATCGCCGCCGCGATCAGACCGAACCAGACGGTGTCACGGAGCGGACTGCGACGGGCGATCCGGTGGATGACGAGACCCACCGCGGCCGTCATGGCGACCACTGCTCCCGCCACCTGCGCGAACGCCATGCGCACGTAATCGTGTGCGTCCGGCGGGGTCCAGCTGTTGGAGGCGACGGTGATCACCATCGGCACGAGGAGGACGCCGACGACGAGGACGACCGCCGAGGAGTACCCGCGCAGTCGAGTGCCGGGCGGGGGACGGGTGGCGGTCTGCTCCATGGGCAGAGCCTAGGGGAAGGGATGCCGTCAGCCCAGGCGCCGCCGGGAGACGACGAAGCCCCCGGCGAACCGGGGGCTGTGCGGTGGGCGATGCCGGACTCGAACCGACGACCTCTTCCGTGTGAAGGAAGCGCGCTACCAACTGCGCCAATCGCCCAATGTCCCGAACGGGACTCGACTACCTTACCCGATTCGGGGAGCCTCTCCCGACCGTGGCGGCGGACACGCGCGGGCCGCGTCCGGTTTTGCGCACGCCTCGCAATCGGGTAATGTCTTACGAGTGCTCGGGGCAAGCCCCGGGAACGAAATGCGGATGTAGCGCAGTTGGTAGCGCACAACCTTGCCAAGGTTGGGGTCGCGAGTTCGAGTCTCGTCATCCGCTCGAGTGTGAAGATCGCCGTCAGGTTTCCGACGGGAGATCACGACACGTGGGTCGAACCACACACGGTGGCGTGGCCGAGCGGCTAGGCACCGGCCTGCAAAGCCGTTTACACGGGTTCGAATCCCGTCGCCACCTCGCCTACAACTGAACAGCCTTCATAGGCGCGATTGGCGCAGCGGTAGCGCGCTTCCCTGACACGGAAGAGGTCACTGGTTCGATCCCAGTATCGCGCACCACCTGAAACCCCCGGCTTGCCGGGGGTTTTCGCTTTTCCGCCCGCGCACCGGCGGGTCGAAGCGCCGTCGATGAGCAGAGGAGCGCCTGCCACCCGCCGGCGACCCGGACGCCCCGCTACTGCTCCTCGTCGCCCGCGCGCTGCCGCACGCGGCGTGTCGACGGGCGCACCGGATCGGCCTCGTCGGCTGCCGGTTCGGCATCCGGGGTGTCGTCGAGCCGTTCGCGCAGCGCGGCCGCCTGCTCCGCGGGCGACACGGGGATGCGGGTCAGGTCGGACACACCGCCGTCCACGCGCCGCAGGTACCAGCTGAGGGGAAGCTCGCGCGAGCTGAACCAGCCGCGACGCGAGCGGACGATGGTGAACCCCTGATCCCGCAACGACACCGCGTGCTCCGCGGTCAGCGAGGTCGGGGGGATGCGCACCCAACCTCGGCGGAAATCGTAGGCGTGGGTCGCGATGTGGTGGCGAGACATGCGGACCTCCTTACCTCGAAGAATCCCACGCCCGGCGAAGAGGGCTCATGCACGATGTGTTCCATTCGTGTGAACAATGCTCAACGTTTCATATGAGCGCAGTGGTGATTCACGATGCGCAAGCCCGGGGGCCGAGCAATTCGCTCGCACTAGCGTGAAACGCATGACCGTCCCCGACACCCTCTGGCGTGAGATCGCGTCGTCGCCGTTCGTCTCCCTCGCGACTTTCAAGCGCGACGGCACCGCAGTTGCGACGCCCGTGTGGATCGCGCGGGACGGCGACGAGCTGGTCGTCACGACCGAACGCAAGACCGGGAAGGTCAAGCGCCTTCGCAACGACGACCGCGTCACGCTGCGTCCCTGTTCCCGCATGGGAGCCGTGGAACCGGATGCCGTCGTCGTCGAGGCCCGCGGACGCATCGCCGGTCCGAGCGTCGACGAGCGCCGCGCCGACGCGGCGCTGCGACGCAAGTATGGGTGGCAGTTCCGCGCCATCATCGGCTTGGAAGCGTTCGTGCGCCGACTGCAGCGCCGCCCCGGCGACCGCGTCATCCTCCGCATCTCGCGGGGAGAGTGATTCCTGCGCGAAACGGACATAGCTCCAAACCCGCTCGGCCGCAACCGGGTTTGCGTTTCGGGGGGATTCGCGAGATGTTGCCCCCGAGAGCGTTGGCATCCCCTTTCATCCGCGTTCGTCATTTCTCGCCAGGAATGCGCGGTCCGCGGGATGCCTCCCCGGAGGGCTGCCATGGGCAAATTCATCTACGACGGCAACATCAAAGTCGATTTCGAGGATCGTCTCCTCGCCCATCTGCAGGCGGTGATCATGGCGAAGGTGCGGCGCGGCGAGAGCTTCCCCTTCACCTGGAAGGACGACATCAGCATCGGCGGCGGCCGGACCACCGTGTACATCCACCCCAACGTGTCGATGGTGTTCAAGTACCACGGCAGTCGGAACCCGCAGCTGAGCAGCACGTGGCTCCACGCCCTGACGTACAACGCCAACTCGGGACGCGGCCTGTACGTCATCCCCGAGCCCGACGATGTCGCCGTCCGCGAGCAGCCGCATCGCGAGGAGATGGTCTTCCGCGAGGTCCCCAACGACCAGGCTCCGATGGCCTCGCGCTCCTGACCCGGAATGCGCCCGACGATCGGGGGGTTATCGCCGACATGAGCGACTGGACGACCGCGAAGCCGTACTTCGAGACCCGCGCCGTCGCGCACCTCGCCACGTTGATGCGCGACGGCTCCCCGCACACGGTGCCCGTGTGGGTGGGCGCGGAGGGCGACCGCCTCGCGATCTTCACTGAATCCGGCGGGCTCAAGGATCGCAATCTCTCCCGCGATCCGCGGGTCGCGGTCTCGGTCACCGCCGTCGACGATCCCTACGCGATGGCGTTCGTCCGTGGCGAGGCCGTCGCGCGCATCGCGGGCGCCGAAGCCCTGCCGTACATCGATCGCATCGCCACCCTCTACACGGGCCGGCCGTACGAGCTCCGGGAGGGGTTCGCGGTCTGGCTCATCGAACCTCAGAAGGCCTGGAGCCGCGCCCACGAGGGCTGACGCTCACAGCGCCAGAGGCAGGACGGCGAGCACGAGGATCAGCGGCGCGATGACGGCACCGAGGAGGATGAACCGGCTCCATCGGACCTCGACTCCCGCCGCCACCAACCGGTCGTGCCACAGCAGCGTCGCGAGCGAGGCCCACGGCGTGACGATCGGTCCCGCATTCACCCCGATGAGGAGTGCCGCCAGACGCACGGGGGAGCCGGCGACCGACTCCATCGCGAGGTAGGCCGGGAGGTTGTTGATCCCGTTCGCCGCGAGCGCTCCGACACCCGCCAACTGCCACAGCGACACGAGGTCGTCGCCCGAGCCGGCGAGCACCGACGTGACGCGACCGATGCCCACGGCTTCGAGCGCGCCGACGGCGAGGAACAGCCCGCCCGCGAACACGAGCAGCGACCAGGGTACGAGCCGGATGCCGAGAGCCCGGGGCGCGCGCAGGGCGAAGGTCACGATGAGCACGACCGCGGCCGCGAGGGCCGGCATCCACGGGTCCAGCCCGATCACGAGCAGGGGCAGCAGGGCCACGGTGACGACGGCGGACACGCGCAGCAGGACGGGGTCCGCGACGGCGGGGGAGGCGGCATCCGGGTACGTCTTCGGCAGCTTTCGCAGGAACACCACCGTCAGGACCACCACCGACACCGCGACGGCGATGAGCGCGGACGGGCCGAGCAGAGCGAGGAAGGCCACGGGGTCGTGGCCGCCCAGCGCGTCGGATGCCAGCAGGTTCGTGAGATTGGACACGGGCAGGAAGAGGGACGCGGTGTTCGCGAGCACCACCGTGACGAACGCGAAAGGCAGCGGGTCGAGCTTCCGGGCCACCGCCATGGCCACCACGACCGGGGTGAGCAGCACCGCGGTCGTGTCCAGAGAGAGGAAGGCCGTCGCGACGGTGGCCAGTGCGACGACGAGCACCCACAACCACGCCGTGCGCCCGCGCGCGATCCGCGCGAGGCGGGCGGCGACGACGTCGAACAACCCCGCCTTGGATGCCAGCTCCGCCACCACCGTGACAGCGACCACGAACAGCAGGATGGGCCAGACGCGGTCGGCGACGGCGAGGGCCTGGTCGGCGGGGAAGATGCCGACGAGGAGCGCGATGATGCCGAGGATCCACAGCACGCCGCCGATGATGGCCAGAGTCACCGCTCCACTATGCGGCACTCCGCGTGCCGTCGAGGCCACGCCCGGCGGGTAGCCTGGAATCGACCCATCCAGGAGACCGCCTTGACTGATGCCGCCCTGCCGTCGGAGCAGACCTATCCCGCCGACGGCTTCGCCCTCTTCCCCGACCGTTCGGTCGTCGCCCTGCGCGTGAACGGTGAGCTGAAAGACCTCGCGACGACCGTCCACGCGCACGACCGGATCGAGCCGGTGACGATCGACAGCCCCGAGGGGCTGTCGATCCTGCGGCACTCGACGGCGCACGTGCTCGCCCAGGCCGTGCAGCGCGTGAAGCCCCAGGCGAACCTCGGCATCGGACCGCCCGTCACCGACGGCTTCTACTACGACTTCCAGGTCGACGAGCCCTTCACTCCGGAAGACCTCAAGGTCATCAAGAAGGAGATGGAGCGGATCGTCCGCGAGAACCAGCGTTTCGTGCGCCGCGTCGTCACCGACGACGAGGCCCGGGCAGAACTCACCGACGAGCCGTTCAAGCTCGAGCTGATCGGCCTCAAGGGCGGATCCGCCGAGGCCGCCGAGGGCGCGAACGTCGAGGTCGGCGCCGGCGAGCTGACGATCTACGACAACGTCAACCGCGACGGCGAGACCGTCTGGAAAGACCTGTGCCGCGGACCGCACGTCCCGGGCACGCGCCTGATCGGCAACGGCTGGGACCTCACCCGCATCGCCGGCGCCTACTGGCGCGGCAGCGAGAAGAACCCGCAGCTGCAGCGCATCTACGGCACCGCCTGGGCGACCAAGGACGACCTGCGCGCCTACCAGCACCGTCTGGAAGAGGCCGCCAAGCGCGACCACCGCAAGCTCGGCAAGGAGCTCGACCTCTTCTCGTTCCCCGACGAGATCGGCCCGGGCCTGAGCGTGTTCCACCCCAAGGGCGGAATCATCCGGTACGAGATCGAGCGCTACATGCGCGAGCGTCTGCTCGCCAGCGGCTACCAGGTGGTGAACACGCCCCACATCACCAAGGGCGACCTGTTCATCACCAGCGGTCACCTGCAGTGGTACGCCGACGGCATGTACCCCCCGATGACGCTCGACGAGGTCGTGGATGCCGACGGGCACGTGTCGCGCGAGGGCCAGGAGTACTACCTGAAGCCCATGAACTGCCCGTTCCACAACCTGATCTTCCGCTCGCGCGGTCGCAGTTACCGCGAGCTGCCCCTGCGGCTGAGCGAGTTCGGGTCGGTCTACCGCTACGAGAAGAGCGGCACGCTCGCGGGCCTGACCCGCGTGCGCGGCATGACCCAGGACGACACGCACATCTACGTCACCGCCGACCAGGTGAAGGGCGAGCTGACCCACAGCCTCGACTTCGTGCTGCAGACGCTGCGCGACTACGGCCTGCACGACTTCTACCTCGAGCTGTCGACGAAGGAGGAGGGCAACCCCAAGTTCATCGGCGACGACACGCTGTGGACCGAGGCGACCGAGACCCTCCGAGAGGTCGCCGAGGCCTCCGGCCTCGAGCTCGTCCCCGACCCGGGCGGAGCCGCGTTCTACGGCCCGAAGATCTCGGTGCAGGCCCGCGACGCGATCGGCCGCACCTGGCAGATGTCGACGATCCAGCTCGATTTCAACCAGCCCGAGCGCTTCGAGTTGGAGTACACCGGGCCCGACGGCGAGAAGCACCGTCCCGTGATGATCCACCGTGCGCTCTTCGGCTCGGTGGAGCGCTTCTTCGCCATCCTGCTCGAGCACTACGCCGGCGCGTTCCCGGTGTGGCTCTCGCCCGTGCAGGTCGTGGCGGTGCCGGTGGCCGCGGAGTACGGCGAGTACCTCGACGGCATCGTCGCCGAGCTCCGCACGAAGGGCGTGCGCGCCGAGGTCGACCACAGCGACGACCGCATGCAGAAGAAGATCCGCACGCACACCACGCAGAAGGTGCCGCTCCAGCTCATCGCCGGCGAGGCCGACCGCGCCGGTGGCACCGTGTCGTTCCGCTTCCGCGACGGCACGCAGCTCAACGGCATCCCGGTCGACGAGGCCATCGCGCGCATCACCGGCGCGATCGCGACCCGCGCACTCGTCGACACCGCCGAGGAGCTGGCGTGACGAACGAACCGGATGCCTCCGACGGCGGCGATGCGCAGATCATCGCCGCCGCGGAGCTCCCGGGGGTGCCCGACGAGTTCCAGCGTCTGTGGACACCGCACCGCATGGCCTACATCCAGGCCGGTCGTGAGCCGATGGAGCAGAACTGCCCGTTCTGCGCGGCTCCGGGGAAGTCGGACGAGGACGGCCTGATCGTCGCCCGGGGAAAAAGCGCGTACGTGCTGCTCAACCTCTTCCCGTACAACTCCGGACACCTGCTCGTGTGCCCGTACCGCCACATCGCCACCTACGACCAGGCGACCGACGAAGAGGTCGCCGAGATCGGCGCGCTGACGCAGCGCGGCATGCGCGTGCTCCGCGCCGTGTCGCGCTGCGACGGATTCAACCTCGGCATGAACCAGGGGGCGATCGCCGGCGCCGGCGTCGACGCGCACCTGCACCAGCACATCGTTCCCCGGTGGGCATCGGATGCCAACTTCTTCCCGATCATCGCCAAGACCAAAGCCCTGCCCCAGTTGCTCGGCGACGTGCGCCGCACCGTCGCCGACGCGTGGAACGCCTGACCCACCGATCGACGGGGGAGTGCGCGCCCGGCCGCTACGGTAGGGGAATGAAGGCTCCCCTGCGTCCCCTCGTCCTGACCCTCATCGTCGCTGCGGCGCTCGGGACGACGACGGGATGCTTCCGGCTTCCGAGTCCCCTCGGGCCGGACGGGATGCAGGCGCCCGTGACCGCGCCCGAAGATCCCTTCCTCGCGACTCCTTCCCCGACGGACGACTCCAGCCCCGACGCGGGCGCGGCGGCGGAGGATCCGATCGCCGAGCGCGATCGCTTCCTTCAGGAGCAGCAGCTGCCCCTCGACGGCACGCCGCTGGCGGTCACCCCGGCGCAGAAGCAGTTCATCGAAGACCAGAAGTCCTACGTCGAGGAGCAGGGGTTCGAGTGGACCGCCGATGACGAGAGCCTCTCGCTCGCCCTCGTCTCCGACGCGTGCGAGACCGCGATCCTGAACTCGCACGTCGTGAATGCGGATACGCTCCGCACGCACGTGGCGACGTCGCCGCTCTTCGCCCAGCTCGTCGACCAGAGCCTCGAGGGGGACGAGCGCACGGCGGCGGAGGCGCCCATCGCCAACCTCATGGTCTACGGCACGACGTACATGTGCCCGCGCGACACCGCCGGCTGGCTCGACGCGTACACCGAGGTCTACGGCGGCTGACGCCGGGACCCGGCGGGCGGGGGATGCCTCAGCGCACCCGCCGCACGGGGAACTGCAGGCGCGGGTGCGCGTACGCCTCCTGCGACTCGACGAGCAGCAGCTCGCGCGAGCCGGCCTCGTACGTGTTCGAGAGCAGATCGAACACGCTGGATGCCGTGCGCGCGAGCGCGTCGGCGGCGTCGCCGCTCCGGCGGTAGTGGGACGTGAAGAGCGCTGCCGTGACGTCGCCCGAGCCGTTGGCCTTCATCGGGATGAGCGGCGTCTGCACGATCCAGGCACCGCCGTCGTCGACGACCATCATCTCGATCGTGTCGGGCTCGCGGTCGGGTCGCTCGACGCTCGTGACGAGGACCGTGCGGGGTCCGCGGGCGCGCGCGAGGTCGGCGGAGTCGAGCGTCGACTCGATGCTCCCGGGCTCGGTGCCGGTGAGGAAGCCGAGTTCGAACTGGTTGGGCGTGATGATGTCCGCCACCGGGATCACCCGCTCGCGCAGGAGCTCGGGGATGGCCGGTGCGACGAAGCAGCCCGATTTGGCGTTGCCCATGACCGGGTCGCACGCGTAGACGGCGTCCGGATTCGCCTTCTTCACCCGCGCGACGGCGTCGATGATGACGTCGGCGATGCCCTCGCCGCCCTGGTAGCCCGACAGGACCACGTCGATCTCGCCGAGGACCCCGCGCTCCTCGATCCCGGTGATGACGTCCGCGACGTCGGAGGGGGAGATCAGGGGCCCTCGCCACGCGCCGTAGCCGGTGTGGTTGGAAAAGGTGACCGTGTAGACGGGCAGCACCTCCACGCCGATGCGCTGGAGCGGGAAGACGGCGGCCGAGTTTCCGACGTGGCCGTACGCGACGGCCGACTGGATCGAGAGGACCTTCATCCTTCGATCCTCCCACCTCGCGGCGTCGGCCGGAGCGCGGCGACGGCCGTGGCGAGGTCGTCGGCGAGGGCCGTCGCCTCCTGGTCGTCGAGCTGGTGGACGGTGAGGCGGAGGTAGTCGCCGGCGGTGTCGGGGGAGAGGAAGAAGTGGTCGCCGTCGCGGACCAGCCAGCCGCGGCGCATGAGGTCTTCGCGAACACGGGCGGCGGGGACCGGGAGCGGCATCCACAGGTTGAGGCCGTCGCCGACGGAGACGGGCAGTCCGCGGGTCTCGAGGGCTGCCGCGAACGCGTCGTTGCGGGCGGCGTAGTGCGCCGCGGCCCGGTCGATCCCCTGGCGCACCTCGGGGTCGGTGACGAGGGCGAGCGTGAGCCGCTGGAGGATGTGGCTCACCCAGGTCGTGCCCGGGGTGAGACGCAGCGCGAGTCGGTCGGCGGTCTCGTCGTCGGATGCCACGACCGCGAGGCACATGTCCGGTCCGAGGAACTTCGACACCGAGCGGATGCGGGCCCACCGCTGCTGGGCGTCCCCGATGACCGAGCGGAGGGGAGCGCGCGAGAGCAGCGAGAAGTGGTCGTCCTCGATGACCAGCACGTAGGGGTGGTCCGCGAGCACCGCCCGAAGCTGCGCCGCGCGTTCTTCGGTGAGGCTCGCGCCGGTGGGGTTGTGCGCGCGCGGCGTGCAGATCACCGCCCGGACGCCGTCGGCCAGCGCGGCCCGCAACCCCTCGACGGTCATGCCCTCGGCATCCACCGCCACCGGCACCGCGCGATAGCCGCCCTGACGGACCGTGTGCAGCGCCGAGAGGAAGCAGGGGTCTTCGAGGGCGACGGCGTCGTCGCGCTGCAGTGCCTGGGCCAGCAGTCGCTCGATCGCGTCGCTCGCGCCGCTGGTCACGGTGATGCGGGGAGCACCGTCGGGCAGTCCCTCGGCCATCCATTCGCGTGCCCACGCCTCCAGCCCCGGGTCGACGACCGGCTCGCCGTACAGCACGGGACGACCCGACCGCGCGAGGGCGGCGGCGGGGTCGGGGATGAGCGACGGGTCGGGGTTGCCCGTGCCGACGTCGCGCAGCACGGTCCCGGCCGCATACCCCTCCTGCGCCACGGGAGCGAGGCCGGCGACCCGCGTGCCGCCCCGCCCGCGCGCGACGACGAGTCCGGCCTGGGCGAGCAGGCGGTAGGCGGCGACGACGGTGTTGCGGTTCACGCCGAGCTCGGCGGCGAGGGCGCGCACGGGGGCGAGTGCATCGCCCGGCTGCAGCTGTCCGCGCTCGATGCGCTCCCGCAGGTCCGCGGCGATCTCGGATGCCGAGCGCCCGGTGATGTCGACGGTCATGCGCCCCCTCCCCTCTCGCTCCCTCCAGCCTACGTCCTGCGTCATGCTACGGTTTGGCCTAAGCCAAAAAAGCGCCCCGAAGCGCGAAGGGAATCGACAATGACCGACACCGGAACCTCCCGCGTCAAGCGCGGACTCGCCGAGATGCTCAAGGGCGGCGTCATCATGGACGTCGTCACCGCGGAGCAGGCCCGCATCGCCGAGGATGCCGGCGCCGTCGCCGTCATGGCCCTCGAGCGCGTTCCCGCGGACATCCGCGCGCAGGGCGGCGTGGCCCGCATGAGCGACCCCGACCTCATCGACGACATCATCGCGACGGTCTCGATCCCCGTGATGGCCAAGGCGCGCATCGGGCACTTCGTCGAGGCGCAGATCCTGCAGGAGCTCGGTGTCGACTACATCGACGAGTCCGAGGTGCTCTCGCCCGCCGACTACGTCAACCACATCGACAAGTGGAACTTCACCGTTCCGTTCGTGTGCGGCGCGACCAACCTGGGCGAGGCTCTCCGCCGCATCACCGAGGGCGCGGCGATGATCCGCTCGAAGGGCGAGGCCGGGACCGGCGACGTCTCCGAGGCGACCAAGCACATCCGGACCATCACGGGCGAGATCAACGCGCTGCGCGCGAAGACCAAGGACGAGCTGTACGTCGCGGCCAAGGAGCTGCAGGCCCCGTACGAACTCGTCGCCGAGATCGCCGAGACCGGGAAGCTCCCGGTGGTCCTCTTCACCGCCGGCGGCGTGGCCACCCCGGCCGACGCCGCGATGATGATGCAACTCGGCGCCGACGGCGTGTTCGTCGGGTCGGGCATCTTCAAGTCCGGGAACCCCGCGCAGCGTGCCGCCGCGATCGTGAAGGCCACCACCTTCCACGACGACCCGAAGGTCGTGGCCGAGGCTTCGCGCGGTCTCGGCGAGGCGATGGTGGGCATCAACGTCGCCGACCTCCCCGCGCCGCACCGCCTGGCCGAGCGTGGCTGGTAACAGCCCCCGCGTCGGCGTCCTCGCCCTCCAGGGCGATGTCCGCGAGCACCTGCGCGTGCTCGCGGACCTGGGCGCCGACGCCCGGCCCGTCCGGCGGACGTCGGAGCTGGTCGAGGTGGAGGGGCTCGTGCTCCCGGGCGGGGAGTCGAGCGTCATCGACAAGCTCGCGCGGGCGTTCGACCTGTTCGATCCGATCCGCGCCGCGATCGCCGACGGCCTCCCGGTGCTCGGCACGTGCGCGGGGCTGATCCTCCTCGCCGACCACATCGACGGCGCGATCGAGGGCCAGCGCACGTTCGGCGGGCTCGACGTCCGGGTGCAGCGCAACGCGTTCGGCTCGCAGACGCAGTCGTTCGAGACCGACCTGGCCGTCCCCGTCCTGGGCGAGCCGCCGGTGCACGCCGTGTTCATCCGCGCGCCCGTGGTGACCGAGACGGGCCCGGATGCCACCCCCCTGGCGACCCTGCCCGACGGTCGCGTCGTCGCCGTGGAGCAGGACAACCTCCTGGGGCTCGCGTTTCACCCCGAATCCACCGGCGAGACGCGCTTCCACGCACGCTTCCTCGACCGTGTCCGCAACCGCGCCGGGGTGTCGGCGCCCGCGCTCTAGACTGGAACCCATGTCCGGACACTCCAAATGGGCCACGACCAAGCACAAGAAGGCGGTCATCGACTCCCGCCGCGCCAAGTCGTGGGCCAAGCTGATCAAGAACATCGAGGTCGCCGCCAAGCTCGGTGGGGCGGACCTCCAGGGCAACCCGACGCTCTTCGACGCGGTGCTCAAGGCCAAGAAGACCTCGGTCCCCAAAGACAACATCGACCGTGCGATCAAGCGCGGGGCCGGTATCGGCGGCGAGGCCGTCGAGTACGCCTCGATCATGTACGAGGGCTACGGCCCCAACGGCGTCGCCTTCCTCATCGAGTGTCTGACCGACAACAAGAACCGCGCCGCGGCCGAGGTGCGTACCGCCCTCAGTCGTAACGGCGGCACCCTCGCCGACCCGGGCAGCGTCGCCTACAACTTCAGCCGGAAGGGCGTCATCGTGGTCCCGTCCGAGGGCACCACCGAGGACGACGTCATGCTCGCCGTGCTCGAGGCCGGCGCCGAAGAGGTCGAGCCGCACGGCGAGGGCTTCGGCGTCATCACCGAGGCGAGCGACCTCGTGTCGGTGCGCTCCGCGCTGCAGGAGGCCGGCATCGAGTACGACTCCGCCGACGTCGAGTTCGTCCCCTCCCTCAAGGTCGAGGTCGACGCCGACACCGCCCGCAAGGTCTTCCGTTTGATCGACGCCCTCGAAGACAGCGACGACGTGCAGAACGTCTACACGAACTTCGACATGACCCCCGAGGTGCAGGCCGAGCTCGAGAACGACGAGTAAGGGCGCGCCCTGCCCTTCTCCACGACCCCTGCGCCTAGCGTGGGGGTCGTGTCTCGTTCTCTGCGCGTCCTCGGCATCGACCCGGGCCTGACGCGCTGCGGCATCGGCGTGGTCGACGTCTCGCCCGACCGCACGGCATCCCTCGTGCATGTCGGGGTGGTCCGCTCCGCCGTCGCCGATCCCATCGAGAAGCGCCTCGCCGCGATCGCCGCGGGGATCCGCGCGGTGCTGAACGCCCACGATCCCCACGTCGTCGCCGTCGAGCGCGTGTTCGCCCAGAACAACCGCCACTCGGTGATGGGTACCGCGCAGGCCAGCGGCATCGCCCTCCTGCTCGCCGCCGAACACGGAATCCCCGCGGCCACCCACACGCCGAGCGAGGTCAAGGCCGCCGTGACCGGCTACGGCTCGGCCGACAAGCTGCAGGTGCAGACGATGGTGGCGCGGGTACTCCGCCTGGATGCCCTTCCCCAGCCCGCCGACGCGGCCGACGCCCTCGCCATCGCCCTGTGTCACGGCTGGCGCGGGGGAGCGGCTGCGCCCGCGACCGGCGGTGCCCTGACCCCCGCCCAGAGGGCGTGGCGCGATGCCGAGAAGCGACAGAGCGCCCCGGCGACGCGTGTCGCTCGAACAAAGGTCCGAACCGGCGCGTAGGCTCGACCCATGATCTCTTCGCTGCAGGGTGTCGCCGCGCACGTCGGCGACGACGCACTCGTCGTGGTCGTCGGGGGAGTGGGGCTCTCGGTGGCGGTGACTCCCCAGGTCGCGCGGACCACCCACGTCGGTGCGCAGGTCCACCTGCACACGCACCTCGTGGTCCGCGAAGACGCCCTGTCGCTCTTCGGTTTCGAGACGCGCGAAGAGCTGACGGTCTTCACGCAGCTCATCGGCGTCACCGGCGTCGGGCCGAAGTCCGCGATGGGGGTGCTCTCGTCGCTGACGGTGCCGCAGATCGCACAGGCGGTCACCGATGACGACGATGCGCCCTTCAAGCGCGTATCGGGAATCGGCCCGAAGACCGCGAAGCTCATCGTGGTGCAGCTCGCCGGGAAGCTCGCCGTCCCCGCGACGCAAGCCCCGGCCGCGGTCGCCCCGCACGGTCAGGTACCCCTGCAGGTCACCCAGGCCCTCATCGGACTCGGGTGGAGCGAACGCGTCGCGGCCGAGGCCGTGGCATCCGTCGCCGAGAACGCCGCCGACGCCGACCGGGCCTCGGTCCAGGCACTGCTCCGGCTCACGCTCGCGCTGCTGGGCCCCGCGCGCAAGGAGCCCGTCGGTGGCTGACGTCGTGCGCGACGCCGGCTCCCCCGACGACGAGACCGAGCTGGCGATCGAGGGCGCCCTGCGTCCCACCTCGCTCAGCGAGTTCGTCGGACAGCAGAAGGTGCGCGGTCAACTGCAACTCCTCCTCGACGCGGCTCGCATCCAGCAGCGCTCGCCCGACCACATCCTGCTCTCGGGCCCTCCCGGCCTCGGCAAGACCACGCTCGCGATGATCGTGGCGCACGAGAGCGGCCGCCCGCTGCGCCTGTCCAGCGGACCGGCCATCCAGCACGCGGGCGACCTCGCCGCGCTGCTGTCGTCGCTGACACCGGGCGAGGTGCTCTTCATCGACGAGATCCATCGCATGGCGCGCTCCGCCGAAGAGATGCTGTACCTCGCGATGGAGGACTTCCGCATCGACATCATGGTCGGCAAGGGGGCCGGGGCGACGAGCATCCCCCTCGACCTCGCTCCCTTCACGCTGGTGGGGGCGACGACGCGCGCGGGACTCCTCCCCAACCCGCTGCGCGACCGGTTCGGCTTCACCGCCCACCTCGAGTACTACGAGCCGGAAGAGCTCGAGCGGGTCGTCTCGCGGTCGGCATCCATGCTCGACGTCGGTCTTCCCGGCACCGCACGCACCGAGATCGCCCGCCGCTCGCGCGGCACGCCCCGCATCGCCAACCGTCTGCTGCGGCGCGTGCGCGACTACCTCGTCGTGCACGGGCCCTCGACCGGGACGGATGCCGGCGACGCCGACGTCCGCACGGTCGACGCCGCGCTCGACCTCTACGACGTGGATGCCATCGGCTTGGACCGCCTCGACCGGGCGGTGCTCGACGCCCTCGTACGACGGTTCCGCGGGGGGCCGGTCGGCCTCAGCACCCTGGCGGTCGCCGTCGGCGAGGAGCCGGAGACCATCGAGTCGGTCGTCGAGCCGTATCTCGTGCGGATCGGCTTCATGGGGCGCACCCCGCGCGGCCGGGTCGCGACGCCCGAAGCGTACGACCACCTCGGCGCTCCCCACCCCGACGGACTGCTCCGATTCAGTCAAGGGGGATGACCTATACTCGGCGGGGGATTCCCCGACCCCCACAGGCAGTGCCGCACGGTGCGCCTGAATCGAAAGGTGCACCGCCTCCATGGATTTCGCGAGCTTCTTCGCCAACTACGGCCTGATCATTCTGCTGATCGGCCTGCTGGTCTTCATGTTCTACAGCTCGCGTCGTCGCATGCAGAAGCAGAAGCTCGAGCAGGAGGAGAAGGCGCGCCAGACCGTTCCCGGCTCCGAGGTGCTGCTGCAGGGTGGCCTGTACGGCACGATCGTCGAGTACGACGGTGAAGACCTCGACAAGCCCGCCCAGGTCGAGATCGCTCCCGGCGTGGTCATCAAGGTGCACAGCCAGGCCGTTCTCCGCATCGTGAGCCCCGCCGAGGGCTTCGTGACCGAGGACGAGTTCATCGCGGCCGAGGAGTCCGAGGCCGAGTACGTCGCCGGCGTCGCCGACGGCGACATCACCTCGATCAGCGACGACCACCGTGCCCGACAGGCTGAGGCCGAGCGCGACGACAAGGACCGCCCGCAGGCCTGACGTCCCTCCGCCCTTCCCGTTCACCGCCGCACAGAAAGCCGACTCCGTGGCGCCCTCAACTCCCGTCCGTCACGCCTGGCGCGTACTGCTCGGACTGCTCGCCATCACGGGCGTGCTGTTCGGCATCAACTCGCTCGGTGTGTACGTCTTCCAGGCCAGCTCCTGGGCCCCGTCCCTCGCTCTCGATCTGCAGGGCGGCACCCAGATCATCCTGCAAGCTCAGACCACCGACGGCGCCGACCCCAACAAGGACCAGCTCGACCAGGCGGTGTCGATCATCCGTCAGCGCGTCGACGCCTCCGGTGTCGGTGAGGCGGATGTGGCGACCGAGGGCGGGAAGAACATCGTCGTGCAGATCCCCGGCGAGGCCGACGAAGCCACGCGCCAGCGGATCCAGAGCTCCGCGCAGCTGCAGCTGCGCGCGGTGCTGTTCACCGGTTCGCCCGCGACGTCGTTCGTCGGCGAGGACGGCCAGAACACGCCGTACCCGACCCCCGACCCGTCGCTGCAGGCCACACCCACCGCGTCGCCGACCAGCGGCAGCGACACGTCGTGGATCACCCCGGCCCTGCAGGCCCAGTTCCTCGCGTACGACTGCGCCAACCCGACGAACAACCCGGCCCAGGCTCCCGTCGACCAGCCGCTCATCACGTGCAGCGAAGACGGGTCGATCAAGTACATCCTCGGACCGGTCGAGCTCGATGGCACCGACATCAGCAACGCGACGAACGGCCAGGAGCAGAACACCGGGCAGTGGGCCGTGAACCTCGTCTTCAACGACCAGGGCACCGAGACCTTCGGCAAGATCAGCCAGCGCCTCTACGGCGCCCAGGCCCCTCTGAACCAGTTCGCCTTCGTGCTCGACGGCACGGTCCTCTCCGCGCCGTCGATGAACGGGATCATCGTGGACGGCCGCCCGAGCATCACGGGCAGCTTCACGCAGGAGTCGTCCAAGGCCCTCGCCGACCAGCTGAAGTACGGCGCGCTGCCGCTGAGCTTCACCGTCGTCAGCTCGGACACCGTCTCGGCCACCCTCGGCTCTCAGCAGCTGCAGGTCGGCCTCATCGCGGGCCTTATCGGACTCGGGCTGGTCGCCGTCTACTCGCTGATCGTCTACCGCGCGCTCGGAACGGTGATCATCGCGTCCCTCGGCGTCATGGCGGTCCTGACCTACGTCCTGCTCTGCATCCTGGCCTGGCGGATGGGCTTCCGCCTGTCGTTGGCGGGCGTCGCGGGTCTGATCGTCACGATCGGCTTCACCGCCGACTCGTTCATCGTCTACTTCGAACGCATCCGCGACGAACTCCGCGACGGCAAGTCCATCACCGCCGCCGTCGAGGACGGCTGGGCGCGCGCGAAGCGCACGATCTACATCTCGAAGTCGATCAACATCCTCGCGGCCGTCGTGCTCTACATCCTCGCGGATGCCACCGTGAAGGGCTTCGCGTTCACGCTCGGGCTCACGACCGCGATCGACATCCTCATCTTCATCCTCTTCACGCACCCGGTGATGCAGCTGCTGGCGCGGACGCGCTTCTTCGGCTCGGGCCACCCCCTGTCGGGAATGGACCCCGAGGCGCTCGGCGCCGTCTACCGCGGTCGCGCGCAGTTCCGCGCCCCCGCCGCTGCCGTCTCCGGCCGCGCCAACCGCTCACGCGGCGAAGCCCAGCGCCGGCAGACGATCGCGGAGCGCAAGCGCGCGGAGCTCGCCGCAGCCCAGGGCAGTACCCGCCCCACGAAGGAGGGAGACGACTGATGCGCTCCATGACGCAGCTCGGAAACGACCTCTACTCGGGCAAGACGTCCTTCCCGTTCGTCCAGCGCCGCCGCCTGTGGTTCATCATCGCCGCGGTGCTCGTGATCGGCGCGGCCCTGGTCCCGCTGTTCCGCCCGGTGCAGTTCTCGATCGAGTTCACCGGCGGATCGCAGTTCACCGTCTCCAACCCGGCATCCTTCGATCAGGCGATCGCGACCGAGGCCGTGACCTCCGTGGTGCCCGGCACCGCGACCCGCGTGACCACGATCAGCGGCCAGGCGGTCCGCGTCCAGACGGATCAGCTCGACGACGCTCAGACGCAGGCCGTCTCCTCGGCCCTCGCCGAAGGGTACGGGGTCCCGACGAGCGAGGTCACGAACTCGTTCATCGGCCCGACCTGGGGCGCGGACGTCACCCGCCAGTCGCTGTGGGGTCTGGCGATCTTCCTCGCGCTGACGTTCGTGATCCTCGCCCTGTACTTCCGCACCTGGAAGATGTCGGTGGCCGCGATCATCGGTCTGGTCGACGTGCTCGTGATCACGATCGGCGTCTACGCCGTGTTCGGCTTCGAGATCTCACCGGCCGCCGTGATCGGATTCCTGACGATCCTCTCGTATTCGCTGTACGACACGACGGTCGTCTTCGACAAGGTGCGGGAGAACACCCGGCAGGACGGGGAGATCTCGGGACGCACCTACGCGGAGTCGGTCAACCTCGCGGCGAACCAGACGCTGATCCGCTCGATCAACACCACGGTCGTGGCGATCCTGCCCGTCGGTGCGATCCTCTTCATCGGTGTGCCGCTCGGCGCCCGCACGCTGAGCGACATCTCGCTGTCGATCTTCGTCGGCACGATCGTCGCCGCGTACTCGACGCTGTTCGTCGCGGTCCCGCTCTACGCGCTCCTGCGCCAGGGCGAGAAGCCGATCCAGCAGCGCGACGCCCGCGTCGTGGCCGCGCGCGCGAAGGCCGGTGTCCCCGCCTGACGGCGGGCACCGGCCCCGCGCGGCGTAGGATGGGAAGACTGATCGCAGCACCCGGGGGAGGGGATCGATGACCGAGACCACGTCCCCCGCGCCGCCGCCGTCATCGCTCCGGCGATTGGTCCCGCGCATCTTCTCGCGCGCCGCCCGCCGCGACGACGTCGACAAGCTCTTGCGCACCGTCCGCACGCACCACCCCAAGGGCGATCTCGGCATCATCGAGCGCGCCTACGCCGTCGCCGACAAGGCCCACGAGGGGCAGAAGCGTCAGAGCGGCGAGCCGTACATCACCCACCCGCTCGCCGTCGCGCAGATCCTCGCCGAGCTGGGCCTCGGCCCCAAGGCGATCGCCGCGGCGCTGCTGCACGACACGGTGGAAGACACCGGGTACCCGCTCGACGAACTGGCCGCCGACTTCGGCGACGAGGTCGCGATGCTGGTCGACGGCGTCACCAAGCTCGACAAGGTCAAGTACGGCGAGAGCGCGCAGGCCGAGACCGTCCGCAAGATGATCGTCGCGATGTCGCGCGACATCCGCGTCCTGCTGATCAAGCTCGCCGACCGTCTGCACAACGCGCGCACGTGGGGTTTCGTCCCGCCCCACAAGGCCGCGAAGAAGGCCACCGAGACACTCGAGATCTACGCGCCGCTCGCCCACCGCCTCGGCATCCAGGCCATCAAGAGCGAACTCGAAGACCTCTCGTTCGCCGTCCTGCACCCCAAGCTCTACGCCGAGATCGAGAGCCTGGTGCGTCAGCGCACGCCCCAGCGCGAGCAGTACGTGCAGACCGTGATCGAGGACATCGACTCCGACCTTCGCGAGCTCCGCGTCCGCGGCCGCGTCATGGGGCGCCCCAAGCAGCTGTACTCCGTGTACCAGAAGATGGTCGTGCGGGGGCGTGAGTTCGACGACATCTACGACCTGATCGGCATCCGGATCCTCGTCGGCACCGTGCGCGACTGTTACGCGGTGCTGGGTGCCATCCACGCGCGCTGGACACCGCTGCCGGGCCGCTTCAAGGACTACATCGCCACCCCGAAGTTCAACCTCTACCAGTCGCTGCACACGACGGTGATCGGCCCCAGCGGCCGAACGGTCGAGATCCAGATCCGCACGCACGAGATGCACCAGCAGGCGGAGTTCGGCGTCGCCGCGCACTGGAAGTACAAAGAGCGGATGGCCGGCGGGAAGACGGATGCCAAGGCCTCCGACACCGACATGGCCTGGATCGCCCGCATCTCCGACTGGCAGGCGGAAACGGCCGACCCGGGCGAGTTCCTGGACTCGCTGCGCTTCGAGATCGGCGCGAAAGAGGTCTACGTCTTCACGCCGAAGGGCCGCGTCATCGGTCTGCCGAAGGGCGCGACACCCGTCGACTTCGCGTACGCCGTGCACACCGAGATCGGCCACCGCACGATGGGCGCCAAGGTCAACGGGCGACTCGTCCCCCTGGAGACCGAGCTGCAGTCGGGCGACGTCGTCGAGGTCTTCACGTCGAAGAACCCGGACGCGGGCCCCAGCCAGGACTGGCTCGGTTTCGTCAAGAGCACCCGTGCGCGCAACAAGATCCGCGGCTGGTTCACGAAGGAACGCCGCGAAGAGGCGATCGAGCAGGGCAAGGACTCCATCGCACGGGCGATGCGCCGGCAGAACCTTCCGTTGCAGCGCCTGATGAACCAGGACTCGTTCACCGAGGTCGCGCGCGGGTTCCACTACGAGGACGTCTCCGCGCTGTACGCGGCGGTTGGCGAGGGACACGTCTCGACGCAGTCGGTCATCGAGAAGGTCACGGCGCTCGTCAGCGCCGACGACACCTCCACCGGGCCGATCGATCTGCCGCAGTTCGGCCGCAGCCGCGCCCCGCGCGGCGGCGACTCGGGCGTGCTGGTGCGCGGCGCCCCCGACATCCTGGTGAAGCTCGCGAAGTGCTGCACCCCGGTACCGGGCGACGAGATCGTCGGCTTCGTCACGCGGGGGAGCGGCGTCTCCGTGCACCGCTCCGACTGCACGAACGTGAAGTCGCTCCGGGAAGACCCCGAGAGGCTCATCGACGTCGAGTGGGCTCCGACCACCAAGAGCGTGTTCCTCGTGCAGATCCAGGTCGAGGCGCTCGACCGTTCGGGTCTGCTGAGCGACGTCACCCGGGTGCTGAGCGAGCACCACGTCAACATCCTGTCCGCGACCGTCTCGACGACGAACGACCGGCTCGCTCTCAGCAAGTTCGTGTTCGAGATGGGCGACACCGTGCATCTGGACCGCGTGCTGAACGCCGTGCGACGCATCGACGCGGTCTACGACGTCTATCGCGTCACCTCGTCCTGACCTTCCGCGCGGATCACTCGACTCCGAGAGTCCTCAGCAGCTCGTCGGCCCGACGTCCGAAGGGGAACCGCGGATGCCGGCCGAGCCACCGCTGCGCCTCCCCGACGAGGCGCGGCTCAGCCAGAGCCCACGCGCGCGCGACAGCGACGTCGGCGTCGTTCCCGGAGCGGGCGAGATCCACCAGCGTGCGCTCCGGGCTCGCCACCAGGACACCGGCGATCGTCACGACGTCGGCGGACGCGATCCGGACGTCGTGGGTGGCGACCCCCGTCGTGCGCGGCGGCCGTGCCCGCTCGGCGGAGGCGCGCTGGAGGTGATGCCGTGCCGGTTCGAGGCCGGCGCCGCCGTGGATCCACGCGGCGCTGGATCGAACCGCCGCCCACTTCGCGCCGACCAGGGGTGCCAGACTCCGCGCCCGCATCCAGGAGGTCTCGACGGCGTCGGCGGGCATGAACCCCTCACCGATGGGCGTGAGCAGACCGTCCAGGCAGGCCGCGGTCAGCTCCGCCAGTGACAGCCGTTCGCCGGGGAAGTACAGAAAAGGAGAGACCATCCCGTCAGTGTGCCGGGATGGTCTCTGCCGCGGCGTCCCGGGGACGCCGAGCTGTGGAGAACGCTCAGCCGCCGAGCGCGCGCAGCCACGTGCGACGCGCCTCGAGGGCCTCGGACGCCTGGGCCGCGGCGCGCTTGTCGTCCTTGGCCTGGGCAGCGGCGAGTTCGGCCTCGAGCTTCTCGATCGCGTCTGTCAGCTGACGCGTCATGTCGTTGGCACGCGCCTTCTGCTCCGGATCGTTGCGCTTCCACTCCGCGTCCTCGCGGGTGCGGACGCTCTGCTCGATCTTGCGGAGCTCGTCGTCGAGGACGCGCTCCTTGTCGCGGGGGAAGATGCGGCCGATCTCATCCCACTGCCGCTGGATCGCGGTCAGCTTCTGTCGAGCCGTCGCGAGGTTCTTCTCGTCGACGATCGGCGCGGCCTCCTCCAGCAGGGCGCGCTTCTGCTCGATCTTCTCCTTGGATGCCTCGGCATCGGCGGTCTCGCGTTCGATGCGGGCGCCGTAGAGCGCGTCGCCCGCCGCCTTGAACCGGGCCCACAAGGCATCGTCGACCTTGCGGCCGGCGCGGCCGGAGGCCTTCCACTCGTCGAGGAGGTCGCGGTAGGCGGGGATGCCGTCCTCGCCGCGGGGCGCGAGCGCCTCGGCCCGCTCGACCAGGCGCGTCTTGGCGTCGCGCGCGGACTTGTGCGTCTCGTCGAGCGCGGAGAAGAATTCGCGGCGGTGGCGGTCGACCGTCGCTCGCGCGTCGCGGAAACGGCGCCACAGCTGCTGAGCGGTCGACTTCGGCAGGCGCGGGCCGTTCTGCTGGTGAGCCTGCCACCGGTCGAACAGATCCGACATGTCGGCGGTCATCTGCTTCCACTGCACCGACTGCGGGTCGCGGGCGGCGAGGGCTTCGGCCTGCTCGACGATCTCGGTGCGCTCGCGCACGGCGTCGTCGACGGCTTCCTTGGCCGCTGCCGCTTCGGTCTCGGTGGCCTCGGCCAGCTCGGCCGTCAGGGCGTCCAGTCGCTCGAGCAGTGCGGCGAGGTCGCCGACGGCTGCGGCACCGTCGACCTTGGCCCGCACCGTGGCCGCGGTCGAGCGCAGGTCGGAGGCGGATGCACCGCCGCGACGGTGACGCACCTCGAGGAGGGTCACCTCGCCGGCGAGGTCGGCGAACTTGCGCGTGTAGTAGGCCAGGGCCTCGTCGGGCGTGCCGTCGGGGTACTGCCCGACGACCCGCCATTCGCCGCCCTCGCGCACCGAAACGGTGCCGTCCTCGTCGACTCGACCCCACGGCTCGACCGGAGCCGCGACGCGCGCACCGGGGCGCGGTCCGGGCCGCGGACCGGGTGCGGGGGCGGCCTTGGGAGCGGCAGGCGCGCTCTCGACGGGCGCGTCCGCGTCTTCGACGGGGGCGGTGGACGCTTCCTCGTCCGGAGTCCCCTCAGCAGACACCTCGGCGGGCGCTTCCTCGTCCGGAGCCTCCTCGACAGGAGCCTCCTCGGCGGGAGTCTCCTCGACAGGAGTCTCCTCGGCGGGATCCTGGTCGGCCTCGCCGTCTTCGGCGGCGGCCGGAGCGGCCTCGGCCGCGGTCTCATCCACGGCGGTCTGGGGGGTCTCGTCGACAGCCGTGTCGTCGTCGGCGACGGCGGGGGTGGTGTCGGGGGAGTCGGAGGAAGGAACGGAAGTCACGGAAAGCACCTCATCGCGGCAGGGCCGCCTGGGGGAGAAGGACCCTCCGAGCCTAGTACGACGGATGCCGTCGTCACAGGCTCACGGGGTGGGCGAGACCGAGGGGTCGGGCAGCAGCGGGCCGGTGGACGCCGGGCTCGGCGTGTCGACGACCGTGGGCTGGGGCGCGGGAGCGCCGGGACCGGCGACGAAGTAGACGGTCTGCAGTCCGACCGCCGCGCCGATCACGACGAGACCGACGACGAGCGCGAGCACGTTGTCGCGCGTGCGCCGACGTCCCTGACGTCGGTGGAGCTCTTGGCGGGCCTGATACGCCCGCGACCGCTCGCGCTGCGCACGACTCTGTCGATCCTTGCCACCCGTCGCCACATCGACCTCTTTCCACCGCTCGCGGACCGCCCCGATCCTACGCACCCCGCCGATGAGCCCCCAAAGGCGCTCGATCCGTTGTCGGCGGTCGCGATTAGCCTGGATCGGTGACCAGTGCTTCCGCCCTCTTCCAGGGCCAGACCCCGCTCGCGGTGCGGATGCGCCCGACGAGCCTCGACGAGGTCGCCGGCCAGGGTCATCTGCTGCGCCCCGGCTCGCCCCTGGTCACGCTCGCGGGCACCGACTCCTCGGCATCCGGATCCGCCGTCTCGGTCATCCTCTGGGGGCCTCCGGGCACGGGCAAGACGACTCTGGCGCAGGCGATCGCCCGGTCGTCCGGTCGTCGTTTCGTGGAGCTCTCGGCGATCACCGCCGGGGTGAAGGACGTCCGCGAGGTCATGCAGGAGGCCCTCACCCAGCGCGACCTGTACGGACAATCGACGATCCTCTTCCTCGACGAGATCCACCGCTTCACGAAGGCGCAGCAGGACGCGCTGCTGCCGGGCGTCGAGAACGGGTGGGTGGTGTTGATCGCCGCCACGACCGAGAACCCCTCGTTCTCCGTCATCTCGCCGCTGCTGTCGCGGTCGCTGCTGCTCACCCTGCGCCCGCTCGGCGACGACGATCTGGGCGCCCTCGTCGATCGTGCCGTGACCGACCCGCGCGGCCTCGACGACCGTGTGGTCCTGAGCGACGAGGCGCGTTCGGCGCTCGTGCGCCTGGCATCCGGCGACGCGCGCCGTGCGCTCACCGCACTCGAGGCCGCCGCCTCCGTGGCCGCGGACGACGCGGCACGCGACGGCGATGCCGAGGACCGCGACGTCGATGCCGAGGACGACGAAGACGCGGATGTCGACCCGCGGCCCGTCATCACCGGTGACCACATCTCCCAGGCCGTCGACCGCGCGCTGCTGCGCTACGACCGCCAGGGCGACGAGCACTACGACGTCATCAGCGCGTTCATCAAGTCGATCCGCGGATCGGACGCGGATGCGGCGATCCACTACCTCGCGCGCATGATCGAGGCCGGGGAGGACCCGCGGTTCATCGCCCGCCGACTGGTCATCTCCGCCGCGGAAGACATCGGTCTCGCCGACCCGCAGGCCCTGCAGATCGCCGTCGCCGCGGCGGACGCGGTCGCCTTCATCGGGATGCCGGAGGGACGCATCCCACTCGCCGAGGCGACGGTGTACCTCGCGACCACGGCGAAATCGAATGCGGCGTACAACGCCATCAACGCCGCGATCGCCGACGTGCGGGCCGGCGGGTTCGGTCGCGTGCCCGTCCATCTGCGCGACGCCCACTACGCGGGCGCGAAGCGACTCGGGCACGGCAAGGGCTACAAGTACGCGCACGACAGTGACATCGGCATCGTCGCGCAGCAGTACCTCCCCGACGAACTGCGGGGGAAGCGCTACTACCAGCCGACCACGCACGGCGCCGAACGCGAGGTCTCGGCCCGGCTCGAGAAGATCCGCCGCATCCTCGACGGCGGGTGAAATCCGACGCCGCGGCACGAGGGCCCCGTGCGTTCCGTGCGACGCTGTCGCGGTGACCGCCGCTCTCCTCGCCGCCGCCGCCGTGATCGTCCTCGACGTCTACGCGGTCGTGCTGGTCGTGCTGCGGGCGAAGATCTACCGCGTCGCTGTGTACCGGCCGATGCTGCTGAACATCGGGCTGTCGACGCTTCCGGTCGTGACGGCGATCGGTGTCGTCGTCGGGCTCACGGTGCTCGCCCCGGTGCTCACGCGTCTGGCCGATGTCGCACCCGACGCGGGCGTCGTCGTGCTGCCCATCTACCTCGCCCTCGCGACGGGCGTGTGGCTTCTGCTCTTCCCCAACTCGGTGTACCTCATCACCGAGCTCAACTTCAGCCATAGGACGGCGGACTCCCCGGTTCCACTTTGGTACGACATCATCCAGACGCTCGTGCTGACCCTCTCCGGTCTCGGCAACGCGGTGCTGAGCCTCGGCATCCTGCACGCGCTCTTCGTCGTCTACGAGGAGCCCGACGACGCCGTGCCGCCGACGGCCAGCTGGGTCCTGGCGGCGGTGGTCATCGTGCTCGGCGCCGTCGGGGTCTATCTCGGCCGCTATCTGCGCGTGAACAGCTGGGATGTGCGGCATCCCGTGTCCCTCCTCCGCAAGCTCGTCGCCCATCTGCGTCAGCCCGGCAAGGCGCTGGAGGCGAGCGCCTTCGTCGTCACCCACGCGCTCCTGGTCGCCGTGCTCTACGTGCCGCTGTTCTCGCTGACCTGGACCTCGTTCGTCGCGACGGCCGTCTGATAGGCTTAATCGGTTCGAAACAGAGTTTTCGGGCATCCCCTCTCTTCTTCACCGACCTTCCGGCATGCCCCGGCGTGCAGTCCGGACAGGGCGAAGAGAGCGTGATACGTCCGTGAGCCGCGAAACGCGCGGCCACGTCATCGGAAGGAGCACTTCGTGGCAACGAAGTCCCAGGACCGCCGCAAGGTCCGTCTGTCGCGCGCCCTCGGCGTCGCGCTCACCCCCAAGGCCGCCCGCTACCTCGAGAAGCGTCCCTACGCTCCCGGCGAGCACGGCCGCACCAAGCGCAAGGCCGACAGCGACTACGCCGTCCGCCTGCGCGAGAAGCAGCGTCTGCGCGAGCAGTACGGCATCCGCGAGAAGCAGCTGCGCATCGCGTTCAACGAGGCACGTCGCACCGATGGCCTGACCGGTGAGAACCTGGTCGAGCTCCTCGAGATGCGTCTGGACGCCCTGGTCGTGCGTGCCGGCTTCGCCCGCACCACCGCTCAGGCCCGCCAGCTCGTCGTGCACCGCCACATCCTGGTCGACGGCCAGCTCGTGGACCGCCCGTCGTTCCGCGTGAAGCCGGGTCAGCAGATCCACGTCAAGCCGAAGAGCGAGGGTCTCGAGCCCTTCCAGGTCGCCGCCGCCGGCGGGCACGCCGAGGTGCTGCCCCCCGTTCCCGGTTACCTCGAGGTCGACCTGGCCACGCTGCAGGCGAAGCTCGTGCGTCGCCCCAAGCGCGCCGAGGTGCCCGTCACGTGTGACGTGCAGCTCGTCGTCGAGTACTACGCCGCTCGCTGAGTCCACGACTCACGAGCCGAAGGGCGCCGGGTTCTCCCGGCGCCCTTCGTCGTTCCCGGGCGGATGCCGGGGGCGTGGCATCCATCCCTCCGGGCGCGCGCTCGCGCGACCCTGTCGCCTACGATGAAGGGATGCCGCGTCCGCGGCGCTCGCTCGAGGAAGAAGTGGTGAACGTGAGAAGCCTCGTCTGGTTCGTATTGGGCATCGCCGGAGGCTTCGTCGCCGCGCACCTGGTCAACAAGGACCCCCGCGGTCAAGAACTGCTCGCTCAGGTCGACGCCCGGATCGGCGAGTTCGCCGACCACCTGAGCGACGCCTACCACGAGCAGGAATCCCGCCTGTCGGACATCCTGGACGATGCCAGGAGCGTCGCGGCGTCCGCCGTCGAGGCGACCGCCGACGCCGTCGATTCCGTCGCCGACGCGGCGAAGAAGGCCGCCCCCACCGACTGACCTCCCGGCATCCCGCCCCGCCCCCCCCCCG